>NZ_AXUX01000003.1:0-1554 GCF_002760475.1 Synechococcus sp. 63AY4M2 | reverse complement strand
TCGCGTAGTGACAACGGAAACGGACAGAATGCTATCGCTTCACCGCTGAGCAGTAATGCTCAGCAGTGTTCAGCGTAAATGTATCAGACACGGATCCTCACATGACCCAGCTTTCCGCTCCCCTTCCCACGCCGGCAAGCCCATCTGCAGAACCTCAGCCGGATCCGATTCCGTCTTACCATTGGCATCTGTTCCTCTGCGCCGACCAGACCAAGCCCAAGTGCTGTGAAAAGGCGGTGGGGCTGGAAGCCTGGGAATACCTGAGGCTGCGGATCCAGCAGTTGAACCTGGAGCTGGCGGGCGTGGGCCCTCTGCGCGTCAACCGCACCAAGGCCAATTGTCTGCGGGCCTGCAACTACGGTGTTCCTGGGCCGGTGTTGTTGGTGTACCCCGGCGGGTTCTGGTACCACTCGGCCACGCCGCCGGTGATAGAGCGGGTGCTGCAAGAGCACATCTTGGGGGGAAAGCCGGTGGCCGAGTATCTGGTTGCTCAAGATACTCTGATTGCCCCTCAGCGCCCCTGATCCAGGAGGGCATGGATGGCCTCCACGCAGGCCGCGGTTGCCTGCTGCAGCTCAGCTTTGTCGCTGGAAGCCGGCGGGGGGATCAGCCTGCCGATGCGCACCGTGATGGGGCAAAACAAGCGCGGCCAGCGGGATCCCTTGGGCAGCACCTTCTCGGTGCCCCAGAGGGCTACGGGGAGCAAGGGTGTCTGGGTGCGCGCTGCCACCAAGGCTGCCCCCAGGTGAGGCTGGGGGATGCGGCCATCGGGGGTGCGGGTGCCGTTGAGAAAGATCCCTACCGCCCAGCCCTGGGCCAGGGCTGCCTCTGTGGCCCGCAAGGCGCTGCGATCCGCACCTCCCCTTTTGACCGGGTAAGCCCCGTAGAGCCGGATCACCTGCTTCAGCACCGGCACCTGGAACAGCTCTTCTTTGGCCATGAAGGCTACCGGGCGGCGCACCGCATTGGCCACCAGCGGCGGATCCAAGTGGCTGGCGTGGTTGCTGACGATGATCAGGGATCCGTGGCGCGGCACGTTTTCCTGGCCATAGGTGCGGCCAAAATACAGTCCCCGAAATAAAGGGTTGACCACCAGCCACTTGAGCAGCCAGTAGGCCAACCAATCGCGGCGGCGATAGCCCATCTGGACGATTTCCCAACTTAAGGGTAGCTCCCTCTTGAGTGTAGGGGAAAGGGGGGGATCCCTAAGGACTTTGGAGACAGGTTTTCCGAAGACCTTCACCTAGGGTGGGATGCGGCGAGGGGAGACGCCGGGAAAACGTTGCGCCAAGTTTTAGCTAATCCGCCGTTCGCGCTAGCGGGACGTAGTCCTGGAAGCCCCGCTCTGTACCCCCCTATATCCCAGTCCCCCAGCCCCCCAGTCCCCCCGTATACGGGGGGATATAGGGGGGGCGGGCCGGTCAGAGTCGGGATGAGAGGCGGGAGCGTTCAACAGGTACAATGCATTCATCATGAGAACCGCTTACCAGTACCGCTTGCGCCCTACTGCTAGCCAAGTCGCCCTGATGGGTGAGTGGCTGGAGCTGCTGCGTA
>NZ_AXUX01000001.1:3079879-3083974 GCF_002760475.1 Synechococcus sp. 63AY4M2 | reverse complement strand
TGGGCCTTTTTGCACCCGGATGTGCCGCTGCAGTCCTATGGTCGCTGTCTGATTGAGTACCCAGAAACCCACGCCTGCGCCCCTGACCTAGTGCTCTACAAAGGGGAGAACATCCCCAAATACCAAGCCGGCGAGCCGCGGCGGATTGATTTGCGTTTCCAAAGACCTCCCGACCTGGTGGGCGAAATTGCCGACACCACCCTGGCTCTTGACCTAGACGAGCAAAAGCAGCTCTACGCCAGCCTGGGCATTCCTGAGTACTGGGTCATCGATGTCAAGGGGCGGCGTGTTTTTGCCTTTGCCCTGGCCAAGGACAGGCGCTATCGGGCCATTGCCCAGTCAGAGGTGCTGGCGGGCCTGCAGATAGCTCTGCTTGAGCAGGCGCTGGAACGCCTGGCCAGCGAGACCAACACCGCCGCCGCCAACTGGCTCCTCCAACAGCTCCAACGCCAGGCTTAAAGCCGTCAGGGCGTTTGGGCCAGCTTGATGATGAGATGGCGGTTTTTGTCCACCGCGATCCAGCCCTGCTGGCGGAAACGGTTCAAAAGACGGGTGATGGTGACGCGGGTAGTGCCGATGGCATTGGCCAAGTCTTGGTGGGTGAGGCGCACCTGCAGGCGCACCCCCGTCGCCATTGGGGATCCCAACTCCACCGCCAATAGGGAGAGCAACTGGCGCAGCCGATCCTCCACCCGCCGCCGCCCGGCCAAGGCCAGCAGCGCTTCGGTTTGGCGCAACCGCCGCACCAACTGCTTGAGCAGCCCCTGGCTCAGGGTTGCTGAGGCTTCCACCTCGGCTGCCGGCAGCCGCAACACGTCAACCGCCGTCAACGCCTTGGCTTGGTAGGGATCCAACATTGTCAGCGGGGATCCCAGGGGCATGGAGGGGCCAGCAAATCCCAACAGCGCCTCGCCGCCATTGGGATAGAGGGTAGTCAATTGCACCACACCCCGACAGACGATCACCCACTCCTCGGGAAACAAAGGGATGACCTGGCCGGGACTGTAGGGAGATAAACTGCGGCCTCGGTAGAGGTCTTCTAGCAATTGCCGCTCCCGTGTAGGCAGGCCGGCAGCAAAATGGCCGGGCATCGTTTCAGGCATAGGCTAGCTCCGCTAGGGCAAACTGGGCACACTGGTCGTTGGGCTTTCCCCTACCAATAACAGCATGGGGTTGGCTTCGCGGCTGAGTTGGGGTAGAGGACAAGTGTTCCCGACAACACCTTACCGCTTGCCTCTTCGACGGAAGTAAAGGAGAGGTTATGCCCAGGTTAAGTCTCGCCACGCAGAGGGGCAGAACCGAGAGCAACCGCGATCCGGTAGGATAGAAGTGCCAAGCTCAACCCTTCAGGAGACCTGCTGTGACGCTGATGGTTCGCGTGATCACCCCCGACCGCACGGTTTGGGATGCCCCCGCCGAGGAAGTGATCCTCCCGGCTACCTCAGGTCAGTTGGGCATCCTCACCAACCACGCCCCTCTCTTGACGGCCATCGGCAACGGCGTGATGCGGGTCAAGGCCGGTGGCAAGTGGTCGGCCATTGCCGTGATGGGCGGGTTTGCGGAAGTGGAAAATAACGAGGTAACCGTTCTGGTCAACCGCGCCGAGCGGGGAGAAAAAGTGGATAAGGCCGCAGCTCAGGCCCTCTTGGACAAAGCGAGCCAAGTTTTGAACACCAGCAGCGACAAGCAAGAGCGCCTGCAGGCCAAGTTGGATCAACAGCGGGCCAGGGCCTTGATCCAAGCCGCCGAGATGGGCCACAAAAGCTGAGGGATCCCCGCTTTTCTTGGCAGGGGATCCGGCTGCGGGGCTGGCTTTGTTAAGCTGAAGCTCTTGGGGAGCTGGTGGTGCTATGTTCAGTCCTGCAGTTGCCGATGGCGCATTGGGCAGCTTGAGAATTAGCCAGGTGGCGGCGGTGGCGGGGTTGCCGGTGCGCACGGTGCGCTACTACGAGTCGCTGGGCCTGCTGAAGCCAACGGTGCAGCGGTCGGAGTCCAGCTATCGCCTCTTCCATCCGGCAGTGCTGGGGCGGCTGGCTTTCATTCGCCGCTGCCAAAGCCTGGGCCTGAGCTTGGAGGAAATTCGCCAGATCCTGCAGTTGTACGACCGGGGGGAGCAGCCCTGCCCAGAAATCCGCCAACACCTGCAGGAGAAGCTGTGGCAAATCGAAGAGCGCATGGCCGAATTGCAAACTCTAAAAGGCCAAATTGAAAGCCTCCTTTCCGATTGGCGGATCCCAGCGGAACCGACGGCCCAGGAGGACGTGATCTGCCCGATTTTGCAAAAGCCAGAGGCCGGCGGTGACAAGGTTGGCAGACGCTACTCGACGGTTACCGACTTGGCCAGGTTGCGGGGCTGATCCACATCGGCCCCGCGGCGCAGCGCCATGGCGTAGGCAAACAGCTGCAGGGGGATGACGTTCAAAACCGCCGACAGCAGAGGTGTGGTGCTGGGCACCTCGATGACGTGGTCGGCTTTTTCCCGGACCTGGGTATCTTCCGGATTGATCAGGGCAATGACTCGCCCGCCCCGCGCCCGCACCTGCTCGATGTTGGAGAGCATTTTTTCGTAGACGGGATCGCGGGTGGCAATACACACCACCGGCATGCGCTCGTCGATGAGGGCAATGGGGCCATGCTTCATCTCCCCTGCTGGGTAGCCCTCGGCGTGGATGTAGCTGACCTCTTTCATTTTTAAGGCCCCCTCCAGGGCTATGGGGGCGTTGACCCAGCGGCCCAGGTAGAGCATGTCGGTGACGTGGTGGTACTGCTCCGCCAACTGCTCGTAGAGGGCGGCGTCTTTCAACAACAGGCTGATCTTGCCCGGCAGCTCGATTAAAGCTTGCAGGTGGGATCGGATCTGGGCCGGGCTGAGGATCCCTTTGGCCTGGGCCAGTTGCAGGGCCAGCAGGTATCCTGCCACCAGCATGCCGGTAAACACCTTGGTGGAGGCGACGGCGATCTCCGGCCCGGCGTGGATGTAGATCACCCCGGCATCCGCCAGACGAGTGGCCTGGGATCCGATGGCGTTGACGATGGCCAGGGTGGGGATCCCCTGAGTGCGGGCCTCGCTCATGGCCGCCAGCGTATCCACCGTCTCACCGGACTGGGTGAGGGCCACCAGCAGGCTGTGGGGACGCAGCACCGGCTGGCGGTAGCGAAACTCGGAAGCATAGTCCACCTGCACCGGGATGCGGGCCAGGCTCTCGATGAAATACTTGAGCACCAGGCAGGCGTGCCAGGCGGTGCCGCAGGCCACGGCGTGGATCTGCTCTATCTGGGCCAGTTGCGCTTCTGTTAGCGCCAGCCCCTCCAGCGTCACCCGCCCCCCTTCCAGATCCACCCGCCCCCGCAGCGTATCGGTGGTGGTGCGCGGCTGCTCGTAGATCTCCTTTTGCATGAAGTGCTTGTAGCCCCCCTTGGCCGCCGAGACGGGATCCCAGGCTACGGTGATGGGAGTCTTGCGCAGCTCTTCGCCGGTAATGCGCAGGTAGCGCACGCTGGAGTCGGTGAGGATGGCCATCTCCCCATCTTCCAGAAACACCACCCTGCGGGTGTGGCGGACGATGGCGGGCAGATCCGAGGCCACAAAATTTTCCCCTTCCCCCTCCCCAATCACCACAGCCCCGGCATTGCCCAGGCGGGCGGCAATCAGCCGATCCGGCGCCTCCCGATCCAAGGCCACCACGGCATTGCCTCCCCGCAGTTGTCCCATGACTTTGGCAAAAGCTGCCTCAAAGCAGCCCAGCTCCTCCGTGTACAGGCCCAGCAGGTGGGCGATCACCTCGGTATCGGTTTGGGAGCGAAAAGGGATCCCGCGCTGCAGCAGGTGCTCCTTCAGCTCCAGGTAGTTCTCCACAATGCCGTTTTGGATGACCACGATGCGCCCGCGCGCGTCGCAGTGGGGGTGGGCATTTTCTTCGCTGATACCGCCGTGGGTGGCCCAGCGGGTGTGGCCAATCCCCACCTTGGCCGTGGGCATGTTGGCCGTGAGCTTCACCAGCAGGTTGTGCAGCTTGCCGGTGGCCCGCACAATCCTCAAGCCCTCTTCTGGATCCACGGTGGCAATGCCGGCGGAATCGTAGCCGCGATACTCCA
>NZ_AXUX01000001.1:3039156-3047324 GCF_002760475.1 Synechococcus sp. 63AY4M2 | reverse complement strand
AGCTCCCACTCCCGGCCCATGTAGCAGAACACCCCAATCAAAAAGTGCAGCACAATCAGCTGGTAGGGGCCGCCGTTGTACAGCCACTCGTCCAACTCTTGCCGCAGCTTGCTGATGCGCCGCTGGATGGCCCGCCGCTCCATTTCCAGTTGGGTTTCCCCAGGGCCACGGGCGCCGATGCCCCCACCTAGCCGAGACATGGTGCGACCGCGACCGGCCAGGCGAGGCAGCAAATACTGCAGTTGCGCCAGCTCCACCTGCAATTTTCCGGCCCGGGTTCTGGCCCGCTGGGCAAAAATATCCAAGATCACCTCGCTGCGATCCACCACCCGCACCCCCACCGCCTCTTCCAAGGTGCGCACCTGGCTGTGGGTGAGTTCCCGGTCGAACACCACCAAGTTAGCGCCCAGATCCTGGACCAGCAGCGCCAGCTCTTGCACCTTACCGGAGCCGATTACCGTGGCCGAGTTGGGTCCCTCCCGCCGTTGCCAGAGGGCTTGCAGCACCTGACCGCCGGCGCTTTCCACCAGGCGGCCCAGCTCCGCCAACCCATCCATGAGATCCTCGTAGCTCTGCCCGGACTCCTGCAGCCCCACCAGGATGGCCCGATCCTGATCCAGATCCACCTGGCGGGCGGTCACTTGGCGCCGAAAGCCATCTTCTAGCTCCGCCACCAGCTCCTGCAGATCCTGTTCTGCCAGGATCCCCAAAGGCAAAGGCTCAGAAACCTGCCAACGGCGCTCTCCCTCCGGCAGCAGATGGGCCAGATAGGCCCGGTGAACAAAGCCCGTAGCCGCTCCTCCCCGGCGTCGGTGCCCTCCTGACTTGGACACGGAAAGGGTGATGAGGGCATCCAAACGCTGCAAAGCCATGGCCGTCAGTGCTTTTTGACCGGGGCCCCCCTCCCCCATTTGGGTGGTGATGCAGCGGATCCCGGATAGGCGCTCGGCCCCCTGGCGGGGCAATTCCCAAGCGGGAATCTGGGTTTCAAAAGGGGATCCCACCCCTACGCGGATCACCTGGCCGCGCCGGTTGAGGTAAACGCTGATGGGCCGGCCTTCCAACTCTTGGGTCAGGGATCCCAGCCGTTGGGCAAACTCCACCGTCACCAAGCGGTCGGGGGGTAGGCGCAGTTGGTAAAGCCGTTGCAGTTGCTTTTGTTGGTGGGGCTTTAACCCTTTGGCCTGTTCGCGAAAGCCTCGCGTAGCGATAGCAGAGCTGAAGCGGGGGTCGGTCTGATGGCGAGAGGTGCTAGCCCTGGGCATGGGGACGGGGAAAGACCCAAAAACAAGCTTTCATCTACCATACACGCTAGCTGACAGCAGGAACTTGGGATCCAAAAGCAACGGCGGCAAACACTGGCCCAGTGTTGGATCTGCCCAAGCGGGGATCCCTGTATTGAGCTTGCTGTCGGTGAGAGAGTTTCCAAATCGGTTGGGCATCCCTTTCGCTCCGTGTTGCCGGAATCCTGCTGCAACTCGGAGTAGCTGCATAAATCGGAAAAAGCCGTAGTGCTAGCTCTTGGTTTTTATAGATGCACGATTTCAACATCACCCCATTTTCTGTGCAAATATTCAGCAACCAGCCTACGATGACAGTGCTCAGGAGTAGCTTCACTACAAAGCAGACATCCTCCATCGAGAATACTTTTATCCACTTGATCTTCGATACGACGCTCGGCCATCAACGACAAAAACTGTCTCTCATAATTAGACCAGTCACCACTAGCTTTATAAGCATCAAGAATTTCTTGGGTCGGTGCCAATTCTGGCAAATGAATGTATCCAAGCTTACAGATCTCATGAAGGAAGAACTCTAGGTCATTCTTTTTCGTGAATCCCGCCAGTTGCGAGGTGTTATTAAGTCGAGTATCAACAACTCGAACCAGACCAGGCTGTTTTAAGCGATTAAAAAATTGCTCTGCACTTTTCTTCGTGAACCCTATTGTAAATATCTTCATGGCCTCGCGCTCCGCTCATCACTTTTTGACATTTTCTCATCTCGATAGGCGACACGCCTGCCTTGAATGAGACAGGCTTCGGCTATACACTCTTCCCGACTTCTAAACAAGTCCCCCTCTGGAAGTTTGCAAAGGGCAAGAAGACGAGATTCTAGAGCCTCATGAGTCTCCAAAGAGCCATTGGCCAAGATGTGGTTGACCGGAATCCCACTTTGAAAAAGTTTACGCGCCACCAGCAACGATCTATGACATTCAATAGGGTCTTTCTCAGCACACATCAGTGCGATCCGATACCGACTAGAACCTTGGATCAGACGGTCGATCCCTTCGAGGAAGGCTGGCTCATTTGCCAGTCGTTCATACTGAATCCTACCCTGATCATAGCAGCTCGGATTTTCGCTACGTCCTCCCAATTCTTTGCCCAGAAAGACGTAAGCAATACCTGCTGCCGCTAAAGCACTTTTCAACTTTTCTTGTGAATATTGAGGGACGTAAAGGCTATATGGACGTGAGCGAACGTCGCCAATACCGGTGATGTTGTACTGGCGCAGTAAGTCTATGAAAAAATCAATCTCGTGGTTTGAGTGACCAATCGTGTAGATCTCTGATTTCATATGAGTCGACCTGAGTAGAGAACAGCCGCTATCAGCTTGTAGTAATAGCCCAAGTAGGGATCGCTAAGGCTAACACACAGCACCGGATCGGGGATGTCATATTGACCGTCTTCGCCCATTAGGAAATCCCGTTCAATCACAGGATCGGTAACATCCATGCAGTATTTTACTCCCTTGTATACAAACTCGCCGCGTACTCTACGCTTAGAATTCGGGTATCCTGGTGCCTTGTAACCAACAGACGCAAATGCTCGACCGGTACAAGGTAAAGAGAAACTCCGCTTTCTCGCCCGACACTTAACCGGTTGTTCCACCCAGCATAGCTGCTCTCGCCAGTGCCCCAGAGATTCTCAGGGTTGTCTAGCCAACTGTTGATATCCTCCCAAGGCAGGTGGCCAACTTTTTTCCAGCGGTGCTTTGGATTGATAACGTGGTTCTCCTTCTGGTGAGGTAGTGGCTGAGGTGTATCACAAGAGACACAGAGAATATCAAGAAGTTCTGGGTCGCCACCGCTCTCGTAGTACCTCTCATGTTCAGAGACCTCATGTGACGGGCGGCTGCTGACAGGACGCACCCATTCCCCTGGCTCTCCGTTCTGCCATTCCTTGCCGGCAATACAGCGACCGGCCATTTTTCTGGAGTTGGCGAAACAGACAATCGTCTTGGCGTAAGACATACAGGCTTCTGGGGCAAGGGCAAAGGCTCAATGGGAGTAATTTTCGGCTTCTTGAAAGTCCAGTAGTCAAATCCGTTCTTCAGGGCGAAAGGGGATCAAAAGGGCGCGGGGCGCTTTGGCATGGCGAGAGACCAAAATCAACGCCACAATACTGAGCAGATAGGGCAACATTAAGAAAAACTGATAGGGGATCCGGCTACCCCAAAGCTGCTGAAGGCGCAATTGCAAAGCATCAAACCCGGCAAACAGCAACGCTCCTCCTAAGGCTCGCCAGGGATCCCAAGCGGCAAAAACCACCAGGGCAATGCAAATCCACCCCCGTCCATTGACGATATTGAAGAAAAACGCATCGAACGCAGAGAGGGTTAAAAAAGCGCCGGCCACCGCCATGAGAGCGCTGCCCACCATCACGGCCCCGGTGCGAACGGCATAGACCGGGATCCCCTGGGAAGCGGCAGCCTGGGGATTTTCCCCAACCATGCGCACGGCCAGGCCCAGCGGAGTTCGGTAGAGGATGTAGGCCATGAGGGGCACCAGGAGAAGGCTGAGGTAGGTGAGGGGCGGCTGGGTAAACAGGGTTTCTCCCAGAAAGGGCAGGCTGGAGAGACCGGGGATCGGCCAAGGGCTGAAGGGGACGATTTTGGGAGGAGAGGTGACCTGGGGCAGGGCCATGCGATAGACAAAATAGGCGGCATTAATGGTCAAGAGGGTGATGCCGATGCCGGTGACGTGCTGGGAAACTCCAAGGCGGACCGTCAACAGGCTATGAATCAAGCCCACGCCGGCACCTAGGGTGGCAGCAAAGGCTACGCCCCACCACAATCCAGCTCCCTGATAGACCACCAGCCAACCGGTCATGGCCCCCAGGGTCATGATCCCTTCGATGCCCAGATTGAGAACGCCGGCCCGCTCACAGAGGACTTCGCCCAAAGTGCCAAAGAGCAAGGGAGTGGCAATGCGCAGGGTGGCCACCCAGAAGCTGGTGGTGCTGATTAAGCTGATTAGACTCAGGAGTGCAGACACGGGTGCTCAGTCCCAGCGCAGACGATAACGGGCCAATCCCATGCAGACCAACATCCACAGCAGGGCAGCAGCAACAATGACATCGGCAAGATAGGTGGGAACGCCCAAGCTACGCCCCATGGTATCGGCTCCCACATAAACCCCGGCAATGAAAACTGCGGCCCCCACCACTCCCAAGGGATGCAGTTGGGCCAACAGGGCAACAACAATGCCGGTGTAGCCAAAGCCAGGGGATAAATCCAAGGTGAGATAGCCCTTGAGCCCGAGGAGTTCACAAGCTCCCGCCAAGCCTGCCAGCCCACCTCCCAACAATGAGGTATATAAAATAACTCTCCGGACTGGGATGCCGAGGAACCTGGCCGCTTCTGGGTTGGCGCCTACGGCTCGCATTTCTAAGCCCCAAACGGTGAACTGCTCCAGCCCCCACACCCCCAGGGCAGCAAGCAGGGCGATGATTAAACCAGCGTGGAGACGACTGCGGGGAATCAGCCGCGGCAGAAGAGCACTCTCCGCCAGGGCACGACCTTGGGGCCAACCGAGAGCCAGAGGATCTTTGAGGGGGCCTTCCAGGAGATAGCTAATCCCGAGAAGAATGACAAAATTGAGCAGCAAGGTGGTCACCACTTCGTCCACCTGGAACTGAGTCTTGAGCCAGGCCGGGATCCACAGCAACAGCCCTCCGGCAATCCAGCCCGCCAGCAGCAGCACCAGCACCAACCACGGGCGCGGCAGCGAAAGCCCAGCGGTGCCCAAGAGGCTGGCAGCCAGAGCCCCACCATAAAACTGGCCTTCCGCACCGATGTTCCACAACTTGGCCCGAAAACACACCGCCACCGCCAATCCCGTCAGGATCAGGGGAATGGCCCGCGTCAAAGTTTCGCTCAGGGCAAAGGGGGATCCCACCGCTCCCCGCAGCAAAGCTCCATAGGCTGCCAAAACCGGGGATCCCGTCCACAGGATCAGCAGGCTACAGGAGAGGAAAGCCAGGACAATGGCTGCCATCGGCGCACTCAGGATCAGCCAAAGGGGCACAGTGGAACGAGGTTCAACACGCATCGGCCACCTCCTGCCCGGCCATACGCAACCCCAAGGCGGTCACCGTTGTGGTTTGGGTTGGGATTGCTGGGGAAAGCCGACCGCGATAGAGCACCGCCACCCGATCGGCCAAACTCAGCAATTCATCCAAGTCTTCAGAAATGAGCAGGATCCCGGCTCCAGCCCGGGCTGCTGCCAGCAGTTGGGCATGCACGTAAGCCACAGCCCCCAGATCCAGTCCCCGCGTCGGTTGGTGAGCCACAATCACCTGGGGATCCCGACACAGCTCCCGCGAGAGGATCACTTTTTGCATATTTCCGCCGGACAGCAGTTGCACTGGCATCTGGAGCGCCTGCCGCGGATCCCCACTCTGGAGTCCCCGCACATCGTAGGTCTGTAGCCAGGTGTGGGCCTGCTGATAGATTTGGCGGTGACGCAGGATCCCCCACCGCGAGAATTCGGGATCCCGATAGCGCTCGATGACCCAGTTTTCCCATAGGCTAAGGGAACCAATCAGCCCAGTTTTGTGGCGGTCTTCTGGGATCCGGGCCATGCCTTGCCGCACCATCTCAGCAGGAGAGATCAGCCGCAGGACTCGGCCATGCAGATGGAGATGACCTTGGTGGGGCCGGATCACCCCACAGACCAGATCTGCCAGAACGGCCTGCCCATTGCCCGCCACCCCGGCAATACCCACGATTTCGTGACGCCGCACCGTCAAAGAAACCTGCTCCAGATGCTGCTGCCCTGCCCGACAGGAGACCTGCTGCAACTCTAAGACCGTCTCCCCCGGAGACAAAGGGGCTTTGACCACCGCCGCCAACCGCTGCCCCACCATCGCTTCCGCCAGAGCTGTGGGATGGATCTCAGCCGTCTTGCCCGTCATCACCACCCGCCCTGAGCGCAGCACCATCACCCGGTCACTGATGCGCATCACCTCCTGGAGCTTGTGGGAAATCAGCAGGATCCCCAGCCCGCGACCGGCCATCTGCCGTAGGGTGTGAAAAAACGGCTCAATTTCCGGTGGGGTCAACACCGCCGTAGGCTCATCCAAAATCAGGATCCGCGCCCCTCGATACAGCACCTTGAGGATCTCCACCCGCTGCCGCTCCCCCAAGGTTAGAGATCCCACCAGAGCATCGGGATCCACGGCCAACCCCAATTCCTCAGCTAGCTTTTGGATGCGCCGCCGTCCCTCTCGCCGCCGAGACCACAGGTGCCACAGGGGCTGAGTGCCCAGCAGAATGTTGTCCAGCACCGATAGATTATCGGCCAAGACCACATGCTGATGCACCATGCCTATCCCTGCCGCCAGGGCAGCCGCCGGGGATCCCAGCTTGAGGGGCCGACCAAACACCCACACCTGACCCTGATCGGGAACGTAGTGCCCAAACAGGATGTTCATCAGTGTCGTTTTGCCCGCCCCATTTTCCCCCAAGATGGCCAGAATCTCCCCGGCCCGCAGCTCAAGATCAATCTGGTCGTTGGCCAGCAGAGCACCAAAGCGCTTAGTAATGCCCACCACCTTCAAGGCCAAAGGCGCTTCAGAGGGTGGACTTGGGTTCGCTGTCATCGATGGCTACAACAAAAGACCCTGCCAGAATCTCTGCCTGCCTCTGCATCACCTTAGCTTTCAGTTCAGCCGGAACCTTGTCGGCAAAGGTTCCCCAGTCGGAGAGGCTGGATCCCCCATATTTCATCATGCTGTAGATCCCGTAGTCCTCTGCCTTAAACTCTCCGGCCTTCACCGCGGCAATGGCTCTGTCGATGGTGGGTTCCATGTGCCACAGGGCGCTGACCACCACCGTTTCCGGGTAGTCCGGCTGGGTATCGATCACATTGCCGATGGCCAAAACGCCCCTCTCTTTGGCGGCATCAGATACCCCAAACCGCTCCGCGTAAAGGATATCTGCGCCGGCATCAATTTGGGCAAAAGCCGCCTCTTTGGCTTTGGGGGGATCAAACCAACTGCCGATAAAGGTGACCAAAAACTTCACCTCCGGCTGCAGTTCCCTCGCCCCTGCCATAAAAGCATTCATGAGGCGGTTCACTTCTGGAATGGGATAGCCCCCCACCATGCCGATGATTTTGGAGCGGGTCAGCCCCCCGGCCACCATTCCCGTCAGATAGGAAGGCTCGTGGATGTAGTTGTCAAACACGGCAAAATTGCTCAGGGCAGGATCCGGCTTGAGGCTGGATCCCATCAAAAAGCTGACCTTGGGATAGTCTTTGGCTACTTCCCGCGCTTCCCGCTCCACCCCAAAGACCTCACCCACCAGCAGTTGGACGCCGCTCTCGGCATACTGACGCAGCACCCGTGGATAGTCGGTGTTGGAAACTGACTCTGACCAGGTGTAGTCAATATCCCCCCGCTTCTGGGCAGCCATCAACGCTTTATGGATCCGGCTCACCCACTGCTGCTCAATGGGAACCGTATAAACCCCGGCCACCTTCAGCTTGGTTCCTTGAGCCACCGCGGCATCGCGAACCAACCAGCGGCTCCCCATCAGGCCAGCCACAAAAGCCCCAGAACGCAGGCAGAAGTCCCGCCGGGAGAGTTCTAAACGTGCCATAGTCGCTTCTGTTGAGGTTACTTCGAGATCGGGTTACTGCTCGGCTTATCCTAAGGGGGAGATCCCTGAAAATATGTATCCTGAAATACAATTTTTTGAGAAGGAGCTTGTTTGTAATGGACAACGAAGTTTCGCTGACGGTTGGAATGGATGTAAGGGCCAAGTCCTCTCAAATCAGCTCTCGATAGATTATCCCTCTGACTACTTGGTTGATATCTTGCACAACCGGATGCTGTTGGGGACTACAGCCCTCTTTTATAAAGTGAGCAATAACCCAATCAACTGGT
>NZ_AXUX01000001.1:3038200-3038417 GCF_002760475.1 Synechococcus sp. 63AY4M2 | reverse complement strand
CTACTCCCGGTTGAGGGCGGTACTCCAACGCAAAGCCAGTAAGGGCACACGCAGTTCGCGGCGCAGATGCCGTCAACTGCTGCAACGGCTGTCTGGCAAGGAGAGGCGCTTTCAAACGTGGGTCAATCATCGCATCTCTAAAGCTATTGTCTCTAGGGCAAAGGCTACCAACAGCGCTATCGCCCTGGAAGACCTGACAGGGATCCGGAAAAGAGTC
>NZ_AXUX01000001.1:3032061-3037260 GCF_002760475.1 Synechococcus sp. 63AY4M2 | reverse complement strand
GAGAAGGCCTTGGATCTAGGGGTGGAGGTGGTGGGCGGGATCCCCCACTTCGAGCGGACAATGGCCGAAGGAGCTGCTTCAGTGCGGGCTCTGTGCGAGATTGCTGCGGCGCGGGGCCTCCGGGTGGATCTGCACTGCGACGAAACAGACGACCCCCTCTCCCGCCACGTCGAGACCTTGGCCTATGAGACGCTGCGGCTGGGCCTGCAGGGTCGAGTGACGGCCTCCCACCTCACCTCGATGCACTCAATGGACAACGCCTACGTGAGCAAACTCATTCCTCTGATGGCCGAGGCAGAGCTGGGAGTGGTCGCCAACCCGCTGGTCAACCTGGTGCTGCAGGGCCGCCAGGACACCTACCCCAAGCGGCGGGGACTGACGCGAGTGCCAGAGCTGATGGCCGCCGGGCTGACGGTGGCTTTTGGCCAGGACTGTGTGATGGATCCCTGGTATCCCCTGGGCAGCGGCAACATGCTGGAGGTGGCCCACATGGGGATCCACGCTGCCCAACTGACAGGCTATGAGCAGATGCGGCAGTGTTTCTTGGCGGTTACGGAAAACCCGGCCCGCATTCTGGGGTTAGAAGGCTACGGACTAGAACCCGGCTGCTATGCCGACTTGGTGGTGCTCCAGGCTGCCGATGCTGTCGAAGCCATTCGCCTGCAACCGGCTTGCCTGTACGTTTTCCGTCGGGGACGGCTGATCGCCCAAACCCCGCCGGTGGTTGCCCAGCTCCATTTGCCGGGGCGCCCGGCCCAGGTGGACTTCACCCGCCAGCTTTAACGGCGCACGGTGCCGCTGAAGCCGCTGGCTTTGAACTGCTCCATAGTCAGAGGCAGCGGGCTGGTCACGGGCACGGAGATGCGAATGGAGAAGGGGCTTTCGCCGGGGGGAACCTCCTCGATGGCTCCCAGGCGGGTGCGCTCCGGCAGAACCTCATTGCCGTTGGCATCGTAAAGGCGACCGAAGACATCCGCATTCAGCACAGTATTTCTGGAGCGGTTGACCACCGTGCCTTCAATGAATAGGCACCTGGCCGGTATGGGGTTGCCGTTGCTGGTAACCAGGTTGGTGTATTCGGGGGTATCCGGACAGGGGGTGAGGTGCAAATCCTTCAGTTGCAGGGGGATGGCTCCAAAACCCAGCAAGAGCGCCGCCAAAGCTGCACAACCCAGGCTCCAGCAGAGGGAGCGAAGCCCCTTCTTCCAAACTTGGCTCATGTTTTTTCTCCAAGGCCCATCTCCCCTAGTCTAGGGGATCCCCCGCCCGGTAAAACCCCTCCTCGGTCTGGATCCCGTCCAAGCGCTGATCCCAGGGATCCTGAGGCAGAGGCTGCTCCAGTAGGCAGGCCTGCGGGACAATGCCCCACTTGGGCACGCCGGGATCCGGCAGCGAGGCCAAAAAGCGGTCGTAATAGCCGCCGCCATAGCCCAAACGCCTTCCCCACCGATCGCAGGCCAGGGCGGGCACAAGGATTAACTCGGCTTCGGCGGGATCGATGACTTCGCTGCTGGGAGAGGGCTCCAGCAACCCCCAGCGGTTGGGAACAAGCTCAGCTGGGTGGTAGCGGTGCCACCGCAACTGCCGCTGCGGCAAGCAACGAGGGATCCCCCAGCGCTTTTCAGGGAAAAGGGCGAACAGGGATCCCAAGTCCACCTCGGAGCCGAAGGCCACGTAGGCCAGGATGGTCTTGGCCGCCAAAAGCCGGGGCTGAGAGGCCAGATGAGCCACTATCTTCTGCTCGACCAGAGAGCGATCCACCCCTTGCCGCACTTGGCGGAAGTGCCGGCGCAAGCGAGCTTTGGGGAGAAAATTGGGCCCCACAGACGGAGACAGGTTTGTAGCGTAGAAGGGAGTTGCCGCAGCGCCATGCCATCTCCCTGCCTTGACTTTCCCCACCCCCAGTCAAGCTTAGGGGTGGATATCCAGAACCTACTGGATGGCCAGGAGCTCCACTTCAAAATCGAGAGTAGCGTTGGGAGGGATCACGCCGCCGGCGCCGCGGCTGCCATAGGCCAACTCCGGCGGAATGCGCAAATACCGCTTGCCACCCACCCGCATGGTGGCCAGACCTTCCTCCCAGCCACGGATCACCTGCCCTACCCCGTAGGTGAAGGTAAAAGGTTGATTGCGCTTGTAGGAGCTATCGAAGACGGTGCCATCCTGCAGCTTGCCCACGTAGTTCACCACCACCGTTTGCCCCGGCTGAGGTGAAGGCCCTGTACCTTCGACAAGGTCGTAGTACTGCAGACCCGACTCGGTGGTGATAAATTGCTGGGCTTGAGATTGCACAGTAACTGCTGGGTGATCTTTGGCTCGCGACAGAGCCATGGCCGGCTGTCCAGCCCACACCCCAATCCACAGCAAACCCAGCAACAGCAGCAGCATCTGTTTCATCCGTTGGCGTCCCCCCGGTGCCGACTTTTTGCCTCCCCAACAATCTTAGGGGATCCCCTCATCCTATTTCGGCAAATTCGACGATCTGCCCTTGATGGTCGCGCACCCAGAAGACAAAAGGCTTTTCGGAGCGGACGCTGCTGCGGATCCCTTGCTTGTTGATCCGCTTCAGGAGGGCTTTGAGGGCTTCCCGTTCGTAGGTGGTGTGGCGATAGCGGACGCCGCTGCTGCGACCGGCTGCCGCCCCGTAGGCAGGTACAAAGGGAGTTCTGGAGAGACTGCCGTAGGGATCCGTGGTACCGGGGATCACGTGCAGTTGCACGGTGTCGGAGAGCTGATACCAGAGGCCAGCGGTATCGAGAGGTGTCGAGGTGGAGCGGGCTTTGGCATCAAGGCGGGAGCTGAGGCCAATATCCGCCGGGAAGTAGGCAGATCCCAGGCTGGAGCCGACCATGCTTTGCTCATAGCCGTAGTAGTACTGCAGCGGCAGCTCCGCCTCCGGCAGCCTCAAGACCTTTTCGTAAAACCCTCGCGCCTGCTCCAGATCGGGCACGATGATGGTGTAAACCCGCGGTGCGCCGCTCAGAAACGTCCACATGGCCCCGCCGTAGGCCGATAGCAGCAAAAACATCAGCCCCTTCGTGGAGAGCAAAACCTCCAGGGGGATCAGCGGCAGCATCAGTCCAAGGGGGGTTGGCATTAGCGCTTGTCCATTTGCGGGTGGCTCTGTAGTCAAGTATAGGATCCCTAGGCTGATGAAGCTTGCCCTGTTTGCCCCCACCCCGCGCGGTCGCCGCTTGGCCCAGGCTCTGCTGTCGCTGCTGCCAGAGGAGTGGATCTGCTGGAGCAAAGCCAATCCACAGGGAGAGCCGCTGCCTTGGCCCTGGCAAGCCTATGGGGATCCCAGCCATCCCACAGCGCCCAGATCCCTGGCGGCAGCGGTGGCCCAAACTTGGCCCCAGGTGCAGGGCTGTCTTTTCATCTTGCCAGTTGGGTCGGTGGTGCGGCTAATTGCCCCCCTCTTGCAGGACAAATACCGGGATCCGGCGGTGGTGGTGGTGGATGAATCAGGCCGCTGGGCCATTAGCCTCTGCGGGGGACATGTGGGCGGGGCCGATGCGCTGGCGCGGCAGGTGGCGGCTGCTTTGGGAGCCGAGCCGATCCTCACCTCTGCCTCCGAAGGGCTGGGGATCCCGCCTGTGGATGTGTTGGGGCATCCCTACGGCTGGCGGCGGGGCAGTGGCGATTGGAACGGGGTAGCTGCTGCCCTGACGCGGGGAGAGCCGGTGGCCGTAGAGCAAACCTGCGGCACGCAGCTCTGGCAGCGGGCCTGGCCAGCGGATCATCCTCTTTTGACTACGGCTCCCGACCAAGCAGTGGCCCAGATCCGGATTGGGGAATACACAACGCCTTGCCCCCACATCCCCACCGTCCACTGGCATCCGCGGGTGCTGTGGGTGGGGGTGGGCTGCGAGCGGGGCACCAGCCGCGCCTGGCTGGAGGGATCCCTGCGGCGCCTGTTGCAAAACCAGGGGCTGGCCCTCGAGGCCGTTGCCGGCTTGGCCACTCTGGAGCTGAAACGGGATGAGGCGGGGCTCTTGGAGCTGGCCCAGGCCCATGGCTGGCCCATCCAGTTTTTCTCCGCCGCGGCCCTGGCAGGGATCCCGGTTCCCCACCCTTCAGAGGCGGTGCGGCAGGCGGTGGGCACCCCTTCGGTGGCGGAGGCGGCTGCTCTTTTGGCGGCCCAGCGCTGGTCGGGAGAGGACAATCCAGCCCAGGGGAGAGCCACCCTTGTCTGCCCCAAGCAGATCTTCACCTCAGAAAGCGAGGGAGCTTGTACCCTGGCCATTGCCCGCGCCGCCCGCGAGTATTCCCCTCGCGCCGGGCACCTGTGGCTAATTGGCATCGGCCCTGGGGATCCCGCCCAATTGACCTTGGCCGCCCGCCTGGCCCTGGCCCAAGCCGAGGTGGTGATTGGCTACCAGCTTTACCTGGACTTGGTGGCGCCCCTCCTGCACCCCGGCCAGATTTGCGAAGCCTTTCCCATCACCCAGGAGGTGCAGCGGGCGCAGCGCGCCATCGCCCTGGCCCAGCAGGGGCTGCAGGTGGCGGTGATCTCTTCGGGGGATGCGGGGATCTACGGCATGGCCGGCCTGGTGCTGGAGTACTTGGCCCGCAGCGGCTGGGATGGGATCCGCCCCTCCCTGGAGGTGCTGCCGGGGATCTCCGCCCTTCAAGCTGCTGCCGCTCGCCTAGGAGCCCCTCTCATGCAGGATTTTTGCGCTATTTCCCTCTCGGATCGCCTCACCCCCTGGCCGGCCATCGAGCAACGCCTGCAGGCGGCTGCCCAGGCCGACTTTGTGGTGGCCCTGTATAACCCCCGCTCGCGGCAGCGGTTGGATCCCTTCCTCAAGGCGCTGCAGATCTTTCGCCGGGCCCGCCCCACCCACACCCCGGTGGCGGTGGCCCGCAACCTCTACCGTCCCGGCGAGGCCATCCACCTCACCACGCTAGGGGAGTTGGATCCTGAGCAGGTGGACATGTTTACCCTGGTCTTGATCGGCAGCTCGCAGACCTTTCGCTACGGCAGCCGGCTGATCACTCCCCGCGGCTACCGCTTGTGATGAACCCACCTGATGGCCGTTGGATTTCGATTCAAAACACCGTGAGGTGACATCCTCTCCCGCTAGGCCCTGACGGGCTGTAGACGGGAGCTTCCGAGAATCACTTCCCGGAGTTGCTGCTTCAACGGACTGGTAAACCAGGATCCTCCACAGCCAGAGAGCGGCAGTCCCACCGCCC
>NZ_AXUX01000001.1:3016408-3026836 GCF_002760475.1 Synechococcus sp. 63AY4M2 | reverse complement strand
GTTGAGGAGTTGAAGAAGTATGTCGAGCAGCAGGCAACGCCCAGATTGTGAGACTCAGGGGCATTGAACCCCTTCGTCTCACCGCCTATCCTCCATCCCGCCAAGCTGCGCTGTGGCGGGAGTACCCCAGAGGTTCTGATGGCGGGGATCCAACTGCAGCCACCAGGGGGATCCCCAAGCTTCCACCTCGTGCCACACCTCGGCTTGCAGGCGATAGTCCTGGCTGTGGTCAGGAGGGCTGCCCAGCCTAAAGAGGAGAATCAATCGGTGAGGGGTCTCACTCCCCCTGGCGCCAATCCGCGATAGCCCCAGCCGGGGTCTGGGCAAGGTATTCGGAGCGCCGCCATTTTCTGTCCAAAAGAACCGGGAGCTCAAAGAATCTAAGGGCGCCGCCTGCTTGCCTAGGCAGAGGCAGAAGCTGTGTCCAAGTGGGGAGAGACGCTGCCGCTGGAAAACTCCTAATATTATATTGTATATTGGACTGTAGCTGTTCATTAAAAAATGCTTAACTACTTGTTGCAAGCAGCAGATGGCGGGTTTTGAAGACTGGGCAATTGGGCCAGAGAGCGCCTGGTGTCTCCCCTTTTATGGCTGGGTAGGGACAGCGCTGGCTCTTCCTTGGGCCGCTGGCTGGATCAAGCGCAGTGGCCCACGTCCGGCAGCCTACCTCAATATCCTGCTGACCTTTGCGGCCCTTGCTCATAGCTTTTGGCTGTTGCGACAAGTTTGGGGTCGGGATCCCCAGCTCCTGAACTACCTCTGGTTTCGGGTGGCCGATTTGGACTTGTCCCTGGCTTTGGAGGTCTCGCCTCTGACGCTGGGGGCGGTGGTCTGGGTAAGCGGCTTGAGCTTGCTGGCCCAGATCTACGCCCTGGGGTACCTGGACAAGGATTGGGGGTTGGGCCGCTTTGCCGCCCTGATGGGCTTTTTTGAGGGGGGGATGACGGGGATCGCCCTCAGCGATTCGCTGTTTCTCAGCTACGCGCTGCTGGAGATGCTCACGCTTTCCACCTACTTATTGGTGGGCTTTTGGTACGCCCAGCCGCTGGTGGTCACGGCGGCGCGGGATGCTTTTCTCACCAAACGGGTGGGAGACCTGCTGCTGTTGATGGGGGTGGTGGCGGTTTCCAATTTCTCCGGCTCCTTGACCTTTTCCGGCCTGCGCGATTGGGCGGCTACGGCCAGCTTGGATCCAACTTGGGCGGCCTTGATGGGGTTGGCTTTGATTGCCGGGCCGCTGGGCAAGTGCGCCCAGTTCCCGCTGCACCTGTGGCTGGATGAGGCCATGGAGGCGCCCAACCCGGCTTCGATCCTGCGCAACTCGGCAGTGGTGGCCGCTGGAGCTTTTGTCCTCATCAAGCTGCAGCCAGTCTTGGCCCTCTCCCCTTTCACGGATGGGGTGCTGGTGGCCATCGGCACCATCACAGCCGTAGGGGGATCCCTGGTGGCCTTGGCGCAAATCGATCTCAAGCGCACCTTCTCCTATTCCACCAGCGCCTACCTGGGCCTGGTGTTTGGGGCGGTGGGGACGGGGCAGCCGGATTTGGCGCTGGAGCTGCTGCTGCTGCACGGCCTGGCCAAGGCGCTGCTGTTTATGGGGGTGGGATCCCTCATCTACACCACTTCTACCCAAGATCTGACGGAGCTGGGGGGCCTAGGGGGCCGCATGCCGGCTACGGTGGCCGCCTTTGCTGTGGGATCCCTGGGGATGGTGGCCCTGTTGCCCCTGGGGTGCTTTTGGATCCTAATCCGCCTGGCGCTGGTGTACAGCGCCCTGCAGCCGGCCCTGTTGGGGGTGTTGCTGCTGATGAATGGGCTGACGGCTTTGAACCTGGCGCGGGTGTTTGGCCTGGTCTTCTTGGGATCCCCGCAGCCCAAGACGCGCCGTGCCCCTGAGGTGGGCTGGCCGATGGCCCTGCCCATGGTCATTCTGACGGTGCAGAACCTGCTCATGCCCTGGCTGTTTTGGCGCTGGGGGCTTTATCCCGGTTGGATCCCAGAGCTGCAGCAGATGGCGGCTCTGCTGGCGGCCTCGGGTTTGCTGGGGGCCGGTGTTGGTGCTTGGCTGTACTGGGGGGGCCGGCGGCGGCTGCGCCTACCCTGGCCGGAGCTGCAGGATCTGTTGGCGCAGGATTTCTACACCGGGCAGCTCTACCAGGCTTTGGTGGTGCAGCCGGTCGGCGCCCTTTCCCGCGGACTGGAGTGGCTGGATCGCAACGGGGTGGATGGCCTGGTGAACGGAGTGAGCCTGGCTTTTTGGTTTAGCGGCGAAGCCCTCAAGTACACCCTGTCGGGGCGGATGCAGCTCTACGTGTTGCTCATTGTCATCGGGGTCGTGGTGGTTACCGCTTGGCTGCTGCGCTCGCCCCTGGTGGGATTGGCCTATTGAGACGGGAGGAACCATGCTCAGCCTTCTAATCGGGATCCCCCTATTGGGTGGCCTGCTGGTGGGGCTGATCCCCGAGCAAGCGGGGAAGGGCCTGCACCGAAGTTTGGCCTTGGGCTTCGGCCTGGCTTGGTTGGGGCTGAGCTTGGGGCTGCTGCTGCAGTTTGATCCCCAAGCGCAAGGGATCCAGATGGCCGAACAGATGGCCTGGATCCCGCAGTTGGGCCTGGTTTACGAGCTGGGGGTGGACGGGATCTCCCTGCCGCTAGTGGTGATGACCGGCTTGCTGGTATTGATTGCCCTCTGGGCCAGCGGCCCGGTGGAGCGGCCCCGCCTCTACTACAGCTTGGTGTTGCTGCTAGCAGCCGCCATTGTGGGGGCTTTTCTGGCCCAGAACTTGCTGCTGTTTTTCTTGTTCTACGAAGTCGAGCTAATTCCCCTTTATCTGCTGATTGCCATCTGGGGCGGGCCGCGGCGCACCTATGCCGCCACCAAGTTTTTGGTCTACACCGCCCTCTCGGGGGTGCTTCTGCTGATTGGCTTTTTCGGCCTCAGTTGGCTGAGCGACGCCCACAGTTTTACCTACACCGTTTTGCAGGCCCACCCCTTGCCGCTGCTGCCCCAGATTCTCATCCTCATTCCCATCCTGCTGGGGCTGGCCATCAAGATCCCCTTGGTGCCCTTCCACACCTGGCTGCCGGACGCCCACGTGGAGGCTTCCACCCCCATTTCTGTGCTCTTGGCGGGGCTCTTGCTCAAGTTGGGCACCTATGGCCTGGTGCGCTTTGGCCTGCAGCTTTTGCCCGATGCCTGGGAGCAAGCCGGGCCGTGGCTGGCCAGTTGGGCGGTGGCCAATGTGCTGTATGGATCCCTGAACGCCTTGGTGCAGCAAGACATGAAAAAGCTGGTGGCCTACAGCTCCATTGCCCACATGGGCTACATTCTCCTGGGCACGGCGGCGGCCACCCCCCTCTCCTTGGTGGGATCCGTCTTCCAGATGGTGAGCCATGGGCTGATTTCCTCGCTGCTGTTTTTGCTGGTGGGTGCTGTCTACGCCAACACCGGCACGCGGGATCTCAAGCGGCTGCGGGGATTGCTCAACCCAGAACGCGGCCTGCCACTTGTTGGCAGCTTGATGGTGTTGGGGGTGATGGCCAGCGGCGGCACGCCCGGCCTGGTGGGCTTTATTGCCGAGTTCACCCTCTTTCGGGGCAGCTTCCCCGTCTTCCCCCTGCAGACGTTGCTGTGCATGGTGGGGACGGGATTGACGGCGGCCTACTTTTTGCTGATGGTGAACCGCGTCTTTTTCGGGCGCCTCTCGGAAGTGGCCATTGCCATGCAACGACGCGCCACGGGAGAACGCCTGCCTGCTGTAGTTTTGGCCTCGCTGGTGGTGGTGCTTGGCCTCCAGCCTGCCTGGGCAACCCACTGGGTGGAGTCCACCGCCGCCCATTTGGCCAAGCCGGCGGCCCTCAATCTTGCCGAAGCAGGCGGGCCGACCACTGCTTTCGAGCCTGGGTTCTCTTCGTTGTGACGATTTAGTGATACGACTGAGTTTTTGTTGTTGTCTCAACCCCTCCTTCTCCCATGACGGCCACCCTTGTTCCCGCTCCTTCCTGTTTCTTTCTGGCTGGCTTAGATCCTCTAGAGCAACGGCGACTGGCTCCCATCGTCCAACGCCTAGAAGCAGGGGGAGCCCTTGTGCCGGATTCTTCCAGCAACCGGCTGGAGGTCATCGGCATCCTCCACAGCTACGGCCAGGTGCTGGATGCCTACTCCCAGAATTTGATCTTCATAGCCGACCACCAATTTTTGGAGCTCTTCCCAGTTTTTAAGTACTTCAACGGCGAAATCACCCTGGGCAAATGGCTGCGCTACCTCTGGCATGACCGCATCAACTACGAGTTTGCCGAATACTGCATGAAAGCCATGCTCTGGCATGGAGGGGGAGGCCTCGATCGCTATCTGGATACTCCCGAATTTGTCGAGCGGGCCAAGGTGGCCATCCGGGCCAAGTTCCGCTTCAACCCCCTTCTGCAGGGCCTCAACTTCCTCTGCCCCGACTTTGCGCTGGAACAGGTGCGCATGCTGGCCATGTACAGCGGCCTGGGCCAGTTCTGGCGGGTGATGAGCGATATCTTCCTGGCCTTGGCCAAGCGCCGCGAGAGCGAACCGCAGCTCACGCTTCCCGACGTAGTAGCCCACATTCAGCAGGGGTTGGTGGCAGCTGCCAACAAGCCCATCACCTACGCCCCCTGCATCTGGGGCCGCCGCTACGAGATCATCCCCCTGTCGGCGGGGCTGACCTTCCTGCCCGATACGGCCCTGCCCTACGTGGAAGCTGTGTTTTTCCGCTCCTTTCCCTTCATGGGCACCGTCTCCTACAATGCCCAGGCCCACCAGATCCCGGCCGAGCAGGCGGACTTCGCCTACGGCGCTTTGTATGCCGATCCGCTGCCGGTGGGGAGCGCCGGGATCCCCCCTACTCTCTTGATGCAGGATATGATGCGCCACCTGCCTGGCTATTTGCGGGAGCACTACCGCCGCCAGCCGCGCGGGGAAGATGACCTGCGGGTGAAAATCTGCCTCAGCTTCCAAAAGGCCATGTTCTGTGTTACCACCGCCGCCCTGCGGGCCCTTGCCCCCTTTCCTCTGGAAACCCAGGATCCCCAGCAGCAGTTGGCCAATCGCGAGTTTCTCGCCCCCTGGCTGCAGCGGCTGCTGGGATCCCGCCTGCTGAGGGTACAAGAAGAAGTTGACACTCCCACCCAGCGGATTCTTACGCAGCCCAAGATGGACTCGCGAAGGCGCTGTCAAGACGCCCCTAGACAGTCCTTTGAGGCATAACCTCAAAGTTCTGCTTACTTCGGACTTAAGTTCCTCCAGGTTAGTTATTGCCGCGCGGGTTTTGCACCGCAGTAGGTTGTTTTCCTGGAGAAGCTCTGTACTAACTATGAAGCAACTAAAGTGGCTCAAGGGCTTTTTCGCCCCGCACTCAAGTACGGGGCTACCAAGCTATTGTCGATGCCTAGCGAACCCGAGCGCTGTTGCCGTTGGCTGCAGCAAGTGGAAGCGGGATCCCATTTTCGGATACAATGTTTTGTCCGATTGAGGAGTAGGGTGGCGTAGCCAAGTGGTAAGGCAGAGGTCTGCAAAACCTCTATGCGCCAGTTCGAATCTGGCCGCCACCTCTCAAACCTGACATCCCCAGCGGGACCCGCATGAAAGACAAGTTGATGTTGATGATCCCCGGCCCCACTCCCGTTCCCGAGAGTGCGCTGCTGGCCATGGCGCGGGGGCCCATCGAGCACCGCAGCCAAGAGTTCAGCGCCATTCTGGAAGAGGTGACGGAGGGGTTGCGCTGGCTGCACCAGACCACCTCCGATGTGTTTGTCTTTGCCTGCAGCGGCACCGGGGCCATGGAAGCCGGGATCCTCAACACCCTCAGCCCCGGGGAGCGGGTCTTGGTGGGGGTCAACGGCAAGTTTGGCGAGCGCTGGGCCGAGATGTCGGAGCAGTTTGGCCTGCAGTGCGAGCGGATAGAGACCCCCTGGGGCGTGCCCTATCCTGTCGAAGTCTTCCAAGAAAAGCTGGCCGCCGACCGGGAGAAGACCATCAAGGCGGTCATCCTCACCCACTCGGAAACCTCCAGCGGCGTAGCCAACGATGTGCAGGCTATCGCGGCTGCTGCCCGCGAGCACGGAGAAGCCCTGGTGATTGTGGATGCGGTCACCAGTTTGGGGGCCATGCCGGTGCCTATGGACGAGTGGGGCCTAGACGTGGTGGCCTCCGGATCCCAGAAAGGCTACATGATCCCGCCCGGGCTGGGGTTTGTGGCGGTGAGCCCGCGGGCCATGGCTGCTGCCGAGCGCTCTCGCTTTCCCAAGTACTACTGGAGCTTTAAACTGGCCCAAAAAGCCCTGCGCCAGGGCACCACTCCCTTTACGCCCGCGGTGAACCTGTTTTATGCCCTGCAGGTAACCCTGCGCCTGATGCGGGCCGAAGGGTTGGAAGCCATCTGCCGCCGCCACGCCCGTTTGGCCCAGGCCACCCGCGCCGGCGTCAAGGCCCTGGGGCTGAAGCTTTTGGTCAACCCGGAGTCGGCAGCCAGCCCCTCGGTAACTGCTGTGCTGGCGCCTGAAGGGATCAACGCCGATACCCTCCGCAGCACCCTGAAGAAACGCTTCGACATCGCCCTTGCTGCCGGTCAAGACCACCTCAAGGGCAAGATCTTCCGCATCGGCCATCTGGGCTTTGTGAGCGACCGCGACATTCTCACCACGCTGGCTGCCCTGGAGTCGACCCTGCACACGCTGGGTTATGGCGACTTCCCTCCTGGAGCGGCCATCAAGGCGGCCGAGGAGATCTTGGCAAGCCCCTAGGGATCCCTTGCCCATTCTGTAGTTCTTGACACCTGGCGCCCCTCCCTTGCCCTGGCTAGAATGGGTGAGCGTTCTTAACAAAAGATAAAATTCCAGAGTCGACTGCTCTGGAGAGCTATCTGTTCCCAACCCAAGGGTTGACATGCTGGTTAGTTTGCAACGGGATCCCTGTCAAACTGCCTCGGCGGCGGAGCTGCGGCGGGTGCTGCAGGGGATCGGCCCTCTCTCCTGCCCGCTGCAGTACAACTTTCACCTGCACACCTGCTGCTCCGATGGGCGCATGGATCCGGCAGACTTGGCGGAGCAGGCGCGCCGGCACGGCCTCAAGGGCCTGGCCATCACCGATCACCACACCCTGAAGGGCTACGAGCAAGCGCAAGCCTATCTGGATCGCCCCGAGGACCCCCTGCTATGGACGGGGATCGAGATTACAGCCAACCTGCTGGGCTGCGAGGTGCATATTCTTGGCTACGGCTTCGATCCGGCGGATCCTGTTTTGGATCCCTACATCCAGGGGGAGCAAGTTCCCGGCCTGCCCGCCGCTGAGGCCATTGGGGCCATTCAAGCAGCAGGCGGCCTGGCGGTGTTGGCCCATCCCTTTCGCTACTGGCTGCCTGCGGAAGAGCTGGTGCCGGCAGCCGTGGAGTTGGGCCTGGATGGCCTTGAGGTCTACTACGCCTACAAAAACCCCGACATTTGGGCTCCCAGCCCAGAGGAGGCGGCGATTGGGGAAAAGCTGGCAGAGACCTACGGACTTTTGAAAACCTGCGGCACCGACTCCCACGGCCCCAGCATCCTCAGGCGTATCTAGCCGACTTGTCCAGCCCATCTAGGGGCGGGGATAGAGCAACTGGCCCAGGCGGCGCAACTGCTCGGCCGTGCCCATACACAGCAGCAGATCCCCCGGTTGCAACAGGGTGTCACCGCTGGGGCCGCCAATCAGCTGGCCATCGGCTCGCCGAATTGCCACCACCAACGCGCCGGATCGCGCCCTTAGATTGGCTTTCCCCAGGGTCTGGCCAACATAGGGGCATTCTTGCGCCGCCAGCTCGTACTCTTCCAAGTAAAAAGTGCGATCTCGACCCGACAGGATCCCATCCACAAAGTCCACCACGCGGGGGCGCAGGGCAGCCGCTGCCATCCGTTTTCCACCGGTGATGAAGGGAGAGATGGCGTGGGCAACGCCCGCTCGCTGCAGCTTTTGCAAAGCCTCTTCCGTGTTGGCGCGGGCAATGGTGCGGATACGAGGGTTGAGGGTGCGGGCCGACAGCACCACATAGAGGTTTTCGGCATCGCTGGAGAGGGCGGCAATCAACCCCTCGGCCTGCTGCACCCGCGCCGCCAGCAAGGTGGCATCGAGAGTGCTGTCTCCCTGGAGAGCGACATATCCCAGCTCTTGGGCCACCTGAATTGCCTCGGCCGATTGATCGATCACCAAAAAGGGCACCCCCTCTGCCTGAAACTCCTGGGCCACCTGTCGCCCAATGCGCCCAAAACCGCAGACGATGTAGTGGTTGTTCAGCGCTTCCATCTGTTTCTTCCACTTCCGCTGCCGGATCCCTTCCTGAAAATGCCCCTGGATGAGGGCCTCTGTAAAGCGGTTCACCATGAACCCGATGCTCAAGACCCCCATCAGGATCAAGGCCACCGTGAACAAGCGCCCCCGATCCCCCAGCGGCTGCACCTCCATGAAGCCCACAGTAGTTAGGGTGATAACGCTCATGTAAAAAGCTTCCACCCAAGGCCATTGCTCCACCCCGTGGTACCAAAGGGTGCCGATCAGGACAACGCCCAGCAGCGCCCCTACTCCCAAACTCAGATCCCGCTGGATACCAGGATCCCTTTTGGCAGGAGGAAACGGGGGACGAGCAGAAGCCATACGGCCCAGCCAGATCGAGCGGGGAAAAAGCGAGAACTACAATGGGTAGGAGAAAGTCAGTTGTTGAGCAGCAGCGAGTGGAGTGCAGATGCCCGAGTACATCAAGGTGGAATATCGGATCGACAAAAAAGGACAGGTGACCGAGACCGTATTGAACGGATCTGGCTCCAGTTGTACTCTAGCCACGGCAGAGCTAGAAGCAGCCCTTGGAACGGTGCAAGAACGAAAGCTGTTGCCGGAGTTTCATCAGCCAGCAGAAGCCGAGATAGAATCACAAGTTTCTTTACAGCAAACCCGCTGACTCCATCCCCTTCCCCCCAGTTTTCCCGTATCTACCTGCCTACTTTCGCTTCTTGCCCCCCTTGCCGGCAGCGCCGCTGGCTCGTGCCGCCCCAACTGCCGATTGAAACAGCCAAACCGCCAAGGGAGCAGCGACGATCAAGATAATGCTGGTGGGGCCGACGCCAAAATCCGGCTCACCGGAAGCCAACTCGAAAATCGAACCCACAGCGGCAATGGCACTGATGCAGGAAACGGCCAGGAGCAGGTAGCCTTTAACACTGGTGGTCATGGGGAACCTGTCTAACGTCTATTCGCGAAAAAGCCCTCCCACTCTCGAGAGGGCTACTTTCTATGCTACGGGCAGGGATCCCATGCCAGCAAGCCAGAGCCGGAATCTCCCTCTTAAAAAGCAACCAGAGAAGTGGAATTGGAGCGCCAGCCTAGCCCTTGACGATGATCTTGCCGACCATGCCAGCCCCCCGGTGGGGAGTGCAGTAGTAGGTGTACTCACCCAGAGGGACATCGACAAAGGCCGATTCCACCACTTGGTTGGGAGCAGTGAGCAGGGCCTTGTGGGACAGCTTGGCTGCCAGGGCCGCATCGCCACCAGGTACCTTGTCAAAGACAACGTTGTGAGGATAGACCTTGTTGTTGACCCACCGAACAGTATCTCCCTGATTGATGGTGAGGGTGGGGGGATCATAAATGAGCTGGGCCTTGTCAGAGCCCATCTTGACCGTGTAGGTTTCAGCAGCAGCAGGGTTGGACAGGAAAGCTACCGCAGCCACCCCGACTACGAGAGCGAGGAGGATGCGCTGCAGACGCTTCGCTAGGTTAAAAATGAACAACATGGATTCCTCTCAAAACGTAACGGCCGTCGCCCCCGCCTCTGCGGCTGGGCCCCCCCTTTCCAAGTTGTAAAGGAAAGGCACCCAGTCCAGCAGGGACGTTCAACTCCTATCTTAGGATCTTAAGGCGGAACAGGAACACCCATTCCCTTGCTAGAGCGAGGGGCTGTTCCAGACGGCAAGGCCACAGGGAGGGATCGGGCGACGAGATTGCCTCGAGCCTCTACCTTTCTCGTTGCCTGATACATTCACGCTGAACTCTCCTGAACATGGTTCAGGAAAGAAGCGATCGCATCCTGCCTATCTCTGAGCAGGAAGGCGGTATCCCGCAAAGCCCTGAGGAATACCCCCCGAGCGCTTTCCCCCTTCACTTCCCGGCAACCGTTGCGGTGGACTCAAGGATCAGGGGGAAACTTGGTCTACTATATCCCTCTCAATGACTTTTGCCAAACCGCCTAAAGCTCAGTAAATTCAGCAAAGTTCAGGGTTTTGGGGGTTAGAGGCATGCTCTCACCGCAAGGCGGCGATCCTTCGCCCGTGGGATCTCGGAGAGAAAACCGGCCATCTCTGAAAAACTGGGAGTGCCTTGCCGGCCAAAATCCGTAGGGTCGCCGATGCGGGAGAGGGACAAGCCGCTCTAGTCTTTAAGCA
>NZ_AXUX01000001.1:2990378-3015288 GCF_002760475.1 Synechococcus sp. 63AY4M2 | reverse complement strand
CAGCCCGAGCAAGGCCTCTACCAGGATTTTAGAATCGGCGGAGCAAAAGCAAAACATTCAAATCTTGGCTCGCTGCATCGGCACAGCCTTGAATTTAGGCAGTCCGCTCAGGGTTGCCATACATTACACCTCGCAGGCAGAGGGGTAACGCTTGCTCCCCAACGCCTGCCAGGTAATTTCGCTCGCACTTCTGGAGATGATCTCAGAAGCTTCTTGAGCCTAAAGGGTTTCGCAGAGGAAGGGATCCCAAAAGTTTTTGGGCCCTCTCCGTAAGACGGGCATCCGGAGTGCCGCCTGTAATTATTTAGGGATCCCGAGGCTAGTGCTGAACAATTCCCTGAACCATAGCGTCGCTCAGGTAAGCCAATGCCTTCAAATCGGCCTCGTCAAAACACCGATCGCACAACAGGCGGTAGATTAGGCTCTCGTGTTCTGAGGTAAAGTGGCGAGTTTGCAAGACTTCTTCAACGATGGATCGAATGGTCATAGTTTGCCCCTCCTGGGATCGGGCTTAACACTGCTTGCCCATACTGATTGTGAAGAGTCAAGCCATAGCTCAAAAAGGGAGCCAACACGGATTTTCCAGCAAAAAAACTGTACATTGGCCAGTCATTGGGATCCCCAAACTTACTAAAGAGCCGTGACTGAGGATGTGCTCGCTGCCCTTGGCCAGACTACTTGCCTAGGGTCGAAGGTCCTCCCCTGGCAGAGCCTCCGAGAGTTGAACATGTGGCCGAGAAAGCCGTCCTGCAGCCAGGGAGCATGTTATCCTGAGTTGGCTTAACATGATTTCATAGCCGGGCTCAGCCGTCACCTTTCTAGCTGCGGCTGGCTGACCCGACGTCTAGGGATCCGGCTCAACTTTCTTCGCATTGCAGGCAAGACACCAATGGTGGGCATCTTCAGGCGCTTTTTCGGCTCTCGTGGTCAGGCAGATTCCAAACCTTCATCAGGGACGGCTGCTCAGCCGGCCAAAAAGAAAGACAACACCTTCTTTCTCGACCCAGATGAGGCCAAAACCCTTGGCAACATCGAATACATGCGCACTCCTAGGATCGTGAAGCACACCTTCCAGGATTTCGGCTCTACGGAGAAGGTGGAGGTGGTGGAGCAGGTTTCTTCCCTAAGCAAAGTTAAGTTGGCCGTAGAACAGGCCAAAGCCCCTGAGCAAAGCTCTTCCACCTCAAACAGCAGCAGTGGAGCAGGCTCACGCCGCCAGGGGGGATCTGACATGGACATGTTTCGCAACATGGCCCGCAGCCTGAAGCGCAAGTAGGCTGGACCCGGCTTATTGGCGGCACAGGATACAACGGCTATCGAAGGAGGGGCAATGGCGATTAAGCGAGGCACTTTGGTGCGGGCCATCCGCGAGAAACTGCAAGGCAGCCTGGAAGCCCAGGCCAGCGACCCTTTGATTCCCAACTACGTCTTCGAAACTCCTGGAGAAGTGGTGGATATCAAGGACGACTACCTCCAGATTAAGTTTGGGGCTGTTCCCACCCCTCCAATTTGGCTGCGGGCGGATCAGGTCGAGGAGATCGCGAGTTGAATAGGAGCATGGAATGCTCCCCTTTGGCTTGAGGGAGGGCTAATGGTACCTCTGGCTTCTCCCACGCGCGACCAACTTCTGCAACGCAGGCGACTTTTGCGTCAGCAACGGCGCAAGCGCTTTTGGCAGGGATCCTGGCGCTTGGCCAGCTCGATGGGCGTTCTGACGCTGCTGGTGTTGGGCCTGCAGCAGCCCTACTGGCAAATTCGCCGGCCGGAGCAAATTCAGGTAAAGGGCAGCTACTGGGTCGACCCCGACTGGATCCGGGAGCAACTGCCTCTGACCTATCCAATGAACCTCTGGCAGGTGCAGCCGGCTGTGTTGGAAAGAGCCTTGCTGGCATCCCCGGCCCGCCCTTCTCCCATCGAAAGCGTCCAGGTACAGCGGCGGCTGCTGCCGGTGGGGGTGATCGTCCAGGTGCGGGAACGGCAACTGGTCGCGCGCGCCCGTCGGGGCGACCAGACAGGCTGGGTGGATCGGCAAGGCCATTGGCTGCCCCCCGATCCCTTTCGACGCCACAGCGGATCCTCCCTTTCCTGGCCTGAGCTGGAGTTGCTGGGCTGGGAGAACCACGCGCCCGAGCAATGGGCCTTGTTGCTCGAAGCCCTGCAACAGGCTGAGATCCAGATCGAGACCGTAGATTGGCAGTCGGGAGAGGGAATCACGCTCCACACTGAGCTGGGCAACGTCTATCTGGGGCCGATTTCTGACCGCCTGCCTCTGCAAATTCAAACCCTCAACCAAATGCGGGATCTGCGCCGCCACTGCGAGTGTACACCCGACGAAATTCTCCAGATCGACCTGACCAGCCCCAGCGTACCCACCCTGCAGCTCACCCCTGCCGCCACCCAGAAGCGCTGGAAGCATTGGGAGCAGCGCTAGCCCTGGGATGAGCTTGCTGCCATGAACACAGCGCCGGCGGTGGAGGTCAAACAGTTGTGGGTCGCCTATCCCGGTTGTCCGCCGGTGCTGCAAGGGCTGGATCTGCGGGTTGAGGCCGGGCAGCGCCTAGGAATCATTGGCCCCAATGGCGCCGGCAAAACCACCCTGTTCCTGGCCCTCGCTGGCCTGTTGCCCCCCTGTTCCGGCCAGATCACTTTGTTTGGGCAGCCGCTCCAGCCTGGCCAGTTTCGCCCTGAGGTGGGGCTGGTGTTTCAGGATCCCGACGATCAACTGTTTGCCGCCTCGGTGGCCGAGGATGTAGCCTTTGGGCCGCGCAACCTGGGACGTTCTGAGACAGAGGTCGCGGCTGTGGTCCAAGCAACCCTGGCGATGACCGGCACCCTGAATTTGGCCAACTGTCCCCCCCATCATCTCTCCGGCGGTGAAAAACGCATGGTCGCGATCGCCGGGATCCTGGCAATGCAGCCGCAGTTGGTACTCTACGATGAGCCGACTGCCAACCTGGATCTGCGCGCCCGTCGCCGGCTAATCGCCTTTTTGTTGCAAGCAACGCACACCTTTCTGCTCGCTTCCCACGATCTGGAACTGATCCTGGAAGTGTGCGATCGGGTGATCCTCTTAGATCAAGGCCGGATTTGCGCCCAGGGATCCCCGGCCCATCTGATGAGCCAACCCGACCTCATGGAAGCCCATGACTTGGAAGTGCCCCCCTCGCTGCGCCGATAACGGCAAAAGCTGAAAAGATGTCAAGAATTATTTTTGAGTTGATAACAATTTTGTCTCTCTTAATAAAAAGCTATCGTGCTAATTAAAAATATTGATTTTCGTCCAGGATTGAATGGGGATATCATTTTGTTGAGTCGGGGGATCCCTTCTCTGGGGCGTCCTCGTCGATTTTGTATGATCGATCTTGTGCAAGAAAGATGGGGACTTGGCCTGGAGTTGGCAGCTTTGCCCGCCTGAGCGACAGTTGTGGTTAACCCGGATGGCTCCCACAACCTTTTCTGGCCTCCGTCTGATTGAGTCTGAGGTCGGGGGTTGGGCACGGCCTTCTCTCCAGGGGGAGGTCTGTGGTGGCTGGAGTAGGTGTTGCCGAGAAGAGCTGTCCACTGAGGGTTGGGCAGAGGATCTCTTGGATGAGTTCGAGGGAAATTGCAGGATCGAACCCAATAGGCGAGATCAATTTGGAGATCGATTGGCCTTATTGCTGGGTTCGGCAACGTTCAGGAACTGAGTGTTCAAAAGTGGAGAGTTGATATGCCTATTGCAGTCGGAATGATCGAAACCCGCGGGTTCCCGGCAGTAGTGGAAGCTGCCGACGCCATGGTAAAGGCCGCGCGCGTCACCCTAGTGGGTTACGAAAAAATTGGCAGCGGGCGCGTCACCGTGATCGTACGGGGCGATGTCTCCGAGGTGCAGGCCTCGGTGGCCGCTGGCTTGGAGTCTGCCAAACGGGTGAGTGGGGGCGAGATCCTCTCCCACCACATCATCGCCCGTCCCCACGAAAACCTGGAGTTTGTGCTGCCCATCCGCTACACGGAGGCAGTGGAGCAGTTTCGTACCTAACTGAGTAGTTGCACTTAGCCTGGAATTGACCCGATCCAGAAAATCTGGACAGGTTCCAACCCCCTCCACAATTTCAGCGTAAGGAGTCCCTATGGCTATTGCAGTCGGAATGATCGAAACCCTGGGCTTCCCGGCAGTGGTGGAAGCTGCCGACGCCATGGTAAAGGCCGCGCGCGTCACCCTGGTGGGTTATGAAAAAATCAGCAGCGGGCGCGTCACCGTGATCGTACGGGGCGATGTCTCCGAGGTGCAGGCCTCGGTGGCCGCCGGGATCGAGTCGGTGAAGCGGGTCAATGGCGGCCAGTTGCTCTCCTGGCACATCATCGCCCGTCCCCACGAAAACCTAGAGTACGTGTTGCCCATTCGCTACACCGAGGATGTGGCTCAGTTCCGCGAAGGGGTCAACGCCATCCGTCCCTTCACCCGTCCCTAGATGCGTATCGCGATTGTGCGGGGCACTGTTACCAGCACCCAGAAGGATCCCAGCCTGACAGGCGTGAAGTTTCTGGTGGTGCAGTATGTCGATCTCGAGGGCCGACCGCAGCCCGACTACGCTGTAGCTGCCGATCCGGTGGGGGCCGGCGCCGAGGAGTGGGTGCTGGTCAGCCAGGGCAGCGCAGCTCGCCAGCCGCAGGGAAACGAAACCCGTCCGCTGGATGCAGTGGTGATGGCGATCATCGATACCGTCAGCATCGGCGGTCGCTCCCTCTACAACAAGCGCGACCAACGCTAGCTGGGATCCCTCCTTCCTCTCTCTGACGTGTTCTAGAGGCTCACGGTTATGCCTGCTCACACCTATGCTGCGCCGCCAACGCCCTGGTCTCGCCGCCTGGCGGAGCCGACCATCCATCCCTCTGCCTACGTGCATTCCTTTTCCAATCTCATCGGGGATGTGCGCGTGGGCGCCCAGGTGCTGATTGCCCCAGGAACTTCCATCCGTGCGGATGAGGGCTCTCCCTTCTACATTGGCGACGGCTCCAACGTCCAGGATGGGGTGGTAATCCACGGCCTGGAGCAAGGGCGGGTCATTGGGGAAGATGGCCAACCCTACTCCGTGTGGATTGGCAAGAACACCTCCATTGCCCACATGGCCTTGATCCACGGGCCAGCCTATGTGGGCAACAACTGCTTTATCGGCTTCCGCTCCACGGTGTTCAACGCGCGGGTGGGGGATGGCTGCATCGTCATGTTGCACTGCTTGATCCAGGATGTGGAGATCCCGCCGGGCAAGTATGTGCCCTCCGGCTCCATCATCACCACGCAAGCTGAGGCGGATCGGCTGCCCGATGTGCAGGATAGCGATGCCAAGTTTGCCCAACATGTGATCGGCATCAACCAGGCTCTGCTGGAAGGCTATCACTGCAGCGAAAACCTGGTCTGTATTGCTCCCATTCGCAACGAACTTCTGCGGTCGCGCACCTCTAACCCAACGGCTACGGAGACGGCATCCATGACTCATTCCTCCTCTCGCGCCGACGGCCGGAACGGCGGCGGATCCCTTCTCAAGCCGGAGGTGGTGGAGCAAGTTCGCGCCCTGTTGGCCCAAGGCTATCGGGTAGGGCTGGAATATGCCGATGCCCGCCGCTTCCGTACCTCTTCCTGGCAGAGCGAAAGCCCGATCACCAGCACCCGCGAGGCCGAGGTCATGCAATCGCTGGGGGCTATTTTGGCGGAGCACCGCGGCGAATACGTGCGCCTGTTGGGGATCGACCCCAAGGCGAAACGACGGGTGTTGGAGCAGATCATCCAAACCCCGGAGGGGCCGGCGACCGTTTCTGGATCCCCCAGCCACGTCTCGGTTACGGCCCCAGGTTCCGGCGCAGCCAATCCGCGCCCTGACGCCAGCTTGGAGGAGGAGATCCGGGCGCTATTGGCGCAGGGGTATCGCGTCGGCCTGGAGGTGGCCGATGTCCGCCGCTACCGCACCTCTTCCTGGCAGACTTTGGGCAATTGGAGCGGCTCGGCCCAAGAGATCCTGGCGGCTGTGCAGGCGGCCTTGGCCGAACATACGGGAGAGTATGTGCGCCTGCTGGGAATCGATCCCAAGGCCAAACGGCGGCTGCTGGAGAAGGTGATTCAAACGCCCCAGATGAGCAGCAGCGGCGGGACAGCCTCGCCCGCAGAGGGGGGCAAGCTGGGAGGGAGCGCTGCTGGCCTCGACCTGGAGTTACAGGAAGAGGTACATCGGCTGCTGGCCCAGGGCTATCGCATCGGCTACGAATATGCTGACGAGCGCCGCTTCAAAACCTCCTCTTGGCAGACCGGGCCGACCATTCGCGCCAGCCGCGGGCCGGAGGTGTTGGCCGAGCTGACGGCTGCTTTGGCGGAGCACCAAGGCCACTACGTGCGCCTGTTGGGGATCGATCCCAAGGGGAAAAAGCGGGTTTACGAGCGCGTCATTCAAACCCCCGGCGGCAAGTCGCCTGCCCCTGCAGCCCAGGGATCCCCGGCGGCTACTCCTGTTTCCACCGTTCCTGCCAGCACCCGACTCAGCAGCGAGGTGGTGGCACAGGTGCAGCAATTGCTCAGCCAGGGCCACCGCATCGGCACCGAACATGCGGACAAGCGGCGTTTTCGCACCTCCTCTTGGCAGAGCTGCAGCCCTATCGAGGCCAGCCAGCTGCCCCAGGTGGTGGCGGCTCTGGAAGCCTGCCTGGAGGAGCATCGCGGCGAGTATGTGCGCCTGCTGGGCATCGACCCCAAAGCCAAACGACGGGTGCTGGAGCAGATCATCCAAACCCCTTGAGGGATCCGCCTGTTCTCTGATCACTGTCGGTTCAAGGTTGGTTTTGATCCGACCTCCTAGCGATGAGGAGCACCTTGGCTTTGCCTCTGCCCACCTCTACAACGCTGCGCTCCTGGCCCAGCCAGAACGGCGAAACTCGCTACTATGTCAGTGGCGAGGTGCAGGTGGAGGCAGGGGCAGGCATTGCAGCGGGAGTGCTGTTGCGGGCCAACCCCGGCTGTCGCATCGAGATCGGGCGAGGCGTCTGTATTGGCATGGGATCCATCCTGCACGCCTGCGGGGGATCCCTCGTCGTGGAGGCGGGGGCCACCTTGGGAATGGGGGTGCTGGTGATCGGGCAGGGCACCATCGGCAAAAACGCCTGTATCGGCTCGGAAACCACGCTGCTCAACTGTTCAGTGCTCAGCCAGGCGGTGATCCCTCCCCGCTCGCTGGTCGGGGATCCCACCTATCCCAGCAGGCAAGAGGCGGAGGTGGGCATGGCTAGCGAGGCAGAGCCCGTGTCGGCGGCGGCCCCGCAAGAGCCGATAGAACCCCCTGAGGAAACCTTGCCTGAGCCGACCCCTCCCTCTCCCCCCGACTCGCCGCTGGCCCAGGTGGAAAAGCAAACCCGTCGTTGGCAGGAGGCGGCTGAGCAAACCCAAGAGAACTCGAGATCCCCTAAGACCCGCAAGCTAAATGGGATCCCGGGCTATTCGGAGCTGGATCGGCTGCTGGGCAAGATCTATCCTTACCGGCAGATCCTATCCTCTGGGGGTGGCCAGTCTTGAGGGCTACACTGGCATAAAGAAGTAGGGTGCTATGTCCACCTCTTTGGGCCTTATTCAGACACGCAGCTTTCCGGTCATTGTGCGCATTGCCGACGCCATGACCAAGTCGGCGGGGGTGGCGCTGATCGGCTTTGAGAAGATCTCAGGAGGCTACTGCACGGCAATCGTACGGGGAGGGATTGCCGATGTGCGCATTGCCATCGAGGAGGGGATCGAGGTGGCCCGCCAGTTTGAGCAAGAGGAGATCTCCAGTTTGGTCATTCCACGGCCTTTGCCTAACTTGGAGGCGGTGCTGCCCGTCAGCAGCAAGCTGTCTCAACTGGCACAAAACCGCGGCTACAGCCGCCTCAGCAACTTGGCCGTGGGCCTGCTGGAAACCCGCGGCTTTCCGGCTATGGTAGGGGCCGCCGACACAATGCTGAAAACGGCGGATGTGCAACTGGCCGCCTACGAGACCATTGGCGACGGCCTGTGTACGGCCATCATTCGGGGCACGGTGGCCAACGTGGCCATCGCCATCGATGCCGGCATGTACGAGGCAGAGCGCATCGGCGAGCTGAACGCGGTGGCTGTGATCCCGCGCCCTCTCGACGAACTGGAGCAGGCTCTGCCGGTGGCCAGTTGTTTCGTTGCCCAACCGGTTACCTTGCCGGTGGCTATTCCCCAAGCCCAGGGACAAGAGGTGCGGCGCAGCGATACCGTTGTGGAGCGGATCCCAGTTTATCTGGAGCCGCCGGAAACCCCTTAGGTTTACCTTGCAAGACGGGAAGGCTCGCGCTGTACTCTGCCCCCTCCCGCCGTCTACAGGGGGAGAAGATCTGAGATCACCTCCAGAAAGCCGAGCGGGGCAGAGAGGAAAAATGTTAGGCTACTGGAAGACCTGGGTCCGTGCAGCTCCGACGCCCAAACCGTGTCAGGATCGGAAGATAGCAGCACTACGGGATGCTCTGAGCAGGCGCGTCAACCCGGGTCGCCCTCTTCCAAGTTTTACCTCTGCCCTGGCAGCGCACACCTGTATGGCCGAGACAGACAACCCCCTCGCCAACTTTGCTCAGAAGGCTTTCTACTTCGGCATGGGTTTGGCCGCGGTGGTGGCAGACAATGCTGCAAAGGTGGCCGGGAGAGCCAACAGCCGTCTGCTGGAGCTGCGCAAGCAGGTCCAGGCTTTGGTGGATGAATTGGTGGAGCGGGGGGCGATGACCGCCGAAGAGGCGCGGGCCTACATGGACGCCATCGCTGCCAACGCCAACCGTAGGGGGGGGGAAAGGTCTGCTGGCGCCCCTCGCAAGATCAACATTGACGACATGGGCGACGCTGAAGACAAGACTGGCACTGCCCTTGAACTTTCGGAAGCTGCCCGTTTGCGCCAACAGATTGCTGAGCTACAGGCAGAGTTGGATCGCATCAAGAAGGAAGCGAGGAAGTCCTAGGTTTGGCCCGGGAAAAGTTGGGATCTCTATCTCTTTAATCCTCGTTCACGGGGAACTGGAAGACTCTCCGCAGCGCCCTCAGCCCGATTGCGAACGGCTGCCGCCGAAGTTCCTTGGCCGCAGCGGCGAGTCTAAACAGGCTCGTCCAATTTTTGTTGGAGCGGTTGGCTTGGATCCCTGACTTCTCTCTGAAAATTGGCAGCTCGGGGCGCTTAAGCTTGAGAATCTACCCCAAGCCACCTCAAAATGCCGAACCGCTGACGCGTCCTGGAGGACTCGAACCCCCGACATCCGGTTTTGGAGACCGACGTTCTACCAACTGAACTAAGGACGCAGGAGTAGTAAAGGGTCAGCCCCTTACCTAGTTTACCTAGTGTAGCAGGTATGCCCAAAGCCTTAGAGGGTTTCTTCTTTAGAATCCGTTTTGGCTTTGATGCGAGTGGCCTTGCCCACTCGGTTTCGCAGATAGAACAGCTTGGCCCGCCGCACCTTGCCACGCCGCAACACCTGGATTGAGTCGATGCGCGGCGAGTGAACTAGGAAGACCCGCTCCACTCCAATTCCCTGGAAAATCTTGCGCACCGTGATGGTGCGGTTGCATCCAGAGTGACGCATAGCAATGACCGTGCCTTCAAAGGCCTGCACCCGCTCTTTGCCGCCCTCTTGAATGCGCACCCCCACCCGTACCTGATCGCCAACATGGATCTCTGGCAGATCCGACTTCATGTGGGCCGCTTGGATGGAGCGGATGATCTCTTCGGCGTTGATGCGAGCGTTCATGGCTTTCCCGCGTTATCGGCAGCTAATCAGTGTAGCAATCCCCCCTTTTTTTGTACAGAGCTTGCCAGCCGTCCGAACCCAATGGCCATGCGGGAAACCGCGTTTGCACCCCCTCTCCTTTTTCAATAGGCTGGATACAGAGAAAGCCCTTGTTAAAGGCGAGAGACTTTTGTGATCCTGCGCACCAATGAGCCCCAGACGGGATCCCCAACCCCTGCCAAATCTGCTGACCAACCTCTGCCACAGACCGGATCCCACAACAGAGGACTGCCCATCGGCTGGATCCTTGTGGGGATATTGTTAGCCGGCTTGGGCGGCGGCATTCTCGTTCAGCGTCAGCTCCGGCAACAGACGGCCCAGCGCCTGGAGAGGCTAACGGTGCCCGTGCAGGTGACAGATCTCGCCCAACGCCTGCGGGTGAGCGGCCAGGTGCAGCCGATCCGGCAGGTGAATGTCAGCCCCCGCGAGTCCGGTCGTCTGGCAGAGCTGCTGGTGGATCAGGGAGATGAGGTAGTGGCAGGGCAAGTGTTGGCTCGGATGGATTACGGGGATTTAGCCAGCGGCATTCGCCAAGCCCAAGCCCGCATCCAAGAGCTACAGGCCCGCCTAGCGGAACTGCAAGCTGGCGAGCGACCCCAGGTGATCGCGGCGGCCCAGGCCAGGGTGGATGCGGCGCGGTCGCAAGTGAGGTTGGCCGAAAGGGAATTGGAGCGGATTCAGACCCTGGTGCAGCAGGGGGTGGTGGCCCGTAGCGAGCTGGATCAACGCCTGGCCCGCCTGGAACAGGCGCAGGCGGACTGGCAAGCGGCTCAACAGGAGCTGGAGCGATTGCGGTCAGGTAGCCGCCCAGAAACGCTGCAGCAGATCCAAGCTCAGATTGCCCAAGCGGAGGCAGAGCTGGCCCAGCGGCAATCTCGCCTGGCTGAGGCCGAGATCCGGGCGCCCTTTTCCGGCGTGGTTGTCCAGCGCTTTGCCGAGGTGGGATCCTTTGTAACTCCCACTACCGCAGCTTCCGATGCCACCGCCGCTTCTTCCAGCTCTATCTTGGCGCTGGCCCAGGGGATCGAGGTGCGAGCCGAGGTGCCGGAGGCGCAGATTGCCCAGGTGCGGGTGGGGCAGCCGGTGGAGATCCGCTCCCTGGCCTATCCGGATCGGGTGGTGCAGGGGCGGGTGAAGCGGATTGCCCCTGCCACGGTGGTGGTGCGGGAGGTCACCGTCTTTCGGGTCATGATCGAACCGGAGGCGGGGGCAGACTTTTTGCGCACCGGCATGAACGTCTCGGTGGATTTTATCGGGGAGCGGCAGCCTCAGGCGCTCACGGTGCCCTCGGTGGCCATCTTGCGGGAGCAGGGCCAAGAGGGAGTGATCCTGCTGGATCCGCGAACCCAGCGGCCCGTCTATCGACCGGTGGAAACAGGCCTCACCCAGGGCGGGATCACCCAAGTGCTCTCCGGCTTGCGGGCGGGGGATCGGGTCTTTACGGCGCTGCCGCCGGGGGTGAACCTGGAGACTTTGATCCGACAAGAGCAAAATCGCAGCGAAACCGCTCAAATCAAGCCACACCCATGAGCCTACCGATTGCAGCCCGAATGGCCTGGCAAATGGTGCGCCGCTACCGCCTGCGCACCGGTTTAAGCATGTTAGGGATCCTCATCGGCAACGCCGCCGTCGTGGCCATTGCCGGGTTTGGCCATGCTGCCCAGGAGCTGGCCGTGGATCAGTTCCGTTCTTTGGGCACCAACTTGCTCATTGTCTTTTCTTCCAGCTTGGGCCTGGCGGACGCCAGCAACACCCGTCCCATTACCCTCGACGATCTACGGGCAATTGCCGCGGAAGTGCCCGCTGTGTCGGCAGCCGTCCCCAGTCTTGTGGTCAATGTGCGCGCCGTGCGGGGGGGAGTGGATCGCCGCTATGAGGCCACAGGCACCTGGCCGGAGTATTTGTCGGTGCTGAATTTGGAGATCGAGGAGGGGCGCTTTCTCTTGCCAGCGGATATTGAGGAGCAGCGCCCGGTGGTGGTGCTGGGCAGCGAGGCCGCCCGCGAGCTGTTCGGCTTGGATCCCGCTGCCGCCATCGGGGAGACGGTGCTGCTGAACAACCTGCCCTTCGAGGTAATCGGCACGTTGCGTTCTAAGCCAACGGTGTTTGGCAACAGCGATGCCGGCCTGTTTTTGCCGGTGGATGTGGTGGCCAACCGGTTTGTGGGGCGGCGCTCCCCCTATGGCCTGGAACTGACGGCGATCTTCGTCTCGGCCCGCTCCGAAGCAGATCTGCCGGCTGCCGAGTTCCAGATCCGCAACTTGCTGCGGCAACGGCACCAACTGGTGGGGGAGGATGACTTCGTCGTCCGCAACCAAAAGGTGTTGCTGGACGGGGCGGCCAGGATCTTAACCTTGCTGCGGGTGCTGCTGACCGGCACGGCGGCCCTCTCGCTGCTGGTGGGCGGGGTGGGGATCATGAATGTGATGCTGATCTCGGTGTCGGAACGCACCTCCGAGATCGGGTTGCGCAAGGCGATCGGCGCCGATAGCCGGCAAATTTTGCAGCAGTTTGCCACCGAAGCTATTCTCATTGCCGTCAGCGGGGGCGTGGCCGGGATCCTCCTCAGCAGCGGCCTGCTGGTGGCGCTGCAAGTGTTCACCCCCCTGGCCACCCGCGTGGATGCAGTGGCGGTGGCGGTGTCCTTTTCCCTCTCGACGGGGATCGGGGTGGTTTTCGGCATTTTCCCGGCCCGCCAAGCGGCGCAACTAGATCCCATCGAGGCCCTGCGAGCCTGAGATCTCCCATTCGTAGGATAATGGGGGCTTACAGGTATTGAGTTGCCCGCCGTTCGCTAAGGAGCTTCCCCCTTGGTTAGAGAGCGAGTAGAGGTGATCGTCCCCGCCACCACCGCTAACTTGGGGCCGGGGTTCGATTGCATCGGTGCAGCCCTGGAGCTCTACAACCACTTCCAATTTCGCGAGATTCCCACCGGCCTCAGCATCCACTATCGCGGCAGCGATCACATCAGCCAGAGCAAGGACAACCTGGTGTACCGCGCTTTCTGCCGTGCTTTCGAGCTGCTAAGCAAGCCGGTGCCGGGGGTGGAGATTGAGATCACCCTCAACGTGCCCCTGGCGCGGGGCCTGGGCAGCTCTGCCACTGCCATTGTCGGCGGCCTGTTGGGGGCTAATGCTCTTGGATCGCTGAACCTGGCTCCTGAGACCCTCCTGCAGTTGGCCATTGCCCTTGAAGGCCATCCCGACAACGTGGTGCCCGCCCTCCAGGGCGGCTGTCAACTCTGTGTGCAGGGGCAGCAGGGGCAATGGGTATTTTGCCCGGTGGATTGGCACGAGCGCATCGGCCTAGTGGCGGCGGTGCCTAACTTTAAGCTGTCTACCCAGGCGGCCCGCGAGATCCTGCCCAAGTCCGTCAGCCTGGCGGATGCTGTCTTTTCCGTCAGTCACCTGGGGCTGCTTATCCGCAGCCTGCAGTCGGGGCGGGCGGACTGGCTGAAGGTGGCCTTGCAGGATCGACTGCACCAACCGGCGCGCATGGAGCTGATTACCGGCTTCAAAACCGTCCAGGCAGCGGCTCTGGCTGCCGGGGCCTATGGGGTGGTGATCAGCGGGGCTGGCCCCACGCTTTTAGCCTTCTGCGCCCCGGAGGAGCGAGAACGGGTGGGATGCGCCATGGTCGGCGCCTGGGAGCAACTGGATATCGAAGCAGAGGCCAAACCCCTGAATTTGGATCGACAGGGGGGACGGGTGGTGATCCATTCCCAAATATAGAGGAGGCCCTTGGGTCAAGCTGGTCACCCCGATTACAAAGGGGTCGTGCTTTTAGGCGTATAGGCCTTTCGCAGACTAGGACACCGCCCTCCCACTCAAGTTCCCGACCCTCCTTATCCCTCACCCCTTAACCCCTTTCCCTGCGGGAGAGGGGAGCCAGGAATCCACAGCACAAACCTGTTTGGGATGGGATCCCTTGAGAGGCTGGGCAAAACTTTTTCGGCGTCCCTACCCTGGCAGCAGCAGCAGCAAGGGGGGGAGAAACAGCCAAGCTGCCACAGCCAAAGCCGCCATCGCTGCCACTAACACCGCTCCAGCAGCGCAATCTTTGGCAATTTCTGCCAGCAGGTGATAGCGGCTGCCCAGGGTCAGATCCACCACTGCTTCCAGGGCAGTATTCACCAGCTCCAAGGCCATCACCATCCCGCTGGTCAAGCTGATCAGGGCCATTTCTACGGCGCTCAGCCGCAGGGCCAACCCTAAGACAAAGGCCACTACCGCCATAGCCAGGTGGATGCGAAAGTTGCGCTGGGTGCGGGCGGCGTACAGCAGGCCCTTTCCTGCATAGTAGAAGCTTTTACTTAGGCTAGTGGCCACCTGCCACGAGGGGGGGCGCTGCCAGGGATCCTGCGCCGCGAGGTCAGCCTCGGCTCCCGGGTCTGGTGCCTCGGAGGGATGGGCCGAATCGACCTGCGCTGAAGTGAAAGGGGCTCGCCGTCGCAATGCCGCCAAACGCAGCGGCTGGGGAAAACGGCTAGGGCTGCTGGCCATGGGTCACCTCCAGGTCTTCTTGGATGGCGGCAAGCAGGTGGTGCTGTTGCTGCAGCATGCGCTGTAGGGAAAGCTCATCGGGGTGATCCCATCCCAAGAGATGCAGCAGGCCGTGGCTGGCCAGCCAGGCCAATTCCCGCGACAGCCGCTGCCCCTGGGCTTTTGCCTGCGCGCAAGCGGTGGGTACCGAAATCACGATATCCCCCAGCAGGCGCACCCCTGTTATCTTCTGCAGCTCGACAGGGGTGGACGTCTCCTCGGCGGCAAAGGCCAGGACATCGGTGGGAGCGTCGATGTGGCGAAACTCGCGGTTGAGCTGGCGGATGTGCTCGTCGGAGGTGAGGCAAAGGCTGAGCTCGCAGGGATCCGTCACCCCCAGCTCCCGCAGCCACACCTCAAACCAACGGTGCCAAGTGGCTTCCTCAACTGGGCTGGGGACGTTTAGCTCCAGGTACAGATCCAGGAATCCCTCCATGCAGGCCTCACTCACACCCAAAATTGGCTCGCTGGCCCCATTGAGTACGGAGCGGAACGGCCACCCACGACTTGAGTCGCCTTTGCCAGTGGTACAAACCTTCAATGTACTGTAGCGCTAACATTGCTGGCTGTGCTAGGGTGCCGCTGCGATAGCCATAAAAGACGCCTCCCCAGGCAAATACGCTGCAAACCCTGGAAGGGGGAAGTCAAGGAACCCCATGTAAGGGGAGCGGCGGCCAAGGTGATAGGGAAATCAGACGCAACTCTCGGACTTTCTTTGTCTGAGGGATGTCGGGGGTGCGGCTGGGCAGCGCCCTCCAAAGTTTGCTGCCAGGGTGCTCGGCCATCTCCCCACTCAAGTGCGGGGAGCGTCAACGCGCCCCCTACTCTGGGGGTTCACCCGGAAGTTCGGGCCAGGCTGCGGCGACCCTCTGGCTGGCAAGCTGTTGTAGCGTTTGCCGCAGCCGATTTTCCAGCTCTTGCCGGCAACTGTCTGGATCAACCCCTTGCTGGGAAAGAAGCTCCGCCGGGAAGAGATCCCCGGCGATGCCGACAGCCCAGGCCCCTGCCTGCAGATATTCTGCTGCATTGGCCAAGGTAACCCCCCCAGTTGGGATCAAAGGCAGGGATCCCAGCACCGGTTGCAGATGGCGCAGGTAACGGGATCCGCCAAGGCTTTCTGCCGGAAACACCTTTACTGCCGTTGCCCCGGCCTGCCAGGCCCTCCAGATCTCGCCGGGGGTGAGGGCGCCGGGCACAATGGGCAGCCCTGCTTCCCGACCCCAGCGGATGATGCTCTCGTCCGCAAAGGGGCAAACATAGAATTGGGCTCCCGCCTGCCAAGCCTGCTCTGCCATCTGCCGATTTAAAACCGTGCCCACCCCTACCCAGCAATGCGGGTAGTCTTGCCGCAGTTGGGCAATCAACTCCAGATACCGGGGAACTTGGGGAGTGATCTCAATGTGGCGGATCCCGGCCCGGATGGCCAGGGTGGATCCCTCAAGGGCTTGGGCCGGGCTGGCCGAGAGGCGGATCACCGCGATCAGGGGCTGCTGCCACAAATGGAGTAGCCAGGGGTGCCGCCATCCCTCTCTGAAGCTCTGTTCAGAACCCTCAAACACCATCTGTGGAAAAGCCCTCTCTCATCGATTTCTACCTTGCTTGGGTTGATTTTAAGTTTAATTGCAATTAAAAATAACCAAACAGCCCGACGGTAAAACAATGACAAGCTATAACAAATTTCCTTTTGAGAAGAAGGCTAAAATAGAATAAAGAACAGGCAAAAGTGGTGTTTATAGGGGCAACTGTTTGCGGGTTTGTAGCACTCGTTGGAGCGCTTACTTTTCCCATCCTTTCATGGCGTCGCTGGTCTCTCATTTTAGTAGCTATCTGCAGCCTTGTTAGCTCCTTAACCAACATTGAACTCGGCAGAGGAGAGGAGGAAGCTCCCTCAGGGGAAAGGTGGCGCATGGTAGCCCATCTCTACGAGGTAACTTTCTGGTTGGCATTGATCGTTTTCATCTTACTGGCATGAGGTTTTGCCGGCAGGTGAGCGGCTAGTTTATCGCCATTGTCTGGATGTTGTGTCGAGGTTGCTCTGGCTTGCCGGTTGTTTAGGTTGGGCACCGATTAGACCTGTGGGATCTGGAGATCGATACGAACCTAGCCGCAGTGAGGATCCCTCGCCCCCAGCCCCTCTCTCAAAGGGAGGGGGAAGTCAGGAATTGAAGGAATGAACGGTTTTACTGGTATTGAAAATAACCCAGCCGTTTTGCTTGTATCTTGTAACGATTTGGAGTAACGACAGCGGGCAACAGCGCGATTGGGCTCGATCAGTCCTTGCGAATCTTTGTATTCTTAGGGTCGGTAGGTTGGTTGCCGAGGGTGTGGGGAGTGGTCAAGCTCAGTTGTGGGACACACAGCCTGAAGGCATGGGTGATGGTCGGGTTGCTCGCCCTCCTGGTGCTGGGGGGACTGTGGCGGGTTGCTCCATCTCAGGCGCAGAATCTCCACCAACTGCAACAGCGGCAGCAACAGATCCAGCAACAAATCCGGGGCACCCAGCGACGCCTGGGAGAGCTGCGCCAAGCGGAAGAAGAAGCCCGTCGCCGCATGGGATCCCTGCGGCAAAACATCCAACAGACAGAAGCTAGCCTTCGCGACAACCAATATCGTCTGGAACAGGCCCAGAGGGCGCTAGAGCAAGCGCAGAAGGAGCTCCAAGAGCTGGAAGACCGCCTGAGACGGCAGCAGCAGGGCACGGCCGCCCGCTTGCGCTACATGCAGCGGCAGGGGGCGGAACATTGGTGGGCTTTGCTGCTCACCAGCCGCGACCTCAACGAGTTTTTCGATCGCCGCCACCAGTTGCAATTGCTAATCGAAGCCGACCGGCAGTTGATCCGAGAGCTGCAGGTGATGGCCAAGGAGGTGGATCAGCAGCGGATCGCCCTGGAAGCGCAGCGCAACGAGATTTCTTTAATCTTGCAGGAGCTGGCAGCCCAGAAAAACCAACTGCAGCAGCAGGCTGCCGCCCAAGAGCAACTGGTGGGCCGCCTGGCCAACGAGCGCGCCGCCTATGAAGCAGCCCAACGGCGTTTGGAAGCCGATTCCCAACAGTTGACCATCCTCATCCAGCAACTGATCGCCCAGCAGGCTCAGCAGCGGGGGGGCAGAGATCCGGTTCAGGGGACAGGCCGGTTGATCCCACCAGTGCGCGGGCCAATCACCAGCGGCTTCGGCTGGCGGGTTCACCCCATCTACGGAAGCCGCCGCTTCCATGCGGGGATCGACTTCGGTGTGCCCACCGGCACGCCAGTTCGGGCATCAGACCGGGGCACCGTCATCTACGCCGGCTGGTATGGCGGCTACGGCTACACGGTGATTGTCAACCACGGCGGCGGCATCACCACCCTGTACGCCCACAACAGCCGCGTCGCCGTTGGGGTGGGTCAGCAGGTACAGCGGGGGCAGGCCATTGCCGCTTCCGGCTCCACCGGCCTCTCCACCGGCCCCCACGTTCACTTCGAGGTGCGGGTCAACGGCCAGCCGGTGGATCCCCGCCGCTACCTTTGAAGCAGCGCATCTGTCGGCAACGGCTGCAGGGATCCCGCCTGCAAGATCCACCGCACATCGGCAATGGAGGATAGCTCCTCTGGGTCGTGGGAAACCACCAACACCGTCCAGGTGGATTTCAGCCGGGCCAGCAGCTCGATCAACTGCCGCCGCACCGACCAGTCCAGCCCTGCCGTCGGCTCGTCCAGCAGCAGTAGCAGCGGGCCGCGAATAAGCTGTACCGCCAGGGCCAAGCGCCGTTGTTGTCCGCCACTGAGATGGTTGGGGGAGGTGCACAGAGGGATCCCTTCCAATCCCACCTGTTTGAGAACGTTTTCAATCTCCTTTTGTTGCAGCTCCGGGTGGCCGAAGCGCATTTCCTCTAGCACCGTCAAGCCACAAAAGTGACGCTCCGGGAACTGAAACACCAGCCCCGCCATGCTGCGCAACTGCTGGGGGGAGAGCTCTGTTCCTCCCCAGGCAATCCGCCCGCGCGTGGGCCGCGCCAAGCCGGCCAAAATTTCCAGCAGGGTGCTCTTGCCGGCCCCACTTTTGCCCACGATCAGCCCCAACTGATTCAGGCCCAGCTCAAAGGAGAGATCCCGGAGAATCGGCTGAGGGAGGGTTGCCGGGTGGTAGCAGAGATCCTGAACCTGCAACATGAGCGGCGCCCCTGGGAAAGTTGTCGTTATTTTGGCACTGGAAAGCTCTGCCGGACAGCTACAACCATTCTTCTAGGCGCCCCAACTGATCCCGAAAGCCATAGGTGAGTTCGCGGTACCACTCCCGCAGCTCCAGTTGATCTACAGCTCGCCGCAAAGCCTCTTGGGAGCGCTCGATGGGGCGCAGAGCCGCAGACGGGATCCCTTCTTGAGCAGCCCATTGTTCAAACAGAGCCAGCTCCGTTTGCAAGTAGAGAATGAGGTTGGCCACATCCTGCGGGTGGGGGTAGCGGGTGGCATCTGGCATAAGACATCTCACCAGGGGAACTAGCTCCATTCTGGCCAAGAATCTGTCCCGCTGCCGCCTGAGGGCCCTATCCCCTCTCGCCTGCTTCTGTACTCTGGGCCGCAAAACGCAGATAATGCGGTGGGAAATGTTCACTGCCGTCGAGGGATCCATGAGCCAAAAGCTGCTGTTTGTGTGCCTGGGCAACATCTGCCGTTCTCCCGCTGCCGAAGGGATCACCAACCACCTGCTGCAGAGCAGCGGCCATGAGGGGGACATCCTCTGCGATTCGGCAGGTACAGCCGCCTACCACCTCGGCAGTCCCCCAGATCGCCGCATGCGACAAGTTGCCCAGCGCTATGGACTGGAGCTGCACGGCCAAGCCCGGCAAATACATCCTTTGGATCTGCGGGAGTTCGACCTGATCCTGGCCATGGATCGGCAAAATTACCGCGATATCCTCAGCCTCGATCCCCAGAGAAGATATGCCGACAAGGTACGCCTAATCTGTAGCTACTGTCGTTCTCACACCGATGAAGAAGTTCCGGATCCCTACTACGGGGGCGAGGCAGGGTTTCACTACGTGATCGAGCTGCTCTGGGACGCCTGCAGCGGCCTGCTGGAATCCCTGATCCCTGGGATCCAATGCCCGCCGCTGCCCAGCCGCACCTGAAAGTCATCGATCAAGAAAACAACTACCACCTGAGCAGGTTAAAGCTCTCCATGTCGATGGTGGCGCGGTTGCGGTAGATCCCCAACACAATGGCCAAGCCCACTGCCGCCTCGGCAGCCGCCACGGTGATGACAAATACCGAAAACACTTGGCCGCGAATCAAGCCCGAGTCGACAAAGTTGGAGAAAGCCATAAAGTTCAGGTTGACGGCGTTGAGCATCAGCTCAATCGACATCAACACCCGAATGGCGTTGCGACTGACGATCAAGCCGTAGATGCCGATGCAGAAAAGAATTGCCGCGACCACCAAGAAAAACTGCAGTTGCAACATCACAAGAGGCTCCACTGGATACAGATGAGAGGGGCATCAGGAAAACGCTGGGCTGTATGGCCGAGAGCAGGCAGCTTCAACGCGTGCTCACCAGCTCTGCTGGGCGTTCCGACTCCGATTCAAGCTGTGGCCGGGCCCGCTCCAGCAAGCTGAGATCCCCTTCTTGGGCTTGGGGAACGACAAACTCTCGACGCGCCAGCACAATGGCCCCGATCAACGCCATCAGCAGCAAAACAGAAGCCAACTCGAACGGCAACAGATAGTCGCTAAAGAAATGCCCACCCATCACCAAAGCACTGCTCGTGGGCTGGATCGGCTCCAACTGCCAGGGGGTATTCAGGGCCATTGCCGTCAGGAGGGCAAACAGCCCCAAACACACCGCCGCCGTCACCCCATTGCGCAGCCAGCCCAACTTCAAAGGAGCGAAAGTATAGCGCCGGTTCACCAGCATGATGGCGAACAGGATCAGCACGTTGACGGCGCCGACGTAGATCAACACCTGAGCTGCAGCCACAAAATCGGCATTCAAGAGGAGGTACAGCCCGGCCATGCTCAAGAAAACGCCCCCCAATAGAAAGCCGGAATAGACGATGTTGGGGGCCCAAACCACTCCCAGGGCAAAGCCGATGGCCATCGCCGAGAGCACCCCAAAGGTAACCAGTTGCACGCCTTCTGCAAGGGTCATGGGATCTTCGTCCTTAACAAATCGCTATCGCTGCTCCCTTACCACTGTACTGTCCCGGCGGATTTAAGAGAAGCCCAACCCCCTTGTTCAATCGATAGAGAAATCTCTAGAGTTGGGTCTCACCAACTGCCGCCTGCTCCGCCACCGCTACTGCTGCCGCCCCCGAAATCCCTATCAGAATCTCTATCAGAATCTCTATCAGAATCCCTATCAAAGTCCCTATCCCTGCTGAGCCTCGGGATCTCAACCTCTCGCTGGCTGCGGTAGCCGCAGATAGAACAGGTTAGGATTTCCAGCTTCAGGCCCTCAGAGGTGTAAGTGGCTTTCCTGAGAACCTGGGTGGTGAGGTCAAGGGTAAGAGCTTGACATCTAGGGCAATAAAGGTGGCGATAAAATCCATTCTCGCGAACAACCACAGCTGCCCCCTGACAGCTAGGGCAAAACCAGCCGTAGTAGCGGGCTCTGCGGCGGCTTTTGGCCAGGCGATGCGCTGGGGGAAGTTGCTTATCCAGAACTTGCGGCTGGATGGGGCGCATGGGCCGACCGCAGCTTTGACAGACCACCGGCTGAAACGGGATCCCACGCTTCGAGCCCAAGATGCTGTCGGCGGCCACAACCGCCAGGAAGGGCAGCCCCGGTACCAGCCAGTTGCCGCTGGCTGACAACAGGAAGAGGCCAAAGCAGAGGGAGCCGGAATAGAGAAACAAGCGAATGGGATCGCTCTGCAGTGAGGAGAGGGCAGCCATTGTCCCCTGCTCTCGGCGTGTCAGGGACAGGACTTTTGCTCCTCCCCGCTCGGCCTTAAGATAGACCGGCTGGCGGGAGCGCTGCCACCCCACCCCTAGGATAATGATCCCCAACAGCAGCAGGATCCCTTCCAGTGAGCTTTGAGCGGCAGCCAGGGATCCCGTTCCAACCGCTCGAGGAACGGCTGCGGTGGAAAGAGAAGTGGAAGCTTGAGAAGCGGCTGAAGGAACCTCGGCAACCGGCTGCCCCTGCAGGACTGAGGCTAACTGCCGTACTCCCGCCAAGGTGCCGCCATCGAAATCCCTATTGCGAAACTTGGGCAGGATCTGCTGGTCGATAATCTGCTGAACGCGGCTGTCGGGAAGGATGGTGGCCAAACCCCTGCCGGTTTCAATTTCTACCCGCCGATCCCCCACCGAGATAAGAAACAACACGCCATTGTTTTGGCCAGCCTTGCCAATGCCCCAGTAGTTGAACAGTTGCGTGGTGAACGCTTTCGGCGTGGCATATCCCTGGGTATTGGGTACCGTGACCACCGCCATCTCGGCACCGGTGCGCTGCTCAAGCTGGGTGAGGAGACGGTTTAGCTCGTTTTCAGTGCTACTGCTGAGGATGTCGGCGGTGTCGGAAACCCATCCCCCATAGCTGCGGCGGGGGTTGGGCACTTGCTCGAGGGTAATGGCCCAAGCGGGCTGCGGCAGTAAGAAAATGCCTAGCAAAACTGCCGCCCAAACTTTCGGCATGGCTTACCTGGCTGAGCGCTGCCTTGGTTTTAGCACAGCTATTGGGGATGGAGAGGGTAGCAGTCTCTTGCTGCTTTGCCTTTGGTGTTTGTCGACACAAAAAATAGCGCTGGGACGAGTCTTGGCTTTCCTCTTTTCGCAGGGGAAAGAGGCTAGAGCTCTAAGCAAGGGAAAATCTTCTTCGGTCTAGCTGCAAAGCCTTCCGGATTTTTCTGCACAACTCTTTTTCAGCAAGAGTCAAGCGATTTCTTGCTCCCTCGATGGTTGATTAGAAACCAGAAACTAAGCCAGCAGTGCGGGCCAGGCTTCTTCTTGCCATTCCACCTCAAAGCACTCCTGGGCCATTTGGAGAAAATGTTCGATCAAAGCAGGGATCCCCGGCGCTGTTGGGCAAAGGTCGTACACGCCAATCACTTGCGATCCGGGCAGGTACCGTTCCCACAGCTCGGGATTGGGCCGCAACAGGAGGGATCCCTGTTGCAGGATCCCCCAGGGTTGCCACAGTTGGGCGTTGCCCATCAGCTTTTTGCGCTGCCAGCTTAGATCGGCACGGGTACGGGCGGCAAAGCAACTGATTTTGTTGCGGTAGCCCCGATCCTGGCCACCTTGGCCGCGGACAGAAGCGGGAGCATCCACCTCAATGCCCAGCGCCGCCAGCCCCTCTACCCAAAAACGGCAGCAGAAGTCGTACACCTGGGCTCGCCGCAAATTGGGCAGCCGAGCTTGGAGGTAAGAGAGGGGCAACACCAAGCTGTAGGTCAGCTCTGCTGCATCTTCCGCCGCCTGGTGCAACACCGCCCGTCCTCCGGTGGGCCGGCGCACCATCGGGATCCCTGGCGGCAGATCTGGCCAGGCCTGGTGACGTCCCAGAGAGAGGGTAAGCCGATCCCAGCCGTAAAAGCGCAAACAGGGCCTGGGATCCTGGCGCAGCCGCTGCAAAAGCCAAAAGTCCTGCTCCATCTGCCAGCCGCCAGCGGCCACGCGATAGGGCAGCCAAGAGCCCTGGGATCCCATCAAGCTTTGGGAAACTCAGCCTGGAGCTGCTCATCGTACTCATCGGCCAAGCTGGCCACAAGGGTGATGGCGCGCGAGATCTCGCCAGCGCTGAGCCCTTCCAGAGGGCGGTGGTGGTTTAGCACCACTTGGTTGTTCCAGATGCAAAAACGGGCTTCCAGAGTTTCGCTCCAGTTTTTCTCCAGCAGCTTCTGCATGAGCTTAGCCGGCTCCGCCACCGGCAGAGAGAGCACGGGAGACCACACCAACAGGGTATCTTCGGGGGATTCGCCGCTCAGGTGGACGAACACTTCCACGCTGCCGTAGGTGAATTTCCAGGTGTGGCCCTGCTCGTGGTTCTCGTAGGCGGCATCTTCTTTGAGGCTGGAAACTACTGCTGAGACAACTTCAACGTAGCGAGGGGGCTCTTCCATCAGGCCTGGAAAACCTTCTGGAGAACGGTCGATGAGCGGCTCGCTGTAGACCATGGTCTTTCCCCTACTCCCTGTCTAACCACCTTAACTATACTGCCTAGCCCTCCCACCTACCTGCCATGCTGCCGGATCCGGCTCAGGCCAGAATAGAACTGTTCGCGGTTGGGAAGGTTACCTATGCCCCAGCCTGACGTTCAAGGACGCACCCTCGCTTATGAGGCGGGCGCCAACCTGCGCCAGGTGCTGCTGCAAGCCGGGATCCCGCTCTACAACCCGCCGGCTCCTATCCTCAACTGCCGCGGTCTGGGCACCTGTGCCGTACAAATCGAAGGGGCTGTTTCCCCTATGGGCTGGCGAGAACGGGCCCGCCTGTCTTTGCCACCCCACCAACTCCCGTCCACGGCGGCGGCCCAGGACGGCAACGGGCTGCGCTTGGCCTGTCAGGTGCAGGTGCTGGGAGATCTCAAAGTCACCAAATGGCCAGGCCTGTGGGGACAGCGGATCCCGCCCGCCTCTCAAACCTGAGGATTCTCAAAAACCTAAGGGAAGCCCTATGGAAACTCCATCCCACCCCTCCCAAAAGGCTGTCGGCATTTTGGGGGCCCTGCCGGAAGAAGTGGCCATGCTCACCCAAGCAATGGAGATCAACTCTGTCCATACCCATCTGGGGCGGCAGTTCCATCAGGGATCCCTGGCCGGACAGCCGGTGGTGGTAGTTCAAGGGGGGGTGGGCAAGGTGCGAGCGGCAACTACGGCAGCCCTGTTGGTGGCCCACTTCCCTTTGCGGGGCATTATCTTTACCGGCGTGGCCGGCGCCTTGGCCGATCACCTGCAGATGGGGGATGTGGTGCTGGCCCATGCCGCCATCGAGCACGATTTCGGCACCGGACGGCCCGAAGGCTTTGTCTTGGGGATCGACTTTATCCCTGAGTTGCGCCATCCTCTAGCGGAGGCCGATAGTGCCCTTTACGACCTGATCGTGGCCCAAGGGGAGCGGATCCCTCTTCACCCGCTGCAGGGGCGGCAGCCGGTCATCCACCAAGGCCTGGTGGCCACGGGCGATGTATTTGTGGCCGACGCCAAGCTCCGGCATCAAATTCGCGAGCGCACCGGAGCCCTGGTCGTGGAAATGGAAGGAGCGGCGGTGGTACGGGTGGCGCAAGAAGCTGGGATCCCTTGTCTGCTGGTCCGATCGGTTAGCGACATAGGGAGCGATACCGATTTCCTAACTTTTTTTCAGACAGCGGCTCTCAACTCGGCAGCGGTGGTTCACAGCGTTCTACAGAGCTTGCCTCCCCCTCCTTAGAAAAACGCAGCGCGGCTAGCCGTGGGGAGGAAGCGACGCCTGCCAACAGAGGTCAGATTACTCCCTGTCTGTAAGCTAGCTCCTGCCCCGGCGCGGGCGGCCAAGGTGACATCCTCTCCCGCTAGGCCCTGACGGGCTGTAGACGGGAGCTTCCGAGAATCACTTCCCGGAGTTGCTGCTTCAACGGACTGGTAAACCAGGATCCTCCACAGCCAGAGAGCGGCAGTCCCACCGCCC
>NZ_AXUX01000001.1:2953179-2985173 GCF_002760475.1 Synechococcus sp. 63AY4M2 | reverse complement strand
TCTGTTGGTGAGTTTTCCGCCGGATGTTCAGGTCTCGAAGCTGGTGAACAACCTGAAAACAGTCTCCAGCCGGTTGATTCGCAAAGAGTTCGCCACAGAGGTGGCACGGTTCTACAGCAAGCCTGTATTTTGGACAGGGACCTATTTTGTTGCCTCTTGTGGTGGGGTCACTGTTGAGGAGTTGAAGAAGTATGTCGAGCAGCAGGCAACGCCCAGATTGTGAGACTCAGGGGCATTGAACCCCTTCGTCTCACCGCCTATCCTCCATCCCGCCAAGCTGCGCTGTGGCGGGAGTACCCCGGAGGTTCTGATGGAAGCCACCTAGGAGGCCCCGCACCACTAGCGCCAATGCAGCTTTCTTTCCAAGAGCAGTTTCCCTGCTCGCGCCAGCGGGACGGAGCCCTCAGAGCCCCTAGCTTCAGCCGCGGGGTAGTTTACCGCAATCCCCAAAAGAATGGCTTGACCCTGCCACTAGAAAGGGGCTCTCTCTAATTCCAGTCGGAGCGAAAGGATTTGAACCTTCGACCCCCACTACCCCAAAGTGGTGCGCTACCAAGCTGCGCTACGCCCCGAGGCACCTAAGCCAGAGAAAATCTCTGGAGGTGCTTTACCAGTTTAGCTTCTAGAACCGGATCCCGGCAAGTGCAAGGCCTTGGTTACCGGATCCTGTAGAACACATGCTAGCATAGCTGAGCTGTCAAAATACCACACGCCCGAACTACCGGGTGTCCTCAACGGGGATCCGTTCGGGCGGAGGCTAACCCGTAGGAGATAACCAACTCATGAGCGTAGTCAGTTTGCCTCAACTGCTGGAGGCAGGGGTACACTTCGGCCACAAGGCCAGCCGCTGGAACCCCAAGATGCGGCCCTACATTTTCGCCGAGCGCAACGGCATTCACATCATCGACCTGGTGCAGACGGCCCGTTACCTCAACGAAGCCTATGAATACGTGCGGGAGGGGGCCGAAAAGGGGTGGCGTTTCCTGTTTGTCGGCACCAAACGGCAAGCCGCCGGGATCATCGCCCATGAGGCCACTCGCTGTGGCAGCTACTACGTCAACCAGCGCTGGCTGGGGGGCATGCTCACCAACTGGGCCACCATCAAAACCCGCATCGACCGCCTCAAGGAAATCGAGGAGATGCAGAGCAGCGGCCTGCTGGATCGCCTGCCTAAGCAAGAAGCGGCCCGCCTAAAACGGGAATTGGCCAAGTTGGAGAAGTACTTGGGCGGCATCAAAACTATGCGCAAGCTCCCCGACGCGGTAATCATCGTCGATCAGCGGCGGGAGGCCAACGCCGTTCAGGAATGTATCAAGCTCAAGATTCCGATCATCTCGCTGCTGGATACCAACTGCGATCCTGACCTGAGCGATGTCTTCATCCCCTCTAACGACGACGCCATCCGAGCGATTAAGCTGATTGTAGGCAAGCTGGCCGATGCCATCTACGAAGGGCGACATGGGCAGCTCGACACAGTCGAAGAGGATGAGTACGACTACGAGGGGGCCATGGACATGGATCTAGAGGATGACATTCTGGAAGATGTGGAGGATGAAGAGGAGGGGGATCCCGAGCAGGGAGAGTAACCCTTGGGCCGAGGGTGGGGATCCTGGGTGGTTCGAGTTGCTCCCTGTCCATCCTTTCTCCAGAAGCCTGTATCCTTAAAATCCAGATTCATCCTTTGTTCTGCTCCTGCCTATCCTCTGCATCCGGTCACATCCTTTCTGCCTCTTTGTACGATGTGAGATTTGAGGAACCCTCATGAGTATTGATGCCAAATTGGTCAAAGAGCTGCGCGAAAAGACGGGCGCAGGCATGATGGACTGTAAAAAAGCCCTGGAAGAGTCCGGTGGCGATATGGAGAAAGCCATCACCTGGCTGCGGCAGAAAGGGTTGGCAGGGGCAGCCAAAAAGGCCAGTCGCGTGGCGGCTGAGGGGGTTGTCGATAGCTACATCCACTTCGGCAACCGGATCGGTGTGTTGGTGGAGGTGAACTGCGAGACGGATTTTGTGGCCCGCAACGAAGACTTTAAGAAGCTGGTGCAAGATATTGCCAAGCAGATTGCCGCCTGCCAAAGCGTGGAGTACGTCAGCATTGACCAGATCCCTCCCGAAGTGGTGGAGCGGGAAAGGGCCATCGAGATGGGCAAAGAGGATCTGGCCAGCAAGCCTGAAAACGTGCGGGAAAAGATCGTGCAGGGCCGCATCGAGAAGCGCCTGAAAGAGCTGTCCTTGATGGATCAGCCCTTTATTAAAGATTCCTCGATTACCGTAGAGGAATTGGTGAAGCAGCACATTGCCAAGCTAGGGGAAAACATCCGGGTGCGGCGGTTTGCCCGCTTCGTCTTGGGAGAAGGGATCGAGAAACAAGAAGCGGATTTTGCCGCTGAGGTGGCCGCTCAGGCCGGTCTCAAGCCAGCACAGCCAGCGCAAGTGGCAGAAGTTGCAGCCGCTCCTCCCGCAGAACCTGTGGCTGACCAACCTGCTGCCGAACCTCCAGCAGAGTCCGTTGCCCCAGAACCCGTCGTCGCAGAATCTGCTGACGCAGAGCCAGCGCCTGCTGCTGAGGGCAAGCCCTCCAAAAAGGGCTCCACCAAGAAGAAGAAATAAGCCCATTCCACGCTGCGGATGGATCCCTGAATTCACCCCGATTGGTGGAAGCAGCCTACTCGGTGGGCCTCTCCACCCTGAGGGGGGCTGGCTAGGTGGTGACTTCCTCACGGGAAGCGTCCTGGGAGGGTATTTGGGGCTTTCCTCCCTTTTTGCCTTGGCACGGCAAAGTGTGAACTGAAGAACAGCTCTTTTGATTGCTGGCCATGAGCTACCTTTTGCGCAATGTGCTGATTCCCACCGCCACCGGCTACGAGACTACAGATGTCCGCATTGAAGGGGAGCGGATCGCTGCCATCGGCAAAGAGCTGGCGGCAGTGGGCCCAGATGGCGTAGAGCTCGATGCCCACAACAAGCTTTTGTTGCCCGGCTTTGTCAACGCTCACACCCACTCTTCGGAGCTGTGGCAAAGAGGGATCATCCCGCCCTACCCGCTGGAGCTGTGGCTGGCACAACTGCACGAGTACGCGCCCCCGGATCCAGAAAAGATTTATCTCAGCGCCCTGGCGACAGCGGTGGAAACCTTGCTCAGTGGCGGCACGACCGTAGTGGATCACCTAATCCTCATCCCTGGCCAGGAGCTGGCCACCCTCGAGGCGGCGGTGCGGGCCTACCGAGAAGTCGGGATCCGCGCTTTCATCGGCCCCCTGCTCCAGGATCAAGCCCTCTCTCAGGGGTTGCCCAGCGGCTCCTTTTCGGATCGGGAGCTGGAAACCTATCCTCTCTCCACAGCGGAGGTGTTGGCCATTGTGGAAGAGGCAGTGCAGCGCTTTCACCGGCCAGAGGAGGGCATCACGCTGATGGTGGCCCCCACCGGCATCCAACTCTGTTCTGACAAGCTGTTTGAGGGCTGCGCGGAGTTGAGCCAGAAGTATGGCCTCCCCCGCCATGCCCACCTGCTGGAAACCCGCGCCCAGCAGAGATTGGCCCAGGAAAAGTACGGCTGCAGCGCAGTCGAGCACCTGGAGCGCTTGGGCTACCTAGACCGGAGAACCTCGCTGGCCCACTGCGTCTGGCTTACCGATGCCGATATCGAGATCTTGGCCCGCACCGGCTCTACGGTTGTCCACAACCCCTTGAGCAACCTGCGCCTGGGCAGCGGCATCGCCCCCATCCTCAAGTACCGGCAGGCGGGGGTGAACGTGGCCTTCGGCTGCGATGGGTCAGCCAGCAATGACTCCCAGGATCTCCTGGAGGCCATTAAAATCGGCACCATCCTGCACAACATTACGGATCCCGACTACCGCCACTGGATCTCGCCGCGGGAGAGCATCGAGATGGCCTCTCGCGGTGGGGCCATTGGTCTAGGGCTGGGAGAGGAGCTGGGATCCCTGGAGGTGGGCAAGCAGGCGGATCTGGTGCTTTACGACCTCACCCAACTATCGCTGTTGCCCCGCACGGATCCCATTGGTCTACTGGTGCTGGGCCGGCCCACCCAGGTGGTGCACAGCGTCTGGGTCAGGGGGAAGCGGGTGGTGGCCAACGGCGAGGTAACGACGGTGGATGTGGCCAAGCTGCGGCAGGAGCTGTTCGCTCACAGCACCTGGGATCCCTTCCGTCGCTCGCAGCAGGCAGCACAACTGGAGGCCCGCTACCGCCAGGTGATGGGTCTGCCAGAATAGCCCTAGAATTGTCGGGGCCGACCGTGGGAGCAGCAGCCGATTGGGCCAGAGCCACCGAGCAGGTGAAGCGGCAGGCGCTGGCGCTGGGCTTTGACAAAGTCGGCATTGCCAGCGCGGCGGATCCCCCTGACTTGACGAGCTTGCGGGCCTGGCTGGCCGCGGGCATGGCCGCCGACATGGCCTGGATGGCCGATCCCCGGCGAATGGATCCAGAGCGGGTGCTGCCGGGAGTACAATCTCTGGTCTGTGTGGCCCTCAACTACTACACCCCCACCTGCCACAGCCGGGATCCAGCTAAAGGCAAGATCTCCCGCTACGCGTGGGGGCGGGACTACCACCGCGTGTTGGGACGGCGGCTGAAGCAGCTCCACCTCTGGATGCAGGCCCAGTTTCCGGACTACCGCGGTCGATTCTACGTCGATACCGGCCCAGTGGCGGAAAAGCCCTGGGCCATGCAGGCGGGCTTGGGCTGGATCGGAAAAAACGGCCTCTTGCTTACCCGCGAATACGGCTCCTGGGTATTTCTGGGGGTAATCCTGACCACTCTCCCGTTGATCCCCGACCGGCCCCACACCGCCCACTGTGGCACCTGTAGCCGCTGTCTGGAGGCCTGCCCCACCCAGGCCATCGTCAGCCCAGGGGTGGTGGATTCCCGCCGCTGCATTGCCTACCACACCTTGGAAAGCCACGCCGAGCAGATCCCTGCCGAGATCGCCCAGAACCTACACAACTGGGTGGCCGGCTGCGACATCTGCCAAGAGGTCTGCCCTTGGAACCAGCGCTTTGCCCGGCCCAGCCGGATCCCCGATTTTCAGCCTTACCCTTGGAATGTTGCCCCCGATCTCCAAGAACTGGCGCGGATTGGCGACGAGGAGTTCGACCGCAGGTTTCCCGCCTCTGCCCTGCGCCGCCTCAAGGCCCACCGGCTGCGCCGCAACGCCAAAGCCGCTCTCAGCGGCCATTCGGGCTCCACAGCCCACAGCAACGATTTGGAAGCCCATACTCCCGTTCCTCACCCTGAAGCGCTCCGCGCCGCTGACGCGAACGGGTAGAGGGCGGGCTTCATGGCTTACGCCACGCTTCGCGAACAGGGATCCCTGCTATCGCAGCGGGCGTTTCCTGAGCTTTAAGAACGGGATGCCCCACCGCTCTGGATTTGATTCCCCTCGCCAAGTTGTGATCCCGTGACAGGCTTAGCCCGCAGTAGGGGCAATCGTGCCACCTTTCGTGGAGTTTTTTGGGAACCACCTGACCACACCCAGAACACTCTTGACTCATGCCGTTTGGATTCCCTGCAATCGTCAACAGCCCAGCTCTTTCAGTCGTCCACGCCCTAGCACCCCCTATTGGCTTCCCCTCTTCTCAGACCCTAACCCTGCCTGGATAACGATTACGAAGACTATTACCCCAGCTACCGGCACAACCTACTGCAATCCGGGTGGAAACCCCTGTACCGCCATTTCGATGCCGAGTATTCCTGTGCGGGATCCCTGGGCGTTGGCCGAAAAATTTTTGGAGATGTGTGCAGCGATATTGCCAATGCGGTAGGACGTAGAGAGTACAGCGCGCTTCTCAACTTTCAGAGAATACCTGTTACAAGATCGAAGGGTTTTGGAATAGCGTCACTCCACCTCTGCCCAGCCCCGACCATACAGTATTTCATGATCAGCTCTCCACGCAGACGCCGATTCAGCAGCAGGTGAGCCGGGATCAAGTTCCCATCGATGACGTTTTAAGGCGCCTGCAGGAAATGACCGTTCTCAGAGTTTTAGCGCATCTGGGGCGACTGGTGCAGTTGGCGCAATTCCATATGGAGCGCTACTTCTACCATCCAGTCGAGCGGTTCAGCAGTTGGGAGGAAATCAGCAGCCTGGGCACCACCTATGCCTTCTGACCGGAGCGCAGATTTGGCTACAAGTTCAGGCCACCTATCACAACTGCCGCCGCTACACCCTGCTGGGCGTGGCTCTCAGGCCCTTGTTCGCAAGGTTACTTACAATCTGGCAGTGATGGTGAGCGGCTACCAAAGCCGGATCGGGCAAATCCACAGCCCCTATCCAATCAGTTCTTTTCCCACCGAAATTCAAGCCTTTGCAGCTTCTACAGCAGGAGCGATTGGCGGTCTTGGTGCACGGGATCCCGGGTACGGGCAAAACGGGATGGACGCAGGCAGTGACCCACGAGCTGCTGGGGCCCCTGCGCTATGCGGTGCTCATCTTGGATCACGAAGCCGTGCAGGAGTTCATCGCGCCCCCCTACCTGGAGGGGGTCTGCCTGATCATCAACGAAGCCGATCACCTCGCCCAAGACCGAGCCAGCGAGGTAGCCCAGCAGAGCACCAAAACCGAACGCATCCTCAGCCTGTCACCAAAGCGTGCTCGCTCCCGATTATCTCGACTGCGAGCAGAGGTTGGTGGTGTTAATGACCTGCAACACGACCGAGCGCCTGGAGCCGGCCGTTTTGCGCCAAGGGCGGGTGGACTTGGTGCAGGAGTTTACCCACCGGTTTGCTCGAGCTGCTATCGGCAGCCACCTGTTCTCCTCTCCGGACAGGTCAGGGGAGCAACTGAGGCCAATCTTCGATTTGGGTCAGGCTGGGGTGGGCTAGGTAGCCCGCAGTTGAACCGGCATGACCAAATAGCAGAGGCGCGTCGCTCCAATCGGCTTCCAGATGGCTGGCTGGGTAGCGCCGTTCAGCTCCAGGCTCACCTGCTGTGTATGAAACACCTTAAGGGCCTCCAGCAGGTAGCGCACATTAAAAGCCAGCTCCAGGTCAGGGCCGGACATCTGTACCGGCAGAGATTCCTCGCCGCTGCCCACATCGGGCGCCTCGGTGCTGATGCGTAGGGTTTGGGTTGCCTCAGAAAGGTTGAACTTGATGATCTCGTTCCGCTGGGCAGCAAACACCCCCACTCGCTCCAAGGACTCGATCAAAGGCCTACGCTCCAGGGTTACATGCCGCTCAAATTGCCGGGGGATCAGGCGGTTGTAGTCGGGGTACTGGCCCTCCAAAAGGCGGCTGGTAATCCGCTGCTGGCACTGAGCGCTGCCGGCGCCAGGGGGCAAAATAAATTGCACCTGCGACCGGTCAAACCGCAGTTCCACCGCGGAGGCGGCCGTCTGGGCGCCGAGGATGCGCTCCACCTCTCGTAGAGTCCGAGCGGGAATGGTGAAATCCAGCTTCGTCCCCCCAGCCGCCAAATCAACTGGGATCCCTTCCGCCTCCACCTGAACTATCGCCAGGCGATGTCCATCGGTGGCCGCAAACTCCAGCCGCGGCGGATCCCCGGTCAAGAGCTTGACATGTACACCCGTAAGCACTTGCTTGGTGTCATCACCGGAAGCGGCAAAGAGGGTTTGGCCAATCCCTTGCAGCAGGCTCTCGATGGGCAGCTCAAGGATCTGGGCGGCTAAGCTCTCCTCCTCAGCATCGGCATCGGCAGTACGGGGCGCTATCTCGGGCAAGGTGGGATACTCTTCCGCAGGCATGCCGCGTAGCTGGTACTGGCCGGCGGCCGATGTAAGGGTCACGGCAGCGCTCTCCGGCACTTGGCTGAGGCCGATCGGGCCGCTAGGCAAACGGCTGACGATGTCGCTGAGCAGCTTGGCCGGCAGAGTGGTGCGACCGGATCCCTTCACCTCGGCCTCGAACTCGCTGCGAATGCCCAAGTTCAAGTCAAAGGCCGTCAGGGCAACCCGCTGTGCCTCTGCACTTGCCTCTACCAGCACGTTGGCCAAAACTGGCAGGGCAGGACGGCTGGCAACGGCTCGGCTAACTGCAGCAAGGTGGTGGCTGAGCTCAGCTTGCTCACAGGTGAAGCAAAGACAACCGGCAGGTAGGTCGACAGCCTTGCCGAAGGACTCTGTCCTGTTGACGGGGAAGGGATCCCCAGACCTGCCGTCGCGCGGGGCAGACGCGGGCGATCCGGTTTCGACTTCCCAATCCGCAGGACGTTGAGCTTGCACCATCAGGGGACTTGCGAGCTGAATACGCCTATCCTACACCGCCTGCTTCCCACGGATCCCTCCCTGCCCAGACGAGTTTTGCAAAAAATTTTCCTCGCGCGCGCAGGATAAAGTTAAAAATCACGATCCCTACCCAATTTAATTTTTTAATCTAGTAGTAGTAGGGGCTGTGGAAACTGTGGAAATTGATCGGAAAAACCTTGCGCCACAAGCTTTTGATCGTATTCCCCACCTGTGGAAAAACTGTGGATAACTTGGCCAACTTTCCACAAGGTATAAATACTCTGTGGATAACTCGGGAGGTTTTTCCACAAGTTTTCCACAGATTTTTGAAGTTTTCCACAAGTTTTCCACAGGCTGAGGGGGATGAAAATGTTGCTATTCCCTGACAAATTTATAAAACTTAACGTACGACCAGTGTGGGATGCTCTAATCTAGTGGTTCGTTGCTCTAGATGTGGTCTGGGGATCCCATGAAGGCTGGGGGCGGCCTTCGGGGGATTTCCACAGGTTTTCCACAGGCTGCTCGGGAAAACCGTGGCAGCCTGCGGGAGGCTGGCCAGGCCCGCCAGACCAAAAGCTCGCATCGAGCTCAGGTGCGGCTGAAGCTGCTGACCGCGAGCTTCTGTTTGGCATGGTTACTGTCATTTCGGCCTCAGCCGGAGCAGTTTGCTTATGCTCAACTGCCCATAGCAAGTCAGGGTCGCTTCTCCAGAAGCGTGGATGCCTTGTTTCAAGATGAAAACGACCGTTTGCAAACGGCGGTCAAAGACCGATTGGCTACCGCCCAGCCGTCAGGGTAAAAGGATCCCCCACTCAATTTCAGGTAGTCTCTTCAAATTGCTCTTCGTTTGAGTCTTCAGTTACTTCTTCCGGTTGCAGCGGTGCCTCTTGGCAGCGCTCCATGGCCTGAAGCAGAAGGGCTTCCCCTTCTTGCAAGGTTTCGATGCGACAGAGAAGGGCGCGAAACTGAGAGGCGCCGGCAAAATCCTTGATGTACCAGGTCATGTGCTTGCGGGCCTGACGGATGCCACGTTCTCCCTTATACTCCCAGAGGCCCCGCAAGTGTTCTAAAGCCATTTGAATCCGATCCAGGGGGGTAGGAGCCGGCCTTTCTTGGCCGGTTTTCAGGAAGTGATCGATTTGCCCCACCAGGAAGGGGTAGCCCATCGTGCCGCGGGAGCACATCACCCCGTCGGCTCCGGTCTCCTCCAGACACTTTACCGCTGCATCAGTCGAGAAAATATCGCCGTTGGCGATCACCGGAATGCGTAAGTGCTCTTTGACCCGGCGGATCCAATCCCAGCGAGCCTTGCCGCTAAAGCCCTGGGCGCGTGTGCGGCCATGCAAAGTAAGCAGTTGCGCTCCAGCCTCCTGCAGCCGATGGGCAAAATCCAGAATGTTGATCTCCTGATCTGACCAGCCCAGGCGAGTTTTCACTGTAACAGGTACAGGTACAGCCTTGGCCACCGCTTCCACAATCCGGGCTGCCGTGTCCGGCTCCCGCAGCAGGGCAGAGCCGCCGCCGTTTCTGGTAATCTTGTTTACTGGGCAGCCCATGTTGATATCCACCAAGGTCGCCCCCTCATCCACGGCCATGCGAGCCGCTTCGGCCAAAAAGTGGGGCCGGCAGTCGAACAACTGGATGCCGATGGGCTGTTCTCCTTCACCCACTTCCATAATGCGGGGCAGCTCGCGGGCATAGTGCAACCCGGTGGCGTTCACCATCTCGGTGTAGACCAGGCTTTGCGGGCCAAAGCGGCGTACCAACCCCCGAAACACTTTGTCGGTTACGCCTGACAGGGGTGCCTGAAAGACACGACTAAAAACCTTTACCCCCCCAATCTCAAGGGGCTGGGCCATTCGAGCTTGCAATTGCGGCGAAAGCTGCAGGCTCATCGGGATCCGGAGAAAGCAGACAGCAACTTACCCTTCTTTGTTGACAAAGTAGAGAAGGCCTAGGATGCGCGCTTGTTTGATGGCTTTGGAGACTTGCCGCTGCTGCTTGGCAGTCAGCCCCGTGATGCGGCGGGGCAGGATCTTGCCGCGCTCGGTTACAAATTTCTTGAGCAGCTCAACATCGGTGTATTTGATCGGCTCTCCCGGTTTGATGGGAGACAGGCGGCGACGAGCGTAAACCATAGGTCAGGAGAACGGTAAAGCGTCTTGAACTATTTGATCTCTTTATGGACGGTGTGGCGGTTGCACTTGGGGCAGAATTTCTTCAGCTCCAAGCGGGCCGTGGTGTTACGGCGATTTTTGGTGGTGGTGTAGCGGTTTACCCCCGGAGAACGTTTGTTGACGTTGGTGCGGCACTCCGTACATTCCAGGGTAATGATGATGCGGGCACCCTTTGCTTTGGCCATAGTGGATCCCAAGATGGAGGTGAAAGTCGGCTCGAGATCCCCAAAACCCCAGCCAACGAGGTTGGAGATGGGCTACCTCGCAAGCGCGATCACCAATTATCCAACTTTTCTTTGACGGAATCAACCCAGTTTTTGACTTGCCTGCCGGTTTGTTGGCGGAGGGCGCGGGTGTTCCGATCCACGTCCCTGCTCAGGCGCTGCATCTGTCTGGAAAGATCGCGCACAGTTTCGTTGCGCTGAGCTTTGCGCAACAGGTCGCGAGCAGCGGACTTGACGTCTTCGGCGGCTTCTCCCTCCAGAATTTCCTGCAGCAGCCGCAGGGCTTTTTCATCCAGGTGGTAGCCTCGCTCCGATTCCACCACCAGGGTGCGTCCGGCGCGGTCGTGGATGCTCTGGCGTTTTTCTTTATCGAAAAGGGCGAACAGGCCATCGGCAGCCAAAGGCACCAGCAGGGCTTCCGTGAGGATAAACAGCGAGAGCACCCCTTCGCGGGCCAGGGAGCGCACCAGATGGGGTGAGGCCTCGGTTTCGGGATCCAGGGTTTTGAGGTTCAGCAGCCATTTGCCGAGGCTTTGGCCGGCGGGGCGGGATTGGAAGTAGCCGCGGTTCACCAACCAGGTGGCAAAAAAGGCGATGTAGCCGGTCATATCCACGGCGCCCGCATCGGCTCCCACCAGGGAAGCCAGGCCCTGCGCCAGGTAGGAGACCCCCAGCCCCAGCCCAAAATCCAGGGCAAAGGCTCCGATCCGTTTGCCCCAGGGGGCCAGTTTGGGCAGGGTTTCCTCAGCCTGGGGGACGCTGGCTGCTTGAGAAGCCGGTCGCTCGGCTTGCACAGGAGGCAGAGAGGTGGCGGGGGGCAAGGCGCTGAAGGCCTGCCACTCGCTGGCGTTTTGCTCCAGTTGCTCGGTTTTGGGCCGTTCGGGATAGGGTCTGGGATCCGTCATCGCAGGTTGAGGCTGTCGGTCCTATCATTCTAGCTAGCAAGGCAGGTCTAGACTCCCACCGGCAGGGGAGCGGGGCTGCGGCGCGGGATCTCGTAGGTCATCCGATCCCGGGCCAGGATGGTGTTGGGAAAAATGGCCCGGGCTTCGGCCAGCAGGTCTTCCAAAGTGATAGGGCCCTCTGAGGTGTAGCGGGGGCTGAAGTGGGTGAGGATGAGGGTCTGGGCCTTGGCTTCGGCGGCCACCCGCGCGGCCATGGCGGCGGTGGAGTGCTTGGCGCGCTCGGCTAGCTCCCGATCCGCTTCGGCGTAGGTGGCCTCGTGGATGACCAGATCGGCGGCGCGAGAGAGATCGACGGCGTTGCGGCAGAAGATGGTGTCGGTGCAGTAGGAGAACTTGCGCCCTGGGATCGGAGCCCCTACGTAATCTCGCCCGTGGAACCAGCGGCCTTGCCAGAGGATGGATTGGCCGGCCTTGAGCTGCCCGTAGAGAGGGCCGGGCGGGATCCCGTCTGCCTGGGCTTTGGCCACGTCGAAGGTGCCGGGCCGGTCTTGCTCCACCACGCGGTAGCCGAAGGCGGGCACCCGGTGATCCAGGGGGGCGCAGAAGACCCAGTACTCGGGATCCTGAAGAATGAGCCCTGTTTCGACGGTGTGAACCCGGAAGGAATAGGGAATTCGGCTCTCGCTGTAGCGCAGCACCGTCTTCAGGTACTCTTCCAGGCCGGGGGGGCCATAGATGTCGATGTGTTGGGGGGTGCTGCCCAGGCCGCAGGAGGCCAACAGCCCTGGCAGGCCGTAGATGTGATCCCCGTGCATGTGGGTGATGAAAATGCGGCGCAACTGGCTGGGGCGCAGCTCGTCTAGCCGCAGCAGTTGGTGTTGGGTGCCCTCGCCACAGTCAAACAGCCACCATTCTGACCGCTGCGGAAACTGCACCGCCACGCCCGAGACATTGCGCTGGCGGGTGGGCATGCCGGAGCTGGTGCCCAGAAAGGTAACACGAATGGCGTTGGGATCCGTCACAAGGGCAGAACGTTAGGCTTGAGGAAACGGGATCCCTAGCTTATCAACTGTTCCTGCCGCGCGAGGGGAAAAGGCGGCCCAAAACCCCTGTTAGGATAAAATAAGTGTCAGCTTTCCCGCCATGATCACCTTGACCGAGAGCGCCATCCAAGAGCTAAAGCGGCTGCGCAGCAAGTATGAGAAAGAGGGATCCCAACCCATCTTGCGCCTGGGGGTAAAGCCCAGCGGCTGCTCCGGCCTCTCCTACACCATGAACTTCGAGCCCCAGGCCAACCCTGACGACCATACCTTTGACTTTGGCGAGATTCGGGTGGCGGTGGATCCCTTGAGCATGACCTTTATTCAAGGGCTGACTGTCGATTTCTCCGAGGATCTGTTGGGGGGCGGCTTCCGCTTCAAGAACCCCAATGCGGTGGCTAGCTGCGGCTGCGGCACTTCCTTTGCCACTGCCGAAACCGCCGCTGCCGTCGGCCACTGATCACGTCCTGCCAGAGGGCTTTATGCTGGGCAGGCGCAGCAGGAAACATGTCCACCCCGCCTCGCTGGTTACTCGAATGTGACCCTGGAGGCGCTTCACCCATTGCTTCACCAAAGCCAGCCCCAGGCCGCTGCCCGGCTGGGCCCAGGGATCCGCAGTGGGCACCCGATAAAAGCGCTCGAACAGGCGGGGCAACTGGTCGGGCGGGATCTGAGCGGTGTTGCCGATCCTGAACTCAACCCCTTCAGGGATTGGCTGAACCTCTAGACGAATCGTGCCACCTGGCTGGGTGAACTTGCAGGCGTTGTCCAGCAGCTCTTTGAGGATCTGGGTCAGGAGCTGCGGATGGCTGTAAAACCGCCAGGGGGAGGGGGCAGATCCCCCACCTGCAGCGTGAGGGAGCGGGCCTGGGTGCATTGCTGCACCGACTCGATCAAGCTGTGCCAGAGGTGGGGCAGGTCAATAGCTGCAACGGCAGAGCCCAGGTCTTTCCCTTCCAGGCCCTGCAGATCCAATAGGCGGTTGATGAGCTGGATTTCGGCCTCGCACTCCTGCAGGGCAATGTCATGGTATTGCCGCTGCTTCTCGTTGAGGGGGGTGCGGCGCAGGAGTTCCAGGGCCAGCTTGATCTTGGTCAGGGGGGTGCACAGCTCGTGGGAGACGGTGGCCAAAAAGTGGTCTTTGAGGCGGTTGAGCTGCTCCAGATCTGCCACCTGGCAGGCCAGTTGGGCGGTGCGCTCCTGTACCTTGGCTTCCAGTTCCTGGTTAAGCTGCTGCAGACGGCGCTGGGCCTGGTTGGCTTGCAGCAAGTGGCGCAGCCGCCGCTTCAAGACCGACCAGTGGATGGGCTTGGGGATGTAGTCGCTGGCGCCGGCTGCAAAGGCCTCGTTGACAAAGGTTTCGTCTTCCAAAGACGTGACGATTAAAATCGGCAAGTCCGGGTTTTGGGCGTGGAGGCGGCGGCAGCACTCAAACCCATCCAGATCCGGCATCACCGCATCGAGGAGCACCATGTCCGGCTGATAGCGGCTTGCAGCTTCTAGACACGCCAAGCCGCTGTCCGCTTCCACGAGTTGGTAGCCCTCCCGCTCCAGGGCGTAGCGAGTCAAAAGCCGCTGGCTGGGCTCATCGTCCGCGATCAACAACAACGGCTTCTTTTCAGGAGAGGGGGATCCCGCCTGGGCCTCAGGAACCGCCGGCGAGCTGGCCGGAGGGTGGGGATTGGGCCTCAGCATAGGCATCGAGAGGAGAGCATGACTCTAGTCAATAATAAGCTCAACTATACTGAAAATAATGTATAATATGTTCAGTACGGATTACTACCAGTTGATCTTTCTGTTTACTTTCGAGTCTGCCAACATGGTAGCCAAAGCAAAGCAGAAAATTGGTAGTAAGACGACACGGAAACTGCGCTTTGGGTATTCTACTCAAAGCTTTGCGGGATACCGCCATTCTGTTTGGAAACAAACAGAATGCTATCGCTGCATAGTTGAACAGTGATGTTCAGCAGTGTTCAGCGTAAATGTATCAGACTGAGGATAACTTGCCGATATGCCACCTCCAGCTTCTGCAGGGCTTGCTCTATAGTATCCCATTTTACAGAACTGGCTGGCTCGGCATGAACCAGCTTTTCCAACTGCTGACACAGCTCGGCCAGACGTTTGGCGCCCAGGGTGCTGCTGCTGCCTTTGAGGCGGTGGGCCAACCGAGCAATGGCTTGGGGATCCCGCTGCTCTAGGGCCTGCCGCAGGGATCCCAATAGAGCTTCGCTGTCCTGCCGGTAGGTTTGGATCATCTCCTGCCAGGCTTCTGGAGAGCTGAAGACTGCCCGCATCTGGGCGAGGATAACGGGGTCGAGGGGCGGATCCTCTTCTTGGCTGGCCGGCTTGGGAAGGGGAAGGGATCCCTGAAGAACCCGGACTAGGGTAGCCGGCTCCAAGGGTTTGGTTAGATAGCCATCTACCCCAGCAGCTTGGGCAGCAGCACGGCCTTCCGAAAACACATTGGCCGTGAGGACGACAATGCGAGGCTGGCGCTCAGGGGGCAGTTCAGCGCGGATGCGACGGGTGGCCGCAAGACCATCCAGCTCCGGCATTTGCATATCCATCAACACCAGATCGTAGGGTCGCAGGCGCAGAGCTTGGACGGCTTCTAGGCCGTTGCCGACTATGTCGGGCCGGTAGCCCAATCGCTCCAGCATGAGGCGAATCACCTTCTGGTTAACCGGGTTATCCTCTGCCACCAGGATCTGAAGCGGGTAGCGGCTGGCCAGGGTCGCGTCCCAAATGGAGGGAGGAGCGGCGGGAGAGGAAGATAAGGAGGAAGGAGCTTTTTCTCCCACAAGCCCCAGCAGCAGCTTCCGCAGTTGGGAGGCTTTGACCGGCTTGGCCAAAGTGGGGAGAGGGTCTGCTGTGGAGATGAAGTTGCGCCCCGTCAGCACTAGCGGTAACAGGCGGGGTTGCGCTGTCTGCAGGTCAGCCGCCAGGGTCAAGCCATCCCGGTCTGGCAGGGTGGCATCCAGAAGGGCCAGGTCAAAAGGACGAGTTCTAACTGCAGCCTGGGCTTCTGCCGCCAAGGCACAACAGGTTACCTCCATGCCCCAAGCGCTCAGCAGTCGGGATAGCAACTGCCGTTGACTGGCGTTGTCTTCCACCAGCAAAACCCGCTTGCCTGCCAAGCTGGGATCCGGTGCGGCGGTTGGCAACAGCTCCTGGTCTGGCCTCTTCAGGGGAATGCGAAAGCGAAAAGTGGATCCCTGGCCTGGCTGACTTTCCACCCCGATTGCTCCCCCCATGAGCTGGCAGAGACGCTGGCTGATGGCCAAGCCCAGGCCGGTGCCCCCAAACTGGCGGCTGATGGAGCTATCCACCTGGCTGAAGGGCTTAAAGAGGCGATCCAATTTTTCGGGGGGAATGCCAATGCCGGTATCTTGCACCTGAACGCTTACCCACTGCTTTTCGGGATCCCTCTCCCCGGCCTCGACCGTCACCACCACCTCTCCCTGGGGGGTGAACTTGATGGCGTTGCTGAGCAGATTGGCCAGGATTTGGCGCAGCCGGTTGGGATCCCCTATCAAGGTTGGCGGCAGGTTGGGATCCACCCAGGCCACCAGTTCCAGATCCTTGCTCTGGGCTTGGGCGGCCATCAAATCCAGCAGCTCTTCCACCAACTGCGGCAAGGAAAAGGGTATTTCCTCCAGTTCCAGTTTTTGGGACTCGATCTTGGAGAAATCGAGGATGTCGTTGATTAGGTTCAGCAGCACCTCGCCTCCATAGCGGATGGTCTGCACCCAGTCCTGCTGCTGCGGATCCAAGGAGGTGTCCAGGAGTAGACTGGTCATCCCCAAAATGGCGTTGATGGGGGTGCGGATCTCGTGGCTGATGGTGGCCAGGAACTCGCTCTTGGCCCGGCTGGCGGCTTCGGCAGCTTCCTTGGCTGCTTTCATCTGCTCTTCTGCCAGCTTGGCTAGGGTGATATCCCGTCCGGCGGCGTAGAACAGGGATCCGGCCAAAGAGGCTCGCCACTCGATGAAACGATAGCTGCCGTCCTGGGTGCGGTAGCGGTTGACGAAGTGATCCAGCCGTTTCTCTTCGATAAGCTGCTGCATGGCCGCCTGCGTGGCGGGGACATCTTCCGGGTGAACCCACTCCAAAAAGGGTCGGCTCTGCAGCTCCTGCAAAGAATAGCCCAGGGTGGTCTCCCAGGCGCGGTTGAGACGGCGAAAGTACCCTTGGGCATCGGCAATGCAAAGCAAATCCAGAGCCACCGAGAAAAACTGCTCCAGCTCCGCTTCTGCCGACTTGCGGGCAGTGATGTCCACCGCGGTAAACACCCAACACGGGATCCCGCGCAAGACAAGGGGCTGCACAAACACGTCTTCCCAGACAACTCGGCCATCCTGCCGCTGCCATTGCCACTCAAAGCGGGCGGATCCCTGCTGGCGGGCTTGCTCCAAGTAGGACTGCAGCGAGAACTCCCCGCCCCGAAGAGCCCGGCGATAGGGAGACTGCTCGCAAGCGTCGAAGGCCCGCAGCTCCTCCAGGCTGGAAAACCCGTAGGCGGCAATGGCTTGGGAGTTGGCCTCCAGGATCTCGCCGGTCTCGGCATGACGGATGAGGATGGCCACAGCGGCATTCTCAAACAGAGCCCGGAACTTCTGCTCGCTTTCCTGGACGGCCTGCTGGGATCGCACCCTGTCGGTTACATCGCGGACGATCACCACCACCTCTTGGGGGTTGAGGGGCACAATGCGCACCTCTTCGTGGCGGGTCTCCCCTTCAATCTCGATGCTTTGGTCGTAGCGCTGCCGCGTCTGGGTAGCTATAGCCTGCTGAACAAAGAAAAGCCGCCGCTCGGCCAACTCCGGTGGCAAAAGCTCCTGCAGGGATCGGCCCACGTAGGTGTCGGGTGAGCCATAGAGAAGAACCTCGCCCCCCGAGATAAAGCTCAAGCAAATGCCCTGGCTATCAAGGCGGAAGATCAAGTCGGGAATGGCTTCTAGAATGGCTCGCTGCAGCTGTTCAGCGGCTTTCAAGGCCAGCTCTGCCTGCTTGGCTTCTGTAATATCCCGCACGATCACCAGGACTTCCTGGCTGTTGAGAGGGACAATGCGGGCCTCTTCGTAGCGTACCTCCCCTTGAACTTCAATGCTGTACTCGTAGCGCTGTTGGGTTTGGGTGGCCAGGGCTTGCTGAACATAGAAAAGCCGCTGCTCGGCCAGCGCTGGCGGCAGAATCTCCTGGAGGGATCGACCTAAGTGGCGCTCTGCTGGGCAGCAAAGATGGACATCGCCTCCGGGAATAGAGCTCAGGCAGATGCCCTGGCTATTCAGGCGAAGGATGAGGTCGGGGATGGCTTGGAGAATGGCCCGCTGGGTGGCTTCCATTTCTCTAAGGGCCAACTCCGCCTCTTTCCGCTTGGTGATATCCCGCACCAAAACGTAGACTCTATCTCTGCCATAGGCAACGACGCAAGCCTTCTGATAGCGGCGGATTGCCGGCTCAGACTCGTTTGCGGCAGCGGCGGGGAGCACCATTTCGTACTCCAGATACTGTGGCGTTTGAGTGGACAGGGCCCGCCCTGCTAAAAGCTGATACTGCTCTCCGAAAGAGCTGGGAAACACGTCTTGGGCGCGGCGACCCACACAAAACTCGGGCGGATGCTGGGTGGGGACGTAGGGAGAAGGCTTGCAGTTGAGAATCAGCCCCTCAGGGTCAATCTCGAAAATCAAATCCGGGATCGCCTCATAGAGGGCCCGGTAGCGCAACTCGCTTGCCTCCAGGGCTTGCTTGATCTGGACCTGCTCGCTGATGTCGCGGCTGGTGATGAGGATCCCGTCTCCCACCGGCACCACTTGGTGATGGATCCAGCTGGCCTTCAAGCCCGGCTGCCCCGAAATGGGGAACTCCTCTTCCAGAGGAATGCCGGTTTCCACCACTCGCTTGTATTTCTCAAAAAAGCCCCCCCAGCGGTTGATGGGCAGCAGCTCGCACAGCCGCTGGCCGATGATCTGCCGGCGCTGGAGAGAAATGAGCTCTTCCCCCTTGGCGTTGACATCCACAAAGACAAAGTCGAGGATCTCGCGGGTAACGGGATCCCGCACCGCCTCCAGCAGGTAAATAGCATCCAAGCTGGCTTCCAAGGCTGCCCGAAAACGAGCCTCTGGGCTGGGGGTGCCTCTAGGAGGTTGGAAGGGAAATCTTCGAGAAAGGGATCCCAGGATCCCTCTGAAGACAGAAAGCAGCTGACTTTCCCCCAGGCTGACGCCAAGCAGCAGGAGAGCCAAGAAGAGGGATCCCAGCAGCCAAAAGGCAAGGCCAGGGGGATCCACCAGGCCCACCGTTTTCCCTACCGCCCATAGCTCTCTGTGCATAGAACCCAGAGATTCCTGCCCCCTTTCCACAGTATCCCAGCAAGTCTTTCCAGCTTATCTTGGAGGTCAAAAGGGGAAGCTCAGCTAACTTGCGGAAATGGCCTCTATGCAATGGGCAGGATTCCTCAAGAGTGGCTTTTTGGGGAAATGAGTCTTGGCTCAAAGCTTTGTTTCTGGATGCAGCAGGGAGAGAGACTCTTTATTGTGAAGATGCTTTATTGTGAAAAATAATTGTGAAGATTCAGCGGGATCCCTGGCGCCAGCGGCGGTAGAGTTTTTCCAGATCCACCCAGACCATCACCACCGTGCTAAAGCCCAGGCAAATGAGCAGTTCTGGAAGGGTCAACTCTTCTGTCCCGAAAAAGTTGCGCAGGAAGGGCACATAGAGCAGGGCCAACTGCAACAGCAAAGTGGCCAACACGGCCCCCAGCAGGTAGGGGTTGGAAAAGGGGTTCATCTCGAGGGTCAGCTTGTCGTTGGAGCGGGCTGCCAGGGCATGGCCCATCTGGGCAATGCACAGGGTGGTGAAGACCATCGTGCGCCAGTGGGGGATATAGGCTTCCACGATGGCCATCATCAGGATCGTGGAGATGGCAAAGACCACACCGATGCGCACCATGTAGGCACCGAGCCCTTGGGCAAAGATGCTCTCTTTGGGGTTGAAGGGGGGGCGCTGCATCACCCCTGGTTCTGCTGGCTCCATCGCCAAGGCCAGGGCGGGCAGGCCGTCGGTTACCAGGTTCATCCACAGGATCTGCAGGGGCGTCAGTGGCACGTCCTCTAGGCCCAAGATAGGGGCAGCAGCCACCGTCAACACCTCGCCGATGTTGCTGCCCAGGATGTATTTCACGAAACGGCGGATGTTGCTGTAGACCACCCGCCCTTCTTCAATGGCCGCCACGATGGTGGCGAAGTTGTCGTCCAGCAGCACCATGTCGCTGGCCTCTTTGCTGACGTCGGTGCCGGTGATGCCCATGGCAATGCCAATATCTGCCTGGCGCAGGGCAGGGGCGTCGTTGACCCCATCCCCGGTCATGGCTACAAACTGGTTTTGTTTTTGCAGAGCTTGGACGATGCGCAGCTTGTGTTCGGGGGCAACACGGGCATAGACGTTGACCCTTTGCACCGTCTGCAGCAGCTCCTCAAAGCTGAGCCGAGAGAGGGTGCGCCCGTCAATGGCTTGGCCCTCCGAGTCGAGAATGCCCAGCTCGCGGGCAATGGCCACAGCGGTCAATTGGTGATCGCCGGTAATCATCAGGGTGCGGATGCCGGCCTGGCGGCAGCGGGCTACTGCTTCCCGCGCTTCGGGCCGCGGCGGATCGTACATGCCCACCAGCCCCAGCCACACCAGGTTGCGCTCGATCTCCTCCAGGTTCTCCGGGATCCGCTGCAACTGCTGGGTGGCCACCCCCAAAACCCGGATGCCCTGGGCCGCCAGGCGGTTGTTGGCAGCCAGAATGGCTTGGCGCTCGGCTTCTGACAGCTCCTGCCAGGTTCCGCCTTTTTGGATCTGGGCGCACTGCTCCAGCACCAGCTCCGGGGATCCCTTGACGTAGACGCGGTAGCTGCCCTCCTCCTGCACCACCACGCTCATGCGCTTGCGTTCCGAGCTAAAGGGGATCTCCTGCGCGCGCGGGTGCTGCTCTTGAAGGGAAGCTTTCTGCAGGTTGGCCTTGGCAGCAGCCACCAGCAGGGCGGCCTCGGTGGGATCCCCTAGGATCGACCAGGTGGGGGCAGCGCCCCGTTGGGCTGGAAGACTGGCCTGCAACAGGGCATCGTTGCAGAAGACCACCGCCCTGAGAAGGGCCTGCAAATCCGGGGCGCTCTGGGGATCAATGGGCTGGCCGCGGCAGTAGAAGGATCCCTTGGGGATGTAGCCGCTGCCGCTGACCTGGTAGTGGCGCTCCGGCGTGAGGATGTCGGTAACCACCATCTTGTTCTCGGTGAGGGTGCCGGTTTTGTCGGAGCAGATGGTGGTGACGGATCCCAGGGTCTCTACAGCCGGCAGGCGGCGGATGAGGGCGTTGCGGCGCACCATGCGTTGGGTGCCGATGGCCAGGGTGACGGTGATCACGGCCGGCAGCCCCTCCGGCACCACGGCTACGGCCATACTGAGAGAGATTTCCAGCAGCGAGGTGAAAGGCGCCATGCTGCCGGCCTGCAGCAGCCCCACGATCACCACCAGCGCCACCAAGGCCAGGGATCCCGACACCAGCACGTTGCCCAGCTGGCTCATGCGCCGCTGCAGGGGGGTGGGCTCGTTTTCCACCGTTTGCAGCAGGGCGGCCACCTTGCCCAGCTCCGTGTTCATACCGGTGGCGGTAACCAAGAGGATCCCGCGCCCCTGCAACACCTCGGTGCCCATGAAGGCCATGTTGCGCCGTTCCCCCAGCTCCGTGTCTTCGGGGAGGACACAGTCAGCCTGCTTGCTAACCGGTACCGCCTCCCCTGTCAGGGCCGCCTCCCGCACCTGAAGGTTGACCGCTTCCGCCAAGCGCCCATCGGCCGGGATCTGCACCCCGGCTTCCAGGAGCACGCGATCCCCTGGCACCAATTGGTTGGCGGGGATCTCCTGCCACAGGCCGTCCCGCTGCACCCGCACGCTGGGGGAGGCCAGCTTTTTTAGGGCCGCCAGCGCTTTTTCCGCCCGGCTTTCTTGTAAGTAGCCCAGCAGACCGTTGAGGCCGACGATCAACAGAATGGCCAGAGCATCTTTGGGGAACTCGCCTTCCTGCAAGTCCAGAGTCGCTGAGATCGCCGCCACGGCGATCAGCATCAGCAGCATGACGTTGCGGAATTGGTCGAGGAAAAGCTGCCAGGCGCTGCGTCCAGGAGAGGAGATTAGCTCGTTGGGGCCGTATTCCCGCTGCCTCTGGATCACCTGCTGGGTAGTCAGGCCAGCATCGGGATCGGTCTGCAACTTCTGGATAACAGCAGGAAGAGGGAGGCTATGCCAGGCCGTAGCAGAAGCACCGGCGGATCCAGAAGCTTGGGCCATCGCAAACACTCCCAGGGAATGGACAAATTCTACGTTAGCTCTCGAAGCTTTCCATAGAGGAAAAGGGGTCCCCATTTCCCTAGTTTCGTGGCAAGGTGGGGACAGAGGCCCCCTGGAGACTGCTATGGCGAGCAAAACTCCCACTCGCGATGTTCAAGTGGCCGTCATTGGCCCGTCCACTCTGGTTTTGCGCTCCCGCACCTGGGATCGCCTCAAGTTTGAGCTGGAATATGCCCGGCAGCGGGGCACCACGGCCAACAGCTACCTCATCCAGGCCCGCCAAACCCTGCTCATCGATCCGCCGGGGGAGTCGTTTACGGACATCTTTCTGGAGGAGCTGGCCCAGCACCAATACCTGCAGCGGCTGGACTTTATCCTGCTCAGCCACGTCAACTTCAACCGCATCGCCACCCTCAAGGCGCTTCTGCCGCTGGCCCCCTACGCAGTGGTGCTCTGCTCTAAGCCAGGATCCCTTACCCTGCGGGCAGCTTTTGAAGGCAGGGAGTCCCCCCCTCCTGGCCGCGACGAAGAGGAGGCCGCCGATTTTGGCATTCCCTACGGCAGCAATCAGTCCTTTCGCCTGCGGGTCATCCGAGATGGGGATCGCCTGGATCTGGGAGAGGGCCATGAGCTGCACTTGCGCACGGTGCCCACGCCCCGCCACCCCGATGCCCTCTGCACCTACGATCCGGCCACCGGGATCCTCTTTACCGACAAGCTCTTTGGCGCCCATGTCTGCGACGAGCAGGTATTCGATGAACATTGGCGGCAACTGAGCGAGGATCGCCGCTACTACTTCGACTGTCTCCACCGCAACCAAGCGCCCCAGGTCAAGGCAGCCCTGGCCAAGCTGGAGGAATTCCCCGCCCAGATCTACGCTCCTGCCCACGGGCCCCTCGTGCGCCACAGCCTGCGGCGGCTGCGCTTGGACTACCAGCTCTGGTGCGAAGAGGATCCCTTGGAGCAGCGGGTGGCCCTCCTGTACACCTCCGCCTACGGCAACACCGGCTTGATGGCGGTAGCCATTGCCCAAGGCTTGGAGCGGGCGGGAGTTACGGTGGAGCGGATTAACTGCGAGTGGGCCACCCCTGAAGAGATCGCCCAGGCCTTGGAGCGCTGCCAGGGGTTCATCATCGGCTCGCCAACCCTGGCCGGCCATCCCCCGGTCCAGATCCAAACAGCCCTGGGCCTGATTCTCTCTTCCGTTCCCACCAGCAAGCTGGCCGGGGTCTTCGGCTCCTATGGCTGGAGCGGCGAGGCCGTGGATCTCATCGAGAGCAAGTTGCTCAATGCCGGCTTTACCTTGGGGTTTGAGACGATCCGCGCCAAGTTTAAGCCCACCGCCGAGATCTTGGAAGCTTGCCAAGAGGCGGGATCCCAATTTGCCCAAGCCCTGCGCAAGGCCAAGCGAGCTCGTGCCCCCCGCCAAGGCGGTGTTGAAACTCAGGCGGATCGGCTGGCGCAGGCCCTCAGCCGAGTGGTGGGATCCCTCTGTGTGGTGACCGCCTTGCAGGATGGGATCCCGCGCGGCTTTCTCACCTGGTCAGTGGCCCAGGCCAGCTTCAATCCCCCCGGCCTCACCCTCTCCGTGAGCAGGGAAAGCGAGGCAGAACTGCTCACCCATCCGCAAGCGGCCTTTGTGCTCAACATCCTGCGGGAGGGCAAAAGCAGCAGCCTGCAGCGACACTTTCAACGGCCTCAACGCCCTGGCGAAGACCGCTTTGCCGGCCTGGCCACGGCCACTGCCGAAAATGGCTGCCCGATCCTTTTGGATGCCCTGGCTTACCTGGAGTGCCGTGTCAAAAGTTGGATGGAGTGTGGCGATCGCTACCTCATCCATGCCGAGGTAGAGCGCGGCAAAGTGCTGGATCCCACGGGGGTTACGGCCATGCGGCGGGGGTAGTGTATTGGAGAACAAAGATTTGTTGTGGAGTCAATGCTAACTGGATCCCGTCGATCACCTTGAGCTGACGATCTGCTCGGCAAATTTCCGGCTCTTGTTGAGGGGCAAATATCAAAACAGAGTAATCGTCTAAATCCACCATCCACCCTAATTTGCTGCCGTGCTTTAGGCAATGCAGGATATTATCGATTACACGGCTTACCCTTTGACCCGGCGAAAGCATTTCGATAATCCAGTCGGGTGCTGCGGTGAAGTTATCCTCTGGCTCGCCTGTTTCACTTAGGCGAGTTCGATCCCACGCAATTACAGCAATATCGGGAACAATGGAACGACCGGCAAAAGTGCATCGCAATTCGGGTAGGGCAGTATAGCTGGTGGTGCTGCCGTCAACCTCAGCCACGAGGCGTTTTTGCAAAATGGAATGGCGGACTTTGGGCAGCGGTTTTTGAATGGCAACTCCATCCACGTACTCCCATGCCGGAGAATCTTCTATGTGAGGCAACTTGAGGAAGTCTTCAAGGGTAAGAGGCGGAGCCAGGCGAGTTGTCATAGGTTTAGGCAAAGCTCCTCAGGATCCCTACCAGTACTGTATCCCAAATCCCCAAGCGAGGGCGAGTGGTGGAGTAGGGGTTAGAATTGCAGCAATTGGAGTAGATGTAGCGTGAAAGTTGTCCAGCCGGCGGCGCTGCTGACCTCGATGGATCCCCTCAGTTGATCCACCATTTGCTTCACCAAGGCCAAGTCTAGATCGGTACTCCCTTCCTTAGCCCACACTGCGGAGCCCTAGCAAAGCAAAAAGCCCCCAGGCAGGGTAATCACCTCTCCTGAGGGCCAAACCCCCTCAAATCCCAGGTAGGTTAAGCCTGAACTCTGCTCGGCTCGTAGAAGACTTTGGGCAGAGATCGAGCAAACTTCGAGAAATCAGCCCTTGACTTGCGCGAACCATAATCTGCCTTTAAGTCAGAACGATTGAAAGCTATCTTCTCTCTTGCGGGCTCGTAGAAGATCCACCTCCTAAGGGTGTAGTTCACTTCATAGAGAGTTTGCCGAACGCCGTTTATCAACGATAGAGATCTGGAGCTGGGAGCCTTTGGCGGCTGATACCAGTAGATATCCTCGGGAGATACAGATAGAGGCTCTGGACCTGCAAAGGGCGGCTCGTAAAAAGTTGCAAAGTCAGGCTGAGGTCGGCACTGAAATTGAACCTGATACACCGACTGAGAGGTCATTTCCTGCCGACTCTGCTGCCAAAGCTGCAGCATCTTGCCGACATCAAATCCCATCGCTCGCTGAAAATGCCACAGGGATCCTTGTAGAAAAAAGAAGGCTAAGTAGAAGTGAGCATTCGCCAGCCAAACCCTTGAGGAGTAGTTCCACGCTCCCGTTTGATTTGGATCGAAGTAGTAAGGAGTAAAGGCGGATTTCAGCTCCAGGGTGGGGCCGTAAAACTCCACCGGGTAGGCCAGCGAGTTAAACCCACAGTAGTAAGAAGCCGCAAAACCGGCTAGGGCGATGCCGAATAGAGAGTAGGAGAGGATCCCATCTGCTGAGAAGAGAAAGCGAGCTTTAACCCACTCAAACGGCGGAACCAGGATATGCCACACCCCTCCCAACAAGAGAAGAGCTCCCACATAGATATGGCCCCCCACCAAGTCTTCCAAATTATTGACATCAAACAGGTGGGTGCGGTAGTTCCAAAGGGTGGCAAAGTCCAAAGTTGGAGCCGTAACCAGGCGTACCTGACCGGTGTTGGCGTCATACAGCCCCCCGAACACCATCGCCTTGGCCACCAACAATAGGGATCCCAGGCCCAAAATCAGTAGGTGGTGCCCCAAAATCACTCCCAACGTTTTGGCATCATCCCAAGTGAAGTGAAACTTGGCAGCCCTGCCGAATTCCATATCTAAGCTGGGGGGAAGTTGGGTTTGGTGGAAGTAGGCTCCTCCAGCCAACACGCCGGCAGCCACCAGGTGAATTGAGGCAATGGCCACATAGGGAAAGGTATTGACGATCTGGCCACCGGGGCCAACCCCCCACCCCAATGTGGCCAAGTGGGGCAGCAAAATCAGCCCTTGCTCGTACATGGGCCGCTCTGGCGAGAACTTGGCCAGCTCAAACAAGGTAAAGCCCCCCGCCCAAGCCATGATCAAGGCCGCATGGGCCACATGCGCCACGATAAAAGTATTAGAGAGGTTCATCAATCGAGCGTTACCTAACCACCAGGGGTAGCCCGATGGGTGCATCTTTTTGGCATTCATAGATAGCTCCTCAGTGAGCCCTCAAAAATACAGGCACGTTTAGCTCAGACCGGCAATGATATGGTCAAGATAAACGGCCATTTCTTGACTTGCCTCTGTGTCGAGACTTTCGGTCAGGACCTCTTTCATGGCATTGAGGGCCTGAATGACGCGATCGATGGGAACGCCGAGGGTGATGTAAGTTTCTTTTAAACCCTGCAACACGCGCTCATCCAAAATTGAGGGATCGGCAGCCAACATGGCGTAGGTGGCATAGCGTAGAAAATAGGTCAGGTCCCGCAAGCAAGCCGCGTAGCGCCGAGTAGGGTACATATTGCCCCCCGGTAGGGTAATATCCCCGTAGAGCAAGCTCTTGGCAACCGTTTTGCTGATAATGCTGCTGGCGCTGGAGCTGATGGTTTTGGCCGCCTTGACGCGCATGTTGCCACTCTGGAAATAGCGATTTAATTGTTCCAGAGCTGCGGCATCTAAGTAAGAGCCTTTCTCATCGGCGGGGTTAATCAGGGAAGTGATGGTATCTTTCATGGATTTTTCTCCTCTAAGCACTAGTAGGGACTGATTTCTTGAGGCAATTGGGCAAATGCTGTTCGCGTTAGCGGGACGGAGTCCTTGCACCGCTTGCTCAGGCATTGCCTGTGAGAACTCTTATGGATTGCAACTTAAGACAACTTCACAGCTTGCAGGTCAAGCTCGCAAAGCCAGCCGAAACCTCAAGCTCACAGAGGCAGGAGTAGCGCGCCTCAACTCTAAAACTGAGCGAGAGGGCAGCGATTTGTCTATCCATTCATCGATTCAAAAAGCGCGAATCAGTCGATCAAAGTAGGGGGCAGCTAGAGCCATCTCCTCTGAAGAAAGAATGCCGGCAGCTACCTCTTTTAGGCAGCTCATCGCCACCCGCAGGTTGGGTAGCGGCACGCCCAAAGAGATGTACATTTCTCGCATGCCGTTCAAGCCGATATCTTCCAGCGGCTTATCGTTGCCTGCCAAGATGCAATAGCTAACCAAGCGGATATACCAGCCTTGATCTCGTTGACAGAGGGCAGTTTTTTGAGGGTTGCCCTTATTGCTGGGGGTGTTGGGGCATTTGGCCCAAAACCGTTTGCTGCCTTCCTGGACAATTTTTTGCTCGTTCTCTGCTAACTTTTGGGCGGCTCGGATGCGAACTTGACCCTTGCTGAAGAAATCCTCTAGCTTGGCGATCTCGGCACTGCTGAGGAAGCGATCAGCCGCGTCCGACTGCGCGATGACTTGGGCAACAATGCTCATAGGTTTTTGGCAAGGAACACTCTACAGGTAACAAAGTAAGCCAGATCCTCAAGAACCGAAATCACTTATTAAGAAAAAGTTGTGAATTGAAACTTACTTGCAACAAATCCTCTCTGCCTCGCGTCTTCGGCAGCGTGACCAGATTGAGAAGGTTGGGTTGGCGGCCAATCCAGATCCCGGATACGACAGCAACCCTCAGAATACTCAGCCTCTATCTCTTCTGGCCGAGATGAGCATCTGTGTTGGGAACTATTTCCGTATCTGTTGCTACAGAACTTACAATAAGACGGGCTGTGCAGAGGTACCGGGGGAGAGAACCCCTAAGGTAGGGATCAAATCGGCGCTGCGCCGCTTTAAGGGCTAAGTTTCTGAGGCAGGAATCTTGCCAGATCTGCGTAACCATCGCTACTTTGAAACCAACCTGGAAAAGCGCAAGCGCAAAGCAGGAGTCCCCAGGGATCCGCTCAACCTTTAAAACTGGGGCAGAGGGGGCAGGTGGAGCGTGAAAGTTGTCCAGCCGGCGGCGCTGCTGACCTCGATGGATCCCCTCAGTTGATCCACCATTTGTTTCACCAAAGCCAAGCCCAGACCGGTGCCCCCTTCTTTCCAAGGATCATGGCTGGGGATCCGGTAAAAACGATCGAAAATGCGGGTGAGTTCCTCAGCCGGGATCTCTTGGCTATTCCTGACTTGGATGCGAGTTCGGTTGGCCTCAACCCTGACTTCTAGGCGGATGGATCCCTGGCCGGGGGTGTATTTCACCGCGTTGTGCAGGAGCTCCCGCAGGATACGCCCCAAAAGGAGAGGATCTGTGGTGATGCTGCTCTCCAGAGGCACGTTGGCTTGAAAGGTTTGCCCCTTAGTACGGGCGCGTTCGCCAATAGCCAACAGCAAATCCCCCAACAAGGCTTCCCAGGTCAGCGTTTGCAGATTCAAAGCATAGGCTCCTGCCTCTAGCCGCTGCAAATCCAACAGGTCATTGATCAGCTCGATCTCCCGTTGGCATTCCCGCTGGGCGATGGATAGGTACTGGGCCTGCTTCTCCCTCGCAGGGGCAACTTGCAGCATGTGCAACGCCATTTTCATGCTGGCTAGAGGAGTGCGCAACTCGTGGCTGACGGTGCTGATAAAGTCATCTTTAGAGGCGGTTAAGGCGCTCCAGGGCTTGCACCTGCTCTTGGGCAGCTCGGAATAGGCGCGCCTGCCTTAGGCCGATAGCACATTGATTGGCCACCTGCTGGATAAGCTGCATCTCCTGCTGGTCGAAAGAACGCTCAGCTGAGCGAAAGATCCACAGATCCCCTAGCACTTGGCCTTTATCCGGCAGGGGGCAAGCCATGACCACCTGGCGCTTTTCCACTGTCTTTTCTGGACAGTAGAAGCAAAAAAGGCAGGGCTGTCCTGCGAGCAATTGTTGATGAACATCGTCGTAAGGCCCACCCTTTATGGATATGGAAATGTTCAGGGAGGAATTGGAGCGGGGGCAGTACTCGTAGCTGATGGTGGAAAGGGTGAGATCGGCGTTGTAAAGGCCAATATCGCAGCCATCTGCATTTAGGTTTTCTCCCAGCTCGCGCAGAGCGGTGTTGAGAATTTCAGCTTCATCCAGAGAGTCGCGCAGCCGGTCAGTGATGCGTTTCAGCAGGGCCTCAAATTGCAGGGATCGCTGCAACTCAGAGGTGCGTTGCCGAACCTTTTCTTCCAAGGTTTGATTGAGGGCTTGCAGTTGTTCATATAACTGGGCCTGTTGCAACGCGATGGCTAATTGATCGCTCAGCTCTTGTAAAAGCCGGATTTCCCACTCTTGCCAAGGGCGGCTGGATTGGCAGTGCTGAACTACCAATAGACCCCACAAAGCCTCACCCTGCCGAATCGGGATCACCAAGTTGGCTTGGGCCTGGAAAGATTCCAAGAGCTCCCGATAGCAAGGATCCAAATTGGCCGTCGCCACGTTGGCTATGGCTTGCACAAAGCCCTCTTGGTACTTGCGATAGCGCGGATCCCTTTGGAAATACTCATCCCACACGTAGCGGCCCAGGTGGCTGGGCCAGGGATCCGCCACCGACTCAGCAGCTACAAACCCCCCTACACCTTCCTGTAACTGATAGATCATCACCCGATCCACCTGGAAAACCTCTCGCACTTCTGCAACAGTGGTTTGCAAGATAGATTGCAAATCCAAATCCTGACGGATGCGTCGCAGCAAAGCTCCAAGCAGCCGCTCCCGCTCTGCTTCTTTCAGCAACAGATCTTGGGTTGTTTGAGGGGCGTTATGTCCACAGCGATGCCGCAAACGGCGTAAGGAGACCCCTGCTGATCCCGCAGGGCAAACTTGGTGACCCACTGGGTCAATCTCTTGCCATCGCGGAAAAAGGTTCGCTCGTAGCTGACAGGATGCGGAGATTGCAGGACTTTTTGATCCTGATCTCGAAATTCTAGAGCCTCTTCTGATGCGAACAGCTCACTATCCAACTTTCCAAAGAGCTCTTCTGCCTTGCAGCCTCTCTGTTGTAGATAAGTCTTGTTTACATGAAGATAGCGCCCTTCCAGATCTTTGAGAAAGATAGAAAAAGGGATCCCGTCCAGAATAGCCCTAAGCCGAGCTTCGCTTTCTTGTAGAGCCAGCTCTGCTTCTTTCTGCTCCGTAATATCTTCGGTAATGCCAACAATACGGATAACCTCTTGCTGTTCGTTCAAGATGGGTCGGCAAGAAGTACGCAGCCAGCGCAGCCTGCCATCCCGATGGAAAAGGCGGTAGGTGATCTGCTGGGCTTCTTGAGTGGCTCGGGCGGCCGCCTGCAGTACCCTTGGCAGATCTTCGGGATGGATCCTGTCTTTCCAGAGATCTGGCTTGCGGCGAAACTCTTCTGCTGTGTAACCCCAGATCTTCTCGCTTTGGGGGCTTTTGTAGAGAGACTGGCTCAAGTCTGCAGAATACACAAAGAAAACCACCGGTACAGCCTCTGCAATTTCTCGGAAGCGGGCTTCGCTCTCTCGCAAAGCCAGTTCCACCTGCTTTTGTTGGGTGATATCGCGGGTACTGGAAACGATCCCTTGCACAGAGGGATCCTCCAAAAGATTGGTGCAGAGGCTCTCCAGCCACACCCACTGGCCATCGGCGTGTTGGGCCCGGTAAATAAAGCTGAGTGTCTCGCCAGGTCGAGCCTTGAGTTGCTCAAGAGCATTAGCAACGTTCTGCCGATCCTCGGGGTGAACCCAATCCAAGGGTACGGCCTCTCCCTGATTGGGAGCACGCCCCAAAATTTTCTCAGCAGCCGGAGGATTTAAGGTATGCAGCAGACCTTGGGCATCGATCCGACACAAAATGTCGTGGCTGTTGTTGAGGAAGGCGCGAAAACGCTCTTCTTGTTCCCACACCTCCTGTTCCAGCCGCTTTTGTTCGGTGATATCTAGGACAATGCCGAGAAGCCCTAATCCTTTAGACTGATCCTGAAGCTTTACAGCGAAGCGATAGGTGTAGCGCTCCTGGCCTTGAATCATTTCCTTACCTTCGAATTGGCAAAACCCTTGCCGCTCTACGTCGGATAGAACTTGAGAGGTGTACTCCAGCCAGTGAGGATATTCTCGAGCTGCCTCCTCCAGAGAAGTACCCAGCAGATCGCCAAACCAGGCGCGGTCAGTGGCATTTTGCAAAATTAGCACTCCCTGGGGATCCCTGGCCCACACCGCCAATGGCAGGGCGTCCAACAAGGTGCGCAGTTGGGCTTCCCGCAGCCGCAGGTTTTCTTCCAACTGTTTCTTCTCGGTAATGTCTCGGCCCACCCCGCGAATGAACTGGAAGCGGCCCCGCCGGTCAAAAATGCCTTGGTTGATCCACTCAAACCACCGCACCTGCCCCGCTGCATCCGCCACTCTGCTAATCCGGGTAAAGGTGGGCTGCTGAGGGGTAAGGTGGGCTATCTTTTGCTGCGCCTGCTCCTGCTCTTCTGCCAGCAGCACGTCGATCCAGCGCCTGCCCCGCCAATCCCCCAAGATTTTCTGGCAAGCTTCGTTACATTCCACCACCGTCGTATCTGCACGCGCCAGCATGATGACATCGGGAAAACCCACCTGATCCCGCTGCAGCCAGCGCCTTTGCCAGTACATCACCACGGCCAGTGAGGATCCCCAAAGGAGCAGCCAAAGCCATCCGGGCAGAGTGTTCCAGTTGAGTAAGGTAAGCAGGTTGACCAGATCCCAGGAGGCGCTCATGAAGGTTGTCGATTAAGTTAAGTTTAGAAAGTGTCAAGGAGTGCACTGCTTTTCGGTAGCATTTCTAACCCAGGATCAAGCACTGTGCCAACAATTCCCCATCTCCCCGAAAAGGAGAGCAAAGTTTGAGTCTACTGGAACGGTGGGGCAGTATCCTCGAAAAGGGGGCTTTCAGGGTGAAGAGTTGTTTCTTAGGTTTCCTGAGTGTTCGGATAGATAGTTCTGAATCCAGCGCACCAGCCGCTGAGAGAGCATGACTCTAGTCAATGATATGCTGGACTATACTGAAAATAATGCCCAGTATGTTCAGTATGGCTGCTTGGTATGGCTAGGTATGTAAAACCGAGAGAAGCGGCGGATTATTTTGGGGTGTGTCTCCACACCTTGAGGCGATGGGAACAGAAGGGCTGGATCCATGCAGTACGTACACCATCCGGTAGGGCGAGAAGGTATGACCTCGACAGCTACATCAGAGCAC
>NZ_AXUX01000001.1:2880680-2948924 GCF_002760475.1 Synechococcus sp. 63AY4M2 | reverse complement strand
AAGCGTACACCAGCAAAACCTGTACCAAGTGCGGGCACATCCACACTAAGTTGGGTGGCGCAAAGGTGTTTAGATGCCCAAAGTGCAACCATAGGCTACCACGAGATTGGCAAGGCGCTCTGGGTGTTATGCTCAGGGCTTTGCGGGATACCGCCTTTCTGTTTGGACTCCGTCCGAGTAGCGCGGTCGCGTCAGCATCGCGTAGTGACAACGGAAACGGACAGAATGCTATCGCTTCACCGCTGAGCAGTAATGCTCAGCAGTGTTCAGCGTAAATGTATCAGCACAGCTATGAAGCCTATCTCCCTTATCTGGAGTTTCTTCTGGATCAGAAGCTGGACTGGAAAAGCCGCAGTGGCCGCCTGAACTAGCCTATGCCAAGCCAGAGGGTTCCTGCCCCAGCCGCAAGGGGGGATATAGGGGGGCTAGCTGGCTTGCTCTTTGTTCGCGTCTTCCCGCTCCTGAAGAGCTGGCAGAGTTTTCTCAGTGGCTTGGGCGGCTCATCCCAATTGAAAACTTGACTGCCCGATCTGTTGAGGCCAGAATCCGGGACCCAACCCCTAGAAAGAACCCCACTGGCAGGGCAAGCCCAGCCCAACAGCGATACTCTAGGCGATACTCTAGAAGGTGTTCTTGAGTAAGTCCGTGCAAACAATGGCTCAGCCTGCCCTGCGCATCCTGCTCGTGCGCCACGGTGAGAGCACCTTCAACGTCGAAAATCGCATCCAAGGCCGCTCCGATCTCTCTCGCCTCACCCCCGGTGGAGAAGCGCAGGCACAGCGGGTAGCTGAGGTTCTGGCCGGGATCCCCTTGGATTATGCCTACTGCAGCCCTCTCTCCCGTGCCCTCGACACCGCCCGTATCATTCTCAAGGAGCGAGCGGGGATCCCTTTGTTTATCAGCGAGTACCTGCGGGAGATCGACCTGACAGCTTGGGAGGGCTTGACCTTTGCCGAGGTGAAGGAGAAATACCCAGAAGATTACCACCTATGGCGGCACCGTCCCGACGAGCTGGAGCTGGAGGGGCGCTTTCCGGTGCGGGATCTCTGGCAGCAGGCGCAGGAGTTTTGGCAACTGCTGGCCGAGCAAGTGAAGTCAGTGCCCCCCGCCTCCTCTGATCGGAGAACCGATCCAAGGCATCCCCTCACCGTTCTCGTTGTCGGACACAGCGGCATTAACCGCGCCCTGGTCAGCACCGCCATTGGCTTGGGGCCGGTTCACTACCACCGTCTTGGGCAAGATAACTGCGCCATCAGCGTTCTCAACTTTCCCCAGGGCCTGGGGGCGCTGCCGCAACTGGAATCTTTGAATATCACTGCCCATCTGGGCCAGCCTCTGCCCAAACGCAAGCAGGGGATGCGTATCCTGCTGGTGCGGCACGGCGAGACGCAATGGAACCGGGAGCAGCGCTTTCAGGGGCAGCGCGATATTCCTCTCAACGCCACTGGCGAGGAGCAGGCAGCTAGGGTGGCGGAGTTTCTGGCCGACCAGCCGCTGAACCTGGCTTTTTCCAGCCCGCTGAAGCGCCCCTGGGCTACGGCGGACGCCATCTGCAGCAACCACCCCAACCTGATCCTACGCCCGATGCCGGAGCTGCAGGAGATCTGCCACGGCGACTGGGAGGGCAAGCTCCAGAGCGAGGTGGAAGCCGAATACCCCGGCGAGCTGGAGCGCTGGCAGCGGGATCCGGCCGCGGTGCAAATGCCCAACGGGGAAAATCTGTACCAAGTGTGGGATCGCACGCGCTCGGCCTGGGAAGAGATTTTGGCCATCACCGCCGCCCAATTTCCCGAAGGCACGGCCGTGGTGGTGGCCCACGACGCCATCAACAAGGCGATCATCTGCCAGTTGTTCGGCCTTTCCCCCCACGCCTTTTGGATCTTCAAGCAGGGCAATGGCGGCATTACCGTTATCGACTACCCGGAAGGAAAGGACGGCACCCCTGTTCTCAAGGTGTTGAACCTCACCACTCACCTGTCCGGCCAGATTTTCGACTGCACCACAGCGGGTGCGCTTTAGGGAGGTGGAAGATGGGATCCACCCTCCCTGCCGACCTGAGCCTGCTCAATCTCTGCCTCCGTGGGGTGCGCCTGTTGGATCCCTGGCAACAGCGGGATGAGGTGACCGACGTGTGGCTGCAGCAGGGCCGCCTCCGGGCCACCGAGCCGGCGGGGATCCCTGCCGACATCCCCCGCCTGGAGGCTGCTGGCTGGGTGCTGGGGCCGGGCTTGATCGATCTGTACGCCCACAGTGGCGAGATCGCTGATCAAGAGCTCTCCCCCTGCCGCGAAACCCTCGCCTCTCTGGGGGCAGCAGCTCTGGCAGGGGGGTTTACCCAAGTGGGTCTTCTCCCTGCCCCCCTGCCCGGAACGGCAACTTTCCCGGTGCTGGACGAGCCGGAGCAGGTGGGCCGCTACCGCCGCCGAGCGGGGGATTCCCGCTGGCTGCCCTGGGCTGCTTTGAGCTTGCGTGACCGGGAAGAAGCTCCCAGCCTCTGGGGAGAGCTGGCCCGCGCCGGCGCCATTGGCTTTGTGGCCCGGACTGAAGGATCAGAGCCGCTGCGGTCGTTGGCCCTACTGCGGCGGGCGCTGGAGTATTTGCGGCCTTGGAATAAGCCGCTGCTGGTGTGGGCCTGGGATCCCAGCCTGGCTGGCTCGGGCAGCCTCTACGAGGGGGTGTGGGCGCTGCGCTTGGGGCTGAAGGGGATCCCAACCAGTGCCGAAACCGCGGCCTTGGCCCGTCTCCTGGAAGTAGTGCGCAGCGTTCCTTCGCCGGCGCCGGTGCATGTGATGCGCCTCAGCCAAGCCCGCAGCCTGGAGCTTGTCCAGCAGGCCCAAGCAGAGGGGCTGCCGGTTAGCGCCAGCACCACCTGGATGCACCTGCTCTTGGCGGAGGAAGCCGTCTTGGAGCACGGCTACGATCCCCACCTGCGCCTCTTGCCTCCTCTCCCCCGCAGCAGCGACCGCGAGGCCCTCATCGCCGGCATCCGCAGCGGCAGCCTGGGTATTGCCACCGACCACGCCCCCTACACCTACGAGGAGAAAACCCTGCCCTTTGCCGAAGCCCCTCCTGGGGCCATAGGCCTGGAGCTGGCGCTGCCCCTGCTGTGGCAGAACCTGGTAGAGACGGGATCCCTGACGGCGCTCCAGCTCTGGTCGGCCCTCAGCCTCTACCCGGCCCGCTGCCTGGGGTTGGAGCCGCCCAGCCTAGCTCCCGGAAGTGACTGGGTGCTGTTCGATCCGGGCCATACCTGGACGGTCTCGGCAGCCACCCTTTGCTCGCGATCCCTGGCCACTCCCTGGCTGGGCAGGACCCTGCGCGGCAAGGTGTTGCACACCCATGTTGAAGAAGGAAGCCAGCCCTGAACCTGAGACCGGCAAAACCCCTTCTCTGTGCCAAGAGGCGCAGGGCCTTGAATTATCCTGGGAGCTAGGCTCAAGGGGGTAGGGGCCCATGAAGCTAGGGAAGCGGCTGGGGACGCTGCCGAGCTTCCGGCAGTTGCAAGGGATCCGCTGGGCATGGGGAGAGTGGAGTCGCCAAGGGGAGCTGGCCTGGCGTACACTACGGCTGGCCTGGGAAAACGCGATGCGCTACCGGCTGTTTGGCCTAGCCTCCGAGATGGCCTACAGCTCGATGTTGGCCCTATTTCCCTTTATCCTCACCCTCTTGACCGGGATTGGGCTGTTTGTCGGCTCCTCTGAGCAAGCTTTTCAGCGCCTGATGGAGCAATTGGGGCAGATTGCCCCCCAAGAAGCCCTGGTGCTTCTGGAACGGTATGCGCGAGAGCTCCGCTTTGGGGAAAACCGAGGCTTGCTCTCCCTCAGCTTCTTAGGAACCCTGTGGGCTGCCTCTGGGGCCTTGGGAGCAGTGATGACGGCTTTGGATCTCAGCCACGAGATCCCCCAGGAGATGCGCCGCCCCTTTTGGAGACGCAAGCTGATCTCGATGGTTTGGATGCTAGCTACCCTGGGGTTAACCGGTTTGGCCAGCTTGATCTTCTTGTTCAGTGCCAGCTTTTTCCGCTTCTTGTCCGCCCAAGCGAAATCCCTAGCGGAGGGGGTTGCCGGGCCGGATCAGTTGGATCCCTGGCGGGAGCTGGCGCTGAAGTTGTGGGAAGCGCTCACCTGGCCTATCTCGTTGGGGATGATCGTCGTCTCCTGTTGGGTGCTGTACCGATTCGGCCCCAGCTTGCGCCGGCCCCAAATGCCGATTTGGCCAGGAGCGATTGTGGCCAGCCTGCTTTGGGTTGGGGTGTCGTGGGGGCTGCGGGTTTATGTGGAGCACTTCGGCCAGCTCAACCAAGTCTACGGAGCCGTGGGGGCAGTTATTGTCTTATTGCTGTGGGTTTGGCTCACTTCCTTGGCGCTGCTGTTTGGGGATCAGATTAACATTGCCCTCTACCAGGCCCGACAATGGATTCGGGACTGCTCCCCCACCCCTCATGCAAACGCAGATCCTCCCCCCCACCCCTGAGCACATTGCCTTGGCGGCTGAAGCGCTGCGGCGGGGCCAGTTGGTGGCCATACCTACAGAGACGGTGTACGGCCTGGCGGGCCACGGCCTCAACGAACAGGCGGTGGCAGAGATCTTTGCCGCCAAGGAGCGCCCCCGTTTCAATCCCCTGATCCTGCATCTGCCGGCTGGGCTGGATCTAGAGACACTGCAGGGCTGGCTGGTGGATCTGGAGGCTTTTACTCCCGCCGCTCGCGCTCGCCTGGGATCCCTTGTCGACACCTTTTGGCCGGGGCCGCTGACGCTGGTGCTGCCCAAGGGATCCCGGGTGCCGGATCTCGTCACCAGTGGCTTGCCCACGGTGGCGCTGCGGATGCCCGCCCACCCCGTGGCCCAGGCTTTGCTGCGGGCAGTTCAGGTGCCTTTGGCTGCCCCCAGCGCCAACCGCTTTGGCCGCCTCAGCCCTACCTCGGCCCAGGCCGTCTATGCCGAGTTGGCGGGGCGGATCCCTTACATTTTGGACGGGGGAGAGTGCAGCGTGGGCCTGGAATCGACAGTGCTCAAGCTCAGCCCCGACGGCACGCCCACCCTGTTGCGCCCTGGCGGGATCCCGCGGGAAGTTTTGGAATCCCACCTCAATTTGCCCCTAAGCTCTCCCCCTGCCCCAGACGGCAAGGAGAGTCCAGAGGCTCCCGGCCAACTGAGCAGCCACTACGCTCCCGGTAAGCCCATCTGGCTTTTGCCCACTGCCTTTGCCCAGCTTCAGCCTGAGGATTGGCAACAGTTGCGGCGCTTGGCCACTGGCCACTCGCACCTAGGCATTCTCAGTTTCGCCGCCAAACCAGAAGCGCTGGCAGAAAGCCTCTCCCGCCACTGTCCTGAGGTCACCTTTACCCTAGAATGTCTGGGCCCGGATCCCAACTCGGCGGCCCACGCCTTCTTTGCTAGCCTGCGCCGCCTGGATGAGGGAGCGGCCACCTTGCTGTTGGCTGAACCGCCACCAGTTGTCACTGGCCTAGGTTATGCGATCATGGATCGGCTACGACGGGCCAGCCGCTCATGGAAGTCTCCCCTCTCGTCGCCATCCTAATGGGCAGCGATTCCGATCTGCCCACCCTGGCACCCGCTGCCCAGGTGTGTGAGGAGTTTGGGATCCCCTACCAACTGCAGATCCTCAGCGCCCACCGCACCCCGGAGGCGATGGTGGACTTTGCCCGCCGCGCCCATATCCAAGGGATCCGCGTCATTATCGCCGGCGCCGGCGGGGCGGCCCATCTGCCGGGGATGGTAGCCTCCCTTACCCCTCTGCCGGTCATCGGGGTGCCGGTGTTCAGCCAATCTCTGCAGGGGCTGGACTCCCTATATTCGATCGTGCAAATGCCCAAGGGGATCCCGGTGGCTACTGTAGCCATCGGCAATGGCTACAACGCTGGACTCTTGGCCGTGCAGATCTTGGCCAGCGGCGATCCCGCCCTGCAACAACGGGTGCTGGCCTACCGGGAAAGCCTCAAGCAAGCGGTGCAAGAGAAAAACGCCCAGTTGCAAACTCAGGGGTGGAAAGCCTATCTCAGCTCCGCCGGCAGAGCATAATTATTGAGTGAGAGAGCGTTGGCCTGTCTTGACAGGGATCAGATGGGACGAAGTTGGGGGAGTTGCCAGCGGTGAAGGATGGATCGGGTCGCCCCTCTTCCGGACAGGGATCCTGGCGGGAATATCTGCAGCGAGTTCAGAAAGGGGCAGTGGAGAGGGGATCCCAGGTGGCCCTGTGGCTACTCTCGGGGCCGCAATGGCGGGTTTTGGCCCTGTCGGGCTTGGCCTTGGCGGGGCTGGCTTTTTGGCACTGGCGGCTAGCTCTTTCTCTAGCTGTGGGCAGTGGGGCAATGCTGGGGCTGTATGCTGCGCGCAGCCCTGAGTTCAGCCGCCGCTGGCAGGAGTTGCAAGCCTGGTTTCGCCAAGCCGATCGCTCCCTGCTGCTTGCTGTTGTCGGGGGGGCAGGCGCCGCTCTGGGCACCTACATCGTGGTTTCCATCTGGGCAGAATCCAGCCAGCGCTGGCTGGCCACGGGCGCCATTTTGCAGGGGCTAGCCACCTTTGCCTTGTTGGCGCTGCTGTTTTGGGAGTGGCTTAGCCGCCGCCAAGAGCGGCAGCGTTCCCAACTGGAGCGAGATCTCAGCGACATCGCTTCCCCCGACTCCTACCGACGGCTGCTGGGCGTGCGTCGGCTGCAGAGCTTGATGCCATACCTGGATGCCGAGCAGACGCGGCTAGCGGTGGACTACCTCCGCCTCGCCCTTGACCAAGAAACCGTGGCTGTCGTCCGGGAAGCCCTGCTGGAAGCTCTGCAGGGGTGGGGGATCCTGCGTCGCCTCAACGATTTGGCCGACCTCAAACGCCCCGAAAGCAGCGGGGATCCCTCTTCAGGTCGGAACCACAGCGTCTAGATGGCTGCCTCAACATCTCCGCTGGGTCAGCGAGTCTTCAAAGAGCGTCATTACAATGAGGATAAAGTGGAAGGGTCCTCTTTAGCAGATTGCGGTTCCTCCATGACCACCACCATTGAAGTGCCCAAGCGAGGCTTGCCTGTCACCATCATCACTGGCTTTCTGGGGAGCGGGAAAACCACTCTGCTCAACCACATCCTCCGCAACCAGAAAGGGATGCGCACAGCGGTGCTGGTCAACGAATTTGGGGAGATTGGCATCGACGGCGAGCTGATTGTCTCCAGCGAAGAAGACCTCGTAGAGCTCAACAACGGCTGCATCTGCTGCACCATCCGCGACGACATTGTCGAGAGTGTGCTGCGCCTGATGGAGCGCTCCGACAAAATCGACTACCTGGTGGTGGAGACCACAGGACTGGCGGATCCCTTGCCGGTTGCCCTCACCTTTTTGGGGCCAGAACTGCGGGATCTGACACGGCTGGATTCGATCATCACCCTGGTGGATGCCAGCAACTTCGCTCCTGATCTGTTCAACAGTGACGTGGCCTACAGCCAAATTGCCTATGGGGATGTCATTCTCCTCAACAAAACCGACCTGGTTGAGCCGGCGGAGATCGAGCGCCTGGAAAAACGCATTCGCGAGATCAAGGAAGATGCCCGCATTTTGCGCACGGTCAACAGCGCAGTGCCCCTAGAGCTGATCCTGGATACAGACCTGTTTCAGTCCAGCTCTCTGCCCCAGGAGGAGGCTCCCGACGCTGAGCATGACCATGAGCATGACCATGAGCATGACCACGAACACGGCCATGATCACGGCCACTCGCACCGCAGCCACATCGAGGTCGATGGTTTTAACTCCCTGGCCTTTGAGAGCGATCGCCCCTTCTCTCTAGACGCTTTCCAGAACTTTCTCAACGAGTTGCCCGATGCAGTCTTTCGGGCCAAAGGGATCCTGTGGTTTGAGGAAAGCCCAGAGCGACATATCTTCCACCTCAGCGGTCGGCGCTACACCCTCAGCAGCGACGCCTGGCCTCGCCAGCCCAAAAACCAGTTGGTGCTCATCGGCCAGCACCTCGATACGGCCAAGCTGCGGCAAAAGTTGGAAGCCTGTCTTGTCCCGGCGCCCGTCCAGGGCTAAGAACTGGGTGGCGGCTTAGAATCGTCGGGCCCTGTTCCGGCAGCCTCGCGAGGGGAGCCTTGAGAGAGGGCATCCCAGCTATGTCCGACATCTTTGTGATGATCCGCAACCAGGCCAACAACGCCCTCACTTCCATCGACGGGATCCCTTTTGTCGCCTTTCTGGAGCGGGAGGGGCAACTGATTGCCGAAGAAACCATCGAGTTAATCTACGCCGACGCCGGCTTTGATGACCTGCCGATTGGAGAATACACTGTGGGGGTACGGCATGAACGGGTGGAACCGCAAAAAGCCACCTGCCCGGTTGCGATTAGGGGTGCCAACGAAGTTGTTTTGGTAACATTTGTTTACCTCGAGCCGGAGCGGGTTCTGCTGAACGCTCAGATTGCTGTGGAAAAAAGGTTGTAACCATGACCGTCAAAGTGATCCCATCGCACTCCATCAAAGCTTTTCGCTATCGAGTGTTTTGTCTGGGACAAGATCTCTGGAATGCCCGGGATCCGATTAGCCGTGCCAACCTAGCCCTACAACTGGCCGACGCGGCCACAACCCTGGCCCGTATGGAAGTGCAAGCCGCTCAGCCTTTCAGCTCAAGCCCTTCCTATTCCCTGCCGGAAGCAGGCCATAGGTAATCGCTCCAGTCCGGCCTTGAGGCCAGAGGCAAGGGATCCCGCCCGACCAGCATCACTCCCACTCGATGGTGCCGGGGGGCTTGGAGGTGATGTCGTAGACTACGCGGTTGACGCCCGGCACCTCGTTGACGATGCGGTTGGAGATGGTGGCCAAGAGGTCGTAGGGCACCCTAGCCCAGTCCGCCGTCATGCCGTCTTCGCTGGTGACCAGTCGCACCACCACCGGGCAGGCATAGGTGCGCTTATCCCCCATCACCCCCACCGAGCGCACTTCCGGCAGCAACACGGCAAAGGCTTGCCACAGCTTGGGATAGTAGCCGGAGCGGTTGATCTCCTGGCGGACAATCATGTCGGCCTCGCGCAGGATCTCCAGCCGCTCTTTGGTGACCTCGCCCACAATGCGGATGGCCAGGCCCGGCCCCGGGAAAGGATGGCGGCCAACAATTTCTTCCGGCAAGCCCAACGAACGGGCCAGTTGCCGTACCTCATCTTTGAAGAGCTTGCGCAGAGGTTCTACCAGCTTAAAGCGCAGATTCTCCGGCAAGCCGCCGACGTTGTGGTGGCTTTTGATCTTGACGGCAATGCGCTCTCCGGTAACCGGATCCACATTGGTGTTGGCCGACTCGATCACATCGGGGTAAAGGGTGCCCTGGGCCAGGTACTCGAAGGGGCCCAGCCGCTGCGACTCCTCCTCAAACACGCGAATAAACTCTGCCCCGATGCGTTTGCGCTTCTCCTCGGGATCGGTGACCCCCTGCAACTGGCGGAGAAAGCGCTCTTGTCCGTCCACGTAGTGGACAGGGATGTGAAATTGCTCTTGGAAAAGGCGCAGCAGCCGCTGCGGCTCATCTTTGCGCATGAACCCCTGGTCGATGAACACGCAGGTGAGCTGATCCCCAATGGCCTTGTGTAGCAGAAAAGCCAAAGTAGAGCTGTCCACCCCCCCCGAAAGGGCCAACAGCACCCTCTTGTCGCCCACGCGGGCACGGACTTCCCGAATGGCCTCCTCCAGAAAAGCTTCCGTTGTCCAGGTGGGCTCGCAGCCGCAGATGTGATAGACAAAATTGCGAATGAGAAAGGTACCGGCCTCCGAGTGGGCCACCTCTGGGTGAAATTGCACCCCGTAGAGACGGCGCGCCGGATCGGCAATGGCGGCAAAGGGGGTGTTGTCAGTGTAAGCCAGCGAATGAAAGCCCGGGGGCAACTCGGTCACCGAGTCTCCGTGGCTCATCCACATGATGCTGCTTTCTGGCAGGTTGGTGAGCAGATCGGTGGGATCCAAAATGTGCAGGGCGGCACGGCCGTATTCCCCCTTCTGGGCCGGCTCCACCTTGCCCCCCAACTGCTGCACCATAAGCTGCATACCGTAGCACACGCCCAGGATGGGGATCCCCAAGTTCCAGATCTCCAGGTCACAAGCGGGAGCGCCCGGCTCATAGACCGAGTTGGGGCCGCCGGAGAGGATGATGCCCTGGGGCCGCAGTTGCCGCAGTTGCTCGGCAGTGGTGCGGTAGGAAAGGATTTCCGAATAGACGTGGGTTTCGCGAATACGCCGGGCAATGAGCTCAGAGTACTGGGATCCAAAATCGAGAATAACAATCATCTGGCGCTGCACCTTGAGGGAGGAAGGAAAAAGGCCGGGAGGGAGGGGAGAGGTAGAAGAGTTCACAAAACCTCGCAAGTGCAGAATGAGAAAGCCGGGCCTAGCGACTAACTCGGCTGTGGATAAGAAACATTAAGGGCTCTTCCATCGTAACAGGGATGGAGGCGCTTGCTTGCAGTTGCCTGTCCTGGAGAGTCCCTATCGGGTGGGAAGAGAGTTTTCGCTAAAAAACCGCTCACTGGCTAGGCAATGATTCCCAGCAACCATCGCAACGGGGAACCCAGATGACCAGGTAAAGGCAAGACTTATGATCGAAAAAAGAAGCCATCCAGACCGGTGGAGATACTGGCAAAGATCCGCAGTGCCATCGTTTTATGTCCGTTGTTGCTGAGTCCTTTCAAACGTATCTTCGTCGTCGCCGTCGTCTGCTGGCTCGCCGTCTCAAGCGGCAGCAAGGGTGGGGTGTGGTTTTGGCTTTGTTGGCCTTGTACTTGCTCAGTTGGGATGCGCTGAGCGAGGGTGGGTCGTTGCTGCACTTGGGGAGAGGGCAACCCCTATGGCTGGTGGTGATCCCGCTGTTGGGGGGAGGACTCTACAGCTTGGGCGCTGGGATGGTCTGGATGCTGCGCCAGCGCTGCTCTGCCCAGCTTTTGGCCGAGATGATCAGCTTGCCCCACTTGGCTTTGGCCGCCCTGCTCTGGCTGGGTCTGGCCATCTGGGGAGAGCAGCTTTCGCCTTTCCTGTTACCACAAAAAAACCAGTTATTGGCGGGCCTGGTGATGAGTTGGCTGTTGGCTCAGGGGTGGAGTTTTCTTCGCTCCCACTGGATCGTGGAGGTGGGGCAGCTGTGGAGGGATTATCTGCAGGAGCTGCGAGCCTCGGTGTTACAGCCCTGCTACCGGCGCCTGGAAAGCTGCCGCCATTCGCTGCGCCTCTATCAGGCCATTTGGCAAGACCTACAACTGGAAGAGCTGGAAGCCCAGCACCTGATCCAGGTGCTCTCTGAATCGCTGTTGCCGCTGACCTTGCCGCTCAAGGTCTATGCCCAGCGGGTTCACCACTACTGCCAACAGTTGGCAGCCCTGCTGGCGCAGATGCAAGAGCAGGTGGAGCGACTGGAGCAGGTGCTTCTGGATGTGGAGCTGGAGTTGGCCTCCCGTCAATCCTTCCAGGCCCAGCCACAGCCGATTAACCTGCTGGTGGAAGAGGGGATCCACTGTCAGGAGCTGGATTTGCAGGAGTTGGTTTGCCTGAACCAGGAGCTGCTGGGGGCCGATCGCTCTTTGCAGGGCTTGGCCGAAGAGCTCAAGGGCTGGGCCGACAAAGCCATCCCCGCCGGCTTAAAACTGGGATTGCCATGGCTGCGATCCCTGGGATGAAGAAGGCTGACCCGCCTGCTTCTGAGCCCCCAGAACTGGAGGCCCTGTGGTCAAGCTGGCTGGTGGATCTGGGCTGGCAGCCTTCTGAGCCGCAGCAGCAGCAACTGCAACAGCTCTATTCCCTGGTGATGGCCGGAAACCGCACCCAAAACCTCACCCGCATCACCGATCCCATCGATTTTTGGGAGAAACACCTGTGGGACTCGCTGCGGGGCCTGCGCCTGCTGGGATCCTGGGATGAAATCCAAGCTCAGCCCTGGCGCGGGATCGACATCGGCACCGGGGCAGGGTTTCCAGGGATCCCGGCCCAGATCGCCCTGCCCCAGGCCCACTTCACCCTCCTAGACAGCAGCCAACGCAAGATCGCCTTTGTGCAAGAAGTTTTGCAGCAGCTTTCCCTCGCCCAGGCGCGGGCGGTGGCCCAACGGGCAGAGATCTGGGGGCAAGACCCGCAGGAACGCGGCAGCTACGATCTGGCCTTGGCCAGAGCCGTGGCAGCGGCGGAGATCTGCGCCGAGTATTGCCTGCCCCTGCTCAAGGTGGGGGGACGCGCCATTCTCTACCGCGGCCATTGGACCGAGGCAGAAGCCCAAACCCTGAAGCGGGCCCTTTCTCTTTTGGGGGGGAAGCTGATCCATGTCGAAGCCTTCACTACCCCCCACAGCCACGGGATGCGGCATTGCCTGCTGTTGGAGAAAGTCGCCCCTACACCAGCTTGCTATCCCCGTCCTCCCGGCATTCCCAAACGCCAACCCCTGGGACAGGACAAGCGCCGCTAAAAGTTGGGATCCTTAATTTCCTAGTTCAAAAAAGCTTCTGCACATTCCTGGAGAAAGATCTTGGACAGGTAGTTTGCAAATGCCGTCGGGGAGACTAAGATGTGGATGGCATCAGGTTCGGATTGAGCCAATGGTCTAACCAGGTGAGCTTCCGAACTGAGCGCTAAAGGTTAAGGTTCGGAGTTCGCTACGTTATGACCATTTTTGTGGGCAATCTGTCCTTCAAGGCCAGTGAAGAAGACCTACGGCTTGTGTTTTCCGAGTACGGCACCGTCAAGCAAATCAAGCTGCCGGTGGATCGGGAGACGGGCCGCAAGCGCGGCTTTGCTTTTGTGGAACTGGAAAACGAGGCCGACGAGCAAAAAGCCATCGATGAGTTGGATGGCGCCACCTGGATGGGCCGGGATCTGAGGGTTAACAAGGCCATGCCGCGTCAGGCCGGCGCAGGCGGCGGCAGGCGGGATAGCCGTTCTTCCCGCTTCTAATCCGATAGGCTCTGGGCCGGGGATCCCTCTCCCCGGCCTTTAGCTTTGGCCGAAGATGACTTTGGCCAGAAAGGCCAAGCCAAACCAGGTGGAGGCCACCAGGACAATAGCCGGGCCAGAAGCGACGTTGAGGTAGTAGCTGGCGTACATCCCCAGCAAGCTAGCGCTGACGCCAAACAGGGATCCCAGCAGCATCACCTGCTGCAGGCGAGGCACCAACAGGTAGGCTGTTGCTGCCGGCGTGATGAGCATGGCCAGCACCAGCAGCACCCCCACCGCCTTCATGCTGGCCACCAAAGTTAGGGAGGTGAGCGCCATCAGCCCCCAGCCCAGTCCCTCGGTGGGCAGGCCGGCTGCCTTGGCTCCCAGGGGATCGAAACTGTAAAAAGTCAGCTCTTTAAAAAAGAGGGCCACCAATCCCAGCACCAGAGCGGTGATGCCCACCACCGTCAACACGTCGGCAGCACTTACCCCCAGCAGGTTGCCGAAGAGGAAGTGGTTGAGATCGATGCGGGCCCGCCGTTGGATCAGGGTGATCAACAGGATCCCCAAAGCAAAGAAAGCAGAAAAGACGATCCCCATGGCCGCATCGGGCTTGAGGGGAGTGGCGGAGCGGATCCACTGGATGAGCAGAGCGCTCAGCAACCCCGCCACGAAGGCGCCGACAAAAAGGTTTAGGCCCAGCATGTAGGCAATGGCCAGGCCCGGCAGCAGCGAATGGCTGAGGGCATCTCCCAGCAGGGCCAAGCTTTGCACCAGCAGATAGCTGCCCACCACGGCGCAGAGCATGCCGATGGCCACGGCCACCAACAGGGCCCGCTGCATGAAGGCAAAGCGCAAGGGATCCGCCAGGGTGTGCCAGAGCCCTTCCATACCACCTCTCACCCCCTAGGCAGCCGAGTCCAAGGGCAGGATACGGCCATAGGCCCGCTGCAACACCTGCGGCTGCAACACCTGCTGCGGGGATCCCTGGGCAATCAGCACGCGGTTGAGGAGCAGCACCTCGTCAAAGTAGGCCAGCGCCTGCCCCAGGTCGTGGTGCACCACCATCACGATATGGCCGGCGTCGGCCAGCTCCCGCAACACCTGAAACACAATGGCCTCGCTGGGCTGGTCGATCCCGGCCAGCGGCTCGTCCAGGGCGTAGATCTCCGCTTCCTGCGCTAGAGCCCGCGCCAAAAACACCCGCTGCTGCTGTCCCCCTGATAGCCGACCAATGGGCCGATCCCGATAGGCTCCCATCCCCACCCGCTCCAGGGCTTGCGCGGCCCGCTCCCGACCTTCTGGCCCGATGCGGCGCAACCAGCCGGCAGCTCTTACCTGTCCCATCAGCACCACATCCCACACCGTGGCCGGAAAGCTCCAGTCGATGGCCGACCGCTGCGGCACATAGGCCACTTGCTCCCCCCGCAGCACCTGGCCGCCGTAGCGCACCTCGCCCCCCTCTTTGGGCACCAACCCCAACAGCGCCTTGAGCAATGTACTCTTGCCGGCCCCGTTGGGCCCCAGGATGCCCGTGATGCGCCCCGGCCGGATCTCGGCGCCGATCCTCTCCAACGCCAGCAACTTGCCGTAGCGCACCGTCAGATCCCGCACCACCAGGGAGGCCGGACGAAGCGGGAGAGAAACCGCTGGTTTTTTCATTTTCCTTTCATTTTCATCAAGACCAGTGTAACCTAGGGGGGTACATGAATCATGAAACGATTATGAAAATGAAAGCTTTGTTTTTTGCTGGGCGCCGCTTGGCGGTGGGATTTGGCCTGGTGATCGGGGGTTGGCTGTCCCTGGCTGGCTTGGCTGTGGCGCGTCCCCGCGTCGTGGTCACCACCACCTTGATTGCCGATTGGGTAGGGCAGGTGGGGCAGGATCGCATCCAGCTCAGCAGCCTGCTGCAGCCGGGCGTGGATCCCCACGTCTATGAGCCGACGCCGGCCGATGCCGCGGCCCTGGAGCAAGCGGATCTGGTGTTTTACAACGGCTACAACCTGGAGCCGGGGTTAATTCGTCTTATCGAGGCCACGGCCCAAGGAGCGCGGCGGGTTGCCCTGGCCGAGATCCTTGAGCCCATCGTCGCCGATGAAGACGGGATCCCGACGCCGGATCCCCACGTGTGGGGCAATGTGGAAAACGTCATCCTCATGGTGGAGCACATTGCCCAGGAGCTGACGGAGCAAGTCCCCAACGAAGCCGCTTTTTTCCAGGCCAATGCCGCCGCCTATCGGGCGGAGCTGGAGGAGCTCCACACCTGGATCGGGGAACAGATTCCGACCATTCCCCCCGCCAACCGGGTTCTGGTGACCACCCACGATGCCTTTGCCTACTACACCCAAGCCTACGGCCTGAAGATGGGGGGATCCCTCCTGGGGATCAGCACCGAGGAACAGCCCAGCGCCCAGACGGTGGCCCAGTTGGTGGAGGAGATCCGCGCCCTGGGGGTGCCGGCGGTCTTTGCCGAGACCACCCTTAACCCCGCTCTCATCCAGACGGTGGCCGCCGAAGCCGGGGTGCAGGTAGCCGAACAGGAACTGTACTCGGACTCTTTGGGGGAAGCAGGCAGCGGCGCCGAAACCTACGTCGCCATGATGCGCCTCAACACCTGCACCATCGTGGCGGCCTTGGGCGGATCCCCTGACTGTCCTTGAGGGGCAGCATCGAGACGGTGGGGCTGAGTTTTGTATGATAGGGGCTCAGACCCTCGTTATCTCACCGCGTCCATGCCTGCTGCCATCCGTCGCCCGCCTCGTTCCCTCTACTGTGGCCAAGTGCGCCCGGCCCACATCGGCCAGACCGTCACCCTCTACGGCTGGATCGACCGCCGCCGCGACCACGGCGGTGTGATCTTCTTGGATCTGCGGGATCGCTCCGGCATCGTGCAACTGGTGGCCGATCCCCAGAAAACCCCCCTCTCCTACGAGCTGGCGGGGCAGGTGCGCAGCGAATATGTGGTGCGGGTAACGGGAACGGTTCACCAAAGACCTAGTGACTCCTTTAATCCCCGCCTGGCCACCGGCGAGGTGGAGGTCTACGCGGAAGAGTTGGAAATTCTCAGCCGGGTGGGCAAGCAGCTTCCCTTCAGCGTCTCGGGGGAGGAAGGGGAAGAGGTGCGGGAGGAGATCCGCCTGCGCTACCGCTACTTGGACTTGAGGCGAGAGCGCCTGTCCCGCAACCTGCAGCTGCGTCACCAGGTCATCAAGGCCATCCGCCGCTTCCTGGAGGACGAAGAAGGCTTTATCGAGGTGGAAACCCCCATCCTCACCCGCTCTACCCCCGAAGGTGCCAGAGATTACCTGGTGCCGAGCCGCGTCAACCCCGGGGAGTGGTTTGCCCTGCCGCAGTCGCCCCAGCTTTTTAAGCAGTTGCTGATGGTGGCCGGCGTGGATCGCTACTACCAAATTGCCCGCTGCTTTCGGGATGAGGATCTGCGGGCGGATCGCCAGCCGGAGTTTACCCAGCTGGACATGGAGATGAGCTTTATGGATCAGGAGGCGATCCTGGAACTCAACGAGCGGCTCCTCTGCCATATCTTCAAAACCGTCAAAGGCATCGACCTGCCCCGCCCTTTCCCGCGGCTGACCTATGCCGAGGCCATGGCCCGCTACGGCTCCGACAAGCCCGACACCCGCTTTGGGCTGGAATTGGTGGATGTTTCGCCGCTGTTTCAGGGATCCGGCTTTAAGGTCTTCGCCAAGGCCTTGCAAGAGGGCGGTGTGATCAAAGTTCTGCCGGTGCCGGGCGGCGACGAAAAGATCTCCAACACCCGCATCAAGCCGGGCGGGGATCTGTTCAAGCTGGTCACCCAGTACGGGGCGGGTGGCCTGGCCTTCATCCGGGTGCGGCCCGGCAGCCTCGACACCATCGGCGCCCTCAAAGAAAGCCTCAGCCCCGAGCAGGAACAGCAGTTGCTGCAGCTTACCAACGCCAAGCCGGGGGATCTGCTGCTGTTTGGAGCAGGGCCGGCTGCCGTGGTCAACGAGTCGCTGGGCCGCCTGCGGCTGCACCTGGGCCAGGAGCTGGGCTTGATCCCGGAGAACGCCTTGAATCTCCTCTGGATCACCGATTTTCCCCTGTTTGAATTCAATGCCGAGGAAAACCGCCTGGAAGCCCTGCACCACCCCTTTACCGCCCCCCACCCCGACGACTTGGCCGACCTGAAAACGGCGCGGGCCCAGGCCTACGACCTGGTCTGGAACGGCGTGGAAGTGGGCGGGGGATCCCTGCGCATCTACCAGCGCGAGATCCAGGAGCAGGTTTTCCAGACCATTGGCCTTACCCCTGAGCAGGCGCGGGACAAGTTTGGCTTTTTGCTGGAAGCCTTCGAGTACGGCACCCCGCCCCACGGCGGCATCGCCTATGGCCTAGACCGGCTGGTGATGCTCTTGGCGGGGGAAGATTCCATCCGCGATGTCATCGCCTTTCCCAAAACCCAGCAGGCCAGGTGTTTGCTCACCGGTGCCCCTTCCGGCGTCGAGGCCAAGCAGCTCAAAGAACTGCACGTGGCCTCCACCTATCAGCCCGGCTGAACAGGATCCCCTGTTCCGGACTGTGGAAGGATAGAGAAGAACCTACCCCACCTTTCCGTATGCTAGACCTGACCGGAAAAAAAGCCTTGGTAACCGGCATTGCCAACGAGCGCTCCATCGCCTGGGGCATTGCCCAGCAACTGCACAAAGCGGGGGCGACGTTGGGGGTTACCTATCTGCCGGACGAGCGGGATCGCTTCAAGACCAAAGTCCAGCAGCTCACCGAGCCCCTGCAGCCGGATTTTCTCCTCCCTTGCGACGTGCAAAGCGACCAGCAGATTGACGAGCTGTTTCAGGCAATAGCCCAGAAATGGGGTCAGGTCGATATCTTGGTTCACTGCCTGGCTTTCGTCAAAAAAGAAGAGCTGAGCGGCAACTTTAGCGATATCTCGCGGGAAGGGTTTGCCCTGGCCATGGATGTGAGCACCTACTCCCTGATTGCCCTCTGCCGGGCCGCCAAGCCTCTCTTGAGATCCGGCAGCAGCATCCTCACCCTCACCTATTTGGGGGGGGTGCGGGTGGTGCCCAACTACAACATGGCCGCTGTCACCAAAGCGGGCCTGGAAACCTGCGTTCGCTACCTGGCGGCCGAGCTGGGCCCCGCCGGGATCCGGGTGAATGCCATCTCCGCTGGACCCATTCGCACCTTGGCTTCTTCGGCCATTGCTGATTTCCATGCCATGCTGCACGCGGTCGAGGAGAAAGCTCCGCTGCGGCGCAATATCACCCAGCTCGAGGTGGGCAATGTGGCAGCTTTTCTGGCCAGCGACCTGGCCAGCGGCATTACCGGCCAGGTGATCTATGTGGATAGTGGATATAGCATCCTGGGTTTTTAGGCTCTTGGGGATCCCCCTGGCATGAATCGCTTCTCGCCTTTGCAGCGGCTGCTGCTCACCTGGATTTTGATCGTCATCAGCGGCTGGCTGGCCCTACAGGTGGGCCGGCTGTTTGGCCATCTGCTCACCACCATCCTGACGGCGGCGGTGCTGGCTTTTTTGCTCAACTATCCGGTGCAGGTGCTGCGGCGCTATCGGGTAAGCCGCGGTTTGGCAGTCACCCTGGTTTTTGCCCTGTCGGTGGTGCTGCTGGCCTTGGTGGGGATCGCTGTGGTGCCCATCCTGGCCAAGCAGGTGGTGCAGTTGGGGGCGCGGATCCCGGAGTGGGTGGATACCTTACAAAGCTGGCTGGATCAAATCAGCCTGTGGGCGGCAGAGCGCAACATCAACCTCGGCCAGACAGAGCTGGTGAACACCCTCCTCAACCGCCTGCAGGCCAGCGCCGAAAAAATTGCCGGCCAATCCCTGGACATCCTCCTGGGCACCTTCAATCAGGTGATCGATCTGGTGTTGGTGTTGGTGCTGGCCCTCTACATGCTGCTCTACGGGGGGCAGTTCTGGCAGGGGTTGCTCAGCCTCTTCCCCAAGCCCTGGGGACCGCGCATCGGCGAAGCCCTGGCTCTGAGTTTCCAGAACTTTCTCATCAGCCAGTTGGTGTTGGGGTTCATCATGGCCCTGATGCTGGTGCCAATTTTTGGGTTTTTGCGCGTGCCCTTCGGGCTTTTGTTTGGCCTGTTGATCGGCCTGCTGGAGGTGATCCCACTGGTGGGGGGCTTTATTGGCATCGGCGCGGCAGCGGTGCTGCTGGCCTTTCAGGATATCTGGCTCAGCCTCAAGGTGGTGCTGGTCTCCCTAATTGTGCAGCAGGTTAAGGATCGGGTCATCGCCCCCCGCCTGATGGGGGAACTGATCGGCCTCAACCCGGTGTGGATCTTGATCGCCCTGTTGGTGGGGGCGCAACTGGGGGGCATCCTGGGCGTCATCGTCGCGATTCCCCTAACCAGTGTGGTGAAAAGCCTCTACGAGATCGCGCGTTCCGCCGACTTGGCCGCCGAAGAGGGCTTGGACTCGACCACGAGAGTGACCTCTCTGGGCGAAAGTCGCAGAGAAACTCGCCGGGATCCCACCTTGCCCAAACCGGAGACCCAACAGGTTTAGCGTGCTGACGTTCCAAGCGGAGCCGAACCCGAATCCGTATCTCCCCTCTCCCTTTGGGAGAGGGGCCGGGGGTGAGGGCCTCAGCGAATTTTTCCCTCGATAAAAGGCACCTCCAGCACCTTTTCGTGGTGGATGGGGCCATGGCCAAAATAGCCCCCTTCCCCGAACAATTCGCCGTGGTCGGCGGTAACGGTGATGTAGGTGTTTTTGGGAACCAGATCGAACAATTGTTCAAAAACCCCATCTAGGTAGCGCACCGCCTCGATCTGCCGCTGGCGCAGCTCCTCCAACTGGGCGGCGCTGAAAAAGGGGATCCCGGCCTCTTCCCCTTCATCCAGGCGCTTTAACACGCCATTCACCCCAGAGATGCGGGGCCACAGGCTGGGATCCTCATCGGGCAGGGCGTAGGGATAGTGAGTTTCGCCCACATTCAACAGGTAAAAGCTGGGGCGATCCGGATCAAAGCGCAACTGCTCCACCATGGCTGCCATGTCGTTGTGGCGCGGCATGAGGCGGTAGGAATCGAAGTCGCGGTTGAGCAGGGTGCTGGGGTTGAGCACCGGCAGGGAGACCATGGCGTGGGTGGTGTAGCCCAGTTGGTGCTTCAGTAGCGTCGGCAAATAGAGGTGGGGCAGCAGATGCTTGAACTCGATCGGCTGCCGGGTACCGAGGCGCTCGTTGTAGCGCAAATATTCCTGCTTGTAGTGTTCAGACGCGAAAACCTGGGTGGGGCTGGTGTGGGGCAGCAGGCCCATGAGCAGGTTGTAGTGGGCGGGAGCCGTCCAGGAAGCGTAGCTCCAGCGCTTTTCCAGGGATCCCAGCTTGAGCAGATGCTTGGGGTTGGCGGCCAGCAGGCTGTCGAAACGGCAACTGTCGAGAACGATCAGCAGATAGTTATTCTGTCCCTGGGGTTCCGGTCGAGGGTCGGACTCAGACGAGGGAGCCGCAGAAGATCGCCACCAGTTCAAGAGTCCCATTCCTCTTCCTCCTGGGCAGAATAGGGCCGTCGGACGATCCGCCAGTTGGGGGCTGTGGCCGCGTCGTCTTCCTCCTCAAGTTCTTCCTCAGGATTGGCAGATTTAGGAGCCGGGTCGCGAATGCGTTCCGGCGGGATATTGGAGTAGGAATAGCGGCCTGCCTGGGGATCCGGCAGATCCTGAGGCAAATAGTGGTCGGGGGGAATCATCTGCGCTTCCAAAAAGCGCACTCGCTCGATGAGCTGGTTTAACTTGCGGATTGCCTGTCGCTGGAATACCCGGTCGTGCAGCCGCCAAGCGCCCACATACAGAAACCCCAAGCCCACTCCTACCCCATAGGCCGTCAAGAGCGTCAGCGACAAAGGAATCGCAGCGCCAGCTTGCCCGGCTACGACTACGGCTGCCGCAGATCCCCAGTTTTGGACAAGGAAAACGAGCAGGGTCAGTATCCACAGGCCCAGGAGTATGGAGCGGATATTCTGGAGCATGGCCGCCACCTTCCCTCTTCACCAGGCTACCACCACCCCTGCAAGGAGCGGCGGAGGAAACCCCGACTCCTCAGCCACCTCCGATTGCGTTGGATCCCCAGCCCGGAGCCACTTGAGCCGCCCTGAGGATAAAGGCAGCCAGGTTGCGCAGCGCTTCATCATCCATCCAGGAGGGGGGCACGGGGCGGCAGCCATAGCTAACCTCGGTGCCATCGTAGCTGCGGGGATCCCGTTGGTACTCCACCAAGGCTTGAATGGTGTCGCGGGGTGGGGTGGCGCCGCGCAAGTCCTTGAGCGACAGGGAAATGTTGGGGGCCGGTAGGGTAGAGCCACCCACGTGGCAGTTCAGACAGGCGGACTGAAAGCGATTTTTCCCGTCGGTAAGTTGCTCTGGAGTAAAGGTGAGCATGTGCCCTTCCGCATCCCAGGGCAGCTCTATCGGCTCAGTGGTTCGCAGATAGTGGCTCACGTAAGGATCAATGCGGCCTGCTGCTGGGCTAGCTAGCCCTAGCCATACCAGAAGCAGGATCCCGGCCCACCTCCAGCCACGGCCCGGGACCCGCCACCGCTTTGCCCCTTGAGTTTGCCCAGGCATCAGAGATAGGCCGAAAGGTCACTGTGGGATTCGCTCTTGGTGCCGCCCCAGCCGGGCACGGTCTTAGCCTGCACTAGGATGTAGCCGGCAATTAACTTCAGATCCTCATCGGTGAGGTTGCGCAGGCGAGGATACTCACTTAGAAGCTGGGTGTTGGGATGATATTCCACCAGGGACTCTACCCCGTCATAGGTGACCGGGTTCTTGATGTAGTCCACGATCGCCAACACATTATCGCGGGGAGGTGTTGCCCCCTCCAGATCCGAGAGCTTCAAGGTAACATCCGGATTGGGATAGGTCTGTCCACCCACATGACACTGGGCACAGGCCCTGTTGAATAACTGCTTTCCTCTGGCCAGTTGCGCTTCCGTGAAAGTGATGGACTCGGTTGGCGACAAGGCTACAGGAGGAATCTGCCTGGCCGCCAAGGCCGGCCCCCAGGCATACCCGGCCATCCCCAAAACCAAGATCAGGATCAGTAACCGACGACGCGCCGCCGCGAACGCTTTCTGAAGAGAAAAAAATTTGCTAAACATGGTTCTCCGTAGTTCGATCTTAGAAAAGGGGTCAGCTCTGCTCCAGCGACAAACCCGACAACAGGATCAAGAATAGACCATTGCGAGATCATTTGCAGATGGGATCCGGGATCCGTTTTGCAAGGCGTTCTCTTCGACCTTGGTGTTAAGTTTGATTGCGAATTCAGGGCCCCTTCAACGGTCGGGTTATTGCCCCCACCCTGCCGAGATCGGCAATGCGATACACAAAAGCAAACTCGGAGAAGGGATCTCTTTCCTCCTGGAGAGGACAGCAGAGGTTGGGACAGATAGGGTTGAGGAGTCCTCAAAGGCGGTTCAATTGCCAGGGATCCCCTGGCTGGGGCTATCCTGTAAGCATCTCTCCTGCGTGCGTTCTCTAAGTGGGTAGGCAATGCCTTGGGACCTGGGGCGGTTTTGGAACACGCTGACCTACTACGAAGCGCTGCCCTTTGCCGACCTATGGCGCTGGGTTCAGAATGGGTTCCAAGCAGCAGCGGTTGACTTCATGCCTCCTTCCCTGGCGACTTCAGCTCCTCTTCCCGTGATCTTCTTGGGCGATGGCCTACCAGTGGGGCTGGCGGAGGCGCTGCAACAGCAGGGGGCGGAAGTCCAGGAGAGAGGGGATGAGGTGACAGCCAGGGTCATCCTGGGTCTGGAGAACCGGGAGGAAGCTAAGGCCCACCTGGAGCGGCTGCGCCGCAGCGGCCAGACGGAACAGATGCTCTTTGACTTTCGCCGGCCTGACCCCCAGGTGAACCAGTTCTGGGGCATCCTAGACGATGTGGTGATGGGCGGGGTGAGCCAAAGCCAACTGCTCTGGGGCGAGGGCGAGCTGCTGTTTACGGGGCAGGTTTCCACGGCCAACTTCGGCGGCTTTGTTTCCACGCGCACCCGCAACTGGCAGCCTCCCTTGGATGTGTCGGGGTTTGCCGGCCTGGAGCTGCGGCTGCGGGGGGATGGGCAGCGCTACAAGGTTCTGCTGCGGGATCAAGGGGGTTGGGACAGCCCGGCCTACGGCTATGCCTTCGACACCACCCCAGGGGAAGAGCAGACCGTCCAGGTGCCTTTTGCCGAGATGGTGCCTACCTTTCGCGCCCGCCGGGTTGCTGCTCCCCCTTTGAATACCCGCCAGATCTATTCCCTGCAACTGATGCTGAGCAAGTTTGAGGCGGACGGCAGCCCCAACCCCCGCTTTCGGCCTGGGCCCTTCCAACTGGGCCTGCGCTGGATCGGGCTCTACCGCCGCGATCCGCTGCCGCAACTGATGGGGGTGGCGCGGGGATCCCTAACTCCCGATTGGGTGGCGGCCTTGCGGGAGAGCTCCAGCCGCTGGTGTGGGGTGGAGATTCCTGCAGAGATCGAGGGATCCGCTCTGGCAGCCCAGTTGCTGCGGCTATTGCACTCGCCCGAGAGTGTGGGCCGGGTGGTGCCTCTAGAAGCTGTCCATGGCTAAGCTTCTGGGCCGCCTCAAGGGATCCCTGGGGCTTTTGGCCGGCCTATGGCTGTGGGCGGGCCAGGGGATCCCTTACCTGTTTGACTGGGACGAGCTCATTTACGCCAGCTTGGCGCGGCAGATGCTGGCCAGCGGCGATCCCCTGGCTTTGCAAATTAACGGCGAGCCTTTTTTCGAAAAGCCCCCCCTCTTTTTTTGGCTGCAGGCCCTGGCGATGGCGGCCCTGGGGGTCAACGAAGGGGCGGCGCGGCTGCCCAATGCCTGGGTTGGCGGGATCACCGTAGCCCTTTTGGTGGCGTGGGGAGGGCGGCTGCGCGGGGCGGGGTTTGGCTGCCTCTGGGGGATCCTGCTCCTGACGGGCTACCTGCCCCTGTTTTTCTACAAAACCGGCCTCATCGACCCGCTGCTGAATTTGGGTATGGGCGTGGGGCTGGGATCCCTTTGGGCTGCTGAGGAGGCGCGTCGGGCCGGGCGCTCCGGTCAGGGGTGGAGAGCTCTGGGCGCGCTGGCTTTGGGCCTGGCGGTGTTGGCCAAGGGGCCGGTGGGGCTGGTGTTGCCGCTAGCCATCTGGATCCTCTACAAGCTCTGGCAGCGGGATCCGCCAATGGGGTGGGGGGAGATGGTGATCTTTTTGGGCCTGGCGGCGGCTGTTCCCCTGGCCTGGCTGGTGCTGGAAGTGACAGCGCGGGGGCTGCAGTGGCTGGCGGCGTTTTGGCACTACCAGTGGGGTCTGGTGAGTACCCCCAGCGGCCATCCGGGCCCGGTCTACCTGCATCTTTTGGCCTTTGCCTGGGGGTGCTTTCCCTGGGGGGCTTTGGCCCTGGCCGGGATCCTGGAGAGGATCCCCAGGAGTATTGACTCGGCGGCTGCGGATTTAACTCAGCGGGCAGAACGCCTGCTCTTGGTGGCCTTTGGGGTGGTGCTGGCCCTGTTTTCGCTCCTGGTGCAAACCAAGTTGATCCACTACACCTCGCTGCTTTACCCCATCGGCGCCTACTTTGCCGCCCTGCGCCTGCAAGGCCTGGTTGCCGAGAAAAGGGGGCCCAGCTTTGGGGAAACTGCCTGGATCCTGCTCAGCGGCCTGGGTTGGCTGGCCCTGTGGCTGCTATTGCCGTGGCTGGGATCCCAGGATCCGGCTTTGCGGGCCCAAGTGGGGGCCGCCTTGGGGATCCCCGACAGCCTAACCGGCCGTTTGGCCCTGGGATACCTACAGGCCGAGGTGGAATGGCCCTTCTTCACCTATGGCCCTGCTTTGCTCCTGGTGCTGGGGGGACTGGCCTGGATCAGGGCGCGGCAGAGCGTTCGGGGATGGGCCATCTTGCTCTTGGCCACTGGACTCAGCGCCCAGTTGGCCTGGAGCTGCATCTTCCCAAGGGTGTTGCAGCATACCCAGGGGGGATCCGTCTACTTTTTCCGCCAGTTTGCCGGCCCAGAACCGGCTCTTTCGGGAAGGGTTGGCCTCTACGGGCTCCGCTCGTTTGTACCCTATTTTTATGGTCCGCTGCGGGTGCCCTATGCCGCCAAGCTGGAGGAGCTGGCTGCCTGGCAAGCCCAAGGCCAGGTGCCCGACTATCTGGTGACCTGGGATCCCTTTGTAGCTGAGCTAACGGAGCCAGGGATCCCAGCGGCAGCTTGGCAGGCCGTGGAGCGCCGCAGCCCCTTTTGGCTGTTGAAGAAAACCTAGGGAAGATATGGGCCAGTACGTGTTGCGGATCAGCGACCTTCCCCTTCAGGATCGCCCGCGCGAGCGGCTGCTCAGCCAAGGGGCCAAAAGCCTCTCCCACGCCGAGCTGCTGGCCATTTTGCTCAATACCGGCCAGGGGCCGGGCAAGCTCTCGGCTGTGGGCCTGGCCCAGTTGCTCTTGAAAACATTGGAAGCCCAAGGGGATCCCCTGGCCCAACTGCGCCAGGTGGAAGCCGGAGAGCTGCTGCAAATTGAGGGCATTGGCCCAGCCAAAGCAGCAACAGTGTTGGCCGCCATCGAGCTGGGGCGGCGGATCTTTTTGGCCCGACCCCCCGAGCGGACGGTGATTGAATCGCCGGAACAGGCGGCCATGGCCCTAAGCGGCGACCTGATGTGGGAGCCCCAGGAGCATTTTGCCGTCCTGCACCTGGACATCAAACACCGCCTCATCGGCCAGCAGATCGTAACCCGGGGAACCGCCACGGAAACCCTCACCCACCCGCGGGAAACCTTCCGCAGCGCCATTAGGCAAGGGGCCAGCCGCATCCTGGTGGCCCACAACCACCCCTCCGGCAGCTTGGATCCCAGCCCGGAAGATCTTGCTCTCACCCGGCAACTCTTGCAGGCGGGGCAACTGCTGCAGATCCCGGTTTTGGATCACCTCATCCTCGGCGGCGGGCAGTTCCTCAGCCTGCGCCAACACACCCGCCTGTGGGAGGAATTTCCCCAGCCCGAGTAGTTCCAAGCGCTCCGCGCCGCTAACGCGACCACCCCCGCCCCCCTACATCCCCCCGCAGGCGGGGGGACAAGAGGGGGGCCGGGGCTAGGGATCCGGCAGCACCTCAAAGCGCATGCCCACCCTGAGTTGGCCGCCGTTGACCAGATCACAGGCCGACTGTTCCTTCCTGCCGGGCAGTTGGGCCCGCCGGATGAGGAGGGATCCCTCCCCTGTGGCCACATACACCCCTTCTCCCCTGGCCAGTCCCACCACTTCTCCGGGGCTGCCCGGGGGAAGCTCGGCAGGTGGCGGGTGCAACTGGGGAGCGGCGGAGCGGACAATCTTAATCCGCTGCCCCTGCAAGCCGGTAAAACAGTCCGGGGAAAAGGCGCGGATTTGGTTGTGCAAGGCCTGGGCCGGGCGCTGCCAGTCGAGCTGGAAGTCCTGTTTTTTAAGCAGGGGGGCATAGGTTGCCCGCGAGTCATCCTGGGGAATGGGGGTCAGCTCTCCTTTTTCCAGTTTCACCAGGGTTTCCACCAGCAGCTCTGCCCCCCGTTGGGCCAGTTGGGAGGCCAGCTCCAAGCCGGTCTGCTCCGGCTCGATGGGCAGCTTGGCCTGCAGCAAGATGGCCCCCGTATCCATGCCTTCGTCCATGAGCATGGTGGTGACGCCGGTCTCGGTCTCGCCGTTGGCAATGGCCCACTGGATGGGGGCGGCGCCGCGATAGGCCGGCAGGAGGGAAGCGTGGACATTGATGCAGCCCAGCTTGGGCATCTGCAGCACCGCCGGCGGCAAGATCTGGCCGTAGGCCACCACCACAAACACATCGGCAGCCAGCGCCTCTAGCGCCGCCAGCACCTCTGGATCCCGCCGCAGCCGGCCAGGCTGCCACACCGGGATCCCGTGGGCTTGGGCGAGGATCTTGGTGGGCGGGGGGAGCACCTTCTGTCCTCGCCCCTGCGGCCGATCCGGCTGGCAGACCAATCCCACCACTTCAAAGGGAGACTGCGGCTGCAACAAGATCTGCAGTGAGGGCAGAGCAAACTCCGGCGTGCCAAAGAAAACAACCCGCATGGCCGACCCCCTGAGCCCTGCCCTTTAGTCTAGAGCGGCCGGGGAAGGTGGAGAGGGCTCGCCCTCGGCGGCGTCGGCTGCTGGAGAAGGAAAGGGAGAAAGCCTGGTCGGGGAAGCCTGCCAAAAGGCGGGCTGTTTGAGATCGAACTCTTGGCTCCAGGCCGGCAAGAAGGAGCCCAGCTTTTGCCCGGAAAGCCGCAGCCGCTGCACAAAGGTCCATTCCAGACGGGTCAAGGCCCGCCGCACAAAGTCCTTGGCCCAAGCCGGATCCGGAACTTCCGCTGCCTGCAAGTTCACCTGTAAGAGGCCCAGCTTGGGGTGCAGATGGACGCGGGCCTGGATCCCCTGCGGGCGCAGCAGGTAGTCGAGCACATACTGGATGGCTTCTCCATCCCCGCGTTGGGCGCGATACAAGGGGCTGTTGGGGTTGGGCGGCGGCTGGTAGCGCCACTCGCGGTGCCACTCCGGGATCCCTTCGTTGGGGGGAAAGCCAAACAGCTCCACCTGGCGCTGCCGGTAGCTCAACGCTATTTCCTCTAGGGTTGGCAAGAGGCCCTGCAGCAGCCGATCCGCATCCGGGAGGGGATCCCCTTCCAGGCGCAGCAACAGGCGGTGTCCGGAAAGACGCGCCTGCACCTGCAGATGTCCCAGCCCCTGGGATCCCAGGGCTGCTTGCAAGCGAGCCACGATCTCCGGGAGAGCCGCCTGGACCTCCACAGAATGGTCAGACATCGGCAGGGATCCGCAACAAGACCAGATCCAACCTAGCCCAAGTTCGGCAAGGGCTTGGAGGGGTTGCCAGCCGGGGCTAGATTCCCAGGATTAAGCGGGCAACGGAGAAGTAGATCAACACCCCTAGCACATCCACAATCGTGGTGATGAAGGAGGTAGCCATCAAAGCGGGATCGAAGCCGAAGGAGCGGAACAAAAAGGGCAGCCCCGCCCCCGACACCGAAGAGAGAACAGAAATCCCAAATAGGCTCAGCCCGACGCTGATCGCCACCAAGAGATCCCGCTGCAGGGCATAGGCCCAGCCGATGGTGATCAAGCTGAGCATGATCCCCAGCATGGCTCCCACCGCCGCTTCCCGGGCCAGCACCCCAAACCCGTCCTTGAGGCGCACCGTCGCCGTGCTCAGGCCGCGAATCACCACCGTCGAAGACTGGGAGCCGACGTTGCCGCCGCTATCCACCAACAGGGGGATAAAAGCCGCCAGGGCAATCACCTGGCTTAAGACTTCTTCCTGACCGGCAATAATCGTGCTGGTAAAGGTGTTGGTAAACAGCAAAATCAGCAGCCACACCACCCGCTTGCGGGCCGCCTGCCAAAAGCTGAGGTCGAAATAGTCCTCTTCTCCAGACTGCAACCCCCCCAAGGAGTAGATGTCTTCGGTGGCCTCTTGCTCCAGGATGTCCAGTACATCATCTACCGTAACGATCCCCACCAGTCGCCGCTCGGCATCCACCACCGGCACCGCCAACAGGTCGTACCGCTGGATGACCCGCGCCACTTCTTCTTGGTCGGTGTGGGTGCTGACAAACACCACCTCCCGGTTCATCACCTCCTCCAGCCGCTGGGCCGGGTCGGCCATCACCAACTCCCGCAAGGACAGGGTTCCCGTCAGGTGTCGCTCTTGGTCGGTGACGTAGAGGTAGTAGATGGTCTCGGTTTCGCGGGCCAAGAGGCGCACCCGCTCCAGCGCCTCGGCTGCGGTCAGGTTCTCTCGCAGGGAAATGTATTCCGGAGTCATGATCCGCCCCGCGGTGTTGGGGGCATAGCCCAGCAGCAAGGCTGTGGCTTCCCGCTCTTCGGGGCTGAGCTGCGGCAGCAGTTCGGCAACCACCTTGGCCGGCAGTTCGTCGAAGAGGCGGGCCCGGTCGTCCGGCGACATCTTGTCCAGGATGTCCTGGATCTCTTGGCTTCTGAACTCGCGCAGCAGCGTCTGTTGCAGCTCTATGTCCAGGTGTTCGTAAACGCGGATAGCCAGATCCTTGGGCAGCAAGCGAAAGGCCAGAGCCTGCTGCGCCTCCGGCAACTCCCCAATGACCTCGGCAATGTCCACCGGCTGCACCGGCAGCAGGAGAGATTTGGCCTGTTCCAAGTTGTTTTCCTTTAAGGCCAAGCTGAGCTGGCCGCGCAAGAGCTCACAAGATTGCTCGCGGCTCAACTCAGGACTGGGGGCGGGTGGGATCAGCGGGGCGGAATTCAACGGCCTTGCTCCCTGCAACTCTAGCTGTAACCAAAGGTCGGGCGGCGCAAGCCCCGGACTTTAGCCCTGGGGATAAGCCGCCTTATCTCGACTTTATGATGATGTCACGAGCGCCTGCGGATTTCGATCCACGGTATTGGTTCGAGCAATATCCGACGCAAGTATCTCGGCTTGGCCCAGTAGTTGGGGTTATGGCGTCCTCCCCAACCCCCCGTCTACGGGGGGCCCTGGAGAGAACGTCAATAATGCCAGCAAGGCTGAGCCCCTATTTCGCTGGCCACAGCTCGGCTAGAGCCCATAAAAGTCGGGGCCGGATCCCTCGTAGCTGGGGTTAACCCGCAGGTTTAAGTGGGGGCAGACGATCTCGCAGGTGCGGCACTGGATGCAGTTTTCCAGCGACATGGCGTGGGAGCGGATGCCGTTTTGCTCGCGGATGTGGTGGACTTCCGCGGTGCAATCGGCCACGCAGGGGGTGGGGCGGTTGAGCTTGTCGTAGGTGGCAATGCACTGGCGGCAGATCTCGGCGCTGAACTCGAGGATGTGCCGGTTGCCTTCGGGGTAGCGGGGATCCGCAAAAAAGACGGCATCGGATCGCGAGAAATAGCCCGCTCGCGTGGTCAATGTTTCGGGATCCAGACCTGGGGGAGCCACAAAGTCCGCTTGGATGGCGGCATGGGGGGCGACATAGCCTTGGGGGGGCGGCTCGCCGGCGCTGACCCGTCCGCTGAGCAAGGTGTAGGCGCGCAGGAGTTCTCCGCCACGACGCACGGGATCCTGCAGGCCCCAGCGCAGAGATCCCAGCCAGGGATGGCCGGCATCGACGCTGCGGCAGATCTGGGGCAGGTATGCTTCCAGCAGGCGGGAGTTTTCCAGAAAGGCTTCCCGAAAATAGCGGCTGCGGTAGAGATCTTGGCCGACGGAGCTCTCCAGCACTGCTTTTTGGTAGGCCGCTTGGATGCGCAGATCCCCTTTCAAAAAGCCGTCGTGAATGAGGCCCGCTGCTAGGTAGCCGGTCTCCATGGCGTTGTTGATCCCGGCCAGGCTGCCCACATCCAGCACCCCCAGGGCATCGCCCAAAAGCAAAGCCCCTTCGACGCCAAAGCGGCTGGGCAAGCTGTAGTAGCCCCCCTCAGGAATGACGGCAGCCCCATATTTGAGCAACTTGCCGCCGGCAATGAGGGACTGGATCCAGGGGTGGGCCTTGAACTCCTGCAGGCGCTGCTGCGGGTTGAGGTTGGGGTTTTTGCTGTCGAGGCCGATGATCAAGCCCAGGGCCAGGCGGTTATCTTTGAGGCCGTAGACAAAGCCGCCGCTGAAGCTGCCATCCAAAACCGGGTAGCCCAGGGTATGCCACACCTGCCCCTGCAGTGAGCAAGGGATCTGCCACAGCTCTTTGACCCCCACCGACCACAGTTGCGGGCGGGGGCGCAGGTGAAACTTCTCGACCAGATCTTTGGAGATAAATCCCTTGTCCCCGAAGCAGGTGAGCTCGGCAAAGACGCAATCTTCATAAACCTGGCCGGAGTCGCTTACCCGCACCCCAATGACCCGCTCGCCGTCATAGAGGATCTCGTGGGCGGCAAAGCCGGGGAACACATCCAGGGTGACGTTGGGGATCCCTTTGGCTTTTTCCTGCAGGGTTTCGGCCAGCCAGCGGATGACATGGCTGAGGGTAAGGATGAACTGCCCCTGTTTGCGCAGCCCCTTTGGGATCGCCGCCTCTGGCAAGTCCCAGCGCTCCTGGGATCCCAGTACGCTCAGGTGGCTCACCTCCACCCGCCCCTCGTGGGGAAATCCTTGGCTCTCAAAATCCGGGAAAAGCCTGGCGATTACCTGGGGATTGCAGATGGCACCACTGATGATGTGCCCGCCGAATTGCCGGGCTTTTTCCAAAAGGGCGATGGAGAGCTTGAGCCCCGAGAGCTTGGCCAGATCCAAAAGGCGATGGGCCAGGATCAGGTTGGAGGAGCTCCCCCCCACCAAAAGCAGGTCGTAGCGGATGGCGTCACTCATGCAAAATTCCCCACCCAGTGGCTCTGGAGAGTCTGCCCGTATCCTAGAAAGGAAAAGTGGAAAGATCCCAAAACTTTAGACCTTCTCAAGGCTTTGGGCGTTCTCCCCGCGGGGGCCCACCCCCAGCCTCTTGCCTTGCTTGGGTAGGGATCCCTCCTTCCTGCAATTTTTCCAGCTAGCCGGATTCGAGCCTCTCTTGCCAGAGAAAAAGGGGCTGTCTTTGAGCTGGCTTGCGGTCTTACTGCTAGCTGGCAGAGCTTGGATTCTACGCTAAACAAGTTGTAGGCGGCAATGAAGGAACATCCTCTGTCCAAGTCTTTCTTGGCAACGCTGGTTGGAGCCTTCTTTGTTCTTTTAGGCTGCAGCGTTGTGCGGCACCACTTGTTTCAGTCGGGAGGGTATGATCTCGGTATTTTCGACCAAGCTGTTTATTTAATCAGCCGTGGCGAGGTTCCTTTTTCTACTATTCGCGGGATCCACATTCTTGGGGATCACGCAGCTTTTATCTTGTATCCTCTCAGTCTCTTGTATCGCATTGTTCCCTCTGTATATTGGCTGTTTGGCATCCAAGCTCTGGCACTAACGCTGGGAGCGCTGGCCGTTTACCATCTGGCGCTCCAGGCCGAGATTGATTCTGGCAGGGCGAGAACAATTGCCGCCGCCTATCTTCTCTACCCAGCCATCTTCAACGCCAACCTTTTTGATTTTCATCCAGAAGTGTTGGCCGTTCCCCTTTTTTTGGCCGCTATACTCTGTGTTCGCTCTGGCAAGCTGTGGGGGTTTTTGCTGTGCCTAGGCGGCATCCTCGGCTGTAAGGCGGCATTGTCTCTCAATGTCGCTGCCCTGGGAGTTTGGCTTTTGATCTGGGAAAGCCGGCGGATTGACAAGCGCTGGCAACGGCGCTGCCAAGTGGCCGGCTGGCTTGCCATAGCGGCAGGGTCGGCTTGGTTTGGCGTGGCTACTTTTTGGATTATTCCTCACTTCAGTGGCAGCGAGCCGGCAGCCGTTTCTCACTATAGCTATTTGGGCAGTTGTGTTCCTGAAATTATCCAAAACTTGGTTCTCAAGCCAACATTAGTCCTGGGCAAGGTCTTCTCTCTCGACACCCTATTCTATGGATTTTTGTTAGTCATCCCTGTGGCTTGGGGCCTCTCTTGGCGCCACTGGGATCCCTGGATCCCTGCCCTGCCAACTTTGGGGCTGAATATCCTTTCTAGCAATCCTGCTTATCGGGACCTGGTGCACCAGTACGCGCTGCCTGTTGTTCCTTTTCTATTTCTAGCTGTTATCGAAAACGGGAAGACGACCAACCCTCCCGCCTCTTCTGCGAAAGTAAACAAAACAGCCCTGATCTGGTCTTTGCTGGCTTTTTTGGCTTTGGCCAAGTATACCTTTTTCGGCTCCCTCTATCTCCAGTCTCTCGACACTTGGCAGGCCACTCGTGAGGCCCTTGCCCAGATCGCCACCTCAGGGGGCGTTCTCACCACCCATGAGATCAGCCCCCACCTCACCCATCGGCGGGTTATTTACTTTACCGACGAGAGCCGCTTTAAGGGATCCCCTCCCGACCAATGGGATCCCTTTGATTATGTCTTGCTCAACAGCCGCCATCCGGGGTGGCGCAGCAGCCCAGAGTTCTCCCAGACCCTGATTGCCGCTTTACAAAACGAAACCTCATTTCGACTTCTCTACCATCGCGATGGGGTGTATCTGTTCTCCAGGCTACGAGAAAGATCCTGACAGGCAGCCGCAGCAATGCCCTGCCTCATCGCAACAAATCGTTAAAAAAAATTGTTACGTCGATCTAAAGAAATTCTCCAAATCGGCAAGGCTTAACCTGGGCTTGGTCTCTCCTTAACTTCGAGCCACTAGTTTTGTAGTGCCTATCCTTATGCGTGAAAACAGTCACGCGGGGAATAGATGTTTTTTGTAAAACATCTAGCTTCTAGAAGACCGACAAGACAAGAGAAGAGGAGAACCAAAGTGAATAGCAATCCGCATGGCCCCCGGCTCCGTCATGGGGACGAGCCTCTGTGCAATCATTCGCCCAACCCTACCTTCAGCAGCATTCTGGAAACCCGCCTGCAGCGGCGCCAAGTGCTGCAGGGCGGCATTGCGGCGGCAGTGGCCACCTTTTTCGGCCTGCCGGCGCTAAACGGCGCTTCCAAATCTGCCAAAGCGGCCAGCGGCAGCTCCTTGCTGGGCTTCAAGGCGATCCCCGTGAGTGCAGAAGACAAAGTGGTGGTGCCCGAAGGCTACACGGCTCGACCGCTGCTGGCCTGGGGTACCCCCATCACCGGCACCTACCCACAGTTCAAGCTGGAAAACACCGGCGCCGAGCAAGGGATGCAGGTGGGCAGCCACCACGACGGCATGCACTTCTTCCCCATTGATGGGAAGGATCCCTGGCAGGGCCGCTCTGATGAGGGCTTGTTGGTGTTCAACCACGAGTATGTGGAGCCGCGCTTCATGCACGCTGCCGCCAAGGGGCAAAAGTTTGACGACGAGGACTATCCGGTCAATCCCGACGGCAGCCGCGATCCCGATCAAGTACTCAAAGAGCTGAACGCCCACGGGGTGAGCATTGTCCACATCAAGCAGCAGGGGGACGGCAACTGGACTGTGGTGCGGGATCGCCTCAACCGCCGCATTACCGGCCTCACCCTCATGGAGATCCACGGCCCGGTGCGGGGATCCGACTTCGTGAAAACCAAGTTCAGCCCTGAAGGCACAATGACCCGGGGTACTTTGAACAACTGCGCCCACGGCGTTACCCCCTGGAACACCTACCTCACCTGCGAAGAAAACTGGGCCGGCTACTTCACCAACACCAGCAAAGGGCCGGATCAAAAGCCCAACCTGCCCCGCGAGCACAAGCGCTACGGCGTGAGCACCGAGACCTCCCGCTACGGCTGGGAGCTGGCCAGCAACAAAGCCGACGAGTTCATCCGCTTCAACGCCACCCCCACGGGCGCCGATCCCACCCAGGACTACCGCAACGAGCCCAACACCTTCGGCTGGGTGGTGGAGATCGATCCCTTTGATCCCAGCAGCACGCCCAAGAAGCGCACCGCTCTGGGCCGCTTCGCCCACGAAGGCGTGGTGTTTCAGCCGCCGGTGGAAGGCCAGCCGATTGTGGCCTATATGGGGGATGATGCCCGCTTTGAGTACATCTACAAGTACGTCTCTGCCGAGCCCTACCGCAAGGAAACGGCGGGTGGACATCTGTTGGACAATGGCACCTTGTATGTGGCCAAGTTCAACGAAGATGGCACAGGGGAGTGGCTGCCGCTGGTGTTTGGGAAAAACGGTCTAACCCCGGAAAACGGCTTCACCAGCCAAGCAGATGTGTTGGTGAATACCCGCACGGCGGCGGATTTTGTCGGTGCTACTAAAATGGACCGGCCTGAGTGGGGAGCGGTGGATCCGCAAACCCGCATGGTCTACTTCACCCTGACCAACAACAGCCGTCGGGAACAAGACCAGGTGAACGCTGCCAACCCCCGTCCCAAAAACAAGTGGGGCCACATCATCCGCTGGAAAGAGATGGGCAGTCCCCAGTCCACCCGCTTCGAGTGGGACATCTTTGTCTTGGCCGGCCCCTCCGCCGACAGCCGTACCCTGTCAGGGCAGCCTCTCAACGCAGACAACATCTTCAATTCTCCCGATGGGCTGTGGTTCGACGCCAGCCGTCGCCTCTGGATCCAGACCGACACCAGCGAAAGCAATCTCAACCAAGGGGATTTTGCTCCTTTTGGCAATAACCAAATGTTGGCTGCCGATCCGGATACAGGGGAAATTCGCCGCTTCTTGACCGGGCCGATTGGGCAGGAGATCACCGGTGTGGTCACCACTCCCGATCAGCGCACCATGTTCATCAACGTGCAGCACCCAGGCGCCACCACCAGCGAGGACGACTTTGCTGCCGGCAAGGTCGATTCCCGCTGGCCAGACTACGACCCCAATCTCTACCCCCGCTCGGCGGTGGTGGTGATCACCAAAAATGACGGCGGGATCATCGGCACTTAATCGGCGCTGAATCCTCATTATCAACCGCATCACGCAATCAGGCGGCAGGGATCCTTCATCTCTGCCGCTTTCTTGCACTTAACCCAGCAAGGCTGATCCCTGCAGGGTCAGGAATCTGGAGCTATCTCTCAAGTACCAATTCTCCCTCTGGGAGACGAGCCGGGGGTGAGGGAAATTAATCCCACAGGTTTAAATCCGTCACTGCCCCCAGGCTGCTGCTGGAGACCAGCTTGGCGTACTTGGCTAGGGTGCCCCGTTTGTAGCGAGGCTCAGGAGGAGACCAGCGGGCGCGGCGGCGGGCCAGCTCTTCCTCACTAACATGCAGGTGCAACAGGCGAGCGGGGGCATCGATGGTAATGAGATCCCCTTCCTCCACCAGGGCAATGGGGCCGCCTACGTAGGCCTCAGGGGCCACATGGCCCACCACCATGCCGTAGGTGCCGCCGGAGAAGCGGCCATCGGTAATCAGGCCCACGCTGTCCCCCAGGCCGGCGCCGATGATGGCCGAAGTGGGGGAGAGCATCTCCCGCATGCCGGGGCCGCCCTTGGGGCCCTCGTAGCGGATCACCACTACGTCCCCCGGTCGAATTTGGCCGGCGAGGATGGCCTGCAGGCAGGATTCTTCTGAGTTGAAGACTCGCGCCGGCCCCGCGATCTTGGGAGTCTTGACGCCGCTGATCTTGGCCACCGCCCCTTCGGGCGCGAGGTTGCCTTTGAGGATAGCGATGTGCCCTTGGGGGTAAAGGGGGCTGTGCCAGGGGCGGATGACCTCTTGGTCGGGGCTGGGCTCGTCGGGCACGTCCCGCAAAACCTCGGCAATCGTCTGGCCGGAGATGGTGAGGCAGTCGCCGTGCAGCAGGCCGTGGTTGAGCAAGATCTTCATTACTTGGGGGATCCCGCCGGCCCGGTGCAGATCGGTGGCAACAAACCGGCCTGAAGGCTTGAGGTCGCAGAGGACGGGCACGCGGGCGCGGATGGTCTCGAAGTCATCCAGCGTCAGGGGCACTTCTGCTGCGTGGGCAATGGCCAAAAAGTGGAGCACGGCGTTGGTGGATCCCCCTACCGCCATGATGACCGAGATGGCGTTCTCAATGCTCTGGCGGGTGATGATGTCCCGGGGTCGGATATTGGCTTGGATGGCCTCAGCCAAGACCTTGGCCGATTGGGCAGCGCTTTCGGCTTTCTCTTCGTCCTCTGCCGCCATCGTGGAAGAGTAGGGCAGGCTCATGCCCATGGCCTCAAAGGCGCTGGACATGGTGTTGGCCGTGTACATGCCGCCGCAGGATCCAGCACCGGGACAAGCATGGCGCTCGACTGCCAGCAGCTCGTCCTCGGAGATGCGGCCAGCGCTGTACTCCCCTACGGCTTCAAAGGCGCTGACGATGGTGAGGTCGCGGCCGTTGTAATGCCCCGGCTTGATGGTGCCGCCGTAGACGAAGATGGCGGGCACGTTGAGACGGGCCATGGCGATCATCGCCCCCGGCATGTTTTTGTCGCAGCCGCCGATGGCCAAGAGACCATCCATGCTCTGGCCGTTGACCACCGTCTCGATAGAATCGGCGATCACCTCCCGCGACACCAAGGAGTATTTCATCCCCTCCGTACCCATGGAAATGCCGTCGCTGATGGTGATGGTGCCGAAGACCTGAGGCATGCAGCCGGCGGCCCTGAGGGCAGCTTCGGCGCGCTCGGCCAGGGTTTGGATGCCGATGTTGCAGGGAGTGATGGTGCTGTGGGCGTTGGCGATGCCGACAATGGGCTTGCCGAAATCCTCATCGCGGAAGCCCACGGCCCTGAGCATGGCGCGGTTGGGAGAGCGCTGCACCCCCTGGGTGACCACTTGGCTGCGCAGCGGAAAAGGAGGGTTGGCCATCATAGGTAAAGAGCGGGACAATAAGCCCGCGCTGGGATCCAATTCAAAAAAAACAAGTAGAACCTATCCTACTCGGTTTTTCGCCAGGCAAGCCGAACGAGAACCCTGCCGGCAGGCCAAATCTAAAGCAACCCTGTAAGTTCTCGGCTCTCGCTGTCGGGATTGGCCAGCCTAGCTAGTAAGAATCCTGAGGAAGCCTGCGATTATGGTGGTCAGTTCTTCTCCGCCCGTAGTGCCCAGCAGCGCCGAGCGCGAGATGGCGCGGGATGTGCTTACCCTCTCCCGGCATGTGCTGCAGCAGTTTAGCGGCTTTACCCCTGAGGCCCAAGACTTCAGCGCCCTGATGAACCGCATTGCTCTGGCCGGCAAGATGATCGCCCGCCGCCTCAGCCAGGCAGGGCTGATCGAGGGGACGCTGGGGGTAACCGGCAGCGTCAATGTGCAGGGGGAAGAGCAGCAGCGGATGGACGACTACGCCAACCGGGCCTTCATCCGCGCTTTGGAGCAGACCGGCCTGGTGTGCCGGCTGGTATCAGAAGAGCTGAAAACGCCGGCCCGCCTGCCGGAAAACTGCTCCCTCAGCCGCTTGGCCCTGCTGATCGATCCCTTGGATGGATCCTCCAACATTGACGCCAACCTCAGCGTCGGCTCTATCTTCTCCGTTCTTCACCCCCTTGAGGATCGTCCGGAAGCAGACAACCAAGATCTCCTCCAGCCAGGCCGTCGCCAACTGGCCGCCGGCTACATCCTCTACGGCCCCAGCACGCAACTGGTCTATTCCGTCGGCAAGGGAGTACACAGTTTTACCCTGGATCCCAGCTTGGGCGAGTTCATCCTCTCCAAGAGCGACCTTCGCATTCCCGAACGCGGCTCCGTCTACAGCCTTAACGAGGGCTACTTCTGTCAGTGGAGCGAAGGGATCCAGAACTATGTCCGCTATGTCCACCGCCGCGATGGCTACACCGCCCGCTACAGCGGCGCTCTGGTGGCGGATTTTCACCGCATCCTGTTGCAGGGAGGAGTGTATCTCTACCCTGGCACCCGGCAAAAACCAGAGGGCAAGCTGCGGCTGATGTACGAGGCCAACCCGCTGGCGTTTTTGGCTGAGCAGGCGGGAGGCGTAGCCACCACCGGCACCGAGGCCATCCTGGACATCGTGCCCCAATCCCTGCACCAACGAGTGCCTTTGATTATCGGCAGCCGCAAGAATGTGGAAGAAGTGTTGCGCTGCCTGGAAGGGTCGTTGACCCCCTAGCCACCCTTCCCAACCCCGCCCACCCAAGCTGAGCCGACCCTATGGCAACCCTGACTGAAAACCCCTTGCGCGTTGGCCTCAACCAAGAGCGCATTCCGGATCCTTGTATTTTGGTGCAGTTTGGTGCTTCCGGAGATCTGGCCGCCCGCAAGCTGATCCCGGCCTACTACCGGCTATTCGTGCAGCGACGGCTGCCGCCGGAGTTTACCCTGGTGGGGGTGGCCCGGCGCGACTGGAGCCACGAGGTCTATCGGGACAAGATGCGGGCGGCCCTGGAAGAATTTGCCCCCCAAGATCTGGGGCCAGAAGCCCTCTGGCAGGACTTCGCCAGCCGCCTGTTCTATTGTCGCCTCGATATCGGAGAGGCCGAGGGCTACCTGCGTCTCAAGCAACTCCTCGGCCAACTGGATGAGGAGCGGGGCACCCGCGGCAACCGCGTGTTTTACCTGGCGGTGGCGCCGGACTTCTATGCCCAGGCCCTCCAGCAGTTGGGGGCAGCGGGGATGCTGGCGGATCCAACCAGGACGCGGGTGGTGATTGAAAAGCCCTTCGGCCACGACCTCACCTCGGCCCAGGAGCTGAACCGCCTTGTGCAGCGCATCTGTCAGGAAGAGCAGGTCTACCGCATCGACCACTACCTGGGCAAAGAGACGGTGCAAAACCTGCTGGTCTTTCGCTTTGCCAACGCCATCTTTGAGCCTCTCTGGAACCGCAACTACATCGACCACGTGCAGATTACGGTAGCGGAAACGGTGGGGGTGGAGGACCGGGCCGGCTACTACGACGCTGCCGGCGCTCTGCGGGACATGGTGCAAAACCACCTGATGCAGATCTATTGCCTGACTGCCATGGAGCCGCCCGTCTCCTTGCGCAGCGACGGCGTGCGCAATGAAAAGACCAAAGTGCTGCAGGCCACCCGTCTGGCCGACACTCGCAACGTGGCAGCCGCAGCGGTGCGGGCCCAGTATGGTCCCGGCTGGATTGGCGGCAAGCCGGTGCCAGGCTATCGCCAAGAGCCCAATGTTAACCCCAACTCGCAAACCCCCACCTACGTTGCCCTGAAACTGGAATGCGACACCTGGCGGTGGCAGGGGGTGCCCTTTTACCTGCGCACCGGCAAGCGCCTAGCCAAGAAGGTCTCCGAGGTGGCCATCTACTTTAAGCAGGTGCCGCTATCTCTTTTTCCTTCGGCAGCGCGGGAGGTGAGCCCCAACATCCTGGTGCTGCGCATCCAGCCCAACGAGGGCATCTCCTTGCGCTTTGAGGCCAAGATGCCGGGGCCGGAGATCCGCACCCGCTCGGTGGAAATGGATTTTCGCTACGGGACAGCCTTTGGGTCAACCACGCCAGATGCCTACGAGCGCCTACTGTTGGACTGCCTGCTGGGGGATCCCACCCTGTTCACCCGCGCTGACGAGGTGGAAGCCGCCTGGCGGGTGGTGACGCCGGTTTTATCGGCCTGGGAAGCCCAGCCCGGCGGCAATGGCAGCAGCGTTGCGCCGCCGCTGTACACCTACGAAGCCGGCACCTGGGGGCCGAAGGCCGCCGAAGACCTGCTGGCCCAGTCGGGGCGGCGGTGGCGACGCCTCTAGTTTGTTTCAATCGCTGCCTTTACCCCCAGCCCCTCTTCCTCAGGGAGGGGGGAGTTGGAGGCCGCCGACACGTTCGCGACAGCGTTGGATAGCAATATGGTTGAAACCAGTCCTGGCAGGAAGGATCCCCGCTTGCTGCAGCTAACATGGGCATGGCCTGTTTTTGCGTGGGTGTCATGCCGCCACTGTTATTCCGGTTGTCTGTCCGGTTTTTGCTAACCTTGCCGCTGGGCCTCGCCATGGTGTTGGGGAGAGGGAAATGGGATCCCGCTCGAGCCCAGGTGTTGCTGCGTGTTCCCCTGCCCAATGGGGAGTTGATGCGGGCGCAGGGGCTGCAACTGGCCACGGACGCGCTGCGGCTGGCCCAGTTTGGCCAGACGGAAGAGGCGCTGCGCCGCCTGCAACTGGCGGTGGCCATGGTGCCCACCTCTTCCGAGCTGCTCTACGTTTTGGGCAACGTCCACCTGGAGCTAGGAGACTATGGCCAAGCCATCCAAGCGCTGCAAAAGGCCCGCGCCCTGGCTCCCGACGACGCCGACATTCTCTACTCGCTGGGATCTGCTTACTTGCGGCAGGGCAGCTATTTTGCCGCCGCTGAAACCCTGGAACGGGCTGTTGCCTTGCAGCCAGATAGCCCCAACGCCCGCTTTCAACTGGGCAATGCCTACCTCATGCTCGACCAATGGGATCGCGCCCGGCAGGAGTATGAGAAAACCTTGGAGTTGGATCCCGCCTATTGGCCGGCCATGAACAACATCGGCCTGGTGGACTATGAACAAGGGGATCTGGAGGCGGCCATCGAGCGCTGGGAACGCACCATCGAGATGAACGACGCGGTGGCAGAGCCCTACCTAGCCCTGGCTACGGCCCTCTACGTTCGCGGCGAAACCGAACGGGCGGAAGAACTGGGGGCCAAGGCCATGCGCCTGGATCCCAGCTATGCCCGGCTAGAGGTGCTGCGGGAGAACCTGTGGCGGGAGAACCTGCTGCGGGATGTGCAAATCCTCCTGCGCACCCGTCCTGTTGCAGAGGCTCTGCAGCAAGCCGCCATCGAGCAGTTCAACCAGCAGATGGGCCTTGGGAAAGAGTAGGCTCAGGAGCTGCCCAGAATAGCTTGAGCCTGCGAGGCCCTCTGTCCCTGAAGGGCCTCGACCTTGGCCCGGATGCGCTCGGCAATGCCGACGCTGTTCAGGCCCAGTTCCGCCAGCGATTCTTCAGGAGTGGCGTGCTCCACCCACACATCCGGCACCCCCAGGCGCAACAGCGGCACTCGGATATCGGCATCCAGGAGAGCTTCCCCCACTGCCGAGCCAAACCCGCCCATGAGGCAGCCTTCTTCCACCGTCACCACCAGGCGGCTCTGTTGGGCCAGGGGCAGGATCAGCTCGGTATCCAGAGGCTTGGCAAAGCGGGCATTGACTACCGTCGTGGAGATGCCGTGTTCCTTGAGGATCTCCGCTGCCTGCAAACTGGGATGCACCATCGACCCATAGGCTAGGATCAGGACCTCGCCGCCGCTGCGCAGCACCTCTGCTTTGCCGATGGGAATGGGCTCCCACCCCTCTTCGGCCAGAGGCACCCCCACGCCAGCTCCGCGCGGGTAACGCATGGCGATGGGGCCCTTTGTGTACTGGATCCCGGTCACCACCATGCGCTGCAGCTCCGCCTCGTCTTTGGGGGCCATCAGCACCATCTCGGGAATGCAGCGCAGATAGGCAATGTCGTACATGCCCTGGTGGGTGGGGCCGTCCGCTCCCACCACCCCTGCCCGATCCAAGCAGAAAAAGACCGGCAGCTTTTGAATGCAGACATCGTGGATGATCTGGTCGTAGGCCCGCTGCAGGAAGGTGGAATAGATGGCCACCACCGGTCGCATCCCCTCGCAGGCCATGCCAGCAGCCAAAGTAACAGCGTGCTGCTCGGCAATCCCCACATCCACGAACTGATCCGGCAGTTTTTCTTTGAGCTTGTCTAGGCCGGTGCCGGTGTCCATAGCCGCCGTGATGCCAATGATGCGGGGATCCCGCTCCGCCAGTTTACAAAGAGTGTGGCCGAAGACCTTGCTATAGCTAGGGGGAGTGGGTTTGGTAGGAGGATAGGGTTTGCCGGTGGCTAGGTCGAAGCGGGATTGGGCGTGATAGCTTACCTGCTCAGCCTCTGCCGGTGGGTAGCCCTTGCCCTTGACCGTAGCCACGTGCACCAGCACCGGCCCAGAGATGCCGTGGGCCAGCTCAAAAGCATCCAACAATTCCGCCAGGTTGTGCCCGTCCACCGGCCCTACGTAGGTAAAGCCCAGCTCCTCAAAGATGATGCCGGCCTTGTTGTTCTGCACGGCAGTAACCAGCTTCACCGTCTCCTTGAGACGGTCGATTTCCGGGCTGAGGCTGGAGCCAACTAGAGGTAGGTTCTTTAGCTGCTCCTCCAGGCTGTCGGCCAAAAACTGCACCGGTGGGCTGAGGCGCAGGCGGTTTAAATAGCGCGGGATGGCCCCCACATTGGGGGAAATCGACATGCCGTTGTCGTTGAGAATCACCATCAAGTTGGTCTTGGGCAGGTGCCCGGCGTGGTTGATGGCTTCATAGGCCATGCCCCCAGTCAGGGCGCCATCCCCGATGATGGCCACCACCTTGAAGTTTTCTCCCCGCCGATCCCGAGCGATGGCCATGCCCAGGGCTGCCGAGATGCTGGTGGAGGCGTGCCCGGCCCCAAAGTGGTCGAAGCGGCTCTCACTCCGCTTGAGGTAGCCGGAAATCCCTCCTTTCTGGCGAATGGTATGGAAGTTGTGGTAGCGGCCAGTAAGCATTTTGTGGGCATAGGCTTGGTGGCCCACATCCCAAATCACCTTGTCGCGATCCAGGTCGAGGGTTTTGTAGAGCGCCAAGGTCAGCTCCACCACGCCCAGCCCCGGCCCCAGGTGACAGCCGACTGGAGAGTTGGCAGCCGTTTGCAAGTGCTTTTCGCGAATCTGGCGGGCTAGGCTGCGCAACTGGCTGAGGCTGAGGTTGCGGAGCTGGTTGGGGTGAGTGATCTCACTCAGGTGCATAGGGGACTTGTCCTTCCGGTGTAATCTCACTGTGACATACTCCCGCACTCATGCTGACGTATAGAGTGCGGGCTTCTCGCTTCGTCGGGGAGCTTCTGCAAGAACCCTCTGCGTTCGGCTTTGCCGTGCCGTTAGGGATGCAGACATGGAATGCCCTACCGCGTAGTTGCACCAGGTTCCGGCAACGCCGTTTTCTACAACTAGATCCATTTTATTGTTGCGAGTCTGCGACGGGGGTATCTGGCACTGACTGCCTCTCGACAGTACAGTGCGGGGCTGATCTACCCCCGAACCCCCTTCAGCTAAATCATTTTCTGGGCGGGTTTTGTTGCCATCCCCTGCGGAACTTCGGAAAACATCGGGATCCCCTGGTCCAAGGGCAGTGAGATCCTGAGAGGGAGCACCAAGGAGCTCATGCAGGGGTTAGCATCGCACAAGGCCCTCGGCTGCTCTGGACTTGAGGCCGACGGCCTGCTGTCGCGATCGGTTTCTGCCTTTTTGTGAACCATGAAAATTGCCGCCAACATCACTCAGCTCATCGGTCGTACCCCTCTTGTGCGGCTAAACCGGATCCCTCAATCCGAAGGGTGTCTGGCTGAGATCGTCGTGAAATTGGAGAGCTTTAACCCTGCCGCCTCGGTGAAAGATCGCATTGCCGTGAGCATGATCGAGGCTGCCGAACGAGCTGGCTTGATCACCCCCGGCAAGACCATCTTGGTGGAGCCCACCTCTGGCAATACCGGCATTGGCCTGGCCATGGCTGCTGCTGCCAAGGGTTACCGGCTGATCATCGTTATGCCTGAGAGCATGAGCCTGGAGCGGCGGCGGCTGCTGAAGGCTTACGGAGCAGAGGTGCACCTGGCCAGCAGCGCCGGCGGCATGGGGGAGGCCATCTGGAAGGCCGAAGAGATCGTGCGCCGCACCCCCAATGCCTATATGCTGGGCCAATTCACCAATCCGGCCAACCCTCAAATCCACGCCCGCACCACTGGCCCGGAGATCTGGGAGGATACCGATGGCCAGGTGGACATCTTGGTGGCGGGGGTGGGTACCGGCGGCACCATCACAGGGGCAGGCGGCTTCCTCAAAAGCCAAAAACCCTCCATTCGACTGGTGGCCGTCGAGCCCAAGGCCAGTGCTGTTTTAAGTGGAGGGCGGCCCGGTTTTCACCGCATCGAGGGCATCGGGGCGGGGTTTGTGCCGGAGGTGTTGCGGCGCGACCTGCTGGACGAGGTAATTGCGGTAGATGACGAGGAGAGCATGGTCTACAGCCGCCGCCTGGCCAAAGAAGAAGGGATCCTCTCCGGCATCTCCACCGGGGCAGCCCTGGCTGCCGCTATCCAGGTGGGGCGGCGACCGGAAAACGCCGGCAAGCTGATCGTGATGATCCAGCCCAGCTTTGGCGAGCGCTACCTGAGCACGCCCCTCTTCCGCAACCTGGAGCGGGAGGAGGCCGACGCCGGGATCCTGCAGGCCAACCCAACCTAGGCCAACAATTCCGACAATCCATCCGACGTTCAAAATTCGCCGGCCAGGGCTGCCACACAGCGCTCGCACAGCTCTGGGTGTTCGGCAAACTCGCCCACCCGGGTGGAATAGTTCCAGCAGCGCACGCATTTTTTCCCCTCCGCTGGCTGAACGGCAACCTGTAGATCCTCCTCTCCAGGGCCGGCCTTGACCAACTCGACTTGGGAAGTGATAAACAGGTAGCGCAGCTCGGCTGCCCGCTCCTCCAGCAGGGCATGTAGGTGGGGATCCGCCACCTTGAGGATGAGTTTGGCCTCGGTGGAAGCGCCGATGACCTTGTCGGTGCGGGCCTGCTCCAGGGCCTTGTTCACCTCCTGCCGCACCGCCCGCAGCTTTTCCCAGGTGGCGGCCAACTGGGGATCCCGCCACTGCTCCGGCAGCCGCATCCAGCCCCCTTCGAACACCGAGCGGGTGGGCTTGGGGTAGGGCAGGTAGCTCCAGATCTCTTCGGCTAGGTGGGAGAGCACGGGGGCAATGGCCTTGGCCAAGTTCTCCAGCACCAGCGACAGCACCGTCTGGCACTGCCGCCGCCGCAGGCTGCGGGCGTGGCTGATGTAGAGGCGATCCTTGCCGATATCCAAGTAGAAATTGGAGAGATCCACGACACAGAAGTTTTGAACCGCTTGGAAAAAGCGGTAGAACTGGTAGTTTTCAAACGATTCGGTGATCTCCGCTCCCACCTCCTGCAGGCGGTGCAGGATGTAGCGATCCAACTCCGTCAACGCTTCAAAAGGAACAGCATCCTGCGCCGGGTTGAAGTCGTAGAGGTTGCTCAGCAAAAAGCGGGCCGTGTTGCGGATCTTGCGGTAGACATCCGCCATCTGCCCCAGAATGGTCTTGCCTATCGGCACATCGCCGGAGTAGTCGACGCTGGAGACCCACAGCCGCAGCACATCGGCCCCGTAGGCGGGATCCGTCTGCGGATTGCTGCCGCCGTTGATGAGCAGCAGGGGATCGATGACGTTGCCCAGGGACTTGCTCATCTTCTGGCCCTTTTCGTCCAGCACAAAGCCGTGGGTGAGCACCGCCTTGTAAGGGGCCTGGCCGTTGACGGCCACGGAAGTCAGCAAGCTGGACTGGAACCAACCCCGGTGCTGGTCGGAACCCTCCAGGTAGAGATCCACGGGGTAGCCCAACCCGCGCGCCTGGGCCACCGCCGCCCAGGAGGAGCCGGAGTCAAACCAGACATCCATGGTGTCTGTGCCCTTGCGGTAGGTGCGGCCATGGCGGCGGTACTGCTCCGGCAGCAGCTCTTCCACCGGGCGCTTCCACCAGGCGTCGGATCCCTCTTGGGCGAAGATGGCCTTGATGTGGTCGATAGTTTCGGCTGTGAGCAGCACCTCGCCGGTCTCCTCGTCGTAAAAGACGGGGATGGGCACGCCCCAGGCCCGCTGGCGGGAGATACACCAGTCGGAGCGCTCCTTGACCATGGCGGTGATGCGGTTTTCCCCTTCCGGCGGGATCCACTTCACGGTTTTGATGGCCTGCAGAGCCAGCTCCCGGAAGCCGGCTACAGAGGCAAACCACTGCTCGGTGGCCCGGAAGATGGTTGGTTCTTTGGTGCGCCAGTCGTAGGGGTATTTGTGGTTGTAGGGTTCTTCCTTGAGCAGGGCGCCGACAGCCCGCAAAGCCTTAATGACAGCTAGGTTGCCACTGGTTTCTGGTTCTTTGGAGAGCACATCTAGCCCGACAAACTGGGATCCGGCCTCGGCGGTGAATCTCCCCTGCTCATCCACAGGGCTGAGGATGGGCAGGCCGTATTTTTGGCCGGTCTTGAAGTCCTCTTCCCCATGCCCCGGCGCCGTGTGGACAATGCCGGTGCCGGACTCGGTGGTAACATAGTCCCCCAGCACACAGAGGCTGCTGCGGTCGAAGAGGGGGTGGCGTCCCTGGCAGTACTCCAGGGCGGATCCCGGCAGGGTGGCCTTGACCTCTAACGGGGTCTCCAGGACTTTCTCCAGCCGCTGCCGCAAATCGGCGGCAATCAGTAGTAGGCCGAAGCGGGGAGACTCCACCACCGCATAGGTAAGCTTGGGATTGAAACAGAGAGCCAAGTTGGCCGGGATCGTCCACGGGGTAGTCGTCCAGATGGCCGCCCGCAGGCCTGGCAAGAAGGGCTCCAAAATCGGCTGCGCCGCCGGGCTGAGGCTCTGCAGAGGAAAAGCTACGTAGATGCTGGGGGAGATGTGGTTGTCGGGATATTCCAGCTCCGCTTCCGCCAGGGCTGTCTGGGAGCTGGGGCTCCAGTGGACGGGCTTGAGGCCGCGGTAGATGTAGCCTTTAAGGGCCATCTGGCCAAACACCTCGATCTGGGCCGCCTCGTACTCCGGCGATAGGGTCAGGTAGGGCCGATCCCAATCTCCCCATACCCCCAGCCGCTGAAAACTGGCCCGCTGCACGTTGACGTAGTGCAAGGCGTACTCTCTGGCCTTTTGCCGCAGTTGTAGGGGGGTGAGGCTCTGCCGCTCCTGGGGGGAGAGGCTTTGCAACACCTTCAGCTCGATGGGCAGACCGTGGCAATCCCAGCCGGGCACATAGCGCACCTTGCGCCCCTGCAGGAGGTGGTACTTGTTGATGATGTCCTTGAGGATCTTGTTGAGGGTGGTGCCCATGTGGATGTCGCCATTGGCATAGGGCGGCCCATCGTGCAGCACAAAGGGATCCCCAGGATTGTTCTCCGACAGACGCTGATAGATTTGCTCTTCCTGCCAAAAGGCTTGGATGGCGGGCTCCCTCTTGGCAGCCTCCGCCCGCATGGGAAACTGGGTTTGCGGCAGGTTGAGGGTACTTTTGTAGTCCACGGCAACTTGAGCAGGCTAAAGGGCGTCCTTCTATCCTACGCCGTTGCCTCGTTCTCAGTCTCCTTGGCCTGAGGGGAAGGGATCCGGCCCGCCACCTTGGTAAAGATTTGTGCTAGCCTCAGGATGTCGTTGAGTAAGGGAGGTTCCAGCGGATGCCAGATAGTAGTTGTTGTAAGGGTCGTCAAGTTGGGTTCAGCCGGCTGTGCGCCGGGGCTGTTCTCTAACGGCCTGAACTCAGATCCTTAGCTTGCTGAGGAGTCTTCGCGTTCTGGCTCGCTTGGAGTTCCTCCCGGCAGTCAGGTTCCAGTTGAAGGCCCGCTAGACCGCTCTCTCCTGGACCGCCTGTTTTGCCTGGGTGGTGGGGGAGAGCGGATAGTTTTTCTGCAAGTTTTCGACGACCGCCGGGGCTTGGAGTCGAGCAGAAATCTTCCGAGGGCTTCCAGACCTCTCAAATCTCAGCTTCGCCCAAAAGATCTCAACAACTACCCAGGTCAAGAGTCCTTAAGGGCTGTCGATCCCTCAGGGTTGAATGACGAGGCGCCGGCTTTCGACAACAAGGCCACTCTGGTTGACTAGCATCACCGAGAGCCAGCGGGCGCCAGCTTCTGGCGGCGCATCTGCCTGCAGGAAGAGCCCGCCCGCCTGCAGAGGTTCAAGGGCAAACGAAGTTAGATCTAAGTAGCCGGCCGCAGCCACGGGCTGCTCCTCGACGGCGCCCAACAGCAAAGATTGGGCGAGGGGCTCGGCCACAATGGCCTGCAGCGAGTAGGGGGATCCCGGCTTGACCACCTCCGGCAACCTGAAGGTGACGGTGGGGGGCGCCGAGCCGGAGGTGAGGGTGCTGGCCTCCCGCAGCACTTCCTGCTCCACCAACAGCAGTTGCTCCGGCTTGGCCGCATTCGGGCGGTAGCGGTTGCGCACCAGGGCAGAGGCCTGCACCTGAAACTCCCCCCGCGCTGAAGATTGGGATCCCTGCACTTGGCTGGCGATCTCGGCCACGATCTCAGGGCCTAGCCGCCGCCAAGAGAGAATTTCCGCTGCGTAGGTCAGCTGGGGATGGGCCTCCCACAGCTTGCGAATGGCCCTTTCCACCCCCTGCCGATCCAGGCCGTCGCGGTGGCGGAAGTCGGGGCTATAGCCGGCCATCACCTCCTCCAGATCCCGCCGGTTGGCGGCCTCTATTTGCTCTTGCAGCCACTTCACCAAGGGAGCCGGTGCCGGGGCGGAGACCTGTTTTTGGATCCCGCTTTCCAGAGGCAAGGGGGCAGCCTGGGCCGCTGCCTTGCTGGGCAAAGGGATCCCCCAGCTCAAAGTCAGAGCAAGGAACCCAAGCAGTTGGGAAAGGGTGGATTGGAAGCTCAAACTGGGGGCCTCCGGCGGCAAATCTGCCTTTCTTTAGTTTAGCTTGCTGAGGATCGAGGTTTTGAGGTTTGGCGTTGCCTCACTGGAGTGGGCCTGGGTTTATCCTGGGAGCTGGGTTCTCGGCGAGGTGTGCATGGCGTCCCACCACTCCCCTGCTTTCTTAGCTTTGGTCAACGAGGCCAAAAGCCGCATCCAAGAGCTGACAGTCGAGCAAGTCAGGCAGAAACAACTGCAAGGGGATCCCTTTTATTTGGTCGACGTGCGGGAAGAGTCGGAGTGGCAGGCCGGCCACATCGTCGGCGCCATTCACCTCAGCAAAGGCATTATCGAGCGGGACATCGAGAAGGTGATCCCAGACAAAGAAGCCGAGATTGTCCTCTATTGTGGCGGCGGCTTTCGTTCGGCGCTGGCAGCCGATAACCTGCAAAAGATGGGCTACCGCCGCGTGATCTCCATGGACGGCGGGATCCGCGCTTGGCGAGAGGCCGGCTTTCCCGAATCTCAGCCCTCACCCCCAGCCCCTCTCCCAGAGGGAGAGGGGAGTTAGAGCGGTGCGTTCGCAACCGCGTCGCCTAGCAATAACGCAGAAGCCCTTGGCTACTGCTTCGCAGTTGACCAGCGGCCTAGGTAGCCGGTTCCTCTCTTCCCATCTGCTTTCCCAAGGTAAAGAGAACTATATTGGTCTCTAAGGTCATCAGCCCAGATCTCCCTCTCATCCCCACCATGCTCCAAACCCTGCCCCGCCTGGATATTGCCACTCGTTTGCAGCAGTTGCGCCAGCTTTTGCAGGAACAAAATCTCGATGGCTTTTGGGTGCCCTCGGCTGATGAGCACCTCAATGAGTATTTGCTGGAATATCGCAAGCGGCGGCAGTGGATCACGGGCTTTACCGGCTCGGTGGGCGATGCCCTAATCAGCCAAGACCGCGCCTGGCTGTGGGTGGATCCCCGCTACCACGAGCAGGCGGAGCGGGAGGTGGATCCCAACCTGTTTACGGTGATCAAAGGCGGCCTGCCGGATCAGCCCAGCCTGATGGAGATCGTGGAAGAGCTGGGATCCGGCTTTCGCCTGGGGGTGGATCCTTTTACGGTGTCGGTGGCCACCTACCGCCAGTTGCAAGCCCACGCCCAAGCCGGAGGAGTGCTGCTGGTGCCGGTTAGCGAAAACCCACTGGACAAGCTGGCCAAGGAATCTAGCCAAGCCCTCTTGGAGCAACCCATCTACCCTGTCCCTGCCCAGCTCTGCGGAGCCCCCCCCAGCGACAAGCTGGCCCAGGTGCGCCAGGAGATGCGCCGCAAGCGGGTGGGACTGTTGTCCCTAACCAAACTGGATCAGGTAGCTTGGCTGTTTAACCTGCGCGGCTCCGACATTCCCTACAACCCGGTCTTCCGCGCCTATGCGCTAGTTGCCCTGGAGAGGGTTGCCCTGTTTACTGATCTGGAGCGCCTCACTCCCTCCGCAAAGCAAGTGCTGGCTGAGGCAGGGGTAGAGCTCTGGCCCTACGAGGCCTACCGGGAACAACTGCCCCAGTGGGCCGAGCGCTACGGGCCAGTGGGAGTAGATCCCAAGCAGACTACCCAGGGCACGCAAGAGCTGCTGCGGGGGGCAACCTGTCGCGAGTTGGATCACCCCGTGGATCTCCTCAAGGCGGTCAAAAACCCCACCGAGCTGGAGCAGATGCGCCTGGCCAACCGCAAAGCCAGCCGGGCCAAGATCCGCACCCTGGCCTGGATTGACCGGCAAATCCAAGCAGGGATCCCCATCAGCGAAGCCGATGTGGCCGCTGTTATGGAGGCCCACTACCGCGAGGAAGGGGATTGGGTGGGCCTGAGCTTCAACACCATTGCTGGGGCCGGCGCCAACAGCTCCATCGTCCACTACGGCACCCCCGATCCCCAGAAGTTCTTGCAGACAGGCGAGTTGTTTCTGTTGGATTCCGGATCCCACTACCTGGGGGGCACGACCGACGCTACCCGCACCCTCTGGATTGGCCCGCAACCGGCGGATCCCCTGTGCCGGCGGCGCTACACCGAGGTGCTCAAAGCCCACATTCACTGCGCCCGTCAGATCTTCCCCCCCGATACCTACGGCGTCTCCTTGGATGGCATTGCCCGTTCCAGCCTTTGGCAAGCGGGGCTGGACTACGGCCACGGTACCGGCCACGGTGTCGGCGCCTTTTTGAACGTCCACGAGGGGCCCAACGGGATCCACCGCCGCGCCAGCACCCCCCTCAAGGTAGGCATGATCACCAGTATCGAGCCGGGCTACTACCAGCCGGGCTGGGGTGGAATTCGCCTAGAGAACCTCTACGAAGTGATTGCAATTCCGGAGCCAGAGGGCTGGATGGGCTTTCGCTCCCTGACTTGGATCCCTTTCGATAGGCGGCTGATCGATTGGGATCTCTTGGACGAGGCACAGCGGGCTTGGCTTGAGGAGTATCACCGCCAGGTCTACGCCATTCACCACGCCACCTTGTCAGAACAAGATGCCGCCTGGTTAAAACGCGCCTGCGGCCTCGCCGAGTGAGACTGCCCCTGGCCAGCCCCTTCCCAGCTCGCTCAGGGCCCCAGAACCCCGACCGCCAGCGGCACCTCTAGCGACAAGGGATCCCGCCATGAACCCGACAACCCAACATCGGCTCATCCTCAAAATTGTGGCCGGCTCCGCCTGGGCCGATGGGCACCTAGAGCCGCAGGAGTTGGCCTATCTGAGATCCCTGCTGCGCCGCTATGGTTTGGAGCACGATGCCGAGCTGCGAGAGCTGATCCAAGAGCCCATTCCGATGGCGCAAACGGAGCGCTGGATGGCCGATTATCTCGCCCAGGCCACCGAAACCGAGCGCCTACAACTTCTGGGGGCAATCGGCAACCTGATGATGGCCGACAACGCCGTTTCTCCGGAAGAGCACGACCTTTTGGATGACTACTACACCCTAATGGCAGGGATCCCGCCTCGCCCAGAATCGGCACCCCATCTGGTGAAGGGCGTGGGGCAGTTTTTCCGGCGCCTGGTCAAGGCTGTAAGGGGGGACATTGCTTAATCAATTCTTAGCTGAAAAATAGGGTTCTCATAACCTGTACGAGGTGCAATCTACTTCTGGAATAGACATAAGTTTGGAAAAGTTAAAAACTTGCTCTGAATTCTATAATTCTATAAAACGGCTAGATTTCATGGATAAATTTCATGGATAAATAGAAGGGGCTGTGCTAGACTGAAGCCATCGCTGGGGACAGGGCTATGGCTGAGCGTTATAGACAGGTAGAGCGGGTTGGGTTTGGCTCGCGGCTGGCCAGTTCTTTTGTATCAGTGTTTGTTGGATTGTTTTGGGATCGTTCTGGCTTTTGTTTTGGAATGAGGGGCGGGTCAACCTTGCCCAAGTGGCAACTGGGGCCATTGAAATCAGTCCATTGGGCTCGCCCTCTGCGCCTCTTGGAAGCTTAGTATCGCTCACAGGCCCAATTACCAGCAATGAGCTTTTGGGCGATAATCTCTTCCTGCGGCCAGGGCCGTATATTGCCGTCAGGCGCAAGGCGGAAATGTATGCTTGGGAAGAGGAAAAAGAAACTCGCACTCAAGAGGAGTTTGGCGGATCGGAAGTCAGAGAGACAATCTATACTTACACCAAAGTCTGGACGGAAAACCCCGAAGATTCAAGCCGGTTTTATCGCAGCAGTGAGCACGTCAACCCACCGATGGCTTTTTCCAGCCAACTCTTTCGAGTCAGCCAGGCTCAAATTGGGAATTACCGAATTGGAATGCAAGATTTGCAGATCGAAACTCCCTACGCTGTTCCTCTGGAGCCCCAAACGTTGATCCCGGGGATCCCAGCTAGGGTGGAAGGCTCTTATGTTTTCAAGGGGCGGGGAACCCTGGCCAATCCACAAATTGGCGATATGCGAACTTCGTACACTGCCTTGTACAGCGGAACTCAAGTAACTGTCTTTGGTCGTTTGGCCACCCCTAACAGCCTAGAGAGCTACCTGGGGCCGCGCAGCATTCGATTTTATCGGCTATTTGCCAGCGATCGATTTGCAGCCATTGAGCGTCTTGCTGCCGAACACAATGCCCTGACTTGGATCCTGCGCTTTGTGGGATTCTTGATGATGTGGATCGGGGCCGACTCTTTCTTCGTCCCCCTTCATACGATGCTCAGCATCTTTCCTTTTCTAAGCGGCCTGGGGCGATCTATGACGAGAGTGGTCACCTTTTTCATAGCCTTGGTTTTAATAGGGACGACTATTTTAGTCTCATCGATAGTGCATAATCCGGTGGCGCTGCTCCTCTGTTTGGGTGTGGCGGGAGTTTTCATCCTCAACGTGCTGGGGCGACGTCCCAGACGGCAAGTGGCAGGTTTTTAAGAGTTCCTCTGCCGGCACAGCAAAGAGCTTGCAGCGCTGCTGCATCCATTCAAATATGGCTGCTCCGAAGAGCAGCGAAATAGCTTGTCTCGATTCCTCTTACTTTCCCCTCACCCCCAACTTCTCTCCCGAAGGACAAAAGGAGCTGGGGATCAAGGCAAACGGTTTCAACGCAATTTGGAGCGACCAACCTACTAATCCCCGAAGGTTAAGAGCCGCTTTGTGGCTGCCCTAGCAGATTCTTTTTCCTATATTGATCGTTGGCCCATGAGTTTGTACAGTTGCTCTCCGAGGATCTGGATGCCGCTGAGGATGCGCTCTTCCGGTTGGTAGCTGAAGGCGAGGCGCAGGGCGTGATCCCCTTGGCCATCAGCAAAGCAGTGGGTACCCGGCAAGAAAGTTACCCCCAGCGCTCGGGTGGCCTACAGCAAGGTGTTGGCACTCAGGGGAGGGGGCAGCTCGCACCAGATAAAGAATCCACCCCCAGGGGCCTCCACCTTGACTTCAGGGGGAAAACATTGAGCGATGGCCTCCAACATCAGGTGGCACTTTTCTCGGTAACGGCGGATCAAAAGCTGAATGTGGCTCTCTAGGCGGCCTTCCCCGCAGTATCGGGCCACCACCCGGCCCAAAAAAGGCCCCAGGGATCCCTCGCTGCGAAACATCTCCAAGCGGCGGATGATCTCGGGATGGCCACAGGCCCAGCCCACCCGCACCCCCGGCGCCACAATCTTGGAAAAGGTGCCCACGTGCAGAACCCAGCCCTCTTTATCCAGCGCGGCCAAACTGGGCAAGGGATCCCCGACAAAGCGCAGGTCGTAGTAGGCCTCGTCCTCCACCACCACCACGCCGTATTCAGCCGCCAACTGCAGCAGCTTCTGCCGCCGCGGCCAAGAGAGGGTGCAGCCCCTAGGGTTGTGAAAGGTGGGAATGGTGTAGATAAAGCGGGGTGGGATCCCTTGGCGGGCTAGCTCGCGCAACACCTCTTCCAGGCGATCCACCACCATGCCCTCCCCATCCACCGGGATCGAGATCAGACGCGCCCCTGCCGCCGCAAAACGGCTGACCGCCCCCATGAAGGTGGGCCCCTCCACGATCACCACATCCCCCGGCTCCACAAAGACCTGGGGCAAGAGGCCAAGGATCTGCCCAGAGCCATAGCCGATCAAGAGGTTTTCCGGCTGCGCCTCCACCCCTCTGGCCCGCATCAACTGCTGCACCACCTCGATCAACCCGGCAAAGGTGCCGCCGTAATTGAGGGCAGCATCCCCATCTTCCGCCAACACCTCCGCTGTCGCCCGCGCCAGGTCGGCCTTGGGAAACAACCGCGGATCCGCCAGGCCAAAGGTAAAACTGGTTACTACCGGCACCGCCCCAGCGATCTCCGCGCCAACAGGAGGCGGGATCACCGCCTGGGCCCGCCGGGCGAACAGGGTCTCTAAGAGGGGCCGCATCCGAATCTTCAAGGCAGGAGAAGAACTCAGGCCAACGCTTGCCACGATAACAAGAACGAGCTGGCTAAGAGCAGGGATCCCAAAAACTGTCGCCAGCCCCGGCAGGGGATCTCCGCCAAGACGCCACCGGCACTCAGGCACAAAAAGGGCAGGGCCACCAGGCCCCAACGGGCGCTTTGCTGCAACAGGTTCATCTGGGGATCCCAAAGCCAAGCTGCTAGCACCCCCATCCACAGGACATGGCCCAAACCAGCCAAGCTGAGCAGGGTTTGTTGGCGTTCCGCCCAGGGCCAACCCAGCCGCACCAAGGCCAGCCCCAAGGGCAACATCAAGGTGGCCAGAACAGCCAGGCCGCTTTGGCTGGTGAGCGAATAGGACACCGTCGCCGTAGGAAAGCGCTCTGTCCCGGTGAAGGGATCGGCGGGCAGCTCGACCCGCAGCAACCAGGAGAGGCCAATCACCAGCAGCAGCCAGAGTAGCCCTTGCAACCGCTGCCGCGGCCAGTGTTGGCTAGTCCATAGCGCCCCCCAGAGCAGGGCCAAGAGCCAAACTTTGTAGCTCAAGGCACAGGCCAGCGCCAAACCCCCCCAGCGCAGGCGGGATCCCGGTCCAACACCGCTGCTGACCAACAAGACCAGGCTGGCCAAGATCTCGTTGCCCGGCTCCAAACCCTGGGTCAGCACCCAGGGGCTGAGTCCCCACAGGCCAGCGCTCCAGAAATTGCCCCAGCTCCAGCACAACAGCAGGATTACCAGGCAGGCCAGGGCCGAGACAGCTCGCAGGATCCCTTCGGGGGGGATCCCGGTTCCCTCAGCCAGCCAGGGCAGTAGCCCGTTTGCAATTGAATGGTAGAGAGGCAGTTCCGCTTGGACAGGGGGCAGGGATCCCTCAGGGCCACTGATGGGCACAGCGCGCCACCACAGCATCTGAGCCGGTTGCCCCACAAAGCGGAGCCGCTGACCCAGCAGCAACCCCATCCCTCCCCACAGCAGCCAGTGGCTCACCCAACTGAGCCCGTCTGGGCGGTGGTGCCGACGTTTGTCCGCCCTGGACAGGCTCAGTTGAGGAAAAGAGGGACGAGACAGCCGTTTGCCCTGAGGAGGCATGGCGGGGGGAAACTTCATAGGGTAGGCCTAGTCAACTCTAGATCGCCCGTCAAGGGACACCCAGCCTCCTGCCAGCGACGAATGGCTTGGGCGGTCAGTCCTTCGGTGACGTCGCGGACAGGAACACCGGCGCCGGTAACCTGCAGGCGCACCAGTTGCCAGGGATCCCCAGGTGTAGCCCGCAGCACATAAGCTTCATAAGCCAGTTGCAGGGTTTCGCTGCGCCGACCGGCTAGGGGGTTATCCTCCCGCTCGGGCTGCTGGGGCAGAACCAAGCGGCGCTCCAGCGTGGTGAAATACAAGCGAAAGCCTTGGGAAGCCGAGGCGGCTGGGCTATCCGGCAGAAGCTGGGCCAGCTCCTCGGCAGAGAGGAGTTCGGCCTCTGGCCGGCCCACCAACACCACCTGAAAGTCTGAGCGGGCGCGGCTCAAGGCCAAATTGAGAAACAAGGGCAACTGCTCTGTCAGGGCTTCAGCCCAGGTTTGCGGATCGGCAGCACAAACTTCTCCTCTGGCTGCTGTGGCAGTAAGGCAGCACAACCCCAAAGCCGCCGACAAACCTATCCGCCACCCCCCTCGGGCGGGGTGGGGGAAAAGATACCCGCCCGCTTGTCTTCTTCGCCGGCTACACCAGCCTAGGAACGGCATTGCCCCAATCCTCAGCCGATCGCTTCCTCTACAGCTTGAAAGCGTTGCCAGGCCGAAACGGGATCCGCAGCCGCCGTGATGGGGCGGCCCACCACCAAATAATCGGCCCCCGCCCGCAGCGCTGCCGCGGGGGTGCAGACCCGCCGCTGGTCGTCCTCCGCTTCTGGATCCCCAAGGCGGATCCCTGGGGTTACCAGCAGCACCTCCGGCCCCAAAGCCTGCCGTAGCCGTCCCACTTCCTGGGGGGAGCAGACCAGCCCGCTCACGCCTTGATCCAGAGCTAGCCGCGCCAACTGCAACACATAGTCGCCGGGATCTCGTTCAACGCCCAACTCCTGCCGCACCTGGTCGGGGCCAAGGCTGGTGAGAAGAGTAACTGCCAACAGCCGGCAAGAACTGCCCTGGGTGGCGGCCACTGCTGCCCGCAACATGGCACTGCCGCCAGCGGCATGAACGGTGAGCAGATCCACCCCATAACCAACGGCCACCTGAGCGGCCCGCCCCACTGTGTGGGGAATGTCGTGCAGCTTTAAATCGAGAAAAATGCGCTTGCCCCGTTCCTTAAGGGCCTGCAAAATCTGAGGGCCAACAGCCGTAAACAGCTCCAGGCCCACCTTCCACCACAGCACCTGGGGCAGGCGATCCACCCACTTCAGGGCCTGCTCCCAAGAAGCGGTATCTAGAGCAACAATGAGGCGGCTACCCTGCATGGCGAAAGCCCTCAGGCCGGCTAACGCGAAGGGCTCCGCTCTCGCGGCTCATAGTGGGAGCAGCCTTCACAGGGGCCATAGGGGTTGACGGCACAGCGCAACTCCGGGGAAAGCGCATTGTAGCGACAGGTGGGATCCCCAATCCAGCCAGGCGGCGAAGCGACATAAGTATAAACAACTACACCCCCGAACCCCAGTGGGCTGACGAAGAAACGGCTGGTGCTGAAGGACTCCCCCCCAGCAGGGTTGAACGTTTCCTCATCGAGCTCTGAACCGGGCTGCGGCTCCTCCTCCAGGCTCCAGAAGGCTTCCCACTGCCGAAGGGTTTCTTGGAGAGGCGCGGCCAGGTGTTCCGCCAACTCCGTCAGGGCGGCTTCCAAAGCGGTGAGGCTTTCTTCCGCCGCCTGGGTGAAGGCTGCCACCCATTCCTCCAAGAGCTTCTCAAAATCCATGCAGCAGCAACCTGAGAGCTTTCTTTTCACCTTACCGCTTGCCTGGGCAAGCCGGCTAACTTCCCCCTTGACAAACGGCATCTACTAACTCTTGGTTGACCAAGGGAAACAGCTCCGCCAATTCTTCGGCAGATAGGTTGCCGGTACAAACATTGGCGCGGATATGCCACTCTGCCCACATCAGCGCCGAGGGAACGGTGGGATCCTGGCCTTGCTCGGAGCCGGAACCCTTTGCGGGCCCTGGAGCCAGGCGGCGTCCGGGCCCGATGTTCAGTTGCAGTACGTTGTCGCGGTTGATGCCCGTCAGAGAGGTCTGGGCAGGGGCTTCTCCGACAAAGGCAAAAGGGAAAGACAAAGCCACCCAAACCAACCCCCGAAGGGCAAGCCGGCAAAGCATGGGATCCCTCCCCCGCGAGATAGGGTTGAGTTTTGAGGGCAATTATAGCTGCTATTTTTGGCAGCTAGGATTTGTCAAAAGCCGCCTTTGGCAGGCCAATCGCCGACCACTGCACGCAACGACGGCCCTGGTCATCCTCTAAGGCCCCCTCGCGGCGATAGGAAAAGAAATCCTGAGGCTGGCCAAAGGTGCAATGAGGACTGATGGCGATGTGCTCCGGCGGGATCCCCTGAGCTTCGGCCTGGGCGCGGTTGATCCAGCGCAGATCCAGGCGCACCTTACCCGGCAGAGGATCTGGCCAGAGGGCAGGTTGTGGGTCTACCCCTGAAGGCAGCGACTGCAGCACCTGCTCGGCCACTTCCTGAGAAACCTGGTAGGCTGGCCCGGAGATGGCCGGCCCCAGGGCAATGCGGATTTGGCTGGCAGGGATCCCCCCCTGGAGAAAGGCCTGCAGCACCTTAGTCAGGATACCGGCAGCCGTCCCCCTCCAGCCGGCGTGAACTGCGGCCACCCAGTGGGGGCTGGCCACCAAAATGGGCACACAGTCGGCAGTGCAAACCCAGGCCGAGTCCCCTGGGCGACGGGCGATCACGGCATCTGCTTCGGGACGGGCGAAACTCCCTTCCCCGACGTGAGAACCTGAAGCCCTCCCCTGGGAGAAGACAACTGCATCCGCCCACGTCCAGCGACAGCCATGCACCTGGTGGCCCCACGCAGCTCGTTCTGGGAGGAGTTGCAACTGGTCGGCCATATCGGCTGGTTGATAGGGGGAAGCTTGACGACAGCCAAAAGCATGGGGCCACCCCGCCAGCAGTTGACACTGCAGCCAACGCCATCTCCCTGCCTCTTGCCAAACCCAGCCCCCGGAACCGCTCATCGGCCTGATGGGTGGAAAGGGGATCCCTGCCGTCGGGCGTGCAGGTGGCCTAGCCGCTCCTCCAGGCAGATGCGCAGCTCGACCGGGTTGAAGAGCATCGGCAAAAAGTGAATGCTCCGGCTTTCTCGGAAGAAAAACAAAATCGGCACCGGCCGCCAGAAGATCTGCCAGTCCTGCCACTCGCTGTAGGGGAACTCGCGGATGCGCCGGGAGCCGCTGTAGACCTGCAGCGCCGTGCGGGTAAAGGCCAGCCCGATCAGACAGGTCTGTACCAGCAAAAACAGGCCAAACAACCCCACTCCCAACCCTAGCCAAAACGAGAGCCACAACAGCGGCACCGCCAAAGCCAGCACTGCCAAGCTGAGGCGGAAGTCGGGGGTCAACAGATGGGCAGAGTGGGGTTTGATCACTTTTTGCTTCTCCTCCGCTTGCCAGCTCCATTTTACGCCGCTGCCACTACCTTTCTCCGGAGGGATCCCGCCTCTGGGTAAGTTGGGGGCATACCAAACAAGTTGTTTTGATGTATCCTGACAGAGCACACAGGAACGCGGCTTTTGATCATGGCCCTAACCGCATCTGACCCCAAAGCTCTCCCCAGCGGCGGCTCCCTGAGCTTTTTTGAGCGCTATCTCACCCTTTGGGTGGCCCTGTGTGTTGTTGCCGGGATCCTCCTGGGGCGATGGTTTCCGGGCGTGGCCGAGGCTTTGGATGCCTTGAGCCTCTATCAGGTCTCCCTTCCCATTGCCGTCTGCCTGTTTTTCATGATGTATCCCATCATGGTGAAAATTGACTTCGGCCAGGCAGCCTATGCTTTGAAATCTCCCAAGCCAGTGCTGTTGACCCTGGCCGTGAACTGGCTGGTGAAGCCCTTTACCATGGTGGTGATCGCCCAGTTTTTTTTGGGGTGGCTGTTTGCCCCTTGGATAACCGGCACGGAAATCATCCGCGGCACAGAGATTAGCCTCAGCAGCTCCTACATTGCCGGGGCCATTTTGTTGGGCATTGCTCCTTGTACAGCCATGGTGCTGATGTGGGGCTATCTCAGCTATGGCAACCAGGGCCACACCCTGGTGATGGTGGCGGTGAACTCTTTAACCATGCTCTTCCTCTACGCACCGCTGGGCCGCTGGCTGCTGGCCATGAGCGATTTAACGGTGCCCTGGCAAACCATTTTGCTGTCGGTGGCCGTCTATGTGGGCCTACCGTTAGTTGCAGGAGCAGCCTCCCGCTATTGGATTCTCAAAACCAAGGGCCGGGAATGGTTTGAAAAAGCTTTTTTGCGCTACCTCAACCCCATTGCCATCGCCGCCTTGCTGGTGACGTTGGTGCTTCTTTTTGCTTTTAAAGGGGATCTCATTGTGGAAAATCCCTTCCACATTTTGTTGATCGCAGTGCCTCTTTTCGTTCAAACCAACCTCATTTTCGGCATCACCTATGTGGCAGCCCAGAAACTGGGCTTGTGCTATGAGGATGCGGCTCCGGCAGCTTTAATCGGCGCCAGCAACCACTTTGAGGTGGCGATTGCAACGGCGGTGGTGCTGTTTGGCTTGAACTCAGGGGCCGCCCTGGCCACCGTCGTAGGGGTGTTGATCGAGGTGCCGGTGATGTTGATGTTGGTGGAGATCTGCCGGCGTACCGCCTTTTATTTCCCCCGCCAGCCGGAAAAGGCCAGCTTGCCCGATCCCCGCTGCCTTAAAATTAGCCCCTGAGGGATCCCTTCAGCCCATGAACCTGCCCCCGGATCGCCAACGGGAACACCAGGCCAACGAGCGCACCTTTCTGGCTTGGCTGCGCACCTCTGTGGCTCTCATTGCCTTTGGTTTTGCCCTCACCCGCTTCAGCCTCTTTCTGCAGCAGATCGAAGCTTCCAGCTCCCCCGAGCAGCCCTCCCCGAGCCACGGCCTCTTGAGTACCCAGAACCTGGGCCTCCTGTTGGTGATCTTTGGGATCCTGACAATTGGCCTTTCAACCTGGCGCTACAACCAGGTGATGCGGCAAATCGAGGCGGGCAACTTTCGCCCCAGCCGTTTTCTCGTCTGGATCATGGCTGCGGTGGTGGCCCTGTTTGGGCTGCTGAGCCTTCCCCTGATGCTGCGCCGCCCCCGCCCTCAGGAGCCTTCCCGGCTCAGCCTGCCGGAGTGAAGGGCTGCCAGCGGCTGCAATTGCCGGGCTTGCTGCTTGAGCCGCTCGATCAACTGCTTGCACACCACCTCGCACAGCTCAAAGCAGATGGGATCGGCAATTTGGTAGTAGACGCTCACGCCCCTGGGCTCGCGGCTGACGATCCCTGCCTGCGCCAAGATCTTGAGATGTTTGGAAACGTTGGCCTGGCCCATGCCGGTGGCCTCTAAGATCTGGGTGACGTTCTTGGGTCCCGAGCGCAACTGACACAGGATCTGCAGCCGGCTGGGCTCCGCCAAAACCTTGAAGTAATCCGCTACGCTGGTCAGCACTTCCGGCGTCAGAGTCAACTGGCACTCGTCTTTGCCACCTTTCACGAGCTCGTCCCAATCCATAGACCGTCTTGAGGGCTGTGCTGGCTTGATTTTAACACTAAATGGTTATATAGTGTTTCCAGAGGCCCAAATGGCGTTCAGGTCTTTGCCAACAGACAGAAGGGTAACATGCTATTTCGCCAACTGTTCGACACCGAGACGAGCACTTACACCTACTTAGTTGCAGACCCAAACGCCCGCGAGGCGGCGCTGGTGGATCCCGTTTTGGAGCAGGTGGAGCGGGACTTGAAGTTAATTCGAGAGCTGGGTCTGACCTTGAAGTACTGCTTGGAAACCCACGTCCACGCCGATCACATCACCGGCACTGGCAAGCTGCGCGAGCTGACCGGCTGCCAAGGGGTGGTGCCGGTTCAGGCCAAGGCGCAATGTGCGGATCGCTTTATCGGCCATGGGGAAACGCTGCAGGTGGGATCCATTGTCATCGAGGCCATCGCCACCCTGGGCCACACCGACAGCCACATGACCTATCGCGTCAATGGGGATCGCGTTCTTACCGGCGATGCCCTGCTCATTCGCGGCTGTGGGCGCACGGATTTCCAAAGTGGGGATCCCGGCCTGATGTATGACCATGTTACCCAGCACCTGTTTACCCTGCCGGACGAGACGTTGGTCTATCCCGGCCATGACTACCGGGGGCACACCGTCTCCACTATTGGCGAAGAGAAGCGCTGGAACCCCCGCTTTGTGGATCCGGAGACCGGAAATTTGCGTTCGCGGGAGAGCTTCATCGCCCTGATGAACAGCCTCAACCTACCTCAGCCCAAGAAGATTCAGGAGGCGGTGCCGGCCAACGAGCAGTGCGGCCAAGTGGCAGCCGCGGTTTAGTGGGGCAAACCCTCTTGGGTGGGAGAGCCTGGCTGTAAAGCCTGCGGGGCTAGCTAGACTTCTCTGAGCCGGCGGGTCAGAAATGGGAGGGTTGAGAGTGGATCCAGAAAGTCTCTATGAGAAGGATTTCTATGCTTGGACTCAGCAACAAGCTCAATTTCTGCGGGAGCGGGCCTGGGAGAAGCTAGACCTGCCCCATTTGATTGAGGAGATGGAATCGTTGGGCAGGCAACAGCGGCAAGAGCTGCGCAACCGGCTAGGGGTTTTGGTGGGGCACCTTCTGAAATGGGAGTATCAGCCGCAGGCTAGATCTGTAAGCTGGCTTCTTACCCTACAGGTGCAGCGACAGGAAGTTCTGGATCTATTGGAAGAAAACCCCAGCTTGAGGCCCTATTTGCCGGAGGCCATCTCCAAGTCTTACTTGAGGGCGCTGCAGCTAGCCCTGGAAGAGACCAAGCTGCCCAGAAAGACTTTTCCCAAGACCTGTCCTTATTCTCCCGAGCAAATCCTGGATAGCCAGTTTTACCCCGGCGAGCCCAGCAGGTTGCTTGAGGAAGAAGGTTAGTTACCCGAGGAGGAAACCAATGACTGTAGCCCGACAAAATCCTACGCCTTCCGCTCAGCAGGAACGGGATCCCCGTCTTAAGGAGATCGACACCCTGACCTTAAAGCAGTGGCTGGATCAAGGGCGGGTACAGCTCATCGACGTGCGGGAGCCGGGAGAATATGCCGATGAGCGGATCCCAGGGGCGATCAACATGCCTCTGTCTAGCTTTGATCCGGCCAAGGTGCCCGCCTCGACGCCGGAAAAACCGGTGGTGTTGCAGTGCCGCATGGGCAGCCGCTCCATCCGCGCCGGCTGTCAGTTGCTGGAGTACGGCTGGCCGGAAGCGATGAGCCTAAAGGGCGGGATCGAAGCCTGGAAGGCCGCCAAGCTGCCCACCACCCGCACCCGCAACGCCCCCATCTCGCTGATGCGGCAGGTTCAAATTGCGGCGGGATCCCTGGTGGTGGCCGGCACCCTGCTGGGAGCTTTTGTCCATCCGGCCTGGCTGCTGCTGAGCGGCTTTGTGGGAGCCGGGCTGGTGTTTGCCGGGATCACCAACACCTGCGGCCTGGCGCTGCTGTTGGCCCGCATGCCCTGGAACCGAGGTCAGACGCTATGAGCAGCGAGATCCCGTCCGCCTCTTCTACAAAGCAGGGGATCTGGGCGCGCTACCTGCCCTTTGCCAAGGATTCCTTGTGGTGGCTTCGCTATCGGCGAGAGGATCTGCCGGGGGATCTCATTGCCGGACTGGTTACAGCCACTCTTCTAGTGCCCCAGAGCATGGCCTACGCGCTGCTGGCCGGGCTGCCTCCCCAGGCGGGCCTCTACGCCAGCATCCTGCCGGTGATCGCCTACGGCTTTCTGGGATCCAGCCGGGCTTTGTCGGTGGGGCCGGTGGCCATCATCTCCCTGCTGGTGGCCGCGGGCTTGGAGCCGCTGGCTGAGCCGAGCAGCCCGGAGTATGGCCGGCTGGCGCTGGGCTTGGCCCTGGAAGCGGGCTTGATCCAAGTAGGGGTAGGTCTGCTGCGCTTGGGGTTTCTGGCCAATTTCTTGAGCCACTCAGTGGTAACGGCCTTCGGCAGCGCGGCAGCCTTGATCATCGCCTTCAGCCAGCTCCGCCATCTGTTGGGGGTGAAGATCGCCAACACCGAGTCCTTCTGGCTGCTGCTGCAACGGCTCTGGCAGAGCTTGGAGGGAGTCAACTGGGCCACCCTGGGGCTGGGGCTGTTATCCATCGCCCTCTTGGTGTACGCCCAGCGGAAGCTCCCAGCGCAACTGCGCCGCTGGGGGATCCCACCCCTCTGGGGCCTACTTCTCACCAAGGGCGCGCCGCTGGGAGCCGTCTTCCTGACCACGCTGCTGGTGTGGGGGTTGAACCTCTCAGAGAGAGCGGGGGTGGCGGTGGTGGGATCCATTCCGGCTGGCCTGCCCTCCCTGGCCTTCCCTTGGCTGAGCTGGGCAGAGTGGAGAGCTTTGCTGCCCACAGCTTTGGCCATCAGCTTGGTGGGCTTTACGGAAAGCTATGCGGTGGGGCAGTCGCTGGCCAGCCAGCGGCGGCAGAAAGTGGATCCCAACCAGGATCTGGTGGCCCTGGGGGTGGCCAACCTGGCGGCAGCCGTGAGTGGTGGCTACCCGGTAACCGGTGGGATCAGCCGCTCGGTGGTTAACGCTCAGGCCGGGGCCAACAGCGGCCTGGCCTCGGTGGTCACGGGATCCCTGATAGCCCTGGCCGTGATCTGGCTGATGCCCCTGTTTACCTTCCTGCCCCAGACGACCTTGGCAGCTATTGTTTTGGTAGCCGTGTTGGGGTTGGTGGATTTTCACCCCTTGCTGCAGAGCTGGCGCTACGACCGCGGCGATGCCTTGGTTTGGCTGGTCACCTTTGCCAGCGTGCTGGGGATCGGGGTGGAGCCGGGGATTGGGCTGGGGGTGCTGGTTTCCATCCTGCTCTTTCTTTGGCGGGCCAGCCGTCCCCACATCGCCATTGTTGGCCAGGTGCCGGGCACCGAGCACTACCGCAACGTGCTGCGCCATGAGGTGATTACCGATCCGCGCATCTTGGCGGTGCGGGTGGATGAAAGCCTGTTTTTTGCCAACGCGGCCTACCTGCAGGAGTCCATCCTGCAGGAGGTAGCAGCGCGGCCAGCAGTGGAACAGGTGCTGCTGGTGGCCAGCGCCATTAACTTCGTCGACGGCAGCGCTTTGGAGGCCCTGGCCCAGTTGGTAGAACGTCTGCAGCAAATGGGGGTGGGCTTTGCCCTGGCCGAGGTGAAGGGGCCGGTGATGGATCGCCTCAAAAGGGCTGGGTTTGTGGAGAAAGTGGGCGCCGAGCGCTTCTTCTTGTCGACCCACCAGGCGATGCAGGTTCTCAAGTCTCAGACGAACTCTATGCCGGCAGCCGCTTCCGGATGAGCACAATCGGCGTTTGCTCTGCCGCATTGCCGGCTGGGTTCTTGCGCAGCGCCTGCTCCACCAGCTCCTCCTCCACGCCAGGGCTGGTTGCCAGAACGCTTACTTCGCCTAGATCGTTGGCATCGACAATGGCCACCTCGTAGCCGGTCTGGGCATGGAGCTCGGCCACCAGCTTGGCTGGATCCCGCGGCCCCAAGACGATGAACTGGTCGTAGGGGGGCAAAGTGCCGGTGACATCGTCGATCAAGGCCGCCTGCTCCCCCGCCAGGGCGTAGAAGGCTCCGCGGATCCCCAGCAATTTGGCCAGGGATCCGACGACAAAAGCCCCCAACACCCGCCAGGCCCCCGAACAGTCGATCAACGTCTGCATCCCATAGCAGCTTGAGAGACTGGTTTTGGAAGGGAAGAAGTAGCAGAGGGTGCGGGCCAGCCAGCCGGGCTGCACCTGCAGGGGATGGCGAAAGTTGCCCTGGACGATGGCCGCCGCGCTTTCCGAGATGGCCACAATATCGCCGGGCTGGATATGGGGGCCTACGTAGTGCCGCAGCACCTCGGCTAGGTCGTCGCTGGGGGTAAGCAGATGGGTGGGAACAGGAGCCCAACTCACCAGCCCCTGCTGCTGCCAGGCCAGCTCCGGCAAGGGCTCCACTTCCTGCAAGGGCAGGATCAGGTGGCTGGTCTTCAGGGTGCGCCGTTGCCGCCCGTACTGGATGTAGTCCAACTCCAGCCAGGCCGAGCGCAAATCTGCCAGCCCTTCCCCCTCTAGCTCGATCTCGACTTCTAAGCCGGTCTGGCTTTGGGGGGAGATGATGTAGGCCTGCCAGTAGTTGTCTGGGCGGGGGGGCAGATCCGGATGGCGGGAGCGCAGGCGGATCCTACTTTGGATCCCTTCGAGGGAGCCGGCGCTGAGCAGATGCAGCCGCGGCTGCACCTGGGCCAAGGTGACCTCAAAAAGGGGGTTGAGGTTGCGGGCCACAAACTCGGCCTGGATAAGCCAGCGATGAGGGCTGAGGCGGCTGAGGCGCCAGCTCTGGGGCTCCACCAGCAGACAGTCGGCGGGGCGGGTCTTCAGCCAGTACAGCAACGTCGCCACACTTAGGAGCAGCCCGGCCACCACCTGGATCCAGGCCGAGGGATCCCAAAGCCAGCGCCCGATCCCCCAGAGGCTCAAGACCATGCCAGCCAATACGCCAGCCACCACACCTCGGCTCACCATCCGAATGGTTGCCATTGGGATCCCACTCCTTAAACCCTGCTCAAGTCTGCCCCTTCCTTCAGGCCTGCACCCTAGACTACAGGTACGCTCCCCAGCCCTAGCCATCCTACCGGGAAACCGCCAGCACCCTGTAGCGGGATCCCTATCTACACCTTCATCTCAAACAGTTAGACTAAAAATAGATTGCACCCTAAGTTTTCTGCCGCATCCTTTGGAGGTTGCCCATGGCCCAAAAACAGCAGTTCAAGAGCTTTGACGACATGATCCAGGGATCCAAAACTCCCATTCTGGTGGACTTTTACGCTACCTGGTGTGGTCCCTGTCAGGTGATGGCTCAGGTGTTGGAGCAGGTGAAGCCGCAGGTGGGGGATGCTATTTCCTTCGTGAAGGTGGATATAGATAAATACCCCAACATTGCTGCCCGCTGGGGGATCTACGCTGTGCCGACTCTCATCCTGTTCAAAGACGGGAAGCCGGTTGACCGCATCGAGGGGCTGTTGCAGCCTCGCGCCCTGGTGGAGCGGTTGCGGGCGCAGATCGGCCTGCCGGTCAGCTAAGGGCAGATAGACCTTGAGGGCGTTTTGGCAGGAGCTTGAGGCGGGGCCGGTTCTCCAAGTTCACCAGGCGGGAGAGGTGCCCTACCGCAGGGCGTGGGCTTGGCAGCAAGTCAGGTTGGCCCAGATGATCCGCGATCCCCAGGTGCCAGATGGGCTTTTGTTGCTCACCCACCCGCCGGTCTACACCCTGGGGGCGGGGGCCGATCCCAAGTTTCTCAAAAGCCTGGCTGGACAGATAGGATCTCCAGACACTCAGCCAGAGTCCCCTGTTACTGAGGGGCCGGAGATCCTGCGGGTGGAGCGGGGCGGCGAAGTGACCTACCACGGGCCGGGCCAGTGGGTGGGTTATGCCCTGCTCAACCTAAAGCGCCATAGGACTGTCTACGGCTCCCACGGCCAGCCGGATCTGCATCGCTACCTGCGCCACCTAGAAGAGGTGCTCATCCAGACTGTGGCCCACTTCGGCCTGCAGGGGGAGCGGATCCCTGGCCTAACAGGGGTTTGGGTGCAAGGCCACAAGGTGGCGGCCATCGGCATCAAGGTCTCCCGCTGGGTGACCTACCACGGCTTTGCCCTCAACGTCTGCCCGGATCTAGCTGCCTTCGAGGCCATCGTGCCCTGTGGGATCCCTGATCGCCCGGTGGGATCCCTGGTTCAGTTTTGTCCCCGAGTAACGATGGCGGCAGTGGCCCCGGTGGTGGTGAAGTCCTTTTGTCAGGTCTTTGGGCTGCAAGCTCAGGAAGTTTCCTTATCAGAGTGGTTGGGAGAACGCAAGTCTCTAAAGACTCAAGGCTAATCCACCCCCAACTGGCGCAGCAGTTGTTGCATGATGGTTCGGTCGGCAAAGTTGCCACTCTTGGAAAAGAGAGCCAAGGCCTGGCGAAAGTCGGCCATGGCGGCTTCTCGATCCCCCAGTTGCAGGTGGGCCACGCCGCGGCTGAAGTAGGCTTCTGGAATTCGCGGATCCAACTGAATGGCCCGCTCCGCATCGGCCAGAGCTTCTTCCGGCTGGCGCAACTGGTTGTAGACGTAGCTGCGGTTCACATAGGCCGGCGCATAGCTGGGATCCAACTGCACCGCCCGATCCAGATCCGCCAGGGCAGCTACGGGATCCCCGCGCAGCAACTTGAGGGATCCCTGCCAGTTGAACTCGGAAGCGGTGTTTGGGGCCGAGGTCTTCTCAGGAGGAGGTGGGAAGGCAGGCAAAGAGATGGCAGGGGCAGGAGCGAGGAATGCTGCCAAGAAACCTATCAGAGCTATCCTTCCCCATCGACACTTGATTGTGCTCCGCACCGCTAATGACGTCCTCTTCGGATCCCGAACTAGTTCAATATAGACCGTCGGCGAGAGGGGCAACCCCCTGCACTTAACTTGCAAGGGGTGCGGGGAGCTACAAGTTCCGCGCTCTGGCGGGAAAGTCAGCTAGAAATCGCAGGAGCCCCGCACTGTACCCGTAGGGTCAGTGCCGGGAGGAATGCGCTTTGATGAAGTACAATGAACTTATGAGCCAAGTCCTGACC
>NZ_AXUX01000001.1:2832524-2875450 GCF_002760475.1 Synechococcus sp. 63AY4M2 | reverse complement strand
ACCGGCAGGGCAAATCCTGGAATAACCTCTTCACCTTCTAGAAGATCAACCGATTTCAGGAGGCGGTCAGGCTCTTGAGAGCTGCGATACACCAGGACGTAGTGCTCGCTGGGGTGAACCAGCCAAACCAGGCGGCTGCCATTTTCAAAGTACTCCACCAGCTTGTCATGAATTTCTTCAACCGTATTGCGGGGGGAAAGCACTTCAACAGCCAGATCTGGAGCGCCTTCCAAAAATCCTGTGGGCAGTTCAGCCATGCCCTGCAAGCGTTCTTTAGCAAAAAAAGAGATGTCAGGGGAGCGCCAATTTCCACTCTTCATCTTAAAAGCAGTGCTGGAATCTAAAACGATCCCCAGCTTGTTGGACAAAACGTAGGGGGTCAAAGCTGCCAATAGGAGGCTGCAGACATAACCATGGAGTGCCCCCGCGCTTCCCATATCAATTGGCTTCCCATCAACAATCTCGTAGCGATGTCCCTCCCTGGACAACGCCATGAATTCTTCGGCTGTCCAAGCTCTTTTTCCCTGAGTTGGCACAGCTCCGACGGTCATCTGCAAACTCCTTGCTGCTCCTTCGACACCGCAAGCCAAGCCCGCAGGGATCCCCCAGCGGCTTTTCCTCGAGGGGGGACGCCAAAGGCTAAAATAGCCTAGCTCATCCTACTGTACCGACGGAAAAGGCACCTTGATCGAGCGCTACACTCTGCCCGAAATGGGCCAGATTTGGTCCACTGCCCACAAGCTCCAGACCTGGCTGCAGGTGGAGCTGGCTGTCTGTGAAGCGCAAGCGGAGCTGGGGCGGATCCCGCAAGAAGCCCTGCAGGAGATCAGAGCCAAAGCCGCCTTTGACCCGGCGCGGGTTTTGGAAATTGAGGCGGAAGTGAAGCACGATGTTATTGCCTTCTTAACCAACCTCAACGAGCACGTGGGCGAGGCAGGGCGCTACATCCACCTGGGCCTGACCAGCTCGGATGTGTTGGATACCGCTCTGGCCCTGCAGCTTGTGGCCTCGGTGGAGATCTTGCAAGCCCGCCTGGCCGACCTCATCGCTGCTATCCGCGACCAAGCTCGGCAGCACCGCTACACCCTCATGATCGGCCGCACCCACGGTGTTCACGCCGAGCCGATTACCTTTGGCTTTAAGCTGGCAGGGTGGCTGGCCGAGTGCCTGCGCCATCAGGAGCGGCTGGAACGCCTGCAAGAGGTGGTGGCAGTGGGCAAGATCTCGGGGGCAGTGGGCACCTACGCCAACGTGCCTCCCCAGGTGGAGCAGTTGGCCTGCGCCCGCTTGGGGCTCAAGCCGGATACGGTCTCAACCCAGGTGATCTCGCGGGATCGCCACGCCGAGTATGTGCAAACCTTGGCTTTGATTGGCTCTTCCCTAGAGCGCTTTGCTACTGAAATCCGCCACCTGCAGCGAACAGAGGTACTGGAGGCTGAGGAGTACTTTGCCCCCGGCCAAAAGGGATCCTCTGCTATGCCCCACAAGCGCAACCCCATCAAGGCGGAACAACTGACGGGGCTGGCCCGTCTCCTGCGCGGGTATGCCGTCTCGGCCCTAGAAAACATTCCCCTTTGGCATGAGCGGGACATCTCCCACAGCTCGGTGGAGCGGGTTATCCTGCCCGATGCCTCCATTCTCTGCCACTACCTGCTGGTGAACATGGCCGACCTGGTGCGCCACCTGCAGGTTCACACCGGCAACATGGAGCGCAACCTCAACATCTATGGCGGCGTCATCTTCAGCCAGCAGGTGCTGCTGGCTTTGGTGGAGAAGGGCCTTAGCCGCGAGGAAGCCTACCGCCTGGTGCAGGAAAATGCTCACCGCGCCTGGAACCAGCCGCAGGGAGACTTTCGCGCCAATCTGCTGGCGGATCCCCGGGTGATGGCCCACCTGAGCGAGGCAGAACTGCAGGACTGCTTTGATCCCCAGCGCCACCTAACCCATTTGGACGAGATCTTTGCCCGCTTGCGCATTTGAGGGATCCCCTATGGTTTGGCAGCGGCAGCACGTCTTGGGCTTGGCGGATTTTACTCCCGAAGAATACCAGATGGTTTTGCAGACCAGCGCCAGTTTCCAGGAGGTGTTGACGCGGCGGTTGCCCAAGGTGCCCACCCTGCAGGGGAAGGTGGTGGTGACGCTGTTCTTCGAGCCTTCCACCCGCACCCGTTCCAGTTTTGAGCTGGCGGCCAAGCGCCTTTCGGCCGATGTGCTTAACTTTTCCCCTGGCACTTCTTCCTTGGGCAAGGGGGAGACGCTCTTGGATACGGCCCGCACCTTTCTGGCCATGGGATCCGATCTCTTAATCGTTCGCCATGCCCAGGCAGGAGTGCCCCAACAATTAGCTGCCGAGATCGACCGCCGTGGATCCCCTGTGGGCGTTCTCAATGCCGGGGATGGACTGCACGAACATCCCACCCAAGGTTTGCTGGATTTGTTTACCCTCTGCAGCCATCTGGATCCCCGGCGTCCCCGTCTGGAGTTGCTGCAAGGGATCAAAATTGCCATTGTCGGCGATATTCTCCACTCGCGAGTGGCCCGCTCCGATATCTATGCCTTGGTGACTGCCGGAGCTGAGGTTCACTTAGCCGGCCCTCCCACCCTATTGCCCAAAGATTTTGCCCAGTTTGTACCCGGCCATACGCTCCCTGTCCATTGGCAGCTAGAGCCTGCCCTCGAAGGGTCGCGTTTTGTCATCACCTTGCGCCTGCAGCAGGAGCGCATGGGCGAGTTCCTTCTCCCCAGCCTGCAGGAGTACCATCACTTCTTCGGCCTCACGCGGCAACGACTGCGCCTGTGCCACCCGGATGTCAAGCTTCTGCACCCCGGCCCGGTCAATCGCGGTGTGGAACTCAGCTCCGAGGTGATGGAGGATCCCGGCTTGAACCTGATTGAGCAGCAGGTCACCCACGGCGTGGCGGTGCGCATGGCCCTGCTGTACCTCATGGGGGGCGGGCGGATCCCAGCTTAGAGCCCAGATCTTTCTCTGCTCGGGGAACATGTAGAGCTGCCTCACGTCTGGAGTGTTGAAGTCCATCTCCTAGCTAATTCTCTCTGTCAAAAGTCGGAAGAAGCTCTGGCCAGAGCTTTTACCGCCCTGCTGAAATCATGTCCAAGCTTGCCGAGAGGGGAGCAACATCTTTGTATCAAATTTTACACATCTTGGATCTGGATCCAGTTTTTTTGCAGCCGTCCCAGCTCAGCTCTTATTCAAGTTATGTTTGTTGGATTGGTTGTCAAATGAGTTGTCAAACGAGATAGAAGTTCAGCAGCATAAGCCTTTTCGCGGATCCTGGGCTCCAGGATCCTGATTTTGCTGAAATCCAAACTGGCCAAGACCACCAGATGGAAAATCGAGGTTTGGAAACGAGCCAGCACACTCAAAAATATCGATTTTTCTCTTGACTTAACCCAAAGTTAACCTTTAGATATCCTTCCGTTAACTTTGAGGTTATAGAGTTGAAGATGTTGATTTGCCACAGATATTACCTATGCGAACCCTGCTTTCTGCTTTCTCCCTCACCGCTCTAACAGTAGGATTTCTAACAGCGACCTCGGCTCAAGCCCAAACCGTGCAAATCTCCGGGGCGGGCGCGACCTTTGCGGCTCCTTTGCTGCAACGTTGGTTTGACGCCTACAACCGCACCGTAGACCCCACTGTGCAAGTCAGCTATCAGTCTGTCGGTAGTGGTGCTGGCCTAGAGCAGGTGATCAATGGCACTGTGGACTTCGGCGCTTCCGAGGCGCCTTTCTCCGGTGCTCGCCTGGAAAGCTTCCGAGCTAAATACGGCTATGATCCCCTACAGTTGCCTCTGGCGGGAGGGGCCATCGAGTTTGCCTATAACCTGCCCGGCATTGAAGACGGAGAGCTCATCCTGAAGCGGAAAACCTACTGCGGCATCGTGACCGGCGAGATCACTCGCTGGGACGACATTCGCATCAAGGCCGAGAACCCAGGTATAGCAAACAAGCTGCCACCCCTGGACATCACCTGGGTACACCGCTCTGATGGTTCTGGGACTACCTTTGTGTTCACCAACCACATCAGAACTGTCTGCCCTAATTGGACAGCCGGTGCTGGTACTTCTGTCGAGTGGCCTGTTGGCATTGGAGCCCAAGGGAATGAGGGCGTAGCCGCCACCATCAAGCAGGAGCCAGGGGCAATTGGCTACGTGAACCAGTCCTATGCCAAGCTGGAAAAGATGGCCACTGCTCGCTTGGAAAACAAAGCGGGCAACATTGTTGGGTTCTCGACTGAGGCAGCTACCTCGGCGCTGGATGCTCCCATTCCTGATGACTTTGCGCTGTTGGTGCCCGACCCTGAAGGGCCAAATGACTACCCAATCGTGGGCTTGTTCTGGGTGATGCTGTACCGCGAGTATCCCGATCAGCAGAAGCTGACCAAGCTGGTGGAGGCTCTGAAGTGGACCCAGGGGCCAGAGGGTCAAGCCATCACCAAGGAGCTGGACTACATCCCTATGCCTGAGGCGGCTATCCAGCGGATCTTTGCAGAGCTGGATGCCATCACCGTTAACCCCAAGGCGGTGCGATGACTGGGTTGCAGCCTGAACTCCACTAGAGTGGAGCTGGTGGCCGGCTGAGGAGGCAGGTGAGGCTTTCTCGGTCGGCTGCTGGGGTTACCTTGCACGGTGGGATTTTTAGGAAAGATTTTGAACCGAAGATGATCATGGGAGAGAGGCTATGACTTCAGCGGCTACGGGTTATGGTTCACCGCCAAACCCGGATATCGATGTTGACATTGAGAAAAAGGCGAGCCTGTCTCGGGCTGTTGATGTGGGCTTTGTCCGCCTGACGCTGGCCTTGGCAGGGTTTGCCGGCATTATCCTCATCTGGGTGATTCTTCAAACCACCGAAGCGGCTCTGCCGGCGATTCAGCAGTTTGGCTTGGGCTTCCTGGTTACTACCCGCTGGAACCCGGTGGAAAACATCTACGGGGTGCTACCACAGATTTATGGCAGTTTGGTAACCTCTCTGGTGGCTTTGATTTTTGCCATCCCTCTGGGCATTGGCACTGCCATCTTCCTGACGGAAGGTTTTGCCCCCAAGTGGGTAACGGAGCCGATTAGCTTTGCCATTGAGCTGATCGTGGCCACTCCCAGTGTGGTGCTGGGGCTGTGGGGGATCTTTGTGCTGATTCCAGCAGTGCGGCCCATCTTTCGAGCCATTAACCAGACGCTGGGTTGGATCCCTTTCTTGGGTGGCCCGGCTCCGCGGGGGCCCAGCTTGTTGATAGTGGCTGTGGTGCTGGGGATCATGATCTCTCCCATCATCATCTCCATTACCCGCAGTACCCTTGAATCTCTGCCACGCAGCCTAAAAGAGGGGGCTTTGGCTCTGGGGGCAACCCGCTGGGAGACCATCTTAACGGTGATGATCCCTGCCGGCCTGTCGGGTATCGTCAGCTCGATCATGCTGGCGCTGGGACGGGCTTTGGGAGAGACCATGGTAGCGGCCATGCTTTCCGGCAACGCCAACCGCATCAATATCTCCCTAATGCAGCCGGGATCCACCATTACCGCCTTGATTGCTTCTCAGTTTGGGGAGGCAGGACGCTTGCAGGTTTCGGCTCTCATGTATGCCGGCGTGGTGCTGATGGTGCTGACGTTATTGGTCAACATCGTTGCCGAGATCATCATCCGCAAGTTTCAAAACTTGGAGCAGTAACTTGGGAAGCAGAAAGAAGATGAAGGAGCACTGTTATCATGTCCGACTCAGCACAGCTTGCCCCTGAGAAGGTTGACATCGACATTACTCGTGCCGCCATTGCCCCTGTCCGCAATTACACAGGCATTGTCCTAACCCTGCTGAGTGGCCTCTCTGTGGCGGTGATCATAGCTTCCCTATCTTGGGTGCTGTGGGATGTGGGCAAGGAAGGCATCCAGCGGATAAATTGGGATGTCCTCACCCAGACCCGCTACCCTGCCCCTGGCCTGGCGGAAGGGGGCTTTGGTCACGCAATTGTCGGCAATTTAATGGTGCTGGCTACGGGGGCGGCTTTGAGCTTTCCCTTCGGCATCTTGGCGGCAGTGTACTTGTCTGAATTCGGTCGCGGCACCCGCTTGGCTTATCTGGTTAAGTTTTCCTGCAATGTGCTCACGGGGGTACCGGCCATTCTCTGCGGCCTGTTTGCCTATGCTGTGGTGGTGAGGGGATCCGGCTTTTCGGCTTTCTCGGGAGGGGTGGCTTTTGGCGTGCTGATGCTGCCGATTGTCATCCGCTCCACCGAGGAGGCGTTGCTGCTGGTTTCGCCCGACATGCGCTTGGCTTCCCTTGGCCTGGGCTCAAATCGCTTTCAGACCACAATGCGCGTTGTTTTGCCGGCAGCGGCACCGGCCATCGTAACCGGGCTAATCCTGGCTTTGGCCCGAGCGGCAGGCGAGGCTGCACCTCTGCTCTTTACCGCCTTTAACAACAATTTCTGGTCTACTGATCTCTTTGGCCCGGTGGCTACCTTGCCGGTGATGGTCTACTTTTTCTCCATCATTCCCTACAGGGTGCAGCAGCAGCTGGCTTGGGCGGGCGCTTTGGTTTTGTTAGCCATTGTTTTGGCGGCCAGCTTGACCGCTCGCTTTTTGGTGTACAAGACCAGGAAATAGCCTGAGGATTCTCAACAAAGTCTTGAATCGAACTCTTCGTCGAACTCTAGCTCTTTCTGTGAGTGCTGCCATGCAAACTCAATCTCTTAACCAGACCTCTTACGTTTTCAGGACCGAGAACCTGAATGTCTACTATGGCTCCAATCTGGCTGTAAAAAATGTTACTCTGGACATCCCAGCCCGACAGATTACTGCGTTTATCGGCCCTTCCGGCTGTGGCAAAAGCACGATCCTACGTTGCTTCAACCGCACCAACGATTTGATCCCCGGTGCTCGTGTAGAGGGCAAGCTCACCTACCACGGCAAGGATCTCTACGCCAAAGAGGTCGATCCGGTGGCGGTGCGGCGGCGTATCGGCATGGTCTTCCAAAAGCCCAATCCCTTCCCCAAAAGCATTTACGACAACGTGGCCTACGGCCCGCGGGTGCTGGGGATGAAGGTAGACTTGGACGAGGTGGTGGAAACCTCGCTGAAACGGGCTGCCCTCTGGGATGAAGTCAAAGACAAGTTGAAAGAAAATGGTCAGTCGCTGTCGGGAGGGCAGCAGCAGCGCTTGTGTATTGCCCGCGCTCTGGCGGTACAGCCGGATGTGATTTTGATGGATGAGCCCTGTTCGGCACTGGATCCCATTTCCACCCGCCGTATCGAAGAGCTGATGAAGGAGCTGGAGGAGGAATATACCATCATCATCGTCACCCACAACATGCAGCAGGCCAGCCGCGTCTCGGATATGACGGCTTTCTTCAGCGTGGAGCTGGTGGGATCCAACCGTGTGGGCGAGCTGATTGAATTTGACAGAACTGAAGTCATCTTCAACAGCCCCACCAAGCAAGCCACAAGAGATTATGTGGAGGGCCGCTTCGGCTAATCGACCTGGCCGGACAGGGATCCTTCCCATACTGTTCTCTGCAAACCCTTTTGCAGGCAATTTCTGCCGATGATGGAGTCTGAAGAACCGTTGCACCCAAATACGGATACCTATGATCGTTGCCGCTCCTGACAAGCTGCAGGCTTTGCGTTCTGACTTAGAGGGTATTGAGATCATCACTGATCCGGCTCAGGTGGCCAAGTTGTCGTTGGATTTTTACCACTACAGCCCCGTGCTGAGCCGACAACTGAGCGACAAGCGGGGAGATTTGGTGGTGCGCCCCGCCGATGAGGCCGAGGTGATGCGGGTGGCAGCGGCCTGTGCCAGGCTGCGGATCCCGGTTACGGTGCGCGGTGCCGGTACCGGTAATTACGGCCAATGTATCCCGCTGGCCGGGGGTGTGATCCTGGACATGGGCAAGCTCAACCAGGTGCTTTGGGCAAAGCCGGGCTTGGCGCGGGTGCAGGCGGGGGCCAAGTTGATGGCCATCGACAAACACACCCGCGAGCTGGGCTGGGAGATCCGTATGGCCCCTTCCACCTACCGTACGGCCACTATTGGGGGGTTCATTGCCGGGGGCAGCGGCGGCATTGGCTCTGTGACCTACGGCCAATTGCTGGATCGGGGCAACATCTTGGGGCTGCGGGTGATCACAGTCGAAGAGGAGCCGCGGGCCCTGGAGCTGCGGGGAGACGACGTGTTTAAAGTCAGCCATGCCTGGGGCCTCAACGGGATCATCACAGAAGTAGAGATCCCGCTGGCGCCGGCCTACCCATGGGCAGAGCTGGTGGTGGCCTTTCCCCCTGAGGTGGGGTTTATGCCCTGCGCCCACTTTGGGCAGGCCCTGGCCGAGGCAGATGGGATCCTCAAGAAACTCATCAGCCTGCACGCCTGGCCGATCCCTCGTTACTTCGTCCCCCTGCAGGACTACTTGCCCCAGGGATCCGCCGTGGCCCTGGTGATGGTGGCCGAGCCCAGCCTGGAGCCGTTGCTGGAGCTAATTCGGGAACATGGCGGCCAGGTGGTCTACAACAAAACGGCGCAGGAGGCGGCCAAGGGGATCTCGCTGGGGGAATTTTCCTGGAACCACACCACCCTGCACTGCCGCAGCGTGGATCCCAATTTGACCTATCTACAATCGATTTTTCCGCCCGACCGGGAGCTGAAGTTGGTGCAGCACCTGTACGAGCACTTTGGCGACGAAGTGCTGATGCACCTGGAATGGATTCGCATACGCGGCCAGGTTGCCCCGGTCGGCCTGCAAATTGTGCGCTTTACCACTGAAGAACGCCTCAACGAGATCATGCGCTATCACGAGGCGCAGGGAGTCTTCATCGCCAACCCTCACACCTACATCATCGAAGAGGGGGGTCGCAAGGTGATGGATCCGCGCCAGATCCGATTCAAGGAAGAAGTGGATCCCTACGGGTTGCTTAACCCCGGCAAGATGCGCAGTTGGCAAGGGCGGGCTTCTGCTTGACAGTGCCGAGAGGTCTCTATCCTTAGGCGATCTCTGAGTTTCCTCTTCCAAAAGGAGAGGGGCTTGGCAGCCAATCTTCTGCCAAGGCCAGCTCCAAAGCATAGGGACAAGTCTCCGGAAAGGCCGAGATATCCATACCGGTTTGCTGAGCTGCATGGCGGCGTGCCCGTTGATAGCTCTTTTCCAGTTGCTCGGCCAGATATCCTCTTAAGCTGGGGCTATCTTCGAGGGCCAATTCAATTTGGGTTCGCGCATCTGTGATGGAATCCAACCAGCTATCTGAGCGGCGCTGAGGTTGATATTGCCACTTGAGCAAATGCAGGAGAAGGCGAGTTAATTGGCTGGTCATCCCTCGCCGTTCGCTCTTACCCAAATCCTCAACCTCTTCAATTAAATGGATTAGATCAATTTCTTGCCAACGTCCCTCCCGCAAGAGCTGGGTTGTTTGGGCAATCCACAAGTTAAAATCTGCAAAGTATAGGTTGCTCACGGTTCTATCCTGCCGCCTGTATGTAGTCGTTTCAGCTCCAGCCGGGACAATGCCCTCCTGCCCAACTTCTCAATCTCAGAGATCCTGGCACTCTGAATATCTCAGCCTAATCGCCGCTGACCCTGCAGTTAAGCTATCGTTCGCTGCGGGGACTACCTATCCAAGATTTTAACTACAGTAGTAATTGATGGCCAAAGCCCCTACTAAAGTGAACTGAAAAGTCAGGAGCACCAAGTAGAAAATGGCGCGGGGCCTGAACAAAGTCAGCATCAAGCCAATGGCCTTCAGGTCCACCATCGGCCCAAACACCATAAAAGCCAACAGGGATCCCGGCGTGAAGGTGGCGGCAAAGGAGAGGGCAAAAAAGGCATCCACCGTCGAGCAGATGGAGATGATCCCGGCCAGCGCCATCATGATCAGGATCGAGACCAGCGCATCTTGGCCATAATCCAGCACAAACGAACGCGGGATCACCGTCTGCACGAAGGCCGCTACTGCCGAGCCCAGGATGAGCACGGATCCCAGCTCGCGAATCTCTCTAGCCCAGGTTTGCAGCAGCAGCAATCCCTTTTGCCGCCAAGAGAGAGCAGGGGCAGCGGCCAGCGCCGCCCGATACACCTCTTCAGCCCTCTGCAGAGTGGCCAGGGATCCGCCAGAGGCCCCTTGAGCAGGGCTCTGGGATCCAATCCAGAAGGTGCCCCCCTGCAACAACGGCGAGCGGGAGGTGCTTTTCAGAGCTGCCTCTTGGCAGCGGTTGCGCTGCAGCTCTCGCCAAACCGCCGGTTGCAACAAAGGCTCCAGATCTTTTTGCACGCTGAAGAGCAAGCCGATGGCCACCGCAATGCCAAAAGAAAAAAGAACCCGGTAGGCCACCAGCTCCGGCATGTTGCGAAAGGCAATCCACGTGGAAAAGATCACCACCGGGTTAAACACCGGCGCTGCCAACAAAAAAGCCACCGCCACATGGGGTGGGATCCCCTTGATCACCAGTTGCCGGGCCACCGGCAGGTTGCCGCACTCGCACACCGGAAAAAAGAACCCCAAAGCACCGCCAGCCACCGCGCTGCCGATTTTGCCTTTGGGCAGGAAGCGGGCCAACTGGGATCCCTCGACAAACACCGCCATCAGCCCCGAAAGGAACACCCCCAAGAGCAAAAAGGGCATGGCCTGCACCACGATGCTCAAAAAGAGGGTGAACCCATCGCGCCAGAGAGGAGAATCCAAAAGGCTCAACGCACCACCTCACACCAATTTGGGCTCTATTGAGTTGGGATCCCGGCCCAGCGCCCTGTCAAACCGCCCTCAACTCCGCTCCTCGATGGGGATGTAGCGCTGCTGGCGTTCACCTGTGTACACCTGGGTGGGTCGGAAAAGCCGATTATCGGACAACTGCTCCCGCCAATGGGCCAGCCAACCCGCCGCTCGGGCAATGGCAAACACCGGTGTAAACAAATCTTCTGGGATCCCCAGCTTGGCGTAGACCAACCCTGAGTAGAAGTCCACATTCGGGTAGATCCCCTTCGGCCCCAGCAACTCCTCGCACACCCGCTCCACTTCCAGGGCGATGTCGTAGTACTTGTCGTGGCCGTAGCGCTCGAACAGCTCCTCTGCCAGCCGCTGCAGGATGGTGGCCCGCGGATCCTTCACCTTATAAACCCGGTGACCCATGCCCATGATGCGCTCTTTTTTGGCCAGCTTCTCTTCGATAAACGAGCGCACATTTTCCACCGAGCCGATTTGTCGCAACAGCCTCATCACCTGTTGGTTGGCCCCGCCGTGCAACAGCCCCGAAAGGGTACCCACCGCCGTGGCCAGGCTGCTATAGGGGCTGGCCAGGGTAGAGGCGCTCACCAGCAGGGCAAAAGTAGAGGCATTGACTGTGTGTTCGGCGTGCAAGATCAGGCAGGTATCGAAGATGCGGGCCAGCCAGGGATCCGGCTTCTTGCCGGAGAGCATGTAGAGGAAATTGGCGGCATGATCCAGGCTGTCGTCGGGGGGGATGGGATCGTTGCCCTGGCGCATCTGGTGAAACATCGCCACCATCGTCGGCAGCTTGGCGAGCAGACGGGTAACCGTGCCGAACACGTAGTCGGGATCCGCCTCTCGCACCGGATAGAACATCCCCAGACTGGCAACACAGGTTTGCAGGGCATCCATGGGGTGGCCCGACTCGGGAAACGACTTGATCATGTCGCGGATGCGGTATTTCACCCGCCGATGGCTGCGGACGGCCTGATCGAAGTTGTCCAGCTCGGCTTGCGTCGGCAGCTTGCCGAAGATCAGCAGATAGGCCGTCTCCAGAAAGGTGCTCTGGGCCGTCAGTTCCTCGATGGGAATGCCCCGATACTCCAGGATCCCTGCCTGGCCATCGACAAAACTAATGTTAGAGCGCGTGGCCGGAACGCCTTCTAGCCCCGGCCTGTATTCGCCATCCGCCATAGTCGGATCCCTGAAATGAGCCCCCCAAGGAGAGAACAGGGGCGTCACTACATTCGCTACATTAAAGCAGATCTGGATCTCTGAAGCCAGATCCCGCCTTTGCCTACCCTGAGAAGGGCTTTGGCAACCCATATCAGCCAGGGTGAGAAAGACCCTGCTCCGGTATCAGGTTTGCCTCGGAGCACCTCGCCAGTTAATGTACGGGATCCCGACCGGAGAGTCGCCAGCGGTTGAGGCGAGAGAAGGTCTCCGGGTTCAAATAGAAATCAATGCCCCGCCTGCTCGGCAGCCGCTTGGGCTGGATGCGCCGGATCTGCTCTTGAGCCTGCTGCACTTCTGCCCACAGTTGTTCTGCCGAGAGCCATTCTGCGTTGTAGCCGCCGATCACCCACTGCTGGACGCGATCTGAGGTGGCCACCCGTACCCGATAAGCCTTTGCCTGCAACTGAGCACAGAGCCGTTCGATGCAGGCGTCGGCAGTTTCCCCGTAAGCAGTGTAGAAAATCTCGATGCCGGAGGGAGAACGCTCCTGTCGGGCAGGAGTGGGCTGGGTATAGGCGTCGTACACCACAGTCGCCCGGTAGCCGCGGAAAGCCACGTAGCTGGCCAAAGATTCCACCAAGCGCAGACGCGCCAAGTCCAGCAGGGAGCGACGTGCCAACTTCTTTAGGGTGGGCCAAGCTCCGATGATGTTGTAGCCGTCAACCAATAAAACTGTGGGGGAGGAAGCTGTCATGCATAGTGGTGGATCCCTTGCCCAGGATCGCACCAATTTGTATCAGTTTGCACCCTTATCCTAATCCTTATCAAAGAGCGCCGTAAAGACCCTTTTGAGGCTGGCCCACTCACAGTCTTGGGCTTGCAAGTGAACCAGGAGAGGAAGACTGCCTCAAAGACGCCCCCCAGGGGTTGCAAGTCCTCAAGGAAAGCAGTCGTAAGGGGTCTGCCTCAGGCCCAAAGCTTTTTTCTACGCGACTTCCCTTGAGCGGTTGGGTGTTACTTTTCGCCTGAGTTCGCCCGCAGGTTTGTCGAGAAGACCATTTTTACCGCACCCGAGCTAGCAAGTTAAGATGTGTTACGAGATCCGTCGGGACTTCTATGGGCGCAATACCGTCAACAGCAGCAGTAACCAAACCAGTGGCAACCCAGCCTCGACCGGCTTCGGCAGCGGCGGGGGCTGAGGTTACCCTGTCGCAGCCAGCCCTGCGCTACGATCCGGAGCAATTGGCCGAGCAATACCGGGGGCGCTGGGATCTGGTGCTGGGGCGTCTATTCCAGTTGATCACCCCCTTTTTGGGTCTGTTGGCCTGGGTGTTTTGGGATCGCTGGCGAGGGGTGGAGCTGAAAAATCGGCCCAAGCACGCGGCGCGGCTGCGGGAGATCCTCACGGAATTGGGGCCGACAGCTATCAAAATTGGCCAGGCTCTCTCCACCCGTCCTGACCTGGTCTCGCCTCTTTTTTTAGAAGAACTGGCCAAGCTTCAGGATGAGCTGCCCCCCTTCGACAATGCCACCGCCTTTGCCCTTATCCAGTCGGAGATCGGCCAATCGGTAGAGCAGATCTTTCGCGAGATCGGCCCGGAACCGGTTGCCGCTGCCAGCCTGGGGCAGGTTTACCAGGCCTATCTGCACACAGGGGAGAAAGTCGCCGTCAAGGTGCAGCGGCCCGATTTGATCGGGCGCATCTCCCTGGACATGTACATCATCCGCAGCCTGGCCGCCTGGGCCAAGCGCACCTTCCGCCGCATCCGCAGCGACTTGGTGGGCATTGTGGATGAGTTTGCCGGGCGGCTTTACGAGGAGATGGACTACACCCAAGAGGGCCGCAACGCTGAGCGCTTCCTGGAGCTGTACCGCCACCCCTCCATCTACGCCCCGAAAATCTATTGGCAGTACACCCGCACCAAGGTGCTGACGATGGAGTGGATCGACGGCATCAAGCTGACCCAACTCGACAAAATTGCCGCTGCAGGGCTAGATGGACGGCACCTGATCGAGATTGGGGTTAACTGCTCCCTTAAGCAGCTTTTGGAGCATGGCTTTTTCCATGCTGACCCCCATCCGGGCAACCTCTTGGCCATGCACGACGGGCGGCTGGCCTACATCGACTTTGGCATGATGAGCACCATCCAGCCCCACCAGCGCTACGGCCTGATCAAGGCCATCGTCCACTTGGTGAACCGGGATTTTGTTGCCTTGGCGCAGGACTACGTGGATCTGGAGTTCCTGGATCCCGATACGGATCTCACCCCCATCATTCCCGCTTTGGAAGCTGTCTTTGCCGAGGCCCTGGGCAGCTCCGTGGCCGAGCTGAACTTCAAAAGCATCACGGATAAGCTCTCGGGGGTGATGTACGATTTTCCCTTCCGCGTGCCTGCCTACTACGCCCTGATCATCCGCTCTTTGCTCACCCTGGAGGGGATCGCCATCAGTTTGGATCCCAATTTTAAGGTGTTGAGCGTGGCCTATCCCTATGTGGCCCAGCGGCTGCTCACCGACCCGGCTCCAGAGCTACGCGCCGCCCTGCGGGAGCTGCTGTTTAACCAGGGGCAATTCCGCTGGAACCGCCTGGAGAACCTGCTGCGCAACGCCGCCAACAGCGAAGACTTTGACCTGCAGGGATCCCTGGAAAAGGCCGTCGATTTTATCTTTTCCGAGCGGGGGGCTTTCTTGCGGGAGCGGCTGGTGGATGTGCTGTTCTCCAGCTCGGGGAACGGCACCTCAGACGGCTTGGCTCATTTGCAACGTCTGTGGGAACTCCTCAGCCGCAACCCGACCTTTCAGCCGCTGCAGCTTCTGCCCATCGTCGCCAAGATAGCCACCAAGCCGGAAGCCCAGCAACTGGGCCGGCAATTGGCCTCCCGCTGGTTGCAACGCTCGGCAGCCCGGCTTATCCGCGACCTATTGTTGTCGGAGGATGAGAAAAAGCCCGTAAACGGGCACAACGGGAGCCCTGGGCCGATGAAAGCTGCAAAACCTGCTGCTGCCTGACCTTCCCCTTGCGCTGAACAGACCAGAACCTTTCTGCTCTGCGGGGCAACAAGACCAGCCTCCGGGAAAAAGCTTTGGGTTGCCCCGCGAGTGTCGGCCACTAACTAAGAAGAGCAAGCCGGGAAAATCCCAACGACATCCTTATGTTGAGAGAAGCAGGCAGAAGGAACTTTCCCGGCTGAACCCAATGGCGCAGTCTCTTCAGCGTAGTTCAGGTCTGCCCCGACGAGAGTCTACCTCTCCTAGCTGGCGCTCTCGTCTTTGGGGCTGACGGCATTGAGGGCTAGCGTCATCCACTCAGAAAATTCATCGCGGCGGAAAACCTGGGGGCAGGAGCGCGGGCCAAAACGCAGCAGGCTGGGCATGCCGTACTCCTTGAGGCGGTTCTGCAGCCAGGTGCCAACGCCGGTTTTGCCGTCGTTGGGCATTTCGGTTTGGAAGTCGCTGTACATCAGCAACAACTGGCTGCGAGATTGGAGCACAGCATTCTCTTGGATCAACTTCGGCAGGGAGAGGCTGGCGGCTGGATTGGCCCCTTTGATCCCTTTGGCCGATTCACGGCGACGGCTGCGGGAACGGGAGTTGGCATTTTCGCGGTTCTTACGGGCTTTCGGTTCAATGGTCATAGAATCTCCTAGACGACTGAGTGGTTCCCCAAAAGGGGTAAAAGCCGGAACTCGCAGGCTGAGGACAGAGCCCGCCGCGGAAGGTAGCTCGATGAGTCCAATGTTGGGGCAATCGCTGAGAAGAGGAACACACGCTCTCAGTTAAGCGAAGGGAGAACTGCGCCAGCTTGCCACAAAAGCTCGAGGTTCCTTGCCTGCAGCAGCAATCTACAGCGCGTCGAGTTCCTGGCCGCCCATCCGAGACTTGTCTTCGTCTTTCCTGGCGGAGGTTAGTTTGGTTACCACAGATCCGCAGGGTAAAGAAGCCCGGATGCTACCTTTTATATTGGCCTAAAACTGAACCGATGAACACTCTCTGGTCGAGCACAAATTTAGGTCTGAAGGTTTTGTCGCCCGTTGCGGATCACCCGCAGAGACTCCAACAGCCGCAGCTCTAGGTCTTGCAAAACCTGATCCACGTAATGATGGGCCTCCCGTTGTAGGCGCTCCGACTCCTGCAGCGTCTGTCGCCGCACCTCCTCGCTCTGTTGGTAGGTTTGTCGCAGCAACTGTTCTGCCTGCGCTTGAGCCTGGCGTAGGATGGTCGATTCGCTGACGAGCTGCTCGGCGCGGCGCTGGGCCACGGCCACGATCTCCTGGGCGTAACGATGGGCCTCGGCCAAAATCTGATCCCGCTGGCGCAGCACCTCCTCGGCTTCCTCCAAGGCTGTGGGCAGGTTGAGGCGGATGAAGTCCAACTGCTCCAGGATCTTCTCTTCGTCGATAAGGGTGCGAGACCAGAACAGACGAGGACTGCTGAGAATGGCTGCCTCCAGTTGATCCAAAGCCTCCTGGACGCGCATCAGCGCCAGGGTCTGTTCCCCAAGCAGGTCACCGGCGCGATTGAGGGCATCGGGGGGCAATTCTCGCATCAGGCCAGAGAGTGGGTGGCTGGGCTGAGCTAAGCAGGCAGGATAACGCCTACCATATCAGGTTCTCGCGGTTCTGAGCCTGGGCGGCTTCCCCCTGGTTCCTATCCCTCTTCAGCCGGGGGGACAGAAACCGGTCTCTGTGGCAAACTGAGGGGAAGTTGTTGGATTGCGATCTGCCCATGCCACAGCCGCAGCCTCCTCGTCGACTGGAAGATCAATTTGTGGAGAATGTCTCCCGCTACCCTACCTACTTCATTACCGTCTTGCTGGGGGGGATCTGGGCTGGCTTACAGCCTTTTGTTAACCTGTACCGCAAAAGTCCGACCTCGGCAGCCCTGGTTGTGCTGGGATCCCTGCTGTTGCTGCTGTTTGTCTATTTCACCCTGCGAGGCATGACAGGGCACACTCTCCTGCCGGCGTGGATGTTGCGTTGAGGGCAGGGGGGATGGACGAAGCGATAGAGTGGACGCCAGAAGCAGAGGCGCGCCTTAAAGAAATCCCCTTCTTTGTGCGTCCGGCTGCCCGTAAGAAGATTGAACAGTTTGCCCGCGAAGCCGGGATCCAGAAGATCACAGTGGCAGTTTACGAGCAGGCCAAGCAAAAGTTTGGCTCTTGAGGGATCCCCCCTGCTGGCCATAGCAGGGAGATTGGGTTTGCCGCTAGCTTGGTAGAGGTGTTCTCCTCTGTTTTTTGCAACTCATGGCAGATTGGATCCTGTTGGCACTGGTGGGTTCTGCAACCTACCTGCTGCTGCAAAAAAGTGTGGCCCGCCTCTCCAAGGTGCCCTGGCGGATCCTGTGGCTGGTGATGATGATGCCCCCTTTGATCTGGGTGCTGGGGCGTCAGGTGTTTCAGTACGAAATGCCCCCCCTGCTCATGTTGGGGCTGTTTCTGGCTTCCTATTTTACCAGCATGACTTTGGTACGCCGGGGGCGCCTCCGACCTCCAACGGCAGGCTCTCAACCGGGGGCGGAAAACACCTCGCCGGTTGCGGGATCGGATCGCGAGTCTTTGCTTGAAGCAGAGGAAGAAAAGGAGGACAGTGCTGCAGATCTGGCCTCGGCGACTCTTGTCCACACCCCCATCTCGGAGGTGCCGCGAGAAAAGCTCAACCACTGCTTCCCCTGGAATGTTTTTTATTTGCAAAGCGTGGAGTACCGTCCCCAGGCCATCATCTGCCGCGGCAATTTGCGGGCGGATCCCACGGAAGCCTATGAGCGGGTGCAGCGCAATGTAGAAAACACTTTTGGCAAACGCTTCTTGGTGGTGCTGCAGGAGGGGTTTGCCGGCAAGCCTTTTTTTGCCTTGGTGCCCAACCCGGCGGCACGGCGCTCCCTAACCCGTCAGCAGGAGTGGCCTCTGCTGGCGCTGGGGCTGCTGCTGTTTACCTTTTGGACGACTCTCACTGCCGGGGCCCAGGCGGCTGGGGTCGGCCCTGACCGGCTGCTGCATCTCCCGTCTCTGCTGAAGGGGTTGCCCTACGCAGTTGGGATCCTGGCCATTCTGGGATCCCATGAAGGGATCCGCTACTGGGTGGCCCGCCGCCACGGCATCAAAACCTCGCTCCCCTATTTCATCCCGGTGCCCTTTGTGTTGGGAACTTTCGGGGCTTTCATCGAGCTGAAAGAGCCGGTGCCCAACCGCAAGGTGTTGTTTGATATTGCCATTGCCGGGCCGCTGGCGGGCAGCCTGGTTGCTTTGGCGATGTTGCTGCTGGGGCTGTCCTTTTCGGCGCCTGGGGATCCGCCGGCGGTGCCGGAGGGGCAGCCCACCCCAATTAGCTTCCATCGCATCGACCCACGCCTCTCGGTGCTGCTGGCGATCTTGGCGCGTATGGTGCTGGGGGATCAGTTGCAGCCGGGGCAGGTGATCGATCTGCACCCGCTGGCCTTTGCCGGCTGGCTGGGCCTGGTGGTGATCGCGTTTAACCTGGTGCCGGTGGGCCAACTGGATGGGGGGCACATTGTCCACGCGGTGTACGGGCAGCAGATGGGAGCCAATGTGGGCCGGGTAGCTCGCTGGCTGGTGCTGCTGTTGGCTTTGACGGTGCAGCCCTGGCTACTCTTGTGGGCGCTGCTGCTGTTTGTCATCTCCAGCGCCGACGAGCCGGCCCTCAACGACGTCACGGAGCTGGACGAGGGGCGGGATCTGCTGGGGCTGGGGATGCTGACGCTGCTGGTGCTGATCCTGCTGCCGGTGCCACCCTTTTTGCAAAGCTGGCTGGCCTTGGCCTAGTTCGGGATAGGATCCAAACCACGTCAACCAGCTCAGCCCAAGCCATGCAAGCGGGTTTAATTGTCCAAAAGTACGGCGGCACCTCCGTCGGCTCCATCGAGCGCATCCAAGCCGTGGCCCAGCGGGTGGCCCACACGGTGGATCGGGGGCAGCGGGTGGTGGTGGTGGTCTCGGCCATGGGGGACGAAACCGACCGCCTCGTGGAGCTGGGGGAGCAGATCTTGCAGGGATCCCCGACCACGCCGGCCGAGTGGCGGGAGTGGGACATGCTCCTTTCCACGGGCGAGCAGGTAAGCATTGCCCTGCTGGCCTTGGCGCTGCAGCGCTTGGGCTATCCTGCCGTTTCGCTGACGGCGGCTCAGGTAGGGATTGTTACCACCCGGGATCACGGGCGGGCCCGCATTCTGCACATCCACACCGACCGCCTTTGGCAACACCTAGAGCGGGGAGAGGTGGTGGTGGTGGCCGGCTTTCAGGGCATCACCAGCCTAACTGAGCTGGAGATCACCACCCTGGGGCGGGGGGGATCGGACACCACAGCGGTGGCCTTGGCAGTGGCCCTGGGAGCCGAGCTGTGTGAGATCTACACCGATGTGCCGGGGATCTTTACCACCGACCCGCGCAAGGTACCCGAGGCCAGGCTGTTGCCGGAGATTACCGCCGACGAGATGCTGGAGCTGGCCAGCCTGGGGGCGCAGGTGCTCCACCCCCGCTCGGTGGAGATTGCCCGCAACTACGGCGTCAAGCTGCGGGTGCGCTCCAGCCTGGAACCGTTGCAGGCGGGATCCGAGGGCACCCTCATTCTTGCTCCCCCTCCCCGTCCTCGCCCCGCCGACAGCAGCATTGAGCTGGGCCAGGCAGTGGATACGGTGGAGCTGGATCGGGATCAGGCCAAGTTGGTGCTGGTGGGAGTGCCGGATCGCCCGGGCATTGCCGCGCAACTGTTCCAGGAAATTGCGGCAGCCGGGATCAATGTCGATTTAATCCTGCAGTCGCTCCACCTCAGTGCAGCCGAGGGATCCCCTATCAACGACATTGCTTTTACCGTCAGCCGGGCGCAGGCGGCCCAGGCGGCAGCCGTGGCGCGGCAGGTGGGCCAGGAGCTGGGGTGTAGGGAAGTCATCGTCGATGAGGCGGTGGCCAAAGTCAGCATTGCCGGGGTGGGGATGATGGGCCGCCCGGGCATTGCCGCCCAGATGTTCCAGGTGCTGGCAGAAGCTGGGATCAATCTCCAAATGATCTCCATGTCGGAGATCAAGGTGAGCTGTGTGGTGGCTGACGAGCGGGCCGGGGAGGCCGCCCTGGCGCTGGGGGAAGCGTTCCAGGTGATCCCCCATTTGCATCGGGTCAAGGCAGCCCCTTGCGGGGATCCCCGCCCAAGCGACCACCCGGTGCGCGGCGTTGCCCTGGATTTGAAGCAGTCGCGGCTGGGCCTGCGCAAGGTGCCGGATCGGCCGGGGACGGCTGCCCATCTGTTTGGACGCCTGGCCGCTGCCGGTATCATCGTCGACACCATCATCCAAAGCCAGCGGGGCTACCACAACGGGATCCCCAGCACCGACATCGCCTTTACGGTGCCTCAGGATCAGGCCAGGGCGGCTGAGGCCGTGTGCCGGCAGGTGGCCGAGGAGCTGCAGGCGGCGGAGGTCGAGACCGACCACGACATTGCCAAAGTCAGCATCGTCGGTGCCGGGATGGAAACATATCCCGGCGTGGCTGCCCGTTTGTTCAAGGCTCTGGCCGACGCCGGGATCAACATTGAGATGATCGGCACCTCAGAGATTAAGGTGAGCTGCGTGGTGCGGCGGGAGCAGGGGGTGCGTGCCCTCCAGGCCGCCCACCGTGCCTTCGGGCTGGATCGACCCTAGTCCACCTTGGCCGCTAGCAAGAGAGGAAAGTGGTGGGCGTTGGGGGCGTGCATGGCCTGGATCCCCAGATTGGCGCGGTTGATCAAATCGGCGTAGGTGGGGATGAACCGGCCTTGGCTGTCCAGGAGGGACTGGTTAAAGTTAAAGCCATTGAGGTTAAAGGCCATGAGGCCGATGCCGATTGCCGCCGCCCAGATCCCTAAGGTAGGCAGGGCCGCCATCCAGAAGTGGACAGAGCGGCTGTTGCGCCAGCCAAGGCTGGGGATCCCCAACCGCCCCAAGAAGGCGTAGTGGCCGGCCAGGAAGTTGTAGGTGACCTCCTGCTGGCCAAAGCGGTAGCCGGCATTGACTGACTCCTCTTCTGAAGTCTCCCGGATCAGGCTAGAGGTTACCAGGGAGCCGTGGAGAGAAGCCAGTAGGGCGCCGCCGAACACCCCCGCCACTGCCAGTTGGTGCAGCGGGTGCATGAGGATGTTGTGTTCCGCCTGGAAGGCCAGCATGAAGTGGAAGGTGCCGGCAATGCCCAGCGGCAGCCCCTCCGAAAAGCTGCCCTGGCCGATGGGATAGACCAAGAGCACCGCCGTCGCAGCCGCCGCTGGGGCGGAGAAAGCCACCGCAATCCAGGGGCGCATGCCCAGCCGGTAGCTCAGCTCCCACTGCCGGCCCAAATAGCACCAGATGCCGATTAAAAAGTGGAGCACGATGAGCTGGTAGGGGCCGCCGTTGTAGAGCCACTCCTCCAAAGAGGCAGCTTCCCAGATGGGGTAGAAGTGCAAGGCGATGGCGGCTGAGGTGGGCACCACCGCCGCAGAAATGAGGTTATTGCCCCCCAACAAAGAGCCGATCACCGGCTCGCGGATCCCGTCCACATCCACCGGCGGAGCGGCAATAAAAGCGATAACAAAACAGAAGACCGCCGCCAACAACGTCGGGATCATCAATACGCCAAACCAGCCGATGTAAAGCCGATTTTCGGTGCTAGTGATCCATTGGCAAAAACTTTCCCAGCTCCATAGCCGCCGTGCGGCAGCGGAGCGCCGAACAACCACACTCATAGGCCAACTCCTAGAAAATTTGAGGAGAGCTTTCTCCCACTTGCTCTTAGCAAAGTGACCTCAGGAAGTTACTCAGCCTTGCCCTGAGGATTCTTCTCCTTCCACGCTAGACAGTCTCAAGAAAACTGCCAAGGATACCTAACGTCTGCAGCCAAAATGTGAAATAAATTGATTTATCGATACAAACATGCAGATTAGTATTGCAGTTTATATTCCACCCCTTTTCCCAGGCCTCAAGAGCCAGTTTTTGCAGTCGAGAACTTCAGGATTTCTTAAGGTGGAGGTCTTAAGGATTTCTTCAGAAAAGCAACCCCGGCAGGCTCCTATCGCCCAATTTCGGCGTGAAACTCCTGCAGGGACTTCACCCCCAGGGATCCTGACTGCAGAGCGCGGATGGCGGCGGCGGTAGCCCTGGCTCCAGCCAGAGTAGTGACCAAAGGGATCTTGTAGGCCAGGGCGGTGCGGCGGATCTTCTGCGCATCCTGTTGGGCTTCGCCGCCAGAAGGGGTGTTGACGATGAGCTGAATCTGGCGGTTTTTGATGGCGTCGATGACGTGGGGCCGGCCCTCGTGCAGCTTGAGCACCTTCTCGACCGGGATCCCGTGCTCGGCCAGCACTTTTTGGGTGCCGGCAGTGGCCAGCAGGCGAAAGCCCAGCTGGACAAACTCTTGGGCCACCGGGATCACCGCCTGCTTGTCGCGGTCGCTGACGCTGATGAACACCGTGCCCTCTAGGGGCAGGTCCTGGCCGGCAGCCAGTTGCGCTTTGGCAAAGGCGCGGCCAAAGTCGGTGTCAATGCCCATCACCTCCCCAGTAGAGCGCATCTCCGGCCCCAGCAGCGTGTCGGTGCCGGGGAACTTGTGAAACGGCAGCACCACTTCCTTAACAGCCACGTAGGGCGGGATCACCTCCTGGGTAAAGCCCAGCTCTGCCAGGGTTTTGCCGCTCATCACCTGGGCAGCGTAGGCGGCCAGGGGGTGGCCAATGGCTTTGCTGACAAACGGCACGGTGCGGGAAGCGCGCGGGTTGGCTTCCAGAACGTAAACCTGCTCTTTCTGGACGGCGTATTGGACGTTAATGAGCCCCACCACCTTGAGAGCTTGGGCCAACTTCACCGTCCAGTCGCGGATCACCTGCAGCACAGCAGGGCTGAGAGTGCGGCTGGGCAAGACACAGGCGGAGTCGCCCGAGTGGATCCCGGCCTGCTCGATGTGCTCCAGGATCCCGCCAATGGTTACAGCCCCGGTGTGGTCGGCAATGGCATCCACATCCACCTCCACCGCGTCTTCCAGAAACTGGTCCACCAGCACGGGACGGTCGGGATCCACCGCCACGGCTAGCTGCATGTAGCGCCGCAGGTCTTGATCCGAGTAGACAATCTCCATGGCCCGCCCCCCCAGCACATAGCTGGGCCGCACCACCACCGGGTAGCCGATGCGGCGGGCAATCTCCAGGCTTTCTTCCACGCTGCGGGCAATGCCGTGGGCCGGCTGGCGGATCCCCAATTCCTGGAGCAGGCGCCCAAAGCGGCCGCGATCCTCGGCTATGTCGATGGAGTCAGGAGAGGTGCCCCAGATGGGGGCCTGGGCTGCTGCCAGCCCCTGGGCCAGCTTCAGGGGGGTTTGGCCGCCAAACTGCACGATTAGGCCCAGCGGCTGCTCCGCTTCCACCAGGTTCATCACTTCCTCATGGGTCAGGGGCTCGAAGTAGAGGCGATCGGCGGTGTCGTAGTCGGTGGAAACGGTTTCTGGGTTGGAATTGACCATGAGGGTCTCATACCCCAGGCGGCTGAGGGCATAGGCGGCGTGGCAGCAGCAGTAGTCGAATTCGATCCCTTGGCCGATGCGGTTGGGGCCGCCCCCCAGAATCATCACCTTTGGCTTGGTGGTGGGAAAGATCTCGGATTCGCTCTCGTAGGTGGAGTACTGGTAGGGGGTAGCGGCCTCGAACTCGGCGGCGCAGGTGTCCACCGTCTTGTAGGTGGGGATCACCCCCAAGCTCTGGCGACGGGCCCGCACCTGGGCTTCCCTGGAGCCGGTCAGGTGGGCGATCTGCCGGTCGCTGAAGCCCATTTGCTTAAGGTGGCGCAGATCCTCAGCCGTCAGGGATCCCAATTCCCGCCCCTTGAGGACCTGCTCCACCTCCACCAGCTCCTGCAGCTTGTCGATAAACCAGGGATCGATGTGGGTAAGCTGAGCAATTTCCTGAACGGAAAAGCCCATGAGCAGAGCCGTGCGGATGGTCAAGAGGCGCAAGGGGTTGGGGGTGCGCAGGTTGGCCCGCACCTCCTCTGGGGTTGGGAAGACTTCCGGCCTGTCGCTGCCAAAGCCGGGGCGGTCGATCTCCAGGGATCGCAAGGCCTTCTGGATGGACTCCTGGAAGGTGCGGCCAATGGCCATCGCCTCCCCCACCGACTTCATCTGGGTTGTCAAAACGGGCTCTGCCCCAGGAAACTTTTCAAAGGCAAAGCGGGGGATCTTGGTGACCACATAGTCAAGGGTGGGCTCGAAGCTGGCCGGGGTTTTGCGGGTGATGTCGTTGGGGAGCTCCGGCAGCGTGTAGCCTACGGCCAGCTTGGCGGCGATCTTGGCAATGGGAAACCCAGTGGCCTTGCTGGCCAAAGCAGAAGAGCGGGAAACCCGCGGGTTCATCTCGATCACCCGCACCTCGCCGTTGGCGGGGTTGACGGCAAACTGCACGTTGGATCCCCCGGTTTCCACCCCAATCTCGCGCATGATGGCGATGGCGTAGTCGCGCAGCCGCTGGTACTCCTTGTCGGTGAGGGTCTGCGCCGGGGCCACGGTGATGGAGTCGCCAGTGTGAACCCCCATGGGGTCGATGTTTTCAATCGAGCAGATGATCACCACGTTGTCCGCCAGATCCCGCATCACCTCCAACTCAAACTCCTTCCAGCCGATCACCGACTCCTCCACCAGGATCTGAGAGACCGGGCTGGCCTCCAGGCCGGCGGCGCAGATCTCTTCAAATTCTTCTTGGTTGTAGGCCACCCCTCCCCCTGTGCCCCCCAGGGTATAGGCGGGGCGGATGATGAGGGGATAGCCGATCTCGTGAGCGATCTGCTTGGCTTCGGCCAGGCTGCGGGCCAGCCCCGAGCGCGGCACCGCCAGGCCAAGCCGCTGCATCGCCTGCTTAAACAGCTCCCGATCCTCGGCTTTTTCGATGGCCTCCCGCTTGGCCCCGATCAGCTCCACCCCGTACTGGTCCAAGATCCCGCGCCGGGCCAGCTCCACCGCTACATTGAGGGCCGTCTGTCCCCCCATGGTGGGCAGCAGGGCATCGGGGCGCTCCCGCTCGATGATCTGGGCCACGAAGTCCGCCGTCACCGGCTCGATGTAGACGCGATCCGCCATACTGGGATCCGTCATGATGGTGGCCGGGTTGGAGTTGACCAAGATCACCTCGTAGCCCTCTTCTCGCAGGGCTTTGCAGGCTTGGGTGCCGGAGTAGTCGAACTCGCAGGCTTGGCCAATGACGATCGGCCCCGCTCCGATGAGCAAGATCTTGTGAATGTCGGTACGGCGCGGCATAGGGATCCCAGGGGTGGCAGGGTCAGCCTTCTATTGTAGAGGTCGCCTGCAGGTCAAGTTGCTCAACGGACAGGGAAACGTCCTGCTGTCAACGCTATCTTTGCGGCAAAGCCATCCATGGATCTGCCGATCGAGGAGACGCTCTACGGCCACTCCAATTGTTCGCAACGTTGATGGGGCCATTGTCAAAGTTCTGAAAGAAAGGGCTAGGCCTGACGGTGGGAGTGCAGAAGCCGAACATCGCAAAATCCTCAAGCAAGTCTTACTCCAACTTGCAAAAAAGTCCTTTGCCAAGTGCTCGGATCGATCCCAAACATTGGTGAAGATTCGGACTTCGAGCGGATGCAAGAAGATAACACCGCCCACGATGTATTGGCTTGACACGAGCGTTATCAACCCGTTCGAGCCTTCATAACAAGCCGCGGTAGCGAATAAAAATTAAAATCGCCGCCCAGGATCCCAGCGCCACCTTGATGGCCACCAAAATGTTGAGGATTGGGATCCAGCCGCCGCTAAAAAGTGCCCCCAGCTCGCCCTTGGGTAGTTCCCAACCGGCCAGGGCGATTACAGCCACCCCGATAAACGTCACCACCGACAGCTTCTCCCACATCGCGGCTTGCCACCGCTTGTAGATGGCCTCCATCCAGGTCGAAGAGGCGGTGATCGCCACCAAGCCAATCGCCGTTCCTCCCGCCACGCCGGCAGCAAACCCCCCGCCCGGCGTCAGGTGACCCCGAATGGCCAGCTCCACCCCAATCAGAGCGGAGATGGTGGCCCCCACCCGCGCCAACACAATTGAGGGAATATCGGTAAACTGAGCTACATTGGCCGTCGGTCGCTCATCCGCCAGCAGGTACTGCGCGCCCAGAATGGCCGTAGAAAACACGACGACTTCAAAGACGGTGTCGTAAAGGCGGTTGCGCAGGATCAAGCCCGTCACCGTATTGGGCACGCCGCTTTCTCCGGCCAGAACCGCCACAGGCTCAAAGGCAGGAGAAACAGCTCCCGCGTCGGCAACCATGAGCTGCAAGGCTGCCAGCAGCGCCGCCACCCCGTACAACCACCTCATGGCAGGAGGACCTCAGAAAGCAGGGCTTGTTGCGTCAAGATGGCCTGCAGGCGGGGCACGCGCGTTACCAAGCGATACTCTGCCACCTCCTCATCGGGCTCAAGGGCAATGGTGTGCACCTCCCGGCTGTGAAGGGCAGCCAACAACGCCTCTGCACTTCCATAGACGGCCAACTCCAGACGCATGTGGTACTGCTGTAGCCCTTGGCGCATCTGCTGTAACAACTGCTGTGCTGCTGAGGTCCTGGCCGCCAACAGAGGACTGTCTTCGAGAACGCCCAAGCGCATACTCAACGAGGAACGCACCGCGATGGCATAGAGCGTAATGGACAGCATGGTGCCCACCAGCGCCTCAGTAAGCGCCACATCCGCCGCCCCAAACAAGGCATAGATCAGAGCAGCGATGGATCCCAGAATGCCGCGCATCACCAAGGCATGATAGGGATTGGTCTGGGTCACCACCAAGGCAGCCGTCAAGGGCAACAGCAGGGCGATCACCAGCAACAAAGTCTCTTCCATCCTGTCCTCCTATAGGGACTTGCGCTGCGAGCAAAAGGCCAGCACATAGCCCAAGATGGTGTTCCAAATGGCCAAGGAAATCAGGGCCAACACCAGCAGAGGCCACTCCCTTGGGATCCGCAGCAACAGCCCCAGCATGATGCTCATGGATCCCAGCGTGTCCGACACCGAAAGGCCGTGCAGCTTAAACAAAATCGAGCGATCCCCAAGGAGCGGCGCTGTTCCCCACAGCCAAAACAGCACCCCGATCCCAAACAGAAGATAGCTGAGAGCCTCCACCAAAACTTCCATGTTGATTCCCCTTAAAGCATTTCCAAGCGCTTGAGCACGTGGGCCAGCAGCATTAGGGCTGCATTGCCCACCGACAAAATCAAGACCCCCACAATCCCGATCATCCAGTCATCCCGCACCACAGATACCACCAAAACCAGGATGGCCGTCTTGGTCGATAAGCTGGCAAAAGCCAGCATCGTCTGCCAAATATCCTCCTTCAGCCAGGCGGCATACAGCGGCAGGCATAGGGTCAAAGTCAGCAGAAACAGCAGTAGATTCACGCCTCCTCCCGCGGCTTGAGCAGATGCACCTCGTAGGTGCCTTGGGCATCGCAATTGAGCACAATGGTTTTGGGCGTAAAAGTAATCAAAAAGATGTCGAGAAACACTAGTCCCGCCGAACGATTGGGGAGAGTTTGTTTGTATACAACCTCCTCTACGGTGTGGGGTCTGAGGATCATCTCAAAGGCCTCCCAGTAAGCTTTCGGAACGGCGAAAACGATCTCCCTGAGCACCCGCCCCCAATCCCGCCACCGCACCGGCGCAGAGGCCTGCCGAGGCAGCAGCAGCGTCGCCGCCACCCCGATGGCCACATTGTCCCAACTCAGATTACCCGTCAGCAAAAACCAAATCAAAAGCCGCAGGCCAATTTCCAGCAAGCCCAACTCAGGGTAGCGCCACATGGTTCACTCCACTTAGCAGAATCCAGGCCAGCACCAACACCACGCTCAAGCCGCCCACCACTGCCTCTAGCCCTTCATCCAGACGCCATCCCTTCACAGGAATTCGCTCCCAAAACCAGCCCAGCGGGATCCCGAGGCCCAAGCTAAGGAACGCCTTGATGAGATTATCGACGTCATAGGCCGCTGGCAGCCAGAACCAGAGCAAGCCCCCGCCCCAAAGGACTAGGGCCACCTTGTCTGGCCAACCGGCTGCCGGGGTAGTGTCCCCGTTTGTTTGAGAAGGAAAAGCTCGCAGCACCCGCACGGCTATGCAGGTGGTGCCGACAGTAACCCCCACCAGCAGCCACTCGTGCCAGGGATCCAGAGCTGACAAGCTAAGGGCCTTGGCTGCATAGCCCAAAGTGCCGGGCACCCCCGCCAGCGAGGCCGTCCCCAAGATCAGCAGCGACCAGCGCCAGCGATTGGTTATCGCAGCCCCGACAAACAACAAGGGCTTCGCCAGCCCATGGGCCAGGCCGTACAAACCCGCCCACTGGGGTGCAGCGATGACAAATCCCATCTGCGACACCGAGCTCCAGGCCAAAAGGCGCTGGGGCGTGCTGGCCATCAAAGCCAGAAGGATCCCAAAGACCGCCGCGCCTGCGCTGAAGTAGGGCAGCCCCTGCGCCAAGACGGGCGAGAACTCGCTGCAGCGCACAAGGGCCATGGCGCCTGCTTTTGTAGTAAAACCGCTGAGCACCGCCGCAATGACAGGATCGGCAGTGGCGTAGGTGAGGGGCAGCCACAGGCCGGCGACGAAGACTGCCCCCTTGGCCAGAAGGCCAACGGCAATCAAGGCAAGAGCCGTGGGGTCGGCCAGGGCCAAGCCGCTCATCGCCAGGGATCCGGTGCGCACATAGACCAGCATGGATCCCACCAGGTAGAGGAGCATGGCCACATTGCTCATGAACAGGTAGCGCAGCCCCACCCAGAGCTGACGGTCGCGAGAGCGGTGCGGGGCGCTTTCCCCCAGGATCGGCTGGGACTCTGCTCGGCGACTGTAGGTGAGCAGCAAAAACACGCCGATGCTGAGCACCTCCAGGGCCACATAGACGCTGATCAGGTCAGCGCTGATGACGACGGCGTTGGCGCTGCCGTGGACGATCAGCAACTGCATGGCCAGAAAGCGGCTGCCCACAAAGCGCCGATCCAAATACAGGGCCACCCCAAGGGTGACCAGGCCATGGGCCAGGAGCATGGCCGCGGCGTTGCCATCGATCCGCAACGTCACCCCGAAGTGATCCAGCAACTGGAGCTCCAACGGCGCAGCAGTTGCCCCTGGCAGGCCTCCCTGCTGCACTGCGTAGGCTATCGTCAGTCCAGCCATGATGACCAGGCTGGGACGGGTCAAAGCCGGCAGCAAGTAGGTGGCAAAGGCCAGCCAAAAGGGCAGTGCCACCCAGACCAACGTCAGTTCGGTCGTCAGCTCAGTCATCAGCTACCGCCTGCTCAATACTCTCCACTTCCAAGGTGGGATGATCGCGGGACAGCTTCATCACCCCCACCAACATCAGGGCTTGTACCGACAGGCCGATGACGATGGCCGTGAGGATGATTCCTTGCGGAACCGGGTCGGCATAGTCCACCTGGCGCCAGGGCTTGTAGATGGGAGTGAACACGCCGGTGCGGGCGGCCCAAATGACAAAAAAGGCGATGACCCCGGTGCTCATCACATCCATGGCCAAGATTTTCATGATCAGATTGCGCTTGACCACCACTCCCCAAAAGCCCAGCAGGATCGTAAGGATAATTGCAGCGTGTGCCATGGGTACCTTGCCGTTTGAGCCTCGATGGTGATTTTCCATTCAGCTAGAAGCCGCAGGAGCCCTGCTCCGTACCCCCCTATATCCCCCCCGTATACGGGGGGACTGGGGGGCCGGGGGCCGGGCCGGTCAGTGACGGGAGAAATGCGGTCTGTTGATGTACCATCACAGCATGACTCAAGTCCTGACCATCTCCTGCAAGCTCAAGGTATCTAATTCCCAAGCCGCCAAGCTGGATGCGACTCTGGACGCCTTTGTGCAGGCCTTGAACTGGGTCAACCAAAACACGCCGGAGAAGATCCTCAACGCCCTTAAGCTCCAATCTCTGGGTTACCGCGACATCCGTGCCCGCTTTGGCCTATCCAGCAACCTGGCACAACAGGTATGCAGATGGGTGGTATCTGCCCGCAAGACTGCCAGCCAGAAAAAACCGTCCGGTCAAAGCCTTCAAGGCGGGCTTCGTGACCTACGCTGCCCGCATCTTCTCCTTCCGAGCGAAAGACTGGACAGTATCGCTCACCACCGTTGAGGGGCGGGAACGGTTGGAGCTGTCCATCGGCAACTATCAACGAGGGATGCTGGCCGGCACCAATCCCCAATCGGCCACGGTGGTCAAACGCAAAGAGGGTTCTTACTCCATCCAGATTTGTGTGGAGCATGACCTGCCGGAGCCGCAAAACACCGCCAAGGTCATGGGGGTGGACTTGGGTAGAAAAGACATTGCACACACCTCAGAGGGGGATAACTGGCATGGACAGCCGTTGAACCAGGTCAGAGACCACTACTTCTGGTTGAGAGCGATCCTCCAACAAAAAGCCAGTCAGGGCAGACGCAGTTCACGGCGGAGATGTCGGGAACTGCTGCAACGGCTGTCTGGTCAGGAGAGACGCTTGCAAACCTGGGTCAATCCCTGCATCTCCAAGGCTATTGTTTCCAGGGCAAAGGCGACCGATAGCACGATTGCCTGGGCAGACCTCACTGGAATCAGAGAGCGTGTCAACTCACAGCCGCGCAACAAAACCGAGCGTCGGCGGTCCAATAGTTGGGCGTTCTATCAACTGAGGCAGTTTGTGTACTACAAGGCGCTGCGGGCTGGGGTGAAGGTTGTGGTGGGACGCAGACTACAACGGAGCGTTAGCATCAGCGAAGCGTAGCGCCTATGTCATTGCACTTTTGGGGGCTGCTGTAAACCAGCCGCCCTACATCCCCCCGTATACGGGGGGAAGGGGGGCGGTCGGAGTCGGGTAGTTTACTATCCAACTTCCGCAGCCGCAGCAGCCAGATGGCGACATCTCGTCCGAGGGATCCGCCCAGACGCAGCCGGGATCCCCAGGGCTGAGGCTCGAGGTCGCTGAAAATAAGCTGGAAACACACTGGGCCGTTTCCGGTCTTCGCCCCGCTTCCCTAAGCCCCCTCTGGATATGGAGAGAGCTCTTGTACGCTGCCTTGGGATGGAATAGCTTCATGGAGTTGGCGTAATGGCCGTCAATTTGCATTAGGACTATATTGCAGTCGGCTATCATGAAGCCAAAACTGTTCTTGTCGGATGGATTAGTCTCGTTCGACGATCTGCAGCGATGCCCAGTTCTGCTGAGTCTCTGTCCTCTCCGCTTCCCCAAGGCGAGGCCCTCAAGCCCTCGGTGGTGGCGGCGCGGGAGCCTTTTTTGGGGCTGCTGAGGGATCTGGCACGGGCTTACCAAGCCTTTGAAAATTACGCCGGCGCTCACATTCGGCAGATGGGGCTGACTGCCCCCCAATTTGACGTGTTGGTAACCCTCGGCAACACCCCCGGCCTGACGATGAATGTCCTGGCCCAGAAGACACTGGTTACCAAGGGGACGCTGACCGGGATCGTGGATCGCCTGGAGCAGAAGGGGTTGGTGCGCCGCGAGGTACCCCCAGAAAACCGCCGCTGCTTCAAGATCGTGCTTACCGAAGAGGGGGAAAAACTGTTTGAGCAGGTTTTCCCGGCCCATGTGGCCTACCTAAAGGAGCGCTTTCAGAAGTTGGATCCAGAAGAGATGGCCCAGATCCAGGCTTGCCTGAAAAAGCTGCAGTCTATTTTCCATCTCCCTCGGGGGCAGACCCAGGATTGTTGAGGAGGCCTCTTACCCCAAGACCCAGAGCATCAAGACGACGCCCAGGGTAACGGCGGCAAAGAGGGCGTAGCTAATCCGGCGCAGCGGCTGCAGTTGCATGGCATGTAGATCCTTAAGCCAGCCCAGCCCCAGCGATTCCACAAAGCGATCCAGCACGGCCTGCATGGGGTAGGCGTAAACGGATCCCTGTTCTTTGAAGTTCACCAGCAGGACCAGCAGCGTGGCGTAGCCCCAGAGGAGGCCCCAGAGCACAGCACTCAACCCGATCAAGATGGGCTCAAGCATCGAGCTTCCTTGGCCTTCGGTAGGCGTGACCCCCGCTTCCTCAGTGTGACGAAGTTTTGCAAGATGGAAGGGTTGGATCCCATTTTCAGGCTCTTTTCTGCTTGAAGCCACATCCAGGCCTGCTTTTTAGGACAGGGGAAGGAGGGTTGTCCAACGCAAAAGATGGCAGACTAGGGTTACCTGCCCCACCTCTTCTGGACGAGTCCCTATGAGCTCTCGCTACCTGCTGCTCCCCGCCGAGCCCAAATCGGTCGGTATTGCCTATCTCCTCTGGGCGCTGGGCATATTCGGCATCTGCGGTGTCCATCGCCTCTACTTGGGCAAGACTGTGACGGGCCTTCTCTGGCTTTTGACCTTTGGGCTCTTGGGCTTTGGCCAGTTGATCGACCTGTTTCTGATCCCAGGCATGGTGGACGACCACAACTTCAAGCTGGCCGTCTTGCAGGGGATCCGCCCCTCTCCGGCTCCCGCCAAGGGGGTCTCGGCGCCGCCTCAGCCTTTGAAGGGTCAGGCTTTGATGCGGGAGATCCTGCGGCTGGCGCAGCAGCGGCAGGGGATCCTCACCCTCTCGGAGATCGCCATCGAACTGCCTGCTGATTTTGACGAGATTGAAAAGGCGCTGCGAGAGCTGAGCCGCCGGGGCATCGCCTCCCCCGAGAACAACCTAACCACCGGCGCCGTGGAGTACCACTTCCCTCACCTGTTGCGCTCCCCTGGCGACCGACGCTCCCTCTGACAACGTCCTACTGGGATCCCAGGATGCCGCGCTGTTTGGCTAGCTGCATCGCCCGGCGAAAGGCCAGCAGCCCCAAGGCGAAGTAGAACACGCCGCTGGCCAGAGCCATGAGCAGCCGCAAGGGATCCAAACCCGCCTCCCGCACCATCACATCTCGCAGCAAGCCGGCCCCCGCCGTCATGGGCAGCATCTGTCCCAGCCACTTCAGGGATCCCGACCACTCTTCTGTGGGGGTGGCCAACAGAAACAGCAGGCCAAATTGGCTGAGGATCAACAGTTGTTGGATGCGCTTCCAAATCAAGGCGGCGGATCCCAGCAAAAACGAGAAGCCATAGGCCCCCAGCACCACGCTCGCCAACGGCAACAACAGGGTGGGGGGAAAGTGCAGCCGGCTGCCGGTAAGCAACAGGATGATCCCCAAGATAACGACAACGGTTGAAAAGCGCAGCACCAAGCTGGCGCAGGCCCGCGCCAAAAACAGGGTGGCCGCCGAAAAGGGCGAGAGCAACACCTGCTCCAAGGTGCCTGTCTGGGCTTCCACCTGCAGGTTGAGGGCAATGTCGTTGACCACAAAAATGACCAGCGTCCAGAGCACATAGCCAATCACCACCGCATCCAGCCGTTGTCCAAACTGCGAGGCCGGCCCCGCCACATACTGAGCGCCGGCAAAGAGGGCATAGAAGAAAAAAGTGGTGATCAGGATCCCGCCCAGGGCTTCTGCCGGATAGCGGATGTACTGGATCCAGGCCCGCTTCAGCTCGGCCCAAAATAGGTACAGCAGTGGCCTCATCCCTGCTCCCTTCTCCTTTTCAACAGCTTGAGGAAAATGTGGGTGAGATCCGCTTCCTCGCGCTTGATCCTGAGCAAGGGCAAGGGCTTGAGGATCTCCAGCACCTGATACAAAGTCTCCGAGGAGCCGCTGAAGCGCAGCTGATGGGATCCCAGGATCTCCACCCCTTGCTGGGCCAGGCGTTCCGCCCGGCTGGGATCCAGCTTCTGCTCCAACTCAATCCGGTAAGAGCCGGCGGCGCCGGCAAACTGCCGGATCATCTCCTGCGTGGGAGCTTGGGCAATAATTATCCCCCGCTCGATCACAGCCACTTGGTCTGAGAGCGCCTCGGCTATATCCAGTTGGTGGGTGGTGAGGAGAATGGCCCGACCTGAAGCGGCAATTTGGCGGATCAAGGATTTCACCGCTTGGGCGGCTTCTACATCCAACCCCAAGGTAGGCTCATCCAGCAACAGCAGAGCCGGCTGGTGCAGAAGGGCAACAGCAATGGCCACCTTCTGCTGCATACCCCGCGAAAGGGTTTGCACGGCAACATCCCGCTTCTCCCCCAGGCCAAAGGTCTCCAGCAGCTCTGCCCCCCGTTGGCGAGCCGTTCTGGGGGATAACCCCCGCAGCACGCCAAAGTACTCCAGGTTTTGCAAGGGGGTAAGCCGCCAGTAGAGGTTGCGATTGCCTTCCAGCACCGCTCCCACCTGGGCCAGCGCACCCGGATCGGCGTGGGGATCCCGCCCCAGGATGCGCACGCTGCCGGCATCGGGCTGGATCAGCCCGGCGATCATCTTGATGGTGGTGGTCTTGCCGGCCCCGTTGGGCCCCAGAAAAGCCAGGATCTCCCCTGCCGCAATCGCCAGGGAGACATCCACCACTGCCCGAACCTCCTTGCCCCCCTGCCGGTAGGTTTTCTGAAGGTGGTGGGCTTCTAGAACCTTCATGGGGCAAACACGAGGCAAAAGGGAGTGCAAAAGTTCCACCCGAGAAGGGCCGGCCATCCATCCCAGTTTCTCACGGCAGAGCCCAGCCCCCCCGCAGCCAGGACTAGGTGGCTGTTGGGATCCGGGCTTCCATCAGGGCCAAGCTCATTTTGTCCAGCCACTGCAAAAGGTTCTCCAGTTGCTGGGCCGCAGGCACCATTCCCAGGCCCCGCACCGTCACCTTGCCCGGCTGATAGACAAAGCGAGACTGCAAATGGGCCGGCAGGGCTTCCTTGAGGCGGTTCCAGGCCGGCTCCTCCATGGGGGTTTCCAAAAGCACATGCTCCTTGGCCGGCCTAATGCGGGAAAAGCCCAGCGTGCGGGCCAAAATCTTCAGCTCCATCACCCGCAGCAGCTCCTGGGTGGGCTTGGGCAAGGGGCCAAAGCGATCCTGCCATTCCTGGGCAATTTGCAACAGTTCGACCCGAGAGCCGGCAGCCGCCAATTGGCGATAGGCCTGCATCTTTTGATCTTCGTCAGGGATATAGCTCTGCGGGATCATGGCCGTTATATTGAGGTCAATTTGCGTGTCTTCCACCTGCGGGATCTCTTGGCCGCGAATTTCTCGAATCGCCTCTTGCAACATCTCCAAGTAGAGATCAAAGCCCACCGCGTTGAGTTGTCCGGATTGCTGAGTTCCCAAGAGGTTGCCAATGCCGCGAATTTCCATGTCCCGCAGCGCCAACTGATAGCCGGATCCCAGTTGGGTAAATTCCTGAATGGCCTGCAGGCGCTTGCGGGCCTCTTCGGTGAGGATGCCATCTTCTCGGTAGAACAGCCAAGCATGAGCTTGGATCCCGGCCCGGCCCACCCGTCCTCGCAATTGGTAAAGCTGAGCCAGACCAAACTCCTGGGCATTTTCGATCAAAATAGTGTTGACACGGGGAATATCTAAACCGGATTCAATAATGGTGGTGCAGACCAAGATATCGATTTCTCCGTTGTTAAAAGCCAGCATGGTCGCTTCCAGCTCCCCTTCCGGCATCTGCCCATGGGCAATGGCAATGCGGGCACCGGGCACCCATTCCCGCAATTTGGCGCTGGTCTCTTCGATCCCTTCAATGCGGTTGACCACATAAAAGACTTGCCCGCCGCGATCCAACTCTTGGCGGATAGCCGTGCGAATGACCTCAGGATTGTAGGGAGAAAGGTGAGTTTTAATCGGGCGCCGCGAGGGCGGGGGAGTCTGGATCAGGCTCATTTCCCTCAACCCCGACAAAGCCATGTACAGCGTGCGGGGAATGGGGGTAGCCGTAAGGGTGAGCACATCCACCTGGGTTTTGAGGAGTTTAATTTTCTCTTTTTGGTTGACGCCAAAGCGCTGTTCTTCGTCAATGACCAGAAGACCCAAATCGCGAAACTGCACATCCTTGCCCAAAAGTTGGTGGGTGCCCACAATGACATCGAGTTCGCCACTTTTGAGGCGGGCCAGGATCTCTTTTTTCTCTTCGGGAGTGCGGAAGCGGTTGAGCAGGCCCACTTGAATGGGGTAGGGGGCAAAGCGCTCTTTGAGGGTGTGGTAGTGCTGCTGAGTGAGAATGGTGGTTGGCGCCAAAAGGGCAACTTGTTTGCCGGCGGTTACGGCTTTGAAAATGGCGCGGATGGCCACTTCCGTTTTGCCAAAACCCACATCCCCGCACAGCAGCCGATCCATGGGGCGGGGAGACTCCATATCCCGCTTGATCTCCTGGACGGCGCGAATTTGATCCGGTGTTAGAGGATAGGGAAAAGACTCCTCAAACTCCTGTTGCCAAGGAGAATCGGGCGGGAAGGCATAGCCCTCCTGTTCGGCCCGTTTGGCGTAGAGCTGCAGCAGGTCAAGGGCCACTTTACGCAGGCTCTTTTTGACTTTTTGCTTGGTCTTTTCCCAGGTGCTGCCGGACATTTTGTGCAGTGCAGGGGGCCCATCTCCACTGGCCCGGTAGCGCGAGAGGGAGTTGACCTGGTCGGCAGCCACCCGCAACAAGCCATCGCTGTATTGAATGACCAGGTATTCTCGGGTTTCGCCGCCAATGGTGAGGCTTTCCAGCCGTAAGAACTGGCCGATGCCATGGGCCTTGTGGACAACAAAATCCCCCGGCTTGAGCAGGTTGGGATCCACCTGGCGGGAGCTGGCCTGGCGGCGCTTGCGCACATAGGTGGGGGTGGCCAGGCTGTGCTGGCCGAAAAACTCGCGGTCGGTGAGCACCACCCACCCCAGCGTGGGCAGGAGAAACCCCTCCAGATCTGCCAAGCCGGAGTACTTCAGGGCCACCGGCGTGTAGGACTGGAGCTGGCGCTCGATGGCGGGGAAGTCTTTGGGGTTGGGCACATACTGGGCCGGGCAGTCGTGTTCCTGCAGCAGGGCCACGGTGCGGGAGGGCTGGGCAGAGAGGATCCACACCTGCAACTGCTGCTTGCGGTACTCGCGCAGGGTTTTGGCCAGGGATCCAAACTGGTGGGGGATGGTAGGAACGGGCCGGCTTTTCAGGTCGATGGCGGCGGATTCGGCGGGGTCGGAGCTGGCAAAGGCGCGGGCCAACAGGCGGGGGAAGGGATCCCATTCAGGGGCCTCGAGATCGAAGGGGCGGTGGAAGGGGAGCAGAGCCGGCTCGGCAGCCTGGGCCAACTGCCACTGCTCTTGGGCGTGGTCTAGCCACTGCCGGCTGTGGGCCTGGCACTGCTCCGGCTCGTCGATCAGGATCAAAGTATCGGGATCCAAGTAGCTCAGCAGGTTGGCCGGAGGATCGTAGAGCAGGCCGAGAAAACGGCGCAGGCCTTCAGGGGGGGCGGATCCCTGCGCTAGCTGCTGCCGCAGGGCGGGGGAAAGCTGCTCCATCTTTTCCTGGAGCGCCGGCCAGAGGATGGGTCCATAGCCGGTGGGGGTCAGCCAGACAGAGGGGATCCCGTCTTGAGAGCGCTGGCTCACCGGGTCAAACTCCCGCAGCCGCTCCAGCTCGTTGCCAAACCACTCCAGGCGCACCGGCCACTCGCAGGCCACCGGGAAAATATCGAGAATATCGCCCCTCTGGCTCCACTGCCCCTCGCTTTCCACCAGGCTTACCCGCTGATAGCCCAGACGACTCAACTGCTGCCCCAACTGCTGCGGCGACAGCTCCGCGCCGGGTTCCAGCTTGAGGCAGAAGGACTGAAACACCTCTGGTGGGGGAAGGTGGGGTTGTAAGGCCCGCTCCGTAGCCACAATGGCCATGCCCTTTCTGCCCTGGAGACAGTCGGCCAGCACCTGCAATTGTCCCCACACCAGCTCCGGCTCCAGGTCAAACGGCTCGTAAGGGGAAGCCTCGGAGGTGGGATAAAGCTGCACGCTCTCCCAGCCCATGCCCTCCAGTTGCGCCGTCCAGCGGCCCGCCTCTTCCAAAGTGGCAGTCACCACCAGCAGGGATCTTCCCTCCTGCTGGGCCAAAGCCGAGGCAACTAGCCCCTTCGCGATCCGACCTGCCCCCTGAATGGCAGCCCGCCGCCGCGATCTCAAGCGGGCGGCCAACTCTTGCATCGAGCCCGATCGGGCGAGAAAGTGCACCAGCGGGACAAACGACATTTTCCTCCCACACTGCCAACTCAAGCCGGGATCCCAATTCTGGCAGGCTCTGCGGCCAGTTTGCATGACGTTACTCCCGCCTCTCCACCAGCCATTTCGGGAGCCCGGACGCGGATCCCTAGGCTGCCGAGTTTAGAACCCTGTTTATTCTGTAGTCTGCTTTACACGAAGAGAACCCCTCCTCTCAGGATCCTAAAGTTAACCTTTAGAATCGAGCAGCCCATCGATGGTCTTGGTCAAGATGCGATCTTAGAAGAAGGAACAAAGAGGATAGCCTTCCCGGCCTCATTCAAATGGGTAGGGATGTCTGCAGCTGAGAAGATATCCCCCCTACATAGGGATGTGCCTGCACAAGCTGTAGCAGAGATTGTCGGGAAAAGTCGAATTCGCCCATCCAAACTTGGTGCCAATCATGTTTCTAGATACCCTTGCACTTTCTCGTCTCCAGTTTGCCCTCACGGCCATTTTTCACATGCTGTGGCCGGTTTTAACCACAGGAATGTCTATTTATCTTGTGGTTATTGAGGGGCTCTGGCTGAAGACTCGCAACCTCGATTACTATCGCCACGCCCGTTTTTGGTCGAAGATCTATGTGTTGAACTTTGGCATTGGCGTGGCCTCAGGCTTGCCGATGGCCTTTCAATTTGGCATGAACTGGGCCCCTTTTTCGGAAGCAGTGGGAGACTTTTTTGGAACCGTCCTGGGGTTTGAGGGCACAATGGCCTTTATGCTGGAGGCCAGCTTCCTGGGGATCATGCTTTTTGGCTGGGAGCGCGTGCCGCCGATCATTCACTGGATCTCGACAATCTTAGTGGCCTTCGGTGCCAACCTCTCCACCTTTTGGATCCTGACGGCCAACTCTTGGCTGCAGACGCCGGCAGGTGGGGTATTTGTCGATGGAAAATTTGTGGTGCGCGACTACCTGCAGGCCATTTTTAATCCCTTTATGCTCAACAGCTTTCTCCACATGTTCTTTGCCACCCTGGAGACTTCTTTGTTTGTGGTTGGTGGCATCAGTGCCTGGTACATCCTCAAGGGGCGGCATGGCGAGTTTTTTTCCCGTTCCCTCAAAGTGGTCCTGGCGATGGCTCTGGTGGTGGCCCCCTTGCAGGTGTTTATCGGCCACTTGAGCGCGGAGCAAGTGTATCGTTATCAACCGGCCAAGCTGGCGGCCATGGAGGCGCAGTGGGAGACGATCCCCGCCGGCGAGCGGGCGGATTGGAGCCTGTTGGCCTTGCCCAACGACCGAGAGGAGCGCAACGAGTGGGAGGTGAAGATCCCTGGCGCGCTGGGCTATCTGCTGGAGTTTAAGCCCAGGCTGGATCGACCGGTTTATGGTTTGAAGGCTTGGGAGCCGCAAAATCGTCCTCACCTGATTGGCCTGATCTACTACTCCTTTAGGACGATGGTGGCCATTGGCCTCTTTCTGGCCGGGCTTATGGGGGTTACCTTAATCCAGTGGCTGAGGGGCAAGCTGTCGGCGGAGGCCCTCTCCCAGCAGAAGTGGCTGATGTGGGCCTGGGTCTTCGCTGGCCCGCTGGGCTACATTGCCGTGGAGACCGGTTGGATCGTCCGCTGTGTGGGCCGGCAGCCCTGGATTGTGTACGGGCAACTGCGCACCGCAGAAGCGGCTTCACCGCTGCCGCCAGGAGAGGTGCTGTTTTCTTTGGTCGGCCTGAGCGCCTTGTACACGGTGTTTTTCGTGGCCGCTCTTTACTTTGGCAGCCGCATCATCCGCAAAGGGCCTAATCTGGAGCTGCCTGCCCCCGTTCCGGCAACCCAGCCGGTGATCGTGATCGAGCCTGCCAGCCACGAGCCGGATCGCCGTCCGGCGGAAGCTCGGTAGCGCCGGTGCAGCTCCAACAGAACCCAGGCGACACAGCAGGCTCCTTATCCAAACAGCAGCCAAGCCGTTGGTTACGTCGATTTCCAATTCCCCTCTCCCAGAGGGCGAGGGGGGGTAATGTCTCGAACTGGTTGGAAATACCCAAAGCGGAGAGAAGGACGATGGAATCTTTCGAGCCTTTACAGCAGTTTTTGCCGCAAGTCTGGTTTTTTATCCTCGGTCTATTCCTATTCCTTTATGTCTTGCTGGATGGATTTGACTTGGGAGTGGGCATCCTCTCCCTGACGGCCTCCAGCGAAACGCGCCGCAGCATTCTCATGACCAGCCTGGGCAATGTTTGGGATGCCAACGAGACCTGGCTGGTGCTGATGGGGGGATCCCTGTTCGGGGCCTTCCCCCTCGCCTACGCCACCATTCTCAACGCCCTCTACCTGCCGCTGGTGATCATGGTGGTGGGCCTGATCTTGCGGGCCGTTTCCTTCGAGTTTCGGGAAAACGCCGACAACAAGCTGGTCTGGAACCTGGCCTTTGGGGTGGGTAGCTTTTTGGCGGCGCTGGGCCAGGGGTTTGCCTTGGGCAGCGTCTTCGAAGGGATCCGCGTTGATGAAGCCGGCCACTTTGCCGGCAGCCCCTGGGATTGGCTGACCTGGCGGACAGTGTTGGTGGCCCTCACCCTGATTCAGGGCTATGTCTTAGTTGGCTCGGCCTACTTAATTGTGAAGACCACGGGGGAACTCCAGAAAACCTACTACAAAACGGCAACCATCGCCACCTGGACAACGTTGCTGGGGGCAGTGTTTATCACCATCAGCACCCCCATCATGTCGGAGCAAGCGCGCTCCCAACTTTTCTCGCCTCCTCTTTTCTATATCTTTGCTGCCATCCCCGTTTTGGGGCTTTTGTTGGTGGCTCTGTTGCTGCGCAGCCTGCGCCGGCGAGAAGAAACTAGCGTGTTGGTTTATACCTTTCTCATCTTTGCCCTTTCTTTTATTGGCCTGGGGTTTATGGTTTTCCCCAACATTATTCCTCCCAGCGTCACCATCTACGAGGCAGCAGCTTCTCCCAGTTCGCTGGTGTTTATGCTTACCTTTATTGGCTTTTTGATCCCGGTTATCTTGTCCTACAACATCTACAACTACGTGGTGTTCCGCGGCAAAATTGTGGTGCAGGAAGCAGCAGCAGAAGAGGCCAAAGTTCCGGAAGCAGCTTAAAAGGTCTCAGCGCAATCCAATTGAAACCCCGCCGGACGTTTTGCCAGGCGGGGCAGGCTTTTATCTTGCAGCTCTGGGAAGCTAGACAGGGTTAACCGTCTCCAAGACTTCACTCCCGCTTAAGCCACTGCCGGATTTGCTCGGCAGCCACATCGCGACCTCCCAAGCCAAAAGCCAAGGCCACCGCGACGGCAATCGCGCCCAGCACCAAGCCAAAGGCCAGCACCACGATATCGGTGGCCACGCCCATCTGCTGCAAGGCCATGGCGCCGACAAAGACCAGGATGGCCGCCCGCGCCGCCTGGGCCAGCACCCCTGAGGAGGGGTTGCCCAAGCTCTTGATCATGGAATGGGCCAAATTGGCCAGGTAAAGGCCGATCCCGAACACCAGGGCGCCGATGAGCACCCGACCGGAAATCAGCAACAGCCCCTGGACGATGTCGGTCAAAGCGGCAAACTGCAGCAACTCCACCGCCGGCACCGCCCCGAACAAGACCACGCCCACCCAGACCACCAAGCCGGCAATCTCAGAGGGGGTGCGCCGCTTCGCCAACGCCGAGGGATCCCCTTCGGCGGCGGGAGCTTCAGGAGCAGGGGCCGAGGGCAAACCAAGGCCGGCAGCCAAGCGGTCGAAACCGATTGCCTGCAGCAACTGGGTCACCAAGCCAGCCAAAAACTGCCCCAGCCAGTAGAACACGGCCAGGATGAGAGCAGATCCTGCAATTCGGGGAATGGCCCGCAACACCTGCTCCAGCATCGCCACCGCTGGATCGGAGATGGCCCGGATTTCCAGGGCCTTGAGGGCGGCAATCACTGCCGGGATCAACACCAAGACGTAGGCCACTGTGCCCACCGTTTGGGCCAGCTGGGGAATGCCAAAGCGTGCCCCCAAGCGGTTGGCTCCCGTTGCGGCTAGCAAATTGGAGATGAGGCCGCGTACGATGCGGGCCAAAAACCAGCCCACCACACCGATGACCACCGCTCCCAAAATGCGCGGCACCATCGATAGGATTTGATCCAGCAGGTTTTGTACCGGCTGCAGCGGCCCCCGCAGGTTGAGCGTATCCAGGATGAGCGGCAAGAAGAACAGGAGAACCAACCAGTAGAGCGCGTCGCCCAAGGCTTCATTCAAGAGAAAAGGAGCGACCTCGTTAGCGCCCCCCTCTGGCTTAGCGGCCGTTCCCTCTGGAGCCCCCTCTGCTCCTGCTTCCGGTTGCAAGGGCTGAGCCAGCCGCTCGTCCAAGTTAAAGCGCCGCAGCCCTTGGATAACCGCCAGCCGGGCAACCGTGGCCACCGCCCAGCCCACCCCCAGCAGCACCAGGGTTCCACCCAGCCGCGGCAGATAGACGAAAATTTCTCCCAAAAACCTGTTGAGCGGCTCGGAGACGGCCTGAAGCTGTAGGGCATTCAGCACCGCCACCAACACAAAAGCCAGGATGATCCAGTAAACCGCAGCAGCCACCCAGCGCTCGGTTTGCGGCAGCTTCTCGCCGGGCCTTTGGCCCATAATCCAAGCGGCCAAGCGGTTATCGAGCTGCGTCCGCTTGAGCAGCCCCCGAACGCCAAAGGCCACCGCTCTGGCCACGATCCAACCCAGAATTAAGATGCCAATCGCCGCCAGGAGATTGGGCATAAAGTCGATACAGCCTTTTAATTTAAAATGGGGTACAGGTATTCAAGAGGAAGGAGAGAAAGGAATGCCGACTCATTCTTTGGATTTGCGGCAAAGAGTTGTAGCAGCCTACCAGGCAGGTAACACCTCCATCCGCCAGGTAGCTAAACGCTTCATGGTTACCAAAAGAACAGTACACCGCTGGGTGCGTCAGTACCAACAAACTCAAGATTTAGCCCCTAAGAAAGCAGGCACCAAGCGAGTGGGCATTTTGGAACAACATCGGCAGGAAGTGATGGCAATTATTACAGAACACCCAGACTTCTACCTGTGGCAGTATCAAGAACTGTTGCGCGAGCGCTTAGG
>NZ_AXUX01000001.1:2823961-2827364 GCF_002760475.1 Synechococcus sp. 63AY4M2 | reverse complement strand
GGAAGGTTGTGATTATGGACAATTTAAATATCCACAAGAGTCGGGAAGTTGAGGAATTGATTAGGGGGACAGGAGCACGAATCCTATACCTGCCTGTGTATGCGCCGGAGTTGAATCCCATTGAGATGATGTGGTCGGTGTTGAAGCATTTTATTCGGCAGCTTTGCAGAATTGGGAAATATAGCATGGAGCAGATAGTGAAGACTTCTTTACTACTGATCAATCCATCCTCCTTCCGAAGTTGGTTTGCTAAGTGCTGCTGTTGTACCCCTTGAGCCCTTAACAGGCTGTAGGTTGTAGTATGTCTTGGCCTATCGTCAGATTGTCCGCAGCCATTTATCTAATTGCAATCTTAAATCGCAAAAGATGCTCCTAATTGGCTGTAGCCAAATTTTGCCTAAAAAAGTTACATCTGGCAGCTTGCGTCCAGGAGAAGAGGAAATCTGAATGATCTACAAAACCTACAAAATAACGACAAGTTCAGCCGGGCAGTTAAAGCTCTGTCGATATTGATCTTCTGTAGGATTGCCAGACTTGGCTGCCGGTTTGTCTAGGGATCTGGTTGCGAACTTCCACAAATTTTCAGTGTTGTTGCTTTTCTAGATTGGCTTTTTCCAATAGACCAGCGCATCTTCTCCGCTGTAATAGCCCTTGCGGCGTCCCAGCAATTGAAACCCTGCCGATTCATAGAGGCGGATGGCGGCCTGGTTAGAAGCCCTCACCTCCAACGTGGCCCAGCGACAGCCTGCTGCCCTGGCTTGGCTCAACAGCTCCTCCAGGATCCTTCGACCCAAACCACGCCGCCGATGGGCAGGATCCACCGCCAACGAGATAATGTGGGCTTCTTCTTCGATGCGCCAGAGGATGCCAAAGCCCACGAGCGCTTGGGTCGTTTGCGTCGCGAGGTCTGGAGAGGGAGGGGGGAACTCCGTTCGGCCCAAGCCACAGGAAGCGCCAGCGGCAGCCGGTTCCGCCACAACCCCGATCACCGTGCTGCTGGGTCTTTCCAGCTCCGCGCGATAGCCCTGTTCTCCCCAGTATCCGCCGTAGCAGCGGCGATCCAGCTCCAGCAATTGGGGCAGGGCGGTGAGGTCGAGCACCTGCAGCCGATAACTCGTACCGCTCATGGTGGTCTAGTCCCGCAATTCGCAGAACTCGGCCAGCAACAACTGCCCAAAGGGATCGTCATCGGGGGCGGCATAGGGCAGGGCTCGGCGGCTAAGGCTTAAGATCTGACCCCCCGATTGGGGATGGGGCTTGAGCTCGTAATCGATCCCTTCTTGGAAGCCGGCCTCTTGCAGGTAATCTTGGGCGGCTTTGAGGATCCCTTCTCGCAGTTGCGCTTTGACGGCAGGGGCCATGAGGTGGCGAACAAACCAGCGGGCGCTGTCGGGATCCACCTCGGCAAGGTATTGGAGAGCGGGAGTCAACACCGCGGAGCGCTCTTGGGGGGAGAGGCCGTTGACCTGCTGAGCTACCGCGGGCACATCCCGCCTTTGCATGGCCTGGATCAGGGTTTGGATGGCCGGAGAAAAAGAGGGATCCGACGCTTGGCTCATGGCTGCCAAAAGGATTCGAGGGTGCGGACAAGGGCCGCTGCTTCCGAAGGAGAGGGGGGGCTCGGCAGACAGACGGTAACATGGCCCAGCTTGCGCCCCGGGCGGGCGGGGGTCTTGTGGTACCAGTGCACCGTGGCATTGGGGATCGCAGCCAAGCGCTGCCGCTGCTCGGCATAGTCGCCGGTGGAGTGCTCGTAGCCCAAGAGGTTGACCATCACCGCCCCCCCACACTTGAGGGAGGGATCCCCCAAGGGGAGACCGAGGATGGCCCGCAGATGCTGCTCAAATTGCGAGGTGTGGCAGGCTTCCAGGGTGTAGTGGCCGGAGTTGTGAACCCGCGGCGAGATTTCGTTGATCCAGATCCCGGCCTTGGGGTGGGGCGGCGGCACCCAGAACAGCTCGATGGCAAACACGCCCACCGCATCCAATTTTTCCATCACCTTGACCGCCAAATCCCGGATCTCGGCCTCAACAGAGGAAGGGATGCGGGCGGGCACCAAGACGTGGCGACAGACTTGGTTAACTTGAACCGTCTCCACCACGGGGTAGATCTGGATTTCTCCCGTCAGCCCTCGCGCCACCATCACCGCCAGCTCCCGCTCAAACGGGATCCACTCTTCAACCAGCAGCGGGATCCCGGCATACTCAGCCAGAGCCTGTTGCAAGGTTGCTGGGTCGGGCAGGATGCGGGTGCCCTGCCCATCGTAGCCCTGCCGCCGCCGCTTGAGCACCAAGGGAAAGCTCAGGCTAGGTAGATCTGCCGTCTCCGCAGGCCAAAAAGCCGGCACCGGCAACCCCAGCTCTGCCAGAAACTGCCGTTGGTGCAACTTGTCCAGCAGCGGCTCTAGCGTGCTCAGGCGAGGACGAAAGCGGGATCCCTGCGGATCCAGTTTTTGCAGCTCCGCCAGCGGGATGAACTCGTTCTCAAAAGTTACCACCGGGCAGCGTTGCAGCAACTGGGCTGTGGCCTGGGTGTCGGTCACGGCACCCCAGACCACGCCGTCGGCCACGGCCACCGCCGGATCGGTAGGAGCGGCAGCCTGAACAATCAGCGGGATCCCCAATGGGCGAGCCGCCAAAGCCAACATCTGCGCCAACTGCCCACCGCCGATCACCCCCACCGGTTGGAAGCTCTGGTTTTTTGGGGATACCTGGGGTTCCACCACTGTCTCGCTATACTGACGGGTGTGCCTGCTTGGATCCAAAACCCATTATGGGATCCCTTGCCCTCTAGCGCTAGGAGAAAAACGGTGGAACCCCCTCAACCTTCTGAGCTCAGAGCTTTGATCGACCGGGCTTTGGCAGATAAGGTCTTAACCCGCGCTGAACAACAGCAGATCCTCAATGCCGTCGCAGCCGATCAAGAGGTTTCCCCAGAAGAGCATGACTCTAGTCAATGATATGCTGGACTATACTGAAAATAATGTACAGTATGTTCAGTATGGCTGCTTGGCATGGCTAGATATGTAAAACCGAGAGAAGCGGCGGATTATTTTGGGGTGTGTCTCCACACCTTGAGGCGATGGGAACAGAAGGGCTGGATCAATGCAACACGTACACCATCCGGTAGGGCGAGAAGGTATGACCTCGACAGCTACATTGGCCTCCGGCCCGCTGACGCGAACAGAGCGCCCAAGAAGGACAAACGAGTCGTTTTGTACGCCCGAGTCAGCAGTCGAGGGCAGAAACCAGACTTGGAGAGACAGATTGCAAGACTGGTTGACCTCTATCCTGGAGCCGAAGTGGTCGGAGAGGTTGGCGGCGGTCTCAACTTCAAAAGACCAAAGTTCCTTGCCTTATTGGAACGAGTTCGTGCGGGAGATGTCGGAACAATTGTGGTCGCT
>NZ_AXUX01000001.1:2753891-2822901 GCF_002760475.1 Synechococcus sp. 63AY4M2 | reverse complement strand
ATCGGAAGCGTACACCAGCAAAACCTGTACCAAGTGCGGGCACATCCACACCAAGTTGGGTGGCGCAAAGGTGTTTAGATGCCCGAAGTGCAACCATAGGCTACCACGAGATTGGCAAGGCGCTCTGGGTGTTATGCTCAGAGCTTTGCGGGATACCGCCTTTCTGTTTGGACTCCGTCCGAGTAGCGCGGTCGCGTCAGCGTCGCGTAGTGACAACGGAAACGGACAGAATGCTATCGCTTCACCGCTGAGCAGTAATGCTCAGCAGTGTTCAGCGTAAATGTATCAGCACGAGCTGCTGGAATTGGTTGTGGAGCGGCTCAACAGCGGCGAGATTCGCGCCGTGGATTGAGCCCGTTCTCATATTCCAAGCGCCTCAAGCAATACCCGCCAGGCATTGCCTAGAATGGAGATCCCCACCCCCTTTGACTGCTGCCATGAGTTCTCGCTCTTCTGACTGGTTCACGCGGGCTCGCCACATCTTTTACGGCACGGCCACTGCCCTGGTGGAGATCCTCCAAGACCCGGAAAAGCGGGCCGAAAACCTCAACCGCCTCTCGATGGACTTGGCACAACTGGCAGCAGAACTGGAGCAAAAGGGGGAGCTGATCGAACAGGAGGCTGTCCGCTACGTTGAAAGTCTCAGGGATCCAGCCGCCAACGCCCCCGCCACAGTTCCAGACAGCGAGAGGCCCGCTCCTGCTGAGAGTACCCCCCCGACCACGGCTTCCCCTGCCGGCTCTGCCCCTATCTCCAAAGAAGAGATGGCCGAGCTGATGGAACTGATCCACCAGATCGAGTCTTTGCGCCTGGATCTAGAGCGGCTGCGCACAGAACCTCCCTCTGCCTCCTCCTAAGTCTTGTGCGGTTCGACGTCATCACCCTCTTCCCGGAGTTTTTTGCAACGCCGCTGCGCATCGGGCTGGTGGGCAAGGCCCTAGAGCAGGGGATTGCCGAGGTTCACTGCACCAACCCGCGGGACTTTGCCACCGACAAGCACCGCCGGGTCGATGATGAGCCCTACGGGGGCGGGGTGGGCATGGTGCTCAAGCCAGAGCCTTTCTTTGCAGCCGTCGCCTCCCTGCCCCGCCTGGATCCCTGCGAGATCATCTTGCTCACGCCCCAGGGGCAACCGCTGAACCAGGCGCTGCTGCAAGAACTTGCCCAAAAGGCGCAGCTCATCCTGCTCTGTGGCCAGTACGAAGGCTTTGACGAGCGGATCCGCCAACACCTGGCCACCCGCGAGGTGTCGCTGGGCGATTTTGTCCTGACAGGGGGGGAGATCCCGGCGCTGGCCTTGATCAACGGCGTGGTGCGGCTCTTGCCGGGCACAGTTGGTAAGATAGATTCGCTGAGGAGCGAAAGTTTCGAGACGGGGCTACTGGAGTATCCTCAGTACACCCGTCCACCGGAGTTCCAAGGGCACAAGGTGCCGCCGGTGCTTCTCTCAGGCGACCACCGAGCCATCGCCCGTTGGCGTCTGCAACAGCAGTTGGTTCGCACCTGGCGAAGGCGACCAGACCTGTTGGCCAAACGCCCCCTCACGCCTGAAGAACAACAGTTGCTGGCAGAGGGACTGGCCGAGCAGCACACCGATGTGGAGGAACAGGATCGATGTTTGTAAACCGTCTCCGCTCCCCTTTCACCCCTGTTGGCCGGCTTGGGATCCCTGCAGCGCTGGGTCTGCTTCTGCTGGGGATCCTGGCCAGCTCCGAAGTTGCCCTGGCCCAAAGGGGAGATGTCAACGAGGCCATCCGCCGCGACCGCAACGTCCAGTTGTTCGACGGCACCAGCATTGACATGAACGACCTCCTGCGGGCCGCCGAGTTTCTCTCCCGGCAAAATGCCGCCTCGCGTTGGGACAGCAAAGCCGGGATCGACGCAGCGGTAGAGCAATTCAACTGCTCCCGCCGCCCTTTGGTGCTCTCCCCCAGAGCGCTGACGCCTGAGTCCACTCCCGACCCTTGAGAGGGATCCCACCCTCAACAGATCTGTTAAGATCGCTAAGCCGATCTTGCGTGCGCTAAAAGGTGGCGCACCGTTTTCGGGATCCATCAGGAGATACCACCGTGGTTAAAAGCACCTCTTCTAGCAAAGCCGATACGGAACAGCGTTTGGATCCCGCCAGCCGGGGCCACTCCAGTTCCACTGAGTCTAAAGGGATCCCAGGCTTTCTCCAAGAGACCCGTGCGGAGTTGGCCAAAATTGTTTGGCCGAGCCGCCAGCAACTGATTAGCGAATCGGTGGGAGTTTTACTGATTGTGTTGGCCTTCGCCTCGTTCATCTACCTGGTCGATCAACTGTTCGGCTGGCTGGCCACTCAACTGTTCTCGTGAGGTTTTTCCCCAGATGGCCCCTGCCAAGGACTTGGGGAGAGGAGGCCCATGCACACAGACAGATACAGAGAGGAGGTGAGGTGATGAGCCCAGAGCCAGAGCAGCGGCGGAGAGGCCGGGGGGGCCGCCTCGAGCCCCTAGAGCCTGCGGGCACGGCGGCGGAGGGGGAAGAAAGCGAAAGTCAAGGTCGCCGCAACCTGCGCTGGTACGCCGTGCAGGTGGCTTCAGGCTGCGAAAACAAAGTCAAAAGCACCCTGATGCAGCGGGCGGCGGCTCTGGATGTGGCAGATCAGATTGTCGAGGTGGTGATCCCGAAGCGGACGGGCTTCAAGCTCGATCGATCCGGCAAGCGCCAGGAACAAGAGGAAAAGATTTTTCCCGGCTATGTGCTGGTGCGCATGGATCTCAACGACGACACCTGGATGGTGGTGAAAACCACCCCCAACGTGATCAACTTCGTCGGCACGGAAGAGAGAAGGGCCTACGGTCGTGGTCGCGGCCATGTGACGCCACGGCCCCTTAGCCCCAGCGAAGTCCAGCGCATCTTCAGCAGCGTCGAGGTGGAAGAAGTGCCCCTCAAGATCGACATGGCACCTGGGGATCGCATCGAGGTGCTCGCTGGCCCCTTCCAGGGATTTTACGGCGAGGTGGTGGATGTCAGCCCAGAGCGGGGCAAGCTCAAGGCTTTGATCTCGATTTTCGGGCGCGATACTCCGGTAGAATTAGAGTTTGGTCAAGTGCGCAAAGAGGTGTAACCGCGTTTCATGGCTAAGAAACTGGTGGCAGTGGTCAAGCTGGCCATCCAAGCGGGCAAAGCCACCCCCGCTCCCCCCATCGGCCCGGCTCTGGGCCAGCACGGGGTTAACATCATGGCCTTCTGCAAGGAATATAACGCCAAAACGGCCGATCAAGCCGGGATGGTGGTGCCGGTCGAGATCTCGATTTACGAGGATCGCAGCTTCACCTTCGTCCTCAAGACGCCGCCGGCTTCGGTGTTGATCAAAAAAGCCCTCGGCATTGAGTCGGGATCCAGTGAGCCCCACAAAGTCAAGGTAGGATCCCTGACGCGGGCGCAACTGCGCCAGATTGCCGAGCAGAAGCTGCCCGATTTGAATGCCCGTGACGTGGAGGCGGCCATGAAGATCATCGCCGGCACCGCCCGCAGCATGGGGGTGACAATAGTTGATTGATTGTCGATCGACTTAAGGATCTCTAGTCTTTGTTGTCTGGAAGTTTTGGCAGACCATTATGGGGGAGAGAAGTTCTCGCCAGCACCCCGAGGAGAAACTATGGCTCGAAAACTGTCCAAACGTATGCAAGCTTTGCGGGAGAAAGTCAAGCCCATTGCCTATCCCCCCGCAGAAGCCCTGGCCCTGATGAAGGAGACGGCCACTGCCAAATTTGACGAGGCGGCGGAGGTTCACATCCGCCTGGGGATCGATCCCAAGTACGCCGACCAGCAGTTGCGCACCACCGTCGTCTTGCCCCGCGGCACCGGGCAGGAGATTCGCGTGGCGGTGATTGCCCGCGGCGAGAAGGTTACGGAAGCCCAGAACGCAGGGGCCGACCGGGTGGGCTTTGAAGACCTGATCGAGGAGATCGGCAAGGGCGTGATCGACTTCGACCTGCTGATTGCCACCCCCGATGTGATGCCCCAGGTTGCTAAGCTGGGGCGGCTATTGGGGCCGCGCGGCCTCATGCCCTCTCCCAAGGGCGGGACGGTCACCATGGATTTGGCCCAAGCCATCAAGGAGTTCAAAGCCGGCAAGCTGGAGTACCGGGCGGACAAAACCGGCATTGTGCATTTGATCTTCGGCAAGTGCAAGTTTCCCGTCGAAGCTCTGCTGGAAAACCTGAAAGCCGTGCAGGAGTCCATTGATCGCAACCGTCCCCCTGGAGCCAAGGGCAAGTATTGGCGAGCTCTACATGTTTGTGCTACAATGGGGCCCTCGATTGAGGTTGACATCAATGCTCTGCGAGAGCTGAAGTTGGTTGCTTAAGCCTGCTTCGGCGCTGCAAAGGGGCAAAGGCAGTTGCTTGCCGTTTGAATTGGCCATTTTTCCGGAGGATCTGGGCAGAGAAGAGCTTTCCACAGTCGAATAGCGAGCCGAAGACAGCAGGGGCCAAGGGGCTTAATGTCCTGCCGAGGTTTGAGCGGAGTGCTAAGGGATCCCGTTGTGGACTGCTAGGTTACGCTTGTCTCAATGCGTCTCGGCTATGGCTGAGGCGCATTCTCTTTGGCGGCTCCAGATACCCCCTTCCGACGGCAACACCTGTTCGGCTCTCAGTGAGCCAGTGACCACAAAGGAGGTGAGCGTATGGGCAAGCAACCTTTAGCGAAAAAAGCGGAGATGGTCGATGAAGTTCGCTCCCTGTTGCAAGCCAGCCAAATGGTGCTGGTAATCGACTACAAGGGGCTGACCGTTTCCGAGATGAACCAACTGCGGGCGGAGCTGCGCAAGGCGGATGCTGTCTGCATGGTTGTTAAAAATACCTTGATGCGGCGGGCTGTCGCCGACCAAAAGGCTTGGGCAGGAATTCTTCCCTTCCTGTCAGGGCCGACGGCCTTTATCATGATCCGGGGCGATATTCCGGCAGCCCTGAAGGCGTATCAAGATTTCGCCAAGCAAACCAAGAAAACCGAGTTCCGCGGCGCCGCTGCCGAGGGGCTATCTCTGACCTTGGATCAGGCCAAGGCCATCGCCGAGCTGCCGCCCAAGGAGGTGCTCATGGCCCAGGTGGCGGGCAGCCTCAAGTCGGTAGCCACTCGACTGGCGGTTGGGCTCAATGCCGTGCCTACGCAGGTGGCCCGCGGTATCCAAGAAATCCCGGCCTCCCTGGCAAGGGCCATCCGGGCTATTGCCGACAAGGAGGCGGCCTGACGGGCTCGGCCTGTCTTGGGTTCATCGACCCGATTCCACCCTATCCACTTCGTTACCCTGAGGAGACAAGACCATGGCTTCGGAGCGTGTTCAAAAGATCCTGGAAGAGTTGAAAGCGTTGAGCTTGTTGGAAGCTTCCGAGTTGGTGAAAGCCATCGAAGAAGCCTTTGGCGTCAGTGCGGCTGCCCCGGCAGGTGGCATGGTCATGGCTGCTCCCGTGGCAGCAGCAGCGGCGCCGGCGCCGGCAGCGGCGCCTGAACCCGTGGAAGAGCAGACGGCCTTTGATGTCATTCTCGAGGCTGTCCCCGCGGATAAGAAGATCGCCGTCCTCAAGGTGGTGCGCGAGTTGACCGGCTTGGGCCTGAAAGATGCCAAAGATCTTGTGGAGGCTGCTCCCAAACCGGTCAAGGAAGGGATCCCCAAAGAGGAAGCCAACGAGATCAAGAAGAAGCTAGAGGAAGCTGGCGCCACGGTCAAGGTCAAGTAGTCCCGTCGGCAGGGGAAAGGGATCCTCATCCAGAGCGCCTCTTGCTTCCAGAAAAGGGGTGCTGCCAGAGCCCCAAGTTTAACCAGAACGATGAGGGAGGGGCAAAGCAGCCCCTCCTTTTTCACTGATATGCCGCCGCGCCCTGCCCCTCTCCCTCGGCAAGGCAGGGAAATCGTTTGGCTAGTCTCCCCTGGGAGAAGGGGAGGGTTGGCGAGGCCGGCAAGTGCCCAGGTCTCTCTTGCTGATTGGAGCGCTTCAACTCTGAAAACGCCCTCGTCAGCCGGTCGGAAACCCTTACAATGGGTTACGGACGTTCGCCAGCACCCCCCATGGACTTCGGAGTCGGATTTCTCTCCAACAACGTCATGCTGCCGATCCTGGATTTTTTCTACGGGATCGTGCCCAGCTATGGACTGGCCATCATCTTCCTGACGTTGGTGATCCGCTTTGCCCTCTACCCCCTCAACGTCGGATCCATCCGCAACATGCGGCGCATGAAGGTGATCAACCCCCTGATGCAGCGGCGGATGCGAGAGATCCAGGAAAAGTACCGGGATGACCCGCAAAAGCTGCGCGAGGCCCAGGCCAAACTGTACAGCGAGCTGGGGGTCAACCCGCTGGGGGGTTGTCTGCCGCTCTTGATTCAAATGCCGGTGCTGTTTGCTCTGTTTGCCACGCTGCGGGGATCCCCCTTTGCGGCGGTTACCTACGATGTCAACCTGCAGATCCTGCCAGCAGAGGTGGCGGCAGAGGTGGTGCCCACCCCCTACGTCAGCCCCAGCAAGAACATCTTCGTCACCGACTCGGTACACAAGCCGGTGGTGCTGGTGGCGCCCAAGGGCACCAAGATTGCCGTAGGGGAGCAGGTGCAGTTTAGGCTGCAGGGGCCGGGGGGCAAGCCCTTTGAGCAGTTGGTGGCAGAGGCGGGCGGGGATCCCACCCTGTTGCGGCCCACCTGGAAGATCACCAAAGGAGAAGAGCGGGCCCAGATCCAGCCGGATGGCACCTTGCTGGCCCTGCAGCCGGGGGAAGTGACGGTGGAGGTTGCGATCCCGGGCTTGGCCTCTGACACGGGCTTTCTGTTTATTGACAAGTTAGGCCGCGTCGGCGCCTTTGATCCGGATGGCACCATTCACTGGGACATCATCGGCATGATCGTCCTTTTCGGTGTCTCCATTTACCTGAACCAATCCCTGACCAACGCCGGCCAGGAGGATCCCAGCCAGAGCTCGATGGCCCGCATCACCCCTGTGCTGTTCTCGGCGATGTTCCTGTTCTTCCCCTTGCCGGCTGGGGTCTTGCTCTATATTCTTGTCTCCAACATCTTCCAAACCGTGCAAACCTTCTTGCTCTCGCGGGAGCCGTTGCCTGAGAACTTGCAGCAGTTGGTGGAAGAGGAGCGCCGTCGCGCTGCCCAGGCGAGCACAGGGGAAGCCAAGGAGGTTGACCGACCAGCCAAGCCAAAGGCAGCCGGGGGAGGGCGCGAATCCCTGCCCTTTGAGCCCTAGCAAGTCCTTGCTGCTTGGCTTGGGGCGGGCTTAGGTCGAGTGCTTGATACCTCTTCAGAATTGGAAGCTGCCCAGGATGAGCCGCCCTGAGTCCTCTACGGGATCTGTGAAGAGATCCGCCGCCAAAAAATCGCATCAGAAGTCTGAGGGAACCGCTGCGCCTTCCCAGGGCAAGCTTTCTCCTGCCGAACATCGAGAACGGGCCAGGCAGTGGTTGCAGCAGGTGCTGGCGGCGATGGGAATCCCGGCGGTGGTGCGAGTGGTGGGGGAGATAATCGAAATCGAGGCCGATTCTCTAACGCCGGCTCAGAAGCAAATGTTGCTCTCAAAAGCGCCTGCATCGCCCTTGCCGCCGTCCAAAGAAGCCGGCCCCGAGGAAGAGCGCTCCCCGGTGGTTTTGGATGCGTTGCAGTATTTGGCCAACACCCTTCTCAACCTCAACCAGCCAGAAGACCAACAGCAGCCCTATATCCTGGATCTGGATGGCTATCGTCAGCGCCGTTTGCAGGAGCTCAAAGCCTTGGTTGCTGTCGCGGTGGAAAAGGTGAGAACCAGTGGTCGGGAATACGAGTTTCCCGATCTCTCTGCTGCCGAGCGGCGGCAGATCCACACGCTCCTGAAAGACCCTGCCTACGCCGATCTGGAAACTTTCAGCCGTGGCAAGGAGCCTGACCGTCGCCTGGTGATCCGGCGGGCCTCTTCTCGACCCTGACCTGGAGGCGCTGGCTGTGCGGCTCTCTTGCCGATAGGGGCGATTCCGGGATCCCTGCTACCCAAGACGTATGAAGGGGGATGTCATGCTGAGGCCAATTCGTCTATCCGACCTGCGGCAGATGCCTGGTCAAACCCAAGAGGTTCACTTTAGGCAGTTTTTCCCAGGTTTTGAGAGCTTGACCCCTGTGGAGGGATCCCTGCAGGCCAGCCACCGGGGGCATTTCCTGGAGGTGAGCGCCGAGGCCCGCACCATCGTCACCCTCACCTGTCACCGCTGCCTGCAGCAGTTTAACCACCGGCTGCATCTGCAGGTTGAGGAGATCATCCTGATTCGGGAGCCCAGTCCTGAACCCCCGCCCCTGGAGTTGGAATTGCGGGACGAAGAGGATCTGCTGGAGAGCCTGCCGCCCAACGGCGAGCTGGATATCGAAGACTGGATGTACCAACACCTGCATTTGGAGATGCCCCACCAGTTGCCCTGTCGCCCCGATTGCCCGGGCATTGTGGTGGAAGCGGCTGCGCCGCCGCCGGTGGATCCCCGCTGGTCGGCCCTGGCTGCCCTCCTTAAAGACTCTCCCCATCCCTAGCCACTCTCCGCGAGAGGGCTTCGGGCCATGAGCTGTATCGCTGCTGGCTAGAATGACCCCAAATTGGCAGGTTCTTTGGCGTTTTGCTCGGCCCCACACCGTCTACGGCACCAGTGCCAGTCTACTGGGCCTCTACTTGCTGGCCGGGTTCGTGGCCGCTGAACCAACGGCCCTGCTAGCTGTCCTTCCCCAGTTGGGCGTGGCTTGGGTGGCTTGTCTGGCGGCCAATGTCTACATTGTCGGCCTCAACCAGCTCACGGATATCGAGATCGACCGCATCAACAAACCCCATCTGCCCTTGGCCGCCGGCTCCCTGAGTTGGCGACAGGGGGTGGGGATCGTCGCCGCCTGCGGGGTGGCATCCATCCTATTGGCCCTGACAGGGATCCCGTACCTGTTGTTGACGGTGCTGTTGAGCAACGGGATCGGCACGGCCTACTCCCTGCCCCCCCTGCGGTTGAAGCGGTTTCCGCTGGCGGCCTCGGCTTGTATCTATTGTGTGCGGGGGTTGATCGTCAATCTGGGCCTGTACAGCCATTTTCAGCAGTTGATGCAGGGGGGAGTCGAGCTTTCTGCTCCCATTGTTTTTCTGACAGGGTTTATGTCTATTTTTGGGCTGGTGATCGCCCTTTTCAAGGATATTCCCGACATGGAGGGGGATCGCCGGTTTGCCATTGCCACCTTTTCGTTGCGCTTTGGCCAGGAGCGGATCTCAAAGTTTTGCATCGGCATTTTGGCCGCTTGTTACCTAGCCTTTATCGCTTTGGGAAGCTATTTTCTCCTCATGGGCCGGGGCGCCTGGATGCTGTTAGGACATGGGCTGGGGTTGGGGATCCTTTTGGGCTATGGTGTTCGCCTGGATCTGGGTTGCCGCGACGCGATTGTCACCTATTATCAACTGATCTGGAAGTTGTTTTACCTGGAGTATTTGCTCTATCCTTGGGCCTTCTTCCCTTTTTCCTAACATTTGCCAGGAGCCGCGATCTTGCCCCGGCTCAGGCGGGCAGCCGATCTCCAAAAACCTAGAGATACCGCTTCATCTGGATGCGAAAGCGGCCCTTTTTCGTCTCGGCCACCTCTTCAATTTGCAGCCGACCGCGACCGCGAATGGCAATCCAATCCTGGGGGCCGACGGTGTAGCTGGCTTGGGTAATCGGCTTCCAATTAACCCGCACCTCTCCCCGCTGGATCTCTTCCACCATCTTGCTGCGAGACAGGCCAAATCCTGCCGAGGCCACTGCATCCAGGCGCAAAGAGGCTTCCACGCTGGTGATGGACTTCACCCGCGGCGGTTGAACCTTCAACTGGCTGAGAGGGATCCGGCTGACCTTGACGGGCACGCTGCGCACCTGGGTTAGGTTGAGGCTGAGATAGTCCACCAGCTCCGGCACAACGATGGCCTGGGCCCCGAATTCGCCCACCACGAGGATGTCTCCCACCTTCTCGCGGGCAATTCCCGTCGCCAAAAGGGCTCCCAAAAAGTCGCGGTGGGTGGCCGGGTCGAAAAGAAAGTTTCCTTGGATTTGAACGGCGGCCAAGGGGATCCCTTCTGCGCCTTCCACCTCCAGGCTGACCTCAGGGCGGGCCAGGGCTAGGCGTTGCCGCTCTGCCTGGGCATAGCCTCCCCAGGCCATCACCTGCAGTTCGGCCAAGTTGTGCAACCGGCTTTGTACCTCGGCTACTTCTGCCGGGGAGAGAAAGTCACTCCAGACCACTTGCCAGGTTTTGAGGGCTTGCTCCCCCAGATCCAGAATGCGCGCCAAGGTTTCTCGATACTCCGCTCCTTTCAGTAGTTCGGTTCTGGGCAGCATGTTGGGGCGCTTCAATCTTTGCGGTTCTGTTCTGTTTGTCCCATGCTAAGCTAGATCCCCAGGATCCTGGCGGGCGTAGCCAAGCGGTTAAGGCAGAGGATTGTGGTTCCTCCATTCGTGGGTTCGAGTCCCATCGTCCGCCCTGCCGCAATAACCTGGGCCCTGCCAATTTAGAGAAAACCTCAAAACCTTGCAAAACTGCTGGCAACCAAGCTGAGGAAGGGTTCCCGAGGGCCGCACCTGGCAACGGAATCACCCGCAGCTCAGGATTAGGGTTCCCACGGCGTCGATATTGCCCGTCCAACCGGCTTCGATCACCACGGTAGCCTCCGGCATCTCCACAATCGCTGGCCCGCCCAGTTGAAACCCCACCCCCATGCGCCGCCGATCGTAGACTGGGACCGGTCGCATCCGGCCGCCCGTCCAGGCCTGGCGCTCCCCCTTGAAGGGATCCCCTGGCAGGGGGGGCGGCGCCTTTAAAGGCACAGGGGGCAAAGCTTGTACCGCCCGCAGACGCAGCTGGATCACCTCCACCTCTTGGTCGGGATCCTGCCAGCCGTAGCGCTGGCGGTGGGCCTGGTGAAACCGCTGCTCCAAGAGAGAAACCGGATCCGACAACTGGGCCGGGATCTCCAGCTCAAAAGACTGGCCGCGGTAGCGCAGGTCGAGGCTGAAGGAGAGCCCCGGCTCCTGCAGGTCGGCTTGCGCCTGGCGGATGAGGGGCGCCGCCCACTGGGCCAAAAGGGATCCTCCCCCTTCCCCCTCCAACTGTTGCAGCGGCTGCAGGATGGCCCGCCGGTAGTCCCGCCGCAGATCGGCCAAAGCCATGCCCAGCGCCGAGAGGACACCGGCAAAGGCCGGGATCAAGATGCGGCGGATCCCCAGCTCTTCTGCTAAAGCACAGGCATGCATGGGCCCAGCTCCGCCAAAGGCCAGCAGGGCAAAATGGGCGGGATCCAAGCCCCGCTCCACGCTGATGACCCGCAAAGCCCGCGCCATGGCCACATTGGCCAGGGTGCGAATGCCAACAGCCGTCTCCTCCAAAGTCAAACCCAAGGGCTCCGCCAGCGTTCCGATGGCCTGGCCGGCCAAGTCCCGCCGTAGGCAAACAGCGTCCCCCAGCCAGCCCCCATCCGGCAAGTAGCCCAGCCAGAGGTTGGCATCGGTTACCGTGGGAGCCGTTCCTCCCCGCCCATAGCAGGCCGGCCCAGGGTTGGAGCCGGCACTCTCCGGCCCCACCTGCAGCCCCCCGCCCGGCAACAGCGAGGCCAGGGATCCGCCCCCGGCGCTGACGGTATGGATGTCGATCTGGGGCTGTTGCACCGGCAGGCCGCACACCACCGCTGACGGGGTAACCTGAGGGAGGCCGTCTTGAATGAGGGCCACATCGGTACTGGTTCCCCCCATATCGAAGCTGAGCAGATGGGAATAGCCGCTCAGCCAGCCCAGGTAGGCCGCCCCGTAAACGCCGCCCGCTGGCCCCGAAAGCAGCGCCACCGAGGCATGAGCCGCTGCCTGGGCAATGGAAGTGACGCCGCCGGAGGATTGCATGATCAGGGGTTCGGGGATCCCTCGCTGCCGGCAGCCCTGCGCCAAGCGGTGCAGGTAGCCCGCCAGCACCGGGCTGAGGTAGGCATCAATGGCCGTGGTGCTAAAGCGCTCGTATTCCCGAAACTCCGGCGCCACTTCGCAGGAGAGGGAAACATGCAAGTCGGGGAAAGCCTCTCTCAGGGCCGCCCCCAGGCGCTGCTCGTGCTCCGGGTAGAGGAAAGAAAACAAGAATCCCACCCCCACGGCACGGATCCCATCCCGCTCTACCCGCTCGCCCACTTCCCGGAGGACGCGCTGGATTTCCTCTTCCGTCAGCGGCTCGACCACGCCGCCGGCGCTGCAGCGCTCCTTCACCTCCAGGCAGTGGTGGCGGGGCACCACCGGCTCTGGCTTGGGCTGGGTGAGGTCGTAAAGGGAAGGGCGGTTTTGGCGACCAATGGCCAGCACATCCCGGAAGCCCGCCGTGGTCAGAAACAGGGTGGGGGATCCCTTGCGCTCCAAGAGGGCGTTGGTGGCCACCGTCATGCCGTGGCAGAACACGTCCACCTCAACTGGGCCCAGCTTGTCCAGGGCGCCAAAGACCCCCGCTTCTGGGCTGGGGGTGGAGAGCACCTTGGCTGTCCGGATCTGGCCTTCCTGGAGGAGCACCAGATCCGTGAAGGTGCCTCCCACGTCGATCCCCAGGCGGACCAGGCCCCCCTGCCTCCCATCCTGTTGCTTGCCTTGCGCGCTACTGGCATTGGCCATGGCTCGATAAGACCCTTGGGCAGGCCTCAACCCCTCGCTAGAGACGAGGCCGGGGCACCTCTTCCGACTTGCTTTCCAGGGGTTGCTCCTGCTGCAAAAGCTGGCGAAAGGCCGGCTCGTCCAGCCGGTAGTCCCGCTGCTCGATCAGATCCCGCTCCGTAGAGTAGATGGTGTCCGACTCCCGCACCACTTCTTGGCGGCGGAAGCGGCGGGCAAAGTCGAGCTTGCGCAGCAGCGCCTCGGAGGGACGCTTCAGCCGCTCTTGCCAGAACCGCCGGATGCGATTGCGGCGCTCCACCCCCTGGTTGCGGAACTGCAACGTCAGCCACCGCACTGCAGGCACTGCCAAAAACAGCGTGCCGTAGAGAAAGAGGAATCCAATCAGCGGGTAGATAAACGCCAAAAAGGCGTTGCTGCCAGCGGCGGCTGCCACCTCCTCCCGCGCCCCGTAGAGAATGGCCGCCAAGAGGAAATTGAGCACACCCAAGCCAGCAGCTAGGGTCAGTTGCTCAGGGGTGGCGCGGCTAAACACCCAGGGTTTTTCTTGCAACACCTCCGGGATCTTCTTGGAGCGGCGCTCTGAGGCGGCCACCTGTAGCTCTGGGAAGCGATAGACGATATCGCCGTCCTCGCTTACCTCCGGCTGGCCGTCGAACTTGAGCAGAATGGGCAGCATATAGTCTTCGTATTCTAGGGCCGGGGATCCCGGCTCCACATCCAGGTAGGGCAGCACCTGCTCGGCGGCGATCACCCCCCCGTTGGCGCGGATCACTTGGCCGATCAAGGCATAGCGCTCCTCTTCCAGGTTGGCGTTGGGATCCCCGTCCCCAAACAGGAAGCTGTACACCGCCTCCAAAAAGTTCATCTCCGATTTTTCCCGGCGGGGCTGCGCCCGACCGGAATAGCCCCCGTAGTAGGGGTAGGGACTCCAGAAGGGGTTGCCCACCCAAAGGTTGGGGAAGTAGAAGAACCCCACCTCGCGCGAGCGACTGCGACTGCCGCTGCCCTCTTCACGACTGCTGGCCATCTGCAGAGCTATCAACGCCAGGGTGATGAGGATAATCGACACCACCAACAGGATGCCGAAGGAGATGCGCAGCCCGTAGAGAAAGCCGCCCCACAGCTTGCGTCGCAAGGCTGCCAGCCGATCCTGCTGCTCCCTGCGCTTGAGAATGTCGCGAAAGTCGGGCGGGAAAACGTAGGCAATCTCCCCCTGCCGCGAAACCTGGAGATGCCCCCCAGCCTTTTGGGCTAACTTCAGCAACTCCTGTTTGGCCTCCTCTAGGGCCAGGCCTGTGCTGGAGGCAATATCTCCCAGAGTGACCCGCAAGCCCAACTGCTCTACTGCATCGATGACCAATGTCTGTGTAGCCACTCTCAACCTCCGCTGGTTACCTACTGTTGCCCGGGATCCAACTGGGACGCTCGCCCAGCATCTGCAGCCAAGGGTTACAGCCATCCCTATTCCCAGTATCTCTCTTCAACTCGGGGGCGACGAGGGCGGCTGTTGCTGCTTTTGGGTCAGGCAGCCTGTCTCTGCGCCGACCCAGGGCTGGGCTAGGGCAGCCAGGCCATCACCGCTAGCAGGGCGAAAAGGATCCCGATCAACACCCACGTCAGCCGTTGGGTATTCAAGGGGGGAGCAGCCTCGCGGCGGATGGGATCGGCGACTTTTGGCAGGGAAGCTGGGCGGCGGGGGCGCTCATAGACCAGACGGCGTTCCCCTGGCTCGGCCTCTTCCAGATGGCTGAGATCTGGGATTTCGAGCAACCACTCTGCTGGTCGCCGCAGACGCGGAGCCTGCCAGATGCCCAACACGTAGCGGGCCTGTTGAGCCACTTCCGGATCCGGGTTGCCCAGCAAGGTTTGCGCCAAGCGGATCGCCTCCTGGGTCTCTCCAAGGGCCTCCTCGGCCAGGGCCTGCCAGAGCCGCAGCTTGCCCGCTTGCGGGTAGCGGCTTTGGGCCTGTTTCACCTGTTCCAGAACCCGACGGTATTGTCCCCGCTCAAAGCTGGCCTCAATCCGGGCCAGATGCTGGGGCAGGCGCAAGTCTTCGGGAGGGATCAACTCCGGATCCACCGATAAACCCCCCTAGGTAAGCTTTTGTTCTACCCCAAACCCCACCAGCAGCAGCTCCTCCAAGGGCTGACCGTGAGGGGGTCGTTGGTAGGTGAGGATCTGGCGCAGGCGCAGGCGTGGGTTAAGCAAGGTGATGGTATCCACAGCAACGACGCGGGTGTAGGTGGTGGTCATCACCAGTTGCAGGGATCCGGGATCGAAGCGGAAGCTGGCCACTATGGGGCGGTCTTCCTCATAGGCCCGATCCCGCAAGTAGTCGCCCTCCAGCCCACGGGGCCCTTCTCGCCGGGGCACGAAGAGCATGTTTAGCTCTTGCCCAGCCTCCTCCCCTTTTTCGGAAACCGTCTCAAACGCCAGGTGGAAGCCCAAAAACCCGTCCACACCGTGGTTGGGGTAGTTGTTGTCGGCCAGGACCTTCTCCTTGAGCTCAGGGGTGAGGGTGCGAATGGTGAAGTCGGTGCGCGAACGCTCCACCTCCCCTCGATCCAAATAGTGGTAGGTGCGCTCGGTGTGCCAGGCGCCAATGCAGCAGTTGAAGAAGTGGTGAAATTTTTGCAGGGCATTCATGCCAGAGGGATCGAGAGCAGGGCCAAGTGGACGGCTAAACCCGATCCTAAAACGAATCGCAGACAAACAGGCACTCCCCTTCTCCCCCTCAGGTGTTAGCTGCCGCTGGGATCCCCTGGGCCACCGACAAAGTCGCCCCCAACACTTCCAAAGCCCGCTGCAACTGCCCATCCTCAGGGCCGCCCAGGCTTTCTGCCGTCAGGGGAACAGGGCCCGCGGCCACCTCCACATCGGGCTGGATCCCTTGGCGATGAATGTCGTGGCCGTTGGGGGTGAGGTATTTGGCAGTGGTCACGGCCAGCCCCGAGCCGTCCGCCAGCTCCAGCAGGGATTGGATCAGCCCCTTGCCGAAGGTGCGCGTTCCCACCAGTTGCGCCCGTCCGCTGTCCTGCAACGCCCCCGCCAAGACTTCGCTGGCGCTGGCACTGCCCTGGTTCACTAAGACGACCAAGGGGGCTGCCGTGAGGACTTCGCCGGTGGCGGGAATGCCGTCCTGAATGCCGTAGCGATCCGTCACTCGCACGATGTCGCCTTTGGGGATCCAAAAGCGAGCAATCTCAATGGCCGCCTGCAGTAACCCTCCGGGGTTGTTGCGCAGATCGAGGATGTAGCCCCGCACTCCTCGCGCTTCTGCGGCCTGGATGGCCTGACGCACTTGAGCGGCGGCATTGCCGTTAAACTGGCTGAGGCGGATGTAGGCTACCTCCCCCTGGGGCAGCTTGAAAAAACCGGTGCGCACCGGGTTGATCAGGATGGACTGCCGCACCAGCTCCACCTCCCAGATGCGCTCCTGCCGCCTTAGCCGTAGGCTAACGGTTGTGCCGCTGGGGCCGCGCATGCGTTCTGCCACCTCATCCAAGCTCAGCCCTGCCACTGGCACCTGATCCACCGCCAGGATCTCATCTTGAGGTTGGATCCCGGCCCGCTCGGCAGGAGTCCCCTCCATTGGGGCGATGACCCGTACTGCCCCCTGCCCGTCGATGGCAATCTGGAGGCCGACGCCGCTCAACTCGCCAGCAGTGGAAGTCTGCAGGCTGAGGTAGTGCTCCCTGTCCAAAAAGCGGGTGTAGGGATCCCCCAGAGTTGCCAGCATCTCCTCGATGGCCCGGTAGGTCTCTTGCCGATCCTTCAGGGGCCGAGAGAGAAAGCGCTGGCGCACCTGCCACCAGTTCTGTCCGTTGAAACCCGGATCCACGTAGGCCCGATCCACATAGGCCCACGCCTGCGCCAGCAGTTGCTGCTCTTCCCCCCAGCGGCTGGCCTGCACCTGACAGGCGCCAATGCCCAAACTCGCCCAGAGCAGGCACCCTAGCAACAAAACTCGGACAGCCTGGCGTAACCCCCATCCGATCCCCAACCCTCTGCAACTGCTTTCCCCAGATCTCGGCTTCTGCGCAATCATCGGATCCCAAACTGAAGAAGAAGCTAAGAAATACTAAGAAACGTGAACAAGATGAGACATCAGCAGGCGTTTGGGCTGTTGGTGTAGGGATCCCTGTCTCAAAGCTGAGCCCGACTTCATGATCGTGTTAACGAATTGTGTTACAGTGCTATAGGGAGTGGGCCCGCCCCGCCCTGGATATCCAACTCTAAAAATTGCAGGCATCATGAGCAAAGTTTACGACTGGCTAGACGAGCGGCTGGAGATCACGCCTTTCGTCGATGACGCAACCGGAAAATTCATTCCGCCCCACGTTAATATCTTCTACTGCCTCGGCGGCATCACGCTGGTGTGCTTCCTCATTCAGTTTGCCACCGGCTTTGCCATGACTTTTTACTACCGTCCAACGGTGGCCGAGGCTTTTGAATCGGTCAACTACATCATGACCCAGGTCAACTTCGGCTGGCTGCTGCGCTCCATCCACCGCTGGAGTGCTTCCATGATGGTGTTGATGATGATTCTACACACCTTCCGGGTTTACCTGACGGGGGGGTTCAAGAAGCCGCGCGAGCTGACCTGGGTAACTGGCGTGATCTTGGCGGTACTGACGGTTTCCTTTGGGGTTACCGGTTACTCCCTGCCTTGGGATCAGGTGGGCTATTGGGCAGTCAAGATCGTCTCCGGGGTGCCCAGTGCCATTCCGGTGGTGGGGGATGCCCTGGTCCAGCTTATCCGCGGCGGCGAGGCAGTTGGCCAAGCCACCCTCACCCGTTTCTACAGCCTGCACACCTTTGTGTTGCCTTGGCTGACGGCGGTCTTCATGACGATGCACTTTCTGATGATCCGCCGCCAGGGCATCTCCGGGCCTTTGTGATCCCAAACCGGTTCTTGTGAGCCGGGCACCCTGGATGCATCTTTTCAGAACTTTTGCCCTAGACAAGGAGAATGGCTATGCCGGTCTCAAAGCAAGTGATAGCAACCGAGGCGATTACCCGCAAAGTTGACCTAGACAATCCCAAAGTTTTGGCCAAGCTGAAGAAGAACATGGGCCACATGACCTACGGGGAGCCCGCTTGGCCCAACGATTTGCTCTTTATGTTCCCGGTGGTGATCCTGGGCACTATTGGGGTGATTGTCGGCCTGGCGGTCATGGATCCGGCGGGTGTCGGCGAGCCGGCGGATCCCTTTGCCACGCCGCTGGAAATTCTGCCGGAGTGGTATCTCTACCCCGCGTTTCACATTTTGCGCATTGCTCCCAACAAGCTCTTGGGCATTGCCCTGATGTCGGCCATTCCGGTCGGCCTTCTGTTTGTGCCTTTCATCGAAAACGTCAACAAGTTTCAGAATCCGCTGCGCCGCCCCGTGGCGACGACGGTGTTTTTGATCGGCACCTTGGTCACCCTCTATTTGGGCATTGGCGCCACCTTGCCTCTGGATAAGTGGGTCACCCTGGGCCTGTTCTAGAGGGCAGAATATCGGCTTGATAACTCTGAGTGCAGCAGGCCGGTGGCCGGGCTGCACTTTTTTTGGACGTGGGGGACTTTTCGGCAAACCTGGGGGCCAAGGGATGGTAATATCGCTACGCATTCTTTTGCTGTGACCGCCCATGAGCGTTCCTTCCTCTGCTGTCCGAACCTATCGGATTACAGCCCTGGCCGGAGATGGGATCGGTCCTGAAATCATGCAGGTGGGGCGGGCGGTTTTGGATGCGGTTGCCGCTCAGGTGGGGTTTTCCCTCCAGTGGCAGGAGGGCTTGATTGGCGGGGCCGCCTACGAAGCCACGGGGGATCCCTTGCCGCCAGAGACCTTGAAAATGGCCCAGGAGAGCGATGCTGTTTACTTGGCGGCAGTTGGCGACTTTAAGTACGACACCCTGCCGCGGGAGAAGCGCCCTGAGCGGGCTTTGTTGGGCTTGCGGGCGGGCCTGGGGCTGTTTGCCAACTTGCGCCCGGTGAAGATCTTTCCGCAACTGGTGCAGGCCTCTTCCCTCAAGCCGGAGGTGGTTGCCGGGATCGACCTGGTGGTGGTGCGGGAGCTCACCGGCGGCATCTACTTCGGCCAACCCAAAGGGATCTTCACAGATGCCAAGGGATCCCGGCGGGGTGTGAACACCATGGCCTACAGCGAGGCGGAGGTGGATCGCATTGCCCGTGTGGCTTTTGAACTGGCCCGCAAACGCCGGCGCAAGCTCTGCTCGGTGGATAAAGCCAATGTCCTGGAAGTGTCACAACTGTGGCGGGAGCGGGTTACCGCCATTGCGGCTGAGTACCCCGACGTGGAGCTGTCCCACCTGTACGTCGATAATGCTGCCATGCAGTTGGTGCGCTGGCCCAAGCAGTTTGACGTCATTCTCACGGAGAACCTCTTCGGGGATATCCTCTCCGACGAGGCGGCGATGCTGACCGGGTCCATCGGCATGTTGCCCTCTGCCTCTTTGGGATCCTCTGGCCCTGGGGTGTACGAACCCGTACACGGGTCAGCCCCGGATATTGCCGGACAAGACAAGGCCAACCCCATTGCCCAGGTGCTCTCCGGGGCAATGCTGCTGCGCTACTCCTTGGATCAGCCCCAGGCTGCCGACCGCATCGAACAGGCCGTCGAGGCGGTTTTGGCCCAGGGCTACCGCACTGCCGACATCTACTCTGAGGGGATGACCCTCGTCGGCTGTCGGGAAATGGGGGAAAAGATCTTGGCTGCTCTGGCCCAGCAGCAAGCCTCCCCCCAAGGATCGCTCTCAGCCCCTGGTGGTTGAGGGGAGGTTCCCTCGTCGCTGCCCTGCCCTGGTGGCACGGCTACTCCTCTCCCAGAGGGAGGGATTGTCCCGACTGGTAAATTCCTGGAAACGGCCCTAGGGGCAGCTTCTCCCCCTAGGCAAAGCGATGGCCAAGCTGCATTGGGTCGTGGACGGTGATCTTTTTCTTGTGGATGGAAATGTAGTTCTTCTTGCGCAGCTCCCCCAACAGACGAGTGATGGTGACGCGAGTGGAGCCGATCGCTTCCGCAATGGCCTGGTGGGATAGCTTGAGATCGATGGTGACTCCATTGGGGCCGGGCACCCCGAAGTCGCGGCAGAGGATCAGTAGAAAGCTGACCAGACGGGATCCCATGTCGCGGTGGGCCAGCGTCTCGATCATCATCTCCGTCTGCAAGATGCGGGAAGACAGGCTCTTGAGGAGCAACATGGAGAGCTCAGCGTTCTCCCGCAAGGATTTTTCCACCTGTTCGATGGGCAGAGAGAGCAGCTCGACGCGGGTAAAGGCCACCGCGTGATAGAAGCGGTCGGAGCGCTGCCCCGTGATGAAGGAGAGCACCCCAAAGATGCTGTTTTCCCGCAGGAGAGCGACGGTAATTTCTTCCCCCATTTCGTAGACCCGCGAGAGCTTGACAGCTCCTTTCACCAAAAAGTAAACCCGCTCCGCCGGATCCCCAGGAAAGAAGATGGTCTTACCGCGCTCAAACGTTTCGATAACCGGAGGATGGTGAGGCCCTCCCAACTGTTTGAAGGCTGCAACCAGAGATTTTTCTGCAATGGCCACTGCCATATTCTTCAACCTTTTAAGGTCAGTTTATCCCTTAGAATCAACCCAACAAGATCAGCCAGGAGTGCCGGGGTTGAGCTGCCCGCTATTGACCCAAGCCACCCTTGACTCAAAAATGACCTCGGCGGCAAGATTATCCTAAGCTAAAAGACTCTGCTTGGATATCTTTGTAGCAGGAGCTACATCTTTGAAGTCTTGTCTCCTGTCCAAGATATGCCTCTAGCGCACTGTTTTGGGACGGTGCAGGCGGGAGGTGCGAGGAAAGTTATATGGGGATCGCGCAGGGTGGGGTTGCCGCCCCTTCTCAGCTAAGCCGTCAGCATTTCACGGTGCGGATGCCGGAGCCGGCCAATCACCTTTTGGAGGTGGAACTACAGATCCAAGAGGTGGATCCAGAAGTACCTCTGCAACTGCGGCTGCCGGTGTGGACGCCGGGATCCTACCTGGTGCGGGAATATGCCCGCCATGTGCAAGAGTTTCAGGCAGCAACGGAGCAAGGGATCCCTTTGGCCTGGCGGAAGGTAGATAAGCACACTTGGGAGATCGAGCCGCCCCGCTGTTCGGCTGTCGCGATCCGCTATCGGGTCTACGCCTACGAGCTGACGGTGCGCACCAACCATTTGGATCTCACCCACGCCTACTTCAACGGGGCGGCGCTCTTTCTCTACGTGCCCGGTCGCGAGCGGGAGCCCTACACCTTGACGATAATCCCTCCCAAACCCGACTGGCACGTCGCCATCAGTTTGCGACCTTTGAGGTCTTCTTCTGAGGATGCTGCTTCCGGCCAGTCTTTTGTGGCGGCAGACTACGACGAGCTGGTGGATAGCCCGGTGGAGGTGGGCCTGCACCAGTTGCGGTCGTTTGCGGTGGAAGGGATCCCTCACTACTTCGTGGTCTGGGGAGCGGGCACCCTAAATTTGGAGCAAGCGGTGGCCGATGCCGAGAAAATTGTCCGGGCCACGGCGGCGTTTTTTGGCGAGCTGCCCTACGACCGCTACTGGTTTATTGTGCATTTGTCAGCCGGGGGATTTGGCGGCCTGGAGCACAAGTACAGTGCCACCCTCAATTATTCTGGACTGGAGCTGCATCAGCCCCACTCCTACCGCCGCTTTTTGGCGCTGCTGGCCCATGAGCTTTTCCATGCTTGGAACGTCAAGCGGCTGCGCCCTCTGGCTTTGGAGAAAATTAACTACAACCAAGAAAACTACGTGGACTGTCTGTGGTTTTGCGAGGGGGCAACCAGCTACTACGAAAATGTCATCTTGCTGCGGGCAGGGATCCTCAGCGCCGAAGATTTTTTAAAGATCCTGGCCGAGCAAATTGGCCGGCTGCAGCGCACTCCAGGTCGAGCCGTACAATCGCTGCGAGAATCCAGTTTCGACGCCTGGATCAAGCTCTACCGTCCCCACGAAAATAGCCTCAACAGCCAGGTTTCCTATTACCTAAAGGGCGCTTTGGTCTGCTGGCTGCTAGATCTGCACATTCGCCACCTCTCAGGGGGGCAGGGATCCCTGGACACGGCCCTGCGGGATCTGTGGCAGCGCTTTGGTCGGACAGAGAAAGGCTACAGCAACCAAGACTTGCAAGAGGCGTTTGAGCGGGCAGCCGGCGCCGATCTCAGCCCCTTTTTCGCCGCCTATGTGGACGGCACGGAAGAGCTAGACTACAACGCCTACCTCCACCCCTTTGGCCTCACCCTCAAGGTTCACTTCAGCCGACCCAACCCTCCCCCCTACCTGGGCCTCAACTTCAACGGCGAAGGCAATCGCATCAGCGCCGTCGAGATGGGATCCCCCGCTCAAAAAGCCGGCATCTGGGCTGGCGATGAGTTGGTGGCCTTGGATGGCTTCCGGGTAAGCGCTGCCAACTTGCCAGAACGCTTGGCGGCCTACCAGCCCCACCAGGCCATCTGCCTGAGCGTCTTTCAGGGCGATCAGTTGAAGCACTTCTGGATCCCCTTGGATCCACCCCGCCCGGATGTGTACACCCTCGAGGCCTTGCCTGAGCTCACTCCCGCCCAGAAAGCGCTCCAACAAAGCTGGTTGGGATCCCTGCTCGGCTCTTCAGGACAAGATACGCCTCTTCTTGCCTGAGAATCTTGAAACAGGCGGGTAACCTAGTTAACCTAGACAAAAAGTAACAATAGGGGCAAGGAGCCAATCTGATGGACCTCGTTTTGGCTTTGTTAATTGGAGTGGCTGTTGGTTTCTCATTGGGTGTTTACGTTGCCCGCCGTTACAAGGCCAATCCTAGACTAGAGGCCTGGCAGCGAGAGGTCATTAGAGAGATATCTTCATGGCTGGGCCAAGAACTCGACAAAACCTTAATCAAGTTAGGAGAAGGATTGGCAGACGAGACTTCTCAGAGGTTACAGTCTATCCAAGATGATCTTAAAGAGTTCGGGCTGCGTCTTCTAGAAAGTTATCAAAGTTTTCTGCAGGTTTGGGGTAAGGATCTTACGCAGGCTATATCTGTAAAGCTAGCTGAACATAATGAGCAGCTCAACAGTCAGCAAGCTATCCTAAAAAACTTAGTGAAAGAAGCTAGAGGTATCTATCAGAAACTACAGGTTGTTCTTAAAAAATCTTCCAGATTAGGGATATCCCAAGCTACAGATCAAAACTCTCAAAAAGATCAGGCTGCTATCCATAAAACAATAGAGAATAGTCTACCAAAGGAAAAAGTAGCTGCTTCTAACATGCTAGAAGTTGACATATCGAAGATAGAATCTTTCTTAAACTCGAAAAACATAAAGATCAAAATCAAAAAGAGAAGCATAGATATGGAGGAAAAAGAGAAGGAGCTAGATCAAATAGCTGACCTTATGGGTAGTCAGTACTCTTTGATCAAAAGATTCTATAGAATGATTAAGTCAAGTATGAGCAGCGGAAACTCTTTCTCAATAGACCTTAGAGACGAACCTCAACAAGTAATTGACACAACTCGCCAGCTTGCCACAGAGCTACACAAGATCGCATTTTTGGAAGAGTATAGATACTCCGAAGCGCCCAAGTGTCTGCTAGAAGCAAGAGCCAGCAGATCTAAACAAGCACTGAATTTTCTCTCAGGAAACTGGCTGGAGAGATACGTTAGGAATAGGTTGATTGGCCTTGCTAAAAGGCAAACTGGAAAGATTGATTTTCCTTACGTAGCAAATGTTGAAGTTACTTTGTCAAACAGAGATGATTTTGAGATGGATCTTCTCTTCTACGTTAATGATCAACTTTACTGGGTAGAGTCGAAGACAGGTAAGTATAAGTACCGAGATAAAGTAAAAAAGTACTCCAAGATTGCTTCTGACCTTGGTCTTCAGAGAAACCAAGCCATCATAGTTTTGACCGACGTTAGTCAAGATGCAAAAACCGATCTATCCTCTCTCTATCATTTGTCGGTCATCAGTGTTGATGAGGTTGAGGCTACATTTGAGAGGATCTTAAAAAGTCACCTTCGAGAAGTCTGAAAGGCACCCAAGAGCATTAGCTTAAGCCACAATTTTGACAGCTTGTTCCATACACCACCAGGGATCCTCGGCAAAAGCTGGCATGGGCGTGCTGCCCGCCTTGCCCAGAATGGCCAGCCTGACTTCTCTATCCAGACGGGATCCGGAGCCATAGGGATCGTCAGAGGGGGGCTCCAGCCTTTGTCCTAGAGGGGGCATTGCCATAATGCCCGGCTGCATGCCGGTACTGGTGACCCAGATTTTGAAGCGATCCACCGCCGTTTCTGTGTCTTCGGGCAGTTGCATCTGGAGCAGATAGCGAGGGCCAGAGCCAACTAATACGCTTTCGCTGGGGCGCAGGCGGGCAGGAGAGTCCGGCTGGTAGGGATAGACTAAACCGACGCTGCACTGCCGTTCGTCAAAGACTGTTACATAGACGTGCACCGGCGTAAGGGCCCTGTTGCGCAGGGCGATGGCGAGGTTGCGGCCTGCTTGAATTTGCACCTGGCCTTGGGGATCCCGCGGCAAAGGGCTAACTTCAGCAGGGCTAGAGCCACTGGCCGGCGTTTCCAGTTGCAGAAACTCTACTTCCAGAACACTGCTCAGAGCATCGCTGGCAGGTTGCAGGTTGAGGAGGTTGTCGAAGGCGGCCACATGTTCCAGCAGCCGCACCAGCTTGCGGGGCAGAGCCTGTGGCTTTTTTACCGGGATCCGAAAGGCTGCCAGCGCCACCTCTTCCTCCCGTCGGTAGAAGTGGTAGATGGCATCTGGCAGCATCTCTACCCGCAAGTCCGCTGCTTCTGGGTCGGTGTAGGCTAGAAGCGGCGAGGCCGGCAGAGCCGCCAGCAACTCGGCAACAGGCATTTGCGCTTGGCTGGGATCCGCACAGGTGAAGGCCACCCGCAACGGCTGAAACCGGACGGCAGACATGGGCGATCCTCAGAAAAAATCTCGTGATCCAGATCTACCGGATCCGCAGACCCAGCTCCAGCTTTGCCCTGTGCTGTAACGGCAAAGCATGGCAACGCATCCTGAACCAATCGGGCGTTCGCTTCAGCAGCGCGGAGCGCCTACGCTTGGGGAGAGATGCCTCACTGCCGGCATGGTGAATTAGGGACTAGCCACTGGCTAGCTAAGTGCGCTCGTAGAACCCAAAACTAGGAATCCCTACCCTTTAAGGCAGGGGGCAGGTCAACCAATTCTGAAGGGGTACCCATTACCTCGAGGGAAGTGCTTGCTTTCTGCCAAAGCAACCCGCTATGCTACCGCCCAGATTGAGGCATCCTTCTGTGGCAAGTCAGCAGCTTCGAGTCTATGTCCCCTCTCACCCGCTCATTAAGCACTGGTTAGCTGTGGCTCGCGACGTGGAAACCCCCACGCCCTTGTTTCGCAGTGCTCTATCGGAGCTGGGCCGCTGGCTGACCTATGAGGCGATGCGGGATTGGATCCCAACTCAGGCGGTGCAGGTGCAAACTCCTCTGGAACCTGCTGCAGCAGAAGTTATCGCCCCCAACACGCCGCTGGCCATCGTGCCTATTTTGCGGGCTGGGCTGGCCCTGCTGGAAGGCTGTCAGTCCCTCTTGCCCCAGGCACGGATTTTTCATGTGGGCCTGGTGCGGGACGAAAAGACGCTGCAGGTGAGTTGTTACCTCAATCGCCTGCCGGAGCGGATCCCGGAGCAGATGCGCATTCTCATCCCTGAGCCGATGTTGGCTACTGGCGGCACCTTGCTCTGGATCTTGGACGAGCTGAAAAAACGGGGAGCGGATCCCAGCTTAGTGAGAATTGTGAGCGTCTTGGCTGCTCCGCCGGGGCTGCAGCGGCTGGGATCCCATTACCCGATGGTGCAAATTTTCTGCGCCATGATCGACGAGCGGCTAAATGACCGGGGGTTTATCCTGCCCGGGCTGGGGGATGCTGGGGATCGCGCTTTCGGCACCTGATCCCTCAAAGGAATCGCGAGTCAAGAGGCTTGCTCTGCCGCTAGTATCGGCTGGGCACGGCAGCAGAGTGTAACATTTGGCATCAATTGCCCCAATGCCGCTCTGGGTGCTTCACTCCTCCAGAAGGTGGCCAAGAAGGGCACGTTGAATTAAACCTCTTCACTTCTGTCAAGGCTGTTGGATGATGGGAATGCTGGCCGCTTGAGCCCCAAGCCCGCCTCAGGGATCCGGCTTGCGCTCCTCGGGCTAGAGGCCGTTTGATCTGGCTAATTGACTGCTGCCAGCGCCTTTTCCTTTCCTGGGCTTATGCGACTTGTCCTCAGCAGTTTGGATGGCAGCCTCTTAGATCCCCAGTCCAACAGCTATGGCGCTGCCCGACAAGCTTTGGCGGCTTTGGAGCGCCGCTCCATTCCCTTAGTGCTCTACAGCCTGCGTACCCGCACCCAACTGGAACATCTGTGTCGACAACTGCGCCTGGAGCATCCCTTCATCTGCGAGGACGGCTCCGCTATTTACGTTCCCGAACATTACTTTCCCGCAGGCATTTTGGACGAGCGCTGGCAACACCGCCCTCCCTACTACGTGTGTGCCCTGGGATTGCCCTACCCCTGCTTGCGCCACATTTTGCAACAGGTGCGCCAAGATTACCACTTGGATCTCATCGGGTTCGGGGATTGGACAGCCTCGGAGCTAGCTGCCGCCACTGGGATCCCTTTGGAGGAAGCAGAACGGGTGCAAAAGCGGGAATATAGCGAGATTTTCAGCTATTCCGGGGATCCAGCAAGGCTGCGAGAAGCCCTTGCCCAACAAGAGGCCACCCTCACCCAGCACTTGTTACGGCTGCACCAGCTCCACTTCTCCGACCCCTCGCGGTGGTATTTGACCGGCTGGAGGCGGACAACCTTAACCTCAGAGCCCAGTTCCCTACCGGGAGAACAGGCGGTGCGGCTGCTCCTGGATTGCTACCAGCGGCATTTGGGCCCTGTCAGGGCCTTGGGCATCGGCTGCTCCCCCCCAGATTTGGCTTTTTTGCGGTGGGTGGAGCGGAAAGTAGTGCTTCCCAGCCCAATTGCGGATAGCCTCTGGAAGGAGGCCGTTCGCCTCGGCGGGCCAGAGGTTCAGACCCAGTGGCAACTGGCCCGGCTCCCCGGTCCTGAGGGGTGGAACGAAGTGGTGTTGAGGTGGCTGGAGGAAACCGATCATGGGGATGAATAAGCAACAAACCGGTGGACGGACTGCTCCCTTGGGCCTGCGTGTGGTGGGATGCCTGCTGAGTTTGGCGCTAGGACTGCCTGCCTCTGCCCAGCCGCCTATGAATCTGCTCACCGGGGAGCCGACAGTGGCCCAACTCAAGGAAGATGCAGCCCGCTACCTGCAGATGGGCTTTCACACCCTAGCCATCAACGCCTACCGGGCCGCCCTTGAGCTGGAAGACAAAACCAAAGTTCTCCCCAGCGAGCGGGATCCCGACGTGCCTTTTAACCTTGGCCTGATCTACGCCCGCCAGGGCAACCTCCCAGAGGCGCGAGCTGCCTTCCAACGTGCCGTAGAAGTGGATCCCACTAGCTTTAAGGCACGCTACCAATTGGCTCTGGTGGATCTTAAGTTAGGGAACCTGGTAGCGGCCAAGGAGCAGCTTACCCTCTTGGCCCATGCTGCCCGCAGCAATCCCGAAACCTACAGCCACATCCAGTCCCTGCTGGCCCCCCTGGAGTCGGTGCCCTTGCCCAACCAGCAGGCCAGCAACCCGCCTCGCCCTCCAGCCGCTGAGCCAGAAGCAGCCAAGCCTGCGCTCGAGCCCGAAAGGGACAAGACAACCACTCCACGGGCAGCCGCCTCGAAAAAGCAGCCAGAAGAGGAGAAGCCTCTCTCGGCCTTGCAACGGCTACGTCGGCGGGAGTTGGACTAGTCCAAACCGGGCCCAGACAGCTACAGCTTAGGAAGGAGAGCTAACCCCCCCCGAGAGCTACTGGGAGTGGAGCTTTCCCCAGCGCGCTTGACACTTAGGGCATAAAAAAAGGCTGGTATTAAACAGCACTTTTCAAGCTTGCAGGAGCAGCAGTAGAATCCTGCTAGCAAGGCAGCAGAGGCGGGATCCCTTCATGAAAGATTTCTATAGCGAGCTGGAGGTAAAGCCCGACGCGACCTCTGAAGAAATCAAAGAGAGCTACAGGCGGCTTGCCAAAGAGTATCATCCCGATCGGCTTCCTCCCGGCACACCGGAAAAGGCCCGACGGTACATCGAAGAAAAATTTAAGTCCCTTCAAGAAGCCTATTCAGTGCTGAGTGATCCCGTAAAGCGGAAAGCCTACGATTCCCAGAGGCTTTCCCAAACGAAAGGAAACGAACGTGATCTAGGTCTAAAAGCCAAACCAAGCTACAGCACACAAGACGGCAGCACTTGGCCGTTTGACCCTGACAAGATGCAGAAAGCTGCCGAGGAGATAGAGCTGCGGAGGCGAAGGATTGAAACCAACTATAACCAGAAAATAGAGCAAGTGAAGTCAGAGCTAAAGAGAAACCTTATTTTAATCGGCATTAAGGAAGAGGATGCCAGAGTTGACTATACCTTCCTTACTAGAGACGAAAACATACAGAGCTGCTTTGTCTTTTTGTTTTTGGGCTTGTTGGCTTTCTTAGGAGGCTGGGGATGGATTGGTGCTATACTCGTACTCATTGCTTTGGTATCCGCTTGGTCGGCATTTTTTGAATCTGGGTATAGTAAAGAGCAAGTGGAAAAAGCCAAAAGTCTCCAAGAAAGGGCAAAGTCAGAAATAGAACTGCGCGAGAAAGAAAAAAGCTCAGAGCTCTCTCAACTGACGCTTTACTGCAGGAGCAGGATCGACTACTTTAAGAGTCTCCCCCTTGAGTCTTTATCCCCTGAGTTTATAAGCGGGCTTAGCGGAGAGGATCAACTCTTCCTGTTGACAGCGATAAAGGAAAGAGCCGACGCTGAAAAGCTAAAGGAGGATCTGAAACTAGCAGCTGGGATCGCTGTCGGTATTGGCATATTAGCCGTCTTGTTTGGTTTGGGCGGCGGATTCTACCCCCATTGATCCTGCTTCCTAAGCCGGCAGGAGCAGTAAAACTTTGGGGCCTGGATCCTCAGACGAGTTTTTTGGCGGCAAAACCAGACTTTGCCACTCTTGGTAGCTGAGGCCAAGCCGAGTCATTTCAGTGATTTCGTATCTGTAGCCTTCCAGTCTCCTGTCCAATTCGATCATGGACTGGGCAGCCGCTATAACCTGATTTGCTCGACTGATGATAGCTTCTCTCCGAGGAGGATCCCAAACTATGCCATCCAAGACTGTCCACCAGCTTGGATCAATCAAACGTGGGGCAATGAGGGCAAGGATAGCATTCTTAGATCTTGTCGGCATACTATCAAAATAGGATTCAATGCTTTGTGCGCTGAAAATATCTGGTCGTATATATTTGTCAAACAGCTTATCCACATCCGATTCACTCTTTACATACTTGAGAATCTCCACGACGCTTGATAGGCTAACTCCTTCTTGGTAAGCCTTGTGAAGATATACTGAAGGTTTCGTGGTCAACAAAAGCTCGACATACTTTCTAATACGAGGTCTTAGAATCTCCTCTGCCTCCGCCAGGCGTTTCAGAGCTATCTCATGCTCCTCCATCTCTAGGTAGCATTCAATCTCTGTAACATAGACTAAAGATAGGATTAAGATGTACTCGCAAGCCAAAATGCCGTCGTTCTTGTTCCAATTGGAATCCCACGCAGCTAGATAATAGTGCTCAGCCTCAAGCAGAGGCTGAATGACCTCGGTTACCAATCGCTTCCTGTTGGTCGAAGAAGACATCTTCAAAGCTATTTCTCCAACGTCGATAGCAGACTTAGCTTTGGCAAGAAGCGATCTATCTATGGATTCTCGAAGACTTTCTACGGATGCTTGAAGACTTTGGATTCGAGAATCGATTTGATTGAGTTTAGAGGTAACGACTGCAAAGTCTACGGCAGACAAACCCAAGTTAGTTAGACCAATAGCAGCATTGAATTTGGTTAAGCCTAAGACAGTGTTTAGTTTACCTCTAGTGTCAATTAGTCTTAGGTTGATCTGCCTCAACTGAATGTTGGCAATAATCCCGTTGACTATGTCCACTGCCGGGATGCAATTGCTAATGCTATCTGCGAGTGTCAAGCCTCCAGTTTCTCTCAGCCAGGCCACCACCCGCTTAGAGGCCACTTCTCGCACCACGCCGCCTACGCCTCGTAGGTTCCATTCTGCAGGCCTTTCAGGATGGCTTCGGGGATCTCGAGGATGACTTGCTCGGCAACCATGAGTCAGGAGCTCCCTGCGTTTGCTGCCGTCAAACTAGCATAGAGAAAACCTTCTGAAAATACTTGTACTTGGAGAGTTCGCCAAGGTTTATTCTCAGTTACAGGGGCAAGAGCCTAGCATAGAGATCTAGCCCTCCTCGCTGTTGCGTTGCCGCCATGTCTGAGCCTGCCGGTCGTCTGGTTTGGAACCACTCCACCCACATTTCCGGGCTGATCCCTGTTCTGGAGCGCCTGACTCGACAACCTGGCATTAAAACCGTAACGCCAGGTGCTCTGTCTTGCAGTCGCGGGCGGATCCCGCAGTTGCAGTTGCGGGTTTCCGTGCCCATTCGAGGGGGCTACAAGTTGGTGGCCCGCAAGGGCAGCAGCGTGCAAGAGGTCTTCGTGGTTACCGACCTCAGCCAGTTGGAGCTGGAAGCAGCGATTCGCCGCTGCTTGGAGTAGATTGGGGTTTTCTTGGCAACGCAGTCCTGCTTTGGGCGCGCCATGTCCCGTGCTAGCCTCAAGCCCGCCCGCATTAGCGCTGTGGTGCCCGGATCCCTGGCGGCAAAGGTGGGCATTCGGCCAGGGGAGGCCCTGGTGAGCATCAACGGCGAGAAGCCCCGCGATCTCATTGACTATCGCTTCTTGTGTGCCGATGAATATCTCTGCCTGGAGATCCTGGACAGCCAAGGGATCCGGCGCATCGTCGAGCTGGAAAAAGACATCGATGAAGATCTGGGGCTGGAGTTTGAGACGGCTTTGTTCGATGGCCTCATCCAATGCACCAACGCCTGCCCCTTTTGCTTCATCGACCAACAGCCCCCTGAAATGCGGGCAACGCTGCACCTTAAAGACGACGACTACCGCCTCAGCTTTCTCTACGGCAGCTACCTCACCCTTACCAACTTGACCGCTGCCGAATGGGATCGCATCGCCCGCCTGCGCCTTTCCCCCCTCTATGTCTCGGTTCATGCCACGGAGCCGGAGCTGCGCAGCCGCCTGCTCAAAAACCCGCGCGCCGGTCTGATCCTGGAGCAGTTGGCCTGGTTTCGCCAACACCGCCTGCAAGTGCATGCCCAGGTGGTGGTCTGCCCGGGCTGGAACGATGGAGAGCACCTCACCCGCACGCTCTTGGATCTGGCCGCTTTTCGCCAACCTGTCGAAGGGATCCCAACCGTCCTCTCGGTGGCGGTGGTACCGGTGGGGCTGACCCGCTTCCGCCCCCCCAATGACGAGCTGATCCCGGTGGATGCCGCCAAGGCGGCGGAGGTGATTGCGCAGGTAGAAGCGCTGCAGGCGCAGTTTCGGCAAGAATTGGGGTCCACCTTTGCCTGGCTGGCCGACGAGTGGTACTTGCTGGCAAATCGAGAATTGCCGCCGGCAGAGCACTATGAAGATTACCCCCAACTGGGGAATGGAGTGGGATCCCTGCGCCTGTTCTTGAGCGAGTTTGAGCAGGTGCGGCTGCCGACTGGGATCCCTTCTCCTCTCAAAGTTCTCTGGGTGGTGGGCAACGCAGTGGAGCGAGCCTTCCAGCCGGTGGTGGAGCGGATGAACAGCATCCCCAGGTTGCAGTTGCATCTTCTGCCCATTGCCAGCCAATTCTGGGGACAAACCCTGACGGTAACCGGACTGTTGACGGGGCAAGACATTCTGGGCGCTTTGAAATCGGTTGAAAACTTGGCAAGTTACGACGGCCTGCTTTTGCCCCAGATCGCCCTCAAGGATGGGGAGCGCTTTTTGGACGATCTCACCTGGCAAGAGTTGCAGGCCCAAGTGGGGATCCCGGTGATGCGGGTGGATGGGGGCCCGGCGGGCTTGCTGCAGGCGGTGCAGCGGCTAGGATCAAGGGCGACCTCGAGCGGGACGCTGTGAGGCTATGCAGCGGCTACAGCGAGGGTTGGTTCTCTTGCTTTGGGCGGGGCTGGGGATCCTGGCCATCACAGCTTTGGCCTCTTTCTATGTCGATCTGGCCTGGTTTGCCGAGCTGAATGCCCTGCCGGTGCTCTGGACGCGGGTGCTGGCTCGCTGGGGGCTGGGCCTGGGCGCCTTTGCCTTTGCCCTGGCGGTGGTGGGATCCAACATCCGCGCCTGCTGGCGGGGGGCAAGCACAGCCGGGGCCTGGGCCATTGCCCTGGGGTTGAGCGGCGGCTTGGCCTGGTCTCTTTCTCAGCACTGGTTCGCGCTGCTGCTCTGGTTGCACCAAGTCCCTGTCGGCGAGTCCGATCCAATCTTCGGTCGCGACCTGGGCTTTTTTCTTTTCGGCCTGCCCTTCTGGGAGACGCTGCAGCAGTGGTGCTTCAACCTAGTGCTGCTCACTTTGATCACGGTGGCGCTTATTTACCTAGTGGAGCTGGGGCTATCGGAGCAGCGGCTGACGCTGGCTCTGTCTTTATTTGCCCAACGGCACCTGCTGATCTTGGGGGGAGCTCTGTTTTTGCTTCGTGCCTGGGGCCATTGGCTGGAGCGCTACGAGCTGCTCTATTCCACCCGCGGCGTCGTCTTTGGCGCCGGCTTTGCCGATGTGCACGCCACTTTGCCAGCTACCACGTTGATGAGCGGGGTGGCTTTCCTGACAGCAGTTGGCTTCTGGGCTTTGGCCCGCCAGGGGATCCGATTCAACCTTCCCTTGTTCAAGTCTTGGTGCCCTGCCTGGGCCAGTTCCCTGCTGGCGCCGGCCCTGCTCTGGGGGGCCTACCTGGGGTTTGGGCTGCTGACCACCCGGCTTTACCCGCAACTGCTGCAAACCCTTTTGGTCACGCCCAACGAGCTGGAGCTGGAGCGCCCCTACATCGAGCACAACATCCGTTTTACTCGCGCCGGCTTTGGCCTGGCCGAGGTGGAGGTCAAGCCCTTCCCAGAAGAGGGATCCCTGACCTGGGAGATCCTGCAGCAAAATCAATCCACCCTGCGCAACGTGCGTCTTTGGGATACAGAACCCCTCTTGGCCACCTATCGCCAACTGCAGGAGATCCGCCCTTACTACCAATTTCCCTATGTGGATGTGGATCGCTACCGCATCGGGGGAGAGCTGCGCCAAGTGATGCATGCAGCGCGCGAGCTGGACTTTGCCCAGGTACCACCGGCTGCCCAAACTTGGGTTAACCGGCGCTTTTTCTACACCCACGGCTATGGCCTCACCCTCAGCCCAGTCAACGTGGTTACTGCTGAGGGGCTGCCGGACTTTTTCCTATCGGATATCCCACCGCGGGTTTCCCCCCGCTATCCAGAGGTGGCGCAGGTGCTGCGGGTGGAGCAGCCGGCCCTCTACTACAGCGAGCTGACCACCACCGACGTGTTCGTGGGGGCCGAGGCGCGTGAGCTGGACTATCCCGCTGCCGATCGCTATGTCTACAGCAGCTACCGCGGCACGGGCGGCGTGCCCATCCCCCACCTCTGGCAACGGCTTCTCTACGCCTGGCACTTCCGGGATCTGCGCATCCTTCTCAGCCGCGAGCTCTCCCCCAGCACCCGCTTCCTCTATCGCCGCCAAATCCGGGAACGGGTGCGCCAGGTGATGCCCTTTTTGCTCTACGACCAGGATCCCTACCTGGTAATTCAAGGGGGCAGGCTCTACTGGTTTTTCGATGCCTACACCACCAGCAGCCGCTACCCCTACTCGGAGCATCTGCCCGGCTTCCCCTTCAACTACATCCGCAACTCTGTCAAGGCGGTGCTGGACGCCTACAACGGCAGCATCGACTGGTACATTGCCGACCCTCGGGATCCCCTCATCCAAGCCTACGCCCGCATCTACCCCACCCTGTTCAAGCCGCTAGAGGCCATGCCGGAGCCGCTGCGGCAGCACATCCGCTACCCCCAAGATCTCTTCCGGGTGCAGGTGCAGCAATTTGCCACTTACCACATGACGGATCCCCGTGTTTTCTACAACCGGGAAGACCAGTGGCAGATCCCCAACCAGTTCCGCAAGCGGCGGCGCCTGCCCATGCAGCCCCAGTACCTCATCCTCACCTTGCCAGAGGATCCCCAAAAGGGATCCCCAAACCAGCCCGAGTTTGTCTTGCTTTCTCCCTTCACCCCCCTCAACAAACAAAACATGGTGGCCTGGATGGCGGCCCGCTGCGATGGGGAAAACTACGGCAAGCTGCTGGTGTACGAGTTTTCCAAGCAGCGCCTCATCTACGGCCCAGAGCAAGTAGAGGCGCGGGTCAACCAGGATCCGGCCATTTCCGAGCAAATCGCCCTCTGGAACGAACACGGGTCGCGGGTGAACCTGGGCACCCTGCTGGTCATCCCCATCGAGACCTCGCTTCTCTACATCCAGCCCCTCTACCTGGAGGCAGAACAGGGCCGCCTGCCCCAGCTCACCCGGGTCATCGCTGCCTACGAAGACCGGGTGGTGATGGAGCCCACCCTCAGCCAGGCTCTGGAAGCCCTCTTCTCCCCCACCGGCAGCCGCCGCTCCAACCGCTGAGGCCGGGATCCCTTCTCAGATTTCTAAGGGTAGTTGACAGAACTTAACGGATGATTTAAGGTTAGGTTGTCAATCTTCGCGCTTCCTCAGGGAAGTTTGCCATCATGACCACTGTTATCCAACGTCGCTCAACCAGCAACGTGTGGGAGCAGTTTTGCGAGTGGGTCACCTCCACCGACAACCGCCTCTACATCGGTTGGTTCGGGGTGCTGATGATCCCCACCCTGCTGACTGCCACCACCTGCTTCATCATTGCCTTCATTGGTGCTCCCCCGGTGGACATCGACGGGATTCGCGAGCCAGTTTCGGGTTCGTTGCTGTATGGCAACAACATCATCACCGGCGCGGTGGTGCCTTCTTCGGCTGCGATTGGCCTGCACTTTTACCCGATTTGGGAAGCCGCTTCTTTGGACGAGTGGCTGTACAACGGCGGCCCCTACCAGCTGATTGTGCTGCACTTTTTGATTGGGGTGTTCTGCTACATGGGCCGGGAGTGGGAGCTGAGCTACCGCTTGGGGATGCGTCCCTGGATTGCGGTGGCTTACTCGGCGCCGGTGGCGGCGGCGACGGCCGTGTTTTTGATTTACCCGATTGGGCAAGGCTCGTTTTCGGACGGGATGCCGCTGGGGATTTCGGGGACGTTCAACTTCATGTTGGTGTTCCAAGCGGAGCACAACATTTTGATGCACCCGTTCCACCAGCTGGGCGTGGCCGGCGTGTTTGGGGGTGCGCTGTTTAGTGCGATGCACGGGTCGTTGGTGACCTCGAGCCTGATTCGTGAGACTTCGGAGGAGGAGTCGCAGAACTTGGGTTACAAGTTTGGGCAAGAGGAAGAGACCTACAACATTGTGGCGGCGCACGGGTATTTTGGCCGGTTGATTTTCCAATATGCGTCGTTCAACAACAGCCGGAGCCTGCACTTTTTCCTGGCGGCGTGGCCGGTGATTGGGATTTGGTTTACGGCGCTGGGGATCAGCATCATGGCGTTCAACCTGAACGGGTTCAACTTCAACCAGTCGATTGTGGACAGCAACGGTCGCGTGGTTGGGACGTGGGCGGATGTGCTCAACCGTGCCAACCTGGGGATGGAAGTGATGCACGAGCGGAATGCGCACAACTTCCCGCTGGACCTGGCGGCGGTGGAGGTAGCGCCTGCGGTGCGTGGCTGATGGCCTGACCTGACGCTTCAACAGCATTGGTGGATCCCCCGGCTTGGTCTGGGGGATTTTTTGTTCTCTTTGCTGGGGTGATCTTTCCCAGAGCTTTTCCAGAGTTAAATTGGGGCCATTGCCTCTGTGACTTAGGGATATGGCAATCATTTCTTCTCGGGATACAGGCCAGAACGCTGAGGGCCCCAAGCGGCGGCAGCAAAAGTCTTCAGCCTGGAGAAAAGAAGGCAGAGAGTTGAGCTTTGCTGGGGAAAGGGGAGCGGATCCCTCTGCCCTGTTGCAGCCGCAAGCCCACCCTGGCGAAGCCCAGGAAGAATCTCTGCGCCCGCGCACCCTAGCGGAATATATTGGCCAGACGGAACTTAAAGAAGTGCTCTCCATTGCCATTGCGGCGGCCCGCGCTCGCCAAGAGCCTCTGGATCACCTGCTGTTCTACGGCCCGCCTGGTCTAGGCAAAACCACGGTGGCAGCAGTGCTGGCGGCAGAAATGGGATCCCAGTTCTACATGACCACCGCGCCGGCTTTGGAGAGCCCCCGCGACATTGCCGGGTATTTGGTGCGCTTGAAGCGGGGGGATGTGTTGTTTATTGACGAGATCCACCGCCTGCCCAAGGTTACAGAAGAATTGCTCTATCCGGCGATGGAGGATTTTCGTCTTGATATCACCATTGGCAAAGGTCGCTCTGCTCGCATCACCTCTCTGCCCTTGGAACGCTTTACCCTCATCGGGGCCACAACCCGCATTGGCGCCCTCACTTCTCCGCTGCGGGATCGCTTTGGCCATGTGCAACGGCTGCGCTTTTACGAGCCTCACGAGCTGGTGCAGATCGTGCTGCGCACGGCTCGCCTCTTAAATGTCTCCACCGATCCAGAAGGGGCTGCAGAGATCGCCCGCCGTTCTCGGGGCACGCCCCGCATTGCCAACCGCCTGTTCAAGCGGGTGCGAGATTACGCCCAGGTGCGAGGGGATGGCCACATTAGCCAAGAAGTGGCAGCAGCCGCTCTGGAGCTGTTCCAGGTGGATCCCATGGGTTTGGATTGGATCGATCGCAAGCTGCTGACGGTGCTGGTGGAGCAGTTCGGTGGAGGGCCAGTGGGCTTGGAGACGATGGCCGCGGTGACGGGTGAGGATCCCCAGACAATTGAGGAGGTGTACGAGCCCTACCTGCTGCAGATTGGCTACCTGCAGCGCACGCCCCGGGGTCGAGTGGTTACCCCTGCTGCGCTACGGCATCTGGGCTATGAAGCCCAGTCTCCTCTGCCTTTGTGGAGCTAATTTGTCTTTTCCCTCTCCCACAAAAGGAGAGAAGGGGTTGAGAGCATGCCTCTAACCCCCAAAACCCTGAACTTTGCTGAATTTACTGAGCTTTAGGCGGTTTGGCAAAAGTCATTGAGAGGGATATAGTAGACCAAGTTTCCCCCTGATCCTTGAGTCCACCGCAACGGTTGCCGGGAAGTGAAGGGGGAAAGCGCTCGGGGGGTATTCCTCAGGGCTTTGCGGGATACCGCCTTCCTGCTCAGAGATAGGCAGGATGCGATCGCTTCTTTCCTGAACCATGTTCAGGAGAGTTCAGCGTGAATGTATCAGCTCCATATCTAGCTGCGGTCATTGCCCACAGGGCTGAAGCTGGGCACCACCAGCTCGCGGTTTTGCTTGGTAAGGCGACCGTACAGCTCCTGCGTGTTGGGGAAGTTGGCCGCCGGCAAGGTGGGGAAGCGGCGATAGGGCACCGTGTCCTCGCCGAAGAGATCGCGATACTCCTGGGTGTTCAGCAGGGCGCGCACAAAGGCTTTCACCCCCTGGGTGGCCAAGATCTGGTTGTACTTGCGGATCTCCTGCTGGTTTAGGGGTGCGCGGCCCAGGAAGTGCTTGGTGCCCAGCTCGATCACCTTGGTATTGGGATAGGGAGCGTAGAACTCGGAGCGGTACAGTTCCGAGCACCCCAGCGCCTCGACGAACTCCTTGACGGTGATCTCGCCATTGCGCAGCTTGGACTCGGCAGAGCTGAGCTCGGCGCTGATGTTGTAGATGTCCATGTCGCGCTCGAAGATCTGCCGGTAGGCGGCGCGGATGAGGTTGTTGACTTCGGCTTTGTTGGCCAGGCTGGTGAGCTTGAAGATGGGTATCTCTTGGCGTACCTTGGGCACCCCCTGCTGGACTCGCCGCTGGATCTCCAGCTCGCCGGAGGGCTTGTCCTGGGGCTGGCCCAGCTTGACAAAGAGGGGGATATCGTCGTCGGTGCGGATGGGCCTGGTGACCACGGCCATGTCGCTGGATCCGGGGCGCATGCGCCGCCGCGCTAGACCGGCAGGGGTGAGGTAGCGCTCGTAGGGCACGACGTCTTCCCCGAAGACCTGCTGGTACTCCTCGCTGTCGAGGATGGCGTCCACGACGGCGTAGAAGCCTTTCTTGGAGGCGATGTCAAATAGGCGGTTCATCTCCTGGCGGCCGTAGGTGGGTCGGCCCAGCAGCTTGCGGTGGATGAACTCGATGGCTTTGCAGACATAGAGGCTGGACCAGTACTTGTTGCGGAAGAGATCCGACTTGGCCAGTTGGCGAATAAACTCTTTGACAGGAATTTCCCCCGACTCCAGCTTGATCTCCCAGCGGGTTAGCCGTTGGCCTTCGTAGGGCATGTAGCCGTACACCTGCTGGTAGCAGGCGCGGATCACCGCTTGGGTCGAGACTTCGCTGCCAACAATCCCGGCCCGCACCCCTAGCCGCCGGCTGCGATCGCCGGGGGTTTGGGTGAGCTTGAAGACTTTGGGGCCAAGGCTAGCGGGATCCCCTGCTGCTCTGGGATTGGTGCGGGCGTTGGTGAGGGCAAAGCCGCGCCGGATAAGGATGCGCTTGACATCCTTGTTGAAGGGGGCGGGGCGGGCGCTGAGGGAACGGGTTTCCTTGGGGAAGATGGCCCCAAATTGGATCTCCAGCGGGTCGTTGCCGGAGCCATAGGCATGCTGATCCGGCAGAGGCCGGTTGTAGCGGGCAAAGAGGGTAATGAACTGGGGCACCTTGCGGCGCGGGGCCGCGTAGTTGTAGAGGTCGAACTTGGGTCCCCAGTTGGCGCTGGTTTGGGCTTCTATCCCCAGCTTGCGCAGGTAGGGCACCGTCTCCTCGCCGAAGTAGTCCCCGTACTCGCGGCTGTCCACCAGGGCGTCCACCAGGCCGGCCAGGCCCTTGCTGGAGACGATGGCAAAGTAGGTCTGCACCTCTTCACGGGTCTCTGGTGCCCGTCCCAGGAAGTGGCGGAAGGCCAGCTCCACAACGCGGCTGTTGATGTAGGGCTCGTAGAACTGCTTGCGGTAGAGTTCGGATTTGCCCAGGCGGCGGATAAACTCCTTCATGGAGATCTCGCCGTTTTTGACCTTCGACTCCAGGTCGGCCAGCTTAAGGCCATAGGCACGGCGGATGTCCCGCTCAAACACCTGCCGGTAGGCGGCCTTGATGACTTCTTCCTTCTCGGCGTTGGACAGCCCCGGCTTCATGGCAAAAACGGGAACTTTCTCGGCAGCCAAGTTGTAAACCTGGGGTAGCTGCAGCCCCTGCAGGGGCAGGCCGTCGGCGGTGCTGGCGTTGCGCTGCCGCAGCTTGTCGGAAGGGGCGGGAGCGATGAACTCGCTCAGCAAAACATCGAAGTATTGGTTGATGATGGCAACCGCTTCGGCATCTTTGCGGAAGTAGCCAGCCGCCGCCCGTTTCATCTCTTGAATGGCGACAATGGTGGCCTCGGCGGAGCAGGCGTTTTCGATGATCTCCCGCAGGCCGCGGGTGTTGACGGCGATGATGCTGGGATCCCCGGCCACCAGGGCGTAGGTAACGTAGCGCAAAAACCAGCTCAGATCCCGCAGCGATTTGCGCATGTTGGCAGCTCCGTAGCGGGAGATGTTGATGGGGCGGAAATTGGGGGGAATCTCCACACCGCTGGCGCTAAAGATGTTGCGGATGGCCTCAATGAATCCGCCGGTGGATTCCACGTAGAAGGCAGTACCCAGCTTGAAGGCTTCTTTCTCGTCTTGGGTCGCTTCTGGCCGCTCCAGATAGGCCATGGGCGAGCCCCCTGTGAAGATGCGGTTGGCTGCCCGGCTGACGATGATTTCCGAATTGGCCGCAATGACCTCGGCAATCTCTAGCCGTTTCAGGCCGCTGGAGAAAAAGTCCTCGAGGCGATCCAGCTCGGTGCGTCCCAGATAGCGATCCTGCTGTTCCGCCTGGGAGATGGTCGATACAGGCACGGTTTGGTAGAGACGGGGGTTGGAAACGACTGCGCCAGCGGATACGTTGATACCCATCGATCTCTTAAACTCCGTTTTGATCGAAAAAACTGCCGACAAAGGCCGAGGACAGTGCCATCGAAGGGGGTGAAGAGGCTGACCCACGACTGGAGGAGCATCCCTCTCTGAGCTGAGAAGGATCGATGCCCGATCCCTGAGGGGGAAGCCAAGCCTAGAATACTAGGGGCATGGGCCCAGAGGGGGAGGATTGTTGCAGTTTGTAACACTGTTTCTCATCCACAAAGACATGGCTCCCAACCCAGCTCTACCCCCCCATCTGTTGTCTTCTGCTTTTCTCCTTGAGGATTGGGAGCAGGGGCATTACGAGCACGTCATTCAGGTCTTGCAGCAGCGGCTCGAGCAGGGATCCCCCTCTCCAGAGCTGTATTGGGATCTGGGATCTGCCTATCTCCTGCTGGGTCGGGAACTGGAGGCGCAGCTGGTGTGGCAAGAGGGCTTGGCGATGCTGCAAGCGGGGGGGGGTGGCCGAATCCGAGGCCGTCTACCACCTGCTGAGGAGCTTGCAGGCTTTGGCGGAAAGGCTGTGGGAGAAGGGCCATTGGCCGCAGGCAGCAGCTCTGTATCGGCAGCTTCTGGAGTTGGGGGATGGGCTTTCTGGGCTGGAGCTGTCTTCTGGCCAGGCTTTGGCTGCTCACCGCATTGGCCTGACCCAAGAGCGGAGCCGGCTGTGGGCTGCGGCAGCGGAGTGGTTTGAGCGGGCTTGCCAACGGGATCCGGCGGCAGCAGAGAGTTTTTGGCGCTGGGGCTTGGCCCTGATGAAGCTGGGCCGTTTGCGAGAGGCGATTTCCCCTCTACAGGAGGCTGCGCGGCTGCGCCCTGAGTGGGGGGATCCCTGGGTACAGATGGGCCTGGCGTGGCTGGATCTGCAGGATCCAGTTCAGGCTGTGGGGTGTTTCCAGGCGGCTGAGGCGCGGGGCACCGGGACGGCGCAACTCTACAGCTACTGGGCGGAAGCGGAAGTGCGGTTGGCTCACCCTGAGGCCGCTTGGGAGAAGGTTTGCCGAGCGGTGGCAGCGGAACGGAATTGGGTGCAGGCGTGGTGCGAGGGCAGTGGCAGAGAAAGCCCTCTGCGGTCTGGACTGGAGCAGGCATGCAGAGGGGAGGGCCCCGATTGCCTGCTGTACTCGGCTTGGCGGCAGCGTTGGGCTCCAGAAGGCGTTGCCCTTCAAGCGGACTCTTTTTCCCAGAACACCCCCCCTACAACTGACTTCTGGCCAGTGCCAACCCAAGGCTACCTCACCACCCGACAGTGGCATCAGGCCACGGGCGAAGGGGACTACCAACTGCTGGATCCAGGGGGGGTTCTCTGTCTAAAAGCGCCCCCTGCCGCTGATCCCGACATTTTGCAAAAGTTGCGCCCGCAGCGCATCCCCTTGGCAGAGACCTTTGTCGCCCAGATCCCCCGAGGATCCGTCCACGTGGGCCACTACCCCCGCCACCTCTACGCCAGCTTTGCCAGCGGGGTGCTCACCCGCCGGGGAGAATTGCTCGCCGATCTGTCCCTGAGCTTGCCGCCGCCGGAGTTCCTCGACTGGGACTACAGGCCAGATCACCTGCAGCACCACCCCCTGCTGGGCTTGCCCCATCTCCCCCCACCGATCCCACTGGATGGCCCCGTTGCCCTTTTGCCCTTGGGGGCAGTTAATTACTTTCACTGGATGGTGGATATTCTGCCGGCCCTCGATATCCTGCAGCGGTCGGGCGCCCTGGAAAAGGACATCCCCATCTTGATCCACGGGTATCAAAGAAAGCCCTTTCAGGTGCAGAGCTTGGCTGCTTTGGGGATCCCAGCCGAGCGCATCCTCAGCTTTGAGCAGTTGGGGGGATCCCATCTGCAAGCCCAAAACCTGATCGTGCCCTCAGCAGGCGCTCCGGTGGGGTGCTTGACGCCTAGGGGATTGGAGGTGCTGCGGCAACTGGCCCAGCCGAGTTTCTCCATTGACCCCTTACAACCGCGGCGAATTTACATCAGCCGTCGGTCTGCCCGCTGGCGGCGGGTGATCAACGAAGCGGAGGTGCTGGCCTGCTTGCGCCCCTGGGGATTTGTACCGGTGCCGATGGAAACCCTTTCTCTTCAAGAGCAAATAGCCCTGATGCAGGGGGCAGAGGCGGTGATCGGGATCCACGGGGCGGGCCTGACCAACCTCGCCTTTTGTCCACCCGGCACCACCGTCATCGAGATCTTGCCCAGCAATGCAGTGCTCCCCTATTTTTGGATCATTGCCCAGGTGGCAGGGTTAAGGTACTTCCCTTTGGTAGCACCTGTTTGTGATCCGGCTTTGGTGGCTCTTCTTTCCAGCCCCGATTTGGATCGAGAAGATGCCTGGGTTCGGATCTCGAACTTGCTGGAGGTGCTGGAACAGACAGGGATCAAGGGATGATGGGATCGGAGGGACTCGAACCCTCACGTTCTTGAGGAACAACGGATTTTAAGTCCGTAGCGTCTACCATTCCGCCACGATCCCAATCTGTCGGCAATAGCCGTACTACTCTACCAAACTGCTTGCCTTGGGGGGGCAAGTCTTTAAGTTGGTTCACCCAGCCCTGCAGTGGAGGGTATGAAGTAGGGGATTGCTGCCCCTGCTGATGGGATCCCTGCTGTGCCCGCTGGCTTGAAGCTCCTACAACTTCTCTTTCAAAAAAACGTTGGCCACCCAGATCCCCACCACCGCCAAGGCGGCCATCCCATAAAAGGTATAGCTATAGCTGCCCAGCCTATCGCGAATTTGCCCCGCGATCATCGTTCCCACCAAGGCCCCAACTCCATAGGCGGTAAACACAATGCCGTAGTTCTGGGCGTAGCGTTCGGGATCAAACAAGCGCAGGGTCAGGGCGGGAGCCATGGCCAGCCACCCCCCCAGGCAAAACCAAAGCAAGGAAAAAGTTACCCAGTAGGCCAGAAGGGATCCCTGAGGAGGCAGGAGCATTAGCCCACAGGCCAGCAGGATCAGCCCGTAGGATCCCGTAGTGACCTGATGGGGATGTAATCGATCGGCCAACCAGCCAAACAGAGGACGGCTGATCCCGTTGAAAATGGCGAAGAGAGCCACGCTGTTGGCAGCCGCAGGGGGATCCAGGCCGATCAGCTCTTCCCCCACAGGACCAGAAATCCCAATGGCGCTTAAACCAACCAGGGTGCCGATGGCATAGCAGATCCACAGGCCATAGAAGGAGGGGTTCCTCAGCAGAGGGAGAGAGCGCCGAGAAGTCAACGGAGAGCGATCTGGGCCATTCGTGGATTTTCTTGGAAAAGGTGAGGAAGGGATCCAATCGGGGGGAGGAAATCTCAGTTGGGTTGCGATCCCCAGGATCACTGCCGCGAAGAGGATCCCCAAAATCAGCAGCGTAGGTCGAACCCCCAGCGCCTCGATCAAGCGGTTGGCTAGAGGAGCGGTAAGCAGGGGGGATAGGCCAAAGCCGACAATGGTGGACCCCACCGCCAATCCCTTGCAATCGGGAAACCAACGGGCTGCCACGGCCATCGGCACCCCATAGGCAACCCCTACTCCGCTACCGGCAATCACCCCATAGCAGAGGGTGATCCACCCAATAGAAGGGGCAAAGCTAGCCAGCCCATAGCCCAAACCCACCAAGCTGCCCCCCAGAGCCAGTACTCGGCGGGATCCCCAGCGGGGGATGACAAACCCTGTGATGGGCATGAGGGTAGCGTAGAACACGAGGGCAACCGTGTAGGGCAGCAGGCTCTCACTGGCCCCAATCCCCAGCTCTGTTTCCAGGGGCTTGCGGAAAATGCTCCAGGAATAGACGGTTCCCAAGCAAAGAAGAACCAGGAGCCCCTGGAGGATAAAAAGCCATCTCCCCATATGGGCCGGTTGTCCATACAAAGTAACGGGGAATCCAACCCTTTTCATGGGTATCTAGAGCTTGTTGGAGCTGAGTTCAACCCATTCTCTCAGCCCTTTCGGGGATAGGCCAACAGAATTTTTAGCCAACCGTTGGCTAGAGGCGTTTGGCCTCTACTGTCTTGGGCAGAGACAAAGGCTCCGGCAGCTCCGGGATGGACAATTCCCAACCGTTGCTCAAGGTGAAAATGGTTTCCCCGGCCTCTGAACGGGTGGCCACAACCGATTCTTCCAGATCTTTTTTGGGAACGTAGACCATCAAATGCCCGTAGGCACTTTCGTGCAGGATGACTTTCATAGCCCTTTCTCCACAAGTTCCAGCTCTTGGGCACGGCACCCCACCACCAAGCCTTTGGCCAAGCAGTGGACGGCATAGACGTAAAACCGTTGTAGAAAGGTGCCAATGGAAATCACGTAACCTTCGTCGCCGGGAACGGCCAAGATTTTTCCCACCGGCTGGCCGAAGAAGGTGCCATCGTTGCGGATGACCTTACGGATGCGGACTTTGTCGCCCAGCTCAAATTGGGGAGGGCGATCCAGCTCCAGTTCGTCGCTCATGGGGTACCTCCTGTGATTTCTGCCAGCACCTGACAAAGCTCTTGGCGGGTTAGGCTGCGGCCTACTTGGCGCGCCCGTCGAGACACGGCTGCCAAAATGGCCTGAGATTTGGAAGTTTCCTTTCCGGACAAGCGGTTAGACAACATCGGGATGGCTTTCCTCTGGGATGGGTTCTGGAGTGTGTTGCGCCCATTGCGTCAGCGTTGCGCGGCAATAACGGGCCAGTTCCGCCGGTGGGATCGGATGCTTGCAGTGGGTGACGTGCTGCCGCACCTGTTCCAGGAGCTTTTCCAGTTGGCCAGGTGGGATCTGCTCGACAGGGATCCCGTGTTCCTTGAGGATCTGGAGCAGCAAATGCCGGCCGGAGTGTTTGCCCAACACCAGCCGCCGCTGGCCGCCCACGGCTTCTGGTGGGAAAGGCTCATAGGTCTGGGGATCCCGCAGCACTCCCGCCGCATGAATGCCCGACTCGTGGGCAAAGGCGTTGTCACCGACGATGGCCTTCCAGGGAGGTAGGGGAGCACCGCTGGCCCGTGCCACCTGTTGAGACAGCTCCCGCAAACGGCGGGTATCCACCCCAACATCGATCCCCAAGGTGCAGCGCAAAGCCATCACCACCTCTTCCAAGGGGGCATTGCCGGCCCGTTCCCCCAAGCCGTTGACGGTGGTGTTCACCGACTGAGCGCCGGCGCGGATCCCGGCTAAGGCATTGGCAGTGGCCATGCCCAGGTCGTCGTGGGTATGCATCTCCACAGGGATATCGATGGCCCGCACCAGACGGCGAATCTGCTTGTAGGTGCTAAAAGGATCCAAAACGCCCACCGTATCGCAGTAGCGGAAGCGCCGACAGCCCCAGCTTTGGGCCATTTGGGCCAACTCGATCACCTGCTCCAGGGGGGTGCGGCTGGCATCTTCTGCCCCCACCGAGACCCACAGCCCCTGCTCCAAGGCCATCTCCACGCATTGGCGCAACTGTCGCAGCAGCCGAGGGCGATCCCCTTGGAACTTGGCAGCGATTTGCCGATCCGAGACCGGCACGGAGATGTGGATCCGCTTGAGGCCGCAACGAATAGAGGCGAGGATATCGCTGGGCACAGCCCGGTTCCACCCCAGCAGGTGGGCCCGCAGCCCCAGGCTGAGCATGGCGCGAATGGCTTCCGTTTCCACGGCGCCCATGGCCGGGATCCCCACCTCAATTTCGGGTACGCCAATGGCATCCAAGAGGGCAGCAATGGAGATTTTCTCGGGGATTTGGAAGGCTACCCCTGCCGCTTGCTCCCCATCGCGTAGGGTGGTGTCGTTGATGGTGATAGAGGAATTCATGGGATCCATCCTCCAAGACCTACGGCCCGCCTAGGCAATCGGTAACCGTCGATGGTGCTCCGCACCGCTGGCGCGACCCCGGTTGCGTCAGGGCAATCATGTCCAGGGTAGAAAGCTCAACCGAAGTTCTGGCAGAATTCATCAGATTCCTGTAAGGCTTGGCTGTTCCTCTTAGCGGGGTGGAGTCTTTGGAGCAGGGGATCCTTGACAAGATCTATCTAGCCTCTGGGATCCCCCTACTCCGGAAGCTAACGAATTAAGTCGAAGGAAAAATCGGTTTTGCCGGGGATGATGCTGCGCCGATCTGCCTCATCCAGAATGGTGTTGACAATCCAGTTAAGGAGGTTGAGCGCCCCCACATAGCCATAGGTGGGATAGCGATGCAGATGGTGGCGGTCGAAGATGGGGTAGCCGATGCGCACCAAAGGCGTGCCCGTATCCCGCCACAGGTATTTGCCGTAGGAATTGCCGATCAGCAGATCCACCGGCTCGGTGAACATCAGAGAGCGCAGATGCCAGAGATCCTTGCCCCCCCAGACGGTTGCCCCCTGTCCATAGGGACTGGAGGCCAGCAGTGCCCGCGCCTCGGCTTCGAACTCCTCGTTGCTGTTGGTCACCACCACATGGATCGGCTCCGCTCCCAGCTCCAGCAACAGGCTGAGCAAGCCCATCACCAGATCCGGATCCCCATACAGGGCTACCCGCTTGCCGTGGATCCACGCTTGGGAGTCCGTGAAAGCATCCACCGCCCGGCCCCGTTCGATCTCCAGCTCGGCGGGAATGGGCTTGCCCGTTAACTGGGATAGCTGCATCAAAAACTCATCCGTGCCCCGAATACCCACTGGCCGCGCCGTCAGGGTGGGCCGACCCGAGGCCTCTGCTAGAAACTCCAGGGTCTTGGGCGTGGTGTAGCGCTGGAAGGAAAAAGTAGCCTCGGCGTTCAAGCATTGGGCAGCCGCCTCCAAAGGGGTTCCTCCGGGATACATGTGGAAAGTGCCGTCGTTGGGCGAATCCAAATAGTCGGAGTTGTCCGCCAGCAGGGTCAGCGGGATCCCGAATAAGCCGAAGATGCGCTTGATCTCCCGCAAGTTGCCCATGTAGGTATCGAAGCCAGGGATGACGTTGATGTAGCCATTGCTACCCGTGCGGCCCACCGGCTCGGTGAGGGTGCTGAGAATGGCCTTGAGCATGTTGTCGTAGCCGGTGATGTGGGATCCCACAAAGCTTGGCGTGTGGGCATAGGGCACCGGGAAGTCGCGGGAAATCACTCCCTCATTTCTGGCCGTGGTGATGAAGGCCCCCAGGTCATCCCCGATCACCTCCGCCATGCAGGTGGTGCACACGGCGATCATCTTGGGCTTGTAGAGGGCGTAGGCATTTTCCAGTCCCTCGATTAGGTTTTTGAGGCCGCCAAACACCGCCGCATCTTCCGTCATCGAGGTGGAGACCGCCGAAAAGGGCTCCTTAAAGTGGCGGGTGAGATGGGTGCGAAAATAGGCCACACACCCCTGGGATCCATGGACGAAGGGCAAAGTTCCCTCGAAGCCGACAGCGGCGAAGATGGCCCCTAAGGGCTGGCAAGCCTTGGCAGGGTTTATCGTCAAAGCTTCCCGCTGAAAGTTTTTCTCCCGGTATTCCCAAGATTTTGTCCATTCGGCCACCCGGGCCACTTCTTCCGGGGAAGGGAGATCTTCAAAGGTTTGCTTGCACTGCAGAAGCGCCTGATATTCCGGATCTTGAAACAGGCGGGCGTGATCTTTGATGTCTTGGATATCTTGCGGCATGGTCGGTCTCCTAATGAGGAGCAGGGGAAGGAAGGGCCGTTGGCGTCTGGGATCCCGGCGGCAAGCTAAGACTTCCAGGGGGCTTTGACCAGATCCCAGGTGGGGCTATTCAAAGCCAAATCCATATCGCGAGCGAACACGGCAAAGCCGTCGTAGCCGTGGTAGGGGCCGGAGTAGTCCCAAGAGTGCATCTGGCGGAAGGGCAAAGCCATCTTTTGAAAGACGTACTTCTCCTTGATGCCGGAGGCGATGAGATCTGGCTTCAACCTCTTGGCAAATTCTTCAAACTCGTAGCCGGACACGTCATCGTAGATGAGGGTGCCGTCGTCGATGTACTGGGTGGTGCGCTTGTAGTCGTCGCCGTGGCCGAATTCGTAGCCGGTGGCAATCACCTCCATGCCCAGCTCCCGGAAGGCCGGGATGACGTGGCGGGGTCGCAGTCCGCCCACCATCAGCATCACCCGTTTGCCCTCGAGGCGGGGACGGTACTTGGCAATGATGGCCTCGCTCTGGGGCTTGTACTTGGCGATCACCTGCTCCGCCTTGGCCTGGATGGTCTCGTCAAACCGCTGGGCGATGGCCCGCAGCGACTTGGCAATTTGGGTGGGGCCAAAGAAGTTGAACTCCAGCCAGGGGATCCCGTAGGCTTCCTCCATGTGGCGGCAGATGTAGTTCATGGAGCGGTAGCAGTGGATGAGATTCAGCTTCACCCGAGGGGCAAGCAGCATCTCGTTCCAGGTGCCATCGCCGGAAAACTGGGTCACTACCCGCAGGCCCATCTCCTCCAGCAAAATCCGGGAAGACCAAGCGTCGCCGCCGATGTTGTAGTCCCCAATCAGGGCCACATCGTAGGGGCCGGGCTCAAAGTTGAGGGATCCCTCCTTGGCTTTCTTGTCGGCAATGGGCAGAACCCAGTCCCGCACTGTATCGTTGGCGATGTGGTGGCCCAGGGACTGGGAGACCCCCCGAAAGCCTTCGCAGCGCACCGGTACCACCGGCTTGCCAATTTCTTTGGAAACTCTCTTGGCCACCGCCTCGATATCATCCCCAATTAGGCCAACGGGGCATTCGGACTGGATGGTAATGCCTTTGGCCAAGGGGAAGAGTTCGCTGGCTTCCACCAAGAGTTTGGCCAGTTTTTTGTCCCCCCCGAACACCACATCTCGCTCCTGAAAATCGGAGGTGAACTGCATGGTAACGAAGGTATCTACCCCGGTTGTGCCGACGTAGTAATTGCGCCTTCCCGACCAGGAGTAGTAGCCGCAGCCCACGGGGCCATGGCTGAGGTGGATCATGTCTTTGACCGGCCCCCACACCACCCCCTTGGAACCGGCATAGGCACAGCCGCGAGTGGTCATGACGCCGGGGATCGACTTGATGTTGGACTTTACTCCGCAATCCGTTTTGCCCTCGTCATAGACGTTGAGGTGTTTGGCTCGCTTTTGCTTGGCCTTTTCCGGATAGGTTTCCAGAACTTCTGCAATAACTTTTCGGTTTTCCTCTTTGAGGGCGCTTTTTGGAGTAGTCATGGGAAGAGCCTCATCTACTGGATTTTTTTGAGAAAGAAACTAGGGGGAACCGAGGGCCGAGGGAGGAAGGGATCCACCCCCAGCCCATCTTTAAGTTCACACTGGGGCCAACTCTTTTTCGGTTTTGCCGATGAGGTGGGCGATTTTCTGGTCGTCGTCCAAAACGCCGAACTCTATCAACAACTGCTCCAGCTCATCCATAGAGATGGGGGTGGGGATCCTCAGATCCGTGTTGTTGATGATCTTTTTGGCCAAGGCCCGATACTCGTCAGCTTGGTTGCAGTCGGGGGAGTACTCGATCACCGTCATGCGGCGCAATTCTGCGTGCTGAACCACATTGTCGCGGGGGATGAAATGCAGCATTTTGGTGTTGAGCTTTTCGGCCAGAGCTTCGATCAGCTCGATCTCGCGATCCACTTTGCGGCTGTTGCAGATCAAGCCACCCAAGCGCACGCCGCCAGAGTAGGCGTATTTCAGCACGCCGCGGGCGATGTTGTTGGCCGCATACATGGCCATCATTTCGCCGGAGCAAACAATGTAGATCTCTTGGGCCTTGCCCTCCCGAATGGGCATGGCAAAACCGCCGCAGACCACGTCCCCCAGCACGTCGTAGCAGACAAAGTCCAGATCCTCGTAGGCACCGTTTTCTTCCAAGAAATTGATGGCGGTGATGATGCCTCGTCCGGCACAGCCAACACCAGGCTCGGGGCCACCGGATTCCACGCAGCGCACCCCTCGGTAGCCGGTGAGCACCACTTCTTCCAGCTCCACGTCTTCTACGGATCCCCGCTCAGCAGCCAGGTGAAGGACGGTGGTCTGGGCTTTGCAGTGCAACATGAGGCGGGTGGAATCGGCCTTCGGGTCGCAGCCGACGATCATGATCCGCTGCCCCAATTCGGCCATACCGGCAACGGTATTCTGACAGGTGGTGGATTTGCCGATACCGCCTTTGCCGTAGAATGCAATTTGTCTCATGGTTCAGTTCTCCTAATGAAGACTTGAGGAAAAACTTGAGGGCGACTTAAGGGTTAGAAATCTCTTGCCAATGGGCGCAACTGGTCGCATTAGCGAGACGGGATCCTTACTGCAAAGGATTTCAGCTCGCGGGAAGGCAGCCTTGGATCCCTTGGAATCCAAAAGCAAACCGGTCGAGCGGTGGGGCCCTCCCGAATTGATGCAGGAGATGGGGGAAGCGACGGGGAGTAACAGTGGGGCAGATCATAGGGCTCTCAGGCTTATCGAGAATGGGCAACTAGAGGGCATGCACGGTTAAGGTGGGCCACACCTGTTCTTGCAGGCGGGTTTCGATGAGCAACCGCAGCGTGTTTTGCTGGCTGGGGCAGGTGGTGCAGGATCCCTTGAGGCGTACCCACACCTGATCCCCTTCCAGGTCGTACAGCTCCACATCGCCGCCATCGGCCAACAGCAGCGGGCGAACTTCCTCCTCCAGGACGGCCTGAATGCGGGCGATCTTTTGCAAGGTGGTGAGGGGAGGGGGTGTCGCTGTTGCCGAGACAGGAGAGGGAGCAGCGGGAGAGGGCTCTGTCTGGTTTTGGGAGTTCCCTTTTGAATTTCTTGAATCTTCTGAAGGGGTTGCGTCAGTCTCGGCCAGAACGGCGGCGATCAGGTCTTCAATCTGGGCCAGGCAGGAGCCACAACCGCCGCCCGCTTTGCTGTAGGCTGTTACTTCCTCAGCGGAGGTGAGGTGGTTTTCCCGGATCAGGCGGCGGATCTTTTGCTCGCTGACGCCAAAGCAGGAGCAGACCAAAGCGCTGTCATCATCCGTGTGGTCAGGCAGAGGAAGGCCGCGATAGCTGTAGATGGCTGCCTCCAGAGCCTCTTGCCCCATCACCGAGCAGTGCATCTTGGCGGGGGGCAAGCCGCCCAGGTAATCGGCGATTTGGCGGTTGTCGATCCGCAGGGCTTCATCCAGAGTGAGGCCGGTGATCAGCTCCGTCAGAGCCGAGGAAGAGGCGATGGCGCTGGTGCAGCCGAAGGTTTGGAAGCTGGCAGCCAAGATGCGCTCGCTAGCCTCGTCCACCTTTAAGTAGAGCCGCAGGGCATCGCCACAGGTGATGCTGCCCACTTCTCCCACCACCACCCGAACACCAGGCTCGGAGCTGGGATCCATCGCCCCTTGGTTTTTGGGGTGGTAGAAGAGTTCCAAAACTTTTTCGCTGTAGTCCCACATGGCTGGATCCTGAGTTGAGGATGCTAACGGTCGAGGGAAGATGAGTTTGAGGGGGGTCAGCGGCGAGCCAGTTCCCGTTCCTGCTGTTGCAGCCAGTCTTCCGCCTCGTGGCTGAAGGGGGAGATGGCCCGCAAATGCTCAATGATCCCCGGCAAAACCTCCAGCACCCGCTCCACCTCTGCCGGCTGGGTAAAGCGGGAGAGGCTGAAGCGGATTGAGCCGTGCAAAACGGTGTAGGGCAGGCGCATGGCCCGCAGCACATGGGAGGGTTCCAGGGATCCGGAAGTGCAGGCGGAGCCGGAGGAGGCGCAGATGCCGTATTTGTTCAGCCAGAAGAGGATCGCTTCCCCTTCCACGAACTTGAAGCCCAAGTTGGTGGTGTTGGGCAGCCGCTGAGTGGGGTGGCCGTTAACCTGGACATCCGGGATCCGCTGTAGCAAGCCCTGCTCCAAGCGATCCCGCAGCAGCCGCTCATGGGGATCCCCGAGGTGGGCTTGGGCCAGCTCAGCCGCTTTGCCCAGAGCGATGATGCCCGGCACATTTTCCGTCCCGGCGCGGCGGCCTCGCTCCTGATGCCCTCCCAGCAGCAACGGACGGAAGCGCAAGCCCCGCCGCACATAGAGAGCGCCGATCCCCTTGGGGGCATGCAGCTTGTGCCCGGAAAGGGTGAGGAGATCCACCGGCAGGCGCTGCAGATCGAGAGGGATCTTGCCCACCGCCTGCACTGCGTCCACATGGACAACAGCCCCATAGCTGCGAGCCAGGGATCCCACCGCCTCGATGGGGAAAAGCACGCCCGTCTCGTTGTTGGCGGCCATGCAGCTCACCAGGGCAGTATCGCCGGTCAGGGCTGCTTCCAACTCCAGCAAGTCCAGGCAGCCTTGCTCATCCACCGAGAGGTAGGTGACGCGGTAGCCTTGCTTTTCCAGGTGCTTGCAGACGTTGAGCACCGAGGCGTGCTCTACCTGCGTGGTGATGATGTGGCGCTTCTGGGGTTGGGCTGCCAAGGCTGCATAAATGGCCGTGGTGTTGCCTTCGGTGCCGCCACTGGTGAAGACAATCTCCGTCGGGTCGGCTCCCAGAAGGGCTGCCACCTGTTCGCGGGCTTGGTTAAGGGCACGCCCCACCTGGCCGCCAAAACTGTGCATCGAGGAGGGGTTGCCGTAGAAGGTCTGCAAATAGGGCAGCATCGCCTCCAGAACCAGGGGATCCACGGCGGTGGTGGCGTTGTTGTCCAGGTAGATCACGGGGTTCATACAGGCTCCGAATCGATACAAGGTAGGGGTTGGGCAACGTTAAACGGCTTGCGGAGCGTGGGAATGGCACTGCTTTGGGCAAATGCGGGCGCAAGCCTGACAGCCGATGCAGAGGGCGGCATTGAGGATGGTCATCACTTTGCGCTCACTTTCTTCTTCCTCTTCGTTGTCGACAAACTCGCCGTCTTCGTTGAGGGCTCTGAGGGCAAACACACCACGGCCACAGACTTTGAGGCAACGGCTACAGCCGAGGCAGCGGCTGATATCCAGGCTTTCGATAAACTGTGGGATCCAGGGCAGTCCGCCTTTGGTGAGAGCAGTTGCAGTAGCCATGGCCGCGTCTCCAAAAGATGAGGTCTCAAGATCGGGAAGATTTGCTGTCCAGGGCCTGGTTGACCAACCAGGTGCGGTAAAACTTGAGGGCCACCGTTTCAATGAGGTCGTAGTCTTCCACCACTTCGATGCCGGCCTCGCGAATACGCTTCATGGGGCAATCGCCGATCTTGGAGACCAGCACGGCTCGGCAATCCCTGATGAGATCCAGAATTTGCTCTAGGTTGTTGTCCTCCCCGGATCCCCCGTGGCAGTACTGCGGAACCTTGCGGTGGCCGACAAACTGCGCCCCACGGGCGTTGACCTCGTAGATCAAAAACTCCCGCGCATGGCCGAAGTGGCGATTGACCAGGCCGCCGCCTTTGCTGGCTACGGCCACCAGGATGGAGGGGCTGTCGGGAGGCAGGTCGGCTGTCCAGTGGGTTGGGGTTGACTGCTGCTGAGCTTGCAGTTGGGCAATGCTTGCCTGGACCTGGCGGCGTTTTTCGGGGTCGTATTCGGGGGTCATCTGCATAAAGCGCTCCTTGGTAAACTCTTGGCTGCGGTCTTCCCCCAGCAGGCCCACCGCGTCCGCCCGACACTGGCGACAGTGGCGCATCATCCGCATGTTGCCGGAGCACCGATCTTGCAGGGCTTTCAACTCCTGAGGGGTGGGGCCCCGCTGGCCGATAAGGCCGAAGTAGGTGCCGTGTTCAGGCGCCGAGATCAGGGGCATGATGTTGTGCAAGAAAGCCCCTTTCTCCTGGATCACCCGGTTCACTTCCAGCAGGTGGGTGTCGTTGATGCCGGGAATGAGAACGGAGTTGACTTTGCAGAGGATGTCTGCCTCCCGCAACAGATCCAGGCTTTCCATCTGCCGCTCGTGCAGGATGCGGGCTGCCTCCACCCCCCGAATGCGCTTGCGCCGCCAGCGGATCCAGGGGTAGATCTTGGCTCCGATCTCTGGATCCACCATGTTGATGGTCAGGGTGACGTGGTCAATGTTCAGCCGTTTGATCTCGTCGATGTAGTCCGGCAACATCAGGCCGTTGGTGGAAAGGCAGAGCTTGAGATCCGGAGCTTTCTCGGCAATGCGGGCAAAGGTCTCGAAGGTTTGCTTGGGGTTGGCCAAGGGATCCCCAGGCCCAGCAATGCCCACCACCGTCAGTTGCGGGATCTTGCCGGCAATCACCAGCACTTTGTGGGCGGCTTCCGCCGGGGTCAGCAGCTCGCTGACCACACCGGGCCGGCTCTCGTTGGCACAGTCGAACTTGCGGTTGCAGTAGTTGCACTGGATGTTGCAGGCGGGGGCTACCGCCACGTGCATGCGGGCGTAGTGATGGTGAGCTGCTTCGCTGTAGCAGGGATGGGTGGCGATGCGTTGCTGCAGATGAGGGGGGAGAGCCTGGCGGGGGCTGCTGCTGCAAGCGCAGGCCGATGGGAAGGGGGATCCCTGGCGGGGCGGAGTTGAAAGGGGCGGCATAGTGGGGTCAACCAGGGGATAGAACGTTACTGGCGGTTATATCAACCGCCCTCTGCCCGCTCCGTTGCACTCAGCCCGGTAGAACTGATCGAGTTTATTGGCTTTGTACTCAAGACCTGCAAAGCCTGATGGCAGGCCAAATCCAACTTTTTTTAGGGGTCAAGGGTCTGGTTTTTCAAGGCCGGGGATGCCGTATTTTGACCCAAAGGGGCGGGGGATCCGGCTGTGGGGAGGATCCCCGGAATCCCTGATTCGACAAGGGCTTGGGGCAATGCTTAGGAAATACTAAAAATCTGCTCAGATGCACTCAAGCGCCGCAGCCTCGGCTGCGTTTTGCATCAATTGCTACGATTTAATATCGTATCAGCCCAAAAGTGTATTGAAAATAGCCGTTTGAGTTTGAGGAAAGATCCCCCTGGGGCAAAGTCCTCGCCAAGGAAGTGAAGACTATTGCGGCGGCAGGCCGTCGGACTTTCTTGTTGTGACAGGGGGGATGTACTCGCTCAAATACCCATACCCTTCCCCAAAAATACCGGATCCCTGCGGGCAAAAGACTCAACCCCCTGCCCTCAGAAAAACTTTTTTTGCGCTCTGGGCCAAGCTTCCAGGGTTTGAGTACATCGGCAATAACTCAATCAATCCTGATCGCCCGCTGCCAAGCCTGAGCCCCTGCAGCCGCTTGCTATAAGCGGGGGATATAAGCGGGGGAACAGAAACCCAACGGTTCTGCCCTCTGCTGAGACTCCCTCCTGCTTCCCAACCGGTGAGCTTATGTCCCCCCTTGTTTCTCCCCCACCGAAAACGGCTGAAGTGCTGCAGGTGCCCCGTTGCGATCGCTGGCGGATTCTCTACCGTCTGCAGGAGCTGGATTTGACCTGTGGCTGTACCCCGACCGGCCAACTGTGGGTGATGATTCGCACCCCCACCGAAGCCCTCCTCGTCCACAGTGTGCTCCGCCTTTTCACCCTCAACCGCTCTGGCTGGCTGAGTTGGTTGGATCGCTGCTGGTCTCTCCAAACCTGGGATCCCCCTGAGAGATCTGCAGGAGGGGATGACCACCCCTGAACCTCTGCCGTTTGCCTCCTTGCTTCTCCTGTTCACCTCGTTTTGGTAGCGCCAATGAGCACTCCATCCCCCTCGACTCGCTCCTTCCAACAAGTCCGAGACAACCCCGTTCACCTGGGACGGGAGATCACGGTTCCCATCTGCGAGGGCCTCAACCTAGTTTGGGCCAGTCTTCAGGGGCTGTATTTGCAGTATCTGAAGCACCATCTGGTTGTGGAAGGAGCAGAGTTCTACTCAATTCATCAATTTTTCAACGAAAGTCTACAGGAAGTTCAGAACCACGCCCATGAGGTGGGGGAGCGCCTGAACGGCCTGGGTGGGATCCCGGCCTCCAGCTTTGCCAAGCTGGCGGAGCTGTGCTGCTTCAGCCCGGAAGGGGACGATGCATTGGCCGTGCGGCCCATGCTGGAAGCGGATTTGCGGGCCGAGCAAAGCCTAATCGATCTGCTGCGTCGCCAGGCGGCTCTGGCGGAAAGTGTTGGGGATCGCGCCACCCGTCACCTCTACGAGCAGATTTTGCTGCGGACGGAAGAACGGGCCTTTCACCTGGCCCACTTTCTGGCTGCCGACAGCTTGGTTTTGGGCTTGTCCCCATCCTAGCTTGCCCATCTACGCCCACCCCTCGTTTTGGGAGACTCTGCCATGCTTACCCCCGATCGGGCGCCGCTGCTGCAGTTTTTGCAAGTTGAGCTTGGGATCCCGGAATCCGCCCTCACCTTCGCCCTGAAACGGCATGGGTGTGAACAGGGCCCTTTGCCCATGATTCTTTGGCATTACGGGCTGATTTCCTTGGAGCAACTGGAGCAGATTTTTGAATGGTGTGCTCCCCCTCCTCTTGTTACCAATTCTACCCATTCGGAGGTTTAAGCCATGACTTATCCCTACCCTTCTCTTCCCTTTCCCAGAGTCGGCAACCCTTTGGGATGGCTCGGCCTGGTTTTGAACTCAATTTTCAGATCCGCCCTGAAGTGGCCGCGCCGCTGGCTCAACAGCATTGAAATTCGGGGATCCCGGCAGGCCCGTTGGATTTGTCGTTTGATCCCGGCTTCCTGTCCCTTTGAGCGGGATATCCGGCTGGGATCCCGCACCGTCCACATTCCGGCCCTCTGTCGCATCAACCCCCTCTACGAGGAGATCATTGCCCTGCGGCTACGGGCGGCGGCTTATCTGGCCGAAGCTGCGGCTCAACCCCAGCCCCCCTCTTCTCAGGAGATCCCATCATGCCCTTGATCAGCCGGACTAAAGTGGCGGAGCTGCTCAACGAGACCGCCTGCGAGCACAACCACAAGAAAGACGGCAAAGGCAAAAACAAGGTCTGTGCCGAGCAAGCCAAGCCAGGAGGAGCGCAGGGAGGCTGTGCCTTTGACGGGGCTTCGATTGCCCTGGTGCCGATCGCCGATGCCGCCCATCTAGTACATGGGCCAATCGCCTGCAGCGGCAACTCTTGGGGGACGCGGGGCAGCCTCTCTTCTGGCCCCCAGCTTTATCGGGTGGGCTTCACCACCGATCTGAGCGAGAACGAGATCATCTTCGGGGGGGAGGAAAAGCTGTTCCAGGCCATCCTTGACTTGCAGGCCAAATACCAGCCTGCCGCCATTTTTGTCTATCTCACTTGTGTAACTGCCCTCATTGGCGACGATGTGGAGGCCGTGTGTCAGCGGGCCAGCCGCCAGCTTGGGATCCCGGTCATTCCGGTGAATGCGCCCGGCTTTGTGGGCAGCAAAAACCTAGGCAACCGTCTGGCCGGAGAAGCCCTGCTGGACTATGTGATCGGCACCGCCTCCCCGGAGTACACCACTCCCCGCGACATTAACCTCATCGGCGAGTACAACATTGCCGGCGAGCTGTGGGATGTCTTGCCTCTGTTTGACGAGCTGGGGATCCGCATCTTGGCCAAGATCACCGGCGATGGCCGCTACCACGAGATCTGTACCGCCCACCGGGCCAAGCTGAACGTTCTCATCTGCGCTAAAGCCTTGCTCAATGTGGGCCGCAAGATGCAGGAGCGCTATGGGATCCCCTACATTGAGGCTTCCTTTTACGGGCTGCAGGAGATGAACCACTGCCTACGGGCCATTGCCCAAGGGCTGAAGGATCCCGAACTGCAGGAGCGTACCGAGGCCCTCATCGAGCGAGAAACTCGCGCCACCGAGGCGGCTTTGGCCCCCTACCGGCAGCGGCTGGCGGGCAAACGAGTTGTCCTTTATACCGGCGGGGTGAAAAGTTGGTCGATCATCTCCGCCGCTCGAGATCTGGGGATGCAGGTAACGGCCACCAGCACCCGCAAAAGCACCGAAGAAGACAAAGCCCGCATCCGCGAGCTGCTTGGCCAGGATGGCATTCTCTTGGACAAGGGCAGCCCGCAAGAGCTGCTCAAGGTGGTGGAGCGCACGAAAGCGGACTTGCTCATCGCCGGCGGACGCAACCAGTACACCGCCCTCAAGGCCCGCATCCCCTTTCTGGACATCAACCAGGAGCGGCACCATGCCTATGCCGGCTATCGCGGCCTGGTGAACTTGGCGCGGGAGATCGATGCCGCCCTCCACAGTCCCATTTGGGAGCAGTTGCGACGGCCTGCCCCCTGGGAGACCTCAGCAGCAAAGGAGGTGGGAGGATGGCCCAGTTGATTCAAGAACGCAAGCCCCTCAGCGTCAACCCCCTCAAACTCAGCGCTCCGCTGGGGGCGGCCCTGGCCTTTCTGGGGATCAAGGGCTGTCTGCCGCTCTTCCACGGTTCCCAAGGCTGTACGGCCTTTGCCAAAGCGCTGCTGGTACGTCATTTCCGCGAGGCCATTCCCATGTCCACCACTGCCATGTCCGAAGTGGACACCATCTTGGGAGGCGAGGAGAATGTCGAAGCTGCCATCCTCACCTTGGTGGAGAAGGCCCAGCCGGAGCTGATTGGTCTTCTGACCACCGGCCTCACGGAAACCCGCGGGGACGATATGCCGCGCATCCTGCGGGAGCTGCGCCGACGCCAGCCGCAATTGCAGGATCTGCCCATCGTCTTGGCCTCCACGCCTGACTTTAAGGGATCCCTGCAAGACGGCTATGCCATCGCCGTCAACAGCTTGGTCAGCACCCTGCCGGAATCGCCGTCGGGATCCGTCCGCCCTGCCCAGGTAACGGTGCTGTGCGGGCCTGCCCTCACCCCTGCCGACGCCCAGGAGATCAAAGAAATGGCAGAGGCTTTTGGCCTAGAGCCGATCCTGGTGCCGGATCCCGCGGGTTCCCTGGACGGACACTTGGGCACCGGCTTTAGGGCGACCCCAGACGGCGGCACCACCCTTGAGCAATTGCGCCAGCTCGGGCGTTCCGGCCTCACCATAGCTGTCGGCGAGAGCATGCGCCCTGCCGCTCAGATCCTGGCCCAGCGCTTTGGCACCCCCTATCGGGTTTTCCCCCACCTGACCGGTCTCAAGGCTGTGGATCCCTTTTTGGCAACCTTGGCCGACTACAGCCAACAGCCGGTGCCCCTGCGCTACCGCCGCCAGCGCAGCCAGGTTCAAGATGCCCTCCTGGATTGCCACTTTTTCTTCGGCAACCAGCGGATTGCCTTGGCCCTAGAAGCCGATCTGCTCTGGGGGTGGGTGGACTGGCTGCTGGATATGGGCTGTCAGATCCAGGCGGCCATCAGTCCCACACCGGATCCCCACTTGACCACCCTTCCCATTGAGGCAGTGCGGGTGGGGGATCTGGGGGATCTGGAGGAGCTGGCACCCGGGGCCGACCTGCTGGTGGGCAACTCCCACGTGGCGCGCCTGGGCAAGCGGCTGGGGATCCCGGTGCATCGGATGGGGATCCCCATCTTCGACCGGCTGGGGGCCAACCACATCTGTCAGGTGGGCTATCGCGGCACCCTATCCCAACTGTTTGCCGTCGGCAACCTGCTGATGGAGCAGGAGGAAGCCCGTCACCCCAGCCCACCCCAGGTTTCTGGGCATGGATTCTAAGGGATCCAGAGCTTCGAAGGGCAGCCCAAGTGCCCCTAGCTCCCCCAAACCCTCAAGTTCACGTTTCTAAGGAGAACGCCTATGCAAGTGGCCTTTACAACCCGCGACGGCAAGCACGTCAATGCCCACTTTGGCTGGGCCAACCAGATCGACCTCTACGAAGTCACCCCCGAAGGCTACCGATTTTGTAAGACCCTCACCTTTGGGGGCAACTTGGAGGCAGATGGCAACGAGGACAAGCTGGTGCCCAAGCTGCAGGCTTTGGCCGATGTCACCCTCATCTACGTGGCTGCCATTGGCAGCAGTGCCGCCGCCCGCCTGATCAACCGCCGCATCACCCCCATCAAAGTGCAGTCGGAAGAAGAATCCATCGAGAGCTTGTTGCAGCGCCTGGTATCCACCCTGCACAACCCTCCCCCCTGGCTGCGCAAAGTGCTCTTGGCCGAGCGCGCCCGCAAAGCCGAAGCCCCAAATCCCTCTACTTCCCCTGCGGAGGTTTAGCCATGACGGTTACCCCTCTTTCCCCCTCGACCAGCCCCATCTTGCAAGAGATCGTTCGCCAGATGCGGGCGGCGGATCCCTACGGCACCTACCGCGCCTGGAGTGATGAGTTGCTGCTCAAGCCCTTTGTCGTCACCAAAGCCCAGAAGCGCCAAATATCCCTGGAAGGGGAGGTGGATCCGGCAGTGCGGAGCCGCATCCTCATCTACTACCGCGCCATTGCCGCCCTGATCGAAAAGGAGACGGGCCTCCTGGCTCAGGTGGTGCTGGATCTCAACAGTGAAGGTTTTGGTTGGGTGCTGGTCTTCTCAGGGCGGTTGTTGTTGGTGGTCAACACCCTGCGAGACGCCCATCGCTTCGGTTTCGAGTCTCTCGAACAGCTCACTGAAAAAGCTACTGCCCTTATCGACAAAGGGATCCAACTGGCCCGAACCTACCCCGAGGTGGGCCGGCTGTAGCCGCCTGCCTCCCCTTTTGTCTGTGCAGCAATTTCTTTAGCCATCAGGAGTGCCTTGCCCATGTTGAATGAGAGGGATGTTGAAAATGTTGTGAACGACCTGGCTTTCGAGCCCTTCGAACACCTCTCTGCCGACCAGCTCCGCAGCGAGATCAAGCGCCTAAACAGCAAAGCAGGCCAACTGAAAATGGATCTGCACGATCTGGCCGAGGGGCTACCCGACGGGTTCGAGCGACTCCCCGACTTGGCAGCCCGCACCTATGCCCTGTTTGCCCGGCTGCACACCCTCAGACAACGCTTGAAAACCCTGGAGACCTGCCGATGAGTTGGAACCACAACCGCCGTTGGAAAGACTTCCAAGCCCTAGTCAATGCCGAGGATTATTTCGCTTTTTTCGAGCTCCCCTACGATCCGCGGGTGGTCAACGTGAATCGCCTGCATATCTTACGCAAATTCGCTCAGTATCTGGCTCCTCTGGAGCACTTCCAGGGCAGCGAAGAAGAATGGCTGGAGCAAGCCCGGCAAGCGCTGGAAAAAGCGTATCAAACCTTTCTCACTTCTACCCCGCAGCAGGAGAAGCTCTTCCGAGTCTTTCAAGACTACGGTTGTCCGGATCCCGTTGGCGGCTGTGCCGGCTGCAGCTCTTTGGGAGAGCGGGGCGAATGCAGCCCTGGGATCCCTGCCTAAGCTCCCTTGTTTACCCCTCGTCAACTCTCTGGAGATCTCATCATGGCTACCTACACAGTTCACTTGGTTAACCCAAAACGACGGCTCGACACCTATATCTCAGTAGATGAAGATTCGACCATCCTAGAAGCGGCTGAGGATCAAGATGTGGACTTGCCCTCTTCCTGCCGCTCCGGTAGTTGTTCCTCTTGCGTGGCCAAAGTGGTAGAAGGAGAAGTCGATCAATCGGAGCAAACCTTTCTGGATGAGGAGCAAATAGCCAAAGGATTTGTGCTGCTCTGCGTGGCTAAACCTCGCTCCAATTGTACGATTCGCACTCACCAGGAAGCTTACTTGGTTTGATAGACGGCTGCTCTCCAGTTGCTCGCCGATAGGCTTAAGCAGCCTTTTTTCTATTTTTTTCTAGAATTAGGGATCCCTATATGTTGGCACCGCCCACCGTCCCTAAGATCTCAATAACCATATCTCCTCTCCAACTCATGAAGGTTGGAGAAGAAGGTCGCATCTACCAACTGCGCGGATCCGAAGCTGCTTGCGCCCAATTGCAGCAAATGGGTCTCACTGTGAGCACCTATCTCCAGGTTATCCAACGTCACCCTGAGTGGATCCTACTCCTACCCAGTGGCCAACTTTCCCTTCCTGCTCATTTAGCTAAACCCATCTGGGTTTACATGGATCCCCGTTGCGCCTTGATGTCTACCCAAGAACCGAATAAGAAAACAATCTTAAATTTGCCAAGAGCCTTCTAAAATGTAGTCTATTTACCCAATTTTTAACTTGCAATGAGAGACACTCAAGGTAAGCACATCTCTTCATAACCTATCTTGATTTGGGAGCAAAGCCATGAACACCTGTTTGTTGCACCTGGGCTCCATCCTTAAAGCTGCTGAAGAGCTTAGCCTTGTGGAAAAGCCATTTCCCAAGTTGCAACACATCCAACTCTGCACAGGACTAAGCCCAGAGGAAATCGTGCGGGCGCTGGAGCTAGAACCCAATCCCTTGGGTTGGCATCTGGAGCCAAGCCACAACCTTGCCGATGAATCGACGTATTGGGTGGGCGGACGACCTTGTGTCGGCTTGGTTATTGAGCGTTTCGCCTGACACTTGTTGCAGTTCGGATCCCTAAAAGGCTCTCAAGGGGGGAGGAGTAGCCTGCAAAGCCATCTCAAAAGTTCACTGCAAACATTAGAAGTTAAGAGAAAACAAAGCTTTCCAGAAGGTTCACCCTAGACCAAATCTCCCTGGCCTGCCGGGGATCTTTTGAGGTATCGTTCAATCCAGTTCACGAATTGAGCTTAGGAAACAGACCTTAAACTAAGGTCTCTCGCCGGGCTGCCACGGCTTTGCGAGGAAGGTCTCCATGGCCGGGTTTAGGGTTTTGCAGATGCGATAGCAGGCGTGAACAAAGGAGAGCTACAGGGAAACGCTATGGAGTTCGAGGGCTATGGCTTATCAAATCTCAGGGGATTGTATCGGTTGCCACGCTTGCGTAGATAGCTGTCCTACAAAAGCTATTGTTGTCCAGGATGGGGAATACTGGATTAATCCTCTGTTGTGCAATGACTGCGAAGGTTTCTTCCCAGAACCTCAGTGCGTTAGCCTATGTCCCGGTTCTGCCCCGCAGCCCTATGAAGCCATGAAGGGGCGCAATCGCAGGATCACCGCCCGCATTCGCAGCAGTCCACCTCTATTTTTGAACGGCCATAGCCAGGCTTTTGCTTCGTCAATTGTGGTCTGGGAAGCTTGCAATTTCCTATCTCAATTTCAATCTCTCAATCTGCAAAAGCAGGGAGATAACCAGGTTTGCTATCAGAAATCTGTTGGCCACAACCAGGGATCTCTGACCCTAACTCTATGTTTGGACGGGATCCCACAAAGTGCTCCGATCGATGTGCGAACTGCCTGTTTGCATCTTATTTTTGCTGCCTATGCTGCCGGGTTGAATAGCCCCTGGAAGGAATCCTTTGTTTTCACCGACTCACAATTGGAGTCCTATTTGGGCTGGGATAAACGTAAAGATCTGAGCAAGATGACCCGTCTCCACCTGTTCATGACCTGGATAGAGCAGCTCTGTCGGATTCAAGTCTCCATCGATTGGCCGGATCAGGGGCGGGTGAAGGGGTTTTCGGTACCGGCTGGCCCTCTGTGGAGGCTGCTCAAGATGCATCGCCACTTTCAAAAAGATGAGCAGGGCTGCAACCATCTGGTGGGCCTGACTTGGGCGATTCAGCCCGGCGAATGGACACGGTACTTTCTCAATCGACAAGGGTGCCGCCAGGGGCAAGCCTTTTATCAGTACAGCAGCCTGCCCCTATCCCTGCTGCAGGCCGTGATGAGCCATTGGCAACACCATGAAGGAGCCATGCGCCTGCTGCTGTGGCTGTTGTTCAAAGTGAGGATGGGGCGGCAACAGCGTCTGACGGTGCCCACCCTGATGCGAGTGGCCTACGGGGAAGAGCGACTGCAGGAAGCTTATCTCAATCTCCAAGAACGCAAACGGCTGGTGCGCACCTTTGAAAGCGATCTGGAGGTTCTCAACCACTACGGCCTCAAGCCGGAGTTCGATCCCCTCACCTATCCTTCTTCCATTCAACCCCTGTGGGCTCGCCTGGAAGCTGTGCCCGAGGATGCGGACGAGGCATTGAACTTTTGGATTGAAGATGCCAACAACGGTGGCTTGCTGACGGCTGCCGGGCCGCGGGGCAAGTGGGGACTCTTGATGCAGGCTCGCATTCAACGATTTCATCTGCCCTCCGACTGGCATCGTCAAGCAGTTCAAGAAGCCAGATCCCCAACCCGAGAATCGGGATCTCGGCGGCAGCGTAGGGCAAAGTCTGCGCCTGTTGCAACAGACTCGGATCTCCCTGGCCCTCCCGAAAACCCAAAAGACTTCCCCTCAAGCAAAGCTTTGCGTGGAGCGGATATCTCGGCGGCACGCCGGCAAAAGGGAATCAGCCAGCGGGAATTGGCCCAGAGGCTGGGGCGCAGCCAGAGCTGGGTGCGGGATGTAGAGAATGGGCGGCTTCAGATCAGCCTAAACGATCGCCAGCGCCTTATCAAAGCCCTGTATTTGGATCCCAGGCAACAGCAAGTCTAGGCCAGTCACTCAATTTGCTAATCCACCACTAATCCACGGCGATGACCACATCCGAGGCTTTGATGGCAGCATACGCTTCTTTCCCAACTGCTATGCCCAACCGTTCGGCAGAGTGCTTAGAAATAATGGCTGTTATTTCTATGCCTGGTGCAACTTCCAGAACAATTTCGGCATTGACCATGCCTACCTGGACACTTTTTACAGTTCCTTTAAAAAAGTTGCGAGTGCTGATTTGCATGACTTCTCCTTTGTTGAACAAGCAGAGCAACAGGGGTGTCGACCGAACTGAACAAGAGAGGAGCTTGCCGGATGGTCATTCAACACCGGTTTCAATACTATCAGATGCTTATCGTTGCCTCTGGGGAGGAAGGGCTGCCAATAGTCTAGATTATGTATCCTGAAGATACAAACTGCAACCTCTAATGGTCAAAGTACCGAGCGATTGGTGGATTTTCCTGTTCTGAAAGTCGTCACGGGTCAAAGAAAAATGGCTATGAAACGAAGAACTGCAATGTTATTCCTGGGGATCCTGGCCGCTCTGGCTTTGAGGTGGGGGTCGGCTCCCGGCTTGGCGCAATCTCAGCCCATTTTGGTGGGGGCTGCGGTGAGCTTGCAACCGGCTTTAACGGAAATCGACCGGTTGTTCACCGCCCGCTATCCCGACATCAAGGTTGAGTACAACTTCGCCAATTCCGGCTCTCTCCAGCAACAGGTGGAGCAGGGGGCGCCTCTGGACGTGGTATTTTTCGCAGCCGCCTCTTTTATGGACGCCCTTGCCAAGCAAAACCTGCTGGTGGAGGGATCCCGGCGAGATCTTCTCAGCAACCGCATGGCTTTAATTGTGCCTGCCAATGCCAGAACCAAGGTTCAGGATTTTGCCGACTTGGTGGCGGAAGAGATCCGGGTTCTGTCCATTGGGGATCTGCAGGCCATGCCCGCCGGACGCTATGCCCAGGAAATTCTCACCGAGGCGGGGGTGTTTGAGACGCTGCGGCCCAAGATGGTGTTTGCCAGCACGGTGCGGGAAATTTTGACGGCGGTGGAGCAGGGCAATGCTGACGCTGGGATCCTGTTTACCTCGGATGCTCAGCTTTCAAATCGGGTGCGAGTAGTGGCTACGGCGGATCCCATTACGCCAATTATCTACCCGGTGGCATTGGTGCGCGATACTCCCGCCGGACAGTCTTACTTGGAGTTTTTAACCTCAGAAGAAGCAGCAGAGGTGTTTGTGAAGTACGGCTTTATCCGCCTGTGAGGGATCCCTCTGCAATGGCGCGGATGAGTTACTCCAAATGAGCGACTACGACCTATCCCCGCTTTGGATCTCCCTACGGATTGCCGGCTTGGCCACGGGCATCACCTTTGGGGTGGGGACGCTGGCAGCTTACGGGATGTTGCACTACCGAGGTCGCTGGCGCTCTCTCATCGAGGCCCTCTTGTTGGCGCCGCTGGTGTTGCCGCCCACCATGGTGGGGTTCCTATTGTTGCTGCTGTTTGGCCGGCGAACCCTTCTGGGACAACTTTTGGCCTCGCTGAACTTGTCGGTCATCTTCACCTGGTATGCCGGGGTGATCACGGCAGTGGTGGTGGCCCTGCCCCTGATGTACCGCACGGCCTTGGGAGCTTTCCAGCAGATCGACCCGACGCTGGTGGCGGCAGCCCGCACCCTGGGAGCAAGTAGGGCCAAGATTTTTACGCGGGTGCTGATCCCACTGGCCTTACCAGGGATCCTGGCGGGGATTACCCTCAGTTTTGCCCGCGCTCTGGGGGAGTTCGGCGCCACCTTGATGCTGGCAGGCAATATCCCGGGCCGCACGCAAACCCTGTCCATGGCCATCTTCTTTGCCGTTCAGGCGGGGGATATGCGGGGGGCGGCCATCAGCTCGGCCCTGGTCTTGGGGTTGTCCTTGGGGGTGATGACGGCAGTTAACCTTTGGTTTCAGCGACGGCCCTGGCAGCGACCTCCCTCTCGTCCTCTACAGGTTCTCACCAGAAGGGATCTGGATTTCTCAACTCCGGCCCCCCGCCTCTGGGTGGACATTGACAAGAAGCTGCCCCAATTTGAGCTGCAGGCGCAACTGAGCTGCGACGGGCGGCCATTAGGACTGCTGGGGGCCTCTGGATCCGGCAAAAGCCTACTTTTGCGCTGCATTGCCGGGATCGAAACCCCGGATGGTGGGCGCATTTTGCTCAACGAGCGGGCGTTGTTTGACGCCGAACAGGGGATCCGGCTGCCCCCCGCTCAGCGACGGGTAGGGGTGATCTTCCAGAACTACGCTCTGTTTCCCCATCTCACCGTCGCCCAGAACATCGCTTTTGGGATCCCTGCGGGCTTGAGCGAAGCGGAAAAACAGGAGCGGATCCAGGCCCAGCTGCGGTTGGTCAAGCTGAAAGGCTGGGAAAACCGCTATCCCACGGAGCTCTCTGGAGGACAGCAGCAGCGGGTGGCCCTGGCGCGAGCCTTGGCTTCTGAGCCGGAGATCTTGCTGCTAGATGAGCCTTTTTCTGCTTTGGATGCCCACCTGCGCAGCCAACTGGAGCAGGAGATGGGGGAGATCTTAGCCGACTACAAGGGAGTCACGCTTTTGGTAACCCACAACATTGAGGAAGCCTTCCGCCTCTGCGGGGATCTGGCTGTAATGGAGCAGGGGCGAATCATTGCCCAGGGGGACAAGCGTCAGCTATTTGAGGCTCCCCCCTGCCTTAGTGTGGCGCAACTGACGGGTTGCAAAAACATCTCGCGGGCCAAGCTCCTGGGCCCTCAACGGGTGCTGGCCTTGGATTGGGGCTGTGAGCTGCAGGTACAGGGATCCCCAGCGGGAGAATACATCGCCATCCGCGCCCACCACCTCACCTTCAGGCCCGACGGGAAGCTGCCCAACACGTTTCCGGCTTGGCTGGTGAAGTGGAGCGAGACCCCCCACCGACTGACTCTCTTCTTTAGGCTGGGCGGTCCTCCTGCCCACCGCCAGGACTATCACCTGCAAGCTGAGGTGTGGCGGGAGCGCTGGCGCGAGGTGGAGACTTGGGGATCCCCCTGGTGGCTACAGTTGGATCCCCGGCATCTGATGGTGTTTTGAGTCTGGAGCCCAGGAGTCAGGTGGGCTCGCCCAAGCGGTAGCCCCGCGGGGTAATCAGCCGCTCCCCATGGCGAAAGGTCTGAGAGTTGCCGATAAGAACCAGGGTGAGCATGTCCACCTGCTCTGGATCCAGCTCCCCTAGGGTGGTGAGGTGGAGGGTTTCGCCGGGGCGGTAGAGGTTGCGGGCCAAAGCCACGGGGGTATGGGCGGGTCGGGCCTGCAAAAAGATCTGCAGAGCCTTGAGGAAGGGATCCACCCGCTGCCGGGAGCGGGGGTTGTAAAGGGCCACCACAAAATCGGCAGCTGCAGCCGCCTGCAGGCGTTTTGCAATCACTGGCCAGGGGGTAAGCAAATCCGAGAGGGAAATGGCGCAGAAGTCGTGCATCAGCGGAGCCCCCAGCCGGGCAGCAGCCGCCTGGAAGGCAGAGATCCCCGGCAGCACCTCCAGAGAAGGGCGGATCCCATCCCAGCCAGAGCGGACCAAGCACTCCAGCACCAAGCCCGCCATGCCGTAAATGCCGGCATCCCCCGAAGAAATCACCGCCACCTTCAGCCCCTGCTGCGCCCAAGCAATCGCCCGTTCGGCTCGCTGCAGCTCTTGGGTAATGGGAGAGGCCTCCCGAATTTGGCCGGGGTGCAAAAGGGGATCCACCAGATCCAGATAAAGCTGGTAGCCAACAACCACATCGGCCTGAGTTAAAGCCATACGAGCAGCCAAAGTCAATTGACCCAGATCCCCAGGACCAGTGCCGATGAGCCAGAGGTGGCCGCTGCGAGGGGAATACTCCTGCGCCGCGCGGGCAATGGCCAGGGTGCAGGCCCCTTCGGTTTCTGACGTGAAGACCTGCTTGGGGCAGAGAAGAGTTGCCTTCCCCTCCGCAACGCAAGAGGGCCTCTCAAAAGCTCGGTCACCTCTTCCCCAGATCTGAGCCGCCAAAAGAGCAGCCGCCTCGGCTACGGAGGGAGTGCCCACCGCCTGCCGCACCGCCTCCGAAGGGTGGGGCACTGGGATCCCAGCCAAAGCCTCTGCCGAGAAAAACTCAATGGGCCAGCCGTGGGCCTGAGCCAGCTCCAAAAGACCCGGCTCGTCTTGCTTGAGCTCTAGGGTGGCCAAGCCGGCAATGGCCTCGAACGCCAGCCCCTGGGCCTGCAGCAGGCGGCGCAGGGATCCCTCTAGCCAAGCGCGGGTGGTGCCCCGCTCGCAGCCCACCCCCACCCACAGCACCCGCGGATGCCAGTGCACTGTCGGGATCCCCGTGGGAGGGGAGAGGTATTCCCCAATCCAGATCTGGGCAACGGGATGGGGAGGAGAGGAGGCCACTAGGGGATGATCTGCCGGCCAAGCTTGTCGCCAAAGCCGCGTGCCGCAGGTCTGGTGAACGGCCACCGGCTCTCCCCGCGTCAAGGCGGCTGCCACCCCGTTCCAATCTCCAGCGCCCCGCCGCCAGCCGTAGGGATCCCCCAGCAAATCCAAAGGCGGGATCCCCAGCCCCTCGGAAGCAGAGGTGAGAACCGGCTGGGCTCCCAAGGTAGCGGCCACCTGCCGCGCCAGGGCATCGGCCCCCCCCACATGTCCCCCGCACAGGCTAATAGCCCAGCGACCGGCTTCGTCCACCACCACCACCGCTGGATCCCGCTGCTTGTCCTGCAGGAGAGGGGCAATGAGCCGCACCACCGACCCTGCGGCCAAGATGAAGAGACAGCCCTGCACCTGGGGCCAGGTTTGGGCAACGGCTTCTGCTAGGGAGCCTGGCGCTGTGGGATCCTTGGGATCCCCGTAAGCCTGCCAGGGGGAGGGCAGCCCCTGCGGTTCAGCTTTGCTCCAGCAGATGACCTCCTTGCCTAGGAGGGGGATCAGGGAGTCGGCCAACCGGCGGGCGCGCGGGCTGGGGGCAAACAGAGCAAGCTTCATCGAGCGTGGGCCAAGGCTAGGATTCTCCCCGGATCCTATACTGGACATAGAGCCACCCGCGAAGGGACAAGTGCCGATGGTCATCCCACCTGGACTGATGCTGCCCCTAATCCCCCTGGAGGTTTTGCTCTCCACGAAGGGGCTGATGTTTTTGCTGCTATCGGCCTATGGGGGGGCCATGTGGACATTCTTAAGCGGCGC
>NZ_AXUX01000001.1:2742896-2748779 GCF_002760475.1 Synechococcus sp. 63AY4M2 | reverse complement strand
ACCTTCGACTCCAGGTCGGCCAGCTTAAGGCCATAGGCACGGCGGATATCCCGCTCGAACACCTGCCGGTAGGCGGCTTTGATGACCTCTTCTTTCTCAGCATTGGAAAGCCCCGGCTTCATGGCAAAGACGGGAACCTTTTCTGCGGCCAAGTTGTAAACCTGGGGTAGCTGTAGCCCTTGCAAGGGCAGGCCATCGGCGGTGCTGGCGTTGCGCTGCCGCAGCTTGTCGGAGGGAGCAGGGGCAATGAACTCGCTCAAGAGCACGTCGAAATACTGGTTGATGATGGCCACCGCCTCGCCATCTTTGCGGAAGTAGCTGGCTGAGGCCCGCTTCATCTCTTGGATGGCGACAATGGTGGCCTCGGCAGAGCAGGCGTTTTCGATGATCTCCCGCAGGCCCCGGGTGTTAACCACAAGGATGTTGGGATCCCCGGCCACCAGGGCGTAGGTGACATAGCGCAGGAACCAGCTTAGATCCCGCAGGGACTTGCGCATGTTGGCAGCCCCGTAGCGGGAGATGTTGATGGGGCGGAAGTTGGGCGGGATCTCCACGCCGCTGGCGCTGAAGAGATTGCGGATGGCCTCGAGGAAGCCACCCGTGGACTCCACATAGAAGGCGGTGCCCAGCTTAAAGGCTTCTTTCTCGTCTTGAGTGACTTCTGGCCGCTCCAGGTAGGCCATGGGGGAGCCGCCGGTGAAGATGCGGTTGGCAGCCCGGCTGACAATGATTTCGGAGTTGGCGGCGATGACCTCGGCAATCTGCAGCCGCTTCAGACCGCTGGAGAAAAAGTCGTCAAGGCGATCCAGCTCGGTGCGCGAGAGGTAGCGATCCTGCTGTTCTGCCTGGGAGATGGTGGAGAGGGGCACGGTTTGGTAAAGACGGGGGCTGGAGACGACTGCGCCGCCAGATGCGTTGATACCCATCGCTCTCTTAAACTCCGTTTATCGAAAAACTGCCGACAAGGCTCAGGGAGGATGCCCCGGGAAAGGGGCTGACCCATGGACTTAGCTAAACCGGCCCCCATCCCTCTCAGAGTTGGGGAGGAATGGACGCCGCGTCCCTGAGGGGGAAGCCAAGCCTAGAATACTAGGGGGATGCGCCCGGAGTGGGGAGGTTGTTGCAGTTTGTAACACTCATTCTCAGTTGCCTTCTCGTCAAAAACCATGGCCTCTGACCCTTCTTTGCACCTTCCCGACTCTCTGCGGGCAGACTGGGAACAGGGATGCTACGGCTCTGTTGCTCAAAGTTTGCAGCGGCAGCTTGAGCAGGGATCCCAAGAGCCCCTGCTGTATTGGTGGCTGGGATCTGCCTACCTACTCCTGGGGCGGGAGCTAGAGGCGCAGCTCACTTGGCAGGAGGGTCTGGCCCTCCTAGGGGCCGAAGCTGAGGCTACCCGCTGCTGGGCAGAGGGACTGCTGGAGCTGGCAGAGGGGCTGTGGGAAAGGGGGCAGTGGCCGCAGGCGGCGGCTTTGTATCGGCAGTTGCTAGAAAGTGGCGCTGCCCCAGAGGCGGCGTTGGCGGCCCATCGCCTTGGCCTAGTCCAGGAGCGCAGCCGACTGTGGCTAGAAGCAGCAGAGTGGTTTGAAGAGGCCTGCCGCTGGGATCCAACGGCCACGGAGAGCTTTTGGCGCTGGGGCCTGGCCCTGCTCAAGCTGGGCCGGTTGCGGGAGGCCCTCTCCCCTCTCCAGGAGGCAGCGCGGCTAAGGCCAGAGTGGGGGGATCCCTGGGTGCAGATGGGCCTGGCTTGGCTGGATCTGGGGGAGCTGGAGCAGGCGGTGGCCTGCTTTCAGGAGGCAGCGGCGCGGGGCACCCAGACAGCAGAGCTCTACAGCTACTGGGTAGAGGCTCAGGTGCGGCGGAATGACCCGCAGGGGGCTTGGGAGAAGTTCCGGCAGGCGCTGGCGGCGGAGCGGGAGTGGCTACAGGCCTGGTGTGAGGGCAGCGGCAGAGACAGCCTCCTGCGGCTGGAGCTGGAGCAGGCCCTGCAGGGATCCCCTGGCAGCCTTTGGCAGGAGCGGTACCGCGCCTGGCAGCAGCGCTGGCTCCCTGCGCAGGCAACCCTTCCTTCCCCAGCCTGCCAGAGCCCACCGCCCAGTGCTGGCAACCCCCTGCCAGTGCCCAGCCAGGGTTACCTTACCACCCGGCAGTGGCACCAGGCCACCGGCGAGGGCAGCTACCAGGTGGTGGATCCAGAAGGGGTTCTCTGTCTCCAAGCTCCTCCTACGGCTGACCCTGCCATTGGGCAAAAGCTGCGCTCGCAGCGGATCCCCTTGGCCGAGACCTTTGTGGCCCAGATTCCGCAGGGATCCGTGCACGTGGGCCACTATCCCCGCCACCTCTACGCCAGCTTTGCCAGCGCCGTGCTTACCCGTAGGGGTGAGTTGCTGGCCGATGTCTCCCCCAGCTTGCCGCCGCCGGAGTTTCTCGACTGGGACTGGAAGCCGGCTCACCTAGAACACCACCCCGTTTTGGACTTGCCCCACCTGCCGCCGCCAATTCCGCTGGATGGCCCTGTCGCCCTCTTGCCCCTGGGGGCAGTCAACTACTTCCATTGGATGGTGGACATCCTGCCCGCCCTCGATCTCCTACGCCGCTCCGGCGTCCTCGAAAAGGACATCCCCCTCTTGGTTCACGGCTACCAGGGCAAGCCTTTCCAGGTGCAAAGCTTAGCTGCCTTGGGGATCCCAAGCGAGCGCCTCCTCAGCTTTGAGCAGGCGGGGGGATCCCATGTGCAAGCGCAGAACCTGATTGTGCCCTCGCTGGCGGGGCCGGTGGGGTGTCTAACCCCCAGGGGCTGGCAGGTGCTGCAGCAACTGGCTCCTCTGGGGCAGGCGGCGGGGCTACCGCGGCGGATCTACATTAGTCGTCGGGCTGCCCGCTGGAGGCGGGTCATTGACGAGGCAGAGGTTCTCGAGGCTTTGCGCCCCTGGGGATTTGTGTCTGTGCAACTGGAAGCCCTTTCTCCGGGCGAACAGATAGCCCTGATGCAGAGAGCAGAGGCAGTCATTGGGATCCACGGGGCGGGCTTGACCAATCTTGCCTTTTGTCAACCTGGCACTGTTGTTATCGAGATTTTCCCCACCAATGCCGTGCTCCCCTACTTCTGGAGCCTGGCCCAGGTGGTGGGGCTGAACTACTTTCCCCTGCTGGCTCCAACCTGTGACCCGGCCCTGGTGGCCCTGTTGGCCAGCCCAGAGTTGGATCGGGAGGATGCCTGGGTGCCGGTTCCGGCTCTACTGGCCTTGCTAGAGCAAACAGGGCTGCAGTAATGGGATCGGAGGGACTCGAACCCTCACGTTCTTGAGGAACAACGGATTTTAAGTCCGTAGCGTCTACCATTCCGCCACGATCCCTGGAGTAGCCGTACTACTCTACCAAAGGGTTTGCTGTGGGGGACTAGGAGGCTTCTATAGGGAGAGTATGGCATGCCAGCTTCTGGCAGACAGCCTGGCGCAGGAAATGGGCTAAGGCCGCCACGCAGTCTCGATCCTCAAGAAGCAGGTCGCGCCGCTCTTGGATTTGCTGAGCGATTTGCTGCCGAAATTGGGGATCCGTTCCCAGTTGTACGGCCAGCTCTTCGTAGCGCTGGAGGTCTGGGGCAATTAGAAGCTCAAGGCCCATTCTTTTGAGGATGGCGTAGGTGTGGCGGCCCCGCAGAAACCGGCCAGGGCAGGTGACCACCGGCAAGCCGGCAGCAATGGCTTCCAGGGTGGTGATCCCGCCCGACCAGCCGTAGGAGTCCAGCATGATGTCCGCGCAGCGATTGAGATCTAGGTAGTCTTGATGGTCCAAGGCGGGCAGGATTCGACAGTGGTCTTCCACCGCAAGACCATAGCTGGAAAAGATGGAGGCAAGCCGCTGCCAGAAGCGCTGACCAATGGCAGCATTGGGCAAGGCCAGGAAGACAAATTGGGCCCTGGGCACTTGCCGAGCAATAGCTGGAAAAAGGTAGTCGTATTGCGGCAGGTACTTGCCCAAATACTGGCAGGTGAGATAGACAACGGCCTCTTGAGGCAGACCAAAGTCCTGGCGGTAACGTCTCTGGGGAGGCAAAACGGGCTTTTCAAAACAGGTACCCAGGTGGGGCAGCCGGACCAAGGTTTCGCTGTAGTGGGCCTGCCCATTTTCAGGCTCCATGAGGTCGCTGGAGAGAAAGTAGTCAATGGTCGACAGTCCCGAAGTAACCGGATGAGCCCAGGTGGAGCATTGGACTGGGGCTAGCCGCAGGGACGCCAGCTGCAACATAAGGGGAGAAAGGCCAATTTCCAGGTACACCAAAACATCCAGCTGATCCTGCAAAATTTGGCGGGCAGCCTCTTCAAAGCCAGTGGGAATGTGGCGGAAGACATCGGCATGCTGACGGTATTGCTCCGTCAGGAAATCAACTCTGGGATCCAAGTGGTAGGCAAAGACCTGGAAAGGCTGCTTGGAGCGGGCCTTTAAGTACTTCACCCACCCCAAGGAAAGGCGGCTGTAAGAGCAAGCGCGCATGGAGGCCGAGACAAACCCAACGCGAATGGGATCCCCTGGCCGGGCTTGCCGGGGAAGATACTCCCAATCGGGGTAGGAGGCTTTCACAATGCGCTGCACCAACTGAGCGTATTTCTTCTGCAGCTCCAAGTCGTCGTAGCCCTGGTACTGCAGAAGGTGAGGCGTTCCCCAACTTGACCCTAAAAAGGCAAGCCGCCGCTGCTCTGGGGTGTCTAGAGGCGTCTCCTGAATGAGGCGATCCAGGTGCTCTACAAAGCGCAAGCGAAAGCGGTGTAGCTCCTGTTCATCCTGATAGATAGCCGGCAGATAGAGATGGTAAAGCCAGCGGGCTTGCACCAAGTTAGGATCCAAAGTCCATGCCTTTTCCAGGTGATCCAGAGCCGCGCTGTGTTCCCCTTGCTCGCGATGGGCTATCCCCAGACAAAAATGCACCTCAGCCCAAGGGATCCCTGCTAGTGGATCTGGATTTTCTAACAGGGAGCCCAGCAAGGAGATTGCCTCTTCGTGGCGGCCTAGGTTAACAAGAATCTTGCCCGCTTGAAAGGCAGAAAGGTAAGCCTTGGGATTGAGGCTCAGGCTCTGCCGATAGCAAGATAGAGCCTTTTCCAGTTGCCCCAAAGACTCATAGACAACGCCCAGGTTGTGATGATAGAGGGCTACGTGGGGATTGAGCTCAATGGCCTCGGCAATCAAGGCAGCCGCCCATTCCCCCTCCCCCTTGGCCTGGGCCACCGTCCCCAGCAGGTGCAGGGCATCGGGTTGATCGGGAAACTCCGCCAGAATTTGCGAGTAAATGGCTTCCGCTGTTCGCAAGTCGCCAGCCTGCTGGGCCTGGATCCCGGCCAGCAGCTTATCCTTGGGGGCGAGATCCGACATTGAAACAAGGGAAGCTGGAGAGTTTTCCTCACTATAGGCCCTCCAGCTCCGATTAGAACCCCCCTCGCCGCCTTCCTCTCCCTAGGTCTCATGTTGCCAAAAGCACATAAAAACGGTATCAACGCTTCTGCGATCGCCTCGCCAAAACCCGCAAAAGCCGATTTTTTCGTTGACCCGCTCGATGCCTTGCGCCACAAGGCTTTCAGGCCTCTCACCCCCCCTCTGCAAGGCCTTTTTTTGCCCTCTTCGACCGACCCCCTCGCAAATAGGTCTTGCATTCCTTGCCCCGCTTGGGTTTAATAGGGGTAGAGTTCCCCCTTCGGGGGGATCCCTAGAAATTGGAAACCTCCGCGCTCTATGCGCAACCGAATCAGGCTGCGCAGTTCCCCCTTCGGGGGGATCCCTAGAAATTGGAAACATTGCCCATATTCAGTTTTTCGTTCATTGTTGTGCTCCTCAAGTTCCCCCTTCGGGGGGATCCCTAGAAATTGGAAACTAGTCAGTACTCAAAGT
>NZ_AXUX01000001.1:2699096-2738268 GCF_002760475.1 Synechococcus sp. 63AY4M2 | reverse complement strand
GTTCCCCCTTCGGGGGGATCCCTAGAAATTGGAAACTCCAGAGCCCCAAACCTGGGGGTACCCAGATTAAGTATTCGTTCCCCCTTCGGGGGGATCCCTAGAAATTGGAAACTTCAAGCTCTCGGTGTGAACCTCGAGCTCCCCGGAGTTCCCCCTTCGGGGGGATCCCTAGAAATTGGAAACGCAGCTAGCCCCGATAGTCCCATTCCTCCAGTGCAGTGTTCCCCCTTCGGGGGGATCCCTAGAAATTGGAAACAATTGTTGTTCTAACCCAACCGCAGCCTTGTTTATCAAGACTGTTCCCCCTTCGGGGGGATCCCTAGAAATTGGAAACAACCATAGGCCCCGGGGTGTATACTCAACGAAGTCCCGTTCCCCCTTCGGGAGGATCCCTAGAAATTGGAAACCAGTACCACAGCATACCTTTGTTAGTGTAGGCATATGGATGGTTCCCCCTTCGGGGGGATCCCTAGAAATTGGAAACCAGTAAATTTCTTCGCCGTCGAAGTACGGCTCGAACACGGTTCCCCCTTCGGGGGGATCCCTAGAAATTGGAAACCCCGCCTCGGGTGGAGACTTCCACCACGTAAAACGTCTGGGTTCCCCCTTTGTGGGGATCCCTAGAAATTGGAAACGACCTCCGAAACAACACATCACTGGGCAAAGCCCAGCATGAAAGTTCCCCCTTCGTGGGGATCCCTAGAAATTGGAAACAACCGCCAGGTGCTCCCAAACTTCACGCGCCTGTGCAGCAGCCACAATCGGGCAGTGCTGTACGCGCTAGAAGACTTCGGGCTCAAGTATGACGCCGTCCAGGCCCACAACCCTATCGAAAGCAGCATCAAAGCTTAGGCGGAGGATTGGGCCTCCCAGCGGTCAAAGATCTGCAGCAGCAACTGCACCCCATCGGTCAAGGCAGCCGGACCGGGCTGCAGAATCACCTCTGACGGCAGCTCGTAGACGTGTCCGCTCCAGACCGCCGGGATAGTCTCCCACCCAGGGCGGCTGTGAAGCCGCTCAGGCTTGAACCTCTTGCCACACCAGGACACCAGGATGATGTCTGGAGCGCGCCGCACGACCTCTGCCGGTTCAGCTATAATCCGGCGCCGTGCATCGGGATAGGCACTGAATTCGGAAAAGATGTCTTCAGCTCCACACAAACGAATGAGTTCGCTGATCCAGCCGATGCCTGTAATCAAGGGGTCGTCCCACTCCTCGAAGTAGACCCGTGGACGGCGGCGCCGTTGCTGTCCACGCTGCATAGCTCGGTGCAATCCCTCCCGCAAGGAGCGCACATATGCCCGTGCCTGAGCAGCTCGCCCTACCAGTGCCCCAAGGCGCAGGATCATGGAGAGGATCCCCTCAACCGTGCGCTGGTTGAAGCAGACAACCTCCACCCCCTGGCGAATGAGCTCAGCGCAAATGTTTGCCTGCAGATCCGACCATGCAAGCACAACATCGGGCTGCAGCGCCAAAATCCGTTCGATGTTGGCATCCAGAAGGGTGGACACCTTCGGCTTCTTCCGCGCCTCCGGCGGACGCACCGTAAATCCAGAAATGCCGACGACGAGATCCCCAGCCCCCAAGGCGTAGAGCGTCTCTGCCGTCTCCTCCGTCAAGCACACGATGCGCTCTGGCAATCGCGGTCGCGGAACATGTCTGCCAATCATCGGGATTTCTTCGAGCGAGTCCACAAAGTGGTTTGCCAGATTCTGGCAGGCAAAGCTACTACCTACGGTCACCTTGCCGAGGCCCTGGGGGTACGCTCCGCTGCACCCAGGGTCGGTTGAGCGCTCTAGGCTGCCCGCTTCGATGCCTCACCCCGACGCTCATGCAAGAGCTCTCGCAGTGGGAAGGGGTTCAATGCAAGACGACTGCGGGGGGTTCCTAGAAATTGGAGACAGCTTTAGGAGAAGTCCGCCGCTACCCGGTGGGCGCAGGCAAACCCAGAGAAAGCGACAGCGTTGAGTCCCTGGCCGGGGAAGGTGCTATCCCCCACGCAGTAGAGGTTGGGGATGGCGGTGCGGTTGAAGGGCATGCCCAAGAGTCCCCAGGGAGTGCCGCGAGGGATGGGGCCGTAGGTGCCGTCGACGCGGCCCAAGAAGCGGCGGTGGGTGCGGGGGGTGCCCACTTCCTGCAGTTCAATGTGGGATCCCAGACCAGGCCAGAGGGCCTCCAGGCGGCGGATGAGACGCTCGGCTGCCGCTTGTTTTTGCTGCCGGTACTGCTCTGGGCTCAAGCCCTGCCAAGTCTGCATCCAACTGGGGGTAAAGGCGTGGACAATGTGGCGGCCTGGTGGGGCCAGCTCCGGATCCAAAAGGGTGGGGATGGAGACGAAGATCGTGCCCTGCTCCGCCTCCATGGCTTGCCAGTCTTCTAAAAGAATGTGGTGGCAGTAGCGCTCACCGGCCAGGGCCTCGGCCCGCACCCCCAAGTGCAGGCTTAAGAAACTGGGGGACTGTTGATAACGGCTTTGCCAGCGCCGCTCCGCTGCCGGAAAGGGTCCTGGCCAGAGGCGGCCAAAGGTATCCCAGCGGGTGGCATTGGAGATGATCTTGCGCGCAAAGAGCTTTTCCCCCGTGGAGAGCTCGACGCCCACGGCCCGGCCCCGTTCTGCCAAAATCCGCCGCACCGACGCTCGGTAGCGGATTTGCCCCCCGCAGGTCTCTAGCCCCTGGGCCAGCTTTTGAGCAATCTGCCCCACCCCTCCCTTGGGGTAGTTGACGCCGCCGTAGTGGCGGTCGCAAAACACCATGCCGGCGTTGATCATGGGCGTGCGCTCCGCCGGCACCACCGACCAGCAGTAGCACTCCATGTCCACAAAGCGCAGCAGCGCCGGATGGCGGAGGTGGCGCCGCGCCACCTGGCCCACATTGGCCGGCAAATAGCGGGCCAAAGTCAGGCAGGCGCGGGGGTTGCCGACAAAAGAGCGCCAGAGATAGCCCCACTCCTCCAAAGAGAGCAGCTCCATGGCGTTGAGGCTGTTGAAGATGGGCCAGAAGCGGTCGTAAAAACGGCGGATGCTGCCCGCTTCCTGAGGGAAATAGCTGGCTAGCTCCTGCAAAAACTGCTCGTAGTCCCGGTGCACGCGCGGGCTGAGCCCCTGGGGCAGGTGGTAGGCAATCTGCACCGGGTCGGGGATGGAGTCCAAAGACTGGCCCACGGCAGCCAAGGCGCGGGTAAGCAGGTTGGTGGTGCCCTGCCTGCCCAGGCCAAAGATCATGGAAGCCCCGACATCAAAGCGGTAGACCCCCTTGCCGTTGGGATCCGGGCGCTCAAAGTAGCCGGCGCTGCCACCAGGGATGAGGTATTTTTCCAGCACCAACACCCGGTAGCCCTTGGCCGCCAACTGGGTGGCCGCCACCAGGCCGCCGATCCCAGCGCCGATGACAATGACATCCCACGTTGCCGGGGGAGAGGACTTGAGCTGGGCGGAAGCCTGAGGAAGCAGAGTTTGGGTCAAGGGATCCCTCTCGCACAACGCCAGTATCCTCAACCTACCAGAGCTTGCCAGCAAGCGGCGATCCGCCATCTCCCGGATCCCTAACTCCCCTCTCCCTAAGGGAGAGGGGCTGGGGGTGAGGGGATCCCTTGCCAGCGACTTAGATCAGCTCTTCTAGGCCGCGGCTGCCGACGTAGCGGCTGTAGGCGTAGACTAGCCCCAGGCTCAGGCCAGTAACCAGAAAGCTGAGGGCCGCTCCAAAGGGGTAGTCCAGGCTCGCGCCAAACTGCATCTGAATGACATTGCCAATCAAGAGCGTCTTGCTGCCCCCCAGCAAGTCGGGCACCACGAACATGCCCAGGGCCGGGATCCCAACCAAAATCAGCCCCGCTGCCAGCCCCGGCAGCGTCTGGGGAAAGAGCACCCATAGGAAAACCTGCCAGCCGTTGGCGTAGAGATCCCTGGCTGCCTCTGCCAGGCGCCAGTCGATGCGCTCCACGGCTGTGTAGAGGGGCAAGACCATGTAGGGCAAGAACGTGTAGATCATGCCCAGATACACCGCCAGCCAACTGGGGTAGAGAGCTGTCTGGGGCGGGATCCAGCCCAGCCAGGCCGCTAGCCGCGCCGGCCACCCCTCCGGGGCCAACACCACCATCCAGGCGTAGGTGCGGATCACCAAGTTGGTCCAGAAGGGCACCACCACCAGCGTCAGCAACAGATCCCGCTGTCGGGGCGGGTGGGCGGCGATAAAAAAGGCCAGGGGATAGGCCAGGAGCACACAGAAGAAGGTGGTAACTGCCGCCACCAGCAGGCTGCGGCCCAAGATCTGCCAGTAGATGGGCGTCCACCCTAGGGGACCGTAGCCAAGAGCGCGCAGGTAGTTGGCCAGCGTCAGGGGCAGGCCCACCTGGCCAAACTCGCCGCGGCTGAGAAAGCTACAGGCCAAGAGCAGCAGCCCCGGCAGCACCAAAAACGTTACCACCCAGAGCACCCCCGGCCCGGCAAAGATCAGGCTGTGCAGCAGCTCCTGCCAGGGCGTGAGCAATTCCCCGGCGCGCACTTGGGCAGGCTTCTCCAAGCGCTTCAGCATGGGGAGTCCTCCCGCCGGGGATCCGGCCGCAGGCGCACCAAGTTTTTAGGAGGAAGATGGGCCACCAGGGCCTCCCCGATGGCAAAATCCTGGTCTTCGATGTCGGCGTTGAGGGTGAGGGCCTTGAGCTGCTGGCCGCTAGCTGTGCGCAGGAGGTACTGGTTTTCTGCCCCCGTGTAGATGAGGTTTTCCACCCGCACGGGCACTTGGTTGGGCAGCAGATCCCAGCCGCTCCGAGAAAGCCGAATCTTTTCCGGCCGAATGGCCAGCTGCACTGGCTCCAGGGTGGGTTGGATCCCGAGCACCTTGAGCTTGCCCAGGGGCGTCTCGACGCAGTCGGTGCCGCAGGCGATCCCTTCGATGAGGTTGCTGGCCCCCAAAAAGTCCGCCACAAAGGCTGTTGCCGGCCGCTCGTACACCTCGTCGATGAGGCCAACCTGCTCGATGCGCCCGGCCCGCATCACCGCCACCCGGTCGCTGGTAACCAAGGCCTCCTCTTGGTCGTGGGTCACGAAAATGAACGTCATGCCCAGGCGGCGCTGCAACTCGCACAACTGCACCTGCAGCTGCTTGCGCAACTTGGCATCCAGAGCCGAGAGCGGCTCATCCAACAGCAGCACCTCCGGCTCGTTGACCAAGGCGCGGGCCAGGGCCACCCGCTGCTGCTGCCCGCCGGAGAGCTCCTGGGGCTTGCGCTTAGCCAGATCCCCAATCTCTACCAACTCCAAAGCGGCGGCCACCCGCTTGCGCAGCGCCTCCCCTCGCACCCCCCGCATGCGCAGGCCAAAGGCGACGTTCTCTTCCACGGTCATAAAGGGAAAGAGGGCATAGCTCTGGAACACGGTGTTGACGTTGCGCTTGTGGGCAGGCAGATGGCCCACCGGCTGCCCCCGGATCACCACCTCGCCAGCGTCAGCTATCTCCAGGCCGGCGATGATGCGCAGCAGCGTGGTCTTGCCGCAGCCGGAAGGGCCCAAAAGGCCAAAAAACTCGCCCCGCCGAATCTGCAAGTCAATGCCGTCGAGGGCCACAAAATCGCCAAAGCGCTTGCGGAGCCCCTTGAGCTCCACATCCCAGTCGGGATCCCTGGAAGTGCCGGCAATGACTCCTGCCACCACAGTTAGCAACCCTGCAATACTCTCTAACTCAGTATGCAGGTTTGGAGAGCGATTGGGGTCACCGAGATCCCGGCGGCTATAGCCATTCCGCCTCAGGCGTTTCCTCTAGTGGCTCCGCTTCCGGCCAAACCCAGTCCGTCAGGTTCTGGGAAGGGATCCCTGGCGGCATGAGCCCGTGGCAACGGGCGCAAAACAGGCAACTGGCACAGCGTTCGCCGTAGGGGAGGGCGGGAAAGGCCTGCGCCTCCAGTTGCCGCAGGCGGCCTAGGGTGGCTTTGAGGTGGGCCAGATCCCGCTCGTAGGCGGCGGCGCTGTAGCGCAACTGAAAAGGCTGCTGCGGGTGCTGCACATACCAAAAGGTAAGCTGCACCTGCTCCGGCTCAAAAGGGCCTGCCAGGGGCAGTTGAGCGGCCACCCCGCAGAGCAACAGCGGGTAAAGGCGCACCTGCCAGTCCTGGGCCAACTGTTCGTCGGGGGGGCGCTGCCGCTCCGTCTTCCAATCGACAATGTGCAGGGATCCCGGCGCAATCACCAGCCGATCCAGGCGAGCCATCAGCTTAAACCCCTCAATCCGTTGCCAGAGGGGCAGTTCCGCCAACACCCGCCCCTGCGGCTGGGCATGGGGACTGGCCAAGAACACCTGCCACCACTGGCGTACTGTCTCCTCCAAGGCCGACAAGCGCGGCTCCACCTGGAGCCCGCGGCTGTACGATTCCACCAGGCGGTGAAACTGGCGTCCCCGCTGCTGCTCCGCTTCGTGCTCAAAGGCATCCGCTGCCGGCCAAATCAGCCGCTCCAGGTACACGTAGCAAAACAAGCGGGGGCAGTAGTCCAACAGCGCCAGAGCCGAAGCTGAGAGGTTGACCTGCTCAAGCGTCAACCTCAGCGGGGAAAAAGCAGCAGGGATCCCAGGCATGGACCAAGAAGAGGAGTTCATGGCCATTCTAGTGCCGCTAGGACTGGAGAATGGCTTCTAGAGCCGCGCGCGGATCTAGACAAGATAAAATTAAGCTCAGGCTCGTGCTAGAGGTCTTGGTTTTTTGCCGCTAGTGTCTGAGCGTCTGCAAACTGTTTCGAGAGCGAGGAAAAGGTCGTGGAGCTAGCTGAGATCGAGGAGTTAATGAGCAAAGCGGTGCAGGCCACCCAGCGTTCCTTCAACACGGTGCGCACCGGGCGGGCTAACGCCAGCCTGCTGGATCGCGTTCAGGTGGAGTACTACGGCGTTCCCACTCCCCTGAAGGCGCTAGCCAGCATCACCACTCCAGATGCCAGCACTCTCTTGATCCAGCCTTTTGATCCCTCGACCCTGGCAGCAATTGAGCGGGCCATCGTCGCCTCCGACCTGGGCCTAACCCCCAGCAACGATGGCAAGGTGGTGCGCCTCAATATCCCTCCTCTAACCGAAGAGCGGCGCAAGGAGCTGAGCAAACAGGTGGCCAAGCTGGCCGAAGAGGGCCGGGTTTCCATTCGCAACATCCGCCGCGACGCCATCGACTCGGTGCGCAAGCGGGAGAAAAACGGCGAGATCTCCGAAGACGAGTCCAAAAGCTTGCAAGAAGAAATCCAGAAATTGACCGACCGCTATATCAAGAAGATCGACGATCTGCTGGCGGAGAAAGAAAAAGAACTGACCACGCTTTAGGGCTTTGTCCTTGAGCACGCCCGCCAACTGTTTTTGGCCCGCTGCAGCCAAGCAGCAGCTCCCTCCCCGGGGCTGGGATCCCGGCCTAGGCCAGCATGGACCTCATCTTGTGTCATCAGTCAGCAGATTTCGACACCCTAGGGGCGGCAGTGGGGGCAGCCCGACTCTACCCTAGCGCCCGCATTGCCTTGACTGGCGGATCCCTGCCGGGAGTGCAGGAGTTCTTGGCCCTCTACCGGGACGAGTTTCCCCTCATCGAGCTGCGTTCGGTGGATCCCCGCCAGGTCCAGCGCTGGATCCTGGTGGATTGTTACGATCCGGATCGCCTCGGTAAGGCTGCTGCCTGGCTGAGCGTTCCTGGGGCGAAGATCGAGATTTTCGACCACCACCTGCCGGCCACCCCGCTGGAAGAGCTGTGGCCGCAGCAGCAGGTCAGCGCTCACATTGAGGCGGTGGGCTCCACCTGTACCCTCCTGGTGGAGCGGCTGCAGGGGGCCGGGATCCGCCTCAGCCCTTTCGAGCGGCTGGCGCTGGCCTTGGGCCTCCACATGGACACGGGATCCCTGACCTTCCCGGAGACCACCGCCCGCGATGCCGCCGCCCTCACCTGGCTGATGCGTCAGGGAGTCAACCTGGTGGTGCTGCGGCGCTTTTTGGGCGATGGCCTCACCCCCCCGATGCAGGAACTGCTCAGCCAGGGACTGGCCCAGATGCAGGTGGAGGCGGTGGGGGAGTACCGCTTGGGAACGTGGCTGCTGGAGCTGCCGGAGTTTGTGCCTGGCCTGGCCGGCCTGGTGATGCGGCTGATGGAGCTGACGGGGGTGGACGTGCTGCTCTTGGTGGCACGACAGGGGGAGCGGCTCAGCCTCATTGGGCGGGCGCGGCAGGAGTTTGCCCAACTGGGCCGAGTGATGGCCCGCTACGGTGGCGGCGGCCACGACTGTGCGGCAGCCGCTACCCTAAAAGCTTCTCCAGACCAGCCCCTGCCCGATCCCGCCCAGGTGCTGAGCGACCTCAGCCAGGCGGTTAAAGAGCGGATCCCGCCGCCTGTGACGGCCAAGGATTTGATGTCCTCGCCGGTGCGCACCATCCGACCGGAGGTTACTATCCAGGAGGCGCAGCGGGTGCTGCTGCGCTATGGCCACTCCGGCCTGGTGGTGGTGGATGGCCAGGGCCGCCTGGTGGGAGTGATCTCGCGGCGAGATATCGACATTGCCCTGCACCACGGCTTTGGCCATGCCCCCGTCAAGGGCTACATGACTACCGACGTCAAGACCCTCTCCCCCGACACGCCCCTGGCGGAGATCCAGCGGCTGATGGTGCAGTGGGACATTGGCCGTCTGCCAGTGCTCCAGGATGGCCAGTTGGTGGGGATCGTTACCCGCACCGATGTGTTGCGACACCTGCACCAGCTGCCGGCCCTCTCACCCCAGTTGGCTTCTCCTGCTCTCTCTTGTCCTTTGGATCTCACCTTTGCCGCTCTCTCGCCGCAGCACCGCCGGCTGCTAGAGGAAGCTGCCCGAATTGCCGATGAAAAGGGTCTGCGGCTGTATCTGGTGGGGGGGGCGGTGCGGGATCTGCTGCTGCACCGGTGGGGACGGCAGCCCTCCTCTTGCCTGGAACGGCTGGATTTGGATTTGGTGGTGGATGGGCCTTACCCCTCGACCCCCCAAGGGACGGATCCGCCGGGCTGGGGGTTGATCCTGGGAAAAGCCCTCAAGCAGCACTTCCCGGAGGCACGCCTGGAGATCCACGGCAAGTTCCAGACGGCAGCCCTGATCTGGCCAGGGGGCTTTTGTGTGGATATTGCCAGCGCCCGCACCGAGTTTTACCCCTACCCGGCCTCGCCCCCTGAAGTGGCCATGGGATCCATCCATCAGGATCTCTACCGGCGGGATTTTTCCATCAATGCGCTGGCTTTGCGCCTCAACGGCCCGCAGCGGGGGCAGTTGCTGGACTTTTTCGGCGGGCAAGCGGATCTGCAAAAGGGGATCATCCGCGCCCTCCACCCCAACAGCTTCATCGAGGATCCCACCCGCATCTACCGGGCCGTCCGCTTTGCCGTGCACCTGGGCTTTGCCCTGGATCCGACCACCGAAGAATGGATTCGCACGGCTGTAGCCAGCGGCCTCCACGATGCCGTTGGCGGGGAGCGCCTCAAGCAGGAGCTGGCCTACATCCTCCGCTCCCGCGACTGGCCCTTGGCTTTTGAGCGGCTGGCGGCATGGGGAGCCCTGCGCTGCATTCACCCCGCTTTGACCTGGGATCCCTCCCTGTACCGGCGGCTGCAGCGGGTGGGCCGCTGGGCCTATCACTTCCGCCGCCGCTACCCCGAGCTGGGATCCCAGGAGATCTGGCAACTGCGCCTGGAAGCCTTGCTCTTGCCCCTGCCCCAGGCACCCCAGGTAGCCAGCCAGCTCCACCTCACCCAAGCGGGCATCGAACGCCTCAGCCATTTCTCCCACTACCAAGCCCTCTTGGCCCAACTGGAGACCGGATCCCTGTCTCCGGCTCAGGTAGTACGGCTGCTGCAGGGGCTGCGCATCCCGGCGGTGATCCTGTTGGCAGGGCTGGCCGCCAAGCCAGCGCGGCGGCTGCTCTGGCGCTACTTGCAGGAGTGGCATTGGGTGAAGCCACCCCTCAACGGGCACGATTTGCGTTGCCTGGGCTACAAGCCGGGCCCTCTTTTTCAGGAGATCTTGGAGCGCCTGCGCTGCCTCACCCTCAACGGCGAGCTTACCACTCGCGCTGAGGCAGAAGCCTGGCTGCGGAAACACTTCCCCTTGCTGCAATCTCAGCCAAAGTAGCCAAAAGAGTAGAGGGGTTGCCCATTTCTGGTAGGACGATCCCATTGCCAGATCGCTAGCCTGAGAGAAGGTTGTCTTGGAGGGATCCAATGCGGGTATTGAAACCTCGCTCTGCTGTCGAGGCAATCCCGTCGGTGGGCCCCATCCCCCCCCAGCGGCGGAGTTGCCGCGTGGCCAAGCCGGTTGCCTTTGCTCTGCTGGCCATCCTTGCCGCCGGGATGGGATCCCCTGCCCAGGCCCAAGACCTGGTTCGGCTGCTGATCCACGGCCTGCAATGGCTGCAGGTGAGCCAGTTAAACGACGCCCAAGAGGTGAGCTTGGGCCGCCAGATCGACCAGCAACTGAAAGCCCGCGGACAGATTCGCGTCAGTTCAAATTTCTATTGGGTGGAGCGGGTGAACCGCATCGGCCAGCGGGTGGCCGCCCACAGCGAACGCCCTAACTTGCCCTATACCTTTCAGGTGGTGGAGGATCCAGACATCAACGCCTTTGCCACGATGGGTGGTTTTGTTTACATCACCACTGGCGCCCTGGAAGCTGCCGACAACGACGACCAAATTGCTGCTGTCTTGGGCCACGAAATCGCCCATATCAGCGAACGTCACGGCCTCCAGCAACTGCAGCAGGCTGCCGCCGCCCGCTTCGGCGCCCAATTGCTGGGACTCGATGACAACACCTTGGCCGCCCTAGCCCTGGAGCTGGGAGTGCGCCGACCGCAAAGCCGCGAAAACGAGTTTGTTGCCGACGAAAAAGGTTTGTGGGCCGCCTATCGCGCTGGCTTCGATCCCAGGGGCATGTCGCAATTTTTGGCCAAGTTGCAATCCCGTCCATCCCTGCCGGACTTCTTGCGTACCCATCCCCCTGTCGCGGAGCGCATCGCCCGCCTCAACCAGCTTATCGCCGAGCACAGCATGGTCAGCCCTGCTGCCTATGGCTCCGGCGGCCCCACTTGGCCTTCGCAATCTCTCCCCCAAACCCAGCGCACCGAAGTTGAGATTCTGCCGGTGCTGCCGGTTTTGCCCTGAGTAGGCCGCTGGGATCCGTTTTCCCCGTAGGGTGCAGGTTCGCATCTGGGGGGAACGCTTCGCACCGCTGGCGCGAGCAGTAGGCGAGGGTAGCCTTGTAAGCTGAGAAAGGGTTTCCTACCTGCCCCGCTGCGCGGTTCACTTGCAGTGGGCCGTAGGACTGGGCAAGCCAGGAGGCATGGGAAGAACATCAAGCAACAGAACGTGCCACACAAAAGGATAGCTTGGTAGCCCCGCACTTGAGTGCAGGGCGGAAAAGCTCGCTAGCCACTTTAGTCGCTTACCCATGATGGGGGTCGTTGATATAGTTTCATAGCTCAAACAACCTCTTCCTGACTTCTCCCACCAAGACCTCTTTCCTTACTCTTTGGCCAAAAAATAAGATAAACAACCGCTAGCCCCACAGCATGGTTGTAGTGATTGTACCGTTGACTTTCCTCTCGCACTATCGCTTGCCCATGTTAGACTGCGGTTGTCATGCCGCTTGCCAACAATGATGGAGTACGGCTGTCAGCAGGTTCGAGTCAGGAACAGAGAGCTAGTCCCCCTATTAGAGTACTTGTGTCAACAGTCTAATAAGGTGTACAACTGTGCTTTGTACTATGCGAGACAAGTCTATTTCAAAACGAAGCGATGGGCAAGCTATGGTGAGCTTTGTGCTGAGATGGCGAGAACCCAAAACAAGCACTTCATCGCAATGTATGTCTCCGCCGCACAACAGACCTGTAAGTCTGTAGCTGAGGCACTCAGTAGCTTCAAGAAAAAGCTGAGGCTCTCCTGGCAAGAAGGAATGAGTTTAAGACCAAACCTGCCGCGGCCTTCAGGAACTGTCTAGAGGCGCTTTGACAACGCCGTTACGGGTTCTTTTGTGGACTGCGTAAGAATCCCCCGCCTTTAGGCGCTGGGAGTGTCAATGGATCCCATCTCTTCAACAGCAGCACCTATGGATCCCTGTCTGATCCCCGTCAAGCTTCCCCACGGCTCCTACGACATTCTCATCCAGTCCCCCGAAGGCTCCGGCGGCCACAGCCTTATCCAGTTGGGATCCCAACTGCAAGCCAGGGGACTTTCGGGCAAGGCGCTGGTGGTGAGCCACCCCGGCATTGCCAAGCATTTTGGCGAAAAGTTGATGCAAGGGTTGCAACAAGCGGGGTTTGCTGCCCGTCTTTTTCTGTTGCCCGCCGGCGAGCGCTACAAAACCCTGCGCTCGGTGGCCAAGATCTACGATGCTGCCTTGAGCTTTGGCCTGGAGCGCTCTTCCACCCTCGTGGCCCTGGGAGGGGGGGTCATTGGGGATATGGTGGGGTTTGCCGCCGCCACTTGGCTGCGCGGGATCCCGTTTGTCCAGGTGCCCACTTCGCTTTTGGCCATGGTGGATGCGGCCATCGGCGGCAAGACCGGCGTCAACCATCCTGGCGGGAAAAACCTCATCGGCGCCTTCTACCAGCCGCGCCTGGTGTGGATCGACCCAACGCTGTTGCAGACCCTGCCCCGGCGGGAATTTACCTCGGCCCTGGCGGAAGTCATCAAATACGGCGTCATCCAGGCTGCCGACCTATTTGAGTTTTTGCAAGACCGGCCCAGGCTGAGGCGCTACGCCGATTTTGCCCCTGCGGATCTGCACTATCTGCTGCGGCGCTGTGCCGAGTGCAAAGCCTGGGTGGTGCAACAGGACGAGCGGGAAGGGGGCCTGCGGGCCATCTTGAACTACGGCCATACCCTCGGCCATGCCCTGGAAACCGTTACCGGCTACCGCCGCTACCTGCACGGGGAGGCGGTGGCCATTGGCATGGTGGCTGCGGGAGAGATCGCCCGTCGCCTGGGGTGGTGGAGCGCGGCTGAGGCCGAGCGGCAGCGACGCCTTATCGAAAGGGCAGGGCTGCCCAGCCACTGGCCCGCCGGGATCCCTTGGGAGGCGGTGCTGCAGGCGCTGCAGGCGGACAAAAAAGTCAAGCAAGGGCGGATCCGCTTCGTTCTGCCCCGCCGCATCGGCCAAGCGGAGCTGACCGATCAAGTCGAGCTGGCGGATGTGCAGGCCGCTCTGGCGGCGATGACGGCAACCTCTTGAGCCCTAGAATTAGGAAAAGCTGAGGACAAGAAAGCATGGGACGGCAACAACGGGTAGCCATCCTAGGGGCCACAGGAGCCGTAGGAGTGGAGCTGCTGAAGCTGCTGGAAGAGCGCCGCTTTCCGGTGGCAGAGCTGAAGCTGTTGGCCTCGCCCCGCTCGGCGGGCACCTACTTGACCTTCAAGGGAGAACGGATCCCGGTGGAGCCGGTTGCAGAAGCGTCCTTTCGGGGTCTGGACCTGGTCTTGGCCTCTGCCGGGGCAAGTGTTTCCAAAACTTGGGCCAAGACCATCGTCGAGGCAGGGGCAGTGCTAATTGACAACTCCAGCGCCTTCCGCCTGGATCCCGATGTCCCGCTGGTGGTGCCGGAGGTCAACCCCCAGGAAGCCTTCCGTCACCAAGGGATCATTGCCAATCCCAACTGCACCACCATCCTAATGTGCGTGGCCATCTACCCCCTGCATCGCCACATCCCCCTGCGCCGCGTGGTGGCCGCCACCTATCAATCGGCCAGTGGGGCCGGGGCCCGCGCGATGGTGGAGCTAGAGGAGCAAACCCGCGCCTACCTGCAAGGCCAGCCCTTTCAGCCCCAGGTGTTCCCCTACCCCATCGCCTTCAACCTCTTCCTCCACAACAGCCCCCTGCAGGAGAACGGCTACTGCCAGGAAGAGATGAAGATGGTCAACGAATCCCGCAAGATTATGGGATCCCCCAACCTGCGGCTGACAGCTACCTGTGTGCGGGTGCCGGTGTTGCGCACCCATGCCGAGGCCCTCAACCTGGAGTTTGAACAGCCCTTCCCTGTGGAAAAAGCCCGGCAAATCCTGGCCCAGGCCCCTGGGGTGGTACTCATTGAAGATTGGCAGCAGAACCGCTTTCCCATGCCCATCGACGTGGCCGGCAGGGATGAAGTGGCGGTGGGCCGCATCCGCCAGGACATCTCTGAGCCCAAGGCCCTGGAGCTGTGGCTATGCGGGGATCAGATCCGCAAAGGTGCGGCCCTCAACGCCATTCAAATTGCCGAGCTGCTTTTGAAGGACTAATTCACCACAACCGTCCAGGTTACCGGTCCTGCTGTGGCAGGGGCGGCCTGAGCGTTGGTCAATGTTACTGGGGAGTTGGGGTAGGTGTAGGTGCCGGGTGAGGTCAGAGGTCCCGTTTGGACAGGGATGGTCACTGTGCAGGTTGCGCCGACAGCCACTTGTCCTCCGGTGAATTGAATGGTGTTCCCACCCACCGACGCTGTGAGGGTAGCTCCAGCACCACAGGAAGCAGGTAAGGGAGGAGGTGCACCAGGCCCTACGGTTAAAGGCGGCACTACCGGCAAGGTGTGGTTAAAGGCCAAGCCCGTCAATGGAATGGCTGCGTTGTTCCTGATGGTAAACGTCAGAGTTCCATTCCCGGTAACGGGAGCTGGGCCAATTGGGCCAAGCGGGTTGGGAGCAAAGGCCATGGTAAAGGTGGGAGCTGGCACCGTTACCGTTAAGTTGATAGCCGCAGCGGTGGCATTAGGCGCTTGGTTGCTGCTCAGGGTTACCGCGGGGCTGGTCAGGGATCCCGCTGTCGTGGCTGTAACCTGAAGATCCAGGCTGATGGTGCAGCTAGCGTTGGCTGCCAATGAGCCGTTGACCAGCAAGATGGAATTTGCTCCTGGTGCAGCTGCCAGCGTCCCGCCACAGCCGTTGTTGAGGTTGTTGGGAGTGGCAACGATCAAGCCGGCAGGCAGGGGATCGGAAAAGGCTAGACCCGTCAGCGGCAGAGCGGCTGTGTTGGTGATCGTGTAGGTCAGAGTTGTTTTGGCAGTAGGGCCGGCAGCTACCGAGGTGGGGCTAAATGCCTTGCTAAAAGTCGGGGCACCCGGTGTGGGCGTAGGTGTCGGGGTTGGGGTGGGTGTTGGAGTTGGGGTCGGTGTAGGTGTCGGTGTAGGCACTATCGTCCCACCGCTTCCGCCTCCACCGCAGCCGGTCAGTCCTAGACAGGCCGCCCCTAGACTCAAAGCCAAAAGGTTTGTAACTGCTTTTTTCTGCATCGCTTTTTCACTCCTCATCATCAGACTTGACTTTAGTTTTCTTTAGTTTTTGTCGACCCGCCTTACTAAAGTATAGCCATAGCCTGGTCAAATTGCTGCTTAGGATGCTTCTGCGCCCACGCAATCTACCACTGTTGGGAATAAACCTTGCCTCAGATGGCAAGCTCCAACTGGGGAATAGAGCCTTCAGACTTGCTCTTGTGTACCTTGCTTGTAAGCACAAAATCTGGCAACAGAAGCTAATTTTTAGAACCTCGCGTATGCCGCTTGGGCCAGCAATGTTCACACAGTGTTCGTAGACGGGATCCCGATCACCGAGGTCGGTCAAAGTACCCGCATCTCAGAGGTCGAAGCGTTGGCAGCCATTCAGGCTCAAACGGAAGATCTACTGCGCTGTCGAGAGCCTTTCAAAGCAACCCTAACTCCGGTGGTGGGCTAGCCATAGCAGGGGATCTGCCATTCCGGTTGGCCACAAACCGCACACAATGTCGCAAAAGGAGGAGAATTGAAAAGCATTCGGCCTTTGTGGAGATTGGCTTGTGCATCCAATTGGGATGGGATCCCTGGCCAGCTTGATCGCCGGCTTGGCGACGGGGCTGGGGGCTTTGCCGGCCCTTTTTCTTCCCTCGCTCTCCGAAAGGGTACAAGGGATCCTGCTGGGGTTTGGGGGTGGGGTGATGTTGGCCGCCACCTCGTTTTCACTGGTGGTGCCGGGCACCGAGGCGGCGCTGGCGCTGGGATATTCCCAGTTCGGGGCGGCCGTGGTGATGGTGGCGGGCCTGTTGTTGGGGGCGATCTTTCTGGAGAGTGCCCACCAGCTTTTTCCCCACGAGCACTTTTTCAAAGGGGCTGAAGGGGAGAACCGCGCCCACCTAAAGCGGATCTGGCTCTTCATCATTGCCATTGCCCTGCACAACTTCCCGGAAGGCCTGGCGGTGGGGGTGGGTTTCGCTACCGGCCAAGTCAGCGATGGGTTGGCGCTGGCCCTGGGGATCGGCCTGCAGAACATGCCGGAAGGGCTGGTGGTGGCCTTGTCGCTGGCCAGCCAGGGGTATTCGCGGCTGTTTGCTTTTGCCATTGCCCTGCTGACCGGGCTGGTAGAGCCCATCGGCGGCATCGTGGGAGCGACGGTGGTCACTTTGGCTCAGCCGCTGCTGCCCTGGGGCATGGCCTTTGCCGCTGGTGCGATGTTGTTTGTGATCTCGGATGAGATCATCCCCGAGTCGCACCGGCAGGGGTTGGAGCGGGAGGGCACCTTTGGCGTTCTCAGTGGGTTTGTGGTGATGCTGCTGCTGGATATTGCCCTGGGTTAAAAAGGGATCCCGTCCTGAGGTGAGGTTTTATGCTGAGCAACGAGCCTTTTCTGTGGCGGGGAAGAGGGGATCATGCTTGCCTGCTGCTGCACGGGTTGGGGGGTGGCGTCTACGAGTTGCAGTGGCTGGCGGAGCGGCTGTTGGCAGCCGGCCTGACGGTGCAGGGGTTTAACTATCCCGGCCACGACCGCCCGGCACCCCGCATGCCCCCTTCCCGCTGGACGGAGTGGTACGGGCGGGTTTTGGAACATTACCTGGCGCTGCAGCAGGAGTACCCGCGCCTTTCGCTGGTGGGGTTTTCCACCGGCTGCCTGTTGGCGCTGCACCTGGCCTTTGCCCACCCTGTCCACAAATTGGTCCTGCTGGCGCCGTTTTTTGCCATTCGCCACCGCTGGTACTATCTCTTTCGCCCGGAGCAGTACCTCAACAGCCTGGGCTGGCTCTTGGAAGAGGTTCCCCGCTTTCGCCTGCCGATTCGGGATGGCGATGTCCGCGCGTTGGCAGAAAGAGTGGCCTATTTGCGCAGCTTCAATCTAACGGCGGTGCGCAGCGCCCTTGAGCTCATCGAGCGGGTCAGGGGGGAAGTAGCCAGCATCCAAGTTCCCACCCTCATCCTGCAGCCGCGCCAAGATACAGTGGTGGATCCCGACCAGGCGGCGTGGCTCTACCGGGAGCTGGGATCCGCCGAGAAGACCCTGCATTGGCTGGAGCGCTCCGACCACGTTCTCACCTTGGACTGCGAGCGGGAGACGGTGTTTGCCCAGGTCTGCGCCTTTCTCACCCCGGATCCCGCTCCAGCCGCATCAGCGTAACCCGCTGCCAGGCGCCGCCCTCGTCGTAGTCGCGCACCAGGCGCAGCAGGTGGCGGCCCTCCGGCCCTTCCGGAAACCAGCTCAGGCTGAGGGAAAAGCGGCGATCCCGATGAAGGGTGGGGATGGGCAAGGGATCCGGCCCGCCCATCCACAGCCCCCCCGGCAAGGGATCCCAAGGGCTGGCCCACTCTGAGAGATCTACATGAGTTTCGCTGAGCAAGCTATCGGCAGCAGAAAAGCTCTGGGCGATCCCCCGCCATCGCCCTTGCAAGGCCTCTCCCAGTTGCGCTTGGGTCAGCGCAGGAAAGTCGGCCCCAAGATCCAGCACCTGGCCGCGCCGCTCCAAGATGACCGTCACCCGCACCAGGCGGCCCTGGGGATCCCACTGCTGCACCACCCGCGCCTTGCGCTCTCCCCAAAGAAAGCCCTGCTCGACGGCAAAATCGCCAAACGGTGCCAGCTGCAGCCGCCCGTTGGAAAAGGAGCCATCGGGGAAAAAGCGCAAGCCGGGCGAGAAATCTTGATAGACCCAGCTCTGGCGGCTTGTTGGGGTAGGGGATCCCTCTAGGGGGTAGTAGGCATTGGTTTGGCGGATTGCGTCCCGATCCAAAGCCTCAAAGGTGATGAGGCTGCGCTTTTGGCCCACCAGCTCCCAGCCGTGGGCGGTGGGTCGATACTCGGAAAAGAGCCCGTGCCATTCTCCCAGGTGCAGGGCCAGGCATTCTCTCTGGGTTGTCATGAAGCACTGTGAAGTAACATTAGGGAGACGCAACGCGGAAGACAGAGCCGATGGGGAGGAAGTTCCGAGGTGGCATTTTACTGGTTTTGGGGTTTATGCTCTCGCCCTTTTCCTGGTGGAACGATTTGTTCTTCAACCTACCCATTGCCTATGGATTTGGCTACCTCTGCAGCTTGTGGCAGCCCCAGTGGCTTTTGGGAGGAACCCTTGCCGGGTACTGGCTTTCCAACTTGATTGGCCTTCTCCTGATGCAGTTTGGCGCTACTGATGTGGTTGAGCAAGGGGATAAACCCCGCAACCTAAAGCGCGATCTCGTTATTAGTTTGGCTTCTTCTACTGCCTACACTTTGGCGATCCTCGGGCTGGTGCAGCTTCACCTTGTCGATATCGGCGCCCTCTTCCCCACTTCTTAAGCTCATGCCCCTCCCTCTTTTCTGGACAACGCTGGCGGAAGGGATCCTCGCCTTTATTGCCACCCACATTGACGACTTTTTTGTGCTGGTTGTGTTGTTTGCCCAGGTGCAGATCCAACCTACTTGGAAGGGCTGGCAGGTTTAGCTGGGGGGCTACTTGGGCTTGGCAGGATTGATCTTGATCAGCCTTTTGGGGTACTTGGGGGGCCTGGTGCTGCCGCCATCTGCCATTGGCCTGCTGGGACTGATCCCGCTGGCGGTGGGCGGCTGGAAATTGTGGCGATCTGAAGCGGAAGAAGCCCTGTCGAAAGAGCTGGAAAAACTGCAAGATCGACCACCCGCAAAGACTGGGCTGCTCTTTTTGCCCTCGCCAGCTCTGCTGTCCATGCTCCTCACCTTTGCCAATGGCGGGGATAACATCAGCTTGTACGTTCCTTTGTTTGCCGGCAGCACCCCTCTCCAGTTGGCTCTCTTTTCTATAATTTTCTTTTTGATGAAAGGGCTGTGGTTTGCCATGGCTCAAAGGCTGACGGTGCAACCGGAAGTGGCCAAGATCTTGGCTGAACAGGGAGAGCGCTGGGTACCCTGGATTTTGATGAGATTAGGGGTGTGGATCCTGTTCAAAAACGAAACTTGGCGATGGCTGCTCGGGATCCCGTAGCGGGCGGAGTCCCTTCGAGTTTCAGTCGTTGTGCCGCTCTGAAGCCGGATCCTAGTTCAGATCTTCGTGGCGGTGTTCCCGTTCCCGCCAATCAAATAGCGGCGTTCTTCCGCGCTTGTGGGGGACTGATTGAGTTGTGCAATTAGTTGTGCAATTAAGCGACGTAAAGTAGCCGTGCCCTAACCATAAACTGACGCAAAATAATCAACGAGAATCCATCAAGGACTGGTGAGGACAGTTCAAGATCAGAACCATCCAATCATCAAAAAATGGGGTAGGCCAAATTAACTTATCAAAGGATCGTCAAAAGATCCCAGAATGCGCACTTCTGGCTCTAGGAATATCGACCATCGTTGATAAACCTTTTCTTGGGCCAAGCAAATCAGACGGTAGATGTCGTTGGCGCTGGCCTGACCACAATTGAGGATGAAGTTTGCATGGCGCTCGGAGATCTGGGCCCCGCCAATCCGGTAGCCCTTCAGACCGACCTGCTCAATTAGCCAGCCGGCAGGATGGGTTTCGGGGTTGCGAAAGACGCTGCCACAACTGGGCAGATGATAGGGCTGAGAGCTCAGGCGCTGGTTGAGGTGGCGCTGGGTTTGTCGCTGCACCTGAGCCGGATCCCGGCCTGGGAGTAACTGCAGCGTTGCCCCCGTCACCGTCCAAGGAGAGTCCTGTAGCCGCGAGCGGCGGTAGCCAAATTGCAGATCGACCGGTTCTAAGCGGCAGGGCTCCTGCTCTTCATCCAAAATCTGCACTTCCACCAACACGTCCGACATGGCGCGCCCGTGGGCGCCGGCATTCATCACCACCGCTCCCCCCAGCGTGCCCGGGATCCCGATGGCCCACTCCAAGCCACTCCAGCCCCGCTTGGCGGCTGCCCGCGCCAGGTTAACCAAAGGTTCTCCGGCAGCGGCCCAGATCCTCCCCCCCTCCAACAGTTGCATCCCGCGCAAACGCCGGGTGTGGATCACCAGCCCCGGCAGGCCGGCATCGCTGATGAGCAGGTTGCTGCCCGCCCCCAACAGTGTAACCGGGATCCCTTGCGCCCGCGCCCAGGCCAAACATTGCTGCAGCTCCAGATTGTTGTGCGGCTCGCAATACCACTCCGCTTTGCCGCCCACGCGAAAGGTGGTCAGAGGGGCCAAGGGGATCCCCGCTTGAATCCGTCCAGAGAGTCGGGCAACGCTTGAGGCATTGGGCACGCAGGGAGCTGTAGTCATGATGCCAATACCTCAGAAGCCCCCATCTCCCTGATCCCATCCTCCGCTTGCCCCGGCAATTTCCCTTCAAAGTTTGCCAGAGGCTGCTCCCCCAGCCGAGCCGCATAGGCCCGCATCGTAGCGGCTATCTGTTGATTGAGATCGCCTGCGCCCAAAAAAATTGCCAGATCTCCAGGTTGCAAGATAGACGGCAACACCTGCGGCAATTGCGGCAAAGAAGACACATAACGTACATGGGGATGGTGCTCCGCCACCGACACGGCCAGCCGCAAGCTGTCGGAGCCCTCAGGCGCTGCTTCTCCCGCCCCATAAGTGGGCACGATCACCACCACCTGCGCATCCGCAAAGCAGCAAGCAAAGTCCTGGAACAACTTGGCCAAGCGGCTGTGGCGATGGGGCTGGAACACCGCCACCACCCGCCGCTGCTGCAGCCGTGCCGCCCGCAGCGTAGCCCGAATCTCGCTGGGATGATGGGCATAGTCGTCGATAAAGGTGACCCCACCCACCTCGCCCCTGTGCTCAAAGCGGCGCCGCACTCCCGGAAACTGGGCCAGAGCAGAGGCAATCACGGGGAACTCCAAGCCCAGCTGCCGCCCCACGGCAACCGCGGCCAGAGCATTGCTGAGGTTGTGGGATCCCAGCACCTGCAGGCGGAGCTGGCCGAGGAGGGATCCCCTTTCCCAGATCTCGGCAGAGGTGCAATCGGCAGTGTAGAGGATCTGACGGGCCTGGTACTGGGCTTGGGGATGGCCGGCCAGGCTGTAGCCGATGTCCACCTTGAGGTGGGTGGCCACGTTGGGGCAGTCCAGACAGGCCACCAGGGTTTGGCTCTGCTGCCCATACTGCTGAAAGGCCCGGATCACCTGCTCCAGATTGGCGTAGTGATCCGGGTGGTCTAGCTCAATGTTGGTGATCACGCCAATTTGGGGATAGAGCCGCACCAGGGATCCATCCGACTCGTCCACCTCGGCTACCAGGTATTCCCCCTGGCCTAGACGGGCATTGCCATCCCAGGCGTCCATCTCCCCGCCGATGATCAAGGTGGGATCCCAGCCCGCCGCCAGTAACATGTAGCCAATCATGCTGCTAGTAGTGGTCTTGCCGTGGGTGCCCGCCACCCCAATGCTGGGACGATGGTTAAACAGGGCAGCCAGCAAATCGGCTCGATGCCAAACCTTTAGTCCCTTGTCCAGCGCCGCCGCTAATTCCGGGTTGGTGGGGCGAATGGCGCTGGAGTAGACCACCTGGGGATCCCCGGCCAAACCCTCCAGAGTGTGCCCCTGAATAAAGCGCACCCCCAAGGCTTCCAGGCGACGGGTGCGGCCATTGGCGGCAATATCCGACCCTGAAACCCGAAACCCCTGCTTGGCCAAAATGTAAGCCAGAGCCGACATCCCCACCCCGCCGATCCCGACAAAATGATAAGCCGGAAGTAGCGGGTTCAACGGATCCAAATTTTTCGCAGGCGGAGATGGAGAACGAGCTGGCGCCGGCGCAACGGCATCTTTCCCCCCAACTGTTTCCACCATCGCAACTCCACCTCACTCCTCGCACCACACCTAGAAATCGGCACCTGCAGAAAGGCCCCGGACACGGCAGATCATATCAGGAATCCCTTGGGTTAGGTAGCCGACGAAGGTCGACAACCGAAGACAAGCCGGAGAAAAACGAATACCCGAAAAATAAACACATGAGAAAAACCTGGACATCCTTGCCCCATAAACTTTACATTTATTAAAGAATGGCAACTGTAACGACCGACCTCAACCGCAAAACTCAACGAGTAGGGAACGATGAATCAGCGGCTACTCTGGTCTATTGCGGGAGCTGGATTGCTGGCCGGAACTGGGCTGGCCTGGCTGGGCCTGAGCCAGCAGGCGGCCACCCAATCCGTATCAGAGAATGCAACGGAGGAGACGCGGCTACCTCCCCGCGTTGGCGCCCTGGGTCGCCTGGAGCCGGAAGGAGAGGTGGTGCGGGTGGCCGGCCCTCCGGGAGAGCGACTGGGAGAGCTGCTAGTGGCCGAAGGGGAGCGGGTGAGGGCGGGGCAAGTGTTGGCACGTCTGGAAAGCTATCGAGAGCGCCTGGCCGAGCGGGAGTATGCTGCTGCCCAACTCCAAGAAGCCCGCGCCCGGCTGGAGGCCGAGACCCGCTTTGGCCAAGCTCAAGTGGAAGAGGCGCGCACCCGCCTCAGCCGCCTAGACGAACCGCAACAGATGCAGATCCGATCCCAGGAAGCGGTGGTGGAGCGCCTTCGGGCGGAGCTGGCCGATGCCGAGGCCAACCTGGCTCGCTTCCAGGCCCTGTGGCAGGAGGGGGCTATCTCCCAGCAGGAGCTAGACCAGAAAGCTCTGCTGGTGCGGCAACGGCAGGAGGACTTGCGGGCTGCCGAGGCCACTCTGGATCAACTGCGCCTGGCCCGCGAGCGGGATCTGCGCAATGCCCAGGCCCAAGTGCAAGCTGCTGAAGCGGCGTTGAGACGGGCGCAAGCGCAAGTGCAACTGGGATCCCTGGCCCGCAACCTGGAGCTGGCGGAGGCCCGTCTGGAGCGCACCCTCATCCGCGCCCCCCGGGCCGGCCAGGTGCTCAAGATCCGCACGCGGCCTGGGGAAGTTATCGCTGCCGACACAGGGATCCTCGAGCTGGGCAACACCGACCAGATGATGGTGGTGGCGGAGGTCTACGAAACCGACATCCTGCGGGTGCGGCCCGGACAACGGGCCACCATCAGCAACCGCGCGCTGCCAGAAACGCTGCAGGGCCGGGTGGAGCGGGTGGGCCTGCAGATCGGCAAAAAAGACGTGCTCAACACCGACCCCGCCGCCGATGTGGATGCCCGCGTGGTGGAGGTGTACATCCGCCTGGATCCGGAAAGCAGCGCCCGCGTGGCCGGCCTGACCAACCTGCAGGTGGATGTGGCCATCGAGGTCGAGGGGTAGGAGGGGGGAATGTCCGGCCTGTTCAGCGTAGCGTTTATCGGGCGGCGCATCCCCTTGGCCTGGCTGCAGTTGACGCGGGAGAAGATCCGCCTGCTGGTGGCCCTGGCGGGCATTGCCTTTGCCTGCATTCTCATGTTCATGCAGTTGGGCTTCCAAGACAGTCTGCTGGAAAGCGCCATCCGCTTCCACGTCGCCCTCAAAGGGGAGATCTTCCTGGTCAGCCCCCAGTCCAACGCCCTCATTGCCATGAACACCTTTTCCCAGCGGCGGCTCTACCAGGCGTTGGGCTTTGAGGGGGTACGGGCCATCTCGCCCGTCTATGTGGGCTTTGCCCTCTGGAAAAACCCCCAGACCCGCCGCACCCGCAGCATCTTTGTGGTGGGGGTGGATCCCTCTGCCGACCTGCTGGAGTTGCCGGAGCTGACCCCCGACAAGTTGGAGGAGATCAAGAAAGCAGACGTGGTGCTCTTCGACCGCCGCTCCCGCAGCGAGTTTGGCCCCATCCCGGAGTGGTTTGAGGCCGGTCGAGAAGTTTTTACTGAAGTAGGCAACCGCCGCGTCCAGGTGGGGGGCCTGTTCAAGATGGGGGCCACCTTTGGCGCCGATGGCACCATCCTCACCAGCGACCTCAACTTCCTGCGCATCTTTCCTCAGCGGGAGCGCGGCCTGGTGGATATCGGCGTAGTGCAGCTGCAGCCGGGAGTGGATCCCCAGCCGTTGGTGCAGCAGATGCGGGCCTTGCTGCCGGAAGATGTGCGGGTGCTGTCGCGGGCAGAGTTTATCGATATGGAGCAAAGCTACTGGGAGGAGGGCACGGCCATCGGCTTTATTTTCGGCCTGGGGGTGGCCATGGGCTTCATCGTCGGCATTGTGATTGTCTATCAGATCCTCTACACCGATGTATCCGATCACCTGGCGGAATATGCCACCCTCAAGGCCATGGGCTACACGGATACTTACCTGTTGGGGGTGGTGTTTCAAGAAGCTATTTTGCTGGCCGGCTTGGGGTATATTCCAGCTTTTGCCCTGGCAGTTTTGCTCTACGATTTGACGGCCAATGCTACGTTGCTGCCGATCGCCATGACCTTCAACCGGGCGGTGTTGGTGCTGCTGCTGGCAGTGAGCATGTGCTTTATCTCGGGGGCCATTGCCGTGCGGCGGCTGCGGGCAGCCGATCCCGCCGACATTTTCTAAGTTTTGGCAAGAATGGAGGAGGCAGATGGATTGTTGAATAGCTTGATCAACTGCCCAAAGACTTCTGGGATCCCTTCAATAGGCTTCTGGATGGTTCAATCGCGGCGGTTCCGATGATGGCCCAAGCGGTTACTGAATTGAATTGTCAACCCAAGTTGTTTGAGATTTTGAGCTCCCTATGCTGCCTTCCCTTCTCGATCAAGCTGCCCTCGCTTCCACCCAACATGCCGTTGAGCCGGTGGTCAAAGCCGAAGGGGTGAACCACTACTTTGGCGAGGGATCCCTGCGCAAGCAAGTGCTTTTTGACATCAACTTCGTTTTGCAGCCGGGGGAGATCGTGTTGTTGACCGGCCCCTCTGGCTCCGGCAAGACCACGCTGCTCACGCTCCTGGGAGCTTTGCGCTCGGTGCAAGAGGGCAGCCTGCGGGTGTTGGGGCAGGAGCTGCGGGGCGCTAAGCCCAACACCCTCATCCAGATCCGCCGCCAGGTGGGGTACATCTTCCAGGCCCACAACCTGCTGCGCTCCCTGACGGCGGCCCAAAATGTGCGCATGGCCCTGGAGCTGCACAACGGCCTTTCTCCTCAACAGGTGCAGCAGCAGGCAGAAGCGATGCTGGCGGCGGTGGGTTTGGGGGATCGCGTCCACTACTACCCGGAGCAGCTTTCGGGAGGGCAGAAGCAGCGGGTAGCCATCGCGCGGGCCCTGGTCAGCCACCCCAAGTTGGTGCTGGCCGACGAGCCGACCGCAGCCCTGGACAGCAAGTCGGGCCGCGAGGTGGTGACCCTGATGGAGAAGTTGGCGCGAGAGCAGGGCTGCACCATCCTCATGGTGACCCACGACAACCGCATCCTCGACATTGCCGACCGGGTGTTGCACATGGAGGATGGCCGCCTGGAGAGCCAGGTTGTTGCCTAGTTTGCCGGGGCGTGGCGGCGGTACCACTCGATGGTGCGCTGCAGCCCCTCCCGCAGGCTCACCTTGGCCACAAAACCTATCCTCTCGCGGGCTTTGGAGACGTCCAAGCAGCGGCGCGGCTGGCCGTTGGGCCTGTCGGTTTGCCAGCGGATCTCGCCCCGAAACTCCATCAGCTCGCAGATGAGGGCGATGAGATCCCGAATGGAGATCTCCTCGCCGGTGCCCAAATTGAGTGGCTCAGGGCTGTTGTAGAGCTGGGTGGCCAGGAGAATTCCCCGAGCCGCATCTTCGGCGTAGAAAAACTCGCGGGTGGGGCTGCCATCTCCCCACACCTCGACGTAGTTCTGGCCCCGCTGCTGGGCTTCATGCACCTTGCGGATCAAGGCCGGGATCACGTGGGAGCTTTCCGGATCGAAGTTGTCCATGGGGCCGTAGAGGTTTACCGGCAGGAGGTAGATGCCGTTGAAGCCGTACTGCTGCCGGTAGGCCTGCAGTTGCACCAGCAGGGCTTTCTTGGCGATGCCGTAGGGGGCGTTGGTCTCCTCCGGGTAGCCGTTCCAGAGATCTTCTTCCTTGAAGGGGACGGGGGTGAACTTGGGATAGGCGCAGATGGTGCCCACGCAGACAAACTTCTCCACCCCCGCCAGGTAGGCGGCGTGGATGAGCTGGGATCCCATGATCAGGTTGTCGTAGAAGAGCTCCGCCGGCTTGGCCTGGTTGAGGCCGATGCCGCCCACATGGGCCGCCAAATGGATGACGACATCTTGTCCCTGCACCACCTCTTGGCAGACCTCCCAGCGGCGCAGGTCGTGGGTGCGGGAGCGTGGGATCCGCACCTGCTCCGGCTTGACCCCCAGGAGTTGCAACTGCTGCAGGACGTGTTTGCCCAAAAAGCCGCTCCCTCCGGTAAGCAAGATGCGCTTTTGGCTGAGATCGATGGCACTGGACAAGCTGTTGGGCGTCATGGCTGGCGCGGAAAATCCCCGGCTTTCATTATGGGGTAAGGCGGCAGCTTCTAACTGCCCAAGCCTGAAGACAGCTCTGCCTGTAGCCGCTCCTGGGCCACCTGCAGGGCTTGGGCCAGTTTCTCTGGCTGTTTGCCGCCGGCCTGGGCCAGGTTGGGCCGCCCACCGCCACCGCCGCCTGTCAGCTTGGCGATCTCGCCGATAAAGGAGCCCGCTTTGAGACCAAGTTTCTGCACCGCCGGGCTAAAAGCCGCAACCAGGCTGACCTTGCCAGCTTCCGGCACCGATCCCAGCACCACTGCCCCTTCTCCCAGTTTGTGGAGCAGATGTTCGGCAGCAGTTTTCAGCGCCTCGGGGGGAGTGGATCCCAGTTCCGCCGCCAAGATCTGCAGATTGCCAACAGCTACAGCCTGGGGCAGGAGCCGCTCTGCCTGCAGCAAGGCCAATTGGCTGCGCGCCTCCTCGAGCGCCCTCTGGGCGGCCTTCAGCTCCGCCTGCAAAGCCGCCACCCGCTCCGGGATCTCCTGGGGCTTGGCCTTGAATTGGGCGCTCAGCTCCCGCACGACGCTATCCCGCTCGTTTAGGTATTCCAGCACCGCCGGCCCAGCTACCGCCTCGATGCGGCGGATCCCGGCCGCTACGCCACTCTCGGAGATGATCTTGAACAGGCCGATCTCGGCAGTGTTGCTGACGTGGGTGCCGCCACAGAGCTCCATTGACACCCCCGGAAAGTCAACCACCCGTACCTCGGCGCCGTATTTTTCCCCGAACATGGCTATTGCCCCCCTGACCTTGGCCTCTGCCAGGGGCATGATGGAGACTTGCGCAGGATGGGCCTCGGCAATCCAGGTGTTGACCAGATCCTCAACCTGCTGCAGCTCTTCGGGGGTGAGGGGACGCGAGAGGGTAAAGTCGAAACGCAGCCGGTCAAAAGCCACTAGAGATCCCGCCTGGCTAATAGAGGGATCGACAACCTTTTTCAGGGCTGCCTGCAGCAGGTGGGTGGCTGTGTGGTGGGCCTGGGCGCGCCGCCGGCAGGCCAGGTCAATCTGGGCCTGCACCGGATCCCCCACCCGCAGGATCCCCCGTTCTACCCAGCCAAAGTGGACAAACAGATCCCCCCGCTTCTGCACATCCTCCACCCGCACCAACACTCCGTCGCCGGCCAGGTAGCCGCGATCCCCGATTTGGCCCCCGGACTCCGCATAAAAAGGCGTGCGATCCAAAACCACCTGCACCGACTGCCCGGCCTCTACCTGGGGCACCGACTTCCCTTCCACCAGCAGGGCCTCCACCACGCCGCGGGCAGAAGACTGGCTGTAGCCCAAAAACTCCGTCTCGATTAAAAACTCGGCCAGCTCGTCCAGGGATCCCTGGGCCGTGACGTCGAGGGTTTGGTGGGCGGCGCGGGCCCGCTGCCGCTGTTTTTCCATCTCTTGCTCGAAGCCCTGCAGATCCACGCTAAAGCCGCGCTCCTGGGCAATTTCCTGGGTCAGCTCCAACGGGAAGCCGTAGGTGTCGAAGAGCTTGAAGGCGTCGGCACCCGAGATCTGCTTGGGCGCGCCACTGGCCGTGACGTTGGCAAACAGATCAAACAGCAGCCGTTCCCCCCGCTCCAGGGTCTTGAGAAACTGCTCCTCTTCCCGCTGCAGCTCGGCCTTGATCACCGCCTCCCGCTCCCGCACCTCCGGATAGGCGGCCTCCGCCAACTGGATGGCCGTCTCCACCACCGGCAGGGTAAAGGGCTCGCCGATCCCCAAGAGGCGCCCGTGGCGCACCATCCGCCGGATCAGCCGCCGCAGCACATAGCCCCGGTCCACGTTGGAGGGGATCACCCCATCGGCAATGAGATGCATCACCGCCCGCGCGTGATCCCCAATTACCTTGAGGGAGACTTTCTGCTCGGGGCTGGCCTGGAAGTAGTCCACCCGGGCAATCTCGGCCGCCTTCTGCACAATAGGGAAGATCAAATCGGTCTCATAGTTGTTGGGGACTCCCTGCAGCACCTGAGCCAGCCGCTCCAGTCCCAGGCCGGTGTCGATGTTTTGCCTGGCCAAGGGAGTGAGGCGGCCCTCGCTGTCCCGGTTCAGCTCCATGAACACCAGGTTGTAGATCTCCAAAAAGCGAGAGTCGTCCCCTAGGTCGATCTGCTCATCCCCCAGCTCCGGCTTGAAGTCGTAGTAGATCTCCGAGCAAGGGCCACAGGGGCCGGTGGGGCCGGCAGCCCAGAAGTTGTCCTCCTCCCCCATGCGCCGGATGCGGTGGGGTGGGATCCCGATCGCATCGCGCCAGAGGGCAAAGGCCTCCTCATCTTCTCGAAAGACGCTCACCACCAGGCGCTCCGGCGGCAGGCCAAACACCTCTGTCACCAGCTCCCAGGCCCAGGTGATGGCTTCTTTTTTGAAGTAGTCGCCAAAGCTGAAGTTGCCCAGCATCTCAAAAAACGTGTGGTGGCGGGCCGTCCGTCCCACGTTCTCGATGTCGTTGGTGCGCACGCATTTCTGGGCAGTCGTGACCCGTGGGTACTGTGGATCCTGATGGCCGAGGAAAATCGGCTTGAAGGGCAGCATGCCGGCGATGGTCAGCAGCACCGTCGGATCCTCCGGCACCAAGGAGGCGCTGGGCAATACCTGATGGCCCCGCTGGGCGTAGAAATCCAGAAAAGCCTGCCGGATGGCGGCACCGGAGAAGGATGGAGACATGGCCAAGGCAAAGGGTAACTGTATTGATCAATTCTAGGTTTTTTGGCTCTGGGGCAGTTGAACTCCCGCTCTCGGATGGGGCCAGTGTCGCTCCCCAAAGCGACACAATCTAAGCGATTTCTCTGATTGAGCCCAAGTGGGCAAACGCTAGGATCAGCCTGTTCGAGGCGGATGCGCAAGATTTTTCTCTCCTTGGTCTAGGCTAGATGTATCTCTGGCAACTTGCTTGCCCGCCCATCGGCCCCGTCTCGGTTACCTAGACGTCAGCCGGTAGCGCCTGAATGATATGCCCAACTGCTACTGCCTCAATCCGGACTGTCTGCGGCCGGAAAATCCCCCGGCTGCCTCCACCTGTGCCTTCTGCGGGCAGCCGCTGCTGCTGCGCAATCGCTATCGCGCCTTCAAGCGTCTGGGGCAGGGGGGATTTGGCGCCACCTTCTTGGCCCGCGATGAGGACATGCCCTCCAAGCCCTGGCGGGTGATCAAGCAGTTGCGCCCGGCTGAAAATTCGCCCCAACTGGCCAGGCTGGCGGAGGAACTGTTTAACCGCGAGGCCGAGGTGTTGGAGCGCCTGGGGGAGCACTCGCAAATCCCCAAGCTCTACGCCCACTTCCAAGAAGGCGGCAAATTCTACTTGGTGCAGGAGTTTATTGAGGGGATCACGCTTGCCCAGGAGATGCGGCGCAACGGGCCTTTTTCCGAAGAACAGGCTCGGCAGGTGATGCAGGAGGTGCTGCTCATCCTCAGCTATGTCCACAGCCACAACACCGTCCACCGCGACATCAAGCCGGCCAACCTGATTCGCCGCAAAGAAGATGGCCGCCTGGTGCTAATCGACTTTGGGGCGGTGAAGCAGCTTGGGCCAGGCCACACGTTGTCGGAGGAGGGAACGGCCATTCGCTCCCTGGGCTTTTCTCCGCCGGAGCAGATGGCCGGCCAGGCGGTAGGCCCCGCCAGCGATCTCTACGCGCTGGCCGCCACCTGCCTCAACTTGATGACCCTGGAGTCGCCGGCCAAGTTTTACGACCACAACACGGGCCAATGGGATTGGTCGGATCGCCTGCAGCTCAGCCCCGAGTTCGACGCCATTTTGCGCCGCATGCTGCACCCGGTTATCAGCCAGCGCTTTGCCACGGCTACCGAGGCGTTGCGGGCTCTGCAAGGGATCCCGGTGCAGGAGGGCCCGCCTTCCTCGCCGGTCATCTTGCCCCCTTCTCCCTTGACTGCCGGCTCCAGCCCGTTGCTGATCTCCGACCATTGGACCAGACGCCGTTCAACCTCTCCCCCCCCTGCCCGAACAGATGGGTTCTCGCCTACGCCGCTCCCTCGGCCCGGCGCGGGAGACATGCTGCCCCTGGGATCGGTTCCCACCGGCTGGGGGAGCACCACCGGTTTTACCCAACTGGGCCAAGCCAGCCGCATCACCGGCGGCGGGCAGATCAAGCCAGCCACCCCGCCGCGCATCCCGTCTTTGGCGGGGGCGGATCTGCGGGGCAAGTCTTTTGCCAACCAGAACTTAGCCGGTTACGACTTGCGCTGCGCCGACCTGCGGGGGGCCGATTTTTCGGGGGCCAACCTGCAGGGAGCCGATCTGCGCGGGATCCGCTTCAACACACCGCAACCCCGCTGGCTGCGCTTTTTGAGCCGGCTCCTCGGCTCGGCCAAAACCTTGGGCGAGATCCTAGCAGGCCTGGGAGGGCTCTTGGGAGCCGGGAGCCTGGCGTTTTTGCTCGTCCATCTCGCCACGCGCAATGTGGTTTATGCCTTGGGGGCGGCTGGGATGGCTTTGGTGGTAGCCGGGTCGGTGCTCTGGTCTGCAGGCGGCAGAACTTCCCTGCCACGCCAAGCCGAAGAAAAGGGCAAGCGCTTCACCAGCTTTTACAAAGCGGATCTGCGAGGGGCACAGATGGATAGGAAGCTGCGGGAGTTCGCCCGCCGCCAGGGTGCCATCTTGAGCTAGAGCAGATCCGTTCCCGCCTTAGGCTATGGGAGGAAGGCCTCTGCGGAGGGCCTGGCTCACCTGCTCCGCCAGAGGTCGGCAGGCCACGGCTTTCCCTTGCCGCCGATCCCCTGCCTGGTCGTAAAAGACGATGCCTTCGGCGCGGGAAAGGCCCAGGGCCAAAAACAGCAGCTCCAAAACCCCAAAGGAGGTGGCCTCTAAGTCCGGCGCTTGCTGCCGAAGTTCCGCCAGCGTGGCTTGGGCATCTTCCAGGTGGCCAAAGGCCGGGATCCACAGATGGCCGGGGGGCTCGGGTTCTGGGGGGGAGTCCGCCCCGGCGGAGCTTTCCACCACCCGCACCGTCAGCCAGCCACCATCGGGGTAGCGCAAGGTGGTGTACTGCAGGTGATCCAGGTGTTGGGCCACCTGGGTGAGCACCTCCGCCACCTGCTGCATCGCCGCTGTCGGGATCCCGTTCTGCGGGGCCTCCTCTACCAGCGTTGCTGCCTGGGCCGCCAGACTAGATACCATGATTGACAACCATCCTCATCTAAGTTCAGAATAGGTATTCGCAGCTCCTGGGGCTGTAGTTCAATTGGTTAGAGCACCGCCCTGTCACGGCGGAAGTTGCGGGTTCGAGCCCCGTCAGCCCCGTACCTGTTAGGAACACTGTAGCCTACATCGGCAAGCGGGTCAGCCCTGCTATTATAGGTACCTTGCTCCGTTAGGGTAGGGAGATGTGTGCCTTGCGGTATCTGCGCCCGGATTTGCTTCACCTCAAGCCCTATGATGCCGTGCCGCCCCAAGCTGCCGACAAGTTGGATGCAAACGAGTTTCCCTGGGATTGGCCGGTGGGCTTCAAGCAGAAACTCTCCCTCCTCTGGGAAAAAGGGATCCCCAGCAACCGCTACCCCGATGCTCATCACCAGGGCCTCAAGCAGGCCATCGCCGCCTATGCCGGGGCAGATCCGGCCCAGATTAGCCTGGGCAACGGTTCCGACGAGCTAATCCGCTCCCTGCTCATCGCCACCTGTGTGGGCGAGCGGGGCAGCGTTTTGGTTGCAGAGCCCACCTTTTCCATGTACGCCATCCTAGCCCAGAGCCTGGGGATCCCGGTGGTGCGGGTGCCCCGCCATCCCGAGACGTTTGCTCTGGATCTGGGGCGGTGTCAACAGGCCGTAGCGGAGCAGCGGGTGCGGGTGGTGTGCTTGGTAGATCCCAATTCGCCCACCGGCAATGGCCTGAGCACCGCTGAGTGGGAGTGGGTTGAAGGGTTGCCCGCCGAGATTTTGGTGATCCTCGATGAGGCCTATTTTGAGTTCAGCCAGCACACGGCCCTGCCCAAGCTGGCGGAGCACCCCAACTGGGTTATCTTGCGCACCTTCTCCAAAGCCTTTCGCCTGGCAGCTCACCGGGTGGGCTATGCCATCGGCCATCCGCAGCTTATCCAGGTGCTGGACTCCATCCGCCTGCCCTACAATCTCTCGGCCATCTCCCAGTGGGCCGTTCAGATCGCCCTGGAACATGCCGAGGAGTTTTTGGCCGACCTACCCCTCATCCGTCAGGAACGAGATGCCCTCTACCAAGCCCTGCAGGAACTGCCGGGGGTGCGGGTGTGGCCCAGCCAGGCCAATTTTCTCTACTTCCGGGTGGCAGGATGGGATCCCCAGGATCTGCAGCGGGCCTGGCAAGAGCTGGGAACTTGTGTGCGCTGTACCGGCGGCGGGCTGCGCCTAACGGTGGGCACCCCTGAAGAAAACCAACGCGCCCTGGAGCGGCTGCGGCAGATCTTGCGGTAGTTGGCTCTACTTCCAACTCCTTCTCAACCTGGGCCGAGCAATCGCTGAATCAGGCTATGAACTTGCTGGAGCTGCCTCTCGTTGAGCCGCTTCAGTTCCTCGCGGATTGCCACTTGCAGTCTCTGAGCTTCAGTTTGCTCCCGCTGCAGCAGCCAACTTTGAACAGGGCTGGGGTGCTCCACGAAGTCATGTGGCCAGGGATCCCATTCCTCCAGCTCGGGCTCTGCCTGGGGCAGTTGCTCACGCCAGCGCTCTTGAGCGCGGCTAAACTCCTCCGCCAAAAGATCGGTCGGTCGTCCCTCCGCCTGCAGAGAATCTCTGTACTTCTTGTGAACCAAAAGCCAGCGCTGCCGAATCTGAGAGCGTTGCCATCTTGGGATTCTACCGATTCTGTTTTCAGCAAAGCGCTCATAAAACCTGAGCGCATCTCGGTAGCAGCCCAGTCGCTCGTAGGCTAGGCCCACCTCCAGCGGCTGCAGCCACCAAGCGTGCTCCCCGCGCACACTGCTTACCACTTCCTGCAGAAAATCCCGCAGTCCAGGGAGCTTCCACCTCAGCTCATCCCAGTTGGTTTCCATGTCTCGAGCCATGCTGGCCACCAACTCGTAGTCATGTCCGCGCTGCCACGCCTGTGGGTGGGCCTGAACCACTTCCCAAAGCCTGCACCACTCGCGGCGCCGGATCAGGATTCGCAGCAGCAGCGGCCACTCTTTCAAGCGCTCCAGGCTGAGAATGACGTCGTTGATGTACTCCTCCCACTCGCCCGCGAGGGGACGTCCCGCCTCCTGCCATTTGCTCACCACTGCTGCGTCCTGCCGGTCTTTGGATAGCCACCTCACCTGGCCAGGCGGCTTCTCCAATTGGATCTTGGCTCGGTAGTAGCGGGAATGCTCCGTTTGGCCACCTTGATCCCAAATGGCAACTGCCTCCTCAAGTTTTTGTTGCTGGAAATAACAAATGCCGAGAATCTTGTGATATTGCCCTGCGAACGGCTGCCGCTGGCCAAGAAAGGCCAAACGCTCCCTCAAAGCCTCAAGAGTCTCTTGCCAAAAAAGTTCACGATCCTCCGGCTTAGGACAAAAAGTCCCTAGGTTATCGAAAACTTCCTCCAGCTCCGCCAAAAACTTCTCCACACAAACCTTCCAAGTCAGATCCGAATGCTTCGGGCTGACCTCAACGCTCAACCAATCTCGCACTCGAACTATCTGTCGAAAGCGCTCCATGGACTTGGCAGAGCTGCTTTGGGTTACCACCATCAAATCCACCAGAGGACCGTAGTTAGGGATCTCGGAGCACCTGGCAAAGTGAGTAGAACGATGCTGCTGCAACTCTGACCAAGCTTTTGCCTTCCAAAAGCACTCCCAGGCTTCTCGGATGAGATTTCTATTGGGTAGGGCGGATCTTTCCAAGCTTAAAAACTGACGGCCTGCAGAAACGTAATCCCTCTGCAGCTTGAGGATCCAAGCTTGGCATTCCTGTTCTAATTTCTGGTTGCCTGCCTGCCGAGCAAAGGCGCGCGCATCTTCCAAGAGCTCAGGATTTCCCTCCTCTACCCCTTGCCTAAGAAACCCAAGAGCCAAGTCCAGCACATCCTGTAAGTTTTTATCCGTCCAGTATTGGATGCCAGTGCCTTGAGCGAAGCCGGCCAGTACAGGCGGATGCGTTTGCCATTGGGATCGATCGGGCTGCAAATGAGAGTGATTGAGCCAAAAGTCAATCTCCAAGGCAGGATCCCAGAATTCCCGCCAGCCGGCTGCAGTATCCACAACAGCTAAGGCTTCGATGGGGCGGGTAATACCAACGTATAGCTGGTTGAGAAAATAATGTAGTTGCAGGGATACCTTCTCTGCAGCTTCTTGAGCGTAGTGGTTAAGCCTTCGGCTAAAGTTTTGTCGATAGCAGTCGCCAAACTTGTAGAGAATGATCTTTTTGAACTCCATGCCCTTGACAGCGGTAACAGTCTGCAGCAGCGCCGGCTTGAGATTTTGCTCCAGCTCTTCGGCAAAAACCCTCTGGAGGTCGGGATCTTGGCGCACGTAGTCCAGCTCCTCTCCTATAGAACAAGGCAGGATGCAAACTGTACCCGTGCTGTTCCTGAGCATACTCCTCAGCTCATGTTGAGTTAAGTTCTTGTCTTGGCCATCCAGTACAAACTTTTGAGCTGGCCTCCCCGGTTCCTGAAAACGCCAAGGCTGCTGTGGGCAAATCCCCCGATCATTGCTAAGAACTCGCCGCCACAAGTTGATAAGGTTGCTAAAACGAGTAATCTGAGGGCTACAGCGGTAATTATTTTTTAACTCCCGGGGACTTGGAATCTCGAGAGAATGGCCGGGCAACAAGTAAGCATGGATATGCTCGTAGAGATACCTCCTCAGGGCACCCCAACGAAATCCTGTAGGATTGATAGTTTGCAGAGGATCCCCAGCAAAAGCATAAGGTAAACGCTCGATAGCCCAATCCAACTTATATTTTCCCCAGGGGGACAAGCAGAAAACAATATTCAGTTCAAGCTGGGTAAAGTCTTGAACCTCATCACAGAAAATGACTGGGTGAATTGATCTAAGAAAACCATTCTGTAACACATCCCTAGCCAAATCTTGATCGTCCCAGTAGCTTCCGTAGGTAGTTCGTTCTTGATAACCCGGCCAAACTTGCTCGTATATTCGATCAAAGACTTCTACATTTACAGTGCGGTCGGCTTGAGGCAATTCCCGATAGCAATCTGGATCCAAGTAGTCGCTTACTCCATAGCCCTTGATCAGAGTACGAATCGTATGCCAAGCTAATTCTACATCACTGCGGCCGCGGTACCAGCTCCGGAATCGATAAAAATTGACATATCGCTCAGGTTGATAGCGTTCTTGTCTCTCTGGTGGAAGGCAGCTTAACAGGTAGTCCTGGAAGGTGCTAAAGAAAGCTTGACATCGCTCAATTTCCCCTTCTGAGAAGTCACTGCCTCTCTCTCGGTAACGATGGTTGACCCGCAAAATTGTACTTACCTTGCTGCGGGCTTGCTGTACTAGACTCGGGCTATAGGTTAAAAAGAGAGGACGGTACTGAAAGCTTCCTTTGCTTGAATCCTTCAGGTAATGGCTGCAGTAATCAGCAAAACGGTAATACAACATCAGAGATTTGCCGCTCCCAGCTCGCCCGTTGATTAGTAGAGGCATAGAGGTGCTTTGGAGAATTTCTTCTTCCTCCATCGACAAAGCTAAGTTCCCCTCTGTAGTCTCCTGGATTTCCAGCCAGACGTTTTCATCTGCAACCATGGAGTCGGGGTAGGCGCGGCGGGCATATCGCTTCCAAATCTCTAAAGATTGTGGGTGTTGGAGAATATCCGGCTGATCGGCCCCCCTCCCAAATAGGCAAGTTCGGCGCCCCAGGTCAAACCGCTCTCTCTGCTCCGGAGCGTGGTCGTAAACTCCAATTAAAAATGGAGATAAGACTTTTTCCTGCTCACATACCTGCACCAGGCTGATAGCCAGATGTATCGAGCCTTCCCGCCAGCACCTAACCTCAGTTTCTGGATAAAACAGTGGTAGTTTCCAGTAGAGATTCCCTTTCTCATCGCCAATGATGAATTGCTCTACCGCCCGATACACTTGGCGCCGCTGTTCTAGAGAAAGGGCTTGCACTTGCCGAACCCATTCCCCGCTTTCCAACACAAGCCGCTCCTGGCGGTTGGGAGTATTTAAAAACTGTGTCCAATCGTACAGTTCGTTGGGCAGAGGGAGGAGCTGGTTTTGCCGCGCTTCTTCTTGTTCATTTTCCGCTTGCCTTTGTGCCAGCCATGCCTGTAGCTGATCGTCAGACACCCAGTTCCTCACCCGCTCTTGATAGCTGGGATCCTGCCGCCGCTCCAGGAACTCTCGGTACTCGTGGCTGCCTCTCCCCCAAAGGCCAAACAAGACCAAAACCGGCACCTCTCCCAGATAGCGCAGATCAGCCACCAAGCGAACGTTGCGCCGGAGGTTGCGTTTCCAGTAGGGGTAGCGAACGTCGAACAACCGGCTTAAAAGGGTGCGATCCCCCTGCTCCAGCCGTTCTATCAGCTCCTCAAGGTTGTATGGCGCTCCTGCCTCCAAAACTTCTTCTGGGCAATACACGTACATGGGATCCCACTGCTCAAGCTGTCCTGGTTTGAAGGCCATCTTAGAGGCGGCCTGCCTTGTCTGTCAGGTCTCTCTCAAAACTTGCTACCAAACTGAGAGACTAACCAAACAACTTCAATTGAAGCTAGAGTTAGACTTTTAAGCTTTGATAAACTGTGCTGAACTGTTAGAGAATCCAGGCTGTTACCGCGCGGCCCTAACGCCGATGCCTCTGTCAAGCTGTCTGGCGGCAGCATTCTCAGCAGAAGCCGATCGAACCGGCAGAGAAAAGGTTGCGACAGGGATCCCGCTGGCTCTAGATGAGGTTGTCCAAAGTGAACTTTGGAGAAAGGTGATGGGATCCTCCCCTAGCTGGATCGGTTTGCCCTCCCTGCTGGCAACAGCGGTCTTGGATCATTGAAGCAGAACGGGGTTTGGATCCCATCTCGTCTCAATACAGCTTTTTCCGACGTGGGGGGAGTTCTGTAGAACGGTGGGATCCGGTTGTTACCCCTGTTGACCCGTTTTTCAAGAATTGTCCACCCTACTACCCAAGGAGCGGCTATGCAATTGGTTTACTTCACCCCCATCCTCGATGTGCGCGTGCAGCAAAGCACCCTTGACTTCCCGAGGCAGCAGAGCTCTGGAGAGCACCCTCGCACTTTCTTCCCCACGCCATTACAGGTTTGGGAGAGCGGCGAAGCCTACATCGTCCAGTTGTGGGCGCCGGGGGCCAATCGGGAACGCTTCCACATCGAGGCCACAGCCCAGCAGCTCTCCATCAGCGGTGAGATCCAGCTTCAAGGCCCTGAAGGTGCTGAATTACGCTACCAAGAGGTGGAGCCTCAGCCTTTTCAACGCACCCTCAAGCTAGCCAAAAGCATTCAGCCGGAAAAAGTCTCGGCCATCTACCGGGATGGCATTCTCACCCTCACCCTGCCCAAGGCCGATGCCGTGCGGGCGGTCAAAGTTCAGATAGGAACCTCAACTTCCGCAGCTGAGCCGGAAACTTTAACGGTGGAAAGCCAGCCTGCCTAGTCTCCCTTCTCCCCAAGCGAGAGGGGGCAGGGGGGAGGGAGTTCGGCTAGCTATCCCACTGCACGCGCACCTCGTCCCCTACTTTGAAATCCAAGGTGCGGCTGGCGTTGCCCCGGTTTTGCGCGATCTCCACCCAGCCGGAGCTGCCCACCAGGGCAAGCAGCTCGCCCTCGCTTCCCTCGGCAAAGGTGGCGGCGGAGCGGATGGTGATCCCCTTGATCCAGGCCCTCCAGTTGCGGCCCTCTACCCAGTTGCCAGGGAGAGTGGTGATGCCGTTGCCGAAGCGGTCGATGGACTGGATCACGCCGCGGCCGCCGTCGGGTTCTGCCTGAGGTGGCGGCCAGTCCCAGCGAACCAGCTCGGCCACATCCAAGGGATCCCCCAACTCTGCCAAGGGGATCCCGTTGGCCAGGTGGGCGGCCACGGGGGCAAAAATATCCCGCCCGTGAAAGGTACGGCTGGGGGAGGGGGTGCGCCAATAGCAGGGTCGGTTGAGTTCCACAGCAGCTAGAGGTGGGGATTGCTCCAGAACGCCGCTGAAGAGGCCATTGTCAGGGCCGACCAAATAGCCTCCTTGGGTTTGGATGGCCACCGCCCTTCGGCTGCTCCCCACCCCTGGATCTACCACCGCTAGGTGAATGGTTTCAGAAGGTAAATGGGGATAGGCCGTCATCAAGGCAAAACGGGCCGCTGCCACGTCCTGAGGCGGGATTTCGTGGCTAAGGTCGATAAACTGAACCTGGGGCGCGATCCCCCAAATCACCCCCTTCAGAATGCCCACGTAGGGATCCTGAAGACCAAAATCAGTGAGTAGGCTAATGACCTTCATTGGCGAGCTAAGCAGCGCTTGCCAGCCCTCTGGGAACTTTTAGCTGATACATTTACGCTGAACACTGCTGAGCATTACTGCTCAGCGGTGAAGCGATAGCATTCTGTCCGTTTCCGTTGTCACTACGCGATGCTGACGCGACCGCGTTAGTGGGACGGAGTCCAAACAGAAAGGCGGTATCCCGCAAAGCCCTGAGCATAACGCCCAGAGCGCCTTGCCAATCTCGTGGTAGCCTATGGTTGCACTTTGGGCATCTAAACACCTTTGCGCCACCCAACTTGGTGTGGATGTGCCCGCACTTGGTACAGGTTTTGCTGGTGTACGCTTCCGATACTTCCACGACAACCACGTTTTTCTTCTTGGCTTGAAACTTCAGGA
>NZ_AXUX01000001.1:2687991-2698316 GCF_002760475.1 Synechococcus sp. 63AY4M2 | reverse complement strand
CCGGCACGCCGCTTGCCACCGCTTCCAAACTTTAGCCAGCGCTGGCTCCGGATAAATCCGTATCTTTCTCGATTGCAGCCCGGTATTTTCTGAGTCCGTAGAGCCGACTGCTGAAGCAGTGCAGGATGGTGAGGATATCCTCAACCAGTTCCTGCTGGGGAGAAAGGTGATCGTCATCGAGAACCAAGATTTCGCATCCGTATTGACGGCAGTACCACTCAACGAACTCAAATCCAAACCGGCAGAGTCGATCCCGGTGAGCGACCACAATTGTTCCGATATCTCCTGCACGGACTCGTTCCAATAAGGCAAGGAACTTTGGTCTTTTGAAGTCGAGACCGCCGCCAACCTCTCCGACCACTTCGGCTCCAGGATAGAGGTTAACCAGTCTTGCAATCTGTCTCTCCAAGTCTGGTTTTTGCCCTCGACTGCTGACTCGGGCGTACAAAACGACTCGTTTGTCTTTCTTTGGTGTTCTGATGTAGCTGTCGAGGTCATACCTTCTTGCCCTACCGGATGGTGTACGTATTGCTTTGATCCAGCCTTTCTGTTCCCATCGCCTCAAGGTGTGGAGACACACCCCAAAATAATCCGCCGCTTCTCTCGGTTTTACATACCTAGCCATACCAAGCAGCCATACTGAACATACTGTACATTATTTTCAGTATAGTCCAGCATATCATTGACTAGAGTCATGCTCTCCTACGGCAGGTGGTTTTTACGGGGAAGAGGAGTCTTTTGCCAGTTCCGGCTGCAGCGGCTGGGGATCGGCAATGTTGGGCAGCTCCAGACAGTAGCCCGCCCCGTAGACAGTTTTGATGTACTGGGGGTGGCGCGGATCCGGCTCCAGCTTGGTGCGCAGATGGCGGATGTGGACGCGAATGGTCTCGATGTCGTCGTCGGGCTCGTAGCCCCACACTTCCTGCAGGATTTCGCTGGGGGAGACTGTCTGGCCGTGCCGCTGCATCAGGCAGTGGAGCAGGTCAAACTCCAGGTGGGTGAGCTTAATGGTTTTGCCAAACCACACCGCCTCGAAGCGCTCTGGCACCAGGGTGAGGGGGCCATAGGTGAGGATCTCGCCGTGTTTGGCCGTCTGGGGAATGCGATCGGCACGTCGCAGCAGGGCCCGCACCCGCACCAGCAGCTCCTGCACCTCAAAGGGTTTGGTCAGGTAGTCGTCGGCGCCAGCGTTGAAGCCTTCAATCTTGTCTTGGGTTTGGCCGAGGGCGGTGAGCATCAGGATCGGGATCTCGCTGGTGCGCTCCTCCCGCCGCAAGCGCTGGCAAACCGTCAGGCCGTCCACCTGGGGCAGCATCAGGTCGAGAATGATGAGATCCGGAAGAACCTGCAGAGCCAGTGCTTGTCCGCGTACCCCATCGGTGGCCTTCACGACCTCATAGCCCGCCAACTCCAGATTGATACGCAGAATATCCAGAATTGAAGGGTCGTCCTCAATGATGAGTATGCGAGCCATAGCCGGTTGCAGCCCAAACTGCGGATAAAACGTTTTGTTAAATCAGCTAACAAGAGTCCAAAGCTTTACGACTCAAAGTTTACTTAATTCTAGCCTCATTGCAAATCTGGCCGGGAGGCGGGTGGGCGCGGCTCCAGGGGAGACCCTTCATCCGGCTTGGCGGGCACGCTTTTTCGGATCCCCTTTGGGAATGGCGGCGATGAGGCGGCGGGTATAGTCCTGCTGCGGGTTCCGGTAGATCTGAGCGGCAGGGCCAATTTCTTCGATGCGGCCTCGGTTCATGACCAGAATGCGGTCGCTCATGAACTTGACCACGCTCAGGTCGTGGGAGATGAACAGATAGGTCAGTCCCAGCTCCTCCTGCAGATCCTTGAGCAAGTTCAGCACCTGGGCCTGTACGGAGACATCCAGGGAAGACACTGCCTCGTCGCAGACGAGCAGGCGCGGCTCCGAAGCCAGGGCGCGGGCGATGCAAATCCGCTGCCGCTGCCCGCCGGAAAACTGGTGGGGCAGACGATCCAGCGCCTCGGGATCCAACCCGACTCGTTCAAACAGGCGTTGGGCTCGTGCTCGCCGCTCGGCGGCGTTTCTCCCCATCCCGTGCAGCACCATCGGCTCCATGACGCTGGCTCCCACACTCATGCGCGGATCCAAAGAGGCTGCCGGATCCTGAAAGATAAGCTGGATCTCGCGGCGCAAGCGGCGCAGGCGCCGAGGCGGCAGGCGGAGCCAGTCTTCTCCGTCGTAGATTACCTGGCCGGAACTGGCGCGGATTAGACGCAACAGGGTTCGCCCCAGGGTGGTTTTGCCGCAGCCGGACTCGCCCACCACCCCCAGGGTTTCGCCTGGATACAGGTCGAAGCTGATCCCGTCCACAGCTCGGATCTCGCCCACCTGGCGGCCCAATGGCCCGCGACGGACGGCATAGTGGGTGCGCAACTCCCGCACCTGCAACAGAGGGGGCTGGCTGCATATCTGGCGCAGCCGTTCTTCCTCTTCGGCGGCTGGGATCTCCAGTTGCTGCCACCGCTCCTCGAGGGATCCCCCCTTTTCCTGGAAATCCTGGACGGTGGGCAGCCGCCGCAACCGCCGCTCCAACGGTGGGCGACAGGCCAGCAGGCCGCGGGTGTAGGGGTGCTGGGGATCCCAAAAGATCTGTTTCACCGATCCTTGTTCCACGGCTTGGCCCCGGCACATCACCACCACCTGATCCGCCAATTCCGCCACCAAATTGAGGTCGTGGGTGATGAAGAGGATCGCCATCTGTCGCTGCTGCTGCAGATCCCGGAGCAGGCGCAAGATCTCGGCTTGCACCGTTACATCCAAGGCGGTAGTCGGCTCATCAGCAATCAACAGCTTGGGGTTAGAGGCGATGGCACAGGCGATGGCCGCCCGCTGGATCTGGCCGCCGGAGAGCTGATGGGGATAGCGCTCCAGCATCTGGGGAGAAAGCTGCACTTCCTCAAACAGGCGGATGGCTTGGGCGCGGAGCTCCGCTGGGGGGAGGGAGGTGTGGGCCCTCAGGGTTTCCCGCAACTGCTGGCCACAGGTGTAGAGGGGGTTGAGGGCGGTGCTCGGCTCTTGGAAGATCATGGCGATCTGGGAGCCGCGGTAGCGCCGCCGTTGCCGGGGATCCAGCCGCAGCCAGTCCACTGTTCCCTGGGGGCCCTGGAAGAGAATGGTGCCTTCCACCCGAGCGGAGCTGGGCAGCAAGTCCATCAGCGTCAGGGCGGTTATGGTCTTGCCGGATCCGGATTCCCCCACTAAGCCCAGGACTTGTCCGGCCCCCAGTTGAAAGGACAGCCCATCCACCACCGGGGATCCCAAGCATTCTGCCTGGCTGCCGGCAGTGCGGCTGGGCAAGAAAACCCGCAACCCCTGAACAGTCAGAAGGGCAGAAGTGACAACCGGAGCGACATCGGCCATGGCTGAGGGCGGCGATCGAGGAATTGGCAGGATTATAGACCACCGCTCCAGCTTCCCTTCTTTCCCCGCTGGGGTAGCTCCAGGACTTCGGCAGCGTCGCTGAGGGAGTCTGGGTCTCAGCTACAAACTCAGCTCAGGATTGCCAAAACCTTAGCGGGCGGGCCGGAAGATCCCAAAGCAGGAGGTGTAGCCGTGCAAAAAGGTGGATCCCCCCACCGGGCCGATCTCGCCGTTGCAAAAAAAGCCCCCCAGGGGTAGCTCTCCCAGCAATTCCCGAAACCGTTGCGAGTCAAAGTTGGGGGTACCGTACAGCCCCTTGCCTCGTCCCAGGCAGGAGAACATCAGCGCCCCACAGGGATCCGGCTTGGGTTGAGAGGAGCGTTCTGCGGGGTAGCTTTGCTGTAGGTTGCGCTCGGCACAATAGCGGCTGAGGGCCCACCGCAGATCTTCCGCCGAAGTCTGGGCATCGCGCAGATGAAACTGCACCGTCTGGCCGGGGCGCACCCGATCCCCGATGGCGATCGCCCCCACCCGTGGATCGATGCCCAGGATCACGCGAATGAGAAAATCTCCCGACGTCGGCTCGGATTTGAACTCGTCCATCAGCAGGCCGATGAAGAGAGCTTGGCGGGCCAAGCGTTGATCCGATGGGCTGAGCCGTTCGGCCAAATCCTGTAAGACCGCCAAAGGAGGACGCCCCTCCAAGCTGAGGATCACATTCCCCTCCGCTTCGGTGACGCGCAAGGGATCCCCAATCGGGCGACATCCCTGAGCCACCACCGCATCTAGCACCACGTTGCCGGAGAGGGCCAGCCCCACCGTGCCTTCCCGATACAGCTCCCGCCGGGGTGTGGGGGTACGCGCATCCAGCAAAAACAGAGCATTGCCGCGAGGGCCGCGGCCGCCACTGGCCAATCCCCCTACCTTGACCGCCCCCGGATAGGCAAAATCCAGCCCTTGCAACAGCTCAGAGATTCGAGAGGAAAATCCATCCGCCAAGAGCAGAAAATGGGGCTTGCTCTGCGGCAAAACTCCAACCAAGTCTATCCAGGCCGAAGGAGGTGCATCCAAGTCGGGCAATTGGTTTCCCCGCAAATAAAAAGGGTGCAAGGCCACATCCGGCAGCACCGCCAAAGACAGCGACAGGGCCGGCCCCTCCTCAATTTCATGCCCCCCACCCACGATCCCGCCGCCGGAGCAGCCGATCAAAACGTCCACCTCCAACAGCTCCGACAACAGGGGCAGCACGCGAATGTACTCGCTGGCAAAGGCCGCCGACACAAACAGGATCCCCAAGTTGGGCCGCAGCGGCTGAGAGGGGACGTACCCGGTGAGCAGCCCCGGCAGGCTGCCGGATCCCACCGCCTGCACCTGTCGCGTCAGGGCGCTCTTCAGTTGGGCTACCTGGAGCTTAGCCTTAGCTTCCTCCACCACCTGCCGCAGAGCCGCTTCCAGAGAAGGGAGCTGGGAGAGCGCGTTCACCCACTGCATCGGCGTGTTCCTACGGTCTGGAGTTTGCTTTTTTAGGCTAGCAATTTATGCCCGGGACTGGCTGTTCTGCGCAGCCTCTTGTTTGAAACGTGTTTAGGGCAGATAGGGCCGCGGATCCACAGGCGCGCCCCCGCCGGGGCGGACTTCAAAGTGCAAGTGTGGCCCTGTGCTGCGGCCCGTATTGCCCCGGCTCATGATTACCTGGCCCTGCTGCACATACTGGCCCTTGGACACATAGATCCGGTGACCGTGGGCGTAGCGGGTAACGATCCCGTTGGGATGGCGAATATCGACGCGATTGCCGTAGCCATCCCCGGCATTGCCGGCAAAAATGACCTCCCCCTCCTGAACGGCTACAATGGGGGATCCCACCGGGCCGGGAATATCGACCCCGGCATGGAAGCGACCGCGACGGTAGCCAAAGCCGGAGGTGATTTGCCCCGCAACCGGCCAGATGAAGCCACTGCTGCGGGCCGGAGGAAGAGCTGGAGGAGGAGCTGCCGGCGCTGGCCGAGCTTGGGATTGGCTCCGGGCTCGTCGCCCGGGGGCCGGCGGGGCGGGCTGCGTGCCAGGCGCCGGAATTGTCAGGCGTTGGCCAATGCGTAGCCAGTGGGGATTGCGCAAGTGGTTAGCCTGGATGATCGACCGCTGCGTCACCCCATAGCGAGCGGCAATCCGCTCGATGGTGTCGCCAGCTCCCACCGTGTGGACCAGCGAGCCACCGGCCAAGAGGGCCTGTCGTTCTTGCTGCATCTGCTGGGCCTGGCGTTGCTGCTTGGCCTGTAATCGAGCTTGTTCCTGGGCTTCCTCTTCCTGGCGGCGGCGTTCTTCTGCCTCGCGGCGGGCGAGCATCTCGTTCTCGCGCCGGATCAGCTCGCCCACATCGCCGGGGATGAGCAGTCGTTGGCCAATGCGCAGATACTCAGGCCGATCCAGGGGAGTTGCCTCGATGATCCGCTGCTGCGGAACCCGGTAGCGGTTGGCAATGTCTTCCAGTGTATCTCCCGGCTTGACGCTGTAGATCAATCCCGGCTGGCTGGGGATCAGCAGCTTCTGCCCTGGCCGCAGCGGCGTACTGGCTTGAATGCCGTTGGAGACAGTGATGGCGGCGGCATCGAGCTGGTACATCTGGGTCAGATGCCAGAGGGTTTCCCCCGGCTGCACCTCATGCTCGAGAATGCCTCGGGGCCCTTCCCCAGTCGGGATCTGGCCCGCCTCGAAGGCTTGCCGCAGTTGGGCTTTTTTTTGCTCGTAGTTCTGCTGCAGGGCGCCGGACAGCGTGTGCACCGAGGGCGGAATCGGCTCCGCTAGCCGGGATCCCCAAGGGTGACGAGAAAGCTGGCGTTGATGCAGCGTGGCCACCCCCGCCAAGCCCAGCATGAGCAAGAGGCCGGTGGCCCACCTCGGGTAGCCCCGTCGCGCCGGAGCCAAGGTCGAGGGATCTGGATTTTCTAGCTCGGCTGGCTCATCGGAGGGGGCCGGCCCCGACTCTTCCAGGGCATCGGCGTGGGGATCGGCCTCCAGCTTCAGGAGCCACACCAGGCCCGTTAAGCTGAGAGAAAGGGCTAAGCCAGCCCACCGGAGTCTTGACGGGGCAGACAGAAGTGCCGGCTCTCCCCCCTCGGCAGCCCGCTCCTGAGCGGTCGGGATCCCTGCCGGATCCTTGGGCGGAGAAAGGGTGCTCACGGCAGCGCTATGGATGTCCAGCTCCCTCCCCTGGGCATCTGAGAACGTCAATCTTTGGGGCATCCTCACACCAACAGGCTGACACTAGAGTGAAAGAGAAGATGTCAAAATTGAGGCCAGCGGCCCCTTGCTGCAAGCTCCACCGAGGCCGGTGAAGCCCAAGCGCAGTTCGATAATGAATACGTTGGTTCGCACTCAGGTTAGAGTACCGTAGTTAATAAATCTAGACAAGTCTTTGCAGGTAACTTCAGCTAAAATGCTTGTCCCACAATGATTTCAGCCTTCGGCCTGTTGAGATTTTGTCGAGCCTTATCCGATGTAGAACAGAGTGTGCCACCGTGCCGATCTGGAAGATAAAGCCCGCTTTGCTGTAGCTGAAACTACAAACCAGGATTCTCCATGACTTTGGTTGTCTACAACACCTTGACTCGCCGTAAGGAAGTGTTTCAACCCTTCGGTGGCTCTGAGTCCATTTCTGCCGACGAGGCGGCGGGCGGGGAGAAGCCGCTGGTGCGGATGTACGTCTGCGGCGTCACGGTTTACGACCTCTGCCATCTCGGCCACGCGCGCACCTATGTGGTGTGGGATATGGTGCGTCGTTACCTGGAGTGCCGCGGCTACCGGGTGAAGTATGTGCAGAACTTTACCGACGTGGACGACAAGATCCTCAAGCGGGCCTTAGAGCGGGGCGAGTCGATGCAGGCGGTGGCGGAACGCTTCATCGCCGAGTATTTCCAAGATATGGATCGCCTCAACATCAAGCGGGCCGATCTCTACCCCAGGGCAACCCGATCGCTGCGGGCCATGTTCGAGCTGATCCAATCGCTGGAGCTCAAGGGCTTTGCCTACCGGGTACGGGATCCCCTCGCCCCTCAGGGGGAGACTCCTGCTTACGATGTCTACTATGCCGTCCGTAAGTTCCCGGATTACGGCCAGCTCTCCGGTCGCAAGCTGGAGGAGCTGGAGGCAGGGGCCAGCGGCCGGGTGGGAGAAGAGGGCGCTGGCAAACGGGATCCCTTTGACTTTGCCCTTTGGAAGGCGGCCCCCCCTTCCGAGCCGGGGTTTGAGTCCCCTTGGGGTTGGGGGCGACCGGGCTGGCACATCGAGTGTTCGGCCATGGTGCGAGAGACTCTGGGGGATCACATCGACATTCACGCTGGTGGGGCAGACCTCATTTTTCCCCACCACGAGAACGAGCTGGCCCAATCCGAGCCAATTACCGGCAAGCCGCTGGCCAAGTACTGGCTGCACAACGGCTTTGTCAACGTCAACGGCCAGAAGATGTCCAAATCTTTGGGCAACTTCACCACCCTACGACAGGCCCTTGCCCTCTATCACCCCATGGCCCTGCGGCTGTTCCTGCTGCAGACCCATTACCGCAGCCCGATTGACCTCACTGAAGCAGCAATGGAGGCGGCCAGCCACGGCTGGGAGACTCTCCAAAAAGGGATCCACTGCGCCCAGCAGTTTGGCCAAGGGGGATCCCCCGATTCCGAGGCGATGAGGGCTTTCCAGACGGCCATGGACGACGACTTCGGCACCCCTGGGGCGCTGGCTCTTGCCTTTGAGCTGGCCAAGGAACTGATCCGCGAGCACAACCTCTTGACCCACCAGGGCCACACCCACCTGCAGCCGCACTTGCTGAGGCAGAAGGGCGCCGCCCTGCTGGAGATCTTGGCCACGCTGGGCTTCTGCTGGCCCCAGCCTGCCCAGGGATCCGAGAAAGCTGCCGCCAACGGGGAACTGGCCAAGCTTCCACCCCTTGAAGACGCGCGGATTGAAGAGCTGGTGGCCCAACGCACGGCGGCCCGCAAGGCGAAAAACTTTGCCGAAGCCGATCGCATTCGGGAGCAGTTAAAGGCTCTGGGGATCACCCTTATCGACCAAAAAGACGGCACCACCCGTTGGCTGCGGCAGTAGGCAGGCGGGGTTGGGATTGCCCATCACGCAGGGATCCCCGAGCTGGAAACGGCCTTTCGGTAAAACTCAGCCATTTCGGCAAACCACTCGGCCCGCGAGGGATCCCAGGTGTAGAACATGTGGCCGCCGCGGTAGTGGCGCAGGGTGAGGTTGGCCTTGAGGCGGGGATCCAGCTTCATCAAATCCACCAGGTGGTTGGAGGCAAAGTAAGGGGTGACCAGGTCGTAGAAGCCGTGGTGAATGCTCACCCGCATGTGGGGGTTGAGGGCCATGCTGCTGCGCAGCTCGTCCATGGCGCCGATGAACCCTTGCTTGAGCTCCCCCTTGGGGGCGAAGCGCCAGGACTTGAACACCTCTAGGTTCAGGAGGTGATAGGTCAGCTCCGTGTCCACCTGCAGGGTCTCCCGCAGGTGGCTGTTGATGGCGGCAGTAAACAGGCGATCTACCCCATCTAAGGTGGGATCGGATCCCTCGAAGGTAGGCCGATCCGGAAAGGGATCCACGGTGGTTACAGAGGCGTCGTAGAGCCCCAGCACCAGCCGCTGGGAGCGCAACAGCTCGCGGGCAAAGCTGGCCGGGTCGATCCGCCCCCCCTTGTGGGCCACATACTCCGGCGAGAGTCCGATCCCTGCCGCCATCTCCGCGTAGATGGCCTGCCGCTCCGCTTCTGGCATCGCCTCTCCCATGGCCAAGAGGGGCAACAGCCGCTGGCGGGCAAAGCCTTCTGCTTTGGGCAGCAGGATCTGCAAATCCTCCCCCCAGCCACACCGCCCATGATAGGCTGCTGTGGCGACATAGGAGGGGAAAAGCATTGCCCAGGTGCTGAGGTTGTAATCGGTGGTCTCCAGCAGCCCGAACTCGATGGCCGGCGAGATGAGAATAGCCCCCGACAGGCCCACGCCAAACTTGGCTTGCAGCTCCTTGGCCAGCCGCGCCACCCGAAAGCCCCCGTAGCTCTCGCCGGCAATGAAAATGGGAGAGAGCCAGCGCTTGTAGCGCGAGAGGAAGCCCTGGATAAACTCGCCCAAGGATTGCAAATCCCGCTCCACGTCCCAAAAGGGAGCCTCCTTGGGGGGCTCGTCTTCCTTTTCCTCCGCCTGGGTGGGCTTGGCCGCCGGATCGGATTTTTCCTGAGAACTTTTGGCGTCTTGAGACTCCTTGGGCAGGGCGCGGCTGAACCCCGTCCCCACCGGATCGACAAAGACCAAATCAGAAAACAGCAGCCAACTTTCGCCGTTATCCACCAGTTGCACTGGCGAGGGCGGCAAGCTGCCGTTGGGCCCAAAGCGGAGGCGTCTCGGCCCCAGGGATCCCATGTGCAAATAGGCAGAGGCCGCCCCCGGCCCGCCGTTGAAGACGAAGGTGAGAGGCCGCTGTCGGGAGTCAACCTCCTGCCTCAGATAGGCGACGTGGAAGATCTCGGCTACCGGCTTTTCCCGCCGGAAGAGGGTCTGCCAGCCGGCCACCGCCCTGTAGGGGAAGGACTTTCCCCCGGCGTTGAACGTGTGCTCCGTGGTGTGCAGGACAGGAGTGGACTTGGATTCTGCAGGCATAGAGACACGGGATCCACAACTTGCTGATCCAGTGAATCACAAGTTGCCGGATCTGATACATTTACGCTGAACACTGCTGAGCATTACTGCTCAGCGGTGAAGCGATAGCATTCTGTCCGTTTCCGTTGTCACTACGCGACGCTGACGCGACCGCGCTACTCGGACGGAGTCCAAACAGAAAGGCGGTATCCCGCAAAGCCCTGAGCATAACACCCAGAGCGCCTTGCCAATCTCGTGGTAGCCTATGGTTGCACTTTGGGCATCTAAACACCTTT
>NZ_AXUX01000001.1:2633883-2682856 GCF_002760475.1 Synechococcus sp. 63AY4M2 | reverse complement strand
TCGCCTCAAGGTGTGGAGACACACCCCAAAATAATCCGCCGCTTCTCTCGGTTTTACATACCTAGCCATACCAAGCAGCCATACTGAACATACTGGGCATTATTTTCAGTATAGTCCAGCATATCATTGACTAGAGTCATGCTCCACCCCTGCCTTGGAACAGAAGCCGGGGATTACAGGGTGAGCGGCGCTTCCAAAGTCAGATTAAACGACTGGCCGGGGCGCAGCACCACCACCTGGGGAGCGGTTACATTGCCCACCACCACGCCAGCCACTGCCCCGCCTAGAACATTGCCCGCCGAGACGCCGCCGCTGATGGCTCCCAAAAGGGTGCCTGCGACTGCCCCGATGGCTGCATCCTGGGCGATGGCCTCAGCCGAATACTGGCGGGGATCCTTCTCGTCGTGGAGGATGCCGGAAGAGGCCTGCAGGCTATAGGTGCGACCGCCGAGGACGATGGAGGTGGCAACAAAGCGGGATCCGCCCGGTGCCGGTTCCATTTGCCCAAAAACGCGGCTGCCCGCCGGGATCACCAAACGCCCCTGGTTGTCGAAAATGTTTTGCGTGACGGCCACCTCCAGCGGGTAGATGGTGTCGGGGTAAAAGTATTGCGGCCCTTCGCTGCTGAGGCTGCCGACGGGAATAATCGTCCCCTGCTCAAGGCGGTAGGCACCCAATTGGAAAAGCGGCTGGGCCTCTCCTGGCAAGGGGGCCAGCAGAGGGATCCCTGCCAAACCGATCGCGGCTGCTGCTAAGATAGCTTTCATCCAGAAGTCTCCAATTCTCCGAAGTTCTGCACGTGCCCGCGGCCTTTTCGGGCCGAGGTTTGTCCTTTTGCGGTTTTCTCTACACTTCCAGGTTACCCAATCCCAGTTCCGGTTTCCTTTCCGACTCGAGTAGCTTGGTTTTCAACTTTGGGCAGTTTTGAGCGGCCTAGGTGGCCAGTGAGTTTTTCAGACAGGCTCAAAAGTGCTGGAAGGCCTGCTGGCGGCTGAGGATTTGCCCGTCCTGCAACCGCACCGTCCCCTGCGGATCCCAGCCGGTTACTTCCCCAATCCAGGCGGCTCCTGGCAACTTTTCCAACAGATGCTTGGCCACCGACACCTCGGCACTGAGAAGCAGCTCAAAGTCTTCGCCCCCATAAAGCGCCCACTCCAAAGCTTGGGCCGGGAACGCCTGGCGCAAAGCCACCGAAATCGGGATCCGCTCCGCCGCGATCCGCGCCGCTACCCCACTGCTCTGGCACACCTGCACCAGGGCGTCCGCCAAGCCATCGCTGGTGTCCATGCCGGCCAGGCGCAGAGGACCGGGGAGCGCTTCCAAAAGGGACAGAACATCCAAGCGCGGGCGCGGGTATTGGTGGGCTCTGATCAACTGCTGCCGCTGTGCTGCCGTGGCTGAGGATCCCTGTTCGGGATGGAGCAGCAGCTCCAGGCCGGCCCGCGCGTCGCCGTGGGGCCCTGTGACCACCAGCCAATCGCCCGGCTGAGCCCGTCTGCGCTCAATCGCCCGCCCCGGCTGCACCGATCCCAGGGCCGTGATCGCCACAAACCGCTGCGGCGACCGACACAGATCCCCCCCCACCAATTCTGCTCCCCAACGGGCACAGCAGGCCCGCATCCCTTCGTAGAGCTCCTCTACCCAAGCCACCGGCGTGGATCCCGGCAGGCCCAAGCCCACCACCAACGCCCGCGGACGGGATCCCATCGCTGCCAGATCCGAGAGATTGGCCGCCACCGCCCGCCAGCCCACCGCGTGGGCCGGGGTTGTCACGTCGCTAAAGTGAACCCCCTCCACCAAGACATCGGTGCTCACCACCAACTGCCCCTCAGGAGCGGGCAACACCGCCCCGTCGTCTCCCACCACCTGGGCAGGACAGTAGCGCTGCACGATCTGCAACAGCCCCGCCTCGCCGATGGCCGAGATGGGCGTGGGAGAAGAGCTGCTCTTGGGTTGAGGGAAAAAGTCGGGAAGATCGCTGAACAAAGGAGCCCCTGGCGGATGCACGCAGCCAAAAACCTATGGTTGCAAAATGTTAGGGGCAGTTGGCGCCGGTCAAGCCCAAGCCCCTACTCGTCCAAAGATTGGACATTTTGCACAATTCGAGAGAGCTCGTTCTTCTCATCCACATTGATGCGGGTCGGGGATCCGCTGATAATCCGCTCGTAGCCGCGGAAGGAATCGCGAATTTGAATCCCCGAATCCGAGATGAGGTACTCGCGGATGCCCTTGTCATGCCAGGATCCCCGCATTTTAAAGACGTTGAGCGCCCGTGCCATCTCGCCGCGAATCTCCACATACTGCAGCAGAATGATTGTGTCGGTGATGGTGGAGATGTGCGACTCGGTAATGGAATGGGATCCCATGAATTGATCGGTGGTGTTGGTGAAAAAGCCGGTGATCTCCTCCTGCTTGGCCAGGCCGGTTACGCCGATAACAAACTGTCGAAAAGCATTTTGGCTCACACCCCGCGCCAGCGCCGACAGCGAGTCGATGGCCATGCGGGAGGGCTTGAAGGCCATCATCTCGGTTTTGATCTTCTGCAGGTGGTCTTCCAGGCCGGCGGACTCGGGGTAGGCGCAGATGATCTTAAGGAGGCCTTGCCGCTCAAACTCCTCAAAGTCGATGCCCCAGGAAGAGGCATTGCGGGCAAGCTGGGCCCGCGACTCTTCGTAGGCAAACAGGATGCAGCGCTCCCCATTTAGGCAGCCTCGCTCGAGGAACTTGCTCACCAGCGAGGTCTTGCCTGTGCCGGTGGCGCCGGTAGCCAAGATAATCGAGTCTTTGAAAAAGCCACCGCCGCACATCTCGTCCAGCTTCTCGATGCCGGAAGAGACGCGCACGTTGGAAGAGCGCTGCGTCAGTTGCATCGCTCCCAGCGGGAAGATGTTGATCCCCTCGTTGGTGATGGTGAAGGGATATTCCCCCTTCATGTGGGTGGTGCCCCGCAGCTTCAGGATCTCGATGGTACGCCGCCGCTTCTCCCCCTCCAGGATGTTGCGCAGGATCACCACGTTGTCGGAGACGAACTCCTCCACCCCATAGCGGGCGATGGGGCCGTACTCCTCAGTGCGCTCGGTGGTCATGACCGTGGTGACGTTGGCCTGCTTGAGGCGGGCTGTCAGGCGAAACAGCTCCCGCCGCACCACGCCCGCCGGCTCATACTGCTGAAAGATGGCCGTTACCGAGTCGATGGCCACCCGCTTGGCTTTGTATTTGCGAATGGCATATTGGATGCGCTCGATGAGGGCCGACAAATCGAAATTGCCGCTTACCTCGTAGCCCTCCGGATCCGGCGAAGCATCCAGAATAAAGAGCTGCCCCTTGTCGATGAGGGCCTGCAGATCCCAGCCGAAGCTGGCGGCGTTGCGAATGATGTCGGCAGGGGTCTCCTCAAAAGTAACAAAGATCCCTGGCTCCTGGTACTTGACAATGCCGTTGTAGAGAAACTGCAGGGCAAACAGAGTTTTGCCGGTGCCGGAGGTACCGCTGACCAAGGTGGTGCGGCCCAGGGGCAGCCCGCCGTGGCTGATGTCTTCAAAACCCTCGATACCCGTCTGTTTTTTCGGGATCCCCCGCGGCTCGGGCCCGCCCAGGAAGTAGGTCGATGGGATCCCCTCCGCGGCGTTACCTTGCAGCTTTTCTGACTCAGAAGGTTCCAATGGTTGGTTCATGCCCCTCTCTCCCCTAAAACCTGTCCTAAGCCTCTTCGTCCAATTCTTCGTAGAGCAGATCTAGGCCGATGAGCACCTTCTCTCGGTTGGACAGATCGCCGATAATCTTCCGCACCGGCGGCGGCAGGATTTTGGCCAGGGTCGGTGTTGCCAGGATCTTATCTTCCTCTGCCAGTTGCGGATTTTTCAAGACGTCGATGACTTTCAGGCTGTACACGCCGCGGAACTCTTTTTCCAGAATGTCTTGCAAGGTGCTGAGGGCGCGCAGAGAATTGGGGGTATTGCCCGCCACGTAGAGCTTGAGGACATAGGCTTTGCGAGTGGACATAACCTAGGGATCCCTTGGGGCAGATTTGGGAATGGAGCGGCGGTACATTTCGCTCAGGTGGGCCATCACGTCGATGAGAGTGAGGCGGTAATCCAGCAGGATCTCTTCGCTGCGACCCTCCAGTTTTAGTTGTTTGGCAAAATCCTCCATTAGGTTCATGTGCAGCTCCAACAGTTGGGCGGCGCCGATGTCGGCAAAAAAGGCAAGGGCCACCAGCTCGTCGATGCGGGCATTGACGGTCTCAGGAGATTGAAAATACTCCAGGACAATAGCCTGGTAAAGGTTACGCAGCCGCCGCATGAGGGCCTGCTGCTCGTCGGGGGGCAGGTGGCGGTAGAACAGCTCCGGATCCCGATGGTAGTACACGCCGGCGTAGCCAAGGCGTTCCCGCAGCTTTTCCGCCAGCCGCCGCTGCTGCTGGTGCGTGTAGAGCAGGTAGGGCTGATCCTTGGGGTGAGGGTTTGCTGCAGGCAGGCTGCAGGTGGGGGAAATCTGGAGAAACAGGGCAATGGCTCGGTTGATCAGCAGCTCCAAGGGAGAAGCAGAAGGAGTGGCCTGGGATCCCTTTGGCGGCAACAGCTCTGACGGCGAGACGAGGCGAACCAGAGTGGCGTTGTGGTAGAAAAACCGCTCCCGCTTGAGCAGAGCTCTCGCCCCCGGAGGAACAGGGGGGGAGGACGCTTCGCCGGAGCGGCTGGCGCCGCCTTCCGGTTTGAGCTCTTCCGACACAATGGCCACCACTGTCGGCAGCAACAGTCCCTGCTTGCAAAGCTGACAGCCCAACGCCTCCAGCTTGTCCAGCCGCGTCGCTTCCACCAGCAGCACCAGGCAGTCCGGATGGTTTTCCTCCCCTCGCAGAGCCTCCAGAAAGGCTTCCGGATCCTGGAAGACCTCAGCCACAAAGCGTTCTGGCGACAACAAAGCCTCTGCCGCCAGCGGCTCTCCAGCAGGCGGCTCCCAGTCGAGCAAAAGGCTGATGTGCAGTGGGTGGGTGTCGGGCTTCAATAAGGATAGAAAACGATAAGAACCGCCTTCGATCTTAAATCTTAAATCTTCTTAAACCTGACCGGAATCTGCCTTGGCCTTCAGAGTCAGCCAAGGGAGACTCAAAGAGAGCGTGCCATTGCCGCCTACACTAGGGGTGAAAGGCCTCTGGGAGCCCTATGGTGCCCCTGATCATCGATTGCGACCCCGGCCAAGACGACGCGGTGGCCCTGCTCCTGGCGATGGCTTCGCCGGAGCTAGAGGTGCTGGGCATTACCACGGTGGCCGGCAATGTCTCTGTGGAAAAAACCAGCCGCAACGCCCGGCAGATCTGCGAGCTGGCCGGCTGCCCGCAGATGGCAGTCTATGCCGGCTGTCCCCGCCCGCTGTTGCGCCCGCTGCAGACTGCCGAAGAGGTGCACGGCAAAAGCGGGATCGACGGGGCCAACTTGCCGGAGCCCCAGATGCCGCTGGGATCCCTGCACGCCGTGCAGTACCTGATCGAGACCTTGATGGCGGCGCAGGAGCCGGTTACCCTGGCGCTGCTGGGCCCGATGACCAACTTGGCAGTAGCCCTGGTGCAGCAGCCCCGCATCGTGGAGCGCATCCGACGTCTGGTGTTCATGGGGGGATCTGCCTTTGAGGGAAACACCACCCCGGCCGCCGAGTTCAACATCTTCACCGATCCCCATGCTGCTCAGATCGTGCTCAGCGCCGGGATCCCCGAGGTGGTGATGCTGGGCCTGAACGTTACCCAGCAAGTCCTCAGTACGCCGGAGCGGATCGAGCGGATCCGCGCCCTCGGCACGCGGGTAGGCCAGACGGTGGCCGACATGCTCGCCTTCTACGGCAAGTTCGACATCCGGCGCTACGGCCTGCCGGGGGGGCCGCTGCACGATCCCTGTGTAGTCGCCTACCTGCTGCAGCCGCAGTTGTTCGAGCTCAAGCCCTGCTACGTGGAGGTGGAGACGGCTAGCCCCCTCAATCTGGGCCGGACGGTGGTGGATCGCTGGGGGCTGAGTGGCCGCCCCGCCAATGTGCAGGTAGCTTTTGGGGTGGATGCCGAGGAGTTTTACCGCCTGCTCACCGAGCGCTTAGGCCGCTATCGGTAGTCGAGGTCGTCAAGGAGGTCGAGGTGAACCCTACCAGCCCAGTCCTAGTTCCCAAGCCGGCGTGGCTCAACCTGCCCACCGCCATCACCTTGCTGCGCCTTGGAGGGATCCCTTTGATTCTGCTGGGGCTGGGCCTGGGATCCCCGCTGGGGCAAGGGCTGGCTTTCTGGGCGTTTTTGCTGGCGGCGGCAACTGATTGGCTGGACGGCCACTTGGCCCGCCGCTATGGGCTGGTGACCGATGTGGGCAAGGTTCTGGATCCCCTGGTGGACAAGCTGCTGGTGCTGGCCCCGCTGCTGAGCCTGCTGGAGCTGGGGCGGATCCCCGCTTGGGGAGTGTTTTTGTTGGTGGGGCGAGAGCTGGCCATCGCCGGCTGGCGGGCCAACCAAAGCCAAATCCGCGGCGCCAATCTCTGGGGCAAAGCCAAGACGGTCGCCCAAATCCTGGCCATCGCCCTGCTGATCCTGAACTGGCCTATCGGGATCCCCTGTTTTTGGGTGGCGGTGGCCCTCACTCTGATCTCGGGGTTGACCTATTTGTACACCGACCATGCCACGCCGGACGCCTCTGCCGGCAAGGAGAGACCCCCTGCCTGATCGCGTCAGCGGGACGGAGTCCTCTCGCGTCAGCGGGACGGAGTCCTCAGACCCCACCCCTGAGCAGCGTATCCTCGGCCTCGACCCGGGGTTGGGGACGGTGGGTTTTGGCTGCATCCTGGCAGGTGCCGGCGGACTTCGCCCCCTGGACTACGGAGTCATCAGCACCCCTGGGGAGCAATCAATCCCGGAACGGCTGCAAACCCTCTACGAGGATCTAAAGGAGCTGCTGCGCCAGTTTCAGCCCCATCAGGTGGGGTTGGAAAAGCTCTTCTTCTACAAAATGGGCAACACCATCCCCATCGCCCAGGCGCGGGGGGTGATCCTACTCGTCCTGGCCCAGTATCATCTGGTGCCGGTGGAGTTCACCCCTGCCCAGGTGAAGCAAAGCCTGACGGGCTACGGGCGCGCTGACAAACAGGCCGTGCAAGCCGCCGTGGCCCGCGAGCTCAATCTGCCCAGCCTGCCCCGCCCCGACGATGCTGCCGATGCCCTGGCCATCGCCATCACCCTTTGGCACCACCGCTTTGCTTAGGAATCGGTCGGTGTGGCTCCGTCGAGATCGCTAAACTAGACTCAGTAGCGCAAAAAGCAAAGCCTTATGCCTTCCTCTTCTGTGGACGTACGTGAGCTACCCCTGTTTCCCCTGCCAGAGGTGGTGTTGTTTCCGGGCCGCCCCCTGCCGCTGCACATTTTCGAGTACCGCTATCGCATGATGATCAACACCATCCTGGAGACGGATCGCCGTTTCGGGGTGCTGATGTTCGATCCCCAGACGGGATCCCCGGTGCGGGTGGGCTGTTGTGCCGAGGTGTTGCAGGTACAGCGGTTGCCGGATGACCGCATGGACATTTTGACCTTGGGGCAGCAGCGCTTCCGGGTGTTGAACTACGTGCGGGAAAAGCCCTTCCGGGTGGGGCTGGTAGAGTGGATTGAGGATGAGCCGACCACTGCGGATTTGCAGGGCTTGGTGCAGCAGGTTTCCACCCTACTTCAGGATGTGGTGCGCCTCTCCGGCAAGCTAATGGAGCGGGAGACGGAGCTGCCGGAGCGACTGCCCACTACCCCGATAGAGTTATCCTACTGGGTTGCCAGCCACTTTCACGGGGCTCCCCGGGAGCAGCAAGCGCTGCTGGAAATGGTCAGCACCGAAAATCGCCTGCGGCGGGAAGCCGAGATCCTCGAGTCCACCCGCAAGCACTTGGCCGCCCGCACTGCCCTCAAGGATTTGTTCTCCGAAATCTCCTAAAATTTCTTGGGATCGCTTGAAAGACGCAGGCCACGGGGGAGTTGTCAGCCGTTCTGGCGCTCGCGTTGCCACCCGTCTCAACGGCGGCTGCAAAAGCCGGCTGAGGTTCAGTGATTGTCCAGGGATCCGATGTCCTACCCTCGCCGTTATCTGCGCTTTGCCTCCCGGGTTCTGGGCCGAGAAATGGAGATGCTCCACTTTGGGCATCGCGGCTACCCGCTCATCTGCCTGCCCACCAGCAATGGGCGTTTTTTCGATCTGGAAGATCGCGGCATTATCGCCAGCCTCGGCCATCACTTGGAGCAGGGCTATTTGCAGGCCTTTTGCGTGGAAACCCTCGATTGGGAGACCTTGTTCAACCGCGAGCTGGACGTGCCCCAGCGGCGGGATCGCTGGCTGTTGTTGGAGCAACACTGGGTAGAAGAGCTGATCCCCTACGCCAAAGCAGAAGCGCAAAATGACTTTCTGGTGGTGGCAGGCTTCTCTCTGGGGGCCACCCACGCCGTCAACCTCACCTGCCGGCACCCTGGCCTGGTGCGCCGTTGTCTGGCGCTGGGGGGGCCCTACGATGTGGCGGCCCTCGGCTCCGTCACCGGCTGGGATCCCCAACAGGCGGAACAGGAGCTGTATTTCATCAACCCCTTGGCCTACCTGTCCAACATGAGCCGACAACTCTGGGATCAGCTGGGCGGGCGCAACACCGAGCTAAAACTGCTCACCGCCCACCGCGACCACTGCCTCAACGACAATCTGCGCCTGGCAGAAGTCCTCCGCCGCAACGACATCCCCCATCACCTGGAGGTATGGGAAGGGGATCACGACTGGCCCACCTGGCAAGCGCAAATCCGCGCCTTCGCCTAGGATCCCTTGCAGAGGAGTCAGAGAGCTTTTGATGAGAGAGCCTGGATGATCGAAGACTACTGGGTTGGCAGCCTGCACTTCAGCGAGCCTTTTGGGGACGACACCCTGGCCCGTCTCAACGCCCTTCCCCCCATTCAAGCCCGCAACGGCCAAGCCTACAAGATCCGGGCGGAACATGTCACCATTCACGAGGTGAACCTGGATTACCGCACCAAGTACCGCCTCATCCTAGACCGCTTCAGCTACCTTTACCCCCAGGCCATCGGCCTGTTCATGGGCTTTGCCTTCAGGGGGGTGTACATCATCAACAACCCCTTCAGCTTTTACTACTACCTGCGCAACAAAGATGCCGCCTACATGGTGGTCAAAGAGCTGGGGATCTCCATCCCCAAGACTTACATTCTGCCCCCCAAGGAGGCCCCAGCTTTGAAAGCCGAAGATTTTAAGTATCACAAGTTCTTCGATTGGCAGGGGATGGCAGAAGATCTCGGCTGGCCAATCGTGATCAAGCCGGCAGAGGGACGGGAGGCCATCGGAGTCGAAATCGCCTACAACATGGAGCAGCTTCTCTACTTTTACGACCGCTCCGGATCCCAGGTGATGATGCTCCAGGAGAAGGTTAAAAGTCCTTATCCCTGGCAGATTCGCGCTCTCTGTATTGGCCGAAAGATCATCCCAATTAAATACATCTTTCGCAAGTTCGATGCCAGCGAATATCTGTTCGATCCAGAGTTTCTCACGCCGGAGATGGGCAAAAAAGTTATCGACACCTGCCGGATCATCAATCGGGCGTTGGGCTATGAAATGAACTCGGTGGAGCTGTTTATCGACGAACAAGGGGAGCTACAGGCCATTGACTTTAACAATCCGGTGCCCGATGGCCGCCTCAAGGCTTTGGGAGAAATTTTTTACAACGATTACCAGCAGGCCCTTTGCGATTTGGTCGTAGATATTGTGCGGGAACAGCGTCCTTTCGACTTCTTGCCCCCAGACGTCAACCGCTTTGCCCAGATCGCCCGGCGAGCCGACCTCACCCGTGAGCAGAAGTTTCAGATGGCTCTCGAGCTGGCCAACCGCTACTACGAGCCCAGGGATCCCGAATAAAATAACTTAACAAAAGCACGGTCTAGCGCTGGGAAAGCTTTGGGCTGGGCAAAGAGCAGTTGCCTGGCTTTCGTCTATGGGACCCTTGAGGCGCAGGGATTCCATCCTAGGTTGAGCTTAGAGGGGGGATCCCCTCCCAGCCGCGGCAGGGCAAGTTGGTCTATCCGGACAGGCAAATGTCAACCGGTTTGAAATTGCGCTGGTGCCACGATATTCGCGGGATCCCAGCATCTGCCTGGCAAGCGCTGCAGACGGAGCGCACCTCTCCTTTTTTGGAGTACGAGTGGCTGCACAGCCTAGAAGCCTCCGGCTGTGCCAGCCGCAACACGGGGTGGTTGCCCTGTCACCTGTTGGTGGAGTCGGATGGGCAACTCATCGCCGCTGCCCCCTTGTATTTGAAAAGCCATAGCCAGGGCGAATTTGTCTTCGACCAAGAGTGGGCTGCGGTTGCCAACCAACTGGGAGAACGCTACTACCCCAAGCTGATCGGCATGGCCCCTTTTACGCCGGCCACCGGCTATCGCATTCTCGTCCATCCCGACTACTCGGAAGCAGAGGTGTGGCCGTCGATGCTGGCTGCTATCGATCGCTTCTGCCAGGACAATGATATTTCGCTGTTCAGCCTGCTCTATGTGGACTTAGACTGGCGGGCCCAACTGGAGGCCGATGGATTGACTCCCCGAATTACCCACAACTACCAGTGGCACAATCCCGGCTATCGCTCTTACGAAGACTTTTTGAGCCAGTTCAACGCCAACCAGCGGCGCAACATCAAGCGAGAGCGGGCCGCCATGGAAAAAAGCGGCATAGAACTCAAGATCTACACCGGAGAGGAGATCACGCCGCGCCTTCTCTCTCTCATGTACGACTTTTACAGCAACACCTGCGCCCAATTTTGGAACTGGAGCAAATATCTCAACCGCCGCTTTTTCGAATCTCTCTATCCCAACTACCGGCAGCGGCTGGTGCTGGTGGCCGGGGAACGAAATACAGAAATTGTGGGGATGTCTTTTTGCGTCCGCAAAGGGGATCGCCTCTTTGGGCGCTACTGGGGCTGCCGAGAAGAGGTGAAGTTCTTGCACTTTAATGTGTGCTACTACGAGCCGATTGCCCTAGCCATCCGCGAAGGGATCCGCAACTTTGATCCCGGAGCTGGAGGATCCCACAAGATTCGGCGGGGATTTCCAGCCACTCCCGTGTATAGCTACCACCGTTTCTACCGCCCCAGGCTAAAGCAGGTGCTAATCCCCTATCTGAATCGCGTCAACCCTCTCATGTTGGCTGAGCTGGAGAGGGTAAATCAAAACGAGGTTCCCTTTCGAGAAGATATTCTACCCTCTCTGTCTACTCTTACGCGAGGTTAAATGAACTACCACTGGATAAGCTTTTTCTGAACGGCTGCCATACACATGGCAACGCGAGCGTTGATCTCATCTTCAGAGCCAAAGATATCCAGTTTCTCTTTGAGCCTTTGAATACAGTTTTGTACGGTTTTTTTGCTCGTGTGAATGCGGTCGGCGATGGCCTGGTCGGTGAGGGCCTCTTTGCAGAGCAGGTTCAAGACCTCGATTTCCCGCTCCGTCAGCTTTGTTAAGCCGCGCAACTCTCGCGGCATGCGCAATTCCCCATTGAGGGCACTTTTGGCTCCTTCCAAGAAGACACTGCGCCGCTCCATTTTGTTGACGGCGGCAAATCCGCCCTGGTGCTTGCTGATTAGGCCCACCAGGGGAGTTAGCAGCAGCGGCTCGCTGGAATAAACCATCACGTTCAGGGTGGGGTAGTTCTCGAAAATATGGCGCAAGAACTCTAGGCCCGGCTCGGCAGACTGTTCGCCGCTGGTTTGGCCGTAGAGCAAGTCGGCTACTACCAAGTCCGGCTGTTCCCGCTGCAGGCGCAGGATGGCGTCCATCGGGTTGGAGACTGTGATGCACTGAGCATCGGCTGCAAGCCGTTGCAGCCATTCGCAATTGTTTTGGGCAACCTCGGGATGATCCTCGACAATCAAGAACTTGAGCGGGGCAGTTCGGCTCTCGACCTCAAACATCGATCCACTCCTCCAAATCCAGCGTCGGCTGCGGGGGGACGGCCAAAACCCCTTTGCAGTTTAGGGATCCCACCGACAAACTACCCTAGTGTAGCCCCAAGTTGGGCCTGAGAAGGCGCAGCAGGGTAGGCTAGAGGGTGATGTTAACCGGATCCCGACTGTGGTACCCCTGCAAGATCGCAACCCAACCACCCGCACTGCCTACGTTACCTATGCTTTGGTGCTTATCAACATCCTGGTTTTTGTGTATGAGCTTACCCTATCACCGCAAGAGCTGGCGGCTTTCTTCCGAGAGTGGGCAGTGGTGCCAGCGGAACTGACCGCCAGCTTTCGGGGGGAGGCCACCTCTTCGCTGCGCCCCGAATGGGTAACGCTATTTACCTCGCAATTTTTGCACGGGGGCTTTTTGCATCTTGGCGGCAACATGCTCTTTTTGTGGGTTTTCGGCAACAATGTTGAGGATCGCTTGGGGCATGTGCGCTACCTCATTTTTTACCTAACTTGTGGAGCCTTGGCCGCCCTAACCCAGTGGTTTTTCGATATGGAATCCACCATTCCTTCGCTGGGGGCAAGTGGGGCCATTGCCGGGGTGTTGGGAGCTTATATCTTGCGTTTCCCGCGAGCTGAGATCCTGACTTTGGTACCCCTGGGCATTTTTATCACAACCGTCTACGTTCCCGCCTGGGTGTTTTTGGGTTTTTGGTTTGTACAGCAGGCGTTTTACGGCATCGCCAGCCTGCAGACGCCCACCAACATCGGCATGCAGGGGGGAGGGATCGCCTACTGGGCCCACGCGGGCGGCTTTGTGTTTGGGGCCATCTTGGGGCCGCTGATGGGGTTATTTTCTGGCAAAAGCCCTTATGACCGCCAAGCCGCTTGGCGACAGCCCGACAGGGACCTGTTCTGATTGAACCTCAATCCTTTTTGTGTCAGAGACCAACTTGAGAGGAGGAAATCATGGTTCGTCTGTCTGCCAAGCCCCTAACCCTGGAAGAGTTTCTGCAGCAGCCAGAAGCTCAACCCGCCAGTGAATTCATCGAGGGAGAGATCATCCAGAAGCCCATGCCACAGGGAAAGCACAGCCTACTCCAGGGGGAGCTAACTTCTTTTATCAACGCAAACCTCAAACCCAAACGCCTCGGGTGGGCATTTCCAGAGTTGCGCTGCACTTTTGCCGGCTATGCGATTGTGCCCGATATTTCTGTGATCGCCTGGGATCGGATCCCTGTGGATGAAGATGGCACCATTCAAAATCTCATTCCCTTTTGCCCAGATTGGATGATCGAGATTCTCTCTCCCGATCAAAATCAAATGAAGCTGGTCAAGAAAATTTTGATCGGCTTGGCCCACGGCTGCCAGATGGGGTGGATCGTAGCTCCCGAAGAAAGGCTCGTTTTCGCCTACCCTGCCGGACAGCAGCCAACCGTGCATGAGGATCCGCAAGAGCTGATCCCCGTTCCCGCGTTTGCCCAAGGGATCCAACTGACGGTCGAAACGTTGTTTGGTTGGATGCGGGTTCGAGCTGACGAGAGCGGCAAGCACAGCGGAGATGCACAGGCGGGGCACTCGCCTAACCCCAGCCCTTCCGGTGCCCAGTGAGAAAAAAGCCGAGACCGGCTGGACCAGTGGCACGCCTTGCTGACAAGCTGCCCCAGCCTCCCTCGCCTCCATTTCAGTCGGCGCTGTAGAGAGCAGGAGCTTGGGCAACCGTCGCTCCAATAGAGGAGAGTTCTTGGCGCAGCAGCGCCACCAGGGCATTGGTGGACTGGTCGTAGAGGCTAGTGACCAGCTTGGGATAGAGCCCAATGCCGATGATGGGGATCAGCAGGCAGGCGATGATGAACACCTCCCGCGGCTCGGCATCCACCAGTTCCTCGTGTTCGGTCAGCTCTTTGTTTTCCGGGCCAAAGAAGATCTGCCGCAACATCGACAGCAGGTAGATAGGAGTCAGGATCACCCCAACCGCCGCCAGAAAGACCACCACCAGCCGGAAGGGGAGGGAGTAGGCATCGGTGGTGGCCATGCCGATGAACACCATCAGCTCCGCCACAAAGCCGCTCATCCCCGGCAGAGCCAGAGAGGCCAGCGAGCAAGCGGTGAACATGGAGAAAATCTTGGGCATCTTCAGGCCGACGCCGCCCATTTCCTCCAGCTCCAGCGTGTGGGTGCGGTCGTAGGTGGCCCCCACCAAGAAGAACAGGCTGGCCCCGATCAGCCCGTGGGAGATCATCTGCAGCATGGCGCCGCTCATGCCGATTTCGGTCAGGGATCCGATCCCGATGAGGACAAAGCCCATGTGGCTGATGGAAGAGTAGGCGATCTTGCGCTTGAGGTTGCGCTGGGCAAAGGAGGTAAGGGCGGCAAAGATGATGTTCACCACCCCCAGCACGATCAGCACCGGCGCAAAGTAGAGGTGGGCATCCGGCAGCATGCCCACATTCATGCGCATCAGGGCATAGCCCCCCATCTTAAGCAAGATCCCGGCCAGCAACATGTGAACCGGCGCCGTGGCTTCGCCGTGGGCATCGGGCAGCCAGGTGTGCAAAGGGAAGACGGGCAGCTTCACCCCGTAGGCGATGAGGAAGGCCCCATACAGCAGCAATTGGAAGCTCAGCGGATAGGCCTTGTGGGCCAGATCCGTCATGTCAAAGCTGATGGGATCCCCGTAGAAGGCCATGGCCAGGCCCGCCACCAGGATAAACAGGGAGCTGAGGGCGGTGTAGAGAATGAACTTGGTGGCCGCATAGAGGCGGTTGTACCCCCCCCAAATGGAGAGGAGCAAATACACCGGGATCAGCTCCAGCTCCCACATCAGGAAGAAGAGCAACATGTCCTGCACGGCGAACACCCCGATCTGCCCGCCGTACATGGCCAACATCAGAAAATAAAACAGGCGCGGCTTGAGGGTGACCGGCCAGGCGGCCAAGATGGCAAGCGTGGTCACAAAAGCCGTGAGCAGGATCAGCGGCATGGAAAGGCCATCGGCCCCCACCGACCAGCTCAGCCCCACCTGCGGCACCCAGGTGTAGCGCTCCAGCAGTTGTAAGCTTGTCTGGCTGGGGTCATAGCCGACATAGAAGCCAGCCAGCAAAATGAGCAGGTCGGTAACCGCGATGAAGAGGGCAAACCAGCGAACCCGTTCTGCCAACTTTTGCGCGTAGACCCGGGTAGTGGGATCCCCAGCGGGCGCCGGGATCAAGGGGATGAAGAGGGCGGCCACCACCGGATAGACGATGACCGTGGTCAGCCAGGGAAACTCGTGCAAGCTGGGCAGCGCCATGAAGATAACCTCGTTACGCTAAGTTCATACCACACCCTTCCAGGGGGATTGCCGTCGGCTACAGCCAACAGCCTTTTACCAGAATCGCTCCTGAGTATCTCTGCTCAGCAAACCTCCAGAACTATCTTAAGGCTCTTTACCTAGTTTGCCGGGATCCCTGGCCGGGCTCGACCAGGACTCAAGCATTGACCTGGTCATCAAACCTGGCTATTAGAAACCTCATCACCTGGCCCCCGGCTAGCCGACCCTGCGCAATTGCGCCTGGACAGGACTGCCGCTGTTGGATAACAGTAGAAATAGTACTTAACAACCAAGCCAGGTCCGCCCTTGGCGGGCGGTGAGGGGAGCCTCTGGGGGAAGCTTTGAAGTATGGCACTGCATGCGGAGTTACACCGCCACCTAGGCGGTTCGGTCGTTCCTAGGATTTTGTGGCGCTACCTGCATCGCCAGGGATCCCCTCTGGCAGCACGCTTTCCTGACTACGCCGAGTTTGAGGAGTTCTACACCCGCCCGCGCAACACCCTTGAAGATTACTTGGAGCTGCACACGCTAGTGGAACAGGTGCAAACCCTGGAAAGCTTACCTTATTTCATCTACCGTCTGCTGCGGGGGGCCTATGTTTTTGAGGATTTGGCCTATCTAGAGATTCGCTACACCCCCTATCTGCGCACAGATCCCAGCTTGGACGAGGCGGATCGCCTCAAGCAGATGCGCCAAGTTATCGAAACGGTAGGGCAAGCCAGCCAGCAGCGGGAATATCCCATCGTCACCACCCAGATTGTGTGTTTGCACTCCCGCCTGCCCAGCCATATCAACCGCGCCATGGTGGAGGCCGCCGCCGAGTCCGAATACGTGTCTGCCATCGACCTGGCGGGGGGAGATAAGGCCTACGGCGAACGCATGGACGAGTGGATTGAGCTGTTCAAATATGCCCTGGCCCGTGGCCTCAAAACCACTGCCCATCTCTATGAGACTTTGGATGGCTGTTACCCAGAGCTGCTGCCCTATGTCTCGCGGATTGGCCACGGGATCCAGATCCCTCTCCACTACCCAGAGCTGCTGCCAGAGCTGGCGCGGCGCGGCCAATGCCTGGAGGTCTGTCCCACCACTTACCTGAAGACGGGGACGCTGCCCAGCTTGGAGCCCCTCAAAATCGTCTTCGACCGCTGCTTTGACGCGGGGGTAGATATCGCCATCTGCACCGACAACGCCGGCCTGCACAACGTGCGCCTGCCGTTTGAGTACGAAAACTTGCTCACGCACGACATTATCGATTTCGACCAGCTCAAGCGCTGTCAGGAGGCGGCTTTTCGTCACGCTTTTGCCTGGCCCTATAAGGGGCGTCCGGCCTCATTGTTGTCGGAGTTGCAGCAGGGGGTATCTGCTTCTTTGGTGGCTCTCTGACCGCCTCAGCGGGATGGAGTCCTTGTTTTTCATCCCGACTTCTCGAAAACAGGGAAGGGATCCGTAACAGAGACAGGGGCAGCTTTCGCAAGGGAAATAACCGCTTGGATCCCTTGCCCAGAGCGATGCTGAGCGGCATCCGAGGGTGGATGAAGCCCAACAGAATCCAATGCTGAGTCTACTGAGCCAAGCATGAAGGTCTATATCAGCGCCGATATCGAGGGGATCGCCGGCATCAGCCATTGGGATGAGGCCACCATCGGCCAGCCAGGTTACGAGCCATTCCGAGAGCAGATGACCCGAGCAGTGATCGCGGCTTGTGAGGGATCCCTGGCTGCCGGAGCCACGCAGATCACAGTCAAAGATGCCCATGACTCCGGGCGGAACCTCATCCCCGAACGGTTGCCGGAGCCGGTGCAACTCATCCGCGGCTGGAGCGGCCACCCCTACTGTATGGTGCAAGAGTTGGATCGCAGTTACAATGCCCTGATCTTGATCGGCTATCATGCCCGCGCCGGTTCTGCTGCCAACCCCCTCGCCCACACCTACACCACCGAAGTTAGCCAAATCCGACTGAACGGCCAGGCCATCGCCGAGTTTCACCTGGTCAGCCTCACGGCTGCCTATGAGGGAGTCCCAGTTGTGTTTGTAGCCGGAGATGCGGAGGTGTGTGCCGCAGCGAAAGCTTATGACGCCCACATCGAGACGGTGGTCACCCACAAAGGGATAGGCCAGTCGGTCATTACGCCACATCCGCAGCAAGTTTTGCGGGCCATCCGCCAAGGTGTAGAGGGATCCCTGAGGCGGCTGTCGGCCTACCGTCCTCGCCCACTGCCGGATCACTTTCAATTGGAAGTGGACTACAAGGATCCCGCTCGGGCCTACCGCAAGTCTTTTTATCCCGGCTGCCGGTGGATTGCCGATTCCACGGTTCGGCTGGAAGTTTCCGAGTGGTTTGAGGTGTTGCGGGCTTTGGAGTTTATCGTGCTCACCTAGCCAGGGATCCAAGCGGCATCTGGATGAGGCGAGCAGCAGCTTCCCTGAGGCTGGTCTCGGAAAGGTCAGACAGCTCAATCCGGGCCCGAAGGCGATTGAAGTTTTGCTGCAGCCCGTGTCGATAGGTGGGGTCGTAGTGCTGCTCCAGCAACTCCTGCACAAACTGCGGCCAGTCTTGGGCGTCGATCAGCTCAAACCAACGCTGCAGGCGGGCCTGGCCAAGACGGGACTTCAGAGGCAGCAATTTCCCCTTTAGCGCTTGGGGGTGAGCAATCCAGTGGGGATAATGGGCGATCAGCCCCTTCACCCGCTCCTCTAGAGGCAACTGCACTTCGACACAGTCGGCTTGGGTAAGGGCTTGCCAAAGGGCAGGCGGCAGATGGAGCTGGCCCACTTTGGCACTCTCAGCCTCCACCCAGACTGGCTTGGCGGGATCCCACCGGAGAAAAACCTGCACCAGTTGACTCTCAAAGCTCTTCTGGCTGGGCTGTGGCACCCCCCACTCGGCCCCCAGGAGGGATCCCCGGTGACAGGCCAGCTTTTCCAGATCGAGAACTTGGGATCCCTGTTGGCGCAGATGGTGAAGCAACTGGGTTTTGCCGCTCCCTGTTGGTCCGCAGAGCACTCGGTAGGTAAATTCCTGGGGCAAGATCTGCAGCTGTCGGCGCACCCAGGCCCGGTAGGTTTTGTAGCCACCTTGCAAAACCGTAACCTGCCAGCCCACCTGGGACAACACCAACGCCAAGCTGGCAGAGCGCTGCCCTCCCCGCCAGCAGTAGATTAGGGGCCGGTAATCGCGATCTTTATCGGCAAAATGGGTTTGCAAGTGGCGACTGATGTTCTGGGCCACCAAGCTTGCCCCTCGTTTGCGGGCTGTAAAGGGATCCACCTGCTTGTAGAGCGTGCCCACCTCCGCCCGTTCTGTATCGTAGAGTACAGGCAAGTTGATGGCTCCCGGCCAATGATCCTCTGCGAACTCTGCCGGAGAGCGCACATCGATAATTTCGCTGTAGGTGTGCAGCCAGGGCTCTGCAGTGAAGTGAATCGGAGGAGACACAAACCTGCGGATAGAAATGGTAAGCTGTGTTCTATCTTGGCAGGGTTCTGGCCAAGGCTCACCGCCCCAGCTTTAACTTGGGAGAGCCGAGGTCAAGCGCAGGGTGACCCGAAGGCTTGGGTTGGATATCCCTCTTGATTGGGCTTTTGCTCTTTCTTTGCTCTTTATTGAATTGATTTGCCAGAGGTGCTATGGGATCCTATATTGCGGCAGAACCTTACCCCTATCCCTACAACGGTGACTTACGGCCTGAGAACACCGCCCTGATCGTCATCGATATGCAGACCGATTTCTGCGGGGTAGGTGGCTATGTAGACAAAATGGGCTACGACATTTCCCTCACCCGTGCCCCCATAGAGCCGATCCGACGGGTTTTGGCGGCAATGCGAGCCCTGGGTTTTTTCATCGTGCATACCCGCGAAGGCCATCGCCCCGATCTATCAGATTTGCCGGAAAACAAGCGCTGGCGCAGTCAACGCATTGGGGCAGGCATTGGGGATCCCGGTCCCTGTGGGCGCATCCTGGTGCGAGGAGAACCCGGCTGGGAAATTATCCCGGAACTGGCTCCTCTGCCAGGGGAGGTGATCATCGACAAGCCGGGCAAAGGCGCTTTCTATGCCACCGATCTGGACTTAATCCTGAGGCGCAAAGGCATCCAAAACCTGATCTTGACGGGCATCACCACCGATGTATGCGTCCACACCACCATGCGAGAAGCCAACGACCGGGGCTATGAATGTTTGTTGCTATCCGATTGCACAGGTGCCACAGACTACGGAAATTATCTCGCTGCTCTGAAGATGATCCAGATGCAAGGCGGGGTTTTCGGGGCAGTTGCCGATTCAGGTGCCTTGATAGCAGTACTTCAGGAACTCAAAACCGACTAGACCTCGATTTCTTTACGTGAGACACCCAAACCAGGAGATCTTGACCAACCATGACTACCACTGCCCAAACTGAAATCTCAACAGCACGGAAAGCCCCCCGGAACTGGAGGTCGTCAACCTCACCAAGCGATTTGGATCCCTGTTGGCCCTAGACCACGTCTCGATGAAACTCAAGCCGGGATCCCTTCATGCCTTACTTGGGGAAAACGGAGCCGGGAAAAGCACCCTCGTCAAGTGCGTGATGGGCTTTTATCATGCTGACTCTGGCGATGTTTGCATTGATAAACGAGCTCGTGCCATCCACAGCCCACGGGATGCCTATCACTACGGCATTGGCATGGTGTACCAACATTTCACCTCTGTACCCGCCATGACTGTGGCGGAAAACTTGGTCTTGGCCCGCCCAGATTTGCCTTTGGTGATTGACTGGAAAGAAGAGGAAAAAAAGCTGGCAGATTTTATGGAAACAGCCCCTTTCCAAGTCAACTTGCGGGCTTTTGTTTCCGAACTATCGGCAGGAGAAAAGCAGAAGGTCGAGATCCTCAAGCAGCTTTATTTGAACACCAAGATCCTGATCTTGGACGAGCCTACTTCTGTGCTCACGCCAGAGGAAGCCGACGAAGTCTTGGGCCTTGTGCGTCGTTCGGTGGAAGCTGGCGACCTGAGTGTATTGCTCATTACCCACAAGTTTCGCGAGGTGAATGCCTTTGCCGATGAGGTGACGGTGTTGCGACGTGGGAAGGTGGCCGGCCATGGACAAGTGAAAGATTTATCCACAGCAGAAATGGCCGAAATGATGCTGGGCCGGCAACAGGTGCAGATCCAGTTGGAGAAAGCCTTGGTCAAAGGGGGATCCCCTCTGCTGGAAATTGAAGGGATCCAGGCTGACAAGGACAATGGCTTGCCCGCTGTGCGGGGGGTGACCCTGACTGTTCATGGAGGTGAGATTGTGGGAATTGCCGGCGTTTCCGGCAACGGCCAGCGGGAGTTGATGGAAGTCTTGGCCGGGCAGCGGATGGCTACAGCCGGGCAGATCAAGATCAACGGGCAACTGTACAGGGCCACCCGCGCAGAAATGGTGCGCCACCGGGTTTGCTGTTTGCCGGAGGAACCTCTGAGAAATGCCTCGATCCCCAACATGAGCGTTGGCGAAAACTTGGCCCTGCGTCGTTATGACCGGGATCCTATGGCCAAAGGTTGGATGTTGATCTGGCAAGAGATTTGGCGCTATGCCCGCGCGTTAATCGAGCAATTTAAGGTGAAAACGCCTGCAGCCCAAACTCCCATCAGCCACCTGTCGGGGGGTAATGTCCAGCGAGCCATTTTGGCACGGGAACTCGCCGGAGATCCACAAATTTTGATCGCCGCCAATCCTTGTTTTGGTCTGGACTTTGCGGCAGTAGATTACATTCACTCGCAGATTGTGGATGCTCGTAACCGAGGAGTTGCCGTCTTGCTGATCAGCGAAGATCTGGACGAGCTTCTCAAGCTCTCCGATCGTTTGCTGGTGATGGCGGGCGGTCGGATCGTCTATGAAAGTCCTATCAGCAGCGTGGATCTCAAAGAAGTTGGCCACAAGATGGGCGGACATTAAGCATTAAGTGATTTGGTAAGTAATCAGCAGTGAATATGACATGGCTTCCCCTCAAATGGAGAGGTGAGCCCGAACTTTTTCTTCATCCATCTGGTTGGTCTGCCCCTCCATGATAAGGGATCCATTTTCCATAAGATAAAAGTAATCGGCTAGGCTTTGGGCAAACTCAAAATACTGCTCCACCAGCAACACCGAAACGCCCCGCTCCTTTTGAATACGGGTGATGGCTTCTTCAATCTCGATGATGATGGAGGGTTGGATCCCTTCTGTAGGCTCATCCAGGAGCAAAAGTTTGGGCTCTGCCACCAAAGCTCTGGCGATGGCCAGTTGCTGCTGCTGCCCACCGCTCAAATCCCCACCCAGCCGTTTAAGAAAAGAACGCAGAATTGGGAATAGGTCATAGACAAACTCAGGTATGATCCGTTCTCTGTCCGGTGCCGCTTCTAGCCCCACCAGCAGGTTTTCCTCAACCGTTAGGCGGGGAAATATCTCTCGACCTTGGGGTACATAGCCAATACCGGCGCGGGCTCGCCAATTGGGAGGGTAATGGTTGATAGGACGGCCCTCAAAAGCAATTTTGCCTGTGCAGTCTTTCAGAAGCCCCATCAGGGCTTTAAGCGTGGTGGTTTTGCCCATGCCATTGCGACCCAGAAGGCAGACCGCTTGGCCGGGAAAGATCTTAAAAGAGAGATCCTTCACAATTAAACTCTGACCATAGTAAACCCTCAAGTTGGAGACCTCCAGGAGAGGCCCGGATCCATCTCGGGATAAGTTTTGTGTTGCGGTCGCGTTTTCCGTATTCATAGGCCTGCGCATGAGTCGATTAGATACAGAACTATAGCCTCTTTGCTTAGTTTTTCCCCTTGTGGGATCCGAGATAGACCTCAATCACTCGCGGGTCGTTTTTCACATCCTCAAAGGTACCTTCGCACAGCACCGAGCCTTGGTGTAAAACGGTAACCTTGCGGGCAATTTGTCGGACAAACACCATGTCATGTTCGATCACCAAAATGGTGTGGCTTTGGGCTAAGGATTGAATTAACTCTCCTGTAGCTTCTGTTTCTTTGTCCGTCATCCCGGCCACGCATTCATCCAGCAGCAGCAAATCCGGATCTTGAGCAATCACCATGCCGATCTCCAGCCATTGCTTTTCTCCGTGGGAAAGCAGCCCTGCCGGAACCCGATCCTTACGGCTGAGGCCAATGGTTTCCAAAAGAGCATCCGTTTTTTCTCGCAGATGCTTTTTGCCCAATAGGGTGGAAAAAACCCTTTTGTCAGGGTTGAGGGATAGCTCCAAGTTTTCTCGCACGCTCAAGTTTTGATAGACCCGCGGCGTCTGAAACTTGCGCCCAACACCCAAAATCGAGATCTCATGTTCCTTGAGCTTGGTCAGATCTTTTCCTTTAAACAGCACCCGGCCTCGAGTAGGCTTAACCTTGCCCGTCAGCACATCGAGAAACGTAGTCTTGCCTGCCCCATTGGGGCCGATGACCACCCGCAGCTCCCCTTCCTCCAGAGAGAAGTTCAGCCTGTCCAAAGCCTTGAAGCCATCAAAGCTGACGGTGAGATCCTGAGTTTGTAAAATTTGTCGGGTAGCGGTGGGAGCTGCAGTGAGCATAGGGATCACATCCAAGAACGGAAAGGCCAAAGGTCAAACCGGATTCTCAACCCATCAAATAAACCCATCAAATAGGAGAGGAAACTTGGCATCGCTGGCTCACCCATGGGATCCTCTTACCTTAAACTTATATCTTGCACATAACTGACATCCTCAAGAGAAAGCCAGATTTAGGCTGGAGAAGTATTTGCCAAGCGCCTGCGCCAAAGCTGGACAGTGACCCAAAGCTGCCTGCCTTGGGTGCGCACCCAACCCACCAGTCCATCCGGCAACACCAGCACCACCAGCAGGAACAATCCCCCTTGGAAAAACAACCAAATTTCGGGAAAATTTTCGCTCAGCAAGCTCTTGGCAAAGTTAACCAACAGAGCCCCCAGCACCGCCCCCACCAAACTGGCCCGACCGCCCACCGCCACCCAGATTACCATCTCAATGGAAAAGGGAACGGCCATCGCATTGGGAGAGATGATCCCAGTTTGCAAGGTAAACAAAGCTCCGGCAACACCCGCCAGGGCAGCAGACACGGCAAACACCAGAACTTTAAAGCCGGTGGGATCGTAGCCGGAAAAACGAACCCGCGGCTCGTCATCTCGAATGGCTACCAGGATCCGACCGAATAGGCCGCTGGTCAGCCAACGACAGAGAAGGTAAGCCAAAACCACCGCCAGAACTGTAGTGACATAGACAGCAAAGCGCATTTCGGACGAGTTGACATCTAGGCCAAACAAAGTCTGGAAGTTGGTCAGGCCGTTGGTGCCGTTAATTAAGCGCTGTTGGCCGTTGAAGAAGTTAAAGAAAATGATCGTGGTGGCCTGAGTTAGAATGGAGAAATAAACCCCTCGAATGCGATTTCTCACCACCAAATATCCCAGGGCTGCTGCCACCAAAGCCGGGATCAAGACAACAGCAACAGCCGTAAACGGAAACGAATAAAAGGGATACCAAAACCAGGGCAATTCCGTTACCCCGTAGAGGCTGAAAAACTCTGGTATCTGACCTTCCGGCAATTGCAATTTCAGGTGCATCCCCAGAGCGTAGCCCCCCAAGGCGAAGAACACCCCATGCCCCAGGCTGAGCATGCCGGTATAGCCCCAGATGAGGTCGATCCCCAAAGCTACAATGCTGAGGGCCAGAAACCGCCCCAACAAGTTGAGCCGAAAGCCAGACAGCACAGTTGGGGCCACAAAGATCAAGGCCAGCACCAAAACGATGAGGATCCCGGCCTCCCACAGAAGCTTGCGAGAAGAATTGGGATCCCCACCCGCGGCGGGAGCAGCCACTTCATGATCAGCACGGGGGGAATGAACCAGTTTCATGGGCTTTGTGAGGGAGTAGAAGATGGAGAGTCTGGTCCTAGAGTTTTCGCCAAGCGAGATCATTCCCTAGGCATCCACCATACGACCTTTTTCGGGGAAAAGGCCCCGAGGTCGCACCTGCAAAAAGGCCACGATCAAAGCAAAGACCATCACCTTGGCCATGCTCGTGGTGGCAAAAAAGTTGAGGGTATCGGTCAGGATGGGCACGTTGGGAAAAATCAAAGCCAGCGTCCCTGAGCCGATGACAAAGTTGGCAATCCCGATCCCAAGCGCCGCCACAATACTGCCTAAGAGCTTACCAACACCCCCCACGACGACCACCATAAAGGTATCCACGATGTAGTTCTGGCCGGTGTTCGGCCCAACGGATCCCAGCAGGCTGACCGCCACACCGGCTACTCCCGCCAGACCCGAGCCGACGGCAAAGGTAAGGGCATCCACCTTTTGCGTGGGGATCCCTACACAGGCGCTCATGGCCCGATTCTGGGTAACCGCCCGGATGCGCAGCCCCCAGCGGGTGCGTTGCAAGAAGAAGTACAGCCCCAGGATGCAGAGGATGGTGAGGGCGATGATAAACAGGCGGGTATTGGGCAAAAACAGGTTGCCCACCGGGATCCCACCCCCCAGCCACCGGGGAGCCGTCACGTCTTTGTTCTGGGCGCCGAACCAAGGCTGGGTAACCGCCAAAGCATAGGTTTGCGCCAGCACCCGCCCCCCCACCGATGCAATGGCCGTGGAGAGCACCAACAGCAGCGCCAGCGTCCACCCCTTGAGACGCGGCCAATCCGCCCGCCTGGACAAAAGCCACCAGCCGCCGAAAAAGAGCACCGCGAAGGCCCCCAAGCGGAAAGCCAGCACCCAATTGACGCTGCGCACAAACTGCTGCAGGATCAGGCTCACACCCCAAGTGGCCAGAAGGGTTTCCAGCGGTCGGCCATACAAAAAGCGGATCACCCCCCGCTCCAGGGCTAGTCCCACCAGAGCCGTGACGGCAAAGGCAGCTACCAAAGCTGGAAAGATGTACAGATCCCGCCAGGGATCCCCTAGGGGACGAAAGGCATTTTGAACCACAAAAGTGGTGTAGGCCCCCAACATCATCAGCTCCCCATGGGCCATGTTGATGACCCCCATGAGGCCGAAAACAATGGCCAAGCCCAGAGCGGCTATCAGCAAGACGGTGCCGATGCTAAGGCCGTTAAACAAGCTATCCAAGAGCAAGGTCATCGGCAGGGGATCCTCCTTCCAACTAAACTAGGGAGGCTAACCGAGCATCTAGGCGGGATCCCCGACCCTATCCAAACGGCAAGGGATCCCAGCCCTGGCCAGGACTAGCTGACTTTGTAGCGACCGCCCTTGGCCGGATCTGACCAATCGCAGGCAAAGCCCTTGGTCTCTGCCACAAACTGGTTCCAGGGCTGCGGCTCCACGGCATCCGTAGAAAAGATGACATCAAACAAACCGTCAGAGCGCACCTGGCCGATCCGCACATACTTGGTCAGGTGGTGATTGGTGTTCATGGTTACCAAGCCTTCAGGGGCATCGAAGGTCTGGCCGTAGGCTGCCTGCCGCACGGCGTCGATCTCCACCGTTCCCGCTTTTTCTGCCGCCTGCTTCCAGATGTAAACCATGATGTAGGCGGCTTCCATCGGGTCGTTGGTGACGCGGTTTTGGCCGTATTCTGCCTTGAAAGCTTCCACAAACTTCTTGTTGGCAGGCGTATCCACCGTCATAAAGTAGTTCCAGGCGGCAAAGTGCCCTTCCAAAAATTCGGGGCCGATGGCCTGTACCTCTTCTTCGGCAATGCTGACGGACATGGAAGGATAACGATCCGGCCCCAGCCCTGCCCCTTTCAGTTGTTTGAAAAAGGCCACGTTGCTGTCGCCGTTCAAGCTGTTGTAGATCACACCGCCATTGGGAAGAGCGGCCCGGATCTTGCTGATGATGGGGGTAACTTCTGTGCTGCCCAAAGGCAGATAGTCTTCACCCACCACCTTGCCCCCCAGGGCTTCCAACTGGGCCTTGATGATGGTGTTGGCCGTGCGGGGGAACACGTAGTCGGATCCCACCAGGAAGAACTCTTTGCCCTTGTTCTTGAGCAGCCATTCCACCGAAGGCTCGATCTGCTGGTTGGGGGCAGCGCCGGTGTAGAAGATGTTTTTGGAGCACTCTTGTCCTTCGTACTGCACGGGATACCAGAGCAGGTGCTGCTTGGATTCAAACACCGGCAACACGGCTTTGCGACTGGCCGAAGTCCAGCATCCAAACACCGTTGCCACCTTGTCCACATCGATCAGTTTGGTGGCTTTCTCCGCAAAGGTTGGCCAATCGGAAGCCCCATCCTCGATAATCGGCTCGATCTGCTTGCCCAAAACCCCACCGGCGGCATTGATCTCTTTGATGGCCAGCTTTTCCGCATCCACCACGCTGGTTTCCGAAATGGCCATGGTGCCGCTAAGGGAGTGCAAAATGCCAACGCGGATGGTCTCTCCCTGGGCGTAGGCGGGCACGGATCGCTTCACCCAGATCTGCGGCCCTAGGGCAGCCCCGGCTCCGGCCAGAGCGCCCATTTTCAGCACTTGACGACGATTAAATGATAGAGCCATCGGTGATCTCCGAAACGAAGTGAGTGCAAAGGGTATTAAGAAGTCCAGTTGTTGCAGCAGCCCGGCCAACAGAGGGAAGCACTTAGCTCATCACCTCGCCCATGTGTTAAATTTGCCCAACTGCAGTCGGCTGAGGCTTTCACCGAATGCCTTCCCAACATCAACAGAGGAAAAGGCTAATCCTGCAGTCGAGAAAGCGCCGTGCGTCCCTGTTGCCTTAACGTGTTCCATCAAACCCATTCAGCCCGGAGAGAATTGTATCGCGGGATACCTTTTCCCAGAATCCGAGCCCTTTCCCCACAGGCTGTAGGCAAAGGCAGGGATCCCTTGCTGCCGGCATAATAGGGGTTCTGGGGTCGAGAATTAGTTGAGAGTTAACAGCTTATGGTGCAACAGGCTGGCTATGGATCTTGGCGATCCCCGATTACCGCTGACCTGGTGGTGACGGGATCCCTGCGCTTGGGACAGATGGTTTGGGATCAGGGGGATCTCTACTGGACGGAGGGTCGCCCGCAAGAAAAAGGGCGCAATGTGTTGATGCGGCGCTCTGCCGACGGGATCCTGGTGGAGCTGACACCGGCACCTTTCAATGTGCGGACACGAGTGCATGAGTATGGGGGTGGAGCTTATTGGGTGTCGGCAGGGGTAGTGTATTTTTGCAACTTCGCTGACCAACGGCTCTACCGCCTGCTGCCGGGTTCGGATCCCCAGCCCCTGACGGAAGCAGGCCCCTATCGCTATGCAGATGGGGTGGTGGATCGGGCGCGTGGACGCATCCTCTGTGTGCGGGAGGATCACAGCCGCCAGGGAGAGCCGGAAAACAGCCTTGTCTCGATTGACTTGGAAAGCGGATCCCAGCGCGTTTTGGCCTCTGGGCACAATTTCTATGCCAACCCTCGCCTCAGCCCCGATGGCCAGACCTTGGTATGGCTGACCTGGGATCACCCCCAAATGCCCTGGGACGGCACAGAGCTGTGGCGGTCTGAGGTGAACCCTGACGGCAGCTTGGGAGAACCTCAAAAGCTGGCCGGTGGCCCTGCCGAGTCGATCTTCCAGCCCCAGTGGTCACCGCAAGGGGATCTCTACTTTGTTTCGGATCGCAGCGGCTGGTGGAACCTCTATCGCTGGGATCCCCAGGGCCCCATTCCCCTCTGCCCTATGGAAGCGGAGTTTGGAGAGCCGCAGTGGGTGTTTGGCCTGAGCACCTACGGCTTTGCTGGGGATGGGCGCATTCTGGCCTGCTACCAACAGGGGGGTCTGTGCCATTTGGCCTACCTGGATCCCCAGTCGGGGCAACAGGAAGAGATCCCTTTGCCCTACACCGAGATCCACAATCTGCAGGTAAGTGGGGAAAAAGCCGCTTTCCTGGCCGGATCCCCGACGGAAGCCACTGCCTTGGTCTGCCTATACTTACCCTCCAGCCAAGTGGAGGTGGTGGCCCGTTCTAGCAGCGTGGCGGTAGAGCCGGAGTACTTGTCGATCCCCGAACCCATCGCCTTTCCCACCTCAGGCGGGGCAGTGGCCTACGGTTTCTTCTATCCCCCCAAAAACCGCGACTTCGTGGCCCCTGCCGGCGAAAAACCGCCCCTGCTCGTGAAAAGCCACGGCGGGCCCACAGGGGCGACGGCAGCCGTGCTCGACCTGGGGATCCAATACTGGACCAGTCGGGGGATTGCCGTTTTGGATGTCAACTACCGCGGCAGCAGCGGCTATGGGCGGGCCTACCGGGAGGCCCTCAAGGGCCGCTGGGGCCTTGTGGACGTGGAAGATTGCATCGCTGGGGCCCAATTCTTGGCAGCCCAGGGCAAGGTGGACGGGGAGCGGCTGCTCATTCGCGGCGGCAGCGCCGGCGGCTACACCACCCTGGCGGCCCTGACGTTTCACACCGTCTTCAAGGCCGGCGCCAGCTACTACGGGGTGAGCGATCTAGAGGCCCTAGCCCAGGAGACCCACAAGTTTGAGTCCCACTACTTGGACAGCTTAATTGGCCCCTACCCGGAGCGGCGGGATCTCTACCGGGAGCGCTCTCCCATCCACCACCTGGAGGGTCTCAACTGCCCCGTTATCTTCTTTCAAGGCCTGGAGGACGCCATCGTCCCTCCCAACCAAGCAGAGAGGATGGTGGCTGCCCTGCAGGCCAAGGGGATCCCGGTGGCCTATGTCCCTTTTGCCGGTGAGCAGCACGGCTTTCGCCAGGCAGCCAACCTCAAACGGGCCCTGGAGGCAGAGCTTTATTTCTACGCCCAGATCCTAGGGTTTCCCTTGGCGGAGCTTATCGAGCCGGTTCCCATTGCCAACTGGCCTCCTCCTCGTTGAGGTTACTTGTCCTGGCTCAGCGCCTCCCCATTGGGTATCCTAGTCAAGGACGCTGGGGAAGGGAGGCATGCAGAGCAGAACAAGCCACCGGCAACTCTGGAGGCGATGGCTTGCCGCGACCTTAGCAGCAGGCGGAGTACTGGGCGGCGTCCTGTGGGGCTTTTACGCCTCCTCCTGGGCAGAACCTGTCGAGATGGCGGCGGCGCCTCCAGCACCCCTGAGCTCGACTTCTGGCGCCGCCTTTTTGCGCGCCTACAAAGCCCTGCAGGCCGGCCAAGCGCAAGCGGCCCTGGAGCACCTGCAGGGCTTGGAAGAAAAGCTGCCAGTTCTCACCGACGAGATCTGGAAGCTCAGGGCTCAGGCTTATGAAAAGCTGGGGGATCGAGAAACAGCCCGCCAGATCTGGTGGCCCAAGATCTTGCAGGAGTATCCCCACAGCCCGGTGGCCGCCTACGCCCTCTGGGGAATGGGCCAGGTGGATCAGTTGCGGCGGCAATTTCCCACCCACCCCCTGACGGCCCGCGCCCTCAAGCACCTGCTGGAGCTGGATCCTGACCGGTATGACCTGCTGCGGGATCTGGCCTTGCACCACCCGCAAACCCCTGGGTTAACGCCGCTGCTGGATCGCTGGCGGCAAGCCCAAGAGGGATCCCTCACGGCCTCCGATTGGCAGATCCTGGCCGATGCCTATTGGGAGCAGCGGGAGTACGGCAAAGCCGCCCGCGCCTACGGGCGTGCCCCCACCACCTCTCGCAATCTCTACCGCCAGGGGCGCAGCCACCAGATCTCGCGGGAGTTGCCCCAGGCGAGAGCCGCTTACCAAGCGCTGCTGGCACAGTTTCCCGATGGGCCAGAGGCTTCTCTCACCCGCCGCCGTTTGGCGGAACTGAGCGACCTGCCGACGGCAATCGAGCTGCTTCGCCAGGTGGGATCCGGCTCGGATAGAGAAGCTCCAGAAGCGTTGCTCAGCCTCAGCCAACTGTATGACCGCAACGGCAGCCCGCAATCGGCCCAGGCGGTGCGGCAGACCCTTTGGGAGCGCTTCCCAGTCAGCGAAGCCGCGGCCACCGCCGCCTGGACGGTGGCTTGGCGCCAGGCGCAAACGGGCAATCTCAGCCAAGCCATTGCTCTAGCCCAGCAGATTGGCTTGGCCCAGCGGGATACGGAAATGGGGGCGCAACTGCTCTACTGGGCCGGCAAATGGCGGGAACGGCTGGGGGAGGTGGCTGCGGCGCGGCAAACCTATCAGCAGGTGCTGCGGCAGTTTCCCCACACCTACTACGCCTGGCGGGCGGCGGCGCAACTGGGCTGGCCAGTAGGAGATTTCTCCAGCGGCCGCCAAAGGGTTGAGGTGGATTTTCAGCCCGTTCGCCAACCTTTGCCCGCCGTTTCCGAGGCTACCCAGACCCTGCATCTCATTGGCGCTGGCCAACTGGCCTGGGAGCGCTGGCAGGGGGAAATGGCTCTGCTGCAACGGGATCCCGGCCAGATGAGCGTGGCCGAGCGCTTTGCCAGCGGCATTTTGCGCAACAACGCCGGCGAGCACCTGCGGGGCATCAACCAGGTGGCTGCCCTGCGCTTTAGCGCCGAGCCCGACCCGCTGCTGCCGACCCTGAGACAGCGCCAGGATTTCTGGCAGGCCATCTACCCGCTGCACTACTACGCCAGCCCAGAAAACACCTGGGAAAGGGATCCCTACGCCCAGCCCGGCCTGGCCCGCTGGTCGCGGCAATTTAACCTCAATCCCTTGATGGTGGCGGCCCTGATCCGCCAGGAATCCCGCTTTGAGCCAGAGATCGTCTCGGCCTCGGGAGCGCTGGGCCTGATGCAGGTGATGCCTGCCACCGGCCGCTGGATTGCCCAAAAAATCGGCCTAGCCCAGTACAGCCTCACCAACCCCGCCGACAATCTTCACCTGGGATCCTGGTACTTCGACTACACCCACCGCACCTACCAAGACAACACCCTCCTGGCCCTGGCCAGCTACAACGGCGGCCCCGGCAACGTGGCCAGGTGGCTGAGCCGCTTCGGCTTTGAGGATCCCGATGAATTTGTGGAGCAGATCCCCTTCGCCGAAACCCGTGGCTATGTCAAGTCTGTCTTTGGCAACTACTGGAACTACTGGCAGCTCTACACCCAAGAGGGGCGCACCTTGGTCAGCCAGCGCCTGCAACCGCACCTGTCAAATGATTGACGTTCTCCCCAGCCCCAAGGGGCGGGAATTCTTTCTTGCTCATCGCGAGCTACGCAGACGTACCGGTGAGATTGCCACCGCACGCCTCCTTCTTTCCCCCCCGTATACGGAGGGATGAAAGAGGGCGCGGGGCCTGCGCCGCCAAGGTTTTGGTCAAACTAGTGTCCAACCTGAGCGAGAGGCTGGAGGGTAGCCTCCGGCGCGATCTGTTGGCCAGCAGGCTCACAGCTCTTCTAGAGCTAGCGTCGGGAGGAGGTCAGCCTTTCCCCCAGCAACTGCACCGAGTAGGCCGCCAGCCCCAAGCCCACCATGAAAAACATGAAGGCGATCAGGGAAACGGATCCCACCAGCAGGTAGCGCACCAGAATGCTGATCCCCCGCGCCAGGGATCCGCTTTCCAGGTCGATGGGCGGCAACTTGGCCAGCATCGAGAGCAGCAATTGTAGGAACCCATAGCCCAAACTGGCAGCAAAGGCAGCCCCCAAGAGGGCGCTGAGGGGATGGGGGGAGGACGGCATGGGGCAGCACCGGAAAACTCACCCTTATTGTAGGCTCCAGGTACAATATGAGCGTTTGTCCTGAGAACGAAATGATGGGGAGCGGGTCTGAAGCAGTTTCCCACTACGAAGTGTTGGGGGTTTCGGTGCTGGCGACGGCAGCGGAGATCAAGTCTGCCTATCGCCGTTTGGTCAAGTACCACCATCCCGACAGCCTGCTGGCCAAAAAAGACGGGGCTGCTGCTGAACGCATTCGCCAGATCAACGCCGCCTACGCGGTGCTCAAGGATCCGCAAGCCCGCCGCGAGTACGACCGACAACTGCGCGCTAGCTGGGCCTCGCGCCACCCTCAGCCGACGGGCTCCCCCTCGGAGACGGTCAGCCAGGAGGCTATTGCCCGCGAAGCCTGGATTCGGCAGGTCTACACTCCTCTGAACCGAGTTTTGGGGCCTTTACTGTCTTCTCTCAAGCCGCAGTTAAATGCCTTAGCGGCAGATCCTTTTGATCCCGATTTGCTGGAGGCCTTTGGCCTGTATCTGGAGGAGTGTACGCAGAAACTGGCCCAAGCTCAGCAGATCTTTCGCCGCCTTCCCAATCCCAGCAGCTTGGGGGGAGTGGCTTCTCGCCTCTACTATGCCCTCAACCACTTGGAAGATGCCCTGGAGGAGCTGAGCTATTTCCCGCTGAACTTTGACGATCGCCACCTGCACACTGGGCAAGAGCTGTTTCGGCGGGCGGAAGGGTTGCGTCGAGAAGCCATAGACACCTACGCCCAGAGTTCGCCCTAGCGAGACCCGCCGCCGGGTGGAGAGGGGCGGGAATCGTAGGGGGTGGGAATGTACTGCACGGAAGGACGGCCCATGCTGGCCTGGGGGTACAAGTCCATCAGGGCGTAGATCTGGGGCGGCAACTCGGTGGAGATGGGCAGGCCCAGCTCCCGCGCTTCTTCAGCCGTAATCGGGTAGTCGTGGGTCACCCGCCCGCTGGTCAGGGCCTGGATGAGGGGCTCGATGCGTTCGGGGGCAATTTTGCGCTTGGGCACATCGTCCTTGAGCAGCTCCCGCACAAAGTTCTGCACCTGGTGCATCGCCTTGCGGGCCAGATCTGCCAGGATCAGAGTCTGGTCGTCGATCTCGGCAATGGGCTTTTCCGCCACCACCTGCAGAATACTGGCCGCAGCATAGCCGCCCAACTGGGGATCCACCGGCCCCAGCACCGCATTGGCATCCATGACAATTTCATCGGCGGCCAAGGCCAGCATCGTCCCCCCCGACATGGCGTAGTGGGGCACAAACACCGTCACCTTGGCCGGGTGCCGGATCAGGGCGCGGGCAATTTGCTCGGTGGCCAGCACCAGGCCGCCAGAGGTGTGCAGAATCAAATCAATGGGGGTGTTGGGCGGGGTGAGGCGGATCGCCCGCAAAACCTGCTCCGAGTCCTCGATGCTGATGTAGCGGGAAACCGGGATCCCCAAAAAACTAATCGACTCCTGGCGGTGGATGAGCAAAATCACCCGGCTGCCCCGCTTCTGCTCCAACTCCCGGATCGCCAACAAACGGCGAAACTCCTGGGCGCGACGGTTCAACAGGGGTTGCAACGAGCTGAAGATCAAAAAAATCCAAAATAGGCTGCCCCAGTCCACTTTCGCGCCTCAAGCGGGATCCCTTTGCCTCCAGCATAGAGGATACGGAACCTCTGGTGATCTGCAGGCCTCACGCGTTGGGTTCAGACGCCGCAAAAAAGCGATCCAAGGCCCGCAGCAAATCCGGTACAGAAGTTTGGTTAATCCAGGAGCGAATGTAAGCCCGCTGCTCCGCCAAGTTTTCAAGACGGCCCAGCTTTTGCATGGCCAAAAGGCGGCTTTCTGCCTCGGCGCGGTTGATTTGTAAGTCCAGCCGCTGCTCCGGGGTGAGGGGATGCTCTGTCTGGGCCAACAGGTGATCGGCCACCATCAGGAACACCAGAGGCCCCGCCAGCTCCACCTGAGACTCGGCTTCCGGCTCAGAATCGGCCCCGGCGAGATCCTGGAGATCTTGAAAGAGATCCTGCCCCAGTTGCAGCAGCTCTTCTGCTGAGGCAGCCCGCAGCGCTGTCTCCGCAGCAGCCCGCAGCGGCTCTGGGGAAACCTTGTGGCGAGCGGCCAATTCTGCCAGGGCCTGTTCCCATTGATCCCGTTGGGCTTGCAACACAGCTTTCTCTTGCGGAGAAAAATCCAGCCGCTCCAGCAACACCTGCAAAGCCACAGCCCCCACCAACAGGGGCGGAAAGCGCAACAGGGTAGAGCCGGATCCCGCCTGCTCCAAAAAGGCTTCCAAATCGGGGCCGGATCCCCTGTCCAACAAATCCTGCAGGTAGGCCAGCACCTGCGGCGGCGAAGTCAGCCTCAGGATCCCTCGGGCCTGCGCCCGCAACTCTGCCGGGATCCCAAGGGTTTGCAATTGGGCTTCCGCCCGCGCTTGCGCTTCCGCAATCACCTCTGGCAAATCCGCCGTCGCCTGACCGGCCTGTAAGAGAACCTGGCTGGTGTCCTGCAGCAAGCTGGCCGCCTCCACAAACAGCAGCAACTGAGGGATCCGCAGCGTCGGCAAGACCATGTTAACTAAGCCTCAGATCCGCAGCGGATCCCGCAGATTCTGGATCGGCTGGCGCAGCGGAACGGGTTGGCCCGTTGGGCTTGTGCCAGTGCAGGCCAATCAGCGCGTCGTACAAAAAGCTCCAAAACTCCCCTCTCTCCCAGATCCCCAGCGTTTGCTGGCAGTTACGCGCGTCCAGCTCAGGTTTGGCCGCCCAGTAGGCCGCCTGATACTTGTACCAGGGAACCGAGGGCCAGAGATGGTGGATCAAGTGATAGTTTTGCCCCAGCAGCAGAATATTGGTCAGCCAGCCAGGGTAAACCCTGGCGTTGTACCACCGCTCTTGGGATTGAAAAGGGCGATGGGGCAGATAGTCGAAAAACAGGCCCAACAAGAAGCCCATAATAAAGGCGGGGGGCAGCCAATAGTTCATGATGTAGTCGGTGTAGCCAAAGTGAATGGCCAGCGCAAACGTTAGGATCACCACCAGCCGACTCAGCCCCCATTGCAGCAGATCCCAGCGACCTTTGCGCCAGAGCTGCCGCTTGAAGAAAAACACCTCATGGTAGAAAAAGCGCGGCGCAATTAGCCACAGCGGCCCGCCCGTAGACACATAGTGATCGGGATCGTCTTCGGGATGGTTGACGTGGGCATGGTGTTGCATGTGCACCCGCTTAAAGACCGGATAGACAAAGCCCTGTAACAGGGCAGAGCCATGGCCCAGCGCCTCGTTTAAAAAGCGGTTGCGGTGGGCCGAGCCGTGCGAGGCATCGTGGATCACTGTGCCCAGAACATACAGGGCGACAAAATTCAGCCAAAACACCAGCCAGCGGGGCCAATGCCAGAAGGCGTACCCGCCAAAGCAAGAGGCCGAAAGCGCCACCGCCGCCAAAAACATCAGCAGGGTGGGATTCCAAAATTCTGGCGGCGGCCCCAACAGCTCACGGGGTAACGCAAAAGGCTTGGGATCCGGTTGCGGAGTCGCAGCAGCAGTCATCGGCAGCCATCCTTGGGTGTGCACAGCGCAGACGGTGAGGATGGATTAAGGCAACAAAGCCAGGTCATCACCTCAAAAGCGGGGGAAGAGAACAATTTGTTAACTTTCGTTAGTATACGGCAGAGAGCTGCTCCCCTCGTTGGCCCAGGCCGGATTTTTCTTGCCAACTCCAGCCCGTCTCGACCGTTCCCGGCGAGGGGTAGATCGGCCATGAGGCCAGAAGAAGCCACAGTGTGAGGTTTTGTTGCGGCCTCTGTTGCAATTCATGTGGGGATCCCTTTGGGAGTTGCGGAATGGGGGTAATCTAGGGGGCGGTTAACCTGAGCTGAGGAGGAAAACCATGCTGCCCATTGTTGCGCCGTTGGCTATGACTGCCCAAACCAGCCCTTGGTCTCCCCTGAGCGCGGTGATTATCCTGCTCTGCACAGGGCTGGCCTACCTAAGCTTCAAGTCCTCTTCGGGTGTGGCTTCAGAAACCGGGCCTGTGTTGGGGATGACCTGGCCGGAAGTGCTGGGGGTCGCCAGCTTCGGCCATCTGCTGGGCGTGGGGGTGATCTTGGGCCTCTCCAATATGGGGGTTCTCTGAGGCATTTTCCGTTTACATTTCTTGACCTTAGCGGGAATCTCCGCCCGGCAATGTTAAACTCTCTATCAATCCTGAAAAAGAGCAGTTTCTCCAGCTCCACTTCCTTCTTGTCGAGGTTTGTTGTCATGCCTGCGATGATGCTCCTGGCGGCTTTGCCAGAAGGCTATGAGTTGTTCGATCCCCTGATCGACATTTTGCCGATTATCCCCGTTTTGTTTTTCCTGCTGGCTTTTGTTTGGCAGGCGGCGGTGGGCTTTAAGTGAAGCCCTCGGAATCTGCGATTGGCAACTACGGACTTTGGGACTGCTTTTGCTTACCCCTCTTGTTCTGGCGGGGGGATAGTTTTAGTTGGGGCAGGTTTGGGGCAGGCCGCTGCGCCGCAGGCCTGATTCTCTGCCTTGCAAAGCTGAGACTGGCTGGCTGGGGTTCAGGGCTCGCGGTCGAGGGCGCCGGTAATCCAGAGCACCCCTGCCAAGCAGACGAAGTGGGCAAAGGTAACGTTGATATTGGCAGCCAGCAGCAGCACTCCTGCCGTCTGGGTGCTCAGCGTGCGGGTAAACAGCCGCACCAGCAGCTCTCCCACCTGCGCCTCCATAGCGATGAGGGCCAAGAAAGCGCCGGTCAGGCTGACATAGGTAACCCATTGCAACTGCTTGGGCAGATCCAACTGGCTTGGGGTAGCGGCGGATACTGAGCGGCGCTCCGCCTGGAGCAGGTAGCGCCAGTTAAAGAAGAGACCGGCTGCCAGGGTTAGAAGGGTAAACAGGGTAAACCAGAAGGCGATAAAGGCCCCCGTCGAGTCGTCGCGATAGAGGGTATTCTGGCCAACCAAAAATCCCAGCCAGAGCAGCAGAGCTGTTGCCCCCAGAACCGCCTGAAACCAGAACCCGAAGCGGCGCGTCAGGCGCAAGCGAGACTTCATGCGCTCGACAGCCACCCGTACTGACGGCGACATAGGCTCGTTCATCGCTCTCCCCCCGCTCTCTACGGACGAGCACTGACCTCCGCTTCCAGCCTACCGCTATCTTCCGTCCTCCGTCACATCCAGGCCAAAGCGCTGCAGGGGATCCAAGGGGGGTTAGGGTTTGGGGCTAGGGCTCACGCTGGGATCCCCGCTTTGCAGGCGCAGGATTTCGGCTTCGATGCGATGTCGGAGGGTTTTGCCTTCTTCGGAGCGAATCCACAAGGTAATGCGGTTGTATTCGGGCACGGTCATGCCGTGGCGGGTGATGATCTCGGTGGCGGTGCGAATGAACTCCCGCCGGATTTGATCTTTGCTGGCCGGATCCGCGGTGGCCTGGGAGCGCTGCTGGGCCTGTTGTCGGTGGGGCTCCATCTCCAGGACGATGCGGGCGTACTTGGCGACCTGTTCATCGGTCAAAACCAGAGAGGTGGCCGGGGTTTGGGCTACGGCAAGGGAAATGCCCAAGACAGGGATCCAAGTACAGGCCCAGATCAGGCCCACCAGCCCTTTTTGGGCCAAGTTGGGCATGGAGAATGCTGTCCACCGTCTCCGACTTGCTTGACCTGACACCGCTGCTATCTCCCCACCCGATAACTGGTCTTCAACAGGGTTGCTGGCGCTTTTGGGATCCTCCCTACTTTGGTGTAGCTCTCGCCTTTACCCAGCTTCAACCCACTCCGGGTATAGGCTCTGATGCTATCTGTTTTTCCCGGCAAAAGGCCAGGGATCCCAGAGCCTGCTTTTTATTTGACCGAAAAGCGGCCTTGAGGTTCCTGGTGCGGCCTTTCCATCTCTTTCCTGCCCATCTCGACGGCCCAGGGGGAGTGGCCTCTGGGATAATGGGGGTAGATGCTCGTTGTTGCCTCTATGAACTTGGAACGTCGCCCGGTTTTCCCGTTTACCGCCATTGTCGGCCAGGAGGAGATGAAGTTGGCCCTGCTCCTCAACGTCATCGATCCCCGCATCGGCGGGGTGCTAATCATGGGGGATCGCGGCACGGGCAAGTCCACCACCATCCGCGCCTTGGCCGATCTGCTGCCCCAGATCGAGGTTGTCAAGGGGGATCCGTTCAACAGCCACCCGCGGCAGCGGGATCTGATGAGCGACCAGGTGTGGGAGCGCCTGCAGGCGGGGGAAACCCTGGAAACCACCTGGATCCAGGTGCCGATGGTGGATCTGCCCCTGGGAGCCACGGAAGACCGGGTCTGCGGCACTCTCGACATCGAGCGCGCCTTGTCTCAGGGGGTGAAGGCTTTTGAGCCGGGGCTCTTGGCCAAGGCCAACCGCGGCATCCTCTACGTGGACGAGGTCAACCTCCTGGACGACCACCTGGTGGATGTCTTGCTGGATGCGGCGGCCTCTGGCTGGAACACGGTGGAGCGGGAAGGGATTTCCATTCGCCACCCGGCCCGCTTTGTCCTGGTGGGATCCGGCAACCCTGAAGAGGGAGAATTGCGGCCCCAACTCTTGGATCGCTTCGGCATGTTTGTCCGCATCGAGACGGTGCGGGATCCGGCCCTGCGAGTGCAGATCGTGGAGGAGCGCAGCCAGTTCGACGCCGACCCCCAGGCTTTTCTGGCCAAATACGCCGAGGCCCAGCAGCGCCTGCGGGAGCGCATTGAAAAGGCCCAGCACCTCTTGCCGACTGTGATGGTGGATCCTGAGTTGCGCCTGAAGATCTCCGGCGTGTGTGCGGCGCTGGAGGTGGATGGGCTGCGGGGCGATATCGTCACCAACCGGGCAGCCAAGGCGTTGGCAGCTCTGGAGGGGCGCAGCGAGGTCACCGTTGCCGATATTCGCCGGGTCATCAGCTTGTGTTTGCGCCACCGCCTGCGCAAGGATCCGCTGGAAACCATCGACTCCGGCTACAAGGTCGAGAAGGCCTTTAGCGAGGTGTTTCAGGTGAGCCTGGAGAGCGCCGCTTAGCTCTCACCCCCAGCCCCTCTCCCCCTGGGAGAGGGGAGCTAGGCAAATAGGGCTTCCAGTTTGTCGGCGATGGCGGCAACCCAGGCCCGCTCCTGGCGGCTGAAGCTGCGCGGCCTGTCGCTGCCCAAAATGAGGCATCCCCTCTGGCCGATGGGCTGGCAGAGAACTGCCTGGGATCCGGGGGGCAACAGGCCGTCGAACTCGGCGCGGGCGGGGAAAAATCTCAGATCCCCCAGGTAGAGGGGCTGACGTGTCTCCAATACCTGCTGCAGGGTGCCCTGAAGCTGCAGGGAGGGCAAGTGGCCGGGGCTGGCCAGGATCCCCCGCTGCAGCAGGGTGCGCCCCTCCACCCAGATCACCACGGTGCGGGCGGCGGTGGTGCTGAGCAGGGTGTGGGAAGCCCAGGCCAGCTCCAGTTTTTCCCTCTCGGACAGATCCGGGTGCCAGTCGCAACCTGGACTTCCCTGCAGGGGGGCAGCCTGGGGAGGACGCGGCTGGATCTGCTGCCACAGCAGGCCGGTCAAGATCAAAACAGCGCTGAGGAGGATCCCCAAGGCGTCGGAGCGGGACTGGCTGGCCAGCAACTCCGGCGTAAACAGCAGGCGATTGGCCAGCACAAGGACGCTGCCCAGAAGGCCGGTCACCAAAGGCAGCCGCCTCAGCCAGCGATTGGGATCCCGGGAAGCCGGAGTGGATTTAACCCTCAAAGCAGGCAGACGTCTCTCAGAGTGCCCAGTAAACCCAGTCTAGAGCTATCCAAGGCGTCAGAGGCGGCTCCAGATGCCGAGGCGCTCTTGGCGGGCTCTTTTTTGCAGGCCACCGAAGTAGCTGTCGTATTTGATGTTGTGGCTGTAGGGAGCGATGCGGGCCAGGCCGTTGCGCACCAGCATAGCGTTCATCTGCTGGCCCTCCAGCCAGACGTAGGCCTCCACCAAGCCGGTGGCATCCACATTGCGCAGCAGCTTATCCCCTTCCAGCTTGACGGTGCGGTGCAGGATGCGCTCCCGCATCAGCTCAATTGCTTGCTGGTAAAAGGGATCCTCCTCCGGGCTAAGACCTTGGATCCCGGCCAGGCGGATGAGGCGCAATTTCTGTTCCCCTTCGACCTGCACCACCAGCGTGTCACCGTTGACCACGCTCACCACCACTGCATCCGGGTAGCGATCAAAGTAGTGGTTGTCGAAGTAGAAGGGGGTATCGGGCACAACCCGCCGCTCCCCAAAGCCGTGGCCGGGCAGGGCCAAGAGCCATCCCAACACCGCAGAGCCAACAGCAATACGCCGGAACATGTCTTTCCCCCTTGCGGATAGCGGCTCCCCTCCCCCAGGGAGCGTTTGTCGGCAACACCTAAGGCGTAATGGTAGCGGCAACTGCCTGGAAGACAACCCCTTGCCAGGGATCCGATGGCCGGTTTGGGAGATGGGGATTCCTACTATGGGTGGGGGTTCTGGGCGAGAAACTCCCGATCCAAGGATAGGGGAGCAACCGGCTGGGTGAGCGTAAACTGACCGCTTACAATCCATTGTTTGAGGATCTCAGCAACTTGCATCGAGCGGCGCAGGCTGGCCAGGGGAGCGGTGCGCACCTTGCGGCCGTTGAGGGTGATGTGGCCGGATTTGAGCTGGGCATAGCTCACCAGGCCAAAGGTGGGGCGCACCCGCCGGGGGATGGAAAAGTCGATCACCGGCGCCACCAGCTCCTCATCCCGGATGGCGATGGGCTCCAGATCGGCGGGGGAAAGGATGGGGATGGGGATCCCAACCCCCAACATCAAGCTGGGGCCGTAGTTGCGGAAGTAGCAGCCCCGCACCCATTCGGCTTGCATCTGTTTGGCGTCGCCAATGAGGGCCAAGGTGGCGGCAGGGCCGATGGGGGTTTGGTTGGGCAGCCGTTTTTGCCGCGGGAAGTGTTGGGTGCCTTCCCAGGCGATGTAGCCGATGCCGCCCCCCAGAAAGATGCGGCTGCCGATCCCCACCCGGCGCAGGAGGGGGTCGTTGAGGAGGGGGGAGAGCTCACCTGGATTGGAATAGACGGCATTGCCCAGGTGCGGCTCCAGCAGGCCCAAATAGGTGTACAGGGGCCGATCCCCGCCGTTGACGCCGACAATGAAGTTTTGGTAGGCGTTGCGGGGGTTGAACAGGTAGAACTGGTTGAGCTGATCCCGCGTCAGGGTGGTCTCGTAGTCAGCGCGGGGATAGCAGTCGGTTACCTGGCCAACAGCCCGCAGGTGCACCCGCTTGCCGGCCACCAGATCGGCGATAACGTGGCCGCCCCCGTAGGGGTGATCGGCTTGCTCGCTGGGCTGGGCTGCCCCTAGGTAAAGATCCACGGCGCCAAAGCCGGCATAGGCGGGCACCCCATTTAGCCAAGCCTGGCGAATCTTGATCGGCGGATCCGTATGGCCCAGGTTGAGGATGGCCCCCGACGACTCCATCGGCTCAAAGGTGCCCGTGGTTACCACATCCACCTGCTCAAAGGCCTCCTCAAGGCTGAGGGTGGCCAGCTTGGCCTTGGCTTCCAGGGCCGTCCACACCCGCACCTGGCCTTTGGCAATGCGCCGGTTAATTTCTTCTAGAGTTCTTTCCATCGCCTTCAAAAGATGGCAAGGGTCTGGGCAGATCTCCCTCCCAGAGGGGCCACAGCGCCAATCAATATCAATAGCTTAGAGAGCCCAAAGGCGCTCGAGGGGGGAGGGTTGCCGTCGGCTGAGAGGGGGATCTTTCAGTACCCTTTCAGAGCTAGGTTGGGCATTTGCAGGGCGGCTTCCACCCGTTGCACCTGGGTTTTGAAGCTGCCATCCTGCTCCAGCCATATCTGCCTCAGGGCCGGGGGGATCACGTCCAGGCTAAACCGAGAGCTTTTGGGGCGAAATTGCACACAGGTGGAGGGACAGGCAAAGTAATCGACCCCCTGCCGGCGGCGGTGCAGGTCTTGGTGGATGTGGCCGAAGATCACCAGGCGAATGTGGTCGAACTCGTCCAAAACCTGAAACAGCCGCTCCGGCTGCTGCAGGGCACTCTGATCCAGCCAGTCGGAATCCACCGAGAAGGGGGGGTGATGCAGGGCCAAGAGAACATGGTTCTGGGCAGCCTGGCTGCGCTGCAGCTCCTGGCGGAGCCACAGCAAGGCGCCATCCGTTAGGTAGCCGCTGTCTTTGCCCGGCACCAGAGAGTTCAACAAAATAAAGCTCCAGTTCTCTCGGCTGAAGCTTTTCTCCCGGTGTACTCGCTCGGCGCAGAGCTCTGAGTTCATGTTATGAAGGCGATCGTGGTTTCCCGCCAGCCAATAGGTGTCGATGGGAAGAGCTCGCAGATGCTCCCGCAAACGGGCATAGGCGGCGGCGCTGCCATCCTGGGCGAGATCCCCGGTGAGCAGCAGCAGATCGGGCAAGGGATCCAAGGCGGCAATGGCCTTTTGCACCTGCAGGAAAGAGGTCTCCGTGTCCACCCCCAACAGCCGCTGGTGCGGCTTGGCAAACAGATGCAGGTCGCTGATCTGAACCACGTATACGGTCATAGACCAGACTGAAGGGGGATAGAAGCCCATCTCTGCAGATTTAAAACATTACCGTTTTAGCAGCAGATGTCTCGCCTGGGATCTGAAGAGCCAAATCGATCTCAATTGGTACAACCTTTATATGGATTGGGCATTGATGCGATTTCTGCAATCAGGCCTGCCTTGGCTGAGGCTTCCTAGAGCAGCTAAGATTCTCAAAAAATCTTGGAGAAAAGTCTTAAGAGACATTCAAAGAATGGCCCACATTCCTGAAGGCAGCCTGCACCTGCGGCCAGCGGGATTCTTGGGTGGAGGCAGTCAGAGTATAGAGGCGATGGTGGCGCACGGTTACCGTCACTACCTCGTGGCGGAGCTGGGATCCGATATCGGTTTGGTACTCAAACAGGTAGTAGGGCCGGCCTTGCCGCTCAAAAGCTTCGGCGGCCAACAGCTTGGTCGAGCGACCAGAGCCTTCCGGGGCGATGATCTTCTCCGCCACCAATTGCCCCACCTCGTCCGGGCCACCCAGATCGGCAATCGTCTCTCCCTTATCAAAGGGGGCAATCATCAGGCTGACGTTCTCCGTCTCGTAGACCAAGTCGCGCAGAAGCACCGCTGGCCCTTTCCCTGGCCCCAAGTTCACTGCCACCATGCCGTTGGGATAGGCAAAGGCAAAGGCTCCGCCAGGATCCCTGTAGGCGCGCAAGTTAGAGCCTGCGGAGCAGGCACCGGTGAGCAAGCTGAGGCAAACACAGAGCAGTAACAACACCCCAGAGAGCCGCTGTCCGAATCGGGCAAGATGCCCACCTTGTGCTGCTGACATGCCGGGATCCTCCGCTCAGATTGGTTACCCATCTCAATCATCCTAATATGGGCGCCTCCTCTCGAACCAGCGAAAAAAAGACCCTAGAAGTTCTTCAGCGGGATCCGTTCTGGTAGTGGCGGGAGCGCAACACCAGCACATCCGAGAGCTGGCGCAATTGACTCTGAACTTGGTCGAGCTGTTTTTTGTCCCGCACATCAATACAGAGATCGATCAGAGCCGTACGGTTGGCAAAGGTCTGCACCCTGGCATTGCGCACATTAATGCTCTGATCCGAAAGACGGGAAAGGATGTCCCGCAGCACGCCAACGCGGTCAATGACCTCCAGGCGCAGTTCCACAGGGTAGATCTGGGTGCTCTGCCGTAATTGCTCCTCGTTCCAGCGCACCGGCACCAGCCGCTCCCCCGGAACCTGAGCCACCCGCGGACAATCGCGATGATGAATGGTGATACCCTTGAAGCGGGTAACCACGCCCAGGATGGGATCCCCTGGCAGCGGGTTGCAACATTTGGCCAACTGGTGTTTCAGACCCTCCACCCCCAGGATGGGAGATTGGGATCGGCTGGAACCTCGGCTCCCATTGGCCCGCGGCAGCAGCAGCTTGGCTTCCTCAAGGGATCCCTCCTCTGGCGGGGGAGAGACTGCCGGCTTGCTCACCTCCTGCAGCCGATGGAGCACCTGCGTGGGGGTGACCTCTCCATAGCCCAGCGCCGCCAGCAGGTCGTCCACGCTGGTGTAGTTGAGCTTCTCGGCCACCTTTTGCATCCGCTCCGACTTGAGCAGCGCATCGAACCCCGTTTTGCCCAGCTCCCGCTCCAGCAAGTCCCGGCCCCGGGCGATGTTTTGCTCGCGATTGCAGCGCTTAAACCATTGGCGAATGCGGTTGCGGGCCGAGCTGGTGGCTACAAAATTGATCCAGTCCAGGCTGGGGTGGGCGTTCTTGTGGGTGATGATTTGGACAATGTCGCCATTGCGCAGGCGGGTATTCAAGGGCACGATCTTGTTGTTCACCCGCGCCCCGGCACAGTGATCCCCAATTTCAGAGTGAATGCGATAGGCAAAGTCCACCGGGCAGGATCCCTGGGGCAGGGCCAGCAAGTCTCCTTTGGGCGTAAAGACGTAAACCTCGCTCTCAAATAGGTTCTCGCGAATGGTGTCCAGGTATTCTTTGTCGTCCTTGAGGTCGTTTTGCCACTCCAACAGTTGCCGCAGCCAGGTAAAGCGCTCTTCCTCGGGCTTTACGGGGGTGCTGCCGGCTTCTTTGTACTTCCAGTGGGCGGCAATGCCGTATTCGGCCACGCGGTGCATCTCTTCGGTGCGGATCTGCACCTCCACCGGTCGGCCCTGTAGGCCGATCACAGCCGTATGCAAAGATTGGTAGCGGTTGGCCTTGGGCAAGCCAATGTAGTCTTTGAAACGACCCGGAATGGGGCGAAAACAGTTGTGAACGACCGCCAGCACCCGGTAGCATTCGCTCACGGTTTGCACGATAACCCGCACGGCCAGGAGATCGTAGATCTCGTGAAATTCTTTGCGCTGCTGCTGCATCTTGCGGTAGATGCCGTACAGGTGCTTGGGCCGCCCGCTAATCTCAAAGTGCTCTAGCCCCCCTTGAATGAGGTGCTTCCGCAGCTCTTCAATAAACGCTTGGATCTCTGCCTCTCGCTCGCTACGCTTGGCGTTGACCAGCTCTTGAATCTGGCGATAGGCTTCGTAGTCCAGGTACTTAAAGGCCAAGTCTTCCAGTTCCCACTTGAAATGCCAGATCCCCAGCCGGTTGGCCAAGGGGGCGAAGATCTCCATAGTTTCGGCTGCAATCTGTTTTTGCTTGTGGGGGGGCAGATATTGCAGCGTGCGCATGTTGTGCAAGCGATCCGCCAACTTGACCACAATGACCCGGATATCCTTGGCCATGGCCACAAACATGCGGCGGAAGTTTTCTGCTTGCTGCTCCGTTTTGCTGGAGAAATTAAACTGAGAAAGCTTGGTTACCCCCTCCACCAGCAGGCGAACCTCAGGGCCAAATTCGGCCTCTAGGGCCTCCAGGGTAACTTCCGTATCTTCGACAACATCGTGCAGAAGGCCAGCAGCTACGGTAACGGCGTCACCCCCCAACTCCCGCAACAGGCTGGCCACGGCCACCGGATGGGCGATGTAGGGATCCCCTGATTTCCGCTTTTGGCCCTTGTGCAAACAGTAGGCAAACTCGAAGGCCCGGCGCAGCAAATCTGCCTCTTCCGCCGTGTAGGATCGCAGCCCATCGCCGAGATCTTCAGCGCCAGAAAGCAAAGCACGCAGCCACCGTGGCACCTCAAAATCGAGGTTGTTTAGGTCAAAGCCTCCTTCTAAGCTGGCGGCAACAGCAGGCTGACCCATGGGAATCTAGCAAGGAGGATGGTCTACTCCCTGGAGTTTCTTACAGCCTATCCCCAACTTGACTCGTCCGCAGGCAGGTTAAAGGCAAAAAGCGCTGCGAAAAACTTCAGGGAAAAATCTGGCGCAGTGTTAGTATTCTAGTTCCATCGTATCACTCACTCTGCCGCATCTCGTAGCAACATATACAGACAGATGAAGCTAGCCTCTTGCTGGGGGGCTAGAGGTGGGAGGAAGTTGCAAAGCTAGAGGCCCTAGCCACCCCTTGCGGTAGTCGTTGAGGATTTGCCTTGCCGCTCGCTCGGTATCGCCTTGGTAGCGCCGTTGGGCCAGCTCCTGGACTGCCACGCTGCCAGGGGGGATTGGATCGAGCCAGCCGTAGCGCTGTTGCAGCAGGGCTTGGGCCTGGGGCTGCACCTGCAGCAGTTGATCCACAAAGTAGGCCGCTACGCGCTCGGGGTCGTAGGCGGCAGCGCCAATGTCATCGCAGATGGCTAGCAGCGTGGCTGCCCGCTGATCCGGCAGCGAAGGCGGGAGGATGCCCGGCGAGTCCAGCAAATCCAACTCCCCCCCTAGCCGTACCCACTGCAGTTGCCGGGTTACCCCAGGGCGCGCAGCGCTCTCGACGGCTCGCCGTCCCAAAAGTCGATTCAACAAGGCAGACTTGCCCACATTGGGAAAACCCACCACCACGGCCCGGACAGCCCGCGGCCGCATGCCCCGCCGTTGCCGCCGCTCGTTTACCGCTTGCCCCATCTGTAAGATGGCTTGCTTGAGGCGGGGCACCCCTTCTCCCGATTGACCGTTGGTGGGATAGACCGGGATCCCTTGCTGCGAAAAATGCTCCTGCCACGCTTTGAGATCCCTTGCCGCAATGGAATCGGCTCGGTTAAGCGCCAAGAGGCGAGGTTTTTCCCCCAGCCACTTGTCCAGCTCAGGGTGACGGCTGGCCAGCGGGATCCGCGCGTCCACCACTTCAATTGCCACGTCCACCAGCCGCAATTGTTCCCGCAACTGGCCAATGGCCTTGGCCACATGGCCGGGATACCACTGGATGGGCGGAGAGCTCATGCCGCCAAAACCTTGGAAAAGCTCGACGGCTACGCAAACAAGGACAGGATCTACTTTAGCCTGCCCAGCCCGCTCCTTCCCAATCCCAGGGCGAGTAAAAAATAATACAGTATAGGTGTGACTAGGATCCCTTGCCAGGACAAGCTAACGTTAAGGGATGTAACAACGAAGGAGAGACAATGGTCAAGCGGGTGCGGTTGGATCCCATTGCTCAGGTGTCGGAAGTGGCCACCAACAGCAACTTGCTCTCGGTGCTGTTGCGGGAAGAGCTGAATGTCTTGAAAGAGTGCGGCGGGCGCGGCCTCTGCGCCACCTGTCATGTGTATGTAAAAGAGGGGATGGAATCGCTCTCGGCCATGACCCCCCGGGAGCAGCGCACCTTGGAGGTGATCACCACTCGTAAGACCAATTCCCGCCTAGCTTGTCAAGCGCGGGTTCTGGGGGAAGGGGTGGTGGTGGAGTTGCCGGTGGGGATGTACATCAACGCTTTTAAGGATATCGAGGTGTTGATTGGGCGGCGGGCGGAGCAGCCCCTTTTGCACCCAGTAACTGGCGCCGTTTTGGTGCAAGCGGGCAAGCTGATTACGCGCTCGGTGCTGGAGTCGGTGAAGAATTTGGATCTGGATATCCAAGAGGCCTTGGCCCTCAGCAGCCGAGATTTTTAGCCATTTGAGGGAAGCTCTTCGCGCTAGTTCAGCTAGAAACCGCAGCAGCCCCGCACCGTACCCCCCTCAATCCCCCCGCCCCCCTGCCCCCCGTATACGGGGGGTTGGGGGGAAGGGGGGCGGTCGGAGCCGGGTAGTTTACTCTGCTAGCAAGTCCTTATGAACCCTGTGTTTCTTGGGATCGACCTGGGTACTTCGGGGATGCGGGTGGTGGCCCTCTCGGAGGCAGGCGAGATAGTGGGCAAAAGCGAGCGCTCCTGGGATCCCCCAGAAACCAACCCGGGCCGCTGGCTGCGCACCCTGAAGACGCTGCTGGCACACCTGAAGACCCAACTGGGGGATCGCTACGCCATCGTTGCCCTCAGTGCCTGTAGCACCTCTGGCACGGTTTTGCCGGTAGACGGGCGGGGCATGCCGCTGGATCAGGCCTGGCTGTATTCCGACCTGCGGGGACAGGCCCAGGCCCGGCGCTTGGGGATCCCGGCCAGTTGGGGGCTCAGCCGCTGGCTGTGGTGGGCAGAAGCCCATCCTGATCAATACCGGGACAGCTACCTGGCCCACCCGGCGGACTTTCTCCTGAGCCAACTGGGAGGCCGCCGGCGGGTAACCGATCACACCCATGCCCTAAAAAGCGGCTTCGACCTGGAAACCTACACGTGGCCGCGGGAGTGGCTGTCTCGCCATGGCCTCGACCCCAAGCGCTTTCCTGAGGTGGTGGCGCCAGGAACGGTTCTGGGAACGGTGCGGGCGGAGTGGGAGCTGGGGCCAGAGGTGCTGATTGCTGCCGGGATCACCGATGGCTGCGCCGGACAGTTGGCCGCAGGGGCTACTCGCTTGGGGCAGGTTGCCACCAGCCTGGGCACAACCCTCATCTTCAAGGCCAACAGTGCTGTTCGCGTGAGCGGGACGGAGTCCTATCCCGTGCAAACGCAAAGCCTCTACTCCCATCTGCACCCCGACCGAACCAGTTGGTGGCCAGGAGCAGCCTCCTTCTGCGGCGGCGGGGTCTTGCCCCACTTCTTCCCCGGCGGCAACTTTGCTGCCCTGGATCGGCAGGCGGAAGCCCATCTGCCCACGGGCTTGGTCAGCTATCCCCTCTGCCGACCCGGCGAGCGTTTTCCCATCCTGGATAGTGAATTTGCCGGCTTCTTGCCCCAGGCGGAAGTGGGATCCCCTCGCTTCTATGCAGCTCTCTTGGAAGGGGTGGCAATGGTGGAGCGGCTGGGGCTGGAGACCTTGGCCGCCCACGGGATCCCCATAGAGGGAACGCTGTTGACCACCGGCGGCGGCTGCAAAAGCCCTCTGTGGCTGCGCCTGCGCGCCAGCCTCCTTGCCCGCCCCTTAGCAGTGGTCAAGCACCCCGAGGCCGCCGTAGGGGCAGCTGTCCTGGCCGCCTCGGCCTATTGGTGCTGCTCGGTGCAGCAGGCTGCCGATCGGCTGGTGCAGGTGGAACGCCTCATCCAGCCCGATCCCGAGTGGGTCAAGGCCTATACCGAGATCTACTCGGAGTTCCTTAGCCGCCTTCCTAATTTCTGGAGATTCCCTGAAGGGAGAGCCACTAACCCGCTACTCACTGGGTAGCAGGTTTTCTTTTGTTTCCAATTTCTAGGGATCCTCCCGAAGGGGGAACTTGACCAGTGCCCCCTGCTGGGGAAAGGAGGAACATGGTTTCCAATTTCTAGGGATCCCCCCGAAGGGGGAACCGCCTTCTACTTCACACTGGATGGTGGGGTCATCCGTGGTTTCCAATTTCTAGGGATCCCCCCGAAGGGGGAACAGGTTTGT
>NZ_AXUX01000001.1:2622003-2629027 GCF_002760475.1 Synechococcus sp. 63AY4M2 | reverse complement strand
GTGTTTCCAATTTCTAGGGATCCCCCCGAAGGGGGAACTTTAGTTTAGTACTGCCTAATTGGAGGTTCGTTATGGCCGTTTCCAATTTCTAGGGATCCCCCCGAAGGGGGAACCCGGCTAGTTAGCCGAACCCAACGTTGTTGTTGAAAGTTCGTTTCCAATTTCTAGGGATCCCCCCGAAGGGGGAACCATCCGGTTCATCCGGGCTCGTTTGGTTACCAACAGGTTTCCAATTTCTAGGGATCCCCCCGAAGGGGGAACACGTCTAACTAAACGTTGTCCATTGTTGTAACGTATCACATGGTTTCCAATTTCTAGGAATCCCCCCGAAGGGGGAACTATTTTGAAGCTTGACGAAGTAACTATCCGCGAGGCGCGTTTCCAATTTCTAGGGATCCCCCCGAAGGGGGAACTCTACCCTTATTAAACCCAAGCGGGGCAAGGAATGCAAGGCCTATTTGCGAGGGGGTCGGTCGAAGAGGGCAAAAAAAGGCCTTGCAGAGGAGGGGTGAGAGGCCTGAAAGCCTTGTGGCGCAAGGCATCGAGCGGGTCAACGAAAAAATCGGCTTTTGCGGGTTTTGGCGAGGCGCTCGCAGAAGCGTTGATACCGTTTTTATGTGCTTTTGGCAACATGGCTAGGATCGGGATCCCTGGCAAGTCCGAGCTAGGGGCTAATTGCGCAGGCGACCGGAGCGGAGGATGCTGAGGATGAGCCACAGTCCCAAGAGGCTGGCGGCGCCAAAAAGCAGCTCGCTCAGCCAGAAGACCTGGAAGCGCTGGGTTTGCGCCGAGATGATGGCGGCGCCGATAATCAGGGATCCGACCAGGATGCTGTAGGAGAGGCGGTTGGCCGACTGATCCAGGCTGATGCGGAGGTCTTCCAGCTCTTGGATGGTGAGGTTCCAGCGTTGGGTTTCCGAGGTGATGCGGCTAAGCAGCACTTCCAATTGCCGCGGCGACTGCAGCGAGAGGTTTTTCAGGTCCAAGGCTGTGCGCAGCAGCGAGGGTAGGGGAGCTTCCCCCAGCAACTGCTGCCGAAACACGTCCGCCATCAGGGGGCGAATTTGCTCCGGCAGATTGTAGTCTGGGGTGAGCTGGCGGGCGATCCCTTCCAGATTGGCCAGGGCCTTGGCGCACAGCCCCAGGTTGCCGGGGATGCGGATCTGGTTGCGCCGCGCTGCTTGCAGGATCTCGGAGAAAAGCTGGCTAAAATCCAGCTCGGCCACAGTTAGGGTGTAGTACTGCCGCAAAAGACGCTCGTATTCCCGCTGCAACTGGGCCAGGCTGACGGCGGGATCCCGCAAGCGGCCCCTGGGGCTTTCCGGCAGGGCCAGCTCCAGGGTGAGTTCGGCACAGCGCTGGGCATCCAGGCTGACGATGGCCAAAATCAGCTCCAGCACAATCTGCTGCGTGCGCGGATCCAGCCGCCCAATCATGCCGCAGTCCAAGAGGGCTACGCGACCGGATCCCAAATAGAACAAGTTGCCGGGGTGGGGATCGGCGTGGAAGTAGCCGTCGATGCAGATCTGCTGGAAAAAGGCGCGGGTGAGCAGGCGGGCAAGCTGCTGCGGCTCGGCGTCGCTGCGATCCGCCTCCAGGAGTGGCTTTCCTTCGATCCACTCCAGGGTCAGCACCTTGGGGGTGGTAAGAGCCCAATAGACGCGCGGCACCACCAGTTGGTTGGGATCAAACCAACGGCCAGCCTGCAGGCGTTGCCGCAGCTGCTCCGTGTGGCGGGCTTCCTGGGTAAAGTCCAGCTCCGCCTGAATGGCCCGGCAAAACTCATCCGCCAAGGCCACCACGTCTGCCAGCCGGCCAAATTCTGTTTGCGCCACCAATTCAGCAATGCTGCGGATGAGCCTTGTATCCCGCTCTACTATTGCCTCCACGCCGGGCCGCTGGATCTTGAGGGCCACCGCTTCGCCGCTGACGAGATGGGCGCGATGGACCTGGGCAATGGATCCCGCCGCCACCGCTTCCGTGTCGAGGCTGCTGAATACCTGTTCCAGCGGCTTTCGCAACTGCTGGCGCAGCAGGATCTCCACCGCGTTCCAGGGCACGGGGGGCACATTGCTCTGCAGGGTGCTGAGGGCCTCGATATACTCCCGCGGCAGCAGGTCGGGGCGGGTGCTCAGCAACTGGCCCAGCTTCACATAGACCGGCCCCAGATCCACCAGGATGTTGCGCAGCACCAGGGGTGGTGGCAGTTGCGGCTCTTCCGCCTTGCCCAAAGAGAGCAAGCGCCGCATGTAGTCCCAGCCGTGGCGCAGGACTACTTCTAGGATCTCCGCCTGACGGGCGCTATTCTGGGCCAGCCGCGCAAAGACCACCTCTTTCCTCTCCTCTTCCGGGCTTGCCTAGGAAGGCTTAGAAAAAGGGCACGGGAGCCACCCGGCGGGTTCCATCCCAGCCGCTGGCTAGCCCTTCTCGCAAGACCCGCAGCACCTCGTCGGTGCTGGCGTTGGGCTCGGCAAAGGAGAAGAGGTGCTTATAGCGCAGCCTCCCTTCGCGATCCACGATGAACTGGCCTGGCAGGGGCGCCCCCAGGGCTTGGCCGACGCCGTAGAGCCGAAAGGTTTTGCACTCCGGATCCACCAGCAGCGGATAGGGCAGTTCCAGGTCGGCTTGGATCTGTTGGCTTTGCACCGGGTCGGTGCTGGTAACCATCAGCAGCTCTGCTCCCAGAGCCCGGATCTCCTCGTAGCGGGCCTTCAGCTCCTGGATGTGGGGGTAGCAGAAGGGGCAGAAGAGCTTTTCTGTAAAGATGCGGGTAAAGGCCAGAACCACCGGCTTTTGGCCGCGGTAGTCCGACAGGCGCACGGGATCCCCGTGCACATTGGGCAGCTCAAAGTCAGGGGCCAGCTCGCCAATCTGCAGAGGGCTGTTGGCCGGCTGGGGGATGAAGTTGTCGAAAAAGCGACGGTTGAACAGGCTGCTGTTGCTGGTCATTGCCATTTTTTACGTTTCTTTACTACCTGCCACCAGCCTAACCCAAAGCCTCGGCCACTGCCTTTAGCCGTCGCAGTTGTGCCCGCATGTCGTGCCGGGTCAGCTCCGCTGCCACCAGATAGAACCCTGCCGCCACCCAAGGGTTGGGGATGCAAAACTCAAAGCGGTTTACCAATAGCGTTCCCAGCGGCTGGGGGCAACATTCCCAGCGGTCGGTGCCCTGAAAAAAACCCTCAAACTGCCACTGCACCAGGCCCTCGGCCCGCTCGGCGATCACGCAGTCTAGGCTGGGGGAAACCAGCGGCAGGCGCAGGAAAAAGCGGTAGCGGCTGCCCAGTTGCCCAGTGGGGGATCCCAGCGCCTCACAGCTCAACAGGGGGTTGAGCCAGCGCCGCATCAGCGCTGGATCGATTAGACAGCGCTCCACCTGGGCCACGCCAGCGGCAATTTCAATCGCTTGAGTATAGACGGGCATGCTCTAGGGAGCGGCTGCAGCGGCAGGCTGCGCTTCGCCGCCAGGGACGACGGTACTCAGCAAAATCAGGATATCGCGATACTCCACCTGATCCGGCCCGCGGCGGGGGGATCCCACTTGGATGACCGCCTGCTGGGGCGGCCTGTCGGGGCGAGGGGGAGACTCGAACACCAGCGTGCGGATGCCGCCGGCCTGCTCGAGATCGGAGAGGAGATCCCAGCCCCGGCCCCAGAGGGTGCGGCGGTAGTAGGCGGCGATCTCCGAGAGAGGTTGAGAGGTCTGCAAAATCAGGGAGGCAAGCCCTCCTTCCTGATCCCAAATTTGCCCCGAAGAGATGACGGTGGCGTCGGGCAAGCGCAACTGGTGCGGGAAGTGGGGAGGGAGAGCGCGGGTATCGCCCACGGAAGCCTCAAAATGGGTGCCATCTTCGCCGATGTGGCGCAGCACCGGATCCGGGGGGGCAGCTTCGGAAGGAGATGCGTCTGGCCAAGGGCGACAGGCAGCCAACAACGCTAGCGACAGCCAAGCCAGAAGTTGCACCTGACCTGGGCAAAAATGTCCTCTCATCGCATAGCCAGGGATCCCTCAGTGGGTTATAGCGGATCCCCATTCCTCCCCACAACCCGTTAGCAGGGATAGCAGGACCCCTCGAGCTGCACAAGCGGCAACTGCACAGCCTAAGATAGGTTCTGGAGAGGTGTCCGAGTGGTTTAAGGAAGCAGTCTTGAAAACTGTCGTGGCGCAAGCCACCGTGGGTTCGAATCCCACCCTCTCCGTCAAATCAAGTTTGCCGCAGGAAGACCATCCAGACCTAGCTGGATTCCCTTGTCTCAGTTCCCAGAGGTTTGTTTTCAGAGGCAGCCGGCCAGAGGCCGCGGCAGCTAGGATCCACTCTCAGCAGGATGAGGATCCTCTTTTTTTGGGGGTTCTCGAGGAGAAGATTTTTGGCTCCACTGGAGTTGTCGCAGGATCCCGCGTAACAGGGCCACCTCGGACACGATCAGGCCGGCGCGGTGAAAGAGGGCGCGCAGCTTGAGCATCTTGCGGCGAGCGGTGTGGGGGTGCAGGTAGCCAATTTGCAGCAACAGCGCCTCCAGGTGGCCGAAAAAACCCTCCAGCAGCTCGAAGGGAGCCGGCTTTGAGATCCCAGAGCTGGTCACTGGCGGGGGAAGATTCTGGCAGAGGAGGGTGCGCAGCTCGTAGCAACAGATGCCCACTGCCTGGGCCAAGTTCAGGGAAGGGTAGGCCGGATCGGTGGGGATCTGGATCTGGCGATGGCAGAGGGCCAGCTCTTCGTTGCTCAAGCCCCGATCTTCAGGGCCAAACACCAGAGCGGCAGGGCCGGCAGCCAGCAGCTCCGGGAAAGCCTGGCGGGGAGACTGAATTTGCCATTCGGGCGGGTAGGGCTCGCGGCGGCCTGCTGTCCCGAATACCTGCACACATCCCTGAAGGGCCTCGGCTAAGGTTGGCACCTGCCGGGCTTGGCGGAGCAAGTCCGTCGCATGCACGGCCATGGTGACTGCTTCTGCGTCGAGGGGATCGCATTGGGGATCCACCAACACCCACTGCCGCAGGCCCATGTTTTTCATCACGCGGGCAATGGCCCCGAGATTGCGCGGCCCTGCCGGCCGCACTAACACAAGGCGTACCTGCGCCAATCGCTCCTGAGCCCAGTTGGACGATGCCGGCATTGCTCAGAAATCGCAGATAGGGATCCCCTAAAGTAGAGGAGTTAGATCTTGTCATAGATTGCGCCGATGGGATCCGCCTACCGCCGTTGGCTGAGTTGGATGTGCCTATTGCTGCTGGGGTGCTGCTGGGGATCCCCAGCCTTGGCTGCCCATTCGTCGCTCTCCCCCGCAGCAGAGCCGACTCAGGTGTCGCCCCAGCTCGTTCGCGATAGCGGTGCGGAGCACTTTTCTCTGGCCGAGGCGCGACAGCGGCTGGAAGCCATTGCCGAGGCCATGCGCTCGATCCGCCTATGCAGCCGCCCCAACTGCCGTTACCGCGATATCTCCGTCGAGGTTCGACCCATAGCAGGAGCCGAGCCGCCGGAGTACGAGGGCCGCATCGACGCCGCCATCGACCGCCCCTCCGGTAGCTTGGACAGGGCCCACTACCGGCTGCGATTTCGGGGGGGGCGTTGGCAGTTGTTGGGGGGGGAAGAGGTTTCCGATGTCTCCTCGTTTTTCTTTGAGGGAGATACTTACGAGGTGTTCAGCGCCTACGGCAGTCGCAAAGGCAAATTGGCAGACGCCAGCAGCAGCCTGCGCGTTGGCTATCGGGAACTCTACTATCGCGTTTTCGACCGGGGCCAAGAGCGTTGGCCATAGAGACCTATGAGAGAACAACAACACACCTTGGCCAGCTCTATTTCCCTAGAGGGGGTGGGCCTGCACACCGGCCTGCCGGTTCGCTGTAGCCTGCATCCGGCCCCTGCCAGCAGCGGTCGAGTCTTTGTGCGGGTGGATCAGCGGGGCTCCCCTCCCATCCCCGCTCGGTTGGGATCCCTGGCCCCTGCCGCTCTCTGCACCCGTCTACAGCAGGGATCCCCCCCTGTCCAGGTGCAGACGGTGGAACACTTGTTGGCCGCTCTTTACGTGCTGGGCATCGACAACTGCCGCATCGAGGTGGAGGGGCCGGAGCTGCCGATTCTGGATGGCTCCGCCCTGCCCTTTGTGGAGGCCGTTGCCCAAGCCGGGATCCTGGCCCAGGAGCAGCCGGCCCTGCTGGGGGTGATCCAGGAGCCGGTCACGGTCTGGGCAGGGGAAGCCTTTGTCAGCGCCGTGCCCTACCCCGGGTTTCGCTTTACCTATGGCATCGATTTTGCCGACTGCCCTATCGGCCAACAGTGGCTGAGCTGGCGGGAGAACAGGGCGGACTTTGTCCAATCCATTGCCCCGGCCCGCACCTTCGCCCGCCAACAGGATGCGGAGCTGGCCCACCAACAGGGGCTGATTCAGGGGGGCAGCTTGGAAAATGCTATCGTCTGCAGCAAAACCGAGTGGTTGGGGCCGTTGCGCTTCCCGGATGAGCCGGTGCGCCATAAGCTGATAGATTTACTAGGAGATCTCAGCTTGTTGGGCTGCCGCTTGCAGGGGCACATTGTGGCCTACAAGGCGGGCCACGCCCTCCACCACCGTTTGGCTGAGCAGTTGCTCAAGAGTGGATCCCTGCAGGTGGAGCCAGCTCAAGAGCAAGCAAGGGATCCCCTTTGCCTCGGTGGGGTGGAATCTCGCTCTTCGTTTTGAGGGGGATCCCGGCTGCTGGGATGGGTGAAAAGTTCCTGGCCTGCTGCAATTTCTCTGTGCGGCCTTGCTTTGGGTTCAATGCCCGCCCATGCGGGCTTTAGCTAATCCGCCGTTCGCGCTAGCGGGACGTAGTCCTGGAAGCCCCGCTCTGTACCCCCCAGTCCCCCAGCCCCCCAGTCCCCCCGTATACGGGGGGATATAGGGGGGGCGGGCCGGTCAGAGTCGGGATGAGAGGCGGGAGCGTTCAACAGGTACAATGCATTCATCATGAGAACCGCTTACCAGTACCGCTTGCGCCCTACTGCTAGCCAAGTCGCCCTGATGGGTGAGTGGCTGGAGCTGCTGCGTA
>NZ_AXUX01000001.1:2567341-2621143 GCF_002760475.1 Synechococcus sp. 63AY4M2 | reverse complement strand
AGTTCCTGCAAATTCTGGCAGCCAAGGCTGAAAGAGCTGGGCTGTTGACGATTGCAGGGGATCCCCGCGGCAGCAGTCAAGGGTGCTCGGGGTGTGGTCGTGAGGTGCCCAAAAAGCTGCATGAGCGGTGGCACGATTGCCCCTCCTGCGGGCTAAGGCTGTCACGGGATCACAACTCGGCGCGAGTTATCAAATCCAGAGCGGTGGGGCGTCCCGTTCTTCAAGCTCAGGAAATGTCCTGCCATTGGGCAGGAGTCACTGTTGGCGAAGCGTGGCGTAAGCCATGAAGCCTGCACTCTATGCGTCAGCATGAGTGCGGGAGTACGTCACGGTTTCACGGTTTGTCTTCTGGCTCTGTGGGTTACTATGTCCTCTGATGTCTCTCCTCCACCTCTTCTCTCGGCTGAAGCAGCTGCCCAGTTGGCAACCGCTCCCCCCGTCTTCACCACGGATCAAATCCTGGAGATCCTGCCCCATCGCTACCCTTTTTTGCTGGTGGATCGCGTGGTGGAGTATCAACCAGGGCAACGGGCGGTGGGCCTGAAAAACGTCACCTTCAACGAGCCCTTTTTCCAGGGGCACTTCCCCAACCGACCGATCATGCCCGGCGTTCTGATCGTCGAGGCCATGGCGCAGTTGGGGGGGATCGTGTTGACCAAGTTGCCGGATGTGGCTGGGCGGTTGGCTCTCTTTGCCGGCATCGATGGCGTTCGCTTCCGCCGCCCCGTGCTGCCGGGGGATCAGTTGCTGCTGTCAGCCAATTTGCTCACCATCCGGCAAAAACGCATCGGCAAGATGTTTTGTCGGGCCCAGGTGGGGGGACAGTTGGTGACCGAAGGGGAGCTGATGTTCTCCCTGGTGGATTGATGGGCCAACAGCGGCCAGCAGCGGGGCCTTTGGCGCTCCGCAACCGCGGGGCAAGTGGGGGGTGGCCATCTGTTTTCCCCATCGAGGAGGAGCCCAGCGGAGGCAACTTGGCGTGGAAAGACCCTGCTAAAGTGTTGGGATAGGGGCATGTCAAGTGCTGCTTTCACCTCCCGGTCGGAGTTTCACAGCAGAGCGGTGGAGGATTGTGCCCTCCCCAAGCAAGCCCTAATCGCAGGGTTGGGAGCGTAGCTACATTTGCTGGCTAGGTTAGAAATGAGTTCGTTGGCTTCAGCGGGATCCACTCCCAACTCCTCTGTTCGGATTCATCCCACAGCGGTGATCCATCCGAAGGCTGAGTTGCACGAGACGGTACAAGTTGGCCCCTATGCGGTTATCGGCGAGCATGTGCGCATTGGCGCCCGTACGGTGGTGGGGGCCCACGTGGTGATCGATGGTTGGACAGATATTGGCGAGGACAACCAGATTTTTCCGGGGGCGGTGCTGGGCAGGGAGCCTCAGGATCTGAAGTACAGCGGCGCGCCCTCTCAGCTGGTGATCGGCAAGGGCAACCGCATCCGCGAGTTCGTCACCATCAACCGAGCCACCAATGAAGGGGAAGCGACGGTGGTCGGCGATCACAACCTGCTGATGGCCTACGTCCACGTCGCCCACAACTGCGTCATCGAAAATCAGGTGGTGATCACCAACGCTGTCTCCCTGGCTGGCCACATTCACATTGAGTCGCAGGCGCGCATCGGCGGCATGGTCGGGCTCCACCAGTTTACCCGTGTGGGGCGCCTGGCTATGGTGGGGGCCATGAGCCGGGTGGATCGCGACGTGCCGCCTTACATGTTGGTGGAGGGGCACCCGGCCCGCATCCGGGGCCTTAACTTGGTGGGGCTGCGGCGGGCCAAGGGGATGGAGGGATCCCTGCCGGCCTTGCGCCAGGCCTACCGGCTGCTCTACCGTTCCGGTTTGCCCCTGGAAAAAGCGCTGCAAACGCTGCGGGAGAGCCTGCGAACCGAGAACGGGCAGAGCGTCCTTTCCCTAGAGGGGAAAGAGCTGGTGGACGAGACGGGATCCCTGCTCCATCTGCTGCAATTTTTGGAAGATTCCCTTTCCCAACCCCAACGGCGCGGCCCTCTGCCGGCCTTGCGCCGCAGCAGAGAAGAGGACGACCTGTGAGCCATCTGTTTATCTGCACCGGAGAAGTCTCCGGGGATCTGCAGGCCGGCCATCTCATCCGCGAGTTGCTGCGCCAACGCCCGCACCTACGCATCACGGCAGTTGGGGGAGAGGAGATGGCCGCTGCGGGGGCCAATCTGTTGCACCGCACCACGGAGATCAGCTCTATCGGCATTCTGGAGGCTCTCCCCTTCGTCGGCCCTGCCCTATGGACGGAGTGGAAGATCCGCCGCTTCCTGGCGCAAGACCCGCCTGATTTGGCCATCCTGGTGGATTACATCGGCATCAATAGCCGCATCGCCCGCCTGTTGCAGCGGCGACGCATCCCTGCCGTTTACTACATTGCCCCCCAAGAATGGGTGTGGTCGCCCAACAGCCGCCTCACTTACCGGCTAGCCCAGCAGATGCGACTGATGGTGGCGATTTTCCCTGAAGAAGCCCGCTACTACGCCGCAGCAGGTGCCCAGGTTTGCTATGTGGGCCACCCCCTGCTGGATATTTTGGCGAGTGTACCCGGTCGCGCTCAGGCCAGGGCTGAGTTAGGGATCCCTGAGGAAGCGATGGTGGTGGCGCTGCTGCCGGCCTCCCGCCGCCAGGAGCTGCGCTCGGTTTTGCCCATCTTGCTCCAGGCAGCGCGGCTGTTGCGGGCTCGCCTGCCCCAGGTGCGGTTTTGGGCGCCGCTGGCCTCGCCCCGCTTTGCCGCCCCGATTGCCCGAGCCGCCCGCCGCTATGGGCTGGAGGATCTCACCCTTCTCTTGCCTCGCCCTTCGCCTCCGAAGGCGCATCACCTGCTGTTGGCGGCCGCCGACCTGGTGCTGGCCAAGTCGGGAACTGTCAACCTGGAGGCGGCCATTTTGGGGATCCCGCAGGTGGTGATCTACCGCCTCAACCCAATTACCTTTTGGCTGGCCCGCCATTGGCTGAAGGTGTCGGTGCCCTTTATGTCTCCCCCCAACTTGGTGCTGATGCGCCCCATTGTGCCGGAACTCCTCCAGGAGGAGGCCCAGCCAGAGCGAGTCGCCCAACTGGCCTTGGAGCTGCTGACTCGGCCCGAGCGCCGCACCCAACTGCAGGCCGACTATGCTGCTATGCGGGCAGCGCTGGGGGAGCCGGGAGTTTTGGCCCGCGCCGCCAAGGCCATCCTGGAAGTGCTCGACAGCGAAACTCGCCCTAAGGGAGATCCCTGAGGCTAGCCTGTCGAGAGAATGGCATCCAAGAGGGGATCCGCCCCAAAGCGCACCACGTCGGTACAGGGCCGCCCGGTCTCCACTTCCACCTGGCGGATCTGGGCCAGGGCGGCTTCCTCCTCCCAACCGAAGGTATTGAGGGCCACCCCCACCACCGGCACGGGGGCAAAGGCGCCGGCAGCTCTGGCCACCTGTTCGTACAGCTCGATGACCTTACGCAGGGGAGGGATGGGTACGTAGTCCATCCCTTTGATGTGGGTTTGCCCAGCTCGGTGGACCAAGATCAAGTGGGTGGGCTGGGATCCCCGCAACAGGGGCAGGGTTGCTGTAGAGGCGGGGTTGAGCAGGGATCCCTGGCCTTCGATGTGCAGGATGTCGTGGTCAAATCCATAGCGCAACACCAGTTGCTCCACAGCGCCGCTGGCATAGTCCACCCGCACCGCATCCAGGGGTATCCCATCGCCGCTGATGAGGATCCCGGTTTGTCCGGTGGCCAAAAAGCGGGAGCGCAGGCCGCGCTTCAGGCTGGCCCGGTGCAGTTCCAGGCTGGTGGACATTTTGCCCACGCTCATGTCGGTGCCCACCGTCAGTACCCGCCGACAGGGGAGAGAGCGAGCTAGGCCCCTCCCTACTCCCAGACCAGGGGGTTCGCGGCGAATGTCCCAGATCCAGGCTCCCGGCTGCAGCCACTGCCGCAACTGGGCATCTTCCGCTAGGGGGGTGTGCAGCCCGTTTGCTAAAGACAAGCCGGCTTGCAGGGCTTGGCAGAGCTCCTCCCGCCACTCAGGGGGCAACTGGCCGCCGGAAGGAGCGATCCCAATCACCAACACCTCGGGGCCGTAAACCAGCGCCTCTTGCACCGAGGCTACGATGGGAATGTCTTTGGCAATGCCCGTGAGTTGGGCCAGGGATCTCCCCGCCTGCTCCCGGTCAATAACCGCCACCACCGGGAAGGGCCCATACCGAAGCAACCCCAGCCCTGTTTTGCCGTGCTCCCCCAACAGGCCGCCGTGGAGCAGGACGGCCACGCGAGTTTGTCTGGAGAGGGATCGCCGTTGCCCCATGGTGCTACTCCCGCAACTCCACCCCCAAGCCAGGTCGGTCAGTGGGGATAAGACAACCCTCCTGCACCAGAGCTCCGGAAAAGGGATCGTCGATGAGATTGAGGTGGCTGTCTAAGTCCACGTAGTCCACCAGCGGCGCTAGGTGGGCCGCCGCCGTGTTGCCCAGGGCGGTGTTGCTGTAGCAGCCCAGCATCACCTGGAGCCCATAGGCTTTGGCGGTGTGGATCATGCGCCAGGCTTCGCTAAGGCCGCCGCACTTCATCAGCTTGATGTTGATGCCGTGCACCCGATCCACCAGGGCGGGAATATCGCGGCTGTCGAAACAACTCTCATCCACGAAGATGGGCAGCTTCGACTCGTGCCAGAGGGTGATCAGCTTCGCCTCCTGTCCCCTCTCCAAGGGCTGCTCCAGGTAGCTCACCCCCTGCCCCGCCAGCCAATTGCTCATGCTCAGGCTCTGTTCCACCGTCCAGGCACCATTGGCGTCCACAGTAATCAGGGATCCCAGCGGGATCACCTCCTGCACGGCAATCAGCATGTTCTGATCCGCCATCAGCCCCAAGTCGCTGCCCAGCTTGATCTTGAAGGCCCGCGCTTGGGTCTGTTCCATCCAGGCCAAGGCACGCTGGCGGGCCGCCTGAGGGGTGGAAATGCCAATGGTCAAAGTGGTGGGCGGGATGCGGGAGCGATCCAGTCCCCACACCTGCCACAGGGGCATCCCCAGACGTTTGCCCATCCAATCGTGCAGGGCCATATCCACCGCTGCCCGCGCTGCCGAAGGGATCCCGGCCCGCAGCAGTTCCGCCTCAATGGCCTGCCGCTCCCAGGGGGAGTGGCGGCGTAGGATCCCTTTGGCCACCTCCAAACCCACCAAGATATCCTCCAAAGACTGGTGGCAGTCCTCGCTCACCGAGAAAGGACAGGCCTCCCCCCAGCCCTCGATCCCCTCCTCTTCGATCCGCACCCAGGCCAGCGTGGCCTCGGTATAGGTGCCGCGGCTGAGGGTGAGGGCATAGCGCTTGTGAACGGTAAAGGGTTCGACGTAGAGCCGCATGGGCAGTTGCAGCGAGGTAATCCTGAACAAGTTGGGCCGACTCCGTCCCTTTGAGCTTAGCTTGTCCCCCGAATTTCCCATCAGCTTGGCGTTGCCCGCCCTATTTTCGACCGATCTCAGCCATTGGCAGAAGCTGTCTCGAGAAAGGGGACAAGTTAGCAGGCTTCTCCCGTCGGAAAGGCTCGCAAGCCGCCGGCCTGCTCCCCATCTTAAGCTGATCCCTCTCTGGAAGCAGGCCCCCAACCGGCCCCGTGGATCCGGCGAAGATCCCGGCCTGACCAGACAGGCGTCACCACCCTGCCGGAACTAGGAAGGGGGATTTAAGTTTCAACCAAGTTGGGGCATAGTAAGGCCATGGGCAGCGCCCTTTGGGACGCGCAGGCCTGCATGTCCCCACCGTTGATCCCTGCGGTTAACTGCAGTCATTATGTGAATACATCCTGGGTGGCCCGGCAGCATGAATGACCTTCCTACTCCTCTAACCCGTCGCAGCGTTGCGGCCAGCAAAGCCCTGGCCATTGCCAACGTCAGCATCACTCCTTTCGGCCGCAAGCTCAAAGAGCTGGGCTTTGCCGACGATAAGCAAATCCAGGACATCCAAAACGCCCTCAAAGCCGATCGCGAAGGGGGCAGCAAGGCCCTAGCCCTGGTGGTCAAAGAGATTGTCGGCAAAGAGATCACCCCTGACCTGGAGCGGGCCTACAAGCGGCAGCAGCTCTTTGAGCTGAAAATCATCTACGGGATCCCCCCCCTCGACATCGATTTGGAGCCGGTGGAGATCTCGGAGATGATCGGGCTCATCGACTCGCTCTTGCCTCTCGACATCTGCAACCGCTACAAGTTCTTGCCCATCCGCCGCCAAGACAACCAAGTGCTGGTGGCGATGGTCAGGCCGGACAACCTGCAGGCGCTGGACGACATCCAGCGGCGCTTCCGCATCCAGGGGCTGAAGCTGCAGCGGCGGGTCTTCACCCAGCGGGATTTCGACGCCCTGATCAACCGCTACATGGATGCCCAGGCGGAGCTGCTGGCCATCAAGGGGATCAACGACGCGGCTGCTGCCCAACAGGAAGAAGAAGAAGAGGTGGTGGTCAACACTGCCGAAATCGATCTGGATGCTATTGAGGATGTGGCTGCCGATGAGGCCGGCGAGGGATCCCTGGAGCAGCAGGTCAAATCGGCAGATGATGCCCCGATTATTAAACTGTCCAACCAGATCCTGGTCAAGGCCCTGCAGGACGGGGCGTCGGACATCCACATCGAGCCACAAGAAGAATACCTGCGCATCCGCTTCCGCAAAGATGGGGTGTTGCGGCAGGCTTTTGAAAACTTTCCCAAGAAGATCGTCCCTGCCCTCACCGCTCGCTTCAAGATCATGTCCAACCTGAACATTGCCGAGCGGCGCATGCCCCAGGATGGGCGGATCCGGCGGGTCTTCAAGGGGCGCAAGGTGGATTTCCGCGTCAGCACCCTGCCCTCCCGCTACGGGGAGAAGATCGTGCTGCGGATTCTGGACAACTCCGCCACCCAGCTCGGCCTGGACAAGCTGATCACCGACCCAGAGACCCTGGCCAGCTTCAAGGAGGTTGTCAGGCGACCCTTTGGCCTGATCTTGGTAACCGGGCCCACCGGATCCGGGAAAACCACCACCCTCTACTCGGCGCTGGCAGAAGTGAACGATCCCGGCATCAACATCAGCACCGCCGAGGATCCCATCGAATACTCCCTGCCGGGGATCACCCAGGTGCAGGTGATCCGCGAAAAGGGCATGGACTTTGCCATGATCCTGCGCGCTTTCTTGCGGCAAGACCCGGATGTGATCCTGGTGGGGGAAACCCGCGACCACGAGACGGCCAAAACCGCCATCGAAGCCTCCCTCACCGGCCACCTGGTGTTGACCACCCTGCACACCAACGATGCCCCCGGTGCCATCGCCCGTCTGACGGAGATGGGGATCGAGCCGTTCATGATCTCCAGCTCGCTGTTGGGGGTGCTGGCCCAGCGCTTGATGCGTCGGGTATGTACCGAGTGTCGGATCCCGTACCACCCCACATCCGAGGAGTTGGCCCGCTATGGCCTCAGCCTCAGCGGCGACGGCGAACAGCTCACCTTCTACAAAGCCAACAAGCTCTCCCCCAAAGAGATCGAGCAGCGCAAAGCCACCGGCAAGCCCATCTGCGAGAAATGTGGGGGCGTGGGCTACAAAGGCCGCGTGGGGGTGTACGAGTTCATGCGCATGAACGACCGCCTGGCCGAGTTGATCAACAAGGGGGCTCCCACGGAGGTCATCAAGGAAGCCGCTGTCGAAAGCGGCATGAAAACCCTGCTCGCCTACAGCTTGATGCTGGTAAAGCAGGGCCTGACCACGCTGGAGGAGGTAGATCGGGTTATCCTCACCGACAAGGGTTTGGAAACGGAGCTGAAGGCCCGTGCCAAGGCCCTTAGCACCTGCCGCAACTGTGGCGCCGCCCTGCAGGTAGACTGGATGGATTGCCCCTACTGCCTGACGCCGAAGTTTTAGGCAAGGCGCCTGGCTCTTGACGCCGCCAAGGTGCTGATTATAACAGTCCTATACGAGTCCTGGAGGGTTGCCTCTAGCCCGGCTTTAGAAGGGTTTTTCATCGACAACTCCTAGGTCGAACCCAGCCTGACTCAGCTTACCGATTGGAGACACCAGCCCTATGCCACAACTCATGATCGAAGACCTGATGGAAGAAATCGTCCGCAGGGGCGGTTCTGACATCCACATCTCAGCCGGTTTGCCCCCCTATTTCCGCATCAATGGCGAACTCCAGCCAACCGAGCACGAGCCCCTCACCCCTGAGGAGGTGCAGCGGCTCATTTTCAGCATGTTGAACAACACCCAGCGCAAACACCTGGAGCAGAACTGGGAGTTGGACTGCTCCTACGGCGTGCGCGGGATCGGGCGCTTCCGCGTCAACGTCTACCGGGATCGCGGCACCTACGCCTGCGCCATGCGGGCGCTGGCCTCTGAGATCCCCAACATCGACAAGCTGGGCCTGCCGGATGTGTGTAAGGAGATGGCCCGTCTGCCTCGGGGCCTGGTGTTGGTGACCGGCCCGACGGGATCCGGCAAGTCCACCACTTTGGCCGCTATCATCGACTTCATCAACCGCGAGCGGGCCGAGCACATCCTCACCATCGAGGATCCCATCGAGTACATCTACACTCCCATCCGCAGCATCATCCACCAGCGGCAGTTGGGCGAAGACACCAAGAGCTTTGCCAATGCCCTGCGGGCGGCGATGCGGGAAGATCCGGATGTGATCCTGATCGGGGAGATGCGGGATCTGGAAACCATCCAGTTGGCCATCACCGCCGCCGAGACCGGCCACCTCTGCTTTGCCACGGTCCACACCAGCTCTGCCGCCCAGACGGTGGATCGCCTGGTGGACGTGTTCCCGCCGGAGCAGCAGCAGCAGATCCGCGTGCAGCTCTCCAACTCCCTCAAGGCCGTCTTCTCGCAAACTTTGGCCCGCCGCCTCAACCCCAAGCCGGGAGAGCCCGGGCGGGTGCTGGTGCAAGAGATCATGGTGGTGACGCCGGCCATTGCCAACCTGATTCGGGAGGGCAAGACCGCCCAGATCTACTCGGCCATCCAGACGGGCGGCAAGCAGGGCATGAAGACCCTGGAGCAGGATCTGGCCAACCTCTACCTGCAGGGCAAGATCGACTTCGAGACGGCCATGTCCAAGACCTCTCGTCCTGAGGAGTTGCAGCGGCTTTTGGGCAACGTTGCCGGGCCCTCGCCAGCCGCGGCAGCTCAACACCAGCGTCCAGCGGGGGTTGCCGTCCGTCGTTGAGCCGCAGCGCCGCGTCCCGGGGTGAGGTCTTCTTGCCGATCTCTGGCCGCCGCCTCAATTTGTGGCTAAGCTCTAGCTGAGAAAGTTAGTTGCCCAAAGTTCGGGGGCTGGATCCCACAACTCGAACCCTCTCATCATGAGTTTGAATCGGGGGTAAGCTATGCCGCGCTACAAGGTTCGGGGGTTAAAGGCCGGTCAGCCGGTACGCCTGACGGTGGTGGCCAACAACTTGACCGAGGCGCGTGCACGGCTGCGCCGAGAGGGCGTTTTTGCCAAGCCAGAGGACATTCAGGAAGAAAAGCCCTTTTTCTCGCTGGAGACCTCTTTTGATTTCTCGATGCTGGGATCCATCGACATTCGCGACAAGGCGGTGTTCTCCCGGCAATTTGCTGCTCTCATCAACGCCGGCGTGTCGATGGTGCGCTCTCTCACCATCATGGAGGAGCAGACTGGCAACCGCAAGCTCAAAAAATACCTGAGGGCCATCCGTGCAGAGGTGGAGGCAGGGAAAAACCTCTCCGACTCCATCCGCCCCTATCCAGATGCTTTCGACAGCCTCTACTGCAGCATGGTGCAGGCAGGGGAAGTGGGCGGCGTGCTCGATGAGGTGCTCAACCGCCTGGCCAAGCTGCTGGAGGACATGGATCGCCTGCAGAAGCAGATCAAGTCAGCCATGACCTACCCGGTGGTGGTGACGATCTTGGCTGTCTTGATTTTCTTGGGCATGGTGCTGTTCATCTTGCCCACGTTTGAGAGCATCTACAACGACTTGGGTGGGGAGCTGCCCGGCTTTACCCAGTTTTTCATCAACATCAGCAAGTTCCTGCGCACGCCCCAGTACAGCTTGGGCCTGGTGGGCTTTCTGGTGGCGGTCTTCTTTGCCTTCCGCCGCTTTTATCGCACCCCCGCCGGCAAGGAGACCATCGACGCGCTGGCCCTCAAGCTGCCCATTTTCGGGGATCTGATCCAGAAGTCGGCGGTGGCCCGTTTTTGCCGCACCTTTGGGGCCTTGACCCGCTCTGGGGTGCCGGTGCTGACTTCGTTGGAAATTGTGCGCGACACTTCCGGCAACCAGGTGGTGGCCAACGCCATCGACGCCGCCCGCCAATCCATCTCAGAGGGAGGGCAGATTGCCCCTGCCCTAGCTAAGGCAAAGGTGTTTCCCCTGATGGCCATTCAGATGATCAGCGTGGGCGAAGAGACGGGGGAGCTGGATGCCATGCTGATGAAGACGGCGGATTTCTACGAGCTGGAGGTGGAGGAGGCGGTGCGCGCCCTCACCAGCCTGCTGGAGCCGCTGATGATCGTGATCTTGGGGGGGATGGTGGGCTGCATCATCGTGGCCATGTACCTGCCGATGTTCAACGTGTTCGAGCTGGTGAAGTAGCGACCCCGTCCCCAGGGCAACCAGGACACATAGGGAGGAGGAAGGGATCCCATGCTGCGGCGCTGGTTGGTGGCCCTGGGGGTGTTCTTGGCCGTGGGGCTGGCGGTTTTGCTGTCGGAGCCGCCGACGGGATCCCTGACGGGGCGGGTGGAGCTGCCGGCAGGGGTGGCGCCGGGGAACGTCCAGGTGATTGCCGCCGGCCCGGTGAGCCGCAGCGTCAGCCCGTCTGCGGAGGGCGAGTATCGCTTGGATCAATTGCCCGTTGGGGAATACCGGGTGACGGTGCGGGGATCCGGCCTGGAAACCGTCTTCAGCGAGAGGCCTGTGCAGGTGCGGGAAGGGTCAGTAGCTTCTGCTCCTCTCCTGCGCCCGCAGCTTCTGCCCCCCAGCCTCTACCTCTACAGCACCAGCCAGGTGTTCACGACCGCCGAGCCGGCGCGGCTGGAGTGGAGGGCCAGTGGCTTGAGGGCGGTGCAGTTTGCCGTTTACCGCTTTTCCCTGGCCGATCTGGAGGGATCCCCTCGCTTGCGGAATTTGGCCCTCGGCTACGGATCCCTGGATCCGGATTTGTATTCCACCCTGCGAGGAGAGCTGCTGCGCCGTTGGCAGCAGCCGCTGGGGGGAGAAGAGGTGACCCGCACCTTGGATCTGGGGATCCTGCCGCCGGGGGCCTACTGGCTGGAGGCGGAAGGACAGGAGCCGCTGAACCCGAGTGCACCTTTGCCCCGTTCTGAGGAGTGGCTTTTGGTAAGCGACCTGGGCCTAATCCAGAAACAGGATGCCAGCCAGTTGGTGGTGCAGGCGGTGCATTTGCAGGAATTGCGTCCTCTGCCGGGGATCCAGATCCAAGTTTTTGGGGAGTGGGGGGATCCCTTGACGGCCACCACCGACGAGGAGGGGCTGGCCCAGTTTAGCTTGCCGGCGGGGGAGAGATCCTCGTTGGTGGTCTATGGCCGCAGCGCCGACAACACGTTGCAGGTTTTGTCCCGCAGCTACACCTACGGCTGGAACCAGCCGTACCGCATCTACGCCTACCCAGACCGCCCCCTCTACCGCCCCGGCCAGACGGTCTATTTTCGCGCCCTGGTGCGGGAGCAAGGCCGCCTCACCCCGCCCCCGGCAGGCCAGCCGCTGCAAGTAACCCTCGCCGCTCCCAACGGCGATGTGCTGGAGGAGCAGACCCTGGCCACCAACGCTTTCGGCAGCGTCCACGGGCAGTTTCAATTGCCGGAAGAAACCCCCCTGGGCAGCTACAGCCTAGAGTGGCAGTTCCAGGGATCCAGCCGCGAGTCCACCGACTTTGGGGTGGCAGCCTACCGCAAACCGGAGTTTGAGGTGACGGTGGTGCCCGACCGGCCTTGGCTGGTGCGGGGGGGATCCCTGAAGGTGCAGGTGGAGGCCGAGTATCTTTTCGGCGCGCCGGTGGCCCAGGCCCAGTTGCGCTATCGGGTTTACAGCAGCCCCGACTGGAGCCTGCGCTACGGGCTGTTGCCCCGTTCTGCCGAGGAAGACTATTTCGCCGACGACCTGGGAGAGGAGCAGGGCTACTATGGCGGCTACGGCCAGTTGGTGGCGGAAGGAGAAGGGGTGACGGATGCTCAGGGACGGGCCGAGTTGCGCCTGGAGCGCCTGTTGGCGGATCTGGACTGGGAGGAAGACAGCTACTGGGGCCCGCAGGAGGTGCAGCAGTTGCGCATTGAGGTGGAGGTGACCGATATCAGCCGCCGCAGCGTGACCGGGGCGGCGCGGGCCTGGGTGACAGCCGGCGAATTGGCCCTCTTTGCCGCAGCCGATCGCCACCTGCCCGCGCCGGGGGACGTCGTCACCTACCGGCTGCAAGCCCGCGACTACGATGGCCGCCCCGTCAGCACCGCCGGGGAGCTGAGCCTGGAGCGCTGGCGCTGGGATCCCAAGAGCAGCGCCTACCGACGGCAAGCCACCCTGGTGCGGCAACCTTTTCAAGTCGTCAACGGCGAGGGCAGCCTAGTTCTGCGCCTGCCCGCCGACCTGCAGCCGGGAGGCTACCGGGTGCGGCTGACGGCCCAGGATCCCCGCCGCCGTCGCGTGCAGGAGGTCGCCTCTCTCTGGGTGGTGGAGCCGGGCAGCCCCCTGCAAAGCTGGGGATCCCTGCCCAGCCTGGAGGTGGTGGCGGATCGCCAGATCTACGAAGTGGGGGAAGAGGCCCAGATCCTGATCGCCTCGCCGCTGCCGGATCTGCCGGTGCTGGTGGGCCTGGAGGGATCCCGGCTGCACCAGGTACAACTGCTGCGCCTGCAGGGGCATACGGCCACCCTGCGCCTGCCCATCCGGGAGGAGTATCGCCCCAACCTCTACGTCACCGCCACTGTCGTTGGCCCAGAGCGGCGGCTGTACCAGAACGAGGCGCTGCTGCGGGTCTCGCCGCTGGATCGCTTTTTGCAGGTGGAGCTGCAGACGGATAAGCCCACCTACCAGCCGGGGGAGACGGCCCGAATTCAAATCCGCACCCGCAATGCCCAAGGGCAGCCGGTCAGCGCCGAGGTGGGGCTGGGGATCGTGGACAATGCCCTCTACCTGCTCCGGCCCGACTTTACCCCCGATATCCGCCGCTTCTTCTACGGGCGCCAGGACAACCAAGTCACCACCACCACCTCTTTCCCGCAACAATATCCCGGCGGCGCCGACAAGCTGGCCGGCCAGGTGCGGGAAGACTTTCGCGATACCGCCGCCTGGTTCCCGGATCTGGTTACCGACGCCGATGGCCTGGCCCAGGTAGAGGTGCGCTGGCCGGATAACCTGACCACCTGGCGCTTGACTGCCCGCGCCGCCACCGCCGACACCCAGGTGGGATCCGCTCTTGCCACAGTCTCGGTTAGCAAAGACCTGTTGGTGCGCTTGGCAGCTCCCCGCTTTTTCCGGGTGGGGGATCAACTCACCTTGGCCGCTGTTGTGCAAAATCGCACCACAAAAGCCCAGGCGGTGGAGGTGGGGCTGGAAGTGCCCGCCAACTTGGCGTTGCAAGGCCCGGATCGACAACGCCTTACCGTGCCGGCCCAGAGAGCGGAGCGGGTGGAATGGCCCCTGCGGGTGCTGGGGGCCGGCGAGACCCCCCTGCGGGTTTGGGCACAAGGGGAGGGGCTGCAGGATGCGCTGCAACTGCGGATCCCCAGTCAGCCCTTAGGGGCAGTGCACCGCTTCTTCCAAACGGGGCGGCTGCAGGAGGATGGCCTTGAGCTGCCTTTGGATTGGCCGGCCACCTGGGTGCCGGGATCCCGACACCTGCATCTGGAACTGGCCGCCAGCCCCGCAGCGGAGCTGTTGGGGCCCTTGGACTACCTGGTGCAGTTCCCCTACGGTTGCACCGAGCAGACTTTGAGCCGCTTTTTGCCCGCCTTGGCGGTGGCCCAGGCCGGCGAGCAGTTGGGCCTCAGCTTGCGCTTGCCCACCCTGGAGCGGCTGCCGCGGGTGGTTCGGGCCGGCCTGCAGCGGCTGGAGGAATCCCAGAACTACGACGGCGGCTGGGGCTGGTGGGCCTACGACACCAGCAACCCCTACCTGACCGCCTACATCCTGCAGGGCTATCATCTCGCCCAGGCCGCCGGCTACGCCCTCAAGGAGTGGCGGGTGCGGCGGGCTTTGGAGTATCTGGCTGGGCAGCCGTTCCAACGCCTCTCCCCCGATCTGCGGGCCTTTGTGGCCTACAGCCTGGCCCTCTGGGATCCGGCGCTGGTGACTGCCGAGCTGCCGCCGCCGCCGCAGCTTTCCACCTTTGGCCTGGCCTACCGCGGCCTGGCCGCCCTGCAACGGGGCCAGCGGGATCTCGCCCAGGCGGCTCTGGAGGAAGGTCTGCAACGGCGACAAAGGGATCCCCAGGGCCGCTGGTTTATTCCTGCCGCCTCCGCTCCGCCAGCCGGGGAACGCCCCACCTACGACGACCTGGAGGTGGCCGGGCCCCTCCTGCAACTGGCCGTGCGCCTCCAGGATGGCCGCGCCGGGGAGATCGCCACCGCCCTTCTCCAGCAACGGCAGGACAACCGCTGGCGCACCACCAAAGCCACCGCCGACGCCCTCCTGGGCCTAGTGGCCCACTACCAAGCCCAGCAACAGCAACAGCCTGGCCCCCGCCAGGTGCGGGTGCAAGATGGGGTAAGCGGGGCGCAACTGGCCCAGTGGCAGGCCGGTCCTCAGGATCCTCGCCAGGTGCTGGACTGGGACGACGCCGAAGTGAGTAACCTGCGCCGCCTGCGCCTGGAAAAATCCGGCCCCGGCCCCCTCTACTACAGCCTGCGGGGAGAGGCCTTTCTGCCGGAGCTGCCGCCCCCCGACAGCCAGGGCTTCACGGTGAGCCGCCGCTACTTCCGCCTACAGCCCCAGCCCCAAGCCAATGGCGAGATCCGCTACCGGGAACAGCTCCTGCGCCCCGGCGAGGCGGTGCGGGCGGGCGAGGTGCTCCTGGCCCGGCTGACGGTGGAAGCTGAGCGGGATAGCCACTACGTGGTGATCGAGGATCCCTTGCCCAGCGGCGCCGAGATCACCTCCCGGGATCCGCGAGGGCTTGCCGCCGACTACTGGTGGGACTGGTTTTGGGCCCATCAAGAGAACCGGGACGACCGGGTGGCCTTCTTCAGCACCGAGCTCAAGCGGGGCCGCCACGAGTTCGTCTACCTCTTCCGTCCCGAGATCCCTGGCCAATTCCAGGTGGCCCCTGCCCTTGTCGAGGAGATGTACGATCCCAGCCGCTATGGCCGCAGCGCTGGCCAGGCGCTCAAAGTCCCGCCCTGAGCTTGAAGCTGCCCAGGGATCCTCCCTAGAGGCCCCAACGATGAGATAGTAGAGGGGCGAGCAGAGTTGGGCAGCCTATGATCCTGCGCACCGTGGCCACCATCCCTTTTCCCGACCAAAAGCCGGGCACCTCCGGCCTGCGCAAGCCGGTGCAGGTGTTCCAGCAGCCCCACTACCTGGAGAACTTCATCCAATCCACCTTTGACGTCCTCGAGGGATCCGCCGGCCAAACCCTGGTGGTGGGCGGAGACGGCCGCTACTACAACCGGGAAGCCATCCAGATCCTGCTCAAGATGGCAGCAGCCAACGGCATCGGGCGAGTACTGCTGGGCCGGGGTGGGATCCTCTCCACGCCAGCGGTTTCCTGCTTAATTCGCAAATACGGGGCCTACGGCGGCATCATCCTCTCCGCCAGCCACAACCCCGGCGGCCCCCAGGGAGACTTCGGTATCAAGTACAACATCGGCAACGGCGGCCCTGCCCCGGAGAAGGTGACCGAGGCCATCTACGCCCGCACCCAGCAGATCCGGGAGTACCGCATCCTGCAAGCCCCGGATGTGGACCTGGATCGCCTGGGGGAGCAGCGGCTGGGATCCCTGACGGTTTCCGTCATCGACCCGGTGGCCGACTATCTAGGCCTAATGCAGCGCCTGTTTGATTTCGACGCCATCCGCGACTACCTGGCCTCCGGGGTTCGCATCGCTTTCGACGCCATGCACGCCGTCACCGGCCCCTATGCCCACGCCATCCTGGAGGGAGCTCTAGGGGCGCCCCAGGGCAGCGTCCTCAACGGCCAGCCGCTGCCGGATTTTGGCGGCCTCCACCCGGATCCCAACCTGGTGCATGCCCGCGCCCTGGTGGAGCTGCTGTTTCGAGAAGATGGGCCGGATTTCGGCGCCGCCTCCGACGGGGATGGGGATCGCAACATGATCCTGGGCCGCCGCTTCTACGTGACCCCCAGCGACAGCCTGGCGGTGTTGGCTGCCAACGCCCACGGGGTGCCCGGCTACCGGGAGGGGCTGGCGGGGATCGCCCGCTCCATGCCCACCAGCCAGGCAGCAGACCGGGTGGCGGCCAAGCTGGGGATCCCTTGCTACGAGACGCCTACCGGCTGGAAGTTTTTTGGCAACCTCCTGGATGCCGGCAAAGTTACCCTCTGCGGCGAGGAGAGCTTCGGCACCGGCTCCCACCACATCCGGGAAAAAGACGGCCTCTGGGCTGTCCTCTTTTGGCTCAACATCCTCGCCGTGCGGCGCCAGTCGGTGCGGCAGATTGTGGAAGACCACTGGCGCACCTACGGGCGCAACTTCTACTCCCGCCACGACTACGAGGGGCTACCGGTGGAGGTGGCCGAGGAGCTGATGGAGCACTTGCGGCGCTCCGTGGCAAGCTGGGTGGGGCAGCGCTTTGGCTCCCAAACAGTAGCCTATGCCGATGACTTCAGCTACACCGATCCCGTGGACGGCAGCACCAGCCGCAACCAGGGGATCCGCATCGGCTTTGAGGACGGCTCCCGCATCGTCTACCGCCTTTCCGGCACCGGCACCCACGGGGCCACCCTGCGGGTGTACTTGGAGCGGTTTGAGCCGGATCCCAGCCGGCACGGCCTGGATCCCCAGGTGGCCCTGGCCGAGCTGATCCAACTGGCGGATCACTTCGCCCAGATCCGCGCCCGCACCGGTCGGCAGCAGCCGGATGTGATCACCTGAGAGTTCTGCCGAGAAGCTAGATCTCTCTGGGGGGAGGGATTAGGGGCAATGGCCGGCAGAGAAAGACGCTCGAGAGTGGCGGTAGGATGAGGAGGTGGGGACCCTTCCACAACGCCTCCACATCTTTTTTCTGTCTGTGTTCACTGCTCCTCCTGCGAGTTTGGCAGCCGATCCCATTGCCCCTTTTGCTCCCCAAACCTGGAGCTGGCGGGGTCACGCCATTCGCTACGTCGTCCAGGGATCTGGCTCCCCACTGATTTTGGTGCATGGCTTTGGGGCCTCCATTGGCCACTGGCGGCACAACATCCCTGTGCTAGCGGCGGCGGGATACCGGGTCTATGCTTTGGATTTGCTGGGGTTTGGCGGCTCGGCCAAGCCGGCCCTTGCCTACAGTCTGGAGCTGTGGGCCGAGCTGCTGGCGGATTTTTGGCGGCAGCATGTGCGGCAGCCGGCGGTGTTCATCGGCAACTCTATCGGCGCCTTGCTCAGCTTGCTCATGGCTGCCCGCTATCCCCAGCTTGTTGCTGGAGCCGTGCTGCTCAACTGTGCCGGCGGTCTCAACCACCGCTCCCACGAGCTCAGCCCGCTGGCCCGCCTTTTCATGGCCACCTTCACTGCTCTGGTGGCCTCGCCGGTCACGGGGCCCCTTCTGTTTGATTGGGTGCGGCAGCGGCAGCGGATCCGCGCCACTCTGAAACAGGTGTACTGCAACCCTGCCGCCATCACTGACGAGCTGGTGGAGATCCTCTACGCCCCTTCCTGTGAGCCGGGAGCGCAGCAGGTGTTTGCCGCTGTTCTCACGGCTCCCCCTGGCCCTACGCCGGAAGCGTTGCTGCCCCAGGTGCGCTGTCCGCTGCTGGTGATTTGGGGGGAACGGGATCCCTGGACGCCTATTCAGCGGGGTCGCGGCTTTCAAAACCATGTGCAGGGGATCGACTACCAATTTTTCCCTCTTCCCGATACGGGCCATTGCCCCCACGACGAGCGCCCAGAGATTGTCAACCCCTTGATTTTGAGCTGGCTACCCAAAGCCTTTGCCACGGCTTAGCCTTTCTTGGAGGCTTGGGTAGTTCTTTTGCCCAGGCCCAGCCACTTGCGCACCCTGTCTATCCAGCTCTGAAGGGGCGAAGGCTGGGGCCGAACTGCCACCTGAATCGGCTCGTCTTGAAACTCTTTGTCCTTAAGGCGAAAGCCAAACTCCAGCTCGTCTTTGACTTTGCTAAGACGGGGAAAGAGGCGGACGGCTGCTTTTTTGAGCTCTTCCTCGTTTTGGAAGATGGCCTGGTGGATGGCGCTGGAGCGACTGACCGCCAGGGATCCCACGGGCAGCCAGGGGTTGGGTTTGCCGGGCTCAGCTTGGCGGCGCCGGGCAAAAATGGCGAACTCCGGCATCCCCTTGGCTTTCAGCTCGTCGTAGCGTTTGGCGGCTTCCTTGCGCTTGGCCGTGTTGGCCTTGGCCGGTTTCTTCTCTGGCTTGGATTGGCTGAAACCCTTGGGCTGACTCATACTCCAGTAGGGCAACGGTGGATCCCCATAGCTTAGCGCAGAACGACTCCCGCCCGCGGGAAGATGCCATGCATGGCATGCTATACTTACAAAGCCTTGGATTTGGATTGCTCCTCGGGATGTAGCGCAGCTTGGTAGCGCACTTCGTTCGGGACGAAGGGGTCGCAGGTTCGAATCCTGTCATCCCGATAGATTCAGGAAAATGCGGGGCAACGGCCATCCTTCGAGCCTAAGGCCCTCTTCCCCTTGGGCAGCAGAGGGGCAAAAGCGCAGCCTGCGGCACTCAGATCACTGGTGGGGTTGTAGGTGACGCAGCCAGGCGTTGACGTTAACGCGGAGCCGCTGCCCAAGCTGGAAGAGGCGGCGCAAGGTTTCGCCAGGGATCTCCTGGCCTTCTTCTCGAAGGTGGGTTGGGCCGCTCGCGCTCCCTTCAGCCAGATGCAGTTGAAGTTCTCTCTGCCGTTCCAGACCCAGCAGGTAGAGCTCCTGGAGGCGATCCAGGTTGATGGGCAGGCGCAGATCGTCAGCTAGTTTTAGCCACTCCTCCAGGTTGTGGAGCTGTTCGCCAAAGCTCTCCGGCTCAAAATCGTGGGCAAGGTGCCACATCCCCCGCTGCAAGAGCCGATCCAAAACCCGGGCCGCCTCCTCCCGCCGCAACTGACACCCCAACTGCTCCGCCTCGCGGGCGATTGCCCGCAACTCCAGCAGGTGATCCTGCTTGCCCCCTTCCACTTCCATCGCCCGCAAGCTGCTCAACAGGCGCTGGTTGAGAGTGATCTGCGCGGCAGCCAACAGCTCTTCCGGGATCGGCAGGCCATCGGCCCGAAAAGCCATCAAAACCCCGTAATTTTCCAGGTAGGTTTGGCGATAGAGCTGGGCCAAGCGCTCCAACGTGTCCTGGGTAAGCCAGCGCAGCATCTGCTGCCGGTCTTCCTCAATCAGGGCGTTGAGGTCAAAGGTTTCCGGGCCAAACAGCTCTTGCAGGGTTAGGACGAGCTGGATGCGGCTGCGGGATCCAGATAGCAGGGTGGCTTTCAACTGCTCGTAGCTGCGCCGCCCTGTAAACGGCTTAACCCCACACTGAAAGTCCCAGCCGCCCAGGTGGAGTAGAGCGTAGATGAGGTCGTGCTCTTCGCCGGTGTTGGGAAAGGCGAGCTTCACCCGCCCGACGAGCAGTGTGGATCCCCCTATAGCCAGGCGCTCCTGATCCACCGGCTCCAGCATATATCCGGGGGCTCGGGGCATGCCGTTGCACAGGGAAAGCAGGGCGTGCTGGGCCACCAGCCGCTGTGGGCTGATCAAAGCGGGGCGCACCAAAGCCCAGTAAACCCCCTTGCCATCTCTGTATAGGTCGAGGTTACTGGGAGCCTTGCTCAAGCGGCCCAGAAACTCTTCTTCCAGATCCACATCCGCCACTGCTGCCGCCAGCTCGATGGCCCGCGCCGCGTAGCGCAGGATCTGCACTCCCTCAGGACGCGAGAGCTCCTCGAAGAACCAGCCGCAACTGGTAAACATCAACTGGCCGTAGCGCTGCATCTCCAGTAGGCGCAGCACCTGCACTCGGTCTTCGGCAGTGAGGCGGTGGCTCTGGTGCTCCTGCAAAAACGCCTCGCAGCGCTCCCGATCCAAGATCACCTCGATGTAGCGATCCCGGGCCAGCCAGGGATCCCGCAGGTAGGCCTTAGCCTCCGTCTCGTAGATCTCGGCCAACTGATCCCGCAGCCAGTTGAGGGCCTCCCGCAGCGGTTGCCGCCAGCGCTGGTGCCAGCCTGGAACCGCCCCACAGCCGCAGTCGCGCGACCACCGTCCTACCCCGTGGGCGCAGCTCCAGGCGGTGACCGGCTTCAGTTGCACCTCCCAGGTGGGGGGATGGTGGCTGAGGAAGTGGCCGTAGTTGCCCACCTGCCACCCCCGCCGGGGAAACTCTTCGCAAAAGGCGTAGGCCAGCGTGCGCTCCACGCTGCGCTTGTGGTGGCCAAAGGTCTCGCCATCGGTAGCACAGTTGATCAGATAGGGTTCCCCTTTTCTGTCAGGGCGGATGGCCAGCCGGATCCGCTCCGCCAGCGACTGGGTGCTGTAGACGATATCGCCAAAGCCAAGATCCCGGGAGATAGGGCCATCAAAAAAGAAAATGTCCAGGTAGCCGCTGCGATCCGGGGTAAAGCAGCGGTAGGGCCGGCTGGGATCGATCTGACCCTGGCTGACATCGATCCATTCCGTTTGACCCAAAGGGCGAATGCGCTGCGCCTGGCTGGGTGCCAAGATGACAAAGCGGATCCCGCAGTCGACTAAGGCTTTAACCGTTGCCGCATCGATGGCGGTTTCCGCCAGCCACATGCCCTCGGGAAAGCGGCCAAAGCGATGCTGGAAATCGGCAATCCCCCAGCGGATCTGGGTGTACTTGTCCCGCTCGTTGGCCAAGGGCAGGATGACGTGGTTGTAGACCTGGGCGATGGCATTGCCATGCCCCTCCAGCCGCTCGGCGCTGAGGCGGTCGGCAGTCAAGATGCGTTGGTACACTTCAACATCGTGCTCCTCCAACCAGGAGAGGAGAGTGGGGCCAAAGTTAAAACTCAAGAATTCGTAGTTATTGACAATGCGCACCACCCGCCCCTGCTCGTCCAGGATGCGGGCAAAGGCGTTGGGACGATAACACTCCGCCAGAATGCGCTCGTTCCAGTCGTGGAAGGGGGCAGCGCTGGGCTGGCGCTCAATGCGGTTTAGCCAGGGATCCTCCCGCGGCGGCTGGTAGAAATGACCGTGCAGCACCACGTAGGGAGCGGTGGTTGTAGCTCGCGGAGGCGGAGAGCTAGCATCAGCTAAAAAGGGAGCCGGATCCCCTTGCCCTGATTCGGCCGCCGGCATAGAGGCGTTTTTGGAGCCACTCGGCAGCATGAGACCCTACTCCTTGCCCGCCCTCGGAGCTTCAGTTCTGGGGAGACGGGCTGCTAGTTAACCTAAGTTCATATCCATACGTTACAGCGATCCCCGATCTGCGACTGTCAACGTAAAGGACTTGGACAAAAATTTGATGGCGAATAACTATTGCTTAGCAATCTTCTTGCGTTCCCCCAGCGAAGACTCTTGAGCAAGCCCGAAGATGACCCGATCTCACTGCCACTCGGAGTAACAAGCTATACAAAAAGCCTCACTGATGTCTCCAAGGCTCCCTCCTGGTGGCCGGCCATTGGCAGTTGTTCATGGATTTTGAGGACAGCTTCCAGGCTACAGGTGGCTGCGAAGCTTGTAGCTTTCCAGGGTGTTGGCCAGCAGCATCGTCACCGTCATCGGCCCCACGCCGCCTGGTACAGGCGTGATGGCAGCGGCCCGCTCTTTGACCGCTTCGTAGTCCACATCTCCCACCAACTGCTCAGATCCGTCAGGGTCTTGGATACGGTTAATGCCTACATCGACAACCACGGCGCCCGGCTTCACCATGTCTGCCGTGAGCAAGCGAGGACGCCCTACAGCCATGACCACAATGTCGGCACTGCGGGTTACTTCGGCCAGGTTGGGTGTACGGGAGTGGGCCACGGTAACCGTTGCGTCGGCGGCCAACAACATCAGGCTCAGGGGCTTGCCCACCAGGAGGCTGCGGCCGACCACCACCGCTTTTCGTCCGGCAATGGGGATCCCTTCCGCTTGCAACAGGCGCATCACACCTAGAGGCGTACAACTGCGCAGGCCGGGCTCGCCGCGCACTAGCCGGCCCAGGTTGAGGGGGTGGAGACCGTCCACGTCTTTGGCGGGGTCGATGGCCAGAAGGGGCGGGATGGGATCCCAGCCGGGGGGCAGAGGCAGTTGCACGAGGATGCCGTCGACGCGCTCGTCCTGGTTGAGTTGGGCGATGGCGTCGAGCAGATGGGCGGGGGAGTCTTGGGCGGAAAAATGGCGGCCAAAGGAGGCAATGCCCACTCGCTCACAGGCCCGCTCTTTGCCGCGCACATAGGCAGCACTGGCGGGATCCTCCCCCACCCGCAGCACTGCCAATCCCGGCGGACGCCCCACCCGCGGCAGCCAAGCTTGCACCTGAGCGGCCATCTCGGCTTGCAGCCGGCCAGCCAAGGCTTTGCCATCCAGGATCTTGGCAGACATGGGGGCCCCAGAAGACATCTTGACAACTTGACGATTGTTACGGGTCGAGCATTGTCCGTCAAGCCTCGGCGCAGCAAAGAGGCGACGGCAGAGCGGGATCCCTAGAATGCTTGCCAGTCTTCGTCGTCTTGGTTCAATTCCTCGATGAGGATCTCCACCTGCTGCCGCTTTTCCTCCAAAAACTCGGCGCAGCGCTTCAGGGTCTGGGCGGCCTGTTGGAAGCGCTCCACCACCTCCGCCAGATCCAGCTCTCCCGATTCGATCTGGGCAATCAGACTTTCCACTTCGGCGATGGCTGCTTCGTAGCGCCAGGGATCCTCACGTTTGCGGCGGCTCATGGCTCTCCTCCACTCGGGCCCAGAGGCTGCCCGAGGCCAGTTGTATCCTCAGCCGGGTCTGGGGCGGCAGGCGGTGGCTGCGGACCAGGGATCCCCGCTCGTCGCGCACCAGGGCATAGCCCCGCCTGAGAACGGCGGCAGGATCGAGGGCTTGCAGGTGCTGCTGGAGAGCTTGGTGGCGCTGTTGCTGCTGCTGGAGACGGTGGCGCACGGCCTGGACCAGGCGCTGCTGCTGTTGGGCTAGGCGCTCCTGGGCCTGCTGCAGCAGCCGCTCCGGATGCACCTGGGCTAGGCGGCGCTGGGCGTGGTGCCAACGCTGTTCAGCTTTTTCCAGAGCATGCAGGGTGCGCTCGACAAGCTGCTGGCGCAACTGGAATGCCTGGCGCTGCAGTTCCCGCAGATCGGGCACAACTCGCTCGGCGGCCGCTGTGGGGGTGTGCGCCGCATAGTCAGCAGCGTAGTCAGCTAAGGTCTCATCCCGCTGGTGGCCGATCCCGGTCACCACCGGAATGGAGCACTCGGCAATGGCCCGCACCACCCGCTCGTCGTTAAAGCAGGCCAAGTCCTCGCCGGATCCGCCCCCCCGGGCCACGATCAGCACTTCCGCCCGCCCGTCCCGCTCCACCCGGCGAATGGCCCGCACAATCGACTCCGGGGCCGCCTCCCCCTGCACCTGGGCTGGCGCAAACAGCACCCGCAGCCCGGGGTAGCGCTGGTTGAGGGTGCGGCGGATATCGCCCCAGCCAGCGGCGTCGGGAGAGCTGACGACGGCAATACACTGAGGGTGGGTGGGCAGGGGCCGCTGGTTGTCGAACAGGCCTTCGGCGGCAAGGCGGGCCTTAAGCTGCTGAAACCGCCACGCCAACAGCCCCTCGCCCGCCGGCAGCAGTTGCCAGATAACCAGGCGGTAGTAGCTGCCGCCGCTGTAGATGCCAAGTTGACCCAGGGCCAGCACCCGTTGCCCCACTTCTGGCCAGAAGCTGAGCCGGGCAGTCTGACTTTGCCACACAACCCCCTTGAGGAGGTCGCCGCTTTCCGGATCCACCAGGGTCAGGAACAGGTGGCCGTTGCGGCTGCGCTGGCAACTGGAGACTTCTCCCACCACCCACAGCCTGGCCAGGTAGGGATCCCCGGCCAGCAGCGATTTCAAGTAGCCGGACACTCCCCCCACCGAGAGCAGGGGGACTTCCTCGGCAAGAAAGGATTCTGTCCCGCAGTCGAGGCCATCAAAGGCCAGAGCCATTGCTTGCGGATCCAGATCGCGCATACGGGCTCCCCCATGGAAATGCTCGGGATCCCATCTAGAATAGGCGACGACAGGGCGAGAGAGGAGGCGAGCTGCGGTGACCTTCGCCCAGTGGCTGGGGCTGGCAGCATTGCTGGGTTTGCTGGTTCTGCTCTGGCAGATCCGGCAGATCCTGCTGTTGGTGTTTGCGGCCATCGTCTTGGCAGTAGCTTTGGATACCTTAGCCCAGATCCCGCAGCGCTACGGCTTTCGCCGCGGCCCCTCGCTCCTCATCACCGGTTTGACGGTTCTGGTGGGGGCGATTCTGGTGGGGCTGATCGTGGTGCCTCCCTTGGCGGATCAGTTGCGGCGGCTGTTTACCGATGGGGTGCCCGCCGGGATCGTGCAGGCGCAGCGGCTGTTCGAGAGCCTCATCCTCTCGTTGCCGACGGATATCGAGCTGCCGACGCTGCGGGAGTTGGCCAATAGCTTGGTGCCCCAGGCCACCGAGTTGGTGCGCCAGGTGCGCGACTTTTTCTCCGAGTCCTTCACCGCCTTTTTCGCCACCCTGCTCAATCTGTTGTTTGTGATCATCCTCACCATCCTGTTGTTGGTGGATCCCCAGGCTTATAGCCGCGCCTTTGTCTCGGTTTTCCCGGCCTTCTACCGCCCCCGCGTCCGCTACATCCTCAAGCGCTGCGAGCTGGCGCTGCGAGGGTGGCTGGTGGGGATCCTGTTCACCAGCAGCTTGGTGATGCTGCTAAGCGGCATTGGCCTCTGGATTTTAGGTGTGCCCCTGAGCCTGGCCAACGCGGTGCTGGCGGGACTGTTTAATTTCATCCCCAACATCGGCCCCACCCTGAGCGTGGTTGCCCCCATGCTGGTGGCCCTCACCGATGCCCCCTGGAAATCGCTGGCGGTGCTGGGGCTCTACATCCTTATCCAGCAGCTCGAAAGCAGCGTCTTCACCCCCATCGTCATGTCGCGGCAGGTGTCGCTTTTGCCCGCCCTAACTTTGGTGGCCCAAGTTACCTCGGCCTTTTTCTTCGGCGTGCTGGGCTTGTTTTTGGCTGTGCCGCTGGCGGCCATCCTGCAGGTGTGGATCCAGGAGGTGCTGATTCGGGATGTGTTGGATCCCTGGCAGGGATCCCGGGCCCGCCCCTTGCCCCTGGCCAAGGGAGATGGGATCCCGGCTTCCCAGGAGAAGCGGAAGCCTCTGCAGCCGGAGAACGAGAACGCCATCCTGCTGCCGTGAGGGTAGAGAAGTTACGGGAGCCGCGGGAAACGTAATCCTCCTTCACATTTCTTCCACAACTGCAGAGGCGCTTCTATAGTGAGGATCCCGTCTCCATCCGTCCAAGGATCGGAACCGCCATGTCCCACTTCACCACCTTGCAAGTGCAAATCAAGGATGCCGACCTGCTGGAAGAGACCCTGAAGGAATTGGGCTACACCGTGGAGCGGAACGCCAGCCTGCGCGGCTACCTCTGGAACCGCACCCGCGCCGATCTGGTGATCCGGCAAAAGAACGGCTTCGACATCGGCTTTCGCCGCAACGGGGATCACTATGAGCTTGTGGTGGATCTGTGGGGGGCGGGCATCGATCCCCAGACCTTTCTGGAGCCGATTTTGCAGCGCTACGCCCACAAGAGCTTGCTGCGCTCTGCCCGGCAACAGGGCTTCGCCATCGAGGCGGAGGAGCATCTAGAGGATGGCACCATCCGCGTAGTGGTGGGGCGCTGGGTGTAGCCGGGCCCATTGGCATCCGCTCATGCTCAGCAACTCCCGACCCTTGGTGGGCACAGGTGAGGGATCCCGGCCCCGCCCTTGGGATCTGGTGTTGGGAGGACGAGCCGCAGCCGGCGGTGCCCCGGCCCACGCCTTAGTTTTGGGGGGGCTTGAGGGGGCGCGGCGACGGCTCACCCAGGGCGACGAGGCGGTGCGTCTGGCCACCTTGCCCCAGCTGCTGCAGTACGGGCCGGCAGGCCTGGCCGAACTGATCGAAGCACTTGCTGGCAACACCTCCTGGGCGGTGCGCCTAGAGGCCTGGCGGCTGCTCTCCCAGCTCGAGCAGCCGGAGGCAGAGGAAGCCTGTCGAACCTACAGCCCCTTTCGCCCGGTGGGGGGTGCCCAGGGGGTCATCGTGGCCTATCGGCGCGGGGAGCGGAACTTTGCCTACGCCGACTTGGAGGGAGTGGATCTGCAAGAGGCGCGGCTGGGGGGTGCCAACTTCTACGAAGCTAATTTGAGAAAGGCCAACCTGGGTCTTTGCAACTTCAACGGCGCCCACCTGCACCAGGCAGATCTGCGCCAAGCTAACTTGCAAGGGGCCAAGCTCAGTGGCGCCGTCCTCCAGGGGGCGGATCTGCGGGGAGCCGATCTGAGGGGGGCGAAAGTCAGCGGCACCAGCCTGCGGGGATCCCGGCTTTCGGAAGAGACCCGCCTGGAGGAGCGGCTGCGCCACATCTGGCAGTTGCAAAACTGGGGGGGACAAGGGCAAGATTTCTCCGGCCAAGACCTGAGCAAGGCCGACTTGAGAGGGCTGGGGCTGCGCCAGATCCGGCTGCGGGGGGCCAACCTCAAGCGCGTGGATCTGCGCGGATCCAACCTGGAGGGAGCAGACCTGCGGGGGGCCAACCTGCAGCGAGCGGATCTGCGGGGGGCCAACTTGCAAAATGCCGACCTCGAGGGGGCCGATCTCGGCGGCGCCGAGCTGCGCCAGGCCCAGTTGCAGGGGGCCAACCTGCGCCGGGCTGACCTCAGCCGCGCCAACCTGACTCAGGCCAACCTGGAAGGCGCCCAGATCGAGGGCCTCAAACACAGCGGATCCCAGATTGCCGGCCTCATCTTCCCCGACGGCACCCCCCTCAAGCCCTGGTGGTGGTAGGCTGACCACCGCTGCCAAATCCAAAGGAATCCCAAGATCCCCAAGCCCCCGCCCCAACCTGGAGCAGCATGAGAGTAGAGATACCTAGGGGGTACGGCTATGGTTTTGGCAGAACAGCTCTCAACCAAACCGCTCACCGACGACGAACTGCGCAAAATGGACGCCTACTGGCGGGCCGCCAACTACCTGTCGGTGGGGCAGATTTACCTGATGGACAACCCGCTGCTGCGGGAACCTCTAAAGCTAGAGCATGTGAAGCCGCGCCTGCTGGGGCACTGGGGCACCACACCGGGGCTGAATTTTATCTACGTGCATCTCAACCGCATCATCAAGCGGGAAAACCTCAACGTCCTCTACATCACCGGCCCCGGCCATGGCGGCCCCGCTCTGGTGGCCAACACGTACCTGGAGGGCACCTACAGCGAGGTGTACCCCAACATCGGCCAAGATGCCGACGGGATGCGCAAGCTCTTCAAACAGTTCTCCTTCCCCGGCGGCGTGCCCAGCCACGTGGCCCCAGAAACCCCCGGCTCCATCCATGAGGGGGGAGAGCTAGGCTATGCCCTGGCCCACGCCTTTGGGGCGGCCTTCGACAACCCCGATCTGTTGGTGGCCTGTGTAGTCGGGGATGGAGAGGCGGAAACCGGCCCTCTGGCTGCTTCCTGGCACTCCAACAAGTTCCTCAACCCCATCCACGACGGGGCAGTGCTGCCGATTCTCCACCTCAACGGCTACAAGATCGCCAACCCCACCATCCTGGGCCGCCTCAGCCGTGAAGAGCTGCAGAGCCTGTTTGTGGGCTATGGCTACAAGCCTTACTTCGTAGAAGGCTCCGATCCGGCCCAGATGCACCAGTTGATGGCCGCCACTTTGGACACGGTAATCCACGAGATCCAAGAAATCCAGCAGCATGCTCGTACCAAGGGGGATCCCAGCCGTCCCCAGTGGCCGATGATCATCCTGCGCACCCCCAAAGGCTGGACGGGCCCCAAAGAGGTGGACGGCAAAAAGGTGGAGGATTTCTGGCGCTCCCACCAGGTGCCGCTGGCGGATCTGGCCAAGAAACCAGAGCACCTCAAGATCCTGGAAGAGTGGATGCGCAGCTACAGACCGGAAGAGCTCTTCGACGAAAACGGCCGCCTGCGGCCCGAGCTGCAGGAGCTGGCCCCCAAAGGGGAAAAGCGCATGGGCGCCACCCCCTATGCCAACGGCGGCCTGCTGACGCGGGAGCTGAAAATGCCGGATTTCCGCCGCTACGCCGTGGACGTGCCGCACCCCGGCACCCTCGAAGCCGAAGCCACCAAGGTGCTGGGGCAATTCTTGCGAGATGTGATGAAGCTCAACCCCCACAACTTCCGCCTCTTTGGCCCCGATGAAACTGCATCCAATCGCCTGGACGCCGTGTTTGAGGCCAGTGACCGCACCTGGGTGGCGCCTATCTACGACTACGACGAGCACCTCTCCCCCGATGGGCGGGTGATGGAGATCCTGAGCGAGCACGTCTGCCAGGGCTGGCTGGAGGGCTACCTGTTGACAGGCCGCCACGGCTTTTTCTCCTGCTACGAAGCCTTCATCCACCTGGTGGACTCCATGTTCAACCAGCACGCCAAGTGGCTGAAGACCACCCGCCACATCCCCTGGCGGCGGCCCATCCCCTCTCTCAACTACCTGCTCACCTCCCACGTGTGGCGGCAGGATCACAACGGCTTCAGCCACCAGGATCCCGGCTTTCTGGATCACGTGGTCAACAAGAAAGCCGATGTTATCCGCGTCTACCTGCCCCCGGATGCCAACACCCTGCTCTCGGTGGCGGATCACTGCCTGCGCAGCCGCCACTACGTCAATGTCATCGTGGCGGGGAAACAGCCGGCCCTGCAGTACCTGGACATGGATGCCGCCATCAAGCACTGCACCCAGGGCTTGGGGATCTGGGAGTGGGCCAGCAACGACCAGGGCTCGGAGCCGGATGTGGTCATGGCCTGCTGCGGCGATGTGCCGACGATGGAAACCCTGGCGGCGGCGGACTTCTTGCGGCAGCACCTGCCGGACATCAAGATCCGGGTGGTGAACGTGGTCAACCTGATGAAGTTGCAGCCGCCCAGCGAACACCCCCACGGCATCAGCGACAAGGAGTTTGTCAGCATCTTCACCCCCGATAAGCCCATCGTGTTTGCCTTCCATGGCTATCCTTGGCTCATTCACCGCCTCACCTACCGCCGCCCCAACCACCACAACCTACACGTGCGCGGCTACAAGGAGGAAGGCACCACCACCACTCCCTTCGACATGTGCGTCCTCAACCAGGTGGATCGCTTCAACCTGGCCAACGACGTGTTGGAGCGGGTGGAGCGCTTCAAATACCGGCGGGATCACGTCCAGCAGCTCATTCGGGACAAGCTGGTGGAGCACAAGCAGTACATCTGCAAGTACGGCGAGGATCTGCCCGAGGTGCGCAACTGGAAGTGGCCCTACTAGTGGATCCCCCTTCCCCCAACTTTCACCTCTAGCCGCCGGCCCTCTAGCCGCCGGCAGGGTAGAGTTTTCTTGGGCTCTCCTGCCGGAGCGTTCTGGGCGGTTGTGCTGGAGGTTGAGAATGTGAGGGGTTCAGAACGGGTGGATGCGGATACCCTTCCCCGGCTGGAAGAGGCGGACTGGGGAGGGATGGCCCTCTCCTTAGTTCTCGGCCTGGCCCTCTCAGCGCTGGTCATCGGGATCCGGCCCCAGGTGGCCGTCCCCTTTGGATTGAGCGTGCTGGGCTCGGCCCTGCTGGGATCCCTGCTTCTCCCGGTCTTGCGGCGCTGGAAGGCAGGCCAGGTCATCCGCGAGGAGGGGCCCCAGTCCCACCACAAAAAAGCGGGCACGCCGACCATGGGTGGCCTTAGCTTTTTGCCCGTAGGGCTGCTGGTGGCCGGCATCGGGAGCGGCTGGGATCCCCAATGGCTGGCGGTGGCCCTACTGACCCTGGCTTACACCGTGGTTGGCTGGCTGGACGATTGGCTGGTCATCCGGCAGCGCTCCAACAAGGGGTTGTCTGCCAAATCGAAGCTTTTACTCCAAGTTGGGATCGGCCTGGTTTTCTGTGGCTACCTGGCCTGGCAAGGGATCCCCACCGTTCTCACCCTGCCGGGAATAGGCGCCCTCCCCCTGGGCTGGCTGTTCTGGCCCTTGGCCTTGTTTGTGCTGGTGGGCACCAACAACGCCGTCAACCTCGCCGACGGCATGGACGGCCTGGCGGCAGGGATGGTGGCCCTTGTCCTGGCAGGGCTGGGGCTGACGGCAGCGGATCCCGTTTTGGCGCTCGTGGCTTTTGCCTTGAGCGGCACCTGTCTGGGCTTTCTGGTGCACAACCACCACCGGGCCCGCCTGTTTATGGGCGATACCGGATCCCTGGGGTTGGGGGGCGCTCTGGCGGGGCTGGCGCTGTTGGGGGATCAGCTCTGGGCCCTGGCCTGGATGGGCGCGGTGCTGGTGGCAGAGGCCCTGTCGGTGATCCTGCAGGTGGGCTACTTCCAATACACCAAACGCAAAACCGGACAAGGCAAACGGCTGCTGCGCATGTCGCCCTTGCACCACCATCTGGAGCTGGGGGGCTGGTCGGAGGTGCAGGTGGTGGGGTGCTTCTATGGGCTAACGGCGCTATTGGTGGGGCTGGGCTGGGCCTGGTGGCACTGGGCCGGCGCTTGAGAGGCAGAGGATCCAGGGGTACCACGGCAGGGGCCAAGCGCCGAAGCCGGACTTGGGGCTGCTTTCGGGGTTGGGAGGAGGTCTAAACTGACTTAAGGGTTGTGGCTTGCCCTGGGCAGAGATTTGTCCATGGGTACAGCATCCTGTCCCCAACCCAAATGGCTGCAATTTCAAAAATGGTTGAAAAGGGCTTCTAGGCCGCCCGCAGAGCCCTCTAAGGCTGCAGGATCATCGACCAAAAGCCGCTCTCTTCATTCCAAAAGGGCGCCAGCGACTCTCCCACCACGTTCGGCCCCCAGTAGCGAGCGGTTCCATCCAGGGTAAAAGCCACCACAATATCGCCGGGGCCGATCTGCAATGGCTCCTCGCCCAAACTCAGCACCAGCCCCTCGCTGCCCCCTTCTCCGGGCGCAAAGTCCCAGTGGGCCGTTTCCGGGTTGAGCAGCCGTCCACCGCTGCGCATCAAGATCACCAGCCGAATCGGGTGAGGGGTGCGATTGCCGACTCGAAAGGCTCCTGTGCGGGTGGAGGTGGGGAAGGCAGACTCTGAGGGCAGGACAGGAGCTGCATTCCCCTCGAAGGAGCCTTGTGGGGATTTTAACATCGGCTGGGCTGCCAACCCCCGAACGAGAGCCAGACCCCAAACCAAAGCGGCAGCCAACCCCAGGGATCTCTGGCGCAGCTTGCCCCGCAAGGTCCCTTTCGGCGGCCCGCCGGCAACAAGAGCGGCAACAGCTTGGGTGATACAGGCAGGAAATGAGCGGATGGAAACAGACATCAGATTACCGCAACCAGGAGTGCTACATGCCGGATTGAGAAAGAAGCTGAGCGACCGTGACCTCGCCATTGGTGAGCAGATCCAGCCCGCAGGCGGCGTCGCGCTCAGAATAGGACGGTTGTTCAGCCACGCTAACACCTCTATCCTTGTCTGTTCTTCAATATTCATTCAACCTTCTCTCGGAAGGCGAAAACCGCTCCCCCCTCCCACCTGCAGTCGGCTGGGATCCTTCTAGGGGTTGACCGCTCGGCATTTCCACCCTTGCGGGCTGCGCTCATACAGAGTCCGTCGCTGGGGATAGATCGCATCTCCCTTGAGCTGGAGGTGATCCACCTCCGTTGGATCCAACAGCAGTAGGACAAATGTCGGCGGTGGCAAAGATGCCTTTTCGGGGGGCAGCTCTTCAACAAAAGCCTCGGGTGGGGCAAGAGGGCCTTTAGGTTCCGGCCAGAACCAGAGCAGCCGTCCTTTTTCCGAGATTTGTTGCCACAACTGTTGTCGGTGCTGCTGCGCCCGAGGATCCGGGTGGTCGGCGGTGATGGCCTCGAGAGTGCCGGCAATGCGAAATTGCTCGCGAGTTTTACAGAAGTACCAGCAGATCTGGGCCAGTGGGCAGTGGGCGATCTGGCAGATCTTCTCGCTGCGGCTGTCCACCGCCAACTGAATGCGGTCGGTATCCCCCAAAAATCCCCGGAAGACCACCGTGCGGTTGCGCGGGTGCCCCCAAGGATCCACCGTAGCCAACTGCAAATAGCGCACACCCGCGTCGCTGCGGTTGCGGTGCAAGGCCGCCTGCAGCAACGTCCGCCAAGAGGGATCCCCAGCCGGGTTATCCTTCAACTCGTTCATAGGGGTGCGCAGGTGCCAGCCGAGACTTTAGCCGGGAGGGGGAGGAGCTTCCGATTGCGGATCCCTGGCCTGTCCTAGTGAGGATTCCGGCCGAACGGAATGGGAATCCAGACCAGTTGGGTGAAGGGAATGAAAGGGATGCTCCAGACAGCCCTCTGCCAGCCCCTCGAAGCGTTCCGGCACCGGCTGTTTCACCGGCAATTTCTGGAGCACCAGAGCGAGATACTCGCTGTACCATGGGGAGCGAGCTTCTCGCACCTTGTGCCACACCGAGCGCGACATCAACAGCGTCCGCTCCACGTCCCGGGCTCCCAGCTTGAGCAAAAATTCCTCCCGTTCCGGCTGGTAATCGGTGGAGGCCAAAGCCAAAGCCTGCGGCGGATAGGCTTGGGTGAGCCGGGCCATCTTGGCCATGAGCTCAGGATAGAGCCAGGTGTAGGCGGGGTGAACCGTAAGCTTGGCCACATGCGGCTGCTGCCCGGTACGGTCCAACTTCAGGTTGAAATAGCCGATAGCGGTTTTCCGCTCCGGCTCATAGACACACATCTCCACCCGTTCCGTTTGGCTGATGACGCATTTGGCCTGATCTAGGAGCCAATCCAGCGGGCTGGTGCGAAAATCGCTCACGTCGCGGTCGTATACCTGGCGCACGGTGGCCGGCATGGATCCCGTATCCAGTTGGTAAATGGCGTAGGCATCCCGGTTGGTCACCGGCACCAGGTTGGGCAGCATGGGCTCGTGCTGGCTGAGGGCGGCCAGAATCTCGGGCCGGATCGACCAGTAGGTAATCTGGGCCAGCGGTTGGAAGCCGTTGTGGCGGTAGAGGGCCATCGCCCCCTTGTTGTGGATGTTCACCTCCAAGATCCAGGTGCGGGCCTCGCGAAAGTGCTCCATGCAGTGTCTGAGCAACTTAGAGCCGATTCCCTGCCGCCGGGCGGAGGGCACCACAGCAATGTGATCCACCCGCCAGGTGCTGCGGGAATGATTAAAGGGAGAAACTTGAATGACCCCCTGGATTTTGCCCTCCAGCTCCGCCACATGCACCGTAAACATGTGCTGAAAACGGTTGGGAAACAGGCTCAAAGTTTTCAGGGGGCCATACCACTGGCGCAGCCGCCGCACCTGGCGACGAATGTCCACCGAGCGGCCGCTGTACTCTTCATCAAAAGCTTGAGCCAAAATCTCCTCCACCGCCTCCAGATCACCCAGTTGAGCCGGGCGGAGAATCAGTTCGGGAGCCTCCTTAGGAGCTTTGGAATCCGGGTTGGGCTTTTCCGCAGGGTTGTCCATGCCAAAGTGTGGGCGGGAGAATACTCAAAGCATAGCTCAGGATCCCCCACTTCTTCTATCTAAGGGGGGCGTTGCTGCCACAAATGAGATTATCGGGCTTTCCGTTGGCCTTTGGCCAATCAGGCCCCCGCATCCAGCAACGCCAGGTTGCGGAAGGTAAAGCGCTTTTCCACAGGGCCGGTTTCCGTCTCTGTTTGAATGCGCCGCTCCGAGAGGATATAGTACTTGCCCACTTTGGTGTAGAGATCTTCAAATTGGCTGCGCCCACCCTTCTGCTCGCCAGTCTTGGCGTCGTGATAGACGGAGTCGTAGCGGTGGGAGAGGTAGCCTTCGCCCGTGTCATGGCTGCTGAAGGTGTGAATAGTAACCACCATACCGTGAATATGCCGATGCACCATGGTAACTTGGTTGTCGCGCACGTGGTAGCGATCCCCTTCGGCTTTGCCGCCCACCAGGATCTCCACGGTGCCATCGGGTAGGATCTGGCCATAGCGAAAAGTGTTGTTCCCGTGGGTCTCGGCGAAGCTGCGGCGCACCCGGTGAACGGCAATCTCCCAAAGTTGATTGTGAATGGCTTTCCGGGCTTCCTCATCCTCCACGCCCGTAACCGTCGCTTTTAGGTCTGCCCCCACTCGCACCTGGCCCACAAAAGTGCGCTCCCCATCCCAGTAGGTGACCTCGGCGCTGTAGCCCGGAAAGTCGGGATCCCAGGTGTAGCGATTTTCGTAGGCGGCCCGAAACAACTCTTCGGCAGAAACTTGGGTCGCGGTCATCGAGTGTCTCCTGTCTTACTGGCAAGCGCTTCTCATGACCATCCATCATACTGCCCCTTGCTGCCAGGCTATCCCCCTAGCCGCCCGCGGCAGGAACCTGCGTTTGTTGACATACTCTCTACGCCCAGGGCCTGCTTCCCCACAGCGATCAGCCAGGGGTTTTCGCGCCACAAAGAGCTGACATAGCTAATTGCCCATCCGCCGCTGTAGGATAGAGGCATAGCCACTGGAGCTTCTCTTCCTTCGTCACCCTAAGTTTTGGCCTGCAAGTTTAGTTGCTGCTTTGATCCCCGGAGTATTCTCTGGAAAGAGCCTTTCTATTTTTGGTGGGTGAGGAGGAAGATTGAGAGATTTTTTTGACAATCGCGTCGGCAGGACGGAATCCCTAGCGCCTAACCTGTCGCCGGCCCAGACCAGAGTGGCAGCCCCGCCGGAGATGATGGGGCCAGTGCTGAAAATTGTCGGCAAGCAGACCTTGAGCGGCCACATTCCCATCGGCGGCGCGAAAAACTCAGCTTTGGCGCTCATGGCGGGATCCCTTTTGGCTCCTGCCGCTTGTCGAATTCACAACGTGCCGCGCCTGCTGGACATTGAACGCATGGGGCAGATCCTGACCAGCCTGGGGGTTAAGGTGTCCCATGTGGGCAATACCCTTGACCTGGACGCCAGCTCCCTCAAAACTTCCCAGGCGCCCTACGAGTTGGTCAGCCAGTTGCGGGCCAGCTTCTTCATCATCGGGCCGCTGCTGGCGCGGCTGGGAGTGGTCAGAGTTCCTCTGCCCGGCGGCTGTGCCATCGGCTCGCGTCCGGTGGATCTGCATGTGCGGGGCCTGCAAGCGTTGGGGGCAACGGTTCAAATCGAGCACGGCGTGGTTCATGCCTATGCCCGCAAGCTGGTGGGAACCCGCATCTACCTTGACTATCCCAGCGTCGGCGCCACCGAGACGCTGATGATGGCCGCTACGCTGGCCGAAGGGGAAACGGTGATTGAAAATGCTGCCCAAGAGCCGGAGGTGGCCGACTTGGCCCGTTTTTGTCAGGCGATGGGAGCCCGCATCCGTGGCGTGGGCACCAATACGGTTGTGGTGGTAGGGGTGCCGCGCCTGCACGGCACCGAGTACACGGTCATTCCCGACCGCATCGAGGCCAGCACCTACCTCATTGCCGGGGCCATCACCCGCTCCGAACTCACGGTTGGCCCTGTTATCCCGGATCACCTGCGAGCGGTGATTGCCAAGCTGCGCGACATGGGGCTGCGGGTGGAGGAAGAAGGCCCCAACCGGCTGCGCATTGCCCCGGCTCAACTCAGTTCGGGCTGGCTTTGCCAGGCAACCGATATCCAAACCTTGCCCTATCCAGGTTTTCCCACCGATGTGCAGGCGCCGATCATGGCCTTGGCTGCCCTGAGCGAGGGCAGTTGCACCATCGAGGAGACGGTGTTTGAAAACCGCATGCACCACATTCCCGAGCTCAACCGCATGGGGGCGGATATTCGTCTCAAGAACCGGGTGGCCATTGTCCGGGGGGTGCCGTCGCTGTCGGGAGCGCCGGTGGTGGCCACGGACTTGCGGGCGGGGGCAGCTCTGGTGTTGGCTGGCCTGGCGGCTGAGGGCTGCTCTACTATCCACGGGCTCCACTACATCGACCGCGGCTACGAAGCTATCGATGAAAAGCTGCGCAGCGTTGGGGCCAAGGTGTATCGCTGTAACAACCCGGCAGGGATCCCGGCCACCCCTCAGCCTGAACAAGCTGATGGAAAGGGGATCCCATTGCAGAATTGGCCCACTTGAGCCTACGCCGTTGGGGGGATCCGCCGGCCCCCTCCCCCTTGTTTTCTTGAGGGAAAAAGGATGCGGTAGGCTAGGAGCCGACAGCCCAAATTCAGGGAGAAGGGGTTGGGGATCGAGAGCCATGTCCCAAGTGTACGACTGTGTCATCGTCGGCGCTGGCCCTGCCGGCGGCTCGGCCGCCTATCACCTGGCCAAGCGGGGGCGCTCAGTGCTGGTCTTGGAGAAGGATCCTTTGCCCCGCTACAAACCCTGTGGCGGCGGCGTTTCTCCCATGGTGGCGGCCTGGTTTGACTTCGATTTCAGTCCCGCCATTTCGCTGAAGATCCGGCAAATTCGCTACACCTGGCGGGGCGGGGATCCGGTCGTGGCCGACCTGGATCTGAAAGAGCCGGTATGGATGGTGCGGCGGGAGGTCTTCGACCATTACTTGATCCAGCAGGCGCAAAAGCAGGGGGCAGCACTCCAGACGGAATGTCCCGTCTCCGGCATTGAGTGGCAGAGCGACCGCTGGCAAGTGATGACAGCCACCGGCCCGGTCTGGGGTCGGTATGTGATCGGGGCCGATGGGGCCAAAGGCTCGATGGCCAAGTGGCTCGGCTTTCAAAACCGGCAGCGCCGCCTGGCTGCCGCCCTGGAAGCAGAAGTGCCCGTCTCAGAGCCAAAAACCGCAGCCGCCCATTTCGACTTTGGCGCCGTGAGCAACGGCTACATTTGGAACTTCCCCAAAGCCGATGGCTACTCCATCGGGGCAGGCACCTTTCGGGGTGGCGAAAAACAAAACTTGCGGGAAATCGCCGCCGAGTATGCCCAAAGCTTTGGTGTGGACTTGAAATCGGTCAGGCAGTTTGGCCATCCCATCTGTCTTTGGGAGGGGGATCAACCCCTGCACAGCCAAAATGCCCTCCTGGTGGGAGATGCTGCCTGTGTCGTCGATCCGTTTACCGCCGAAGGGATCCGCCCCTCCCTCCTCACTGGCATGCTGGCAGCGCAGGCCATCGACCAAGCCCTGGCGGGAGATACCGAAGCCCTGGCGAACTACTCCGCCCGCGTGCAGCAGGAGTGGGGCTCAGAGATGCGTTGGGCCAAGCGGATCGCGGCGCTGTTCTACCGCTTTCCGGGCGTCGGCTACAGGGTAGGCGTCAAGCGACCGGGAGCCACTCGGCGCATGGGCCAGATCTTGGCCGGTGAGCTGCGCTACAGCGATGTGGCCAGCTCGGCCATTCGCCAGTTGAGCGCTGGCCTGTTGGCCTAGGCCGGCCGCTGGGAGAGGGGGGCGGGATCGTCGAAGCGCCTGCTGATCAGCAGGCAGTTGCGGCCATCTGCCTGGCGAGTATAGCTCAGGTGGGTGGAGAGAGCCTTCATCAGCCGAATACCCCGTCCCCCCTCGGATTCGACCTCGGCGTCGGGGGGCCTGCTGGCTGCTCGGTTCTGGAAGAATTCCTCCAAGTTGAACTCCTGCCCTTGATCCCAGATGCGCAGCTCCAGCTCCTGGGGCATCAGAACCAGCTCGATATCGATGGGTGTACTGGGAGACAAAGTGCGGTGGGCATGGCGAACGGCGTTGGTAAAGCCCTCCGCCAAGGCCAACTGGCATTCCAACCAGATGGGGCCCGGAATGCCGGCGTCGCGGAAAGACTCAAACCACGTCAAAACTTGGCTGAGAGCATCCAGGGTTGTGTCTACTCTCAGCGCAAAGGTCTGCTTTTCCCCCGACGGGATCCCTGCCGCGTTCAAAATCGAACCCCAAAGCTCAGACTGTTGCCTGGGCCCTCGCCCCCACCAGGGATCGGACCAGTTGATTCTAGACTAAGGCGCTGTTCAAGCCTGCCAACCCCCAACTTTGGGGGGGGCCACTAGGGGGCGATGATGAGATCCACGCGGCGGTTTCGCTGTCTCCCTTCCTCCGTATCGTTGTCGGCCACCGGCAGGGTGGGGCCAAAGCCAGAGGTTGTCCAGCTGATGGGGTGGTCTTCCGGCAACAGGTTAGCTAAGTAGTCTTTCACAGCGTTGGCGCGGCGCAGGGAAAGGTCGAGGTTATAGTTCAAGGAACCGATGTTGTCGGTGTGGCCGTTGACTTGAACGCGGGCGCCGGGCATTTCCCGCAAAGATTTGGCCACTTCTGCTAACAGGGAGGCCGCCTCAGGCCGAATCTCGGCCTTGTCGAAGTCGAAGAGCAGATCGCCCGGCAGGCTAATGGTTCGGGTTCCCACCTGAAAAGAGGTAGGGGTCGGCGTTGCGGTGGGGGCAGGGACGCTTGCTCCCTCCGGGGCGATCTCGGCAGTGGTGGCCGATTCTCGCCTCGGCTCAGGGGCCGCTGCTGGGGAAGACAGCCGTTGCAGCCGCGACTCCAGTTCTTCAACGCGGATCAAAAGCTGGATGGCCTGCTGGCGGAGTTCTCGAATCTCCCTTTCCAGATCCGTGGAGCCGCCGTGATTTGGATTCCCCTTTGGTGAATCTGCATCTGGGCTCACCGCTGGGAGACTGGCCTGGGGTGGAGACAGGGTGGGCAGGAGCGGCGGCGTGTTGGCCTGCGGCTGGGGAACTGGCAGCGGTTGGGTCTGAAGCGGCTGCGGGAGCACCATTCCCGCCCAGATGCCGCTGCCGACCAGGAGGATCCCACTCGAGAGATTGAGAAAGACCGTTGCACGTTCCGATGGGCGGGGCATCGCAGGCAAACCTCTGGCTAGATGGGCGCAGGCGAGGAGCGAAAACCGGGCTCAACTCAACGCCTAGAGTCGATCCTATCCGGCGACCGCAGCTTGCCAAGGGGATTAGGGGCTGCTCAGGCTACCCCTTCCCGCCATCCTCGGCAAAAGCCTAGTCGAAGCTGAGACGGCCCCGATAGCGTCCTATGAGGATCAGGCCGTTGACGGGATCCGCACAATCGACCACAAAAGACGGGAAGCGAGGGTTGTCGCTGATAACTTTTACTCGGGATCCTGACAGGCGTTGCAGCCGTTTGACCCACAGCTCGCCATCCCTCTGAAAGACGTAGATGCCCTCACCCCCCAGCTCTTTTTGCCGTTCGACAAAGATCCAGTCGCCATCTTCCAAGGTGGGAGACATGCTGTCCCCTTGCACCCGAATCAAACTGAGCCCATCCGGGTTCCCCTTCAGATGGGCCCGTAGCCAGTTACGCTCAAAAGCTAGCACCGACTCGATGGACTCTTCCCGCACCAGCGCCCCCGCCCCTGCCGAGGCGACCACATCCACCAGAGGCACGTATACATACTCCGTTTTGGCGTCGCCAGCCTCCAGCCGCGGGGATCCCTCCCCCGTAATCAGCCAACTGAGACTCACCCCCCCCACCTGGGCAATTTTCACGGCCTTGTCGATGCCGGGCACGGATCCCTTGAGGTAACTGCGCAAGGCTGTATCGCTAATGCCGGCCCGCCGCCCAAACGCATAAATGGCCTCATCGCCGATCACCTGTCGCAAACGGTCGGCAAAGGAGGAATCAGAGGAGGTGGACATCGGCTTAACGCTACGGGTTGTGTACAACTAAATTTCTACCACTACCTGTTGACAAGTCAACCCTCGTGAGGGGCAGGGGCTTATGCTGGGTTGGAGGGAAGAGGGCAGGGTTTCCAGTAGTAGGATCTGAGAGACTTCACCTGCTCTGGCTTGCTCCCTATGACCGTCTCAGACTGGAAACGCTGGCTGGATCATTTTCTCATTGCCCTGGTCTTTCTGGTGTTTGCCGGGTTTGTCTGGTTTGTCTTCTCGGTAACGGGAGCTTTCATCGGGATCCCGCTGGGCTACAAACTTTGGCTGCGGCTGTGGTTGCCTTTGTTCCAGCCGGCACTGGGGATCCTGATGGCTGGAGCCCTGCTGAGTGGGGTGTGGGGTTGGCTGGAGAAACGCCACTCCCGCAATCGAGACCATCAGCAGAACTAAAGATCGGGCAGCGCCGGGAGGCGGCAGACTGGCTCTATACTGAAAACGTATCTAAATGTTGAGCACCTGAGGCGGTCTGGCGTCGTGTTTGTCTTATCCGGCTACGAGTATTTGCTGGTCTTTCTGATCGTCTGCGCTCTGCTGCCGGTCTTGGCTCTGGGAGCTTCTGCGCTCTTGGCCCCAAAGCGGCGGGGATCCCTGCGCCGCAGCACCTATGAGTCGGGGATGGAGCCGTTTGGCCAGGCCTGGATCCAGTTCAACATCCGCTACTACATGTTCGCCCTGGTCTTCGTGATCTTCGACGTGGAGACCGTGTTCCTCTATCCCTGGGCGGTGGCCTTTCATCGCTTGGGACTGCTGGCCTTTGTGGAGGCCCTGATTTTCATCGCCATCCTTGTGGTGGGCCTTGTGTACGCTTGGAGAAAAGGAGCGCTGGAATGGTCATGACCTCTCAGGAGCCGGAAGTCTTGTTTCCGGCGTCTGCCCCGCAAGTTACCACAGACCTCTCGAACAACGTCGTTCTCACCACGGTTAACGACCTGTACAACTGGGCGAAGATGTCCAGCCTCTGGCCGCTCCTCTACGGCACTGCCTGCTGCTTCATCGAGTTTGCAGCCATGCTGGGCTCCCGCTTCGATTTCGACCGCTTTGGCCTGTTGCCCCGTTCTTCGCCGCGCACGGCTGATTTGATCATCACGGCGGGCACGGTCACTATGAAAATGGCCCCAGCGTTGGTCAAGCTCTACCAACAAATGGCTGAGCCGAAGTACGTGATCGCCATGGGGGCCTGTACCATTAGCGGCGGCATGTTCAGCTCCGATTCCTACACGGCGGTGCGAGGGGTGGACAAGCTGATCCCTGTGGACGTGTACATTCCCGGCTGCCCGCCGCGTCCGGAGGCGATCATGGATGCTATTGTCAAGCTGCGCAAGAAGATCGCCGCCGAAGACATGCGGGAGCGGGGCCGCCTGCAACAAACCCACCGGTACTACACGGTCAAGCACAACCTCAAGCCGGTGCCGGAGATCATCACCGGCAAGTATCTGGAGAGCGAGACCCGCCAAGCTCCTCCACCGGAACTGGCGGCGGCTATTGGCCTGCCGGTGCCTCCGGCCTTGCAGACTGCCGACTTCAAGCAGGCGGAACAGCAGCTCAAAGCTTTGCGGGGAGGGATGTGAGATGACAGAGGACAAAGCCCAGCAAAAGCCGTCCTCGACAGCCGAGCCGACAGAGCCGTTGGCGACGCTGGAACGGGGGCCGGTTTCCCAGTTCCTCGCCGATAACGGCTTTGACCATCAGTACCTGGGCAGAGATGCCGCCGGGGTGGAGCTGCTGGAGGTGGAGCGGGATTTTCTCTTGCCTGTGTGTACTGCCCTCTATGCCTACGGCTTCAATTACCTGGAGTGCCAGTGCGGCTACGACCTGGGGGCAGGGCAACCCCTGGTCAGCCTCTATCACCTGATCAAACTGGCGGACGGGGCAGATCGGCCGCAGGAGGTGCGGGTTCAGGTGAAGCTGCCCCGCCAAGATCCGCGGGTGCCCTCGGTGTACTGGATCTGGAAGTCGGCGGACTGGCAGGAGCGGGAGACCTATGACATGTACGGCATCATCTTTGAGGGACACCCCAACTTGAAGCGGATCTTGATGCCGGAAGACTGGATTGGGTGGCCGCTGCGCAAGGACTATATCACGCCTGACTTCTATGAGTTGCAGGACGCTTACTAGGGGGGATCCCTTAACCGGCTGAGCAGCGTTCGCAGGACGTGAGAGAAATGTGGCCTTTTTTGCTCTTGGCAATCTACGCAGGGGGAGTTTGGTACTCAGCCCGCAAGGCGGATCGCATCTACTCAGGCTCTGGAAAGTGGGCGGTGTCGGCCCTCTGGCCACTGCTGCTCTTGACCAACCGCCAGTTTCGCCAAAATTGGCGTCGTCCCTTGAACAAGTGAGTCTATCCCCATTGGTAAGCCCTTCTAGGCAAGACTTAGGCTTGGGCAATCCGGATTTGCCCTTGTCGCCCTCGCAGGCCGACCGGAGGTTGCCAGAGCTGATCGGCAGCCGCATTCGCGCCCGAGGACCCGTGACCTTTGCCCAGTTCATGGAGTGGGCCCTCTACGAGCCAGGTCTGGGTTACTACGAGCGGGAGCATCTCCCCCTCGGCTGGGACTATCGCACCTCCCCTCACTTGGCGGCGGATTTTGCCCAACTGTTGGCTGAGCAGATCTTCCAGTTCTGGCACATTTTGGGATCCCCTCCCCATTTTGCGGTGATTGAGATGGGGGCGGGCAGCGGGCGCCTGGCCGAAGATTGGCTGGCCTATGTGTGCTCCAATTGGCCCGACTTCTGGCAAGCCCTGGAGTACGGGATCCTCGAGCGCTCTGCTTTTTTGCGGCGGCTACAGCAGGAGCGCTTGGCCGGCTATGGCGAGAAGGTGCGCTGGCTAGAGTGGGACGAGATCCCAGATGGTTCGGTAACCGGCTGTTTTTTTTCCAACGAGCTGGTGGACGCCTTCCCAGTCCATCGGGTGCAGGTGCAGGCGGGGGCCTTGCGAGAAATCTACGTGGATTGGGCGGAGGGGGAGGGCTTCCGAGAAGTGTTAGGGGATCTCTCTACGCCCGCGCTGGAAGCGTACTTTGCCCGCCTGGGGATCCCGATTGCCACCTATCCCTCCGGCTACCAAACGGAGGTCAACCTCAAGGCCCTAGAGTGGCTCCAGCTTCTGGCCCGCAAGCTGCGGCGGGGCTACGTGCTCACCCTTGACTACGGCCACACCGCCCAGCGCTACTACAGCCCCCAGCGCTTCCAGGGCACGCTCCTGGCCTACCGCCAACACGGCACCTACGCGGATCCCTATGTCTGGGTGGGATCCCAAGATCTCACTGCCCACGTGGACTTTACCACCTTGCAGCAGGTGGGGGAGTCTCTGGGGCTCAAGTGCCTGGGCTTCACCCAGCAGAGCTGCTTTTTGGTGAACCTGGGATTGGCGGAAAGGCTGGCCGCCCTCGGCCAAGTTGGCGACGAGGGGGGGGATCTGGGCCAGGTGTTGCAACGGCGACATGCCCTTCACGCTCTGCTGGATCCGCTGGGGTTGGGGAGCTTTGGGGTGTTGCTGCAGGCCAAGGGCTTGAGCGAGGCGGAAGCGGCCCAGCCGCTGCAGGGCTTTGTCGAGCCGGAGCTACACTTATGAACCTCACCTTTTGGGTGGGCCTATCGGCTGCTGCTCTGACCACTGCCAGTTTCTTCCCGCAAGCCTGGAAAACTTGGCATAGCCAAAAGGCGGACGATTTTTCTTGGAGCTACCTGCTGCTGTTTGGGGCAGGGATCCTGATGTGGGATCTGTACGGCCTGTTGCGCCAAGATGCGGTCATCCTGCTTGCCAACACGGTAACCCTGGCGCTGGTGGGAGTGATTATCCTAACCAAACTGAGAACCTCGGCTCGCTAGGGGGAGAGGGGAGTTGCTCTGCATCTGGCCTGGGTTTTAGGCCTTGCTTGCCTAGAACTCCTCCTGACTAAGGGATCCAGGCCAGTGCGCTGCTGCTCAGCGGCAGGCGGCGACGGCTGTTGGGGATCGGCAGCCCATCTTGCAAGTCCACCAGCCACACTTGCCCGCTGCGGATCGCTTGCCCAGTGCGGCTAAAGGGGGCCCAGGGATCCGGGATCTCCTCTTGCAAGGGCTCCAAAAGCGTGTAGGCCAACAGGCGGCCGTCAGGGGAAAGGCTGAAGTCCAGCTCAAAGGGATAGTCGGCCCGCCCCACCTCTACGGTCTTGCCCGCCGGGGCCGCGCCGCCGCTGCCGAACACCACTGCCAGCAAGCGGGGGGACTCGGTGTAGGCCAGAGATGCCAACGCGCCCTCACCAACAAACTCGGCCTCGCTGACCAAGCCGTAAAAGACGGGTGCCCTCGGCGAAAAAGCTCCTTTGGTTACGGATCCCTCGGTAACCCAAATCTCCTCGCTGGTGCCGGTATTGCTGACGATAAAGAGGCTGCGGGTGTAGTCGGGATTGAAGCGCAGCAAAGCCCCGAAAGCCCCATCGGGACGGATGGCCAAGGTTTGGCCGAACTGGGCCAAAAAGCTCTCCGCTGCCGCCCGCGGCTGCAAGGGCACAATCCCCACCCCCTGCCCCTGGGAGATGAGCAGGCTGCTCTCATCAGGGCTGATGAAAAAGTCTCCCCCCAAAGCCGTATCCAGATCCAGCCGCTCAAAGGGATCCCGGCTCCTTTTCTGGATCCACAGTTCCGTCTGGACGGGAGCCAGGGGATCCCGTTGCAGGGGGATCCGCTCCGCTACCACCAGCTCCCCCGTCGGCGAGACCTGGAAGCGCAGGTTTTGGTAGCCCTGGTGGTCCAGCAGCAACCGGGAAGACAGATCCTCCAGATCCAGGCGGTAGAGATCCTGCTGCTGGATGGTGCTGGCGGTGGCAAAGTAGTAGACGAAGCGGCCATCGGCGCTGGGCTGCATCTGGGTAACCTTCAGCCCCGCCGGCGTCAGCAAAGTGGTGGATCCCGTCTCCAGGTTAAAGAGCAACAGCCGCCCCCGTTGGTCTGCTTCCGTGCCGATCCCCAACAACTGCCGATCCGGCGTGCGAAACTCGCCCTCAAAAGGCCGCGCCATGGGCTGGCCCCGCTCATCCACGGCTGCCTGCAGGCGCACCCGGTAGGTCTGGCCGTAGGGGGCCGGCTCTGTCAGCGTCCAAAAAAAGCGGCGGCCCAGCTTGCGCATCCGGCCCGGCAGAGGCGGCTGGATCTCCAGGTTGGCCGCAACGCTGTCCGCATCCATAGGGCGGTTGAAGGTCAGCACCATCTGCAGTTCCTGGGATCCCACCCGCTGCTGTTGCCAGTTAAAGTCCCGCACATAGGGGGCCGTGTGGTTGCCCAGCAAAAATAAGATCACCCCAACCGCCAAGTTGCAGAGGGTGATCCCGGCCACCCAGCGATCCAGGGGCTGGGTCAGCCCTCGCTGCAGAGCTGCATAGAAGCGACGTGCCGGCCAGGCAGACATCCGAGTCGTACAGTTTTCGACCTCTCAAACCAGATTAAGACACTTCCCAGGCACTCCGCGCCACTGCCCTCACCCCCAACCCCTCTCCCAGAGGGAGAGGGGAGTTGGGATTGGTCGGGAACGGGAAAACGGCTCTACTGCAGCATGACGAATAGAAAGTCTTCCAACGCCGTCAGGAAGGTCAGCACCTCGTCAGTTGCCTGTTCTTCCGTCAGGGATCCCAACTCGACGACCCGCTGAATCAGCTTTGCCACCGGAGTTGGCCCCTGCAGCAGCGGGGCCAGCCATTTCACCTTCTCGGCAGGGATGCGGATCCGCCCGTGGGTGGCCCCTGTCCACTGCATTTCGTAGGTGCAGTTCTCTTGCAGGGCCTTGTTGTACTCCTGGTGGAAGCGAGCGTTGTCCATCAGCAGGGGGTTGAATTGCACGGATCCCGCCAACCAATCTGCATCCGTCCAAGGTAGCACCAGGGAAGAGCCGGCGTGCTCGGCCCAAAAGTCGATGAGGCGATGGGCAGGCCGGATCAGCTCGTAGAGGTGCAGCCGCTCCATGACGCTGAGGGTTTCCAGCCGTTGCCGCACAAACTCCGGCACTTGCTTAAAGAGAGACTCCAGCGACCAGTCGGGCATATCCACCAGGCTTAAAAAGCCCAACCCCGCCTGCTGCAACATGCCAAACACCTCGGGGATCGTGAATCCCTTGTCGTTGGAGAGCAGATAGTTGTTCATGATGGCGGCATCTTCGGTATAGCTGGCCGGGTTCCACAGCACCGCCTTGGCCACCTCTTCCTGCAGGGATCCCATGAACTCCCGCACATGTTGCGCTCCCACCGCCGGCGGGACGTCGAATTGCCCCACCTTTTGCAAAGCTGCCTGCAGGCGGAGAAACACCTGGCGTTGGCGGCGGCTGTGGAGATTGGCGCGAATGATGCCCTCGGGCTTGAGGACTTTTTTCATCGCCCGCAAGCCCTCAGTGGGATCCGCCAACAAATACAAAACATCGTTCAGGCTGATGAAATCGAACTGGATCCCCAGGCGATCCAGCTCCAGCACGTTGAGGACGTAGCACTGGACATCGGTGAAGCCGTGGTGCCGCAGGCGTTCCTCGGTGAGCTTGACCGAAGCCGGCGACAGATCACAGGCCACGATCTGGGCGCCCGGATTGGCCTCCGCCATCATCAGCGTCTCCCAGCCGGAGCCACAGCCGGCGTTGAGCATCACCTTGCCCTCGGACGGGACGAGGGCGTGGGTGCGTAGGTACTGGGCGGTGGTATAGCTCATCTTGAACATCTCCCCCAGGGCATTGCGGGCCGACTGCGAGAGGGGCACGTTGGGGTAGGGCAGAGCCTCGTAGAGGCTGAGGGCCCGGTCTGCAGCCGAGAGGGCGGATCTGGTCATACGCAGAGGAAAAGCTCAACAGAGAGCGAGAGAGCAGTCGATGCAAAGGCAGGATGAATTTATGATTGAGTGTAGCCGTTGAGGGATCCGCTCAGAACTGGCTATGACTGCTGCTGCTTTGCCCCGTCGCCGCTCCCGTTTCTCCCTGGCAGGCACCCTGGCCGCCGTGGGCGGGGCGCTGCTGTGCGGGATCCTGGTGGTGCGGCTGCAGGTGCCGATGCTGGAGCGGATCAACCTAGAGGCCCTGGAAAATGCCGAGGCCCGCAAAAACCGCAACATCGCCCTGGCCACCACCCTGGGCTGGCTGGGCTACCGCAACCTGGGCGCCTCCTGGCTGTGGCTGGAGCTGATCCAGTACTACGGCGACGCCCCTGCTCGTGCCCAAACCGGCTACGGCCTCGCCTACGAGTACTTCGACCACATGCTGCGACTGGATCCCAACTTTTTCTTGGGCTACCGGCTGTCTAGCTTGGTGTTGGCCTATCGGGCCGGCCAGCCGGAAAAAGCTGTCGAGATTTTGGATCGCGGCCTGCAGCAGTTTAACCCCCAAAACAATCCCGACGCCTGGCGGCTCTACGTGGATCGCGCCTTGATCAACTTCATGTTTTTGGGGGATGCGGAAGCGGGCCGCCGCGACTACTACCAAGCTGCCGCCTGGCGGGAACAGGTGGGCCTGCCCGGCGACGACTTTCGCCAACTGGGGGACAACATCGCCCGCAGCCCCCTCAGCCGCCGTTCCCGCTTTGATGTCTGGCTGAGCGTGTTCAATGCCACCAGCGACCGGGATACCCGCCAGTTTGTTCTGGAACAACTGACCCAATTGGGGACGGTGCTGCGGACGCTGCCCACCGGCGAGATCGAGATTCTCCCACCTCCTCTGCCCGATTTTCCCGAGGAAGAGCCCTACCGCTTGCGCCTGTAATTCCAATCCCCTAACTGGGCAAAGATTGCGCTCTAGGGTTGTGACGTTGCCCCAAGAGGTGAGCTAAACTCTAACCCAAATTGTCATCCTGGAAGCCGTCTTCTTCACAGGACCGATCCCTGCGTCAGAGAATCTGCTCTCTCTGGCGCAAGCGAAGTGTTGCTCCCGCTGCCTCTCCTCGAAGAAGGGGCGGCTATCGTTCTTGCTTCCGGTTCGTGAAGACGCTCCAGGCTTTCGGTAAGTTCCCGCAGCTTCCCCATTTCTTATTATTTCTTAACTTTTGTTGTTCTGCACAATAGGAGTGATCCCCATGGCCTCAAGAACTTCTCTCCTGATGATGGCGGCTGTCCTTTCGGGCAGTTGGTTTGTCCTCCCTGCAGCGGCCCAATCTTCTGGGACAGCGCGAGTACGGTCGGTGGTGGATGGGGACACCTTTTGGGCAGACTTGAACGGCAGGCCAACCCGTTTTCGTCTTGCCTATGTGGATGCCCCAGAGCTGACGCAAGGGCGCTGGGGGCGGCTCTCGCAGGAAGCTTTGCAAAGCCTGCTGCCGCCGGGATCCCTGGTGCAGGTGGATACTCTCTACGTCACGCCAGAAGGGCTGCACATTGCCCAGGTGTACAACGCCGAGGGTTTGGTGAATTTGGAGATGTTGCGCCAGGGGCAGGCGGTGGTTTATGAGCGCTTTTTGTACGGGGCCAACCGGGAGCGCTACTTGGAAGCTCAAGAATTGGCCCAGGCGGCGCGACGAGGTTTTTGGCAGCAACGCAATCCGGTGATGCCCTGGGAGTTTCGGGAGACAGCCGCGCAAACCTCAGCCTTTGCGGGATCCAACGTTTTGGACGGCTCCTTCCTACGGGAAAACCTGGCAGCGGCTGCGGGCGTGGGCATTGCCACCGCGGTGGTGATGGTGGGCTTGAGCAAGCTGCTGTGGAGAAAGCCCAGCCGGCAGAGGGTGAGCATCCGCCAGATGGAGCGGGATCTCAAACAACTGCAGCGCAGCCTGGCCACAACGCTGGCCAGCCGCAAGCAACTGGAACGGCAGTACGATCAACTGCTGCAAAAGGCCGAGGATTGGTTTGTCAGAGCCCAAAAGGCCAGCCAACATGACCAGGACGAGCTGGCGCGCCAGGCTTTGGTGCAGCGGAACCAACACATGAGTGCTGCAGAGGCGGTTCGCAAATCTTTGGATGAAGTTGAAGCGCAGGCGGCAACCCTCCGCGAAGGCATTTCTCGCCTGGAAAGCCAGATCGCGCTGGCCAAGCTGGAACGGGAGATGAACAACTAAGCCTGGGGCGGCGGCTTAAGATGGGGGAGCATCTACCTAGTGAGCCAACTGGCAATGGCGATGAAGGCAAGAGTATCCCCTCTTTTAGCTGCCCTGCTGTTGGTGCTGCTTTGGCTTGGGATCCCCCTTGGATCTGAGTCAGCGAATGGGGCAGCGGCGGCGAGTGCCAAGATCGATCCTGAGATTGACCGGCTGTTTGAGGAAGCCTTTGCTGCCACCAACCGGGGAGATTTTGCCCGGGCAGAGGCCTTTTGGAGCCAATTGTTGCAGCGCCAGCCCGACAACCCGGCCCTGTGGAGCAACCGAGGCAACGCCCGCGTCAGCCAGAACCGCTTGCAGGAGGCTTTGGAGGACTATGCTGAGGCCATTCGCCTGGCTCCCAACGCACCAGATCCCTATCTAAATCGGGGGACGGCTTTGGAGGGGCTAGGGCGCTGGCAGGAGGCCATTGCCGATTACGAGCGGGTGTTGCAGTTGGATCCCAACGATGCGGCAGCCTACAACAACCGGGGCAATGCCGAGGCAGCGCTGGGAGAGTGGCAGCAGGCCCTGGCCGATTACCGTCGCGCCACGGAGCTGGCTCCTGACTACGCCTTTGCCCAGGCCAACTACGCCCTCTGCCTTTATCAGGTGGGAGAAACGGAAGCTGCCTTGCGCCTGATGCGGGCTTTGGTGCGCAAGTACCCGAAGTTCCCGGATATGCGGGCTGCCCTCAGCGCTGTTCTTTGGGTGCAAGGCCGGCAGGGAGAAGCAGAAAGCCAATGGGTGGCTGTGCAAGGGCTGGATCCCCGCTATGCCGACCTGGAGTGGGTGAAAACCGTCCGTCGTTGGCCACCGGCGATGGTGGCAGCCCTGGAGCGCTTCCTTTCTCTGCGTTGAAGAGCTGTCAGCAGACTCCCCTGCAACTCTGGATCGCAGCAATTCTTAATCTCATCTCAATTGAGAGGAGACATCGATCCTAGAAAGGAAAAGCCCCCACGACTCCCTCAAAAGAGGAAACGGGGCGGGCGCAGTGCCTCAGTCTAAATCGAAATAACAACATTGCCATCTTTGAGTTATGGTTTCGGACTTGGCTCTGCGCATTGGCGAAGCGGTTGCTAGGGATCCCCGCAGCCAGAGGCTCAGGTTGCAGCCTGTCTGGGGGGGCGGGGATTGCCTAAATTGGGATCAGGACAACTGAGGATCCCGGCAGCCAGCTCAACCCAAGCCCAAGAGAACGCGAAGGGATCCCGACGGTTTCGATAGACTGTGAGAGGGACAGTGTAAAAAATTGCTTCCTCGAGCTTCCTCCCGCTCTGCTGTGTTTCAGTTCTATCGCGGCGTGTGGTACTGACGTGAGTGCAATGGCCTTTTTCTCTCGCTATTCTTTCCTCTCTCCTGGTTGGAGGAGGGCACTACGAGCTCAGGGGAGCTGGGCAGGGCTGTTGCTCATGGCTCTACAGCTTGGGCAGCCCGCCGTGGCTCAGACAGAGACCCAAGTTTGGAGTGGCACTGGCCAGATCTTGAGCGGTCAGGGGCAAGGGGCCACGGTGCAACTAGTTCTGGAAACCGGTGGCGGACGCATTTGGACGCAGTCGGGGCCGGCGTTGGATGCGCCCTTTTCCGGCGGGCAGATTTCGGTTACCAGCGGCGACGGCACCTGGCAGATCCAACCGCAAGGGGATCAGTTGCTGGTGACCTTTTACCGCGGCGAGCAGATCATCCGCTGGCAACTGCGCCCCGTCGGCGAGGTTCCAGCCTCTTCTCCTCCTGTGCCATCCAGCTCCTTGATCGGCGACACCGCCCAACCGCTGGCTCTGCCTGTGCAAGAGCTGGTCGTTCCCATCCAGAATTTGCCTAACAATCGCTGAGGGATCCCGCGGGCAGGTCTCCCGGTTCAGACATAAGTAAACTACCCGGCTCCGACCGCCCCCCTTCCAGCCCCCTGCCCCCCACTCCCCCCGTATACGGGGGGCAGGGGGGCGGGGGGATTGAGGGGGGCTGGTTTACAGCAGCCCCCAAAAGCGCAATTACATTTGCCCCGTTGTAGTCTGCGTCCCCTTCCCAACCACAAGCCGGGTTGACACAACGGAAGCGCTTCCTTTCCCGTTGCCCAATCCACAGGCACTGGTGGCAGGTCTGTGAGCTGTAGGCAGGCGGCACCAACACAACCCGGATCCCTGCTCTTGCTGCCTTGTACTGCACAAACTGCCGCAACTGGTAGAACGCCCAACTATTCGACCGCCGGCGCTCCGTCTTGCTACGCGGCTGTTGGTTGACACGCTCCCGGATCCCGGTCAGGTCTTCCAAGGCAATAAAGCTGTGGGTTGCCTGCACCCTCGACACAATCGCTTTGGAGATGCAGTGATTAACCCAGGTTTGGAAGCGTCTCTCCCGGCCAGACAACCGTTGCAAGAGCTGCCGGCACCGCCGCCGACTAGACCTTGTGCCCTTACTGGCCTTGCGTTGGAGAACCGCTCTCAACCGGGAGTAGTGGTCTCTGACCCGGCTCAACTGCTGTCCACTCCAGTTATCCCCCTCTGAGGTGTGTGCAATATCTGTTCTGCCCAAGTCCACTCCAATCGCCTTGGGGGTGTTCTGGGGCTCCGGCAGGTCATGCTCGACGCAAATCTGGATGTAGTAGGAACCGTCCTGCCGTTTGACCAGGGTGGCCGCTTTTGGGTGGGTGCCGGCCAGCATGCCCCGTTGGTAGTTACCCATGGCCAGCTCAAACCGTTCCTGCCCCTCAACCGTAGTTAGCGATACCGTCCAGTCTTTTTCACGGAACGAGAAGATGCGGGCATCGTAGGTGACGAAGCCCGCCTTGAACGCCTTGACTGGACGGTTCTTTTGCTTGGCAACCTTGCGCGACCCCGCCACCCGCCTGCATACCTGCCCCGCCAGATTACTGGATAACCCAAAGCGAGCGCGTATCTCGTAATAGCAAAGGGAATGGAGTTTGACTGCGTTAACGACTTTCTCTGGTGTGCTTTGGTTGACCCAGTTCAGTGCCTGCGCAAAGGCGTCCAGAGTCGCATCCAACTTGGCGGCCTGCGCCTCAGACACCTTGAGCTTGCAGGAGATAGTCAGGGTTTGGGTCATACTGTTACTGTACCTTATGGGAACGCATTCCTCCCAGCCCTGACCGGCCCGGCCCCCGGCCCCCCACTCCCCCCGTATACGGAGGGGATATAGGGGGGTACAGGGCGGGTCTCCTGCGGTTTCTAGATGAAGGGATTAGGGGTGCTCCTGCTTTGCCTGTTGCCAGAGGGCCTCTAACTCCGCGAGGGTGAGTCTTTGGAGAGGGGAGGCTTGGCCGCTGCTAGGCAATGCCGCTTCTGCTGGTTGCCGCGCCAGCTCTTCCAGGCGCAAAAAGCGGCGGGCAAAGCGCAGGTTGGTTTGGGTCAAGGCCTGTGCGGCATCCAGCCCATACCAACGGCCCAAATTGACCAGAGCAAACAGCAGATCCCCCAACTCGGCTTCTTGTCGCGCCGGGTCAGGGGGATCCCGTTCCAGCTCTCGGCGCAGTTCGGCCTCTTCCTCGCGCACCTTGGCCCAGATCCCCTCCACCGTCGGCCACTCAAATCCTGCTCCCACCACCTTTTGGGAGATCTTCAGGGCGGCCATCAGGGGGGGCAAACTTTCGGCGTAGTGGAGCAGTTTCTGGCCGAGGGTTTGCTGCGGCTGTTCCTTCTGCTTGATGTCTTCCCAGGAGCGGTGCAACTCAGAAAGGCTGGAACTATCTGACTGCGGAGCCTCCCCAAATACATAGGGGTGACGGCGGATCAGCTTATCGGCAATCCGCGCGGCTACAGTTTCCAGGTCGAAGTGGTTTCGCTCGGCAAAGATCTGGGATTGCAACACCACCTGCAGCAACAGATCCCCCAGCTCTTCGGCAATCGCTGCCGGATCCCCGGCCCGAATGGCCGCCACCGTCTCGTAGGCTTCTTCGAGGATATAGGGAGTGAGCGACTCAGGCGTTTGGGCGCGATCCCAAGGACAGCCGTCGGGGGCGCGCAACTGAGCCACAATTGCCGCCAAGCGGCTGAGGTGCTGTGCAGACGCAGAGCGCTCCAGATAAAGATGGGCAAAAGAGCCTGTGGCCTGCGGATCCCAGCTTTGCAGCGTCAGGGGGCCGCCCACTATCTGCAAGTCTTCTGTGAGCAAGGTCAACGCTTGGACAGGGGCGCAGACCTGCTGTAAAAAACGACGCAGCTCCGCCGGATCCTTCTTCCCGCAACTTTTCAGCAGCAGGGATCCCTGCCCAGCCGCAGACCAGCGGGCCAGATGCTGTTGCCAATCGGGCTCAAGGCTATCCAGCGTTTGGAGCATGGTCGTAGGTGCGGCCCAAATCCAGAAGGCGCCTGAGCTGCTCGAGATCGATGAAACTCAGCTCCAAAAGGATCATCAGCAGCGGCCCCTGCTGGCGATGCTGCAGCTTTTTGGCCAAGCTCAGCTGCGAGCGGTCAATGATGCCCGCTTCCAACAGGTATTCTTCAAGGACAGGAGGGGGAATGGGATCTAGCATAGTCGTTTCACAGCGCTGAGAAGGACAAGTGGGAAAACTGAGAGGATGACAGACTAGTGTAATCATTCTTAACACTCTTACAGAGCTTCCGCAAAGATCTGGCCGGCAACTAAGCCAAGAGGCAGTAAGCCAGGTTTGCCGAGCGCAGCTCCGCCAGGCGATCCCTCCCGTTACCGGGACAGATGGGATCTCTGTATCCAAGAGCACAAAAAATGGATTCAGTGAGGTCAATGTATAATAGCAAGCTCGCTGCCGATTGACAGTGCCCTGATGAGCCGATTCTCTTTCCCCGACGAAAAGTACAGCCTTTTAATTTAAAATAGGGTACAGGTATTCAAGAGGAAGGAGAGAAAGGAATGCCGACTCATTCTTTGGATTTGCGGCAAAGAGTTGTAGCAGCCTACCAGGCAGGTAACACCTCCATCCGCCAGGTAGCTAAACGCTTCATGGTTACCAAAAGAACAGTACACCGCTGGGTGCGTCAGTACCAACAAACTCAAGATTTAGCCCCTAAGAAAGCAGGCACCAAGCGAGTGGGCA
>NZ_AXUX01000001.1:2487854-2566756 GCF_002760475.1 Synechococcus sp. 63AY4M2 | reverse complement strand
TGCGCCGGAGTTGAATCCCATTGAGATGATGTGGTCGGTGTTGAAGCATTTTATTCGGCAGCTTTGCAGAATTGGGAAATATAGCATGGAGCAGATAGTGAAGACTTCTTTACTACTGATCAATCCATCCTCCTTCCGAAGTTGGTTTGCTAAGTGCTGCTATTGTACCCCTTGAGCCCTTAACAGGCTGTATCGCCGGACGGAGAAGAAGCTGAGGCGGTTGCAAAGGGCCGTATCCCGGAAAAAGAAAGGGTCAAACCGCTACAAGAAAGCGGTAAAGAGGTTGTCCAAAGCGCACCAGAAGGTAGCCAACCAGCGCAAAGATTTTCACTACAAGACGGCAAAGGAGTTGTTAAGTAGGGGGAAGCACATTGCTCATGAGGCGCTTACTATTGGGGGTCTGGCTAGAACCAGACTAGCCAAGTCTATTTATGATGCCGGGTGGGGACAATTCCTGCAAATCCTTAAGGTCAAGGCTGAAAGAGCTGGGCTGTTAACGATTGCAGTGAATCCAAACGGCACAAGTCAAGAGTGTTCCGGGTGTGGTCAGGTGGTTCCCAAAAAACTCCACGAAAGGTGGCACGATTGCCCCTACTGTGGGCTAAGGCTGTCACGGGACCACAACTCGGCAAGGGTAATCAAATCCAGAGCGGTGGGGCATCCTGTTCTTAAAGCTCGGAAAACGTCCTATGCGGTAGCAGGAGTCACCGAGAAGCCCGCCCTCTACCCGTTCGCGTCAGCGGCGCGGAGCGCTTTAGGGTGAGGGACGGGAGTATGTCACGTCAACAAAGCCGGCCCCAACAGGCGGGCCTGGCGTTCTTCCAGTATGCGGCGCAGGCGGGGCCACTGCTGCAGCTCCGGGTCTTGGGCAATGAGCTGCTCGGCCGCCTGGCGGGCCAACTGCAGCACCTCTTGGTCGTCCATGAGGCTGGCCAGGGCAAAGTCGGGCAGCCCCGACTGGCGGGTGCCCATCACCTCCCCAGGGCCGCGGAAGCGCAGGTCCATCTCGGCAATGAAAAAGCCATCGTGGGACTGCTCCAGGACTTTTAGCCGACGCAGGGCCTCTTCGCTTTGGGATCCCGTCATTAGAATGCAGTAGGCCTGGTCGGATCCCCGCCCCACCCGCCCCCGCAGTTGGTGGAGCTGGGAGAGGCCAAAGCGCTCGGCATGCTCCACCAGCATCACCGAGGCGTTGGGCACATCCACCCCTACTTCCACCACTGTGGTGGAGACGAGGATATCCAGCTCCCGCCGGCGAAAGGCTTCGATGACAGCCTCTTTCTCGCTGCTAGTTAGGCGCCCGTGCAGCAGGCCCACCCGGAACTGGGGGAAGACCTTCTCCTGCAGGCGCTGGTGCTCTTCAATGGCGGACTTGAGATCCAGCTTCTCCGACTCCTCAATCAGGGGCAGCACCACGTAGGCCTGCCGTCCCTGGGCAATTTCCCGCTCCATCAGCCGCACCACCTGCAGGCGATCCCCGGGTCGAGCCACCACCGTATGCACCGGCTTGCGCCCCGGGGGCAGCTCGTCAATTTGGGTAACATCCAGATCCCCGTGCAGGGCCAGGGTAAGGGTGCGGGGGATGGGGGTGGCCGTCATGGTCAGGACATCGGGGTGATCCCCTTTCTGTTGCAGGGCAGCCCGCTGTTCGACGCCAAAGCGGTGCTGCTCGTCGATAACCACCAAGCCCAGGTTGCGAAACTGCACCGCCGGCTGGATGAGGGCATGGGTACCAACAACTAGGGGCAGCTCCCCGGTCTGCAACTGCCGCAGGATCTCGCGCCGCTTGGCGGGGGGGGTGGAGCCGGTCAAGAGTTCAACGGGCACTTGCAGTTGGCTCAGCCACTCCACCAGCTTGCGGTAGTGCTGCTCGGCCAAGACCTCGGTGGGGGCCATGAGGGCCGCCTGCCAGCCGGATTGAATCGCCGCCAGCAAGGCCGCCACCGCCACCACAGTTTTGCCGGATCCCACATCCCCCTGCAGCAGGCGGTTCATGGGCAAGGGATCCCGCAGATCCGCCAGGATCTCGTCAATGGCCCGCTGCTGGGCAGCGGTCAGCTGGAAGGGCAGGATTTGGTAGAAGCGGTCCAAGAGCTCTCCTCTGGCCGGCTGGTAGCGAGGTACAGCCTGAGCTTGGGCGCGGTAGCGCTGCCGCCGCTGCAAGAGGCTAAGTTGCAGGTAGAAGAACTCATCGAACACCAGCCGCCGCCGGGCCTGGGCCAGCAGCTCTTGCGTCTTGGGAAAGTGGATCTGCTGCAGGGCAAGGGGCAAGTCCAACAGCTGCAACTGCCGCTTCAGGGGCTCCGGCAAGGGATCCTCCACCAAGGCAGCTGCCGGCAGGGCGAGCTGGACGGCCTTGCGCACCAGATCGGCGGGGATCCCTTCTGAAAGGGGGTAAACGGGTAGAATCTTGCCCAATCTCTCCGGATCCTCGCCCTCTCCCCCCAGCACCTCCAGTTGCGGGTTGTCCAGCGTCAAGCCCAAGCGGCCCTTTTTCACCAGGCCGCTGGCCGCCACCACTGCCCCCTTGGGGTACTGCCGCTCCAGGGCCGCCTGCCAACTGCGCTGGGCAAATTGCCGCCCGCTGTAGAAGCGGCTGAGGGTGACTATGCCGCTTTTGTCGGCAATCTTGAGGTTCAAGATGGTCAGCAAGGGGTTCTTGGGGCTGGTGAAGCAGCTGCAGCTTTTCACCGTCCCCACCAGGGTGACCGTCTCCCCCACCTTGGCCTGGCGGATGAGCACCCGGCGGGAATAGTCCAGGTGATCCCGTGGGAAGTAGTAGAGGGCATCGCGCACAGTGTGCAGGCCCAGTTGTGCCAGCTTCTCCGCCGACTTGGGGCCAATGCCCTTGAGAAATTGCAGCGGCTGCTCCAAGCTGAGGCCCTTGGGCGGGGGCAAAGCAGGGCTGGGTGGGCCAGATTGGGCTTGCTCTTGCTGACGACGCAGCCGATCCAGCCAGCGGCGGGTTTCCGCCACCAGGTGCTGCCGCTCCGCCAGCTCCAACTGGGGGTAGAGGCGATAGCGGGATCCCAGTTCTTTCCACCGCCGTCGCTCCTCTCCATCCAGCGTCCAACCCGCAGGGGGATCCTGGCCAAACACGCTCTGCAAAAACTGGGAGAAGGTCTGCTCTCGCCCCCGCAGGTCGGTAAATCCCAACTCCGCCTCTAGAGAAAGGGCGCGCTGAAGCCGCTGTAGATCCACCTGGCTCAAGTTGCTTCTGGGTCGGCTGCCGGTAGTCTCTCTAATCCAACTTTAGCCAATGGCAAAGAGCCCCAGGCGCGGCCTCTGCGCCTCAACTCAAAAGGGCCTGCTCTGTAGGACAGGCCCAGGGATCCAGAGCAACCTTATTCCAGATGGAAACTAGCTGCGGGCCAAGGCGGATCCCAGGAGCGCGGCCATCACGGCCGGCACCAGGGCAATGGCCAGGATGGTGAAAACTTGCGCGTCGGTCATAGCCAACTCCCTAAAACCCAGTGCTGTGAACCTGCTCCTCACTTTACCCCGGCTGGTGACCAGACCTGGGGCCTAAAAATATTCTTTACAAAGCGGCCTTTGGCTCTGGGTTTGGCCGCTGCGGGATCCCCCAGCCCGGCCCCAATCGTGTTACGATGTTGCTCCGCAACGCTGTCGCGACAGCGGGGCAATTCTGGATCTTTTTCTTTGCAACGTTCGCTCTTGGCGTCACCATGGTAGCCGCTCCGCAAAGCTTGACCACTCCCCGGGACAACCTGGCCATTTTGGCGGAAACGGATCCCGTCGTCTACCGCCTCATCCAGCAGGAGCTCAACCGGCAGCGGGATCACCTGGAGATGATTGCCAGCGAGAACTTCACCTCGCCGGCTGTCCTGGCCGCCCAGGGCTCGGTGCTGACCAACAAGTATGCAGAGGGGCTGCCCGGCAAGCGCTACTACGGCGGCTGCGAGTTTATCGACGAGATCGAACAACTGGCCATCGACCGCGCCAAGCAACTCTTTGGAGCGGCCCACGCCAACGTGCAGCCCCACTCCGGCGCCCAGGCCAATTTTGCCGTTTTCCTGGCCCTGCTGCAGCCGGGAGACACGATCATGGGCATGGATCTGGCCCACGGCGGCCACCTTACCCATGGCTCGCCAGTCAATGTCTCCGGCAAGTGGTTCCGCGTGGTGCACTATGGTGTGGATCCCCAGACGGAGCGGATTGACTTCGACCAGGTGCGGGATCTGGCCCGGCAGCACCGGCCTAAGCTCATTATCTGCGGCTACTCGGCCTATCCGCGGATCATTGACTTTGCCGCTTTCCGCGCCATTGCCGACGAGGTGGGGGCCTATCTAATGGCCGATATCGCCCACATTGCCGGCCTGGTGGCCACCGGCCACCACCCCAACCCGGTACCTATCTGCGATGTGGTCACCACCACCACCCACAAGACGCTGCGGGGGCCACGCGGCGGGCTGATCCTCACCCGCGACCCGGAATTGGGCAAAAAGCTGGACAAGGCGGTGTTCCCCGGCAGCCAAGGGGGGCCTTTGGAGCATGTCATTGCCGGCAAGGCGGTGGCCTTTGGAGAAGCCCTGCAGCCCAGCTTTGCCCAGTACTCAGCCCAGGTCATTGCCAATGCCCAGGCGCTGGCGGCAACGCTGCAGCGGCGGGGCATCCGGCTGGTTTCAGGGGGCACCGACAACCACCTGGTGTTGCTGGATCTGCGCTCGGTCTCGGCAGTGCTGGAGAAAAACGGGGCTGCTGATCCAGTGATGACAGGCAAGCGGGCGGATCGCCTGATGGAAGAGATCCACATTACTGCCAACAAAAACACCATCCCCTTTGACCCGCAGCCGCCCTCTGTGGCCAGCGGCCTGCGCCTGGGATCCCCGGCCTTGACCACCCGCGGCCTGGGGCCGGCAGAATTTGAGGAAATTGGGGAAATTATCGCTGACTGCCTGTTCCAGCCAGGGGATCCGGGTGTGCTCGAAGCCTGTCGCCGGCGAGTGGCCGAGCTCTGCCGCCGTTTTCCGCTCTACCCCCACTTGGGATAACCCCCCTCCTCGCTACGGCTTGCCATGCCTTACTTGGTTGCCTTTTTGGCTGCTGCCTGTGTGGTTCTCTGGGCAACCCCGGTGGTGAAGGCGGTCGGGATCCGCAGCGGCCAGTTGGATTTTCCCGATGAGCGCAAGATCCACCGGCAGCCGATGGTGCGCCTAGGGGGGGTCTCTATCTTTTTTGGCAACCTGGTGGCACTACTCTTGCTCTGGGGAGCCGGAGCCTTCGCCGGCTTGCGCACCGAGCAGGAGTACGAGATCTGGGGGGTAACCATTGGCGGCGTTTTGTTTTTTTTGATCGGCCTGGCCGACGATCTGTTCCAGTTGTCGCCCTTTTCCCGCCTGGCGATGCAGTTTGGGGTGGCTGCCGCCGCCTGGGGAGTGGGGGTGCGCATCGAGTTCATTAACCTACCGGGGATCGGCATCTGGCCCTTTCCGGTATGGCTGAGCCTGCTGGTTACCCTGCTGTGGCTGGTGGGGATGGCCAACGCCATCAACTTCATGGACGGCCTGGATGGCTTGGCGGCAGGCGTGTCGGGGATCGCAGCAGTCGTGATGCTGATGGTAACGCTGCTCCTGGATCGGCCGGCGGCGGCCATGCTGGCGGCAGCCTTGGCCGGGGCCTGCCTGGGCTTTTTGCGCTACAACTTCAACCCGGCCCAGATCTTCATGGGAGATGGGGGAGCCTACTTTCTGGGCTTTACCCTGGCCGGGATCGGGGTCATTGGGGTGGCCAAGGGGGTAACCACGCTGGCGGTGGCCCTGCCGTTTTTTATCCTGGCCGTGCCGATTTTGGATATGTCTGCCGTGATCCTCAAGCGGCTGGCTAGAGGCAAGTCCCCCTTTCATCCCGACAAGGGCCACTTGCACCATCGCCTGCTCAAAGCCGGCCTGTCGCAGCGGCATTCAGTACTCTTGATCTACGCCATGACCCTCTGGGGGGGATCCCTGGCCTTGGCCCTGGCCGGCCTGCCGGCAGGGGGTACCTATCTGGGCGGGGCCTCGCTGGTGTTGGCGGGAGTAAGCTGGGGGGCCTGGCAACGCCACCGTCAGCGGCAACGGTCTTTGGCTGCTGAAGATACCCAGGTTCAAGCAACAGATTCAGTTAATTCAAAAAAGGATTAAGCCTGGGTTGTTCCCAGCCGCCCGCCTGCCTAGACTGGAAGGGATCTCCTCTGCCGCCTTGATGATGCGTCCTACACCGGAGCTGGCGGCCCTTTTGCGCCGCACCGCCGATCGCTTGCAGGCCCAGCACTGGGGCTTTTGGGATCGCGAGTACTGCTGGCGGGATAGTACCCGCTGCAATTGCGGCCTGCTGGTGCGAGAAGCCCTGGGCTGGAATCAGCAGCAGCTTAGCCTACACATCCACCGCGGCACTTGGCGCACCATTGCCCAAACAGCCTATCGCACCGCTGCCTTTGTCCTGAGGGATCCCTGGCAAGCCCGGTGCCAGGCCACGGGCCTGCGGCTGGGGTATGTGTTTGAGAAGATGGCAGAGCTGGGGTTTGACCGGCCAGAGGACTTTGCTGCCCTGGAAGAGCTCAGCGATCCGGTTATCCTGGCCCGCCTCGCCGAAAAGGGGGTGGAGCCAGTGCGGCGCGACCACGCCCTCCATGTGGCCCTCTACATGCGGGAGCTGGCCGACTGGATTGAGGAGCAGCTGCAGGCCCAGGCTCAGCTCAGCCACTTGACCCAACCCCTGCCCAAAGCCAAAGCAACAGAGGTGGCCGTCCGCCAGCCGCTGCGCCTGCGGTGAGGTGTGGATCCCCTAGTTGGATTCGTCCACCATCACCACATGGGTGGGGATCTCAGGGGGCAGGAGCTTGCGGCCCGACAAGAAAGCCAGCTCAATTAGAAAGGCAAACCCTCCCACCTCAGCGCCGCTCTGGGCCACCAACTGAGCGGTGGCGGCAGCAGTGCCCCCGGTGGCGATGACATCATCCACGATCACCACCCGGTCGCCGGGGCGCAGGGCGTGGGCATGGAGTTGCAGCTGGTCTTGGCCGTACTCTAGACTATAGCTTTGGCTAAGCACCGGCGGTGGCAACTTGCCGGGTTTGCGAACCGGGACAAATCCCAACCCCAAATGCTGAGCCAAAGCAGCCCCCAGAATAAACCCCCGCGACTCAATGCCCACCACATAGTCCAGGGATCCCATAGTGGCAGTACCGGCAGCCAACTGTTCAATTGCCGCCCGAAAGCCTGCTGGATCCCGCAGCAGGGGGGTTATGTCGCGAAAGAGGATCCCGGGTTTGGGAAAATCGGGCACCAAGCGGATGAAGGCGCGCAAATCCATCCTGTTTTCCTCGCTGGCCAGTGGCTTGCCGAAAGAACGCAACCCATCATACCCACTTAGCTTAAGGGCAGATGGAATGCCTTTTTGTCCGTTCGGCAGCGGGGAAGATTTTTTATAATTAGCAGGGCTGGGAGCCGCGGCTTACCTGGTCTTTCTGTTTGTGACTCGGAGATTTCCCATGCGCTACTACATGGCCATCGACTCCAATCCCCTGGCAAGTTTGCCGCTGGCTCTGTTTGGGGTGGGCAGCGAGTCGGCATACGTCGATCTGCTGCAGGACAAGTTAATGGTGCGGGTGGGCAACTTGTTCAACGAAACCTTTTCTCTAAGCGAGTTGGGACGAGGGGAGCGCTTCTCCTGGCCCTGGTTCTACGGCCTGGGTGTGCGCACCGATTTCCAGGGGTTGGTGGGCGCGGTAACCAGCACCCAGGGGGTGGTTGCCATTCCGCTGCTGCAGGAAAAGACCCTCTTCATCCCTCTGCTGGGGCCGCTGGGGCTGCAAGTACCCTGCAAAAAGCTGGTCTTCAGCCTCAAGGATCCGGATACCTTTTTGGCCAATTTCAACCAGGGGCGCCCCGAGGTGAACGGCGCGCCCAAGAATGTGGTGATTGAGTAGCCAGGGCCAGCTATTTTGACAAGACCAGCACCTCAGTGACGGAGCCGCGCTTGCGGCCGTGGCAGTTGATGGCGCGGCTGTCTCCTTCTCGCTACGCCAAAGGTCAGCTGGCCGCAGTCCCCTAGTTTTGATCCTCTTCCAGCAGCTCTTCCAGCACCTCGATCCAATGCTCCAGTTCCTCCAACCCCTGCAACACTGCCTCTGGGTCGCTTAGCTCCACCTGGAGCAGCTGGGCCGATTCTGCCCAGCTTAGGGATCCGGGCGGGCTGGCCAGCCAATTCAGGTAGCTGGGCAAAAAGGTCCGCGGAGACAGATGATACTGGCGGTAACAGGCCAGGGCAACCAGGCTGGCCAGGCTGACCTGAGGGGCGCTGAAGGGGCGCAGAAACAGCTCCGGCATCCCCACCCAGCGGAACTGCTCTTCCGGCAACAGCTCCACCGCATCGCCGCACAGCTCCTGGCTCAGCTTCAGCCACTCTTCGCCGACCCAGTAGGTAGGGCCAGCCTCGGATGGGGCCAGTGGAGCGGTGTCGCCTTGCGAGATCTCCGACCGGTAGAGGAGCAGCTCCAGCCGCGCAATCAAGCTCTGGTAGAACACGGCTTGCAACTGCGCCTCCAGGTGGTGAATCAACAGGGCCTGGGCCAAGGTAAGGCTGCCGGAGCGCAAGGCCTCCGGCCCGCTTCCCCGATCGCGGAGACGAGGTGGCGCCGGCGTGCCCCGCGCCCCCTCCAGCAGGTAGTCGAGCAGCATCTGCTGTAAAAACGCGGTGTGCACCCGAATTTCCCAGGAGGGCTGGACAGTTCCTTGCAGCTCCTCCAGATCCAGCCAAACCCGAGGCCCCTCAGGCCGGAGCCGCCGGCTGAGGGCTTCAAGGGCTTGCAGCAGCAAGGCGAGGGGTTCACCCCCTAACGATGGCGTCTCTGGCTTGCCGGCGGGTGCTTCCAAGTTGGAGCGGATTTCCGGTAACCAGGGTTTGGCCTGGGCTGCACAGTCGGGGCAGAACTCTTGCAGGGCCGCCCAGACCAGGGAGGTAGCCTCGGCGGCGGTGAGGGGAGGAGCCGGATCCCCCCAGGGCGCATAGAGGTCGCAGGTACGGATGGAACGGCCCAGGGCGCGGCTTTTTAGGCGGTAGTAGCGCTGGAACAGGTCGAAGCGATCGCGGATCCCGTCCAGCAGCTGCTCCCAAAAGGGCTGGCCGAGGCCATGGCGAGCCAGGTAAAGCTCGGCGGCAGAATCGTAGCCCCGCCACTGGGCTTCCCAGAGGTGGTCGCGGATGAGGACGCTGAGAATAAATCCCCCTAGCTCTGCATGGGCTTCTAGGTGTTGGCCCAACCGCTGGTAGGCCGCCCAGCGGATCTCAGCGCTGGGGTGGGTTTGCAGGCTCTGCAGGTGGGCAAGGGTTTCAGTCGACTGCTGTTGGGGGAGAGCGGGGGAGCTAAGGGTGACTTGCCACAACTGCCGCCAGGCCAAGCGTCCGGCCAGGCGCTGCTGGTGGAGTAGACGTTCCAGAGGCTCCGCCTGCTGGTGACCTCGCTGCTGGAGGAGGCCACACAGAAACTGGCGAAAGGGGCGCAGCCCTGGATCGGCACAGGCAGCAGCCAAAAGATCCAAGCGCCGCTCCTCTGGCTCGGGCGGCAACTCGGCGGCAGGCTCGTCGGGAGAGACAGCCAACAGGGACTGCAGCTCCAGGGGGAAAAAGAGCAAGTGGCTTTGCAGGGAGATAGCCCGTTCCAGATCCCGCCAGCTTGGGGCCTGAACAGGGGTAGCCGGGATCCCTTCCCTGCCCTCTGCAAGGTGAGCTGCCAGGGCTTGTGTTAGCTGCAACAAGACTTGCAGCGCCTTTCCCAGCTCTGGTGGGCTGAGCTGGGCCACTTGCCCTCGGTAGCAGCGGGCAAACTGCTGTACCTGCTCTTCCAGCTCATCCCACGCTGGGATGGGCTCTTCCCCGGGGCCAGAAAAATGGTCAAAGGGAGGGTCGGAAGTAGGAAAGACCACTGGGATAGCCTCCTAGCGATGAGGGCCCTCCCTCCATTGCCTTGTCGGCTGAGGGGAGTGCCCCCTTTTGAGGGGCAGGGAAAGCCTGAAACGATTGTGACATTCTCCCCAAGCCCCTGCAGCCAGAGCGCAGGGATCCCTGGCCAGGGCAGAGGCCAAAACTTCTGCCAGGATTAAGCTAAAGACTTTCCTCGGGGAGGCAACTGGAGTGTTTGCTCAGGTCACTGCTGCTGCCCTGGTGGGACTCAAGGCCGTGGGGGTCACGGTAGAGGTGGATGTGGGCGGTGGCTTGCCCCAGATTACCCTGGTGGGGCTGCCCGATACAGCCGTTCAGGAGGCCAAAGAGCGGGTACGGGCGGCCATCAAGAACTCCGGCTTTGCCCTGCCCCAGCGGCGGATCATCGTCAACTTGGCCCCCGCCGATCTGCGCAAAGAGGGCCCCAGCTTCGATCTGCCCATTGCCATCGGCATCCTGGCAGCCGCAGGAGTAGTTGAGCGGGAAGCGCTGGCCAACACCCTGCTGCTGGGGGAATTGGCCCTGGATGGCACCCTGCGTCCTGTGGCGGGAGTTTTGCCCATCGCCGCCAGCGCCGCCGAGATGGGGATCCGCCGCCTGGTGGTGCCCCGAGAAAACGGCCCGGAAGGGGCGCTGGTGCAAGGGATCCAGGTGTATGGGCTGCCCTCTTTGGCGGCAGTGGTGAGCTGGCTGCAAAACCCCCAGGGAGTTGAGCCGGTGCGGATCCAGCGGGAGCAGATGCTGCCCACCGAAACGGAACCCCTGCTGGATTTGGCCGATGTCAAGGGGCAAGAGCACGCCCGACGGGCCCTGGAGATCGCGGCGGCCGGCGGCCACAACCTGTTGCTGGTGGGCAGCCCGGGAGCGGGCAAGACCATGCTCGCGCGTCGTCTGCCCGGCATTTTGCCGCGGCTGCAGTGGGAAGAGATGTTGGAAATTACCCGCATCTACTCGGCAGCCGGCCTGTTGCGGCAAAATCTCCACCTGGGGCGCCAGACTCCCCTGATTACGCAGCGGCCCTTTCGGGCTCCCCACCACTCGGCTTCGGCGGTGGCGCTGGTGGGTGGTGGCCCCTACCCCAAGCCTGGCGAGATCTCCCTTGCTCACCACGGTGTCCTGTACCTGGATGAACTGACGGAATTCCGGCGGGAGGTGTTGGAGGTGCTGCGCCAGCCTTTGGAAGATGGCAAGGTCACCATCTCCCGCGCCCGCGTTTCTCTGGAGTTTCCCGCCCAAACCACCCTGGTGGCCTCCACCAACCCTTGCCCCTGCGGTTTCTATGGAGATCCCGTTCAGCCCTGCACCTGTACGCCGCAGCAGCGGGAGCGCTACTGGTCCAAGCTCTCCGGGCCGCTGTTGGATCGCATCGACTTGCAGGTGCGGGTCAACCGCCTCAAGCCAGAAGAAATTGTCCGCCTCCAGGGCGGCGAATCTTCCCAAGCGGTGCGGCAGCGGGTGGAACAGGCGCGGCAGCGCCAACGGCAGCGCTTCCAAAACGAGCCAGGGATCCACTGCAACGCCCAGATGCAACCCCGCCACCTGCGGCAGTGGTGTGCCCTGTCCGAGCCCTGTCGCAAACTCTTGGAGAGCGCCATCCAAAAGCTGGGCCTGTCTGCGCGGGGGAGCGACCGCATCCTCAAGGTGGCCCGCACCATCGCCGACCTGGAGGGTGCCGAGGCCATCGCCCCCACCCACCTCGCCGAGGCCATCCAGTATCGCAGCCTGGATCGCGGGCGGCCCTGAGCCCTCACCCCCGGCCCCTCTCCCAGAGGGAGAGGGGAGTATGGTATGGGATTGGCCTGCTTTAAGCCAAGGGGAGCGAGGCGGGGGAGGGAGCAATCTGCCCCTGGTGCACTTGCAGGATTTGCGCCCCTTGGAGCCAAGCGGCGTCGAAGGATCCCAGGTGGGTGGTGGTAACCAAAGTCTGCACCCGTTCTTGAATCGCCTCCAAGAGCTGGTTTTGGCGGTGCAGATCCAGCTCTGCCAGCACGTCGTCCAGCAGCAGCAGGGGCGGATCCCCCTTCACCTGCTCGATCAGTTCCAGCTCCGCCAATTTGAGGGCCAAGACCAAGGTGCGCTGCTGCCCCTGGGATCCATAGGCGCGGGCGGCAACTCCGTCGATGCCCAGCTCCACCTCGTCTCGGTGGGGGCCAACCAGAGAGGTGCCCAGGGCCTGTTCGGCAGCAGCCTTGGCGCGGATCGCGGCCAAAAATTGGGCTTGAACCACCTTGGGATCGGCCTGGGGATCCGGCAGGGGCACCTGCGGGCGGTAGGTGAGGCTGAGGGTCTCCCGTCCGCCGCTGATGGCCTGGTGCCAGCGGGCGGCCAGGGGTTCTAGCCGCTGCAACAGCCGGGCGCGGCGGCGCAGGATGCGGCTGCCAAGGGTGGCCAGTTGCGCGTCCCAAAAGGCCATCTGAGGTACTTTGTCGCCCGCAGCCAAGGGATCCTGCTTCAAGAGGGCATTGCGCTGCTTGAGGATCTGACGATACTGCTCCACCAGGCCCAGGTAAGCCGGCTCCAGTTGAAGCAACACCCCGTCCAGCCAGGTGCGCCGCGCTTCTGGAGCTCCCCGCACCAGCTCCAAATCCAGGCTGGAGAACACCACGGCACTCACCTGCCCCAAAAAGTCCGATTGTCGCCGTAGCCCCTGGCCGTTAACCCTTAGGGATCGCCCCCCTTGGCTGCGCAGCTCCATCGCCAGCTCGTGGGCCACCCCCAGCCGCTCCACCGTGGCGGCGATCCGGGCCTTCTCTGCCCCCTGCTGCACCAACTCCCGATCCCGACCGGCCCGCCGCGAGCGCAGGGTGGCCAAGAGCTCCACCGCCTCCAAGAGGTTGGTCTTGCCCTGGGCGTTCTCCCCCACCAGGATGGTCTTGGGCGCCTCGAAGGAGATCTTTTGATCCCGGTAGTTGCGAAAGTGCCACAGGTGCAGAAAACGCAGGTACACTCGACAGCCGTGCGCTCTTGGCTCTGGATTTCTGGGCAGAAGAACAGCCCCCGCGGCGGGGGCTTTTACTCTAACGCAACTGCCTCGGGGTCAGCAGACCCACTCAGAAGCTGCTCAGGGATCCCAGACCGCTCAGGCGCTCAGCCGCCAACAGGTGCAAGGCGGCGCGGGCCGAGTGGAAGGCGGCTTTGCTGCGGCTGTAGTCGGCGAAGGTGTAGCTAGCGGGATCGGCATTGACCCTGCCCAACAACTGTTGGGCTTGCTGCTGCAGCTCGGCTACAGGGCCGGAGGTGATGTTGGCGAAGGTCATCTCCGCTTGCAACCGGCTGAGGGACTCTTGGGCGCGGAGGGGGGCTTCGAAGAAGGAACGGCCAGGAGGGCCCCCAAAGCCTAGCTCCGCTTCGTACAGAGCTTTGGCGGCTTTGGCCAGGTTTTCCGCCGCCTTGGCCTGCTCGCGGGCGGCAAAGACATTCCCCCCTTGCAGAGCCTTCTGGGCCTCGGCAAAGCTCTGGCGGCTCAGCTCCAGAAGACGGGCCGCTGCCGGAGAGGATCCCCGCTGGGCGAAGAAGCTGGCTTCCGCCAGGTCCCGCTGCGCTTTGGCCAGGTCGTGGTTGACTCGCTCCAGCTCCCGCGGGCTCTGCCAACTCGGCTGCATTGGCACGGGGGCTGCAGTTCCAGGAGCCGAGGGCCGGCCCCGCTGGGCTTGCGCCGGGGATCCCAGCACCAGGGGAGTGAGGAGCACCAAAATCGGTAGGGAACAGCCGAGGGTACGGGTGAAGGAAGCACGCATCGTCATGGTTACAAACTCCAATCGACAGGACAAGCCGGTTTGGGGTTGGCCCGTTCGCGCTCTTTGGGCGGAGTTCTGGGGGCTTTCCCTTGCGGCTTATCTTGAGAATGGCGAAAGAAAATGACGTGAAGATGACAAGGGCAGCTCCACCGTAAACACCGACCCCTCCCCCACCCGGCTGGCCACCCGCAGGGATCCCCGATGGGCGGTAACGATCTGGTGGGCCAAGGCCAGGCCCAGCCCAAATCCCCCCGTATGGCGGGCGCGGGCCGTGTCCACCCGGTAAAACCGCTCGCACAGGTGGGGCAGGTGCTCAGGAGGGATGCCGATGCCTGTATCCTTCACGTGGATGCTAACCCATGGATGCTAACCCAGGGAGGCCGGCTTTCCAGGCTCACCTGCACCGTGCCGCCGGCGGGGGTGTACTGCAGGGCATTGCGCAGCAGGTTTTCCACCGCCTGCCGCAGCAGGGCCGCCTCCCCCCGCACCAGCCATTTCCCGGCAGGCCCCGGCAGGTCGCATTGCCAGCGCAGCCCCAGGGACTCCGCTTGGGGCCGGTATTGTTCGCCCAGCTCCTGCACCAGCTTCCGCAAGTCCACCAGGGGCAGATCCTCCAAAGGCAGGGATCCCTGCTGGCGGGCCAACTGCAGCAGCGTATCGATTAACTCACTGAGGCGGCGGGCGCTGCTCACCACCTTTTCTAGGCGGGGCTGCGCTTCTTCCGGGGCAAGCAGAGCCATCTGGGCATTGCTCATCAGGGCGGCCAGGGGGGCGCGCAACTCGTGGGAAGCATCGGCGGTAAAGCGCTGCAACTGCTCGTAGGAGCGGCGAATCGGCTGCATGGCCACCCCCCCAAAAACCCAGCCTGCTCCGCCGATCAACCCCAGCGTCAGCGGGATCCCGATCCCCAACCCCCAGCGCAGACGGCCCAAGCTCAGTTGCAGCGGCTCCAGCGGCACCGCCAGTTGCAAGTAGCCCAGGATCTGATCCCCCTGTTGCACCGGTAGGGTGAGCTGGCGCAGCAGCCTGCCCTCTTCCGCCGCTACCGTCTCAAACCCCAAAGACAGGTGGTGGGGAGGGCTATCTAAGGCAAACCACTTCAGAGGGGGAGGGGATCCCGTGTATTGGCGCAGGGATCCCAGCGGCTCTGCCCCACCGGGATTGGCGGCATCGAACCAGCGCACATAGGCCAGGTGATGCTCAAGGGGCTGGGTTTTGCCGCCCAGAAAAGGCACCTCGTTCAAGACCAGCCGCCACTGCCCCTGGCGCAGCTCGTACTTGATGGCCGCCGCCATGATTCGGGCCTGAACCTGCAGTTCCTCGTCAAAAGCCTGCAATTGGTTCTCCGCTTGCAGGCGGTAGAAGAAAGCAGCAAACACCACCAGGATCCCGCCCATCACGCCGGCAAAGCTGCGGGCCAAGCGACGGCGGCTGTGGTGAAACACCAGGGATCCCGTCCCTCTTGTCGCAGCCTTCTGCCCCAGGTGCGGCTGAAGGGGGTGTGCCAGGGAAACCCAGTTCCAGCCCAGCCATGGGAGAGAATGCTTGTGTTCAGCTCTTTTCACCTCCATCGCCACCCCCTAGAAACTGCTTTCATGGGTTCTCTTCTGGAGAGGCTATGCGCAGCCGGTACCCCTGGCCATACACCGATTCCAGCCAATCTTGGGCCTCCACCTCTTTTAACCGTAGCCGCAACCGCCGCACCAACGCAGCCACGGCATTGCTCTCCGGCTCGCAGCCCCATTCCCACACCGCCTGCTCGATCTGGCCCCCACTGAGCACCTGGTGGGGGTGGCGCATCAGGTACTCCATCAACTGAAACTCTTTGCCCGAAAGCTGCACTTGCCGCCCCTGCCGCTCCAGGGTCAGGCTGGCCAGGTGCAACTGCAGGGATCCGAGGCTGAGGCTGTCGCCTTGCCATTGGGGGGAACGGCGTCCCAGAGCCCGCACCCGTGCCAGCAGCTCCACCAGATCCACCGGCTTGACCAGGTAGTCGTCTGCCCCCGCATCCAACCCCTGCACCACATCCGATGTTGCGTCTTTGGCAGTTAACATCAGCACCGGCGCACATCCCCCCGATTGGCGGTATTGCCGACAGAGCTGGATCCCGCTTGGCCCCGGCAGCATCCAATCCAAAATCAGGAGATCATAGGCTTTCTCCTCCATCAGCCAGGCAGCCATCTCCCCTTCCTTGGCACAGTCAACCACGTGGCCGCACTTGGACAGGGCAGCCTGTAAAGGCTCCAACTGTTCCGGGTCGTCCTCCACCAGCAAAATTCGCATCGTCCTGTGCGCCGTTGACCAAGACGGCCAGTTCCCACTGCCCAGGCTAGGATGGATCACGGAAATAGCCCTCTGCAAGGGAGAGAACAACGGTGGGGTGGCCCAAAATCCATCGGTGGCAAGATCTGGGGTTTGATTTTTGGCTGGTGCTGCCCTTGGCAGGGCTTCTTTTTGTGGCGGGGGGAGAGTGGGTGACGGGCCAAGCGCTGAGCCGTCCTCGCCGGCTAGAGCAACCTTTGGCGATTCGCAGCCAGCAACAAGCCACCTTGGCTCTGGATATTCTTTCCATTCAGGCGGAGATCCGCCGCTCCCGTGGCTACACCAAGGTGGAGGTGACTACCACCAATCCCCACCTGCGCAAGCTGGAATTTGAATTTCCGGAGCTGGATCCGGATCGATCCGGATCGGGTGGCCGCCCAGATTGCCCAAGAGCTGGGCCTCACCCCCGACCAGGTGCAGCGCCTCACCCGCTACAGCTTGGACTAGAAAGATATTTCAAGATATTTCAAACAGGAAGGCTATCTCCCGCGTTCCCTTGGGTCAGCCCTCCGAAAAAATCCGGGCCAACTGCTCGCAGGCCGCTCTAATCTTCTCCAGGGTGCCGGGGTTGACCAAGCCGTAGTAGTCAAATCCATAGACCCTCTGGGTTTGAACAGCTTGCAGTTGATTCCAAAAGGGGCGGGAACGGAAAAAGGCCAAGGGATCCGCCGCCTCCGGGTTGACCACCAACAAAACCTCGGGGTTGGCTTCCAGGATGCGCTCTGCCGCAAGGGTGACATAGCCGCGAAATTGCCCTTGGCTTTGCAGGGCAGCCGTCAGGTTATCGGCGCCAAAGCGCTCCAGCAGATCCCCGGCCCAGCTTTGCCGGTTGGGAGAGAGAATCGGCTGGGTGCCCACCAAAAGCAGGGTTTTGGGGCGAACTGGGGGCAGCTCCTGGGGCAAAAGCGATCCGTACTCCCGCAGCAAGGGATCCGGATCCGCCCCCAAGGCAGCAGCCAGAGTGGCGATGGTTGCTTCCAGGGCAGCCCAACTGTCCACCTGCGTGAGATAGGTGGGGATCCCCAATGCCTGCAATCGTTCTGCCAAAGCCGTGTGAAAGCCACTGGCCCCCACCACCCAGTCCGGTTGCAGGGCCACGATTTGCTCCAGGTTAGGTTGGTTGCCCAGCCCCAGCCGAGTTATGCCCTGAAAGCGGGGATCCGCCTCCAACAAGCGCCCGGACGGGATCCCCACCAGCTTGTCCGGAGCCAGGCGATAGAGAATATCGGCTGTCAAGGTGGTGAGGCTGGCCACTCGCCGAACCGGAGCTGGCGGGATCTGGCTTTGGGCGCGGGCCAAGCGACCCATTCCCCAAACCCCCAGGCTGGCCAGGCCCAAGACAAGGAGTTGACGGCGAGAAAGACAAGACGGCATGGACGATCTCCAAAACAGTTCCAAAACAGTCAATTGAGGGTGAACTGAATCGGCACCGTTACCCACGACTCAATCGGGGTGTTGTTCCTCAAGGCGGGGCTAAATTGCCAGCGTTGCACCGCCTCTTGTGCGGCCCTGTCCAGGGCCGGGAAGCCGCTGGAAGAGACAATTTCCACCTGCTGCACCTGCCCTTGGGCATCCACCTTGACCCGCAACAGCACTTGCCCCTGCTGGTTGAGGCGGCGGGCTTGGGGAGGGTACTGCGGCGGCGGGTTGCGCCCCGGGATGGGGCGGGCCAGGATGTCCGGCCTGGCAGCCACTGCTGCGGGCGAGGAGGTGGGGGAGGATGCCTCCCCGGCCCCTTCTGCCGCTGTCGGCGCAGAACCCTGCGCTTGGGATCCACCGAGGCCACCCGTCCCAGGAGCGCTGGATCCAGATCCCTCGCTCCCGCCGGGGGAAGCAGTGCCCCCGCCACCCGAACGGATCCCTTGGATGAGGGGGGTGAAGCGGGGAATGGGAGCGCTCGTAGCAGCCACGGGGGGCGGCCTGTCGGCCACAGGTGCAGCCGTGGGGGTAGCCACCGGAGTTGGAGGGGGCTGCTGTGGTGAGGGGGTGACCGTCGGTGTTGGGGAGGGCGGAGGAGGGGTTGGTGCGGCCATCGGCGTGGGTGGAGGGGTCGGCTCCGGCTTTGCTGTGGGAACAGGCGTAGGGGTGGGGGGCGGCGTTTGCAAAGCCAGCTCAGACTTGGGAACGGCCGTGGTCTCTACTCTCTCCTGAGGCGCAGGAGCCGGTGGGGGTGGGTTATCCGCGGGAGGTGATTCCGGGGCCGGGTCGCTCGGCTCCCCTGCCGGCTTGGGCAAGGCCGAATCTGCCTCTGCCGCAAGCTGCGGCGGCAGCGGATCCTCCAGCCACAGCGTGACCGGGATCCGCACTTCGGGCTCCAGCAGAGGTCGAAATCCCCACCCAACCCATCCCAGCAGCCCCAGCAGATGCAGAAGCAGCGAGAGCAAAGTCTCCCAGCGCAGCGGGCGGGGCTCCCGACTTTGCCCAGGCAACTCAGGGAGATCCTCCAGCGAGGCGCAGGCAACTGAGAGGGCAAGGGAGCAATAGCCCGCCAGCAGCGCCTCCCTAAGTAGCTTCTCCCCCCAGCCGATCCAACGCAGTCCTCCAGATCTTTGGCGCCGCCCCATTGCCCACAGCCCCAGCTCCAGCCAGGCCAGACCCACCCCGTAGGCCATGCCTGCCTGCTGCCAATACCCCATCTGCAGGCGCCACAAAAGCCGAGGGTGGGATCCCCTCCCCGAAGAAGCGGATCCCCGGTTGGTGTGAGTGGGGGGTTCGGCGAGCATGGCTCGGGGCTATCTCGATGGGCACGGCTGGCGGGGAGTCCTAGAAGCGGCTGGAGAAGCTGAGGGCCACATGGCGCCCCGGCTGGGCCCGCCGCTCCACCTCAGGGCCGACAAAGAGGGTGCGGGTCTCGGAGTAGAGAAAATACTTCTCGTCGAAGAGGTTGAACACCCCGAAATTGAGCTGCCAGTTGTCGTCCAGGTTGTAGTAGCCCAGCAGATCCACCACCGTATAGCCGCTGGGCACAAAGGGAATCTGCGGGGGAGCGTTGGGGTTAGTTTGCACCACCTCCCGCTGCGGATCCCGCGGATCCGCCACCAGCGTGGCCACCAGCCTCGCCCCCCACACCTGGCTGGGATCGTCGTAGTGCAGCCCCAGCACCGCCGTCAGCGGCTCAATCGAAAGCAGGGGCTTGTTTTCTGTAAGATTGTCCCCCACCGCCCAGGCAAAGCTGCCGTTTAGGCTCCAGCCGGTTAGGTCGGGGCTGAAGAAATATTGCCCTGTCGCTTCCACGCCGTAGATGCGGGCGCGGCTGACGTTTTGGCTCTGGAAGAGGATGACCGGCGGGGGCGGCGGGCTCCCTGGCGGGCCGGGGGGTGAAGGCTCGGATCCCACCTCCCGGAAAGCCTCGATAAAGTCGTTGTAGGTGTTGTAGTAGGCGGCCAAGCTAAAGCTGGCCTGGGGGTAGATCCCTCGCAAACCCACTTCAAAACCCTGGCTGGTTTCCGGGCGCAAGTCGGGGTTGGAGAGGGTGCGATAGCGAAAGAAGGGGCTGACCAAGTTGGTGAAGCCGCTGTTGATCTCGTTGTATTGGGGGGCCCGAAAGCCGGTGTTGTACTGGGCCGTAAAGGTAAGGTTGGGGTTTATCCTCCACACCAGGCCCAGCTTGGGGGAAACGGCATCGGCAAAGAGGCTGGCCGCTTCTGACCCACTTTTGAGGAAAGCTTCATCGGGACTGGGGGTGAGGTTGTAGGTGTCGTAGCGGATGCCGGGGATGAGGGTAAAGTTGCCGCCCCCAAAGTCGATCTCATCTTGCAAATACAGCCCAAAGCGCACGGTATCGGAGTCGGGAAAATCTTTGGTGGGAAAAGTGTCCGGGGGGATGTTTTGGGTTACCGCTCCGGTCAGCAGGTTGGTTTGGAAGCGGTTGCGGGGACGTTCGTTGCGGGTGGTGGAGATCTCCATTCCATACACCAAGCGGTGGGAGATGTCCCCGGTTTGAAAGCGGCTCTGGGCCTGCACGCTGGCTCCCAGAATGTTGCTGACCAGCTCGTTGAAGGTATCCCGGCGCACGGGCACGGGCCGACCTTGTACCGTGAGGGTGCGTTCTTCCACGCTGGGCTCCTGGGTGCGGGCCGGCTGGTAGTAGATCTGGACGGTGGCCAGCTCAAAAGCGGGGGTATCGGGGTTGGCGTAGCGATATTCCAAGCTGAGGCGGCTGCGCTCGGTGTCGATGGTTTCCCTAAATAAGCTGATGCCGGGATCCAGGTTGCGGGGCGAAAAGGTGGTGGTGGTGCGGTTGTGGAAGTATTCCGCCGTCAGGGTGAGGCTGTCAAAGGGACTGAAGCGATAGACCAGCTTGGCCAGAACATTGTCTCCCTCCACCGTCTGCCGATCCTTGAAACTGGGATCCGCCTGGATATCCGGCTCTCTGGCGTCGCGGCGAGTGTAGATGAGCAGGGCCTCTAAGTTATCCTGCCGACCCGCCAAGCTGAGGGTGTTGACGTACCCTTGGTTTTTGCTGTCGTACTGGCTGGAGAGGCCCACATGGCTGTCCCGTTCCCCCAGCAGATCGGCTGGATCCAGGGTGGTATAGGTCACCACACCCCCCAGCGCGTCGCTGCCGTAGAGGGTGGAAGCGGGGCCGCGGATGATCTCCACCGTCTTCAGGGTCTCCAGCTCAAAGGTGTCCCGCCCGATGTTGAAGGGGCCGAAGGAAAACCGCTCCGGCTGCCGGATCCCGTCCACCTGGATCAGCACCCGGTTGGCGTCGAGGCCGCGGATGTTGAAGTCCTGCAGGCCATAGCGGACATTTCGCCGCACGCTCACCCCCGGCTCGTAGCGCACCAGATCCTGGATGTTCTGGATAAGCTCCTGCCGCAGGCGCTCCCGGTCGATGACGGTGATGGTGGCCGGGGAGTCGGCCAGGGTGCGCTCGGTGCGGGTGCCGGTGACCGTAACCTGCTGCAGGTTGAAGACGGGGGTGCCCTGCCGCAGCACTTGCAGATCCGCTTGCAGCCGCTCCACCTCCGCCTGATCCCCCCGCCGGCGGGCAGCTTCGATCTGGGCTTCTAGCTCGCGAATCTGCTCCTGGATGGTGGTGGCTCCCCGAGGGGTGGCCTGGGCCAGCAAAGGAGTCTCAGGGATCCGAGCCGCGGGTTGCGCCTGGGCCAGGGATCCCCAACTCAGCCCCAGGCCCAGCCCCAAGCTCACCGCCTTCCAGCCCCAACCGGTTACTCGCATAACGTTTCACTCTCCCAAAAACCCACAAAAAACCAAGTCAAACCTTCGCCTCAACACCCTTTCCTCCCAGCCAGAGGGGCCTTGCTGGGTCTGCGCTGCGCAGGGGGCAAAGCTGCGGCCCCACCGGCGTTGGCATCCACTCCACCTCCAGGCCAAACACCTCCTGCACCCTGCTGGGGGTCAAGACCGCCTGCGGGGATCCCAGGGCCTGCAACTGGCCGGATCCCAGCAGGGCCACCCGCCGGCTGTAGCGAATGGCCAGGTTCAGGTCGTGCAGCACGGTAATCACCGTCAGCCCTTGCTCCTGCTGCAGCCGTCGCAACAGCTCCAGCAGCTCCAGTTGGTGGCGCAGATCCAAAAACGTGGTGGGCTCGTCCAACAGCAGCACCTGCGGCTCCTGCACCAGGGCCAGCGCCAGGAAAGCCCGCTGCCGCTCGCCCCCCGAAAGGGTTTCCACCCGCCGCAGCGCCAGGGATCCCAGTCCTGCTTGCTCCAGAGCCCACTCCACCCGCTGCCGATCCGCCGGCGTCAACTGCCACGCCCACCAGGGCTGGTGGGGAGAACGCCCCAGACTCACCAATTGCCGCACCGTCAGCCCTGCCGGGATCCTCGGCTGCTGGGGCAAAAGAGCCAACTGCCGGGCCACCTGCTGGGGAGTGAGTTGAGTGTGCAGATCCCGACCGTCCAGGTACACGCGCCCAGCTTGGGGAATCAGAACCCGACTCAACAGCCGCAGCACCGTCGATTTGCCCGAACCATTGGGGCCGACAATGCTCAGCCATTCCCCCTTTTGCACGCTGAAGCTCACTTGTCGCACCACCGTCCGGGATCCGTAGCCCCCGCTCAAATCCTCGACCTGCAGGATGGGCTCTCTCATCGCCCTGCCCCCTGCTGCCACAGCAGCCAGCCGAAAAAGGGAGCCCCCATCACAGCGGTGACAATCCCCACCGGCAGCTCTATCGGGCCCAAACGGCTCAGGATATCGGCACCGCTCAGCAGGGTCGCCCCTGCCAAGGCAGAAAGGGGCAACAGCCAGCGGTAATCGGATCCCACCCCCTGCCGCACCATGTGGGGCACCACCAACCCCACAAAGCCGATCAACCCCCCCACACTGACGGCGGTTGCCGCCAGCCAAGCCGCCACCAGACCAATCACCACCCGCGTCCGCGCCAGAGGGATCCCCAAGCTCACCGCCATCTCTTCTCCCAGGCCCAGCAGGTTCAAAGCCCGCGCCTGCGCCCAGCCCAGCCCCAGCCCGACCAGGATGTACACCCCGGCCACCCGCACCTCCGGCCAGCCCCGCCCGCTCAGGCTGCCGATCAACCACGTCAGGGCCACCTGCACCCGCTCATCGGCCATCAACAATAAGGTGGAGCTAATGGCCCCAAAGAGCGCGCTGACGGCCACCCCCGCCAAGATCAGCCGCTCCACCGCCAGCCCGGAGCGGGTGCGCGCCAGGCCATACACCAACACCGTGGTCAGCACCCCGCCCACCCAAGCCGCCAAGGGCACCCAAGCCGTCCACTCCCCCCAGGTGAGCAGCCCCACCGCCGCCAGGCCCGCCCCCGCCGAGATGCCCAGCAGGTAGGGATCCGCCAGCCCATTGCCCAACATCCCCTGCAGCAGGGCCCCCGCCATCCCCAAGGCCGCCCCCAGCAACTGGGCCAAAAGTGCCCGCGGCAGCCGCAACTGCCAGACAATGGTCTGCCGGACTGGATCCCCTTGCCCCCACAGGGCCTGCCACAGCTCCGCAAAAGTCATGGGAACGGATCCCAAGGCAATCGAGATCCAAAGCAGCAAGAGGATGACACTCAGTAGCAGAACCGCCAAGCCGACCGGCGAGAGGATCCGCCTGGCCTGCCCCCAGCGTGTCTCCGAGTCAACTCCTGATGACAGACGCCCTTGATTGGCCAACATCGCAAACCTCAGGACTTTTGAGAGGGGGAGATCCGCAAGACAGCTCCGACCGGCTCGCCAGAGCAGCGAGCCCAACCCCGCCAAGCTTTCCAGCTTGTTGAGACTTAGATTCAATAAAGACGTAGCTGCCAGAATAACAGGCTTTCTGGGTTATTGCAAGTCAGTTCTAATAAGCTTCTGCCCGCGTCCCCCCCTTGAGTGCCAACCCTTTGGCGTGAGATCGGGCAACACCCAACCTACTCAGGCCTAACCTGCCAGGGATCCGACTGCCCCGGGTAGGGTCATTCCCAGCAGCCGTGGAATGGGAAGTCCTTGACATACTCCCCTACCTAAAGGCAGGGGATTCTTGTTCTTGGTTCTACGGGCGCACTTACCGTATCGGGTTGCCCCTCTACAGCAGCGGTGCATCTCTCCCCAAGCGTTCCCGACCCCCAGGCCCCCCTACATCCCCCCGTATACGGGGGGACACAGGGGGGCGGGGGGCAGCGGTTCCCTTATGCCCTAAGGTACCGTTTTGCCATTTCAACCCTAAGACGCTTAACTTAAAGATGCTGAGCCCCAAAAGGCTTAGCCCCTTCTTCAGGATATTCAGAGCTGCATTCTGATCCCTATCCAGCACAAGCAGACACTTGGGGCAAATATGAGTTCGCGTAGACAGAGTCTTAACCACTCTATGCCCACAACCACTACAATCCTGCGTGGTGTATTGAGGCGGCACTGCTACGATTGCCTTGCCCCACACCTTGCCGTAGTAGTCTAGCCAGTGAGTGAATAGCGACCAGCTAGCATCTTGGATCGATTTGGCAAGATGACGATTTTTGACCAAGTTCTTCACCGGCAAGTCCTCATACACCACGATGTCGTTAGACATCACTACGCACCGGGCTAGCTTAATCGCCCAGTCTCTACGCTGGCGCTGGACTTTGAGGTCAATCCTACCTACTCGGTTCTTCTGTTTGTGGTAGTTGTTTGATTGCGGTTTTCTCCCTTTTGCGAACATCCTGCTCAACTTGCGTTGATGCCTTTTTAGCCGCTTCTCGCTGCGGCGCAAAAACTTCGGGCAATTCACGGTATTGCCGTTCTGGTCGGTGTAGAAATGCTTGAGCCCAAGATCAATACCGATAACATTGCCTGTGTATTGTCCTTGCTCCTTGCGGTCTACATCCAGACAGAACTGGGCATAGTACCCATCTGCTCTTCGGATCACCCGCACACGGTTGATTTTGGAGCTCAGGATATCCTGTCTTGCTTCTCCATTGCAGTACAGCGCAAAGGTCCCTGCTCCAAACCCGTCCGTGAAGGTGATAGACAGGCCATCATCAGATAACTTCCAGCCCGATTGCTTGTATTCCACAGACCGGCAATGCTTCTTGAACTGGGGATAGCCTTTCTTCTTTTCGCCCTGCTTGCACCGTCTGTAGAAGTTGGAAATCGATAGCCATGCTCGCTCCGCACTCGCCTGCCGAGCAGCAGAGTTGAGCTTATTCGCAAATGGGAACTCCTTCGCCAAGTCTTTGCAGAAAGCATACAGATGCTTCTTCCCTACCCCCCGATTGTCCATCCAATGGCGCAGGCATTTGTTGCGCACAAACTGTGCGGTGCGGATGGCTTCGTCCAAAGCTTGATACTGCTTTGGCGTCCCGTTGAGGAGTTTGGCTTCCCTGACTAACATGAATCTATTTTATTCTGGGTCTTATCAGATAAAACAATCTGCGCCTTATATCCCTGACCTAAAGGGCGGGGCTTTATGGCGCCGCTTGGTAATCTCCTCTCTTCCGGAGGGAGAGGGGGGAAGATCTCAAATCAAATAGAATGGCCCAAGCCGGTTAGCTTGGGTTGGATGGACCCTGAATTTGGCCCCCTCTTGCAAGCATTGGTGCCATGGCTTCTTCTGCTGAGACCACTTGGGATGCCCTGCAGGTGGATCCCGCCCTGCTCACCCCCATGATGCAGCACTACGTGGAGCTGAAGCGGCAATACCCGCACGCCATTCTGCTCTACCGCCTGGGGGATTTCTACGAGATGTTTTTCCAGGACGCGCAACTGGTGTCGCGGGAGCTGGAGCTGGTGCTCACCGGGCGAGAGGCAGGGGCCATTGGCCGGGTGCCCATGTGCGGGATCCCTTACCACGCCTTCGACCGCTATGCCGCCCAGTTGGTGGCCAAAGGCTACGCCCTGGCCGTCTGCGACCAGATGGAGCCGGCGGATCAAGCCAAAGGCCTGGTGCGGCGGGAAGTGACGCGGGTGATCACACCCGGCACCGTCATCGAAGAGGAGCTGCTGCAGGCGCGGCAAAATAACTACCTGGCGGCCATTGTCCGCCTGAGAGGCTCCAAGCAAACGGTCTGGGGCCTGGCCTATGCCGACATTTCCACCGGCGAGTTCTGGGTCTGCCAGGGCGAGGGGCAAGAGCAGCTAGAACAGGAGCTGGCGCGGCTGCAGCCGGCGGAGATCCTGCTGCCCACCGAAGAGGGGCTGGGCCTGGGCCTGATGCGGCCCGGGGATCCCCAAGCCCCCCTGGGCCTGCCCGGCCAGTACACCTATACCCTGCGGCCAGCCGAACCCTTTGAGCTGGCCACGGCGCGGGAAAACCTGCTGCAGACCTACGGCCTGCGCTCCTTGGAGGGCTTGGGCTGCGAGGGGCTGCCCCTGGCCATTCGGGCGGCGGGAGGATTGCTCCACTACCTGGAAGAAACTCAAAAAAACCTGGTGCAGCCTTCCCCTCAGGGGGGCCATCCGCTCCTGCGCCCGCCTCGCACCTACCAGCTCACCGACTACCTGATATTGGACACCCAAACCCGTCGCAACCTGGAGCTGACCCAGACCATCCGCGAGGGGGCCTTTGTCGGATCCCTGCTCTGGGTGCTGGATCGCAGCCGCACCGCCATGGGGGGACGCACCCTACGCCGCTGGCTGTTGCAGCCTTTGCGAGATCCAGAGCAAATCCGCCTCCGCCAAGACACCATCCAGGAGCTCTTGGAAAGCCCCTCCCTGCGCACCCGCCTGGGATCCCTGCTGGACTCTCTCTACGACCTGGAGCGGCTGGCCAACCGCGTCGCCTCCGGCACCGCCAACCCGCGCGAGCTGGTGGCCCTGGGATCCTCTTTGGGCAAACTGCCCCAGTTGGCCGAGCTGGTGGCCGAAGCCCAAACCCCCCTCCTGCAGAGCCTACAACAGGTGGATCCCGCTCTGGTTGACCTGGGCCACCGCATCGAGCACACCCTCCTGCCCTCGCCGCCCCCTGTGCTCACCGAAGGGGGGTTGATCCGGCCTGGGGTAGATGCCGAGCTGGACAGGCTGCGGCAGCAGGTGGAGCAAGACCGCCACTGGATTGCCCAGTTGGAGAAAACCGAGCGCGAGCGCACCGGCATCCCCACCCTCAAAGTGGGCTTCAACAAGGCCTTTGGCTATTACCTCAGCATCAGCCGCGCCAAGGCCCAGCAGGTGCCCAAGGAGTACATCCGCAAGCAGACGCTAACCAACGAAGAGCGCTTCATCACCCCTGAGCTCAAAGAAAAAGAGGCCCGCATCCTCACCGCCCAAACCGAGATCAACCAGCGGGAGTACGAGCTGTTTGTACAACTGCGCCAGGAGGCGGGATCCCAAGCTGCCGCCATCCGCCAGGTGGCCCAGACCCTGGCTGCTGTCGATGCTCTCTTTGGCCTGGCCGAGGTGGCCGTGCAGCAGGGCTACACCCGTCCCGTGATCACCGCCGATCGCCGCCTGATCATCGAAGAGGGGCGCCACCCCGTGGTGGAGAAATCGTTGCCCCAGGGCCTATTTGTCCCCAACTCGGTGCGCCTGGGATCCCCCCACGGCCCGGATCTCATCGTCCTCACCGGCCCCAACATGTCCGGCAAGTCCACCTACTTGCGGCAGATTGGGCTGATCCAGATCCTGGCCCAGATGGGCAGCTTTGTCCCGGCGCGGCGGGCGGAGCTGGGCCTGTGCGACCGCGTGTTTACCCGCATCGGCGCCGTCGATGACCTGGCCACGGGACAGTCCACCTTCATGGTGGAGATGAACGAGACGGCCAACATCCTCAACCACGCCGGCGAGCGCTCCCTGGTGCTTTTGGACGAGATTGGCCGCGGCACCGCCACCTTCGACGGCCTTTCTATCGCCTGGGCCGTAGCCGAGTACCTGGCCACCCAGGTGCGCGCCCGCACGATCTTTGCCACCCACTACCACGAGCTCAACCAACTGGAAACCCTGCTGCCCAACGTGGCCAACTTCCAGGTGGTGGTCAAAGAGCTCCGGGATCGCATCATCTTTTTGCACCAGGTGCAACCTGGCGGAGCCGACCGCTCCTACGGCATCGAGGTGGGGCGCATGGCCGGCCTGCCCCAGCCGGTGATCGAGCGGGCCAAACAGGTGCTGGCCCTGGTGGAACAACACAGCCGCATCGGCCTCGGCCTGCGCAGCCAGGGGAAAAGCCGCCCTTCTTCAAACAACCCCAAGAAACGGTTCAAGCAAGAATCCAATTCCCGCGGGATACCCGACTGCGATGCCAAGGCTGGGGATCAACTATCCCTGATCCCGACCTCCCTCTACCCCGAGGAGCTCTAGGTCTATCCTCGCTCCGGATCCCGTTCTTCCAGCCCCAAGGTGGCGGCCAGCACCTCCAGCTCCTCCCGCTGCCCCTCCACCCAGAGGTGGGATCCGGGGGGCGGAGCGGCCTCTTGCAGCTTCAGGCGGATCTGCTGCGGGCGGTGGCTGCGCCGCCAGTAGTACCAGCCCGCCCAAGGAGAGGCCAGCAGCAGCGTCCAAGGCCAGGCTCCCCAAGCCGGCTGCAGCATCTGCAGCACCAGGGCCAAACAGGCCAGCCCTGCCCCCGCCAGCCCCGTCAAAAAAACAGCCAACCCCACACTGGCCCGCGCCTGACCCACAAAGGTGGCGATCCCCTCCGGGTCAGCAGATTGCAAGCGATAGGCGCGCCCCTCCAGGTGCTTTCGGAGAAGGGATCCCATTTCTTCCAGGTTGCGACTGCTAAAATAGAGACGAGCTTCGACGCGGTCTTTGCCAGAGGCTCGCAGAAAAAAGAACAGGCCGATGGCCAGCAAGACCGTAAGCAGTAGCGTTGAAATTGTCTCCCCTTGCAAGGAAGAAGAGGCGGCTACTGCCGCACGTGCCTCGGATAGAGAGCCAAAGTTGATGGGCAGCGCAACTGCGATCGGGGCTTTCTCTCCTGACCAGAAAGAAGGAGACTTGGCAAGAAAGCAGTTCATGGAATGCTAGTTTACACGCCTGCTGACCAGTTTAGACTTCTCAGAGGAGCTGGCCGCCCCCTCCTCCAAAGAAAAACCGAGTTGCCACCTCTATCGCTTTGTAGCTCGCATGGGCAAAAAACCCCTCGGAGGGCAGTGCGCTTTTCAGCAACCTCAGTGGCAGTTCAAGAGGAGGGGAGGCTACGCCGGATCTCGTGCCTCTCGGCTGGGAAGTGCAACTATAATAATAATTAAGTTATGATAAGAGGCTTCTGCTTTACTGACTCTTGTCTCTCTCCCTTTCCAGGGTAGCCTCCTTTAAGAGGGCAGAGCTCTGCAGCGAGGGTTGAGGAGGAGGGTGCCTGCCCCACTCGAGCGATGACGGCGCAAAGCAACCGCTCCAGGGAGACACCAGCCTTAGAGATTTCCTCCCAGTCCTGCCCTTTTGGTTTGCCTGCCTCTGTCGCTGTTTCAGCAATACCTTACATGTCTAACTACGAACCTGAGCTCAACGACATTTTGTTGGATGGCGATCTCCTCGATCCCGCTGAGGAAGCAGAGGTAGATCTGGCCGAGAGCGAGTTTGCAGAAGAGGAGCCAGCTCGCCGCTCCACCGATCTGGTGCGCCTTTATTTGCAGGAGATCGGTCGTGTTCCCCTCCTGGGTCGCGATGAGGAGGTGGCTCTGGCCCAAAGAGTCCAAGACTACATGAAGCTTTTGGATGTGCGCCTGCGCCTGCAGAAAGAGTTGGGACGGGAGCCAACTCTGGCCGAGTGGGCAGCTAGGGCCAACCAGTACCCCGAATGGGCCAACCTCACCCCCGAGAAGCTACAGCAGATCCAGCGAATTGGCAAGCGCGCCAAAGAGCACATGATCAAAGCTAACCTGCGCCTGGTGGTGTCGGTGGCGAAAAAATATCAAAATCGCGGCCTGGAGCTGCTGGACTTGATCCAAGAGGGCACGCTGGGCCTGGAGCGAGCGGTGGAGAAGTTCGATCCCAAGAAGGGCTATCGCTTCAGCACCTACGCCTACTGGTGGATCCGGCAGGGCATCACCCGCGCCATCGCCACCCAGAGCCGCACTATCCGCTTGCCCGTTCACATCACCGAGAAGCTGAACAAGATCAAAAAAGCCCAGCGCAAGCTTTCCCAGGAGAAAGGCCGTACCCCCACCATTGAGGATATTGCTTCCGAGCTGGAGATGACGGTGCCCCAGGTCAGGGAGCTGCTGGTGCGGGTGCCGCGCTCGGTTTCTCTGGAAACCAAGGTGGGCAAAGACAAGGACACTGAGCTGGGGGATCTGCTGGAAACCGACGACATCTCCCCCGAAGAGACGATGATGCGGGAGGCCCTGCATCGCGATCTACAGCAGTTGCTGGCAGATCTCACCAGCCGCGAGCGGGATGTGATCCGCATGCGCTTTGGGTTGGGGGATGGGCGCACCTACTCGCTGGCGGAAATTGGCCGCGCCTTGGATCTGTCGCGGGAGCGGGTACGGCAAATCGAGGCCAAAGCCCTGCAAAAGCTGCGGCAGCCGAAGCGGCGCAACCGAGTGCGAGACTACCTCGAAGCCATCAGCTAGTCGGGCCTGCCTAGGATCTGGATGGAGATCGCTGGCTGGCAATCTTGCTCAGGCGCGTCTGGATCTGGGCTGCCAGCCAGTTCACTTCCGGGATCCGCAGATACAGGGCCCCTGCCGCAAACAAGCTGAGACCGATGCCGGCGGCCAGACCGGCCCAGAGGGCGGCGGTGATTAGAGAAGAGCCGAGAATCTCGTGGGAGCGCAGTTGCGTCCACAGCCAATGGCTGAGGCCCCCGGCCAAGGCGGTGATCCCCAGCAACGGCAGCAGGGCCTGCCCCATCTCCTGCCAGGGGATCTCCGGCAAGCGCTGGTGGAGGCGGATCCCCAGCCCAATCAGAGCCATCAGGTTAACGCCTGCCGTGGCCAAGGCAATGCCCGGTGCTCCAAAGGTTGGCAAAAACAGGAAGTCCAGCAGGGCGTTGAGGCCGATGGCCAGGCCGCTGATGTGCAGGGGCGTAGCCCCATCCTCCAGGGCGTAGAAGATACGCACCAGCACATCCCGCAGCAGGTAACAGGTCATCCCCAGCCCATAAGCCATCAGCAGGGCCGCCACCTCCTGGGTCACCTCCGGCGTAAAGCGACCGCGCTGGTAGGCTACTTGAACGATAGGTTCGGCCAGGGCCACCAGCACCATCGCCAGGGGCAGGGTGAGGATGGCCGTCACCATCAGCCCTTGGCGGATACGCTGGCGCAGCTCCGGCCAGCGGGATCCATCCCCCGCCAGCTGGGCGTAGAGAGGCATCAGGGGCACCAGCACCATGTTGGAGAGGATCCCCAGGGGGGTTTGCACCAAAAGCTGGGCATAGCCCAAGTTGCCGATGGTGCGATCCCCGGGCACGAAGGAGGCAAAAAAGAGATCCACATAGACATTGATGTGGATCATGCCGGAGGAGATCACCGCCGGCAACAGCAGCAGGCCCACCGCCCGCACCGGCGGGGATCCCCACTCAAAGCGCAGCCGCAGCCGCCCCAGCCCCAGCCGCTGCTGCAGCGGCACCTGCGCCAACCACTGGGCGATGGCCCCGATGAGCACCCCCCAGGCCAGCAACGTCGGGATCCCCGTCCATCCCAACGCGAGCAGGATCCCAATGACTGACAAGCTGGAGATCAACGGGCTAAGGGCGGGCAAGAGGTAGTGCTCGGCCGCATTCAGCGCCCCAAAGCCAATGCCAATCCAGCCCGAGAGCAAGGCCAGCGGCGCCATGATCCGCAACTGCTCGGCGGCAAGAGCATGCACTTCGGGGCTGGCCCCTGGTGCGCTCAGGCGCACCACCCAGTCGGCTCCCCACCAGAGGCCCAACGTCACCGCTAAGAGCAGGCAGCCCACCAAGGTAGAAATGGACTCTAGCCAACGGGCCGGATCCTCTCTTCCCGGCTGCTGCTTTTTGAGCACGCTGACGATGGCGCTGTGAAAGGGGCCGTTGATCCCGCCCAGCAAGATCAACAAAAAGCCAGGCAGGACATAGGCTATGCTAAAGGCGCTGTACTCTGTCCCCGAGCCGTAGACTGCCGCGATTAGGGCCTGACGGATAAACCCCATGCCCTTGCTGAGCAGCGTGGCCCCTGCCACCAGCCCTGCTACCGAGAGCAAGGAACGGGGTGGAGAAGACGCGGCGGATGGGATTCGCGGGGCAGACTCTTTCATACCCCTAGCTCCCCACCGCCGCCTTGGCAATGGGCAACTGTCGGGATGCCCTAATCTTCCCAGGATTCACCCACAGGCTCACAGCCGCTACCCCCCTCGCTTCGGCATAGGGCAGCACCATTATCCCGGATTCTCCCGACCTCTGGAGGGAGGGCAAGGCAGAGCTCAGGCCAGCAGTTGTCGCTCCTGCTCCAGTTGCCGCAACAGATGCTCGTCGCCGCGGGCCTGGGCAGCGCGAATGCGCTCTTGTAGTCGCCGCAGCAGGTTTTGCCGATGGGTTTCTTCGACCAAGGTTATAAAGTCCTTGCGCGGGGAAATAGCCGCCGGCACCCTGCTCGCTGCCTTCGCCGCCGGATTGAGGACAAGGCCTCGATACCTCAAGGCAGAAAACTGTGGCAGCGACACAACCGCCGATTGGGCTGGCCAGCTCCACGCCAGGCCCCGGTAGCGCGTTGGCACCTCCTGCCGCTGGCAGGTTGCGGGGGCAGAAGGGACAAAGTCGTGGGCAATGCCCCGGTAGGTCAGTTGCATAGGAAGACTCCCCCAAATAGACTGCGGCGATCTTTAAAGAGCTGAGGAAGAAAGCGACGCCCCTGAGCCAGCTTGTTGAGAGCCGTTAGACAACAGCTTCGGCTTCCTCGGCGCAGCTCAGAGGGTAAAACCCAATTTTATTCTGTATCGAAATTAACAAAATAAGCAGTTGGGTGTCAACTTTGGGTCGAGGTCGTCTCCCTATCCAGAGAATTAGAGCAGCTCGTCGATTAGCCGTAGCACCTGGTGCAGGTCGGTGCCGGCCTCTTTTCCCCGTCTGAGGTTCAGCTCCACCAACTGCTTGAGGGCGAGCAGCTTGATATTGGCCTCCACCGCTGCCGCTGCCATGGCTTGGGCCGCCGGCAGATAGCCGCTGGCCCCCAGATCCAGCAGGGCAGCCCGCCGCAGATGGATGTTGGGGTGGCTCAACACCGACAGTAGCGGTTGGACAAAACTGGGATCCCCTGTCAGCCGGTAACAGGCCCGCGCTGCCGCGCATTGGAGGCGAATTGAGGGGTGCTCTAGGTAAGGGCGGATCTGCCCCAGGGCGGCAGCCACCTGCAACTGTCCAAGCGCCTCGATCAAAGCCTCCAAGGCGGCAGGCGCTTCTGTCTGCAGACCCTGCTCCACCCAGCGCAGCCCTTCGAGCAACGCCACTCCCAGCTCTTCGGCTTGCCTGGGATCCCGATCCAGATTATTGGCTAGGGCGATCTCCACCAGCGCCTGGGCTGCTGCTGCCACCACTTGGCCATCGGAGCAGCGTAAAGCCTCTTTCAGAGCCGGGATCCCAGCAGGGGAGGCCACCTTGCCCAGGGCACGGGCGGCGTTGCGCCGCAGCGGATATCCCCCCTGCGTGGTGCGATCTGTCTCATCGGCCAAGGCTTCGATCAGGGCCGGGATCCCTTCGGGGATGCGCATGCGCCCCAGCCACCAAGCCGCGTAGTAACGTTCCCCCGGATCCCCATGGCGCAGCTTGGCGATCTGGCCAGCGGGGGTGAGGTCGGCGGCCGGAGGGAGATCTGAAGGAACAGCCGTGGTCATAGCATCAACAGGCCAGAGCGCCTGCAGAGGCCTCAAGCGCTGCGGACGCTGACGATCTTGGCGCCCGACTTGAGCAGCCGCTGCATCGTCGCCGAGAGCTGATCGGCAGAGACAAAGATCTGCTGGTTGGATTTGCGCACCCGGCTGGAGGTGGCCAGGGCCGAGGGCGGGTTAAGCAGCCGCGTCACCTCAATGCAGAACATGCGATCGGACTGGCCCGTTGGCGGCCCCAAGTGTTTGGTAATGGGGCTGGGGGGCAGCAGCCCCCGCACCCCGATGCGGCGGATGGCCGGGGTAAAGCCGGTGGCGAGGGGTACCATCAAGCGCGGCCTGCGCCCCTGGGAACGGTCGTTGTTGGCGTAGCCCCCGTAGAGGGCAAAAAGGTTGGTGAAGTCGCGGGTGGTATGGGCCTTGCGATATTCAAACCCGCGCGGATAGGGGACGATGTTGTCGCCAAAGGCTTCCAGGTATTCTGGGCTGTCGATGTAGGAATCGATCTCCGCGCTGTGGCCCCCAGCGTGGTAGATGTCCAGGTGTCGGGCAATATCCTTAGGGCTGGTGGGAGCTCGCCCCAGCAGGTGCTTGAAGTTGAGCTCGATGGCGCGGGTCTGGGAGTTAGGGTACAAAAACCGCCTCTTGTAGGCTTCGGACTTGGCGATTAAGCGCACAAACTCCCGCACCGTCAGGCTGCCCCGCCGTAGCAGCGATTCCGCACTGGCCAGCTCCTTCCTGTCTGCGCCAAACAGGTGATCGTTGCCCAGCACCTGGCGATAGATGGCCCGCAGGATCGCATTGAGCTGATCCTGGCTGGCATTAGGGCGCAATTCTAAGGGAGTCGTCTCTGTAATGCCCCGGATCCCCATTCGGCTTGCCGCTGTGATTCCACTCATGTTAATTCCTCATGATGAAACTGGCTGGATTAACTTTGAAAAAAGCTTGAAAAGGCTGCTTGGGTTCACCTCTCAACTCAACAACCCTCAGCAGCACAAATATGGGGTTGAAGCGAGAGCAACAGCGGCGCTTTTCCCTCTGGGGGAGAGATCCTCAGACCCAACCGGCCAAAGGGATCCCTTTCTCGCCACCGTTGCCCTCGACAACCTTTCTTCGCTATCCCCCTCAAGCGCCGGGCTGGCCACCTTTTTGGGGGATCCCAAGCTGCAGAACCTAGCTGAGCGCGTTGATGGCGTAGTCGATGTAGGTGTTGGCTTCGGTGGCCGCTTGCCCCGTCAGGCCATGGTTGGCTTTGATGTAGCGTAGCGCTTCGATAAACCAACTGGGGGAGAGTTCAAAAGCGGCGTTGATCTCGCGGATCCCGGCCAACTGATACTCGTCCAACGGGCCGGTGCCACCGGCTACCAAGCAGTAGGTGATGTAGCGCAGGTAGTGGCGCACGTCGCGGGCGCACTTGTCTTTGCCCGCTTGGGTGTGGCATTGTCCCCCAGGCTGAGTGGTATAGGGGAACTTGGCATAGACGGCCTCGGTGGCGCCGCGCACCAGCTCTTCGGCACGGCTGCTCAGGACACGGGCAGCTTCCATGCTGGCGGCAGCCCGCTGAAAACGGCCGTTGATGGCCTGCAACTCGCTGTTGCTCAGATAGCGCCCCTGGCTATCCGCGGTAGCAATGGCATCGACAATAGGGGTTTGCATGATTCAAAACGCTCCTTTACTTAAGCTCAACGCAAAAATCCAACACTGCAAAAGCGGCTTAACTGCAAAATGACTGCAAAAAAGGTTGTCTTCTCAGGGATCCCAGGCCAACCCGAGTTGAACTCCACGGCGGCCTTCACCCTAGGATCCGACTGTTCCAGGCAAAGCGATGGAGATTCCGGCCCTATCAGACCACGGCAGCAGCGGCGCGATCGAAGTAGGACTCGATTTCGGCGATCAAAGCGCTGCAATCACCCCGGGTGATGCCGTTGGGATCGCTCACCACCGCCACCGCAGCTTTTTTCATTTTTTGAATGCCGTTGGCCACAGAGCTGCCAGGGGTGCCCAGCGCCTGATAGGTTTCCCGCAAGCCGTTCAAGCAGCGCTCGTCCAGCACGCTGGGGTCAGCGGCTGCCACCGCATAGGTGATGTAGCGGAGGATGATATCCATATCCCGCATACAGGCGGCCACGTTGCGGCTGGGATAAGCAGGGCCGCCGGGAGCGTTCAAATTGGGCTCCTCGGCAAACAACTGACGGATGGCATCGGTCACAATTTTAGAAGCGTTGCTGGTGAGGCGGTTCACGGCGTCCAAGCGCTTGTTCCCCTCGGCAATCACCTGCTGCAGAGCCGCAAACTCGTTTTCTCCCAAGAAAGCGCCTTTGGAATCAGCTTGCGCAACAACTTTGCCAAATACATCGTTCATGGCTTTAAATCTCCTAGCGAAAGCAAAAGAGGTTATGAATCGTCACTCCCTGCCGCGGAAGTGGAAGCTCCCGCCAGCCAGGAATGCAGCAATGCCCCGATCCCTGATGCCGACCGGCACCGTTGGCACAGCTCCTTGTCCCAACAGACCTGCCCACGGGATCAAAGCCCGTAGAAACAAGATGGGCAAGCTAATCCTCGACCCACCTCCAGTCAAACGGCCTCGCAGGCGAAGCCGCTTGCCGACACATGTCAACGGATCCCGCTTCTTAAAGAAAGATCCTCCACTGCCGACAACCTGAACTGGACAGATGAGGAAAATCTGGCTCGCCTTGTTTCCAGTCTTTTTCTATCGCGAGGACAGGGAGCGATTGAATCAAAAAATGTAAAGGGACTTTACTTGCCGCAAAAAGTCTTGGATCCTCATCCAGACGGGCAATCCCGCCCTCTTCTCTCCATCCTTCAGGGCCTTAGTTTTTACAGAAAAAAATGTTACTTTACACAGCTTTACGACATGAAGAAAAATATAAACCGTGATTGTGGCTTTCGGCCAAGAGGCAAGCCCGCTTCAGTATCCACGCAAACCTTCTCATAAAGGATACATAATTTAACATTTGTGGAACCTCCTCGGCAGAGCAGAGGTTAGGGGAAAATCTGAGCAGGTTTTCATCGACCGCCTGGGATTTTCGGTATAAGTCCCTACGGTATTTCTGGATGCGTGGTTATGTCGAACTGGTTGGAGTCCACCTCTTCCCCTGAGCTGTTGCAGATGGCACGTTGGCTGGCGGGAGACTTCAGCAACCAAGAGCAAGCCTGGGAGAACCCACCTTTTTTTGCCTCGATCCGGGTGGCCTATCGCCCCTTGCCAACTGCTGTGCTGGGGGGAATCGGCTTTTATGTGGAGCAGGCTTACAGCGGCCATTTGGAGGAGCCCTATCGTCAGGCAGTGGTGGAACTCACTCAAGTGGGGGACGGGATCGTGATCCGCAACTACCGTCCTCTGCAGCCGCAGCGGTGGCGGGGGTGTGCTCGGGGGAGGGCGGAGCAACTCAGCCAACTGAGCGCTGCCGATCTGGCCTACCTGCCGGGGTGTGATGTGCAGGTGAAGAGGCAGGGATCCCTTTTTGTCGGCGTGACGGAGCCGGGTTGCCGCTGTTGCGTGGTGCGCAACGGTCAAACCACCTATTTGCAGACCACCTTGCACCTGAGCGAGAACGAGTTTTGCAGCCACGATCGCGGCATGGATCCGGTTACCCACCGCCAGGTGTGGGGAGCTGTGGCCGGCCCTTTTCGCTTTCGCAAGGTTGTCGATTGGCAGGCGGAGCTGCTGCAGTAGGTGGGAAGAGAATCCCTTGCCAATCTCGGCGCCGTCGGTGAAAGATGATACTTTGGGAGAAAGCAACTGCGGCCCGCTACATGTCCAATAGGGATCCTTGTCTGCCGGCTGCTCGGCAACGCTGACGCGAATGTGCGAATGAACTTTCCCCATGCAAGACGAACGAGACACGCTTCGCCAACAGCTTCTCACCCTCCAAGGTGAGGCGCTTGCCCAGGTGGCGCAGGCCGCCGATCTGGACGCCTTGGAGCAGATCCGCATCGACTATCTGGGCAAGAAGGGGAAGCTCTCCAAGATCTTGGGGGGCATGGGGAAGCTGCCCCCGGAAGAACGGCCTGCCATTGGCGCTTTGGCCAACACCTTCAAAGAGGCCCTGCAATCTAGGCTGGATGAGCGCAAACGGGCCCTGGCCGAAGCTCAGCTCCAGGCTCGCCTGGAGGCGGAGCGGCTGGACGTCACTATGCCGGGGCCGCGCCGGCCTCTAGGGCGGATTCACCCTTTGCAGGCCACCATCGACCGCATGCTCGATATCTTTGTGGGGATGGGCTACACGGTGGTCCACGGCCCGGAGATCGAGACAGAGTACTACAACTTCGAGGCCCTCAACACCCCCGCCGACCACCCGGCGCGGGACATGCAGGATACCCTCTATTTGGAAAAGGGCTATCTGATGCGCACCCAAACCTCTTCGGTGCAGGTGCGTTATATGGAGCAACACCAGCCGCCCCTGCGCATTGTGCATGCCGGGCGAGTGATGCGCCGCGACAGTGTCGATGCCACCCACTCGGCTGTGTTTCACCAAATGGAAATCTTGGCGGTGGGCCAGAACCTCACCTTTTGCGACCTGAAGGGCACCCTCAAGGAGTTTGTCACTCGCCTGTTGGGCCAGCGAGAAACCCGCTTCCGGCCCAGCTATTTTCCGTTCACGGAGCCTTCTGCCGAGATGGATGTGCGTTTTGGCTCCAAGTGGCTGGAAATTTTTGGCTGCGGCATGGTGGATCCCAATGTATTTCAGGCGGTCGGCTATGACCCGGAGCGCTACACCGGCTTTGCGGCAGGGATCGGCGTTGAGCGGGTGGCCATGCTCTTACATGGCATTCAAGATATCCGCCTGTTCTACAGCAGCGACCTGCGCTTTTTGTCGCAATTTTAGGTCAAGAGAAGGTGCGTTTGTAAACCAACTGCAGGTGCTCCAGCTCGTCTTTGCGATTGGCGCGGCGCAACAGGCGCATTTGTTCTTCGATGACCTGGCGGGCTTCGTTGCGGCTAATCGGGTCAAAGACCAATTCTTCCACAGCAGATGGATCGGCGTTGTGATCGGGGGGCTTGAAGTAAACCCGAAAAAACAGCCGTTGGGCATAAAGGGTGGTGAAGATGGCCTCACCTTCGTTAACCCGACACAGGCCGTAGAGCAAACCAAATGTAGGGTGATTTAGATAGAGCTCATTCATGCCCAATAGCGTACCACTCTTGGTGGAGAAGAGGGGCTTTCCTTCTCGTTCGGTGGCCGAGAAAGTTGCCGAAACGATTTCGCTCCGGCTCTTGAGACCGAGAGCGCAAATCGTAGGTTCCACCCAGCTTGATTTTGGTTCGGCTGTTGCAACTGGATTCGAGGTTAACAGAGTTTTTTTAGACACAGGCCAGGCTGCTACCGCCGCTGCTGTTCCCCCACCTTTTTCTTCATGTCATGCAATTCCTTCTCTACCTCTAGCCGCATCTCCAGCCGGCGAAATTCCTCCTCCAACTTATCTTCCTCAAACGGTTTTCCCCAGGGGCTGAAGCCCCAAGCCGGCTCGGCGGCAGTTTTGGCTTGGGCGGCCTTGACTTCTTGCAGCTTGGTTTTCACCTCTTGGCGGCGCCGGGCAATTTGCGGCAGCAGAGCTTCCAGTTGCTGGATTTTCTCCTCCAGAGCCTTCCCTTGGTTGAACAACCGGCTTCCTTTCTCCAAAAGCTCGGCTTCCCGTCGACGCGCCCCTTCGGCCAGGTCGGGGCGGTTGGCCCGCTCGGCTTTTTCGATGCGAAAGTGCCAGGTCTTGATCTCCTCGCCCAGCTTGGCGAGAGCTTCGCTCAGGGCTTGCTTCTGGGCCAAGCTTTCCTGCCGCAGCCGTCGAGTTTCTTCTTCCTGCTGGCGCAACTGCTCGTCGAGGGCTTGCAACTCGATCTCTGGGTGGGCTTTGAGGAATTCCTCTAGGCGGGTCTCCAAAAATCGGATGATATCTTCGATCAATTTCATGGGCCGATCCTCACTGGCCGAGCGCTCAGTTGCGTTTAGGCTAGCGCAAGCCGGCTCGTTCCCGATAGGCCCCCGTTGGATCGCAGCCTAGACCAGCAAATGCCCATCGGCAACGCGGATGATGCGCTGGGCGGCCTGGGCCACTTCCAGGTCATGGGTAACCACGACAAGGGTAATGCCCTGGCGGTGCAGCTCGGCAAAGAGGTTGAGCACTTCCTGGCCGGTGCGGCTGTCCAGGGCTCCTGTAGGCTCGTCAGCCAACAACAGTTGTGGCCGGTTGACGATGGCACGGGCGATGGCCACCCGCTGCTGCTGGCCGCCGGAGAGTTGAGCCGGGCGCTGGTGCAGCTTGCTCCCCAAGCCCACTTGTTCTAAAGCTTGCTTGGCCCGCCGGCGTTGCTCTGGCTCCGGGATCCCGGCGTAGGCCAGGGGCAGCATCACGTTCTCCAGAGCCGTCAAGAGGGGCAGGAGGTGAAACTGCTGGAAGACAAAGCCAATCTTTTGGTTGCGAATCCGGGCCAGCTCCCGATCCGTCAGAGTAGAGACTTCCACGCCGTCCAGCCAGTAGCGCCCTGAGCTGGGCCGATCCAGGCAGCCCATGAGGTTCATCAGGGTGGACTTGCCGGAGCCAGAGGGCCCCATGATGGCGCAATACTCCCCTGCCTCGATCGCCAAGTCGATATCGTAGAGGGCCTGAAAGCTGCCTTCCGGCAGTGGGTAGACTTTGTTCACCCCGACCATTTGCACCACGGGCAGGTGGGGTGTGGTAGGGCGCTCCAGGGATCCGACCAGCCCCTGGCGACGATCTGCCCAGGGTTGTTGCTCAAGCATGGTGGGTACCGCGACTGGCCCCATTCTAGCCTTTGGGCTGCTGGGGCTTCGGGGGCTGACTAACCGGAAGAGCGGATTTCCAGCGGCTGATGGTAGGGACAGCTTCCTTGCGGATCCACCCGGAGGCGGTAGAGGGGGGAGCGCTCTTGGTCGCAGCGAAAGGCTTGGGCTTGTGAGGTTAAGATCTGGCGGGCAAAGCGGCAGTTCTGGCACTTTCTGCCACCGTTATCGGTGGAGGCAGAAGGCTGTTTTGGACGCGGCACGATTCCTGCTGGTGCGGGGGCGGCCCCTGCCGGGCGGATCAGCTCCCGCGGCGAAAGGCCGCGCAACACCAGTTCGGATCCCTGCCAGCGGGCCTCCACCAAGCCAGTCTCAGCCCAGGCGGCCCAGCGGGGATCCTGGGCAATCTGAGGGGGCAGCCGTACCTGTACGCCGGCCAAGGCGCGGGGCGAGCCCTGTTCCTGCCAGATCTCTTCCACCTCCCCCTCGTAGCGCAAGGCGGGATCCCTGGGAAATTCTGACGGCTTGACTTGGGTTTGCAGGCGGCCGTCAGGCAGCTCCAACCAATGGCCGGGTTGGGGGCAGTGGACATGGTAACGGTTGCACAGCTCCGGCAGATCCGCCAGATCCTGCGCCTGCTGGGGGCTGGCGTGCACCAAGACCACATGTTGGGGGCGAAAGGTGTGGACGATCTGGGTCAGATGCCCAACGTCGTTGTGGCTGTGCCAAGCCAGCCACTCCACTCCGATGCGGGAGCGCAGCGGCGCTGGCCATTGGTCAAAGGGGGTGGCCAGCTCCACTTCCGGCAGCCGCACCAGCAGACAGGAGCGCTGCGGCTGGGCCAGCAAGCGCGACCAGATGGGATCCCAGGCTTCAGGCCCGGCATCGGCATCGCACAGCAACAGGCCCTGGGGCAGGGGATCCGCCTCCGTGAGGGGCTGCACCCGCGGCTGCAGGCGGTCTTCCCAGAACAAGGGCTGATAGGTGGCGAAATTGCGCACCGGCTCCGGCAGGTAGGGGAGCAAGCGTTCGTAGAGGTTGCAGCCTGCCGCCAGCCCCGGCGCCACCCACACGGTCAGCTCTTGGGAAGCCTGGGTAAAGCGGTGGTGGGCTTTGAGGAGGAAGAGCAGCTCCTGCCCCAGCCCCAACACCGGCAGCGGAAACAGCACCGTCTGCCCTGCTGCCAAGGCGCTGATCAGACGCTCCAGCAGGCGGTTTTCCAGATGGCGACGGGGCGGATGGCGAGTGGATCCCAGCGAGGCTTCGATGAGCAGCACGTCCGGCTGCCAATGGCGCAAAGCGGTGAGATCCAAGCCGGGGGCAAAGCGGGTTGAGGCCAGGGAACAGTCGCCGGTGTAGACGCAGGTTTGGGCCGGAGTGGTCTGGGTATTTTGCAGCAGGGTTGCCGCTGCTCCCGGCAGGTGCCCGGCTGTGAAAAAGGTGAGCATCAGATGGGGCAGGATCTCTCGTGCCTGGCCAAAGGGCAGTGCCCGAAAGGGAGGAAAGCGAATTTCCCGGTCGTAGCCCGGCCAAACGCCCCGCTCCCACAGGCCGCCCGCCAAGTGGGCGGTCAGGGGAGTGGCATAGATAGGCACCTGCGGGTAGCGACGATAAAAGGCGGGCAGCCCCTGCAGGTGGTCAAAGTGAGCATGGCTGCAGATCACCGCATCCGGGATCCCTGGCAGGGCCTTGAAGAGGGAGGAAGCAGGCAAACCGCAATCGAGGAGCAAGCGGTGGGATCCCATCTCCAGCCAGTAGGCACAGCCCTGCCGGCGGGGATCCGTGCCCAGGGGAAACAGTCGAAGGGGGGGTCTTTCTGACTCCACAGATGTGTTGTTTTTAAGCTAGAAGACCACGCTCAATCCTGCAAACCACAAGGGCGGCTCGGCCAGGGATCGCCCCTCCCCCTCCGTACACCTCCCGGAAAGGCAGGGGCAACCTCTGCCGATCTAGCTATCCTATCCTTCTTCCAGCATAGCTGTTGACCACTTCCGCCGGGGCAGCCGGCCATTTTCTCTATGCTCTCCATGCAACAGCGGAATAATAGGGGGATTTGGCTTTGCCGTGTGCCTGGCTTGGCAGCCCTAGGAGTTGGAGAGCGCATCTGTTGTTTCTTCCGCTGCCGGGTTGTGGCTACGCAAGGCAAAGCCGGCAAAATCGTGATCGTCCGGGCGCACCGTTAGAACCATCAGGTTGTAGAAGGCCCAGACTAGGCCAAACAGCAGCTCTGGCCAGGTTGGATCCCAGTTGCCGGCAAAGCGCAGGGATCCCACCCCCATGGCCAACAACGTCAGCACAATAGCCAGCGCCTGCGGGCCGAGGGCAAGCTGGGACGGCTGTTCGGGGTAGGGGGGCACCCCCCGCACCGCCTGCACCAGCGCCTGGATGGACTGGAAAAACTGGCTGCCCGTCTGCCGCTCCGACTGCCACGCCGCTCCCCACAGCGACGGGGGAAAAGCCAACAGCCAGGTGAGGCGCCCCAGCAGGGCGTAGGGAAGAAACCAGGCAAAGAAGACTCTATCAAAGGCCGGCACCGGCATCCAGCCTGTGCAGAGAAAGAGGATGGGCACCGCTAAATAGGCCAGCTCCGCCACCCCGCCCGCAGCCCAGAGGGCCAGCCACAGGTACTGAAAGCGCTGCTGCTGCGTGGTGGGCTTGCTCCAGAAGGGGTTTTCCCGCAGGGCAGAAAACACCGCCAGCAGAGCGACGCGGCGGTTGCGCAACGGCAACAAAATGCCAGTGACCTGGGCTGGGCGCACTAGGTGGGACTGCCAGCCGCGGCAGTGCATCTGACACCCCAACTGCACAGGGCGGCGAATGTCGATTTGCGGGATCCCCTCCAAAGCTGCCCGCCGAATGAGACAGCCAGATCCCAGCAGCGGCGCCGCCTGGTAGCCCTGGGATCCCACCGCCAAAAGCTGCTGCAGCGGGTGAACCGCCCTGGGCTGGCCCAGGGTGCGCAGCGTTGCCTGCACAAAGCCGGTGGCATTGGCAATCGGGGCCCGCTCCGGAAAGTCGTAAAACAGGGGCAACGTCTGCCACAAAAAATCCGGCTCGACAAAATGGCCGGGATGCAGCAGGAGCAGATATTCTCCCTGGAGCTGGCCGGATCCCAGCATGTAGGCTAGGGGATCGGTCGTGGGGCTTGGGCAAGACCAGTACTCGCAGGGGATGGCCCGCGCCACTTTAGCCATCTCCGCATCTTCCACCCGATCCACAATATGGACAAACAGCCGCTCCCAGGGGTAATCCAGGCGCAGGGCCGAGAGCACCGTCTGCCGGGTCGCTTCCACGGAATCCCGCTGGCGCAGCACCAGCACGTCCACCCGCGGCAGTTGAAAAAACGCCCGCCGCAGCACCTCGGGCGCGGGCACCCCCTCCTGCGGCACCTGGGGATAGCGGCTGAGGATAAAGCCCACCGCCGCCAGCCAAACGTACAGCTCTGCCCCCCAAAACAGAAGGGATCCCAGACCGGTCAGCCCCTCGCTGATGCGCCAGTAGAGGTACGCCACCCCAGCGATAAGGTGGAGCAACCCCACTCCCCGAAACAAGTACACCCGCACAGCCCTGGATCTCACAGGCGCTCCACACAGGATTGGGATTGGGCCAAGCCAGGATCCCCCCTTTGCCCAGCTGCAGGCTGAGGAATGGAACCAGTTGAGCTGTCTTGCCCAGTTGCCCAGCCAGAACGGGAAGCTCACTGCCTATTGGGCAGCCGCCTCAACCGGGTAGACGCTCACCTTTTTCCGCCACTTGCCGTAGCGCTCAAAGGTAACAATGCCGGTGGCCACCGCAAACAAGGTGTCGTCGCCGCCGCGGCGCACGTTCACCCCTGGATGAAACTTGGTGCCCCGCTGTCTCACCAAAATGTAGCCAGGGTGCACCAGCTCGCCGCCAAAGCACTTCACCCCCAGCCGCTTGGCATTGGAGTCGCGACCGTTGCGGGTACTGCCGGTTCCTTTCTTGTGAGCCATAACGCCTCCTCTGCAACTGTGTCGTCGCCAAAGATAAGTTGGGATCCTGAGTTTAGGATCTATTCCTCCGCCGCTGGGATCCCTGTGGTGTCAGTGGTCGCCTCAGAAGTGGATGGCGGAGCAGACTGGGCCGTGGCCAGGGTTGTGCCGTTGAGTTCGATGGACTCGATCAGCACGCGGGTGAGCGGCTGCCGGTGTCCTCTCTTTTTGCGGGTTCCCTTCTTCGGCCTCATCTTGTAGACGATGATTTTGTTGCCGCGGCGGTGCTGCAAGACCCGTGCCCTGACCACTGCCTCGGGAACATACGGATGCCCTAGCGTCACCTGTCCCTCGTGGTTGATTAACAACACCTGGGACAGGGCCAAGGGGCTGTTTTCCTCTGTGCCGGGCAGGCGATCGACGTCGTAAAAGCGCCCTGGCTCTACCCAAAGCTGCTTGCCACTGGTTTCCACAATTGCGTAGGTCATGCCTTTTCCTTGCCGTACAGGTGCCCCTAGGGGTCTTGCAACCTGATCCGAGCATTGACAGCGATTTTTAATCCTAGCGGAAAAACCTGCCCTCTGTCAGCTAGGGCTATTCCCTCACCCCCATCCCCTCTCCCTTTGGGAGAGGGGAGTTGGAGCATCATTCGGTCAGCTTTTCCCAGGCGGCCTGGAGGGCAGCTTGCATGCGCTGGGCGGCGCGGCTAAGGCGCTGCTGCCAGGTTGTCCATTTTTGCTGCAAAAACTCTGCCGCCTCATCGAGCAGGGAGAGGTCGAACTTGCCCCCTTTGGCCAGCTCGTCCCGCACTTGCTTGACCTTGACGCGCACCACCTCCGGCGGATCCTGGGGGCCGACCAGGGATTTGAGGCGATCCCCCATGCGCTGGATGAGCTGCTTGACTTGGCGAGACTTTTCGCTCCAAAAGTTCTTTAGGCCCTCAGTTTCTGATTTGAGGCGCTGCGGCGCATCTTCCTTGACCACCACGGCATCTACGTCGATGGCCTCTACATCCTCCGGCAACAGGACGGCGCGCCCTCCCCAGGGCTCGGCGATGCTGCCCCCCAGGATGTAGGCGGCAATCGTTCCGGTTTCCCAATCGAAGAGAAAATCCTCGATCCAGCCCACCGGCTGATCCCCAATACGCACGGTTCGCCGGTAGAGGGAGCTAAGCGGCGTTGCCGGAGTGGCGAAGACGGTGGAGTAGGTCAGCAGCGCGTCCGGCCCGATGAGAGAGATTTGCTCCAGGGGGGTGTAGCCCTGCTGGCTGGTGAAGTAGCAGACCCGCCCTTGTCCATCGACCCAGATTTCTTCGACAGTGCCCAGGGCCGTGGCAGTGCTGCTATCCAGGGCCAGCAGGCCCACCACTTGGCTGCGTCGGACGACTTGTTCCATAGAGAAGTTCTCCTGACTTGCGGGATTTAAGGGAGATGGAGGCTTGGGCTGCTTAGCCTCCGCGGTAGTAGTGTAGCTGCGCCCTGAGGCGGGCAATTTCCTGGGCCATATCCAAAACCATGGCCGCCCCAACCCAGTTGAGGCCCAAGTCCCGATGCAGGCGGATCATCTGGATTAAGCGCCGCAGTTGCTGGGGGTTGAGGTAGCAGCTTTCGGCTTCCACCAGGCCTTGCCCGAGCAACCACTCCAGCAGGTGAGGAGGGATCCCGGCTACTTCACTTGCCTGCTCGAAGGTATAGAGCCGCTCCTCCACCCGCACAATGGCCAGGCTCATAGACTCACCTCCTGCAGCCGGGCGCGGGGATCCCAGCTCCGATTTTGCCGCAGCTTCTCGTAGAGATCCCGCTCAGTGGGGGAGAGGGATTTGGGCGTGACAACCTTCAGCCGCACCAGCAGGTCGCCCCGCTGCCCTTGGGGATCCCGCCAGCCCTGGCCGCGCAGCCGCAGGGTCTGGCCGCTATCGACGCCGGCGGGGATCTTCAGTTGCACCCGACCGGTGGGGGTGGGGACTTCCGCTGTGCCGCCCAAAACCGCCTCGTCAGGGGTGATGGGCAGCTCGCAGAGCAGGTTGTCGCCGTCGAAGCGGAAGAAGGGGTGCGGGGGCAGCTCCAGGGTGAGGTAGAGATCCCCCCTCGGCCCGCCAAAGGGGCTATATTGGCCTTTACCCTTGACGCGGATGCGGCTGCCCGGTTTGGCGCCGGGAGGAATGCGGATGGTGAGGGTTTCGCCATCCACGCTCAGCCGCTTTTGGGTGCCGTGGAAGGCCTCTGCCCAGGTGAGGCCCAGCGTGGCTTCTACGTCTTGCCCTGGCAGATCCACCGAGACAAACGGCCCAAACCCCGTGGTGAAGCCCTGGAAGCCGCCGCGGCGGGATCCCATGCGGCCCAGCAGCTCGTTGATGAAGTCCTCGAAGCTGGCGTACTGGGCAAATCCCTCCATGCCCGGCCCCGCCGCCGCGCCGCTGCCCACCCGTTGCCAGTACTGGCCAAACTGGTCGTAGCGCCGCCGCTTTTCCGGATCTGAGAGCACCTCGTAGGCTTCGTTGATCTCCTTGAAGCGCTCCTCTGCCGCCTTGTTGCCGGGGTTGACATCGGGGTGATACTGGCGGGCCAGCTTGCGATAGACGCGCTTGATTTCCTCGGCAGAGGCATCTCTGCTGACGCCCAGGATCTTGTAGTAATCCTTGAAGTCACTCGCAGCCATAGGCTCACCCCTGCAAGGTTAGGTTAGAGTTTTTCGGGCTATTCTCAGGATATAAGGTTGCAGCTAAAAAATTGGAGCAGACCCAGAACACGTACAGGCAGAGCGGCGAGATGGCGCTTTACTGTGCTCTTGCTACTTCGGAAACTTTTTGGGCTAGGGCTTGCGTTTGGAGAAGATCCCTTTCTCATCTCGTGTGAAAATTTGCTTGACCTTTTCCCAAGCTTTGAGGAGTGCATAGGTGGAGTTATTGCTCTCTTGTTTGGCTTGGTTGTAGGCTTCCACAAAGGTTTGCTGCGCTTCTTCCGAGAGGTCAGCGCGGATTTCCGGCGAGATGCTCTCTGGGGTTAAGTCTCCCTCTGGCTCACCGGGCAAGTTCAAGTCGGCAATGGAAACTTCCTCTCCGCCAGCACTCTGCAGCAGCCAGTAAATTTCGCCCGACTTCTCTTCCGGTACTTGCACCACCAACAAGAACTCGCCCGCCTGTACCCGGGTTTGGTAGATGGCGGCTTTCTCCTGCGGCATACCCAAGGCAATCAGGGCGGATCCCAGCCCTGCTCCCAGCGCCCCGTAGAGAGCGCCACCGGTTGCCCCCAGCAGCGCCGCTCCTAGTGGCCCGGCGGCCACCACCGCCCCCAAAAAGGGAATAAACAGCACCCCTACCCCCGTGAGGAGCCCCAGCAGCGATCCAAACAGGGATCCGTAGATGGCGCCGCTGGTCAAGCCATCGAGAACCACATCTTTGCGAGTGATAAAGCCACTAATTTTGGCTTCCGTTTGAAAGTTGCGGCCAATGATGGAGATGCGGTCGTTGGGGATACCGCGGTTGAGTAGGCGCTGGATGCACTCTTGGACTTTGGCTTCTTCTTTGAAAACGGCAGAGACGCACTTTTTGGGGGCTTGGGCGAAGGTATTCATGAAAAAGGCTCCTGTGAAAGTTTTGACCCAAAAGGCTAAGGGAGGTTTTTTGGCAAACTTTTCCCCTCTTTGCCTATGCCGCCTATTATCTCCCTCTGTCGCCCAAGCGGGAGTCGAGGGATCGCGAAACTCCTGGAGCGATCTCCGTACTGAGGAGGCCTGCCCAAGCGCCCCGCGCCGCTGGCCTTCACCCCCAGCCCCTCTCCCAGAGGCACCCTCACCCCCAGCCCCTCTCCCAGAGGGAGAGGGGAGTTGGGAATCGAGGGATCTCACGGCCTAGAGGGATCCAAGACCCTGCCTCAAGCCGCGGCAGACCCCACTCAAAAAGGCAAGATCTAGGGTCTCGAGGGTGTCGCTCAGCTTGTGGTAGTGGGGGTTGCGCAAAAAGGCGGTGTCGGTCACCATAGCCGCAGGGTAGCCCGCATCCCAAAAGGGGGAGTGGTCGCTGAGGCGGGTAACCGGCAGGAACAAACCCCGCTGGCCGGCTGGCAGCCAGCAACACGGGATCCCCACCTGCTGAAAACTGCGCTGCAGCCTAAGCAGATCCCCCAGGGCGGGCCAGTTGCCAATGAGACCGATGTAATCTCCCCGGTCGGGGTAGAGCCGCTCCAGGCTGGCGGGGTAGCGCTGGGATCCGGGGGTGGGATCCCGGTAGCCCAGCATCTCCAGAGAGAGCATCAGCCGCAGGGGTTGGCGCTGTTGTCTGAGAAAGCGGGCGTAGGCTTTGCTCCCTAGCAGGCCCCGCTCTTCTAGGTCGAAGGCCACTAGCCACAGGGGGGAAGGGGCGGGCTCGGCGGCAAAATGGCGGGCCAACTCCAGCAACACCGCCACGCCGCTGGCGTTGTCGTCGGCGCCGGGGGTAGCAGGCGCGGCGTCGAAGTGGGCCCCGATTAAAATGGGCCTGCGGCCAGGCTGGGATCCCGGCAATTTCAAGATCCAGTTGCGGTGCTGGCAGCCATTGGCCTCAAAGGGGAAGGGCTCCACCGGGCCGCACTCGGAAAGCTGTTTTTGGACATACTGCTCCACCTGCCGGTGGCCCAAAGGCGACCAGTCGGGATCGCGGGGCTGAGCTACTTGCTGCAGGTGCTCCCGGAGGCGCTGTTGCAGATTGGGCTCTCGGGTCACTTTTCTTGTCCGGCGAGGGCTTGAGCGTGGACTTGGCGAGCCAGCTCCAGAGTAAAGTGGCTGTGGGATCCCGCCCTTCCCGCCAACACCTGAAACGGCAGCCCAGGCTCCCCTAGGTGATCCAACACCAAAGCCGCTCCCGAAAAGTCTTGCTCCCGCGTATAGTTGTTTACTGTCACCACGGCTGGGACGCCCGCCTGCTGGGCCGAGCGCAGCCCGTTCTCCGAGTCCTCAAAGGCCAGGCACTCCTGGGGGCGCAGCCCCATCTGTTCCAGCGTGTAGCAGTAGATGTCGGGGGCTGGCTTTTTGGCGGGGACAATATCGCCGGCAGCGATCACCTCAAACCAGCTCAGGCTTTCTGGCAGGGTGTGCTCCAGAAGGGCCGTCACGTTTTCGGGCGTGGTGGTGGTGGCGATGGCCAGGCGGATCCCGGCGGCTCTGGCTTCCTGTAAGAGGCGCTTGACGCCGGGGCGCAAAGGGATCCCTCCTTGGGCCAACAGAGCTGTGTAGTGGCGGGTCTTGGCCTGGTGCAGCCGGGCTATTAGACTGGTCAGGTCTTCGCCGGCAGGCAGGGGCGGCTGGCAGGTCTGGACGAAGTGGCGAATGCGCTCTTTGCCGCCGGTGATGGCCAGGAGCTGGCCGTAGAGCTCCACCGACCAGTGCCAGTCCAACCCTGCCTCGGCAAAGGCGGCGTTGAAAGCCACGCGGTGCCCATCCCGCTCCGTATCCGCCAGCGTGCCATCCACATCAAAAATGAACGCCTGCAGTTCCATGCGCATCCCCCGTTCCCACCCCGCCAGCCTCTTGTCAACTGGGCAAGCGACCCTATGCTACCTCATGGTTTGGATGCTCTCAGCCAGGTTCCTGGGAAGGCCAACAAGATGAGAAAATGAGGCACCGGTTATCCAAGTCTCGCCATGAGCTTTGATTTTGACTTGATCATCATCGGTGCTGGCGTCGGCGGCCATGGCGCGGCGCTGCATGCCGTCGAATCCGGCCTCAAAACCGCCATCGTCGAAGGTGCGGAAATGGGCGGCACCTGTATCAACCGCGGCTGCATCCCCTCCAAAGCTCTCCTGGCCGCCTCCGGACGCCTGCGGGAACTGCAACACACCCCTGAGCTGGGCATCCAAGTGGGATCCGTCCAGGCCGACCGAGGAGCCATTGCTGCCCATGCTGCCCAGGTGGTGGAGAAGATCCGCACCGACATGACCCGCTCCCTAGAGAAGCTGGGGGTAACAATCCTGCGGGGGCGGGGCGGGCTGGCGGGGCCACAAACGGTCGAAGTCCAGGAAGAGAAGGGATCCCAGACCTACACGGCGCGGGATGTGATCCTGGCCACGGGTTCTCGACCCTTTGTGCCGCCGGGGATCCAGGTGGATGGCCGCACCGTGTTTACCAGCGACGAGGCGGTGCGGTTGGAGTGGATCCCGGAGCGGCTGGCCATCATCGGCAGCGGCTACATCGGCCAGGAATTTGCCGACGTCTACACGGCGCTGGGATCCCAAGTTATTCTCATCGAGGCGCTGGAGACCCTGATGCCGGCCTTTGACCCCGACATTGCCCGCCTGGCCCAGCGGGTGCTGATTAAACCCCGCCAGATCCAGACCTATGTGGGCGTGCTGGCCAAGCAGGTGATCCCCGGCCAGCCGGTGACGATCCACCTCTCCAACGGGGAGACGCTGCAGGTGGATGGCTGCCTGGTGGCCGCTGGGCGGATCCCGGTCTCAGAAGGGCTGGGCCTGGCGGAGCTGGGGGTTGTTACGGACAAGCGCGGCTTTGTGCCGGTGGATAGCCGCATGGCCACCGAATTGCCCCACCTGTGGGCCATTGGGGATGTGACGGGCAAGATGATGCTGGCCCACGCGGCGGCAGCGCAGGGGCGGGTGGCGGTGGAAAACATCTGTGGCCGCCCTGCCTACATGGATTACCTGAGCATCCCGGCGGCGGTGTTCACCCATCCGGAGATGGGCTTTGTGGGGCTAACCGAGCCGCAGGCCAAAGCCGAGGGCTATAGCGTAGGCACGGTGCGCACCTACTTTGGCGGCAACTCCAAGGCCATTGCTGCTGGCGAGACTGAGGGCATGGTGAAGCTGGTCTTTGATAAAGAGACGGGCCTCTTGCTGGGATCCCACATTTTTGGGCCGCATGCCGCCGATCTCATCCACGAGGCAGCCCAGGCCATCGCCCGCCGCGCCACGGTGCGAGAACTGGCCGGCTTGGTGCACGTTCACCCCACCTTGGCAGAGACGCTGGAGGAGGCCTACCGGCGAGCTGCCCACAGTTTGACGGCGGCCTAGCCCTGCCCTGCTGCCGACCGACACGGGCCGACTTGACGGCCAAAACCGGTCTAAGAATCTACAAAGACTCTTAGGATAGGGGGGAAGAGGTGGGAGGACGTGCCTTTGGCAAGCGAAGCGGAGATCACCCAGGCAGTGCAGGCCCAGTACGAGGCGTTTCCCTACCCGCCTGTGCCTTACGACCAACCCTTTGAGGGCTTCTCCAGCCTGGGCAGCTATACGTTGGCCCAATATGCCCGCACCCGCACCTTACAAGAGCCGACGGGCGCCAGGTTTTTGGTGGCCGGGTGTGGCACCGGCTGGGAGGTGCACGGCATTGCCGCCAGCAACCCCGGCTATGGCGCCGTGGTCGGGATCGACCTCAGTCGCCCGGCCCTAGAGATTGCCCAGAAGCGGATCAAGTACCACGGCCTGCGCAACTGCTCGGTGCACTACGGCGATCTCATGGATCCCTCCACCTGGCCGGAGGGAAGCTTCGACATGATCAGCTCCTATGGGGTAATTCACCACACCGCCGATCCGGTCAAGGCTTTGCAGAACCTGGCCTCGCGCCTGGCCCCTGACGGGGTAATGGCCCTGATGCTCTACAACCGTTCTGGTCGTTGGCACCTCTACCGCATTCGCCGCGCTCTGGAGCTGCTGGGGATTACCCCACCGGCCACGCCGGAAAAGATCGAATTTGTGCGGCAATTATTAAAGGCAGCCCATCCCAATTCCCTGCTGGCCCGGCACGCCAAGGCCCACGAAGAGTACTACTTACCAGATGAAAACATCGTCGATAACTTCTTCCACGCCAACGACATCCCCTTTGACATTGGCGAGATCCCCGACCTGGTGGCCCAGGCGGGACTGGAGTTTATCGATGTCGCCCCCTACTTGGACTATTGGAACGCCAGGCCCTTGATTGCCGCCACCCACCCGGAGTTCCACCGCCGCTACGAGGCCCTTGCCCGCATTGACCAACTGCGGGTCATCGAGTACCTGGAGCCCCTCTACCACACGCAAAATCTCTTTTGGTGCTGCCACCAGGGCAAAAAGTTGGCCCATTGGGATCCCTTTACTCCCGAGTTTTTCCAAAGCTCCCGTTGGCAGCTCAACCCCCTCTTTCTCCAGTACGGCAAGGTGCGCTACTGGGATCAAAAGATCCCCTTTTCGGATCTGCTGGGCAAAGTGGATCCGGCCCAGATCGTGACCCAAAAGATGGACATCTTCTGGCCCATCGCCCGCATCCCGGGCAAGATGATCGCTTCTAGCCGCTACCAGGTGGTGGAGCTGCTGCTGCCATTGGCCAAGCAAGCTCGTTCCGGCGCCGAGATCTTGGCCGACCATCGCGAGAGAGCCGGCCACGTCCTCCGCCTCTTCCAGCAGTGGGAAGCCGACCGCCTGGTTCTAAGAGTTGCTCCCTAACTCCCCTCTCCCTTTGGGAGAGGGGCTGGGGGTGAGGGCTAAGCAGGCTGTCGGCCCCCCACAATGGCACGGCAGCGAATGTAGGGCCCTCCGGCGTCTACCTTGGCCGGCTGACCCTTGCCGCAGTGGCCGGATCCCAAGTCCCACCGGAAATCCCGCGACACGGCATCCACCGACTGCAACACCTCAAAGGCATTGCCAGTGATGGTGACTCCCCGCAATAGCTCCGCCAGCTTGCCATTGCGAATGCGGTAGGCCCGCTCCACGCCAAACATGAACTCACCGGTGGAGTCGGCTTGCCCGTTCCTGGCCCCATCCAGGAAGTAGCCGTCGGGAGTGCTGGCGATGATCTCCTCCAATGTCTGGGATCCCGGCTCGAGATAGGTGTTGCGCATGCGGATGAGTGGCTCGTCGGCGTACTCCCAGGCGCGGGCATTGCCGGTGGGCTCGACGCCGAAGTGGGCAGCCGTTTCGCGGTTGTGCAGGTAGCTCACCAGGATGCCGTTCTGGATGATGGTAGTGGTTTGAGTGGGAACACCTTCATCGTCCACGGGCAGCGTTCCCCCTGCCCCCGGCATCAATTCAGAACGGCCAGAGTCCTTGAGAGTAACCAGTTCGCTGGCCACCCGCTGCCCCAGCTTGCCGGCTGCCACCGAGCCGGCCAAGACAAAATCCGCCTCGACCGTGTGGCCAATGGCCTCGTGCACCAGCAGCCCCACGATGGAAGGGGACAAGATGACCGTGGCCCATCCCCCCTCAGCATAGCCTGCAGAGAGGAGATCGACGGCTGTGGCAGCCGCCTTCTCCGCCATCTGCAAGGGATCCGCCCGAAAAAGGCAATTCCACCCCCCCGTCACGCCAATGGACTCAGTACCGCTGCTTAGTTGGCCATCCGCCTCGGCCACCGCCTGGATCCGCAGCTCAGGGCGCACCAGCCGGAAGGCCACATCCGCCCCATCCGTAGTAACAATGGCTTTTTCCTCGTAGATCTCGTTGTAAGTGCAACTGGCGGAGGTGATGCGGGCGGAAGACTTGCGCGCCTGGGCTTCTGTTTCCAGAGCCAACTGGATCTTGGCCTCCAGGGGTTTGTTGACCACCTCCTCCACGCCGGGCTCGCAGAACTCCCCCTGGGCCAGGGATACGCTGGGCAAAGCCTTCAGCTTCTGCCTGCGGCAGTCGGCGCTGGCGCGGGCCGCTTGCTGAGCTTCGGCAATGGCCTTGCGAATGGCTGCGGGTGAGAGATCCCCGGTGGCGGCAAAGCCCCAGGTGCCGGCTTCTAGCACCCGCACCCCCACACCTGAGCGCCGTCGAACCGCTGTGCGCTCAATGCGCCCCTTTTCCGCCGTGACACTGCGAAAGACTTTGCTGTGGTAGCGCAGTTCCACAAAGCCAGAATAGTCTCGAAGGATGTCGCGCAGCAGATCTCGCATGGCAATGAGGCGGGAAGGCCGTACTCACTCCAGCATAGCTTTGTTTTCGCCTGAATCCTCCGCCAGCTGGGGCGGCTGCCACTTCAGCACCAAGGTTGAAAGAGGGGGCAGGCAGAGCTCAAGCGAGTAGGGCAGGTTGTGGTAGGGCCAGTCATCCGTCCACTTGCCCCCTAGGTTGCCAACCCCGCTGCCCCAGAACTCTACCGCGTCGCTGTTGAGCAGTTCCCGGTAAAACCCTCGCTGCGGCACGCCAATGCGGTAATTCGGCCAAACCACCGGCGTAAAGTTACAGACTACCACTAGCCACTCCCTGGGATCCTCCCCATATCGGATAAAGGAGATAATGCCCCGATGGTCGCTGCAGTCAATCCAGCGGAAGCCTTCTGGCTTGGTGTCTTGAGTGTGGAGAGCTGGCTGCGAGCGCAATAGATGGTTGAGGGTGGCTACGTAGTGGCGCAGTTTAGCGTGGGGCTCATACTGCAGCAGCTCCCAGTCTAGATCTGCCCAAACATTCCACTCGTTCCACTGGCCAAACTCCATGCTCATGAACAAAGTTTTCTTGCCGGGGTGGGTGAACATGTAGCCGTAGAGGGCCCGCAAACTGGCGAACTTGTGCCACAGATCCCCCGGCATTTTGCCCAACATGTGGCTTTTGCCGTGCACTACCTCATCGTGGGAAAAAGCCAGCATGTAATTTTCACTGAAGGCATACATGAGGCTGAAAGTCACTAGGTTGTGATGGAACTGGCGGAACCAGGGATCCATGCGAAAATAATTCAGCATGTCGTGCATCCAGCCCATGTTCCACTTGAGGTTAAAGCCCAGACCACCCACATGGGTTGGCCAGGTTACCATTGGCCAGGCAGTGGATTCCTCGGCAATGGAAAGAACGCCAGGGTAGTACTTGAAAATAAGGGTGTTGAGCTGGCGAAAAAAGTCGATGGCCTCCAGGTGTTCTCGCCCGCCGTAGCAGTTGGGGATCCATTCTTTGCGGTCGTAGTCCAGATAGAGCATTGAGGCCACCGCATCCACCCGAAGGCCGTCGATGTGGTATTTGTCAAACCAAAAGAGGGCATTGGCTATTAGATAGTTGCGCACCTCGTTGCGGCCGTAGTTGAAAACCAAAGTGCCCCAGCCCTTGTGCTCGCCCTTGCGGGGGTCGGCATATTCGTAGAGGTGGGTACCGTCAAAAAAGGCCAGCCCATGCCCATCTTTGGGGAAATGCCCCGGCACCCAATCGACAATGACGCCGATCCCTTCCTGGTGGGCGCGATCGACAAAGTACATGAAGTCTTGGGGCGAGCCGTAGCGGGAGGTTACCGCGTAGTAGCCAATAACCTGGTAGCCCCAGGAGCCGTCGAAGGGGTGCTCGGCCACGGGTAAGAGCTCGATGTGGGTAAAGCCCAGCTCCTTGACATAGGGGATCAATTTGTCCGCCAGCTCCCGGTAGGTAAGAAAGCGGGTGTTGGGCTTTTGCTCCACCGGCACCAGGTGCCCATCAGCGGGGGGGTCTTCCGTGGAAGCGTGCATCCAGGATCCCAAATGCACCTCGTACACCGAGATGGGCGAGCGCAGGGGGTCGGTGGCAGCCCGCTTTTCCAGCCACTCCTGGTCGTGCCAGGTATAGGTGTGGAGGTCGGCTACAATTGAGCCGGTTTTGGGTCGCACCTCCTGCTGAAAGCCATAGGGATCTGACTTTTCGTAGATATCCCCCCAGGCAGTTTTCACCTCGTACTTGTAGACGGCTCCTGGCCCAACACCAGGGATGAACACCGCCCAGATGCCGCTTTCGCCCAGCCGCTTCATCTGGTGTTGGCGGCCATCCCAGTGGTTGAAGTCGCCAATGACACTGACATTGCGGGCGTTGGGAGCCCAGACGGCAAAGTGGACTCCCTGAACCCCATCTACGCTGATGGGATGAGCGCCCAACTTCTCGTAGATGCGGTGGTGGTTGCCCTCGTTGAAGAGGTAGCGATCCAGCTCGCCGATGTGGTTGACCTTCTCCAGGGGAAAGCGATAGGGATCCTCCCACTCTTCCAAGTGCTGGCCCTCCGGATCCCAGACCCGCTGCGCCCGCAGAAAGTAGTCTGGAACCGGCGTGCCAGGCGCAAAGCACAGCTCAAACAACGTTTCTGGATGCAGCGGCTGCATGGGGTAGGCCTGCCCAGTGGCGCGTTCTACCAACCAAACCTGTTTGGCATTGGGCACCAGGGCCCGCACCAGCCAGAAGGACGTCTCCCCCTGCTCTATCTGCTGCGGCCCCAAAACAGCATAGGGATCCTGCCACTGGTTGGTGACGAACTGAAGCACTTGTTCGGCAGACAGGAGAAAGCCCATCGGCAAGCTTCAACAAAGCAACAATCTCAGTCTAGCGGTCGTCGGCTGCCGCTTTTGGCAGCTCATGGATTCCAGAGCCATGGCAGTAGCAGCCAAACCTTTCTGCCCCCGGGAAAACCTGCTAGAGTTGGGAGGGGATAATTCCCCTCCTTGCCAGCGAGGTTGGTTGGCTTGTTCTATTTTTGGGGTTTTGGGGACTTATGGCTATCCTGCTGTCGAGCGAACCTATCCTGGCCGTGAGCATCTTCGGCATGGGCCTGCCAGAGCTGGCCGTGATTGGGATAATTGCAGTGGTCGTGTTCGGCCCCAAGAAGCTGCCGGAGTTGGGCAGCGCCTTCGGCAAAGCGTTGCGCAGCTTCAAGCAAGAGATGAACAACCCCAGCAGCGATGACGAGCCCACCGCCGGTGCCGATCGCGTCAGCGGGACGGAGTCCCTGAAGGTAGAAGCGGAGAAGGTGGTCGAGAAAGATGCCGCCTGAGGGCATCTGCACTGAAAAAATGGTGTCTTGGGTCGGCTCCTCGTTTTGTAGGAGATAGGTGCGAGTAAAAGCGGATACCGCAAGTTGCACGGCCGGCATCTGCACCAGCCGCAACAAAATGAAGTCGGCTTGCCGGTGAGCTGGATCCAGGGCTGATGTATATTTTTGAAAAAGCTACCGGCCTGGCGCTACCGCTTGACCCAAAGCCGGGCTGGACAGGCGCAGCAGATGGGGGGCTATGGCGGAGCCGACCGATTTCGAGCTGATGCGCCAGATCCAACTGCGGGATCGCCGCAGCCACTTTTTACTTAAGGATCGCTACCAAAAGCGCCTGCTGGAGATCGCGCTGTCCACTCTCAAGCAGCCTCACCAGGCCGAAGAGGTGGTGCGCCAGGTGTTTGAGTTCTGCTGGAAACATGCGGAGGCCTTTGACCTGCAGCGGGATCGCTCGGTGGCCCTGTGGCTTTACGAGTTGACGGCCTTTCAAGCCCAAGAACGCTTGCGGCGCTGGAGCTGGTTGCCCGCCCCTGCCTCCATCCGGGTCGCACCTCCTTGGTGGCCGCGGCGCCTCCTCTGGGGCAGCTTAGTAGGGTTAGGGATCTACGCAGTGGCCATAACAGCGGCCTACTGGCGGCTGCGCTGGCAGGGGGAGTCGGTAGCCATTCAACGGCTCTATCAGGAGTGGCAACGACAACCGCAGGTACGGCGAACCCTTCTGCGCGACCCCAGCTTCCGCAACCCCCTGTTGGTACAAGCTCTCTGGTCGCCCCGCGCCAAGCAGGTGTTGCTCTTGGCTTCAGAAATGCCCCCTGCCCCCCCGGGAACCACCTACCAACTGTGGCTGGAGTCGGCTGGGCAGCGCCTGGAAAGCGCCGGCACCTTCACCGTCAACGCCGAGGGATCCCTGCAATGGCTCAGCCAGCCCACCCATTCACAGCAGCCGACCCGCCTTTGGATTACCCTCGAACCGGCAGGCGGGAGCGAATCCCCCACTGGCGCCCCTCTGCTGCAGAGCAACTTCTGGATCCCTGCCTCTCAACCTGAGGAGAGCAAAGAGAACCTCTTAAACTAGCTTGAAATGACTCCTGAGACCCTGGAAGTTGCCCCGTCAGGTCAAGGGATTCATCCCCCCGTATACGGCGGGGAAGAGGGGGGCCTGCGCCGCCAAGGTTTCGGTCAACAACCGTTGCCATGACGGTAGTAGGATCAGGGGGCAGGCTTGCCGACGCCACACCAGGATTCGCCAGTATCTATCGGGAAATGGGTTGCGTTGGTTTCGCTTGGCCCTGCAGTTGCACGGATCGGTTGTGCCGGCAGTGCTGCCTCGCACCCTCATCTGTGGTCTCCTGGGAGTGCTGGTTTCCGTTCTCTACAAGCTGGGGTTGCCCATAGCGCTGTCCTCGTTGGTGGCGTTCGTGCCCAACATCGTTTTTGGCTTGATGCTGGTGTTTCGGACAAACACTGCCTACGAGCGGTTTTGGGAGGGGCGAAAAGCTTGGGGATGCGGGGTGAGCAACGTGCGCAACTTAGCCCGCTTGATTTGGGTAGCCATTGAAGAGAAGCAGCCAGACGATCGGGAAGAAAAAATCAAAATCCTCTATCTCCTGCCTGCTTTTGCCATCGCCATGAAGCAACATCTGCGCCAAGAATTTTTGCCAGATGAGCTTCAGACCCTCCTCAGCCCAGAGCAGTTGCAACGTCTTAAAAACCTCAACCATCCCTCCTTGCAAATTGCCTTTTGGATTGGAGACTACCTACAGCGCCAATACCAAAAAGGCCGCGTTGAAGTCTATCAGCTAACGATCATGGTGGAGCGGCTCAATAACATGGTCGATGTCCTGGGCGCCTGCGAGCGCATTCTCATGACCCCAACGCCCATGGCCTACGCCTTACATTTGAAGCAGTTGTTGCTGCTGTATTGTTTGTCTTTGCCTTTTCAGATGGTGGAGGGATTGGGCTGGATGACCGGCCCCATTGTCGGGCTGCTGGCCTTTATGCTGTTTGGCGTCGAGGAGATCGGCATTGAAATTGAGAACCCCTTTGGACGGGATCCGAACGACCTGCCCCTTGATGTGATTTGCAGTAGGATGAAGCAGAATATCGCTGATTTGATCCAGTCTGCCTAGAACAACCATGGGTTATCTCATAAACAAGCTTAGGTTTCCCTGGGGAAGGTAGTCCGGCTTTTTAAATTTTTCCAGTAACACCGGCTACGCAGCCGACAGCCGTACTTTTAGGCTTCTTCTGTGCCAGAGGGATCCCGCTTCTCCCCAGAATTGTTGGGTGGGGAGATTGGCCTGGGCAACTTTCTGGGATCTGGACGACAAGGGATCCCACCTCGGCGCCAGGAATGATACCTTGAACAAAGGCGTAGGATCTCGACCGGAGCGACAGCCATGCTGAAATGCACCACCCGCCACGTTCACATCTTTGCTGGCGAGGTGACCGCCGATAACCACTTTGTGCCTCGCGACGATCTGCTCACCCTCGATGTGGATCCCGACAACGAGCTGGTCTGGAACGATGCCGCCTTGCAGAAGGTCTATGCTCGTTTTGAGGAATTGGTAGAAGAGTACAGGGGCCGGGATCTGACTGAGTACAACCTGCGGCGCATCGGCTCTGACCTGGAACACTTCATTCGCTCTCTCCTCAAGCAAGGGGAAATTGCCTACAACCTGCAGGGGCGTACCCCCAACTACAGCATGGGCTTCCCCCAGATCCCTGCTGAAGAAATTGTCGGCCAGTACATCCCCAAAGGTTAGCCTCTCTTCCATCCCTGACTCTGGGCCTGCCAGCCCGCACGCCAATCGTTGACCTGTTATCGGAGTATCAGCCCATGTCTGGAGAACCTACCCCCGCCCAGGAAACCGCTGTCGAAAAGCCGGCCCGGGTTGAGGCCGCCAACCCTGCTCCCAAGGAGACTGACACTGCCCAAGCCTCGCCCAAAGCCGCAGCAAAAAAACCAGCCAAGGAAGAGAAGCCTTTCGAGCAACTCATTGCAGAAGATGTGATCCCGGCAACCATCGCCGCTTTTCAGAAACGCGGCGTCACCGATCTGCAACTGCGGCTGGAGGGCAAGACGCTGATTGGCTCGTTTGCCGGCGGCAAAAAGCAGTTTAGCGTCCTCTTTGCCGAGGGATCCCTCAATGGGCCCAAGTTCTTCCGCTGCGCTATTGAAGGATCCCCGGCCAGCACCATTGAGTCTTTTATGATCGACGAGCGTCGCGTCGATGTGCCCCTGTTCGTGTTCTATCTGGTGCAGCGCCTCTATGCCCAGCAGTGGTATTGAGCGATCCCAGGCAGATGCCTGAGCCGCCAGCCAAACCCGTAGGCAGCGCAGCCAGAGATTGAGCTAGCCACCTGTTAGGCAAGGAAGGGATCCCCGGACAGGGATCCCTTTTCGCTGAGGCGGGGGATGGGCTGTAGAAGCCAAAAGAGATTATCTTTTGTGAAGAAAAGTAAGGCGGTGCTACGGGAGAGCGCGAAATGTACATCGTGCAGATTGCGTCGGAATGTGCCCCGGTCATCAAGGCGGGGGGGCTGGGGGATGTGGTGTACGGCCTCAGCCGAGAGCTGGAAGTGCGGGGCCACTGTGTCGAGCTGGTTTTGCCCAAGTACGACACCATGCGCTACGACCAGATCTGGGGCTTGCACGACGCCTATCGCGACCTCTGGGTGCCCTGGTATGGGGGAGCTATTCACTGCTCGGTGTACTGCGGCTGGGTACATGGCCGCCTTTGCTTTTTTATTGAGCCCCACTCCGGCGACAACTTTTTTAATCGTGGCTGCTACTACGGCTGCCCGGACGACAACATGCGCTTTGCTTTTTTCAGCAAGGCGGCTCTGGAGTTTCTTCTCAAAAGCAATAAGCGCCCCGATATCATTCATTGTCACGATTGGCAGACAGGATTGGTGCCGGTGCTGCTCTTTGAGATTTACAAGTACCACGGCATGGAAAACCAGCGGGTATGCTACACCATCCACAACTTTAAACACCAAGGCTTTGGCGGCCCGGAAATCCTCTGGGCCACCGGCCTCAACCGGGAGCCCTATTACTTTCATTACGACCGCCTGCGAGATAACTTTAACCCCTTTGCCCTCAACTTTATGAAGGGCGGGATCGTCTTTTCCAACTTCGTGACCACCGTTTCCCCCACCCATGCCCTGGAAGCGCGATTTGGTAATTACAACTATGGACTGGGACACACTCTTTACTTGCACCAGCACAAGTTTCGCGGCGTCTTGAATGGCATCGACTACGATATTTGGAACCCTGAGATCGATCGCTTTATTCCTTTTCACTACACGGCGCAAACTTTGGAAAACAAGGCCAAAAACAAAAAAGCACTGCGGGATCAGCTATGGCTACAAGATGTTGATAAGCCCATTGTGGCCTATATTGGGCGGCTGGACGAGCAAAAAGGCGTGCATCTGGTGCATCATGCCATCTACCGCTCCCTGTTTAAAAATGCCCAATTCGTGCTGCTGGGATCCGCCACGGAGCCGGGGATCGGCGCCTGGTTTGCCCATGAGAAACGCTACCTCAACGACAACCCCGATGTTCACATCGAGCTGGGCTTCAACGAAGAACTTTCCCACCTCATCTATGCGGGGGCAGACATCCTTGTGGTGCCCAGCCACTACGAGCCCTGCGGCCTTACCCAGATGATCGGCCTCAAGTACGGCACGGTTCCGGTGGTGAGGGGCGTGGGCGGCCTGGTGGATACCGTTTTCGACCGCGATTACGACACTCGCAAATTGCCGGAGCAGCGCAATGGCTACGTGTTCTACCACACGGATCGCGCGGCTCTGGAGTCGGCGCTGGATCGGGCCATCGACCTGTGGTACACCGCTCCCGACCAGTTTCGCCAACTGCAAGTCCAGGGCATGAGCTACGACTACTCCTGGAACTACCCCGGCAAAGAATACCTGGAGATCTACGAGTTCATTCGCCACCGCTGAGCGATCCCCAGCGATCCCAGCCCTTGACCACAAGGGGGAAATGCTGGACGATAGGTAGCAATGCCGCTCTTAACCTTCCCTACAGATTTATTGCCGGGGAAGGGGAGCTTGCTCGGTTATCTTCTCCTACCTGAGGATCCCTGGCCGCTATGATGGGCTATCTCGCCTTGGTACTCCACGCACACCTGCCCTTTGTGCGCCACCCTGAGCAGGACTTCGTGCTGGAAGAAGAATGGCTCTACGAAGCCATCACCGAGACCTATGTCCCGCTGCTGCACATGTTCGAGGGGCTGCGGCGAGATGGCATCGACTTTCGCTTCACCATGTCCCTGACGCCGCCCTTGGTGTCGATGCTGCGGGATCCCTTGCTGCAGGAGCGCTACGACCACTACCTAACCAAGTTGGAAGAGCTGGCCCAACTGGAATACGACAAGAACGCCACCAACGGCCACATTCGCTACCTGGCCGAGCACTACATCAAGCAATTTGCCATGGTGCGCGATCTCTGGGAGCGCTACGACCGGGATCTGGTGCGGGCCTTCAAACAGTTTCAAGACAGCGGCAACCTGGAGATCATTACCTGCGCGGCTACCCACGGCTACCTGCCCTTGATGCAGATGTACCCGCAGGCGGTATGGGCCCAACTTATCGTGGCCTGCGAGCACTACAACGAACACTTTGGCCAATGGCCAAGAGGGATCTGGCTGCCGGAGTGCGCCTACTACCAGGGGCTGGAGCGGATGATCGCCGATGCCGGCCTGCGCTACATGATCACCGACGCCCACGGTTTGCTCTATGCCAAGCCGCGGCCCCGCTACGGCATGTACGCCCCCATCTTCACCGAGACTGGCGTTGCCGTCTTCGGTCGGGATCACGAGTCTTCGCAGCAGGTGTGGTCAGCGGAGGTGGGCTACCCTGGGGATCCCGTCTATCGCGAGTTCTACAAAGACCTGGGGTACGAGGCCGACTACGAGTACATCAAGCCCTACATCATGCCCAACGGCCAGCGGAAAAACACCGGCATCAAGTACCACCGCATCACGGGGCGCAACCTCGATCTGGGACAGAAGCAACTTTACGATCCCTACTGGGCCAGGGAGAAGGCGGCAGAACATGCGGGCAACTTCATGTTCAACCGCCAGCGGCAGATCGAGTATTTGTACAGCGTCATGGGGCGTCCGCCGCTGGTGGTGGCCCCTTATGATGCCGAGCTGTTCGGCCATTGGTGGTATGAGGGCCCCTGGTTTTTGGATTTCCTCATTCGCAAGAGCTACTTCGACCAAAATACCTATCGCATGACTCACCTGGCGGAGTACTTGCGGGAGAACCCCACCCACCAGGTGTGCAAACCTGCCCAGTCCAGTTGGGGGGCGCGCGGCTTCCACGAGTACTGGCTCAACCCCACCAACGCCTGGATCTACCCCCACCTGCACAAGGCTACCGAGCGGATGATCGAGCTGAGCCGCCGCGAGCCTGCCGATGACCTGGAGTGGCGGGCCCTGAACCAGGCGGCGCGGGAATTGCTCCTGGCCCAATCTTCCGACTGGGCCTTCATCATGCGCACGGGGACGATGGTTCCCTATGCGGTACGCCGCACCAAATCCCACCTGCTGCGCTTCAATCACCTCTACGAGAAGATCCAAGCCGGCCAGTTTCGGCGAGAAAAAGCCACCCCTGAAGACGAGCAGTGGCTGGCCAAGGTGGAATACATGGACAACATCTTCCCCAACCTCAACTACCGTGTCTACCGGCCCCTCTGACCATTGGGTAAGGCCGGAACCTTTTGGCAACTTCCACCCGCACCGCGTGGAAAAAAGAATTTCCGACTACTTGAGCCTCACTCCCCCCCTTCCTCTTGGACGATGGGCTGGGGTTGGTCGCAGCAGAGGCGCGCTCGGGAAGTGTTTTCTTCAATCGGGTTTGAAACGACTGCAGTTTGAAATAGCCATCATCGGCATCCCTGCGGACTTTCCGCTGCCGAGGGCGGGCCTTGTTGCGAAGGGATCCCAACTTCCCTGCCCTGATGGCCAGCCCTGCCGGTTCTAGAGCTTGGTGCCGCACTCGGCGCAGAACTTGTGCAGGCTGGGGTTTTTGGTGCCGCAATTGGGGCAGTAAATCAGCTCGGCGGCTTGCTCCAGTTGCCGCTTTTCCGGCAGGCCGATCATCTGGTAGTTGGCTTTGCCGGCGGGCACCATCGGGTAGCAGTTCTCGTCCCGCTTGACCACAAAATCGACCACCACCGGCCCCTCGTGGCGCAGCATCTCTTGGATGGCGTCGTCCACTTGATCGGGGTGATCGACGCGCATGCCCTTGATACCAAAGGCTTCGGCCAGCTTGACAAAATCTGGCATGCCCGCCGCCATATCGGAGTGAGAATAGCGCTCGCCGTGGAAAGCCTGCTGCCACTGCCGCACCATGCCCTGCCAGCCGTTGTTGATGATGGCCACCTTGGTGGCAATGCCGTACTGGGCCACCGTGCCCAGCTCCTGCATGTTCATCTGGAAGCTGGCGTCGCCGCTGATGCAGATCACCTCGGCGTGGGGCAGGGCCACTTTGACCCCCATGGCCGCCGGGAAACCGTAGCCCATGGTGCCCAGGCCAGAACTGGAGATCCACTGGCGCGGCCCGTTACGCAGAAACTGCGCCGCCCACATTTGGTGCTGACCGACATCGGTGGTGTAGTAGGCGTGGGGAGCATGGCGACGAAAGGCATCGATCACCTGCTGCGGGGCGATCACGCCCTCATAGCGGGGCACCTGCAGGGGGTAGTCCCGTTTCCAGCGCTCGATCCGCTCCAGCCAAGCCTGCGTCTGGCCAGGGGTGTGGGGCATTTTGCTCAGTTGCGCCAACAGCTCCACCAGGACGGTGCGCACATCTCCCACAATCGGCACGTCCGGAGTGCGGTTTTTGCCCACTTCTGCCGGGTCGATATCAATGTGGATAACCTTGGCGTGCTTGGCAAATTCGTCCAGCTTGCCGGTTACGCGGTCGTCAAAGCGGGCCCCCACGGCAATCAGCAGGTCGCACTCGGTAACGGCGAAGTTGGCGTAGGCGGTGCCGTGCATGCCCAGCATCCCCACCGAGAGGGGATCGTTCTCATCGAAGGCCCCTTTGCCCATGAGGGTGGTGGTCACCGGGATCTGATAGGTGTGGGCCAGCTCGGCAATCTCGGCATGGGCACCCGAGATGATGGCCCCGCCCCCCACGTAGAGCAGGGGCCGCTTGGCCTGCAGGATCAGCTTGGCCGCCGCGTGGATCTGGCGAGGGTTGCCCCGCACCGTGGGCCGGTAGCCGGGGATATTGACCTCGCTGACCGGCTGGTAGTCGAACTCTTCCAGGCCCACATCTTTGGGGATGTCGATCAACACTGGACCGGGTCGCCCCGTGCTGGCGATGTGGAAGGCCTCGGCCACAATCCGGGCCATCTGCCGGGGGTCGCGCACCACGTAGGAGTGTTTGACAATGGGCAGGGTGATGCCAAAAATGTCAGTCTCCTGAAAGCCATCAGTACCAATCAAATGGCGGGGCACCTGGCCAGTAATGGCCACCAGAGGCACGGAGTCCATTATGGCGTTGGCGATGCCTGTCACCAAATTGGTTGCCCCCGGCCCCGAGGTGGCAAAGCACACCCCCACCTTGCCGGTAGCGCGGGCGTAGCCATCGGCAGCATGGGCAGCGGCCTGTTCGTGGCGGACTAGGAAATGTTTGAGTAGCCCTTGGGATTCGGCCTTGTACAGCTCGTCGTAGATGGGCAAGATCGCTCCTCCTGGATAGCCGAAAATGTGCTGCACCCCATGTCGATGCAGGCTATCCACCAGTGCATAGGCCCCTGTTGCCACGATATCTTCTCCCCACTGAAGACGACCGAGCGCTCAACCTGAAGGGTTTGAGCTAGAAGACCAGCCAGCTATTGGCCGGCTTTTTAGGTTGTGTATTTAATTCAACAGTCTAGCAGGGGTTTGCTCCGCAGGGTTGAGATTTGCCTGGGGGGTGGCAACCGGTTTTTTCCTTCACCCTGCTTTTGCCTTGGAGAGCCCTTTAAGGCTGAGCTGTCGCATCCCCAGCAGAGGTGGCTCTAGATGAGAAGGGATCCGCTGCCCTGGGGATCCTGCGCTGCAAAACCTGCCCAGGCCGACGTGAGACCATCCGGTTCTCAGAGGGTTGAACCTGAAATTGATGGCATCCTCCCCTCAATATTTATTGAGGGGATTATTGCCCCTCGAGCTCCCCTACTTCTCTAAAACCTGCTGTTATCTATCTAGGTTTGATGATTGCGATGCTGGTCGGCAACCCGCTGGCTGGCCTCAAGACCGGCCCAGAGCCGGTTTTTGCCCAGTCTTCTGTCTCAGCAATCGATGAAGAAACTATTGGATTGCTCGCTTAGTTGTTCCCGCTGCTTCCGTTGAAGAAGTCGAACTGGAGCGGGAGAATGGGCGCTGGGTTTGGAAGGTGGGGTTTGCCAACGACATTGAGGTCAAAATCGATGGCAGAGCCGGGAAAATTCTAGACATCGATGATGACTGGTAGTTGGGCTGCTGCAAGAGCCCAAGAGAGGGCTGACGAGTTCTATCGGATCCTCGAGCGGCTGCTGCGCAGGATGAGCCATGCCAATTCCAAGGCCGGCCCCAGCACTCGCCAGGCGCGAAAGCAAAGCAGCAGGGATCCCTGTCCGTGCCAGCCGGTGTGGGCGAAGGTCAAGCGCAGGTGGCAAGCCAGCGAGGGGGGGAGGGTTGCCAAAAGCCCTAGGCACTGCCCCGTCAAGGCCGGGTCGGCAAAGCCGATTTCCAGGCCGCCTCGCCAGGACTGGATCTGGATCCCCTCGGCCAACCGCCTCAGAAGGGGCCAGAAGCGAGGCCAGTCGGCAAAGGAGAGACGGCAGCCCACCCAGGCTGGCCAATGCCCGCGAACGTATAGGGACCCGCAGCGCCATTCCCAACCCCGACGGCTGCCCCGCAGAGCCAAGCCCCTCCACCCGCGCCATTCCCCAACCCAGGCGAGGGGGCCCTGCCAAGGCTTGCGGTAGCGCAGCAGGAGCTGTTGTGGCCAGAACAAAAACAGCCCCAACCCCGTGACCAGCAACAGCCCTGCCAGGCGCTGGATGACCTCAGGCCAGCCCATAGCGAGCCAGAAAACGGGGCAAATCGACCACCTGACAGGTATAGGATCCCTGCATGACCAAGCGCCCCTGCTGCGTGATCTTCACCTGAAATTCAATGCGCCTTCCCACCGCTTGCACAACCTCAACCTGAACGTGTAGAGGATCCCCGACCACGGCTGCCGAGCAGTGTTCCAGGGCAAAGCGGATCCCGACGACGGCTTCTTCCCCCTCGTAGAAGGGCTGCAAGGTGTTGTGGCCGCACCGCTCGATCAGCGCCAACAGCGCCGGGGATCCGATCACCCTCACGCCGGGGTTGCCCAGGGCCTCTGCCGTTTGCTCGGGGCCGGGGATCCCTTGCCAGGTGCCGCGGGTGCCGAGAGGAACAGGTTTCACGGTCTGGGAGCCCCAACAGGCGAGGGTGGGCATTTAGCGGGATGCAGTCCTGGACTGCCACAGGCGCCAGCCCTGCCCAAGCAAGAGGCAGAGAACCAGGATCCCGACGAGAACCACCAGCACCAGGGCCCGCTCCAGGCGGGTGGCATAGAACCCCGTCACCGTCCAGTTGCGGCTGAGGTTGGAGCCCAAAATGGCAAGCATAGCCAGGCCCAAAGCTTGGGTCCCTGTCCAAGGTGCCCTTCCCCTTTCTTGGTTTAGGGCTATGGGCTGCAGCGCTGCCAAGATCAAGGCGGTGATCAAGGCTGCCAGCAAGAAGGCCGCCTGCGGCTGGGCGTGGACGAAATAGCCCACCCCCAGCGGCAGGAGCAGGCTGGCCAGCGTCAGGCCGATCCCCGTCGGCAGCGGCCTGTCTTGCCCGTACACCCAGTGGACAAGCGCTGCCAGCCCCATGCTCGCCATGCCCAGGTACAGCGCCGCCGCCACATAGGGCTGGGTGAGGTCGATCCCGGCCACCTGCAGGTTGAACTGGTGCAGCAGGTTTTGCAGCAGGGGTTGGGCCGACAAAAACAGGGCGGCCATTGCCCCCCAGCGGCTGGGAAAAGCCAGACACCCCAGCCCCAGCAGCGCCGCCCCGTAGGATCCCCCCAGCCGCAGCGCCAGCAGCGCCCCACCGCCTACCAGCGTCAGGCTCACACAGGCCCGCCAGAGCAAGGCCTCTTTCCCCTCGGGTGCCGGGATCCCGCCCTCCAAAGCCAGCAGAGCCCACGAGAGCAGCACCCCCGCCCCGTACAGCAGCGCCCAAAAGGGATCCTGGTACAGCCCGTTGCGCACCAGGGCCAAAGCCAGCGCCGTCGCCACCAGCCATCCCACACCGTGCCCCAGGGCCGACAGCAGCCGGTTGGAGCCCACCTCGCTGTCGCGCGAGGACTCCGTCCCGCTGGCGGGAACGGGGAGGATCAGCAGGGGCAGCGTGCCCGCCACCAGGCTGAGGGCAGCCAGCCCCACCGGCAGCAGCACCGACCAAGGGAGATCTTGGGGGGAGCCCATCTCCAGCAGGCGGGATCCCCAGGTCAAGGCGGCGATGCCGCTCCAGCCCTGGCCCAGACCCATCAGCACAGACAGCATCTCCGCCTCGGCCAAGCAGCCCAGCAACGGGATCCCCACCAAGCCCATCCCCAGGCCGCAGCCCCACAGCAGCAGAGAAAAAGCAGCTCCCGCCTCAGATTCCTCGAAAGCACCGCGGGCTAGGCCCCACACGCTGGCCAAGCTGAGCAGCAGCACCGCCAGCCCCTGCCCGGCCCGCCCGCAGCCGCTCAAGCCCAGCAGACCCAACCCCACCAGTCCCCCCAGCAACACCGCTAGCGGGATCGGCTCCGACAACTGTCCCAGCCCTGCCCCCAGCGCCGCCAAGGCTGCCAAGCCCAGCCCCACTGCCGGCTGCCAACGGCGAAGGGATCCCCAGCGGCGATAGCGAATCGCTTCCAACAGCAAAACCACCAAGCCAATTGCAGCCCCAATCGCCAGCGCTCCGCTTACCATCTCCCCCTCCTGACCAACCCTTCCTCAACTATCGCCGATCTTGGTCTGGCCATCGAAGGACTCCGTCCCGCTGGCGCAAACGGCAAAAGGGTTGACAGAAACTTGGTGCCTTATCCCCCAGCCGGGGAAGGGCAATGCCCCAAGCCGCCGAGGCGGTGGCAAAGATAAGCTGGAAAAGAGCAGCGAGCGGGCGTTCATGTCTTCCGAGCATTACAAGTTCGACCTCTTCTTGCGTTACCACCGGGCCCAGGCCCGTTGGGCGCGGCAGTTGGCGGAGCGGCTGGATCGGGAGGGCTTCAAGGTCTGGTTTGACCGCTGGATGCTACAGCCAGGAGACGACCGCCGGCTGGAGCTGCAACTGGCCATCGAACAGTGCCGCTGGGTCGGGGTGGTGGCCTCGCCGGAGTTTGTCGCCAATCCCTGGCCCAGAGATGAGCTCTACAGCGGCTTCTCCCACGCCCCGCCCCGGCAGAACCAGCGCCTGCTGACGCTGCTGCACACGCCCGCCGAGCTGCCCCGCCCCCTGGCAGAAGCGCCGCTGCTGGACTTTAGCGGCTCCGATGAGGATCCGGTGCTGTTCGAGTACCGGGCCCGGGAGCTGATGCACTTTTTGGATCCCAGCTTTCCCGCCCCCGGGGATCTGCAGCGATTTCGGCTGCAATACCGTCGCCGCGAGGAACTCCCTGAAGATGAGGAGGTGCGGGGGTTCCAGGCCTTTTTGCGGGCCATTCAAATGGCCATCCTGCGCATTGCCACCGGCGAAATGCCCTCTGCCACGCCGGAGGAAGGAGCACGCAAGATTGCCATTTTGCAATTTATTCAGCGGCTGTTTCAGTGGAACAGCGCCGACATTCAATTTGAGCGGGCCGAGGAGTGGCGCAAGCGGGGCAACCTGAGCGAGGCGCTGGCCGCCTACGACCGTGCCTTGAACATGGATCCCAACTTTGCCCTGGCCTGGAGCCGGCGCGGCGATGTGCTGGTGCAGTTGGCCCGCTACCGCGAGGCGGTGGACAGCTACAACGGATCCCTGAGCATCAACCCCTACGACGAGGAGACGCGGCTGCGCCTGGCCCTGATTTTGGGGCGCCTGGGCCAGTACAAAGCGGCGGTGGTCAACTACGACAAGGTGCTGGAGAGCAACCCCGAAGATGCCTTGGCCTGGCACAATCGCGGCATTCGCCTCATGCAACTGAAGCGGCCCAAGCTGGCCCTCAACAGCCTGAACAAGGCGCTGCGCTACAACCCCCAACAGCCCCGCACCTGGCTGGCGCGTGGGATCGTGCTGCGGCGGCTGCGGCGGCCCAGCTCGGCGGCGGCCAGCTTTGCCCGCGTCCTGAAGCTCAACCCCAGAAGTGGCCGGGTCTGGCGCTACCAAGGCAATGCCCTGTTCCACTGCCAGCGGCTGCGCTCGGCCATCGAGTGTTACAAGCGCTCGCTGCGGCTGCGCCGCCGGGATCCCATTACGCTCCACAACCTAGGGGTGGCTCTGCTGCGCCTGGGGCAGTATCGGCTGGCCAGCAAGGCCCTGGAACGTGCTCTGCGCTACGACGCCGACAACCCCAAAAGCTGGTATGCCCGCGGCGTGGCCTTCCAGAAATTGGGCTACCTGAGGGAGGCTTGCATTCACTTCGAGGAAGCCCTGAAAATCCGGCCAGAGGACTTCCCGGCTCGCTACGCCCTGGCGGTGGCCCAGCAGGAGCTGGGGCAATACGAAGCCAGCCTGGAGCAGTTCCGGCGCCTGGTGCAACAGCGTCCCGGCAGCTTTGCCTGCTGGTTTGGCCAGATCACCAGCCTGCGGCGCTTGGGCCGGTTGGAAGAAGCCCTTGCTGCCGCCCAACAGATGACCCGCCTCAACGAACGGGATCCCTGGGGCTGGTTTGCCTTAGGGCTAGTGTATGGCGACCTGAAAGAGGCAGAAAAAGCGGTGGAGGCCTACTCGCGGGTTTTGCAGCTCACCCCAGAAGACGCGGTGGCCCTCAACAACCGCGCCTGGGAGGCCCTGAAGCTGGGGAAATTGGAGCTGGCTCTAGCCGACGCCCAACGGGCCACAGAACTGGAGCCGCAGCGGCCCGCCTTCTGGCATACCTTGGCGCTAATCCAACTACAGGCCGGCCAGCGGGAGGCGGCCCAGGCCAGTTTGCAGCGCTGCCTGGAACTGGATCCCCAGTTTCAGCCGGCCCAAGCTGCTCTGCAGGAGCTGAACCGCGCCGGCTCCAGCTCGCCGACACCGTTGCCGGGCAACTTTGCCGAGAGCCCTGCTGCTGACGCGCCGGCAGGAACGGCGCTGCCAGAACTGAAAACCCTCACCCCTCAAGAGGAGCCGCAACCGGTAGACCGTAGGCCCCTACCGGATCCCTCCGCTTAGCCCTTGTCTTGTGCCAATCCCCACAACGCCCTGACTGGATTTATGCCCAGGGACAGCTTGCCTCCCTGCCTGACAAAACTCCACCGGCTCAGGGCTATGTAGACCATCCGCGAACTGAAGCGCGGAAGCAGGCTACTGAGCAGGGGGAGAACCTCAGCCTTAGCAATATACAAACTGTGCTGTTCAGAGGGGCCGTCAGCTCTCCCCCGTTCACAGCAAGGGCAGGCCGCGCAGTCGTCGCAGTTGGTTGATATGGGCTGGGCAATCACACCCGAACAGGGCAATGGCGGCGTTGCTCTCTTCGAGGGTGAACTCCAAGAAAAGATGCTCCGCCGCCTCGACCTCAGCTTCAGATGGGTTGGGATCCCCTATCTCTGGCCAAGGGAGCGGGTGCCGCCACGGCAAAGAACGAGAGCGGACAACACTCAGATCAAATTGAGGCACCTCCAGAGCAGAAGCCCAAGCCATAGGAGCAGGCGACAGCAGCAACGCCCACAGAGCCGGTGTAGCCCACCTAGCCCAACGCCAATAGAAATGAGGGATCCCTGCCATCAATCTGACCAACTCACCGTAGCGGTAGTGTACCACTGGTTTTGGCTTCTGTCAGGAAAGAGAAACTCCATCAGCCGAAATGACCGTAAAGTGGTTGAGCTTACAGCCTGTTAAGGACTCAAGGGGTACAATAGCAGCACTTAGCAAACCAACTTTGGAAGGAGGATGGATTGATCAGTAGTAAAGAAGTCTTCACTATCTGCTCCATGCTATATTTCCCAATTCTGCAAAGCTGCCGAATAAAATGCTTCAACACCGACCACATCATCTCAATGGGATTCAACTCCGGCGCATACACAGGTAGGTATAGGATTCGTGCTCCTGTCCCCCTAATCAATTCCTCAACTTCCCGACTCTTGTGGATATTTAAATCCTTCCTCGCATCTAGCTTCGGACATAGCTCGCTTCTCAAAAACTCCAAAAAATCTCCTTTCTTCATCCCACCCTTGATGACACGACAGCCAACTACACCTCTCAAGGAAATAGCTCCAATAACTGTATACTTTTCACCCTTGTATCTCTGACGATAATGATAAGCCCTTTGACCACGTAAACTCCGAGATACTCTCCGCTCCATTCCCTCCCAGACTCCCGTCTGGTCGATGGCAATCAAATCCTCCGCTGGAATATTCCTGACTTCTTGACTATAAGCTAGTCGTTCCCTTTGCACCTCCTCTTCTTTGACTTTTGCACTGCGGTAGGTCTTTTTTTTAGAGTCATTCCTTGCTTTTTCAAGAAATTATGTATCGTGACGATGCTTACATTGATTCCTAAGCGCTCGCGCAACAGTTCTTGATACTGCCACAGGTAGAAGTCTGGGTGTTCTGTAATAATTGCGATCACTTCCTGCCGATGTTGTTCCAAAATGCCCACTCGCTTGGTGCCTGCTTTCTTAGGGGCTAAATCTTGAGTTTGTTGGTACTGACGCACCCAGCGGTGTACTGTTCTTTTGGTCACCATGAAGCGTTTAGCTACCTGGCGGATGGAGGTGCTACCTGCCTGGTAGGCTGCTACAACTCTTTGCCGCAAATCCAAAGAATGAGTCGGCATTCCTTTCTCTCCTTCCTCTTGAATACCTGTACCCTATTTTAAATTAAAAGGCTGTACCTAATTTATGGTGAAAAACCCGACGGGTGGAAACCCTCTGGAAAGCGTGTCAAGCGGGGCCTGTACCAAACGGCAAAGGGGTGGTTGGTTAACGCTGAGGCAAATGCTGTCGCCAACCTGCTTAAGAAAGTCAGCAGAACCTTGGAGCTTTGCGTGAAGGAACTGTCTAGAGGCGCTTTGACAACGCCGTTACGGGTTCTTTTGTGGACTGCGTAAGAATCCCCCGCCTTCAGGCGGTGGGAGTGTTAAATCCAGCTACAATTGCTGTGTAAAGCCCCGCTTTAGGATCAACGCCGCTGGCAATGGCAAAGGCAAGCGCTAGCGGCAAAGCCACCACTGCTGTGGTCAAGCCGCCCATAAGGTCGCCGCGCCAGCGCGCCAAAAGCTTTTTCCACCCTTGGCCTGCGTCATCCGTAGCCACAGTTGGCTGACTCACCACAGCTACTCGAACACTCCTCAGTTGCCGATAAGTCCTTTCAAAGGGTAACACAGTGTTTACAAATGTGTATACGGACTCAATGGCACCGGGGAAGGTGTAGCGTCGCTGAGTGCCTCAGCGGCAGTTGACGGATAAAGCCAGAGTGTGAGCAGCCGATCGTAGGCCCAACGATGGTTTAGAATATTTTTAGAATCTGGTCTGAGGTTGCGGGGATCCTAAAGACGCCCAGCTCGGCGGTTTTATTCCGTCGTTTCTTCTCCCCTTTCCCTTCAGCTCCCTCTGTAACTTAGGAGATTGCTATGGCCGTTCCTAGTGGTCTTTCCAGCCCGCTGCCGGAGCAAGAAACCTCTACGGGACAAGGAAACGGTCTGAACTTGGCTCCTCGGCCTGCCGACCCGATCCTGCCGGCTGCTCTAGGGTCAGGAGAGAGGTCCGGCCCGCCGGTGTTTCCTAGCCCTGTCAAGTTCAGCAAGATCGAGATCGACAACCGCCCGGTGGGAGCTTCCACCCTGAAGGTAGTGGATTACTTTGCCGATGGCCGTCCGGTTGCTGCTGCCACTCTGAAAGTTGTGGATACCTGGGGCGAGGGGCGCCCAACGGTGGCTTCCGGCGTCAAATTTGTCCATGACCCAACCCTCAACCGGCCGGTGATGGCGGACGGCCTGAAAATTGCCAAAACTTTCCTGGGAAATCGCCCTATTGAGGCTAGTCCCCTTAAGGTGTTGCGTTAGCCGGCATCCCTGACGAGGGCCAGGGATCCCCCTGCTAACCTGAGTGGGGGAGACGTGACAGCGGCAAATATGGAGATCCTGGCGGCTTTGGTGGGGTTGCTGGCGGGCTTGGGAGGAGGGGCAGGCTACCTGGCAGATCAGGCGGCTCGGCAGCTTTTGCTCGCTCAGCTCGATGGGGTAGAGGTTTTGGAGGTGCGCATCCAAAGCCGCCCTAACTATCGTTTTTTGAGCGGCCAGGCGGATCGGTTGTTGGTTGCCGGGCGGGGGCTGTACAGGGCTCCGTTTCCGCGCATAGAGCTGCTGGAGCTGGAAACAGATCCGGTGGCCATTGACCCCTCTTTTTTCCGCGGGGCTCCTCTGCGGCTGGAGCGTCCTCTGCAGGCGGCGGTGCGGGTGGTGGTGCGGGAAGAAGACTTGAATGCTGCCCTCAACTCGCCAGAGGTGCTGAGACAGTTTCAGGATATCCGAGCAGATCTGCCCTTTGGCGGGCTTAGGGACGAACCCCGCCGCTTCGATCTGCGCAAACCCCGGGTCGAGTTTTTGGCTCCTGACCGCCTTCGACTTTCTGCCCTCTTGGTGGAGCAGGAAGGCGGCAGCGAGCAAAAAGACTCCGTCCCGCTGACGCGAGCAGTTGATGTAGTGTTCAACGCCGGGATCCAGGTGGAGGAGGGGCGCCGCTTGCAGCTTCAGGATCCGGAGTTTGTCATCGGCTCTGTGCGGGTTCCCGATGAGATCTCGGCAGCGTTTTTGGGCGGCCTTAACGAGGTGTTTGATCTGCAAGAGCTAGAAGATCTGGGGCTCCTGGTGCGGGTGCTCAGCCTGGAGATAGGGTCTGATCAGGTGCAGGTGATCGGCTTTGTGCGGGTCGAGAGCTTGGAGACCCTGATGGGATCCCGGCGAGCCGCCCTTCCCTAGCAGGGATCCCCGCCCATTGGGGCTAAATCTTCTCGTCGATAGGGTCGTCTTCTGCCAGGAGCTTCTCGATGCGGGCCTCGTCCAGGCGGGAGAGCAGCCGCGCCGCCTCTTGGTTGTCGCGAATGGCTGTGGCCAGCGTGAAGCCAGTTCAAGCTGGCTTGCGCCTGTGCCGGTTTGGGGATCCCCGGCAGGGTGGGCCTTTCTTCGCTACCCTAGAGCTAAGCAAGACAGGGGAATGGCAGCGATGGATCACTACGGAGGGCGTACCGCACAGCTTGGCTCTGGCAAATTGGGGGGGCGACGTTCCCGCCCACGGCGCGACCAGGCCCTGCCCCTGGGGATCCTGGGCTTTTTGCTGGGGGTGGGGGTGATGGGGGGAGCCTGGTGGTACAGCATTGGGCCGCGGCAAACCCTTTCTTTGTACTGGCTGACCACGGCTAACAACTCGATCTACTACGTGCAGCAGGAGCGCTCCGTGCGCGCCTTCGACGCCCAAGAGGCCATCCGTGTGGCTTTGGAAGAGCTGATCGCCGGGCCCCGGGATCCCCACCTCACCACCGCCATCCCTCCCCAGACACGGCTGCTGGATGTGCGGGTGGAAGGCAACGATATTTTCCTCAATTTCTCTTCTGAATTCACGCAAGGGGGGGGATCCACGGCGATGATGAGCCGGATCGCGCAGGTGCTCTACACGGCCACCAGCCAGAACCCCGGCGCGCGGGTGTGGATCTCCGTCGAGGGGCGTGCCCTCGAGGTATTGGGGGGGGAAGGGCTGATGATCGACCAACCCTTGACGCGGGCCTCGTTTGTCCCCAGCTTCCAGCTTCCGGCAGAACCTGAGGCGGAGCCGTCAGCCGTATCGGCCTCTTGAGAGATCATGAACTGGTTCCAACGGGTGGGCAGCAGTTTTCTCCTGGCCGGGCAGGTGACCTTGCACCTGCTGCGGGGCCGCATTCACCGTCGCAACACGCTGGAGCAACTGGCAGCGGTGGGGCTGGAGTCGCTGCTGATTGTTTTGATCACAGCGGTGGTGATCAGCGGCGTTTTCACGATTCAGTTGGCGCGCGAGTTCATCAACTTTGGAGCTTCTTCCCTCATCGGCGGGGTTTTGGCCATTGCCCTGGCCCGCGAGCTGACGCCGGTGGTGACGGCGGTGATCCTGGCTGGACGGGTGGGATCCGCCTTTGCCGCCGAGCTGGGCACCATGAAAGTCACGGAGCAGATCGACGCCCTTTACCTGTTGCGCACCGATCCGGTGGACTATCTGGTGATCCCACGGGTAGTGGCCGCGGGGCTGATGCTGCCGGTGCTCACCATCCTCTCCCTGTTGACGGGGTTGGTGGGGGGGATGATCATCTGCGCGTCGGTTTACAACATTCCTTCCACGGTGTTTCTCACCTCGGCTCAGAATCTCCTGGCCCCTTGGGACTTGATCGTCTGTTGTTTGAAGGCGATGGTGTTTGGGTCTCTGATCGCCATTGTCGGCTCCAACTGGGGCCTTTCCACCAGCGGGGGCGCCAAGGGGGTGGGGCGCTCCACCACCGATGCTGTGGTGACGGCGTTGCTGGGGGTGTTTGTTACCAACTTTCTGATCTCTTGGCTGGCGTTTCAGGGCCCGGGAACTGCCCTCAGCCGCGCCTTCTAGCCACTCAAAAGGGCAAAGGTAGGAGATAGTGATGCAAAATCCCTACGCCCCATTCCTGAGATTTTCTTGGCCTGAGATCAGCCGGGCGCTCAGGATCTGATCCCCCAGCTTGATCTTGCGCAGCACCTCGGTGCCCTCGGTAACATAGCCGAACACGGCGTAGCGGCCATCCATGAGGTTGAGGCCGGCGGGAGTGAGATCCGGCTCGGCCATAAAGATAAAGAACTGAGAAGAGGCGCTGTTGGGATCCTCGGGATAGCGGGCCATGGCCACCGTCCCTTCGGCAGCAAAGGGCAGGGCCGGCTCCACATCCCACAGGCCCAGTTGATCGAAGGTTTGGCCGTAGCGGGGCATTACCTCACCCTTGACCCGGATCTCCATGGGGATGGTGCGGACTCTGCCGGTGGCCGGATCCACATAGCCGTCGGCAGGGCCAGGGGGATCTCCAGCTTGCACTAGGAAGAATTTCTCCACTCGGTCAAAGGTCAGGCCATCGTAGAAGCCCCGCTGCACTAGGTCAGCGAAGTTGCCAGCAGTTATTGGAGCACTATAGCCATCCAGGGTGATCACCATGCGCCCGGCGGTGGTGTTCAGCTCCACTTCTGCCCGGCCCAGGAGCTGCGGCTTGTCGGCGTACTCATCAGGTACCTCGTAGGGGAAGGCCCCCACCCAGTTGTTCTCCAGGGATCCCAAGTCGTCTATGAGGCGGTCGTAGGCGGCGCGGGCTTCCTCCTTGCCCTTGGATTTGCGCTCCGTGGCCTGGCTGATGAGCTGCAACTCCTGGCGTAGGGCGGCTATTGCTTCAGAGGCGGCGGCAGCCTGCTCGGGGGGCAACTCCGCCAGCAGGGGATCCGCATAGCGATCCAGGAGCCGCTCCACCTGGCGCACATCCCCCCGCACCGCCGACCAGCGGTTGTACTTCAGGTCGGCCTCGATTTTGGTGATGGACTCGTCAATTTCCCAGATCCGACTGTCTTGGATGGGCAGCGCCCGCCGCAAGAGGGTTCGCGGATCCGTAATGGCATCCCCTTGCGGCAGCGCCAGCGCCGGGATCCCCCAGAGCGCCACCCCGCAGAGCAGAGCAGCTACGTAGAGGCCAAGCCGGCAAAGGGATCCCCATTGCCAAAATCCTTGGGCACGCTGCGTCATGGTTCCTACCGACTGCAAAACCACTCCTGTCTCAGCCTGACACCCCACCGTCACAGGCGGCAAGCGCTGTCAAACCTCGATAGATATCTCCACGACTGGCTCACTCCACCTGGGGGAAAGCCGTTATCGCTACGCAACGCTTTTGCAACCGCGATAGCAAAGACGGAGTTCTCAGAGGGCATGACTACACGGCTCTCCTACCTAGGAACGGTGACCTCGAAGCGGACGACACCGGCTGATCCAGAACTGCCTCCCCCCACATTCACCACCACCACACCGTTGGGGTTGCTGATGCCCCCACAAGCAGGCGGCACGGCCCCACCCGGCGGAATGAAGGCCCCCCTATCCCCATCTTGGGCGTCGCTAAGGGCCACAGGGGATCCCCCTGTGCTCACCGACAGGCTGCCCGGCACATACTGCAAGCCAGGCGCCAGGGGATCGCACACCACAAAGTTGGAAGCGGGCGAGTCCAGCAGGAAGTAGATGGCATACTGCACCCGCGCTCCTGGGCGCACCGGCAGGTTGATGGCCCCCTGCAGGAAGGTGCTGGCTCCGCCTGGCCAAGGGATCCCTGGGTTGTCGTTGGGGTCGGTGGGCTCGTCGAAGAATTCGGGAATGGAGAGGCCATTGAGGGCGCTGATCCGCTTGACCAGTCGGATCCCTTCGCCTGGGGGAGGTGCTGGGCTGGGTGTGGGCGTCGGAGTGAGTGTGGGTGTCGGTGTCGGGGTGGGCGTCGGTGTTGGAGTGGGTGTTGGCGTCGGTGTTGGGGTGGGGGTGGGCGGAGCTTGCTCCTCATATGCTCCTACATCACACCGAACTCCAGCAGGTCGGGAAAAACCCCGCTGATCCTGGTTGACAGGGCTACTGTTCAGGTCGGTACACTGCCCGGCTGGCACAGCGTCGATGGCTACACTGCCTGCCAGAAGGGCATGGGTCTGGGTCGGCCCACCATTGTTGGCCAGTGGCCCAAGGTTCAAAGCTGCTGAGGTCACAGCCGTAAGTCCTGGGCAGCTTCCATCGGTGTCGAGATTCGCCCCGCTGGGGGTGAGAGTGCCAGCGTTGGAACAATTACCTCCGCTTGTACTGTTTGCGACGATTGAGTTCCTAAGGTTGGCTGTGGCACCGTTGAAAATACCTCCACCTTTTGAAGCTGAGTTCGATGCAATTGTTACAAAGCTTAGACTGCTGGTGCCGAGATTGTAAATGCCACCGCCTTTTGTGCCAGCACTATTTCCTGATAGGGTGCTGTTGGTAATGTTTACTGTACTGCTGCTGGAAACATAGATCCCTCCCCCTTCCTGGTTGACATTGTTGAAGGGGATCTTGCTGGCGTTGTTGAAGGAGATCTCGCTGGCGTTGAGGGTTACCTTGCCGCCGTTGCCGTTGTAAATGCCACCCCCTTTTTCACTAACGTTATTGCCGGAGATCCCTGTTTTGCTGATGTTTGTCGTGCCTAAATTGTAGATGCCGCCCCCTTCCTTGCCAGCACCATTGTTGACAATGCCGGCGTTGGTAACCGTTATCGTGCCGCCGCTGCCGTTGTA
>NZ_AXUX01000001.1:2480354-2484593 GCF_002760475.1 Synechococcus sp. 63AY4M2 | reverse complement strand
TTGTCGGAAATGCCCGCTGCGTCAATGGTTACTGTGCCCAGGTTGTAGATGCCGCCCCCGAAAGAAAAAGCCCCATTACTGGAGATCTGAACCTTGGAGACTGCAAGCTGACCGCCGACCCCCACAAAAACACCGCCACCGGCAGTATTTGGATCGTCTCCATCCGCACAGCCACTTTTGATCTCTACACCTTGTAGATTGAGCTTGCCTCCTCTGCTGACATGGAAAATGCGAAACTCGCCTTTGGCTGCCCTACCGTCTAGATCGCATGCTATCGAAGTATCCCGCTGGATCGTCGCCCCGTTGCCTTGAATGGTGATGGTGCTGGTAATGTCCAAATCGTCGTTGTCCGCTCCAGAGTCGGTTTGGTGTCCCGACCCATCGTCGTCTATCGACAAGGTATAGGTCCTCCCTGCCGACAGCACAATCGTGTCCGCACCTGGGCCCGCAAGACATTCATTCACTGCTGAATCGGTGTTTGCGGCTATCACGGCCTCCCGCAGAGAGCACTCCCCGTCTTTGTTGTCTATGGCATCCCTTGGGGTGGTGACGATGATCGTAGTCTGTGCCGGCGAAGGCAACTGCAAACCTGCCGCTGCCGCACAAGCCACCAGGGGCAATACGAACCTAGAACTGTATTTGCCCACACCTTGCCTCTCTGTCAATCAAGATGGCCTAGTAAGAGGATCCACACCTGCTCACCTGCGGCAACAAGCCATAGACAGGGAGAGGGGCTTGGCAATCGGCTAACCTCGAAGACCTCCTCTCCTTAAATCTACCGCTGGCTGCAGTGGATTTCCCATTCCACTCCCACTTCCCTTTCGCCAGCCGATAAGGCATGGCCTCACCTCGGGATGAGAGGCTGCTCCCGGTTGAGGGGCAAGGTGTGGAATGGGCTTCACCTAGGAACGGCGACCTCGAAGCGGACGACACCGGCTGAGCCAGAACTGCCTCCCCCCACGTTCACCACCACCACACCGTTGGGGTTGCTGATGCCCCCACAAGCAGGCGGCACGGCCCCACCCGGCGGAATGAAGGATCCCCTATCCCTGTGCTCACCGACAGGCTGCCCGGCACATACTGCAAGCCAGGCGCCAGGGGATCGCACACCACAAAGGTGGAAGCGGGCGAGTCCAGCAGGAAGTAGATGGCATACTGCACCCGCGCTCCTGGGCGCACCGGCAGGTTGATGGCCCCCTGCAGGAAGGTGGTGGCTCCGCCTGGCCAAGGGATCCCTGGGTTGTCGTTGGGGTCGGTGGGCTCGTCGAAGAATTCGGGGATAGGAGTTCCGTTGAGAGCGGTAATCCGCTTGACCAGTCGGATCCCTTCGCCTGGGGGAGGTGCTGGGCTGGGTGTGGGCGTCGGAGTGAGTGTGGGCGTCGGTGTCGGGGTGGGTGTGGGTGTTGGAGTCGGTGTGGGTGTCGGAGTGGGTGTGGGTGTCGGAGGAAGCTAGCTTGCTCTACCCCCAAGAGAACCATTAGCAGGGCTGTGGAAACGGTGCCCAAGCTGCGACTAAAAAAGCAAAGCAATCTTTCCAGTTGACCAGGACGAAATCAAGACGGTTTTGAGGTCAGCATTCAACACTCCTCGGCTCTCTCAGCGCGTTCTCTGAGAACACAAAACCAGCTTGACCAAACTTGACTAAAACGAGGCAGCCATCAGTTATCTACCCTCACCGAAACCGTGTTGCTAAAGAGCAACGAGCCCGATGCTGAACGAACCACAGCCCTGTTGGTAATGATGGTGGGAAGAGCGGGAGTTTCAGGAGCAGGCACAAATGGAGTCGGCGTAGGTGCCGGCGGTAGGGGTACGGGAATGCGGAGGCGGCAGGGCTGATCCGATTGATTACCTTCTGGGGCATAGCAAACGCGAATAAGATCCTCCACAAAGCGAAGCTGATTAAAACTAAGTTGATCCGCTTGTCGAATGATGTCCGTAATGATTTCCTCCAGGTCTCGGGCTGTTCTGGAAAGAGGTACGCTGACAAACAGAATATTCTCCAGATCCCTAACTTCGGGGGGAGCTAAGTTGGAGAAAGGTACTCTATCCCGCTCCCCCAGCAAGATGCGATAAAGGGCTTCACTCCAAGGGGAAACATCCACAGCTGCGCTGAAAATAAATCCCCGCAGGGGTGTAGGCTGGCCGGACTGACGCCCTTGGCCCAGGAGATTGGACTGAACCGATACCAATTTCCCCGGCGGTTGAATAATCGATCCGGAAAAGGGGATGGTGAACCGCAAGTTGCCCTCCAAGGCAGTGGTTGACAAGGCAGGCAACAAAATGTCCCCTCTTGAGCTTAGGTTGAACAACTCAACCTTATTGCCTCTTGAAAAGAGCGGCCCTCCCGAACAAAGGGCGGCTGTTGAGCCTGAAGGGCAAAGCTGAGCAAAGGGATCCACCACCAACCCCAAAATGGCAGAGGCAAAGGCGGAGCTGGGATCCCTTGGCGGCGACCCCACGGTCGAGGGGCTGCTGGAGGTACCACCACCGCAACCTTTCAGGAAAACCGTTAGGGAACCTGTAAGCACTGCCGCCAGGACAAGCGCAGCCGGTTGCCAAAATCTTCTGGGTATACCGAGTCGTCGAAACATTTGCTTATCGCCTCGCTCTCGATTAGGGATGTTGTCAGCCTGCGGAATGACTCTAGCGGGATCCCACCGTGAGAACAGCGTCGCTGAAGGGCGCCACAAAACGGCTGCCTTCTCTCTCAACTCTCAGCTCGCCACTGAGAAGATAAGAACCAGCAGATAGCGGAACATTGCTTTGCACCCTCATTTGCAGGCGGTGCTCCCCAATGGCAGCAGGGAATAAGTTGGCAAAGGGAGCTTCCAGCCCTTCAGAAAACCGTGCCAGCACAAAAGTCCCCTCAGTAGCTGCAGCCAGACGCTGTAACTCCAGAAGATTCAAATCGACCCCCAACCCAACCACATACACGGTGAGTTTTTGTCCTCGCTCTCTGGCCAAAGTTGTCAGCTCCTGAGTAGCTTGGTTGATGGAGCGGGTGCTTTCGTTGTCAATCCCATCGGTGAATACCACCAAGCGGCGGTTGAAACGCTCGGTGAGCCGAAAGTCGCTCAAGAAACGCCCGGCTTCTACCGTGGCATCGTAAAGGGCGGTGTTCCCTCCGGGAACAGCACGCAAAACGCCTCGTCTCAGCAGCTCTCTGTCGCCGGTGAAGTCCTGCAATAGCTGAGCTGTGCGCAGGGGCTGCCCCAGGGCTGTAACGCCAAAGCCTGCTCCCCGGTTGTCAAAGCGCAGAATGGCGCCCAGATCCAGGGGTGCAGGGCGAAATTGATCCAGGAGCCGAAAAACAGCCAGGAAGCGCCGAGATTGGGGATCCAAGACCAACAGGCTGCCTGAGCCATCCATCAGCACTGCCATGAGCAAAGGCCGCTGAGGCAGATCCGACGGGGGGTTCTCGATCCGGGTGGGTGTCAGGGTCAAGGCTACCGGCTGCGGGATCCCTAGCAAGTCGGTTACCTGGTTTACCTGCAGGCTGACCTGACTGGCAGAGAGCTGGGTTATTGGTTGGGGCGGATCCCCGCCTTGCAGGAGGGCGATGTTGAACTCCATTTCCCCTTGTGTGCCAGAAAAGGAGCGGGTCAGAGCCCCATTGAATGTCAGGCGAGCTTGGGATCCCAAAGAAGCAGGGTCGATCCCCGTGCTACTGGAAGAGCCACAGCCGGCTATAGAGATCCCTAGCAGGATCAGGGCAATCACCCAGCTAGTTTCTCGGTTTTCTGGTCTGTTAAGTCGCATTGTCAAGACCTGGCGGGAATTGACTGGAAGCACAGACAAGGTCGAGAGAAAAGGCAAAATCGCGATGTAACGCTACCATAGGGAGAGCCGAAAGAGTATTGTAGAAAGAAACACTTGCAAGTAAAAAAAAGATACTAAAAACTTGTCGATCCTCAGGCGATGGCTTTCAGAGGTGACAGTTTTTTTAAAATAAGCGTCCTTGTTTAACTTTGGCTTTAGAAGCATGGCCCGTGGGGTTGGGGAGCTTCAAGAGGCTTGCCGGCCAGCCTAGAAAAAGCTTGGCAGTCCAGTTTTGCCCCCATCTCCTCTCCCGAAGGCGGGCAGACGCCGCCTGAGGTGCATGGGAACCCGTCCACAGGTGTAAGCTCTAATAGGGATCCCTCTGGGTGAGGAGCATGACTCTAGTCAATGATATGCTGGACTATACTGAAAATAATGCCCAGTATGTTCAGTATGGCTGCTTGGTATGGCTAGGTATGT
>NZ_AXUX01000001.1:2431704-2475223 GCF_002760475.1 Synechococcus sp. 63AY4M2 | reverse complement strand
TCCACACCAAGTTGGGTGGCGCAAAGGTGTTTAGATGCCCAAAGTGCAACCATAGGCTACCACGAGATTGGCAAGGCGCTCTGGGTGTTATGCTCAGGGCTTTGCGGGATACCGCCTTTCTGTTTGGACTCCGTCCGAGTAGCGCGGTCGCGTCAGCGTCGCGTAGTGACAACGGAAACGGACAGAATGCTATCGCTTCACCGCTGAGCAGTAATGCTCAGCAGTGTTCAGCGTAAATGTATCAGGACGGTCAAACATGGCGGCCAAGCAACTGAAGTTCTACTGGAGCCCTCAGTACCAGATCTTTAGCTGTGACGGGGCCAAGCTGGAGGGGCACGGCTCCATCCAAACCAATCCCTCGCATGACCTGGTTCACTTGTTCATTGCCGCCAACGGCAAGATGCCTTGGCAGCCGGTAGAAAGCCGCGAGCAAACCTGCTTTGCCGAGTACAACGCTGTGCTGCTGGAGCACCTTTTGGTCAACTGCTTCAACGCGGCAGCGCTGGGATCCATGGCCCCAGAGCAGATCGTTCCGGAGGCGCGAAAGTTTTTGCAGTGGTTTGTTTCCGAGCATTATGCGCCTTTTCCGGTTTCCGAAGAAGAAGCCTTTCGGCGCTTTGCCGAACACTTGGATATCGAGCGCATGGTGCGGCTATTCCCCTACTTCTACAGCCTGCGCGCCTGGGAGTGCTTCAGCCCCACTTACCGCAACGAGGTTTACGATTTGGAATTCACTTCCGAAGACGATCCGGTCAAAGAAGCCCCGGAATGGGCGGCGGATCCCAATATTTTGGAGACCCAAGAGCTGGTGCGGCAAAAGCTCGCCGAAGCTGTGGCGGAGGCAAGATCGATCCGGCCCCGGCCAGAGCCCGTGTTAGCTTCGCCGCTGTTTAACCCCTCAGCCAAGACCAAGCAGAAGAAAGCCGGGCTCGGCTTTAAGCCCATCCCCACCTGTTGAATAGTTGTGGAACCATCGAGCTCCCCTCATAGAGGGGTTGGGGGTGAGGGGAGAAAACCAAAGCTGACTAGTTTGTGCCGACCACCAAGCGGCAGAAGGCCTTCTTGCCCACCTGCAAAACCCGCCCGTCCAGCTCAGAGGCTTGGGCAAACTCCAGGTCGGGATCCTCCACCTTTTGCCCGTCCAGCCGCACGGCGCCCCCTTGGATTTGCCGACGGGCCTCGGCAGCGCTCTTGCAGAGGCCGGATTCGCGCAGGATGTAGCTCAGTTTTACCGGGTAAGACAAGCACTGGATGGCAAAAGTGGGGATGGATCCCGTTTCAACGAGATTGCCTTGTAACACCAGCGCTTGGGCGGTGCGCTGCGCCTCTTCTGCGGCTTCAGAAGAGTGAAATTGGGCCACGAGGGTCTTGGCCAAGAGGATCTGGCGCTGGCGGGGATCCGCCGGCAGCTCCGAGGGGGGCACCGAGGTGAGCAGCTCAAAGTAGCGCTCCACCAGCTGATCCGGCACCTTCTCTAGCTTGGAGTACATGGTGAGGGGATCCTCGGTCAGGCCCACGTAGTTGTTTTTGGACTTGGACATTTTCTGGTAGCCATCTAAGCCCTCCAACAGGGGCACCGTCAGGCAAAATTGAGGGGTTTGGCCCTTCCACAGTTGCAGCTCCCGGCCAACCAGGAGGTTAAAGCGCTGGTCAGTCCCCCCTAGTTCCACGTCGGCTGCCAGGGCCACCGAATCATAGCCCTGCAGGAGGGGGTAGAGAAATTCGTGGAGATAAATTGGCGTCCCCGAGCGGTAGCGCTGGGCAAAGTCTTCCTTGGCCAACATCTGCCCCACCGTCATCTGAGCCTGCAGCTCGATTAGCTCGCTCAAGGTAAGGCGGGCCAGCCACTCGCTGTTGCGGCGCACCTCCAGCCGGCCAGGGGTGGCAAAGTCCAAAATCTTGGCAGCCTGCTCCAGATAGGTGCGGGCATTTTCCTCCACTTCTGCCGGCGTCAGACGGGGACGCGCCTCCGATTGGCCAGTGGGATCCCCGACCAGGGCTGTAAAATCCCCGATGAGGAGGATGGCCACATGGCCAGCATCCTGGAATTGGCGCAACTTGCGCAAGACCACTGCATGGCCCAGGTGCAGATCTGGCCGCGTGGGATCGATGCCCAGCTTCACCCGCAAGGGGCGATCGGTGGTGGCCAGGCGCTCCGCCAAGGCTGCCGCTCCCCCTGGGAAGACCTCGGCCACTCCCCGCTGCGTGATCTCGGCGATGCGGGGATCTCCCTGGGCTGACGAGACAGCAGTTGGAAATGTTCTCGAAGTTGGCTCCATCCACTTGGCTCGATGAGCACCATGGGCTATTTTAAGCCCATCAAAACCTTCGGGGTACTCTGGCGACGGGGGATAGAGACTGAGGAGGGCAGCTCCCCTTGGGTCTCACAACTAGCGGGGGAATTCCCAAGGCCATTGGGGAACTACTGGGCCCCCCTTTCATCCCCCCGTGTACGAGGGGACAGAGGGGGGTTAGGGAACGCTTGGGGAGATCTGGCGTAGTGACAAGTAGGTGAAGAAGTTAGTGGCCCGTCACTAATTACTAACCACTAGCCACTAGTTAGTAAGTGCTGTCGTGGAACCAAGAACAAGAATCCCCGCCCTTTAGGGATGGGGGGTATGTCGACGCAGGCTTCATAAAAGCTGCAGAGAAGCAGAAAGCTTTCTCCCCTGCAGACCCTGCCAGGATCAGCCGTAGTATCCCTGGTTGATCCGGTTTTCCAGTTGGTTGGCTCCCTCTTGGTACTCCCCAAACACGAAGTTCTCCGCGTTCGCCTTGATCAAGGCCTTCTGTTGCTCCGTCAATTCTGGGATCTGCAGCATGTCCTCCAGGCTGTTGTAGGGAGCATTTTTTACTAGGATGCGGGCCAGGGTGGGATAGAAGCCGGGCAACTGGCGGTAGTTGCGCAGGATGGTGTTGTTCACGTCGATGGGAGTGTCAAGATGTTTCACCGGCGGCAGCTCCGCCGCCACCGCCGGGATCCCCAAGGGGACCAAGCACAGACAGAGCAGCAACAGGATAGACACCAAGGCGGACAGGAGCCGACGCATAGCACCACCTCTCCAGACAGAGTTGAAAGCAGTCATGACAACGCTCAGGGGATAGGTCGCTAACATTCTCCGACCATTTAGTGTCTCATCCCCGCTCCCCCGAATCGAGACCCAGATTCAAATTTGGATCCCGACAGAAACAATTTTTAACAACTATGATCGGGGAATAGCCTTTTGGCGGCTGACCGACTTTCCATCGCTTTTGTTTTGCCCCATGTCCGACTCCACCATCCTCCATCCCCTCAGCCCCTCTGGACGGGAGACGCCTCAACCCCTCTCTGCCGTCGATGCCGAGCTGGAGCTGCTAGAGCAGCGAGAACTCTTCCTCTGGCGGCACATCGGGCCGGACGCCCAGCAAATCCGTCAGATGTTGCACGCCTTAGGGCTGAGCTCTCTACGGGAATTAGTGGATAAGGCGGTACCGGCGGCCATCCGCAGCAGCCGACCCCTGGGCCTGGGATCCCCCTGCAGCGAGCAACAAGTATTGGCGGAGCTGAGGGCGATGGCGGCCCAGAACCAGGTGTGGCGCTCCTTTTTGGGTATGGGCTATTCCAACTGCCTGACGCCGCCGGTGATTCAGCGCAACATTCTGGAGAACCCCGGCTGGTACACCCAGTACACCCCCTACCAGGCGGAGATCGCCCAGGGGCGGCTAGAGGCCCTGCTCAATTTCCAGACGATGGTGATCGATCTAACAGGCATGGAGATCGCCAATGCCTCCCTGCTGGACGAAGCCACTGCCGCCGCCGAAGCGATGAGCCTGGCCTACACCTTAGCGGGCAAGCAATCCCCAGTTTTTTGGGTGGATCGCGGCTGCCATCCCCAGACGATTGCCGTCGTGCAGACGCGGGCAGAGCCCTTGGGGATCCAGGTGCGTGTGGCCGATCCTTCGCAGTTGGAGCTGGAGAACGGCTTTGGATTGCTCTTGCAGTATCCCAACACCTATGGAGAGATCCGGGATTACCGCGAGCTGGTGGAGCGGGCCCACCAAAGGGGGATGGTGGTGGCCGTAGCTGCCGACTTGCTCAGCCTGACTCTCCTGCAGCCGCCGGGAGAATGGGGGGCGGACATCGTGGTGGGATCCACCCAGCGCTTTGGGGTGCCCCTGGGCTACGGCGGCCCCCATGCCGCCTACTTTGCCACTCGCGAGGCCCACAAACGGCTGCTGCCGGGGCGCCTGGTGGGGATCTCTCAGGATGCTCAGGGCAGGCCGGCCCTGCGCCTGGCTCTGCAAACCCGGGAGCAGCACATCCGCCGCGACAAGGCCACCAGCAACATCTGCACCGCCCAGGTGCTCTTGGCCGTGGTGGCCTCCATGTATGCCGTCTATCACGGCCCCCGAGGCCTGCGGCAAATCGCCGAACGCATCCACCGCCAGGCCCATCACCTAGCGGCCGCGATTCGCCAGCTGGGCTACAGGGTGGGGCCAGAGTATTTCTTCGACACGTTTTGGGTAAGGGCAGAGTCCCCCGCCCAGGTTGGGCAGATCCAAGAGCGGGCCGCCCAGCGGCGCATCAACCTGCGCCGGATCGACGAGATGACCCTGGGGATTAGCTTGGACGAGGCCACCACCGCTCAGGATCTGCGCGATCTCTGGCAGATCTTTGCCGGCTCTGAAGAGCCAGCCTGGGATGTCGAGGGCCTGGGTTTGGATGCCAACCAAAGCCTGCCCCCCCAGCTCTTGCGCACCACTCCCTACCTCACCCATCCGGTGTTCAACCGCCACCACTCGGAAACGGAGCTGCTGCGCTACATCCACCGCCTGCAGAGCCGGGATCTCTCCCTTGTCCACTCCATGATCCCCTTGGGCTCCTGCACCATGAAGCTGAACGCCACAGCCGAGATGCTGCCGATGACCTGGCCGGAGTTTGCCCAGCTCCATCCTTTTGTGCCCCTGGAACAAGCTCGCGGCTATCAAACCCTCTTTGCCCAGTTGGAGCAGATGCTGGCGGAGATCACGGGCTTTGCCGGCGTCTCCCTGCAGCCCAACGCCGGCTCCCAGGGGGAATACGCCGGCTTGCTGGCCATTCGCCGCTACCACCAGGCGCGAGGGGAAAGCCAGCGGCAGGTGTGCCTGATCCCCACCTCTGCCCATGGCACCAACCCCGCCAGCGCTGTCATGGCTGGGATGCAGGTGGTGAGCGTGGCCTGCGACAGGGCCGGCAACATCGACCTCGAAGACCTGCGGGCCAAGGTGGAGCAGCACCGGGAACGCCTGGCGGCTTTGATGATCACTTACCCCTCCACTCATGGGGTATTTGAGGAGGGGATCCGCGAGATTTGCCAGATGATCCACGAGGCCGGGGGGCAGGTGTACATGGATGGGGCCAACCTCAACGCCCAGGTGGGCCTCTGCCGTCCTGCGGAGCTGGGGGCCGATGTCTGCCACCTCAACCTGCACAAGACCTTCTGCATCCCCCACGGCGGCGGCGGGCCGGGGGTGGGGCCCATTGCCGTTGCCCGTCATCTGCTGCCGCATTTGCCCGGCCACCCCTTTTTGCCCGGCTGCAACGGCCCGGTCAGCGCCGCCCCCTGGGGCAGTGCCAGCATCCTGCCCATTGCCTGGGCCTACATCCGCCTCATGGGATCCGCCGGCCTTACCCTAGCTACCCAAGTGGCCCTCCTCAATGCCAATTACATCGCCAAGCGGCTGGATCCCTACTACCCGGTGCTCTACAAAGGGCCGGGGGGATGGGTGGCCCACGAGTGCATCCTGGACCTGCGCCCCCTCAAGAAAAGCGCCGGCATTGAGGTGGAGGATGTAGCCAAGCGGCTAATGGACTACGGCTTCCACGCCCCCACCATCTCCTGGCCGGTGCCGGGGACAATGATGGTGGAGCCCACCGAGAGCGAATCCCTAGAAGAGCTGGATCGCTTCTGTGAGGCAATGATCGCCATTCGCCAGGAGATTGCTGCCATCGAGCGGGGCGAGATGGATCCCGTGCGCAATCCCCTTAAACTTGCCCCCCACACCGCCGAGGTAGTGGCCGCCGACCACTGGGATCGCCCCTACCCTCGCTCCCTAGCCGCCTATCCCCTCCCGTGGGTCAAGGAGCGCAAGTTCTGGCCCAGCGTCAGCCGCATTGACAACGCCTACGGGGATCGTCACCTGGTGTGCAGTTGTCAGCCCTGGCTGGAAGGCTAACCCTCAGATCAAGCCGCTTGTGGTTTCACTTGGACCAGCTCTGAGCAAGAGGAGAGGAGTTGCTCGGCCTCTTGCATAAGGCGCTCAGTCTCTGGCAGCGAGGCCAGCACCAGGGGCAGCACCTCCTCATCGGCCTTGACGGCATTCTCGGTTTCTTGCAGGAGATTGATCGAGTCCTCGGTAAGCAGGTCAGCCACCTGCGACAGTTGCGCCTTCAGCGAGGCGTTCTCTCGCTCCAATTGCGCCAGCCGCGCTTGCAGGCTATCCACTTGCCGATCTCGCTCTCCCAGGGCTGCTTCCAGCTCACGGTTGCGGGCCTCCAACGCTTGGCGGGCTGCCTCTGCTTGGTTCAGCCGTTCTGTCAAGCTGGCCAATTCCTCCTCCAAACTGGTGAGGCGACTCAACTGTTGCAAAAGTTGGGCATTCTCTGCTTCCAGTTTTTCAATCAACGCCTGACCGCTCAACAGATCTGCTTTGGTGGACTCCAGCTCGTGACAGACTTGGTCATAGTTGGCAATCAGCTCGCCCAGCCGAGCTTCTCTCTCCCGAAGTTCTTCTCGCAGGGAACGGACCAAGCGATCCCTTTGTTCGACGCCCTGTTGTAACTGTTCGACGTCCTGCCGCAGGATAGGCAGTTCATCCAAAGCTTTCCGGGCCGTGACCAGAAGCCTCCTGAAGCTCTTCTGCAGGCGGCTGTGGGAGTGATCTAATTTGGCGAAGGCTTCGTTGAGCGAGAGATAAGCCTCGCACAGTTTCGTGTAGCGCTGGGCCAGAAAAGTAGGGTGATCCATAATGCAGAGTCCAGGTGGGGGTGCCATGTCCATTTTATGCCGCTCATTCTATCGACCCAAGCCGGAAAAGAGGTTATTCGCTACAACAACCGTGGGATTAATTTTACTTTAAGATTTTCCTCTCTCTGGGCAAACAGCTCACGTCCTGCCCCGACAAGATTCAAACTCTCTGGCAAAAACAAAGGGGCAAAAGCGGCCCTCAAGAGTGGCACATTTTTACCCCTATCGAGGAGATTATAAATTTAGCGTCTGGAGCAAAGGATTCAAAATTAAAACACTAGATATGGTTCAAACGCGCCTAGAGGGAGCATCTCCTGGCTCAGGCAGGCCGCGCATCCGGGATCCCCAGCGCTTCCAGATGGGCGGCGGCCCGCAACAGGTTGGCCTCTTGGTAGGGGGCAGCCACCAGTTGTACGCCAAAGGGCAGGGATGTTGGCAGGCCGACAAAGGAGAGGGGCTGGGTTAGAGGCTCATCTTCTCAACCGTCGGCAGCAACGGAAACTCCAGCAGCTGTTGAGCAAGGGGCAAGAAGCGGGCGAAGTTTTCGATCACCTCCGCTCGATGGTCGGGATGCAGGAGTTGGGCCCTCTGATCGATGTAGGTTTCGGGATCCCAAGGTTGCATCGATGCAAGGGGTCGGCTGGGGAAAAAGTACCACAAGCCAGCTTGCCAAAACCAGCAGAAAGTTACCCAAGGCAAAATCCAAAGACAAGACCGTCCTTGGCTAAGGGGTGGCCATCGACGCCGTGCTACCTTGCGGAGGCCAAAGGCGTTCGTGGGGAAAGACAGGGCGAGTCACTGCCTGCCGCTCCCATTCCTCCAAGCTGGGGCGACGACCGGCAGCAGAACTGGAGGCGCTGGCCTGCAGGCGCTTGCGGAACAGGCGCAACTGCTGCTGCTCTGCAGCGGGGGAAACATGCTGGGCAAAGAGGGGATGCAAGAGCTTCTCTTCCTGCTCGAACTGGGCCCGCAACTGCCGATAGAAGTGAAGAGCAGAAGTGGGATCCAACTGCTGCGGGTCGCGCTCCGCCTGGTGCAAAAAGCGCGTCAGCTCCGGGATCTGATCCCGCAACTGCTGCTCCAGCCGGTCAATTTGGGCGCTGCGGTGGGGATCCGCCGCCAGAGCCGTCCTGAGCAGCGGGTAAAGGACATGGCGCTCCAGTTGAATGTGGCGGGAGAGGCGCTGCCGCAACCTTTGCACACAGAGACGCCGCTGCTCCAGATCTAACTCCGGAGCTCGAGAGAGGCGAGCCAAGAACTGCAGGGTAACACGGTGCTGTTCAGCACAAAGGACAACCAGTGTACCGGCAGAGGCCGAAGGAGACATAGCAGCTCACCGGAGAGAGGGCTTCACTTTAGCTTAACTTTGTCAAGACACGGCAGCTTGCGTAAGGGTACGGGACTGGTGCAGGTGTCTTGGATACACTCAGACAGCAATTCCGGCAAAAGCTGCCCAGATCTGCACTCCGGTCGCTAGGCTTGCACAGGCCAGCGGCGTTTCCAGGCGGAAGTGGGCTCAAGGGGTGAAGTTTGCTGTTCTCGCTGGCGTTGCAGCCGAATCTGGGCTCTATCCCCTTGCAAGGTAGGATCCCGGTAGGGCACCGCGGCGCGGGTTCGCAGGTGCTCCCACTCCATGGGCGAGAGGGGCGGCAGGTGATGCGGTTGGGGCGAGGCCACCGTGCCCGGCCAGGGGCGGCCCACCGGCGGCGTCGAGCCAATGAATAGCCCCGCCTCCAGCAAGGCCGCCCGCACCGCCGCCGCACAGGAATAGGTGGCCAGGATCCCGCTGGGGCGCATTCGCTCGGCCACTGCCCGCAAGAAGTCCACCGTCCACAGCTCCGGGCAAACCGAAGGGGAGAAGGGATCCAAAAACACCGCATCCGCCCATCCCGGCGGCACCTGGAGCAGGGTTTGCCGGGCATCTCCCCACAGCAGGGTTCCCCGCCAGCGCGGCGATTGCCAGGATCCCTGCTCGATCAAGTGTTGCCACTCCTGGCCAAAGCTCCAGGTGGATCCCACCCCCACCTGCCAGGCCTGGCGGGGCACCTCTGGGGATCGCTCCAGGCCAATGACTTCCACAGGGCAATCGGGCCGCACCTGCCAAATCGTCTCCAAGGCCAGGCCGGAGTTGTAGCCGAGGCCAAAGCAAATATCCAAGAGGCGAATGGGATCGTCCGGATCCCGCTCCAACGGCAGGCGATCCAGCCGGCAAGGGCGGACAAACTTCTCCAGCGCTTCCTGGGCAGCGCCGCTGGTGTTATGGAAAGCCTGCCCGAACTCTTGGGAGAAAAAGGTCAGGGATCCATCCCCTGTGGTCAACACCTGCCACTGGGTTTCTGCGGTCATGGGCTATTGCAAGTCTCTATTTCCAGCTTGGCGATTCTTTGATAGCTTGAGAACGTTAAGATGAGTTTCGCAGCTCACCGGCAGGGCTTACAGATTCAGCTCTGGCCATCCCTAGCTAGGGGGGTACCTCAGCGGCTATGTCTTTACTGGATTGGTTTGCCGAGCGGCGCAAGCAGACTTCCCTTAACTTGACCGGCAGCAGCCCCTTCGACAAAGAGCGGCAAGTGCGGGAGATCGCCGACGGCCTGTGGCAGAAGTGTCCGGCTTGCGACGCCCTCACCTACACCAAGGATCTGCAGCAGAACTGGCAGGTTTGCCCGAGCTGCGGCTATCACCATCGCATCACGGCCCCGCAGCGGCTGCAGCAGCTTTTGGATCCCGGCTCCTGGCAGCCCCTTGACGAGCACCTGGCCCCCACCGATCCGCTGCACTTTTTCGACCAAAAGCCCTACGCCGAGCGACTGGCCTCTTATCAGGAGCGCACCCAACTTAAAGATGCCGTCTTGACCGGGCTGGGCAGCTTGGAAGGGATCCCAGTGGCGATGGGCGTGATGGACTTCCGCTTTATGGGCGGCAGCATGGGCTCGGTGGTGGGCGAGAAGATCACCCGTCTTACCGAACGAGCTACCCGCGATCACCTGCCCCTAGTCATCTTCTCCGCCTCGGGGGGAGCCCGCATGCAGGAAGGGATCCTCAGCTTGATGCAAATGGCCAAAACGGCAGCCGCTCTGCAAAGGCACCGCGAGGCCGGGCAATTGTTCATCTCTGTGCTCACCCATCCCACCTATGGGGGGGTGACTGCCAGCTTTGCCATGTTGGGGGATTTGATCCTGGCCGAACCCGGCGCCCAGGTGGGGTTTGCCGGGCCCAATGTTATTGAGCAAACCATCGGCAAGGGCAAGCTGCCGGAGGGCTTCCAGACGGCCGAATATCTGCTGGCCCACGGGCTCATCGACGCAATTGTGCCGCGAACCGAGCTGCGCAGGCGCCTGGCCCAGTTGCTGGCCATGCACCGTCCTCGCCTGCGTATGTCCCTTCCCGCCCTCGAGCCGACTTATGCGCTCGATCCGGCCAGGATCTGAGATGGGGAGCCAAGGTTGGATCCCTCTGCCTGCAGGCGGAGCGGCTAGCTCCCCTCTCCCAAAGGGAGAGGGGTAGGGGGTGAGGGATTGCTCCCCGTCTGAAGAGGAAGTGAGGGTAGCTGCCTCAACGCTGGGCCCCGCAGACAATCTCAACCAGTTGGAAATTGCCATGGCAAAGAGGGATACCCTCTCTTTCTGCATAAGAGGGATTTCCTGCCGAGGGGGTAATAGCAGCAACCGATGGTGCTAAGGTGGGGCATGAGGTCTTGACTGGAAACGATGGATTTTAAGCTGCGCATCCGTACTGCCGAAACCCCCCAGGGGCAAAAGCTGGCAATCGTGCCCTTAGAGGGTCGCTTTGACGCCAAAGCCGCTTCTGAAGTCCGGCAGTTGCTGCAGCAGGTTTTGGATTTTGGCTACCACAACCTGTTGATCGACATGTCGGCGGTTACCTTTATGGATAGCTCCGGCCTGGGAGTGCTGATCTCGGCCTTGCGCAAGTGCCGGGCTGCCGGCGGCAACCTCAGCCTCTGTTGCGTTCCCGAAAGTGTCTCCCTTGTCCTCAGCCTCACCTCCATGGAAAAGGTCTTGACCTGTTTTGACGACCTAGAGACGGGCATCGCCAACTTCTCCACCGCTTCTTCCGCTCGCTAGGCCGACATTCCTTTTTGATTTGCTTCGATGCCCTTCCTGCGCTGCTGACCTGGTTCCCAGGATTCGTTGAGAATGCTCAGCCATGCCCCAAACCGGCCTCGATACCTTTCAGCTTCTTTACCAGCACCACCGTGGCCCCAGCTTTTGCGAGCGCATGCTGGCCACGGCTCCTGGGCGCTTCAACGAGGCCTTTTGGCGGTTTTGGCAGCAGCACGTTGAGCCTTGCTTGCCTGCTGCGCCCTGCCTGCTGGATCTGGGAACGGGGCCGGGGTATGTCCTCCGGCAGTGGGCCCAGCGCTACCCCGGCGGACAGTTGATCGGCGTAGATCTGATGCCCTACATGTTGGAGCGGGCTAAAGCCGACCTCAAAGACATCCCCGGCATCCAACTGCTGCAAGCGGACCTCCACGATCCCCATTTGCCCCTGCCCGATAGCAGCGTTGACGCGGCCCAGGCGGTGGTGGTGATCCACGAGATGGTGCAGCCGGTGCGCCTGTTGCAAGCGGTGCGGCGTCTACTCAAGCCAGGGGGACGATTTTTGCTAGTGGACTGGGTGCGCGCCCCCCTCAGCCTCTACTTCGATGCCGCCACCGAGGTCCAACTGTTTCAGCCGGACACCCCCCTAGATACCTTGGTGGATCAATTTACCCACTTCTACGAGCACAACCGCTTCAGCGCCGAGGACTTGGCCTGGCTGTTGGAGAAGGTTGGTTTAAGAGTCGTGGCCCAGGAGCTCTACGGGCAAAATCGCTTTGTGCGTCTTGTGGCCGAAAAGCCCTAGAGGACTTCAAGGATCCGCCGCTCGCCGGACTGCACCTGGGCAAACACCTGCACCTCGGTGCTCATTTTGCGCAGTTGGCGGGCCAACTTAATCGCCTTGTCGCGGGGGAGAGGGGGGCTCACCACCGCCGGCAGACAGCGCAACAGCGGCTTCAGGGCCGTCTTGGGCAGCCGCGCATAAAACGCCAAGGTGGAGAGGATCTCGTCTTCAAAGTAGGGGTTGCGACATTCCAAAAGGCGCACTTGATACAGCTCCGGCGGCAGAGGGCGTCCCTGGGCCAGGCGAATCAGAGATCCCACCGTCCCCATCACATACAGGCGATCCCCCCGCTTCAACACCGTCTCGCCCTCTTTCTGCCAGATCTTGGGGAAAACACAGGGCCGGCCCGGTCGGGAGTGATGCAGCAAAATTGCCAGGTCGTAATCCTGGGCCAGTTGCCGCAGGGACAGCCCCAGGTAAGGGCTGGAAGGCGAGACCTCCAGCAGCGTCACCAGCAGCGTTTCCCCCTCCCAAGTTAAGGTGCCGTAAACGGATCCCACCAGCGCTGCCGTGGCAAAAGCGCGCGCCCCCAGGGCGGTGGTGCTGTAGCTGGTTCCCAGCGTCTGCAGATGCCGCTGCATCCGCGCCGCCACCTGGGGATCGGTAACCCGCAAGATGGTGCGGATCCCCGGTTGCAGGCTGTGGGCGGTCAGGGCGGTCTCGAGGTTGGTGAGATCGTCAGGCGTCGTGCAGATCAGGCAGCGGCTGCTTTGGATGCGAGCCTGTTGCAGCGTGCTGGCCAGAGCGTAGTTGCCCCGAATCACCACCGCCCCCTCCCGTTCCGCCGCTTCCACCAGAGGGTTGTCGCTGTCGGGCTCCACCACCACCACCTCATAGCCCATCTGCCGCAACAACTGCAGCACCAAGTAGCTTAGCCGCCCCAAACCGGCAATCACCACATGATCCGCTTTGGGCATACGGGCGGCTCGGCCCAAGCCAAAGCGGCTGCTCACCAACTTGTCGGTCACCAACCCGTAGATCAACCCCACCAGGGCAGCTCCCACCAAGGTCATGACCACCGCCACCACCTTCACCCCCAGCGGCGTCTCCGCCTGCTGAAAAGCCTCGATGTCGCCATACCCCCCTGTCAACACCACGATGGTCAGCAGCAGCCCGTCAACCACAGATTTGCCGATAATTCTGAAATTAATGACCCCCAGCACCAACATCGCCCCCAAGGTGAAGGTGAGGGTATGCACGATGGGCTTGACCTGCAGCAGTCCCTGCAGGCTTCTGCGCAGCCAAGATAGGAGGCCCCGCCCGAACGACTTGCCTCGCCGTTGTTGTCGCCTGTCTTGCGCCTGTCCGCTGGCCCAGCGTTGGGCCCGCGAAGAGCCGCGCCGCCCGTTGCGCTCCAACAGTTGCAGATAGGATCTGGGGTCGCAGATCACCAAAATGCGATCCCCCTCCAGCAGCTCTGCCTCGTGGTCGAAATCGTCGAAAACCCGAGACTCGGAAAAGTCGGACAGCCCGTCCACCGGGTAGTGGAACAGCACCCGCGCCCCAAAGGTTTCCTCCAGTTCCGCGAGGGGCATGTGCAGCAGACGGGAGTTGTAGCCGATGGTCAGCTCCACCACGTTCCAGAGGGTGGTCTCTTGGGGGGCGCCCAAATAAAGCGGATCGGCCAGCTCCGGCGGCAGCGTGGCCGGCTGAGCCTCCAACTGGGGCAGCTCGAAGTAGCCGACAAATTCGTCCGAGACAGCCTTGAGGGCAAAGGCCGGAGCCGCTAAGCCGGCAACCGATAGGGAAAAATGCTGCGGCAAAATCGAGTCCAGGTAGCGGGCAAGGCCGGTGTTAAACAGACGAGAGACAATGCGCGCCTGCGGGTTGAGATCTCGAATCAAGAGGGCCAGCTCGAAGTTGGCCTGGTCGTTGTCCTCCAGCAGCAGCGCCACCTTGATCCGCTCGATCCCAGCCCGGCGCAGCACCTCCGGCTGATGGGGATCCCCCTCTACGTATTGCCACGGTTCCTTTAACAAAGAAGGCCGCGGGCCAGGAGCCACCACCACCGCGCGCTGTCCAAAGTCTTCCAGAATCTGCAGCGTCAACGCTGCCAAGTCGTTGTAGCCACAGACTAGGAGGAAAGCACCTGGATCCCGGCCATTGTCTTGCAGTTGCTCATCCGGCCCTTGAGAAGGGGAGCCCACCATACTCCACCATCCACCCTGCTCCCTTTATACCCAAGGCAGCTCTAAAACCCCGACCTACCCAAAATATTCTATTCCAGTAAGGGATCCCCTTGCCCGGCCAGCCGCATGAGGAGCGACCTTGGCTCTTGTTTCCAGCGAGAGTTGGCGGATCTGAGGCCAAACGGTTCAAAGATGAGAACAACTCCCAACAGCTTGACTCGGTACTTAGGATCCTCTATCATTGCCCCAGAGCAAAGTTCTTGAATAAAAATCTCAATAAGCTTGGCCTAGACAAAGATCAAAAGGCCGGCATTTGGGAAAACTCCCCTGCTTTCAGGGGAGGGACTTTCAAGTGCTTTCTCGGGTAAAGGCATTGCTGACTGGGTCAATGCAGCAGCCTTTCTTGAAATGTTTTTGAGTTTAGGAGTTGGGTATGCGCTTATCGCGACGGCAATTTGTCAGCTGGGCCGCTCTGGGCTCTGTAGCCTTGGCGGCAGGCTCGTTGGGGCGTCCGGCCCGCGGCGCCAACCGGGAGGTGAACCTCTACACCTCTCGGCACTACGGCACAGACGAAAAATTGTACGACCTCTTCAAGCAGAAAACGGGCATTACGGTGAACTGGGTGCAGGGCAACGCCGATGAGATCGTCCAGCGCATCCGCAGCGAGGGCTCCAACAGCCCCGCCGACATCTTCATGACGGTGGATGTTGCCCGGTTGTGGCGCGCTCAGAACGAGGGCTTGTTTCAACCCATCCAGTCGGAGACGCTCTCCAAAAATATTCCCGAGTTTCTGCGGGATCCAGAGGGGTACTGGTTTGGCCTCACCAAGCGGGCGCGGGTGATCATGTACAACAAAGACAAGGTGGATCCCAAGGAGTTGTCCACCTATGAGGACTTGGCAAACCCCAAATGGCGGGGCAAGGTGCTCACCCGCTCCTCCAGCAATGTGTACAGCCAATCTCTGACGGCCTCGATCATCTTGGCCCACGGGATCCCGGAAACCGAAAAGTGGGCCCGCGGCCTAGTGGCCAACTTTGCCCGCCCGCCGGAAGGGGGAGACATCGATCAGATCAAAGCCGTAGCTGCTGGCGTGGGGGATGTAGCCTTAGCCAACACCTACTACCTGGCGCGCTTGATCAAATCCGACAATCCTGAAGATCGGGCCGTAGCGGAAAAGGTGGGCGTCTTCTTCCCCAACCAAGAAGATCGCGGCACGCACGTCAACATCAGCGGCGCCGGAATTTTGAAAACTGCTCCCAACAAAGAGGCGGCCATCCAGTTTCTGGAGTTCCTCTCCGGCCCAGAAGCGCAGGCTATCTTTGCCCAAAGCAACAACGAGTACCCGGTGCTGCCGGGGGCTGAGATCGACTCGGTGGTGGCCAGCTTTGGCACCTTCAAGGGAGACACGATCAACGCCGCCAGCATCGGTCGCGTGACCCCCGATGCCCTGATGGTTATGGATCGGGCCGGTTGGAAGTAGATCATGCCTCCAGGACAGGCCCTGAGCGCAGCCTCCCGTTGGTAGAGCCGCAAACGTTAAGCAGCTTGACAGTTTTTGGCCAAACGTTGATACTCTAGGACGGCGTTGCCTCCGTTCGAGGCCGCTCGGGCCTTTTGTCTATACTTTTTCAAGGTTTCTGGAGGCTCAGCCAATGAAGCAACTGCGCACTGCAGTCTTGTTTTTGCTCCTCCCTTTTTTAACTTCTTCCTACAGCAGTAGCCCGGCAGAGGCCATTGAAAGCCTCCCCGAAAAGGCTCCCGTTCCCAAGCGGGATCTGCTTTTAACCACGGAAAACGGCGTCAAAATCTATAATGGCGGGTTTGGCTCTGGCCTTGCCTTTGATGGCCAGTACTTCTATGCTCTCACCGATCGCGGCCCCAATATCGACGGAGCTGAATCCAACGACAAGATCTTTCCTAAGCCCGACTTTACCCCTCAAGTTGCCAGATTATCCCTGGAGGGCGAGGGCTTCAAGTTAGACAAAGTCATCCTGCTGCAAGACGAAACCGGCAAAAATCTCACGGGGATCCCCAATCCATCTGATTTGGGGGGAACAGGAGAAAAAGCTTACGATCTCAGTGGCAAACAGATAGCGCCGGATCTCAAGGGCATCGATCCAGAAGGCATTGCGGTGGCCAAAGATGGCAGTTTTTGGGTTGCCGACGAATATGGACCTCACTTGATCCACTTCGACGCCAACGGCAAGGCCATCGAGTGGCTAAATCCTTTTGGGAGCGGAGTCGGTGGCAAAAAGCTGCCAGAAGTCTACAAACATCGGCGCCCCAATCGCGGCATGGAGGGGCTGACGCTGACGCCCAATCAGAACTATCTGGTTGGCATCATGCAGTCGCCGCTTTTGAACCCAAACAAAGACGTTCAAAAGACTGCGACCGTTTGCAGAATACTCTTCTATGACCTGACCACGGGCAAGTTTAGGGAATACCTCTACCCTCTGGAGGGAACAGGCACGGCCGTTAGCGAAATTGCCGCCATCACAGACACGACTTTCCTAGTCCTCGAGCGGGACGGCAAAACTCCGGGAGCCGACAAAGACGTAACCAAGAAAATCTACAAAATTGACATCTCTGGCGCTACCGATGTCTTTGATCCTGGCCCAAACGGCCGGTTGGTCGACGGCAAAACGCTGGAGCAGTTGACCCAAGAGGAAAAGGCCGCAGCAGGGATCAAGCCTGTTGCCAAAGAAGAAGTCTTTGACATCACGTCGATCCCCAATTATCTCCACGATAAGCCAGAGGGATTGGTCATTCTCGACGCAAATACTCTGGCGATAGTGAACGATGACGACTTCGGCATTGTCTCGGAAAAAGGCGTGGTTCAGGAGAAAAAGATGCCCTACCTAGACAACAAGCTAGACGAGAACATTGTCTATTTTGTTAAGTTGCCAAAGGGTTTGTTTTGAAAGAGAACCTAGCTGTCAAAAGGGGGAAATTCCCTACGGATTTCCCTTTTTTCTCAGAGCTTGCCGGAGCAGGTGTCCCTGAAAAATTGAGATGCACACAGGAACTGGGCTAAAGTTGTTGAGCAAATCTCTGCAAAAAGTTGGCTTCCCCCCTCTCAGCGGATGGGCACTCCTGACTTTAACCCTCAGCGGCCTCATCCTCCTTCCCGTCCTGACGGTGCTGCTCAGCCTCTTTGCCGATGAGCGGCAGGTTTGGCAGCACCTGGCCGACACGGTCTTGGGGCTATATGTGCGCAATACCCTGGTGATGATGGTGGGTGTGGCAGTGGGCGTTATCCTGGTCGGCAGCGGCACCGCCTGGCTGGTGACGATGTGCGAGTTTTGGGGGCGGGCCTGGCTGGAGTGGATGCTGGTGTTGCCCCTGGCAGCTCCTACTTATGTGTTGGCCTACGCCTACACGGACTTTTTGCAAGTAACCGGCGGCTTCCAGATCTGGCTGCGGCGGGTCACCGGCTGGGGCATCGGCGACTACTGGTTCCCTAACATTCGCTCCTTGTGGGGGGCGATCCTGCTGCTCGTCCTCACTCTTTACCCCTATGTGTATCTCTCGGCGCGGCTGGCCTTCCAGGAACAGTCGGTGGCCTGTTTGGAGGTGAGCCGCTCCTTGGGCTATGGGCCGTGGGCCAGCTTTTTCCGAGTGGCCTTGCCGCTGGCGCGGCCGGGGATCGTGGCCGGCTGTCTGCTGGCTTTGATGGAGACCTTGAACGACTTTGGGACGGTCAGCTACTTTGGGGTCGATACCTTTACCACCGGCATCTACCGCACCTGGACGGCCTTGGGCAATCCGGTGGCTGCCGCCCAGCTCTCGGCGCTGCTGCTGCTGTTGGTGCTGCTGCTGATGGCCCTGGAGCAATTTTCCCGCCGGCGGGCGCGCTACTATCGCCAAGGGTTCAAGCCGTCCCTCACCCGCTACCGTCTGCAGGGGATGCGGGCGGTGGGGGCGTGGCTGGCCTGTGGGATCCCGATTGAGCTGGGCTTTGTCGTGCCGGCCCTGATCCTGCTCAACATGACTCTGCGCCAGGGAGAGTTGGGCCGCCGCTTTTGGAGCTACGCCCAGAACAGTTTTCTCCTCTCGACGATCACGGCGGTGATTGCCGTCTTGGTGGCGGTGGTGGTGCTGTACGGTTTGCGGCTGCAAGGGTTCGAGCAGGCGAGATCTGTCCGGGGCCTGCGGCTGGCGGTGCGGCTGTCTTCTCTGGGCTACGCGCTGCCCGGGGTGGTGATCGCGGTGGGGGTTCTGATTCCCCTAGGGCGGCTGGATCAACTGCTGAGCGACTTGCGGCAGGTGGTACTGCAACAGCCGCCCGGCTTGGTGATCAGCGGCACCATTGTGGCGTTGGTGTTTGGCTACCTGGTGCGCTTTTTGGCCGTTGCCCTGGCCACGGTCGAGGCGACGCTAGCGCGCATTCCTCCCAGCCTGGATGAAGCAGCCCGCAGCTTGGGGCAGGGATCCCTGGGCACCTTGCTACGGGTGCACCTGCCCCTGATGGGAGGCGGGATCCTGGCGGCGATGCTGCTGGTGTTTGTGGATGTAATGAAGGAGCTGCCGGCAACGATGGTGCTACGCCCCTTCAACTTCGATACCTTGGCCGTCCACACCTACCGCATGGCTGCCGACGAACGGCTGGCCGAGGCCGGCGCTCCTGCCTTGGCGATTGTCCTGGTGGGGATTTTGCCGGTGATCCTGCTCAACGCCCAGATAGCCCAGCGACGCAATCTAGGCTCCTCAAATGAAATGAAACGTCTCCCTACTCCCCTCTCCTAGAGGGAGAGGGGTTGGGGGTGAGGGTCGCGGCGCGAGGCGCTTGGCTTTTCTGGGCTAGAGAAGGCTGCCCTCTATGCGTCAGCTTGAGTGCAGGAGTGGGTCACTGGAGGGAAGTTTACAGGGCCTCAGCCCCGGCAACTACCTCCAGGATCTCCTGAGTGATGGCCGCCTGCCGAGCTTTGTTGTAGGCAAGGCCCAGTGTGCGGATAAGCTCGGTGGCGTTGTCGCTGGCGTTGCTCATGGCCGTCATGCGGGCCGCCAACTCGCTGGCCGCTGCTTCCTGCAAAGCCCGCAACAACTGGTTATTCAAGTACAGCGGCAGCAGCGCGTCCAAAATCTGCACCGGATCCTGCTCGAAGATCATGTCCGGCGGCGGAGCGGAAACAGCAGCCACGATCTTGCTGCGCTCGACGGTGAACTCTCCCCCGCGCACCAGAAGGTTAAAAATCTCGTCGTCGCGGGCAGCCAGGCGCGTGGGATCCAGAGGAAGCAGCGACTGGACCACTGGCCGCGAGCTAATCAGCGAGACAAAGCGAGTGTAGATGAGCTCCACCTTATCCACCTTCTCGGAGAGGAAAGCGGAGAGCAGCTCATCCCCAATTTGAGCAGCTTCAGCGGCAGTGGGGATCTGGGACAGATTCACGTAGGTCTTGGCGATGGGGGCAGAGCGGCGCTGAAAATACTGCACCGCCTTGCGGCCCACCAGGTAAAGCCGCACCTGCTGCCCCGTCTCCTGCAGCTCGCGCACCCGCTCCTCGGTGCGCTTGATAACGTTGGCATTGTAAGCGCCGCACAGGCCCCGATCCCCGGCCACCACCAATAGGCCCACGGTCTCAATGGGCCGCTGCTTCAGCAGGGGCAGGTCGACATCCTCCAGCCGCAACCGCGTCTGCAGGCGGTAGAAAACCTGGGCCAGGCGATCGGCAAAGGGACGGGTGGCCATCACCTGCTCCTGAGCCCGTCGCACCCGCGCCGCGGCCACCAGGCGCATGGCCTCTGTAATCTTGCGGGTGTTCTTCACCGCCTTGATGCGGTCGCGAATCCGCTTTAGGTTTGCCATAACCGATCCTCTCTGCTGTGGTCACTGGATGGGGATCCCCGGCAACTAGGCCGCCTTGGCCAGGAAGCTTTGCTTGAACTCCGCGATGGCGGTTTTCAAGATCTCTTCCGCCTCGTCGGTAAGCTGCTTGGTGGAGAGAACGATCTCGCCATACTTGGGATGGGCGGTGCCCAAGTAGGACAGCAGGCCCTGCTTAAAGCTGGAGACTTTCTCCACCGGAATGTCGTCCAAATACCCCCGCGTCCCGGCGTAGATGATGGCCACCTGCTGATCCAAAGACAGGGGCGAGTACTGCGGCTGCTTGAGGATCTCCTGCAGCCGTTGGCCGCGGGCCAGTTGCTTCTGTGTAGCTTCGTCCAGGTCGGAGGCAAATTGGGCAAAGGCTTCCAGGTCGCGATATTGCGCCAGTTCCACCTTGATCGAGCCGGCCACTTTCTTCATCGCCTTGGTCTGGGCTGCCGAGCCGACGCGGCTGACAGAGATGCCGACGTTGATGGCCGGGCGAATGCCGGCGTTGAACAGATCCGACTCCAGGAAGATCTGCCCATCGGTAATGGAGATAACGTTGGTGGGAATATAGGCCGACACGTCGTTGGCCTGGGTTTCCACAATCGGCAGCGCCGTCATGGATCCCTCGCCCAGCCGGCTGTTCAGCTTGGCGGCCCGCTCCAGCAGGCGCGAGTGCAGATAGAACACATCTCCTGGGTAGGCTTCCCGTCCAGGTGGGCGCCGCAACAGCAGCGACATCTGCCGGTAGGCCACCGCCTGCTTGGACAGATCGTCGTAGACCACCAGGGTATGCTTGCCCTGGTACATGAAGTACTCGGCGATGGTGGCGCCGCAATAGGGGGCCAGCCACTGCAGCGGGGCCGGGCTGTCGGCGCCGGCAGCCACCACAATGCTGTAGTCCATCGCCCCTCGCTCGCTCAGGATGTTCACCACCTGGGCGATATTGCTCTGCTTCTGGCCGATGGCCACATAGATGCAAATGACATCCTGTCCTTTTTGGTTGAGGATGGTGTCGACAGCAAGGGTGGTCTTGCCGGTTTGGCGGTCGCCGATGATCAGCTCCCGCTGGCCCCGCCCGATGGGGATCAGGGCATCGATGGCGGTGATGCCAGTCTGCAGGGGCTCGTAGACGGAGCGGCGATCGACGATGCCAGGGGCCGGCGACTCAATGAGGCGCGTCTCGGTGCAGTGAATCGGCCCTTTGCCATCGATGGGATTGCAGAGGGGATCCACCACGCGGCCCAGCAGGGCTTCTCCCACCGGGATGCTGGCAATCCTGCCCGTGGCTTTGACGATAGATCCTTCTTGGATGTTGCGCCCGGAGCCGATCAGCACCGCGCCGACGTTGTCTTCCTCCAGGTTGAGGGCAATGCCCACCGTGCCATCCTCGAACTCCAGTAGCTCGCTGGCCATCACCTTCTCCAAGCCGTAGATGCGGGCAATGCCGTCCCCCACCTGCAGGACGGTGCCGACATTGGAGATCTGCATCTCCTGGTTGTACTGTTCGATCTGTTGCTTGATGATGGTGCTGATCTCGTCTGGGCGAATTGTAGGCATGGCAGTCCTCTCGAGGGAATGGGAAGGGATCCAAAATTAAGGAAAAACGCTCGGCCAATCTAGGCTAACTGCAGCGCCAGCCGGCGCAACTGGCCGCGCAGGCTAAGGTCGATCACCTGGGATCCAATCTTAATGATCACTCCACCCAGCAACGTGGGATCTTGGCTGGTCTGGAGCTCCACGCCGCTGGCTTGTGTGAAGTCCCTCACCCGCTCGCGGATCGACTGCTGTTGCGCCTCGGTCAAAGGTACCGCTGTGGTCACCTCGGCCAGGACGATATTTTTGAGCTTCCGCTGCAGCTCCAAGAACCGCTGGCAGACGGCCCCGAGGAACATAATACGGCGACGGTCGCTCAACAGCTTGAGCGCGTTCAGCAGCAGCGGGTGGATCTGGTCGGCAAACACCTGCTGCAACAGGTTTTTCTTGGCTTCCGCCTTGACCAGGGGACTGGCGAGGAATTGGCCCAGCTCCGGCGTGGCCTGCACAACCGCGGCAATGAAACGGATGTCGGCCTCAAAGGTATCCAATAATCCCTGCGCAGAGGCCAGCGAAACAAGGGCTTCGGCGTAGGGATCCACCACTCTGGCGGCCATGGTGCTGCTGATCATAACTTCCCCTTTCCTCCTAGCGGGCAATCATCTGGATCCCCCGTTCAATCAGGCGCTGGTGCACCTGCTCGTTGAGGTGTTGCGGCAGCTCCTGCTCCACCTTGCTCAGGGCTTGGCGCACGATCTGGCGGCGCAGCTCCTGGAGAATTTGCTCTTGTTCGGCAGAGAGATCCCTTTCGGCGTTGGCGCGCAGCCGCTCGATCTCCCGCTCCGCCTGCTGCAACAGCTCCTGCCGGCGGGCTTCCGCATTGGCCTCCGCCTGTTTGCGAATGCGCTCCGCCTCCTGCTGAGCCTGCGCCAGCTTTTGCTGCTCCTCCGCCAGCCTCTCGATCGCCTCCTGCTTGCGCTGCTCCGCCTGGCGCAGCTCCTCGAGGATGCCTTCTCGCCGTTTGGCCAGAGCTTCCCCCACCACCCGGCGGCCCAAAATGTACAGCAGGCTGAGGATGATGGCGATGTTGATTAAGTTGCTTTCCAGAATCGCATCCAGGATCCCCTTTTCTGCAGAACCCTCAGTGGCTTCCGTCACCGGCTCGGCAACGGCCAAAAGCCAAGCGGGCACAAGGCTCCACACCAGCATCACGCGCTACTCCAAAGGAATGTTCAACTGGCCACTTAACGGGCGCTGCCCAACAGCTTCTCGGTGATCTGGGCGGCAATGGCATCCACTTGCTGCTGCAGTTGTTCGAGCGCCGTCTGCTTTTCCTGCTCGATTTGCCGCCGCGCCGCCTCCAGCTTAGCTTGGATCTCCGCCTGGGCCGCCGCCAGCTTCTCCGAACGGATACGGGCCGCAGCCGCTTCCGCCTCGGCGATCACCTGCTGCGCCTGGAGGCGGGCCTGGCCGATCTCAGCCTCGTACTGGCGGGTCAGGGCCATCGCCTTGTCCAGCCGCTCCTGGGCCTCCGCCTGGGTGGTGCGGATGTAGTCGTTGCGGCTGTCGATAACCCGAGTAACCGGCTCGTAGAAGAGGGAGTTGAGCACGGCCACCAGCAACAGAAATTGGACGGCAATGATGGGCAAGGTGGCGTCGAGATCGAAGAGGCCATTTTTCTCGGCAGCTTCAACGGCCAACAGGGTTGAACAGATCATGGGGCCGCACCAACAGAAACGGGATCCAACATCGAACAAGGCAGGGGGCGAACCGGCGCAACAGAGCTATTGATCCGGGCCGCCCCCAGAGACATCAGGCGAAGGGGTTGGCGAACAAGAGCACCAGCGCCACCACCAGGCCATAGATGGTCAGGGCTTCCATGAAGGCCAGGCTAACCAACAGGTTGCCGCGGATTTTGTCTTCTGCTTCCGGCTGACGGGCCAGCCCCTCCATGGCAGCGGCAGCAGCATTCCCCTGGCCCAGACCCGGGCCCAGGGATCCCAGGCCAATTGCCAGAGCGGCAGACAACACAGAAGCAGCAGAGGTTAACGGATCCATAGCAAGATGCTCCTTGTCGTTACAAAACAGATGTTGACACGAACGCAACAGCGTCTTGAGCTTGAGGTGATCTGACCGGAGTAGTCGAGCCGATCGCCTCTTTGTCGGCGGCCTCCAGGCTCAAGCCCTCGGCCCCAACAAACCTTACCAGAGAAGGGATCCCTTGCGACGACCTTTGAAGGAGAGGGGGCGTTGAACTGAGTAGAAGTCCCCACCTTCCCTCCGCAGGTCAATCGTGGTGATCCCCACCCCCATGACCTTCCAGCGCCTCTCCAATGTAAGCGGCCGAGAGGGTGGAGAAGATCAAAGCCTGAATGGCCCCCGTAAACAGAAATAGGATCATCACCGGCACCGGGATCAACAACGGCACCAGCAACACCAACACCGCAATCACCAGCTCTTCTGCCAAGATGTTGCCGAACAGACGGAAACTCAGGGAGAGGGGCTTGGTGAAGTCTTCCAGGACGTTGATGGGCAACAGAACTGGCGTGGGCTCGATGTACTTCTTAAAGTAAGACAGCCCTCGCTTGCTGATACCGGCCACGAAATACATGACGCTGGTGAGCAGCGCCAAGCCGGCGGTGGTGTTGATGTCGTTGGTGGGAGAGGCCAGCTCTCCTTCCGGCAGGGGAATCAACTTCCAGGGGAAGAGATTGCCCATCCAGTTGGAGACAAAAATAAACAGGAACAAGGTGCCAACGTAGGGCACCCAGGGCCGGAAGTTTTTCTCACCAATCTGGGCACGGGCAATGCTTTGGACAAACTCCAGGGTGTACTCGATAAAGTTTTGCAGACCAGCGGGCTCCCGCTGCAGTTGACGAGTCCCCAACAGCACCACGGTCAAGATCAGGGCGATGGCAATCCAACTGGCAATCAAAACTTGCCCGTGAACCGTAAATTTGCCCAGGTGCCAGTAAAGGTGATGACCAACCTCAAGTTCTGCTACCAGAGGAGGAGCGGAGAAGAACAGGTTCATGAGCATCACGCAGAAGAAGATAAACGGGTCAAGGTCTGAACAAGATAAATCAGCAGGGTGACCTTGTAGGTCATGAACCCCAAGAAAATGGGCAAAATCTGCAAAGACTTCACCTGGGTGGCCAGGACGATTAGCCCGACAAACAAAGCCAAACGCGTTACCCCCAGTCGGCTGCGACTTTTGCCCAGTTCCGCGACGCCGCGGCCCAGCATGCGCAGATAGACTACGCCGACGATTGCCCCCAGCAAATAATTGGCAGCCACCGCCGGCGAGTAAACCAAAGCCACCCCCACCGCAATGGCCAGGCTCACCCCCAAGGTGACCAGCACCAACCATAGCTGCAGTGCTTCATAGCTCCTGCCAGCCGTTGTCGCCTTCTCCCGCAAATCCGCTTTGCCCGGGGCAAGCGACGGCTGCAACGCACTCTGGCAGCCCAGACCCGCCTCCTGCTGTGGCGGAGGCGCCGCCTCCTCCAGGGGCGGCAAAGGCTTAGGCTTCCACGGGGTCGCCTTCCAACGGGCAGGACTGTGGGAGAGGAGTCGGGAAGAACGTGCCATGGGAATGAGGTCACCACCTCTGAGGATCTGGCCTTAACCCAAAATAACACGACTAAGTAACAATACTTAACGAGTTGGGCGAGGCCAGGGCGGGATGGAACCTTGCAACTATCGCCTCGAAAGACGACTAGCCCTTCGACAGACGGAGATGTTCCTCTAAGAATTTACCACCTTCGTGGATCGGCAACGGCAAAAATGGAAAACTTTCTGAAAGACCGCGGATGTAAAGTTTTGCCTGGGGTGGCTGAGAAGCTGCAATCTTCTGTTACCTCCTGTTGTTTTGAGGTGGATCCCGCCGATTCTGTTGCTCTATATACTATGGGGCAGTGAGAAGAAAGGGCGAGGATGATCCCAGTGAGTTGGCTGGTCAAGGCGATCTGGGTGGACTACAGCTTGGCTGTAGCGCTGACGGTGGTGCTGCCGTTGGCTCTCCTAATTTGGGCCTTTGCGGTGGGGTTGCGTCCTCTGATTCAGCTCTTGATCGTCTACTGGCGGGTATCCAGCCTATTGGCGGTGACGGTGTATTTGATGATCGGCGGTCTGCCCATCAGTTTCTTGAGCGGGGCGATGGCGCGGCTGTTGATCCCAATGGGTCTGTGGTTCTGGCAGGATTGGAGCACTGCCCTTGAGCAGTCGAGAAGCGGGGCGGCGCGAGCTTTTTTGCTCTGGCGCTGGATCTTGACTGGCTACATGGGGATTGGGATCCTCTTTTCGGGGGCCTTTGTGCCCTGTGCCTTCCGGGCTTCCCTATCGGCAGAGTGTCGAGCTTGGTTTGAGCCGCCGCTGGGGTTTCGAGAAATTTTCCATCCCAATGTGCCGCCGGAGCTGCTGGGGAGCGTGGGGGCCTGGGGCTTGGTGGCCTACCTGCTCTACAGCGTCTACTTTGTCTGGCGGCTGCGGCCTGGCGCAGACAGGGGGGAGCTGGCATGAGTGCTCTGCCCTGGCCGCTGGCTCTAGAGCGCTACAGCCAGGCCCACCCCCAGGAGGTGCTGCGGGTAGAGGTGGAAAGCGAGGGGGAAGCTGATTTGGTGTTGATCTACCGTGGCTATAGCTGCTCCCTGCAGCGGGCTACGCCCCCCGATCCAGAAGTGGCGGTGATCCCTCCCCAGGCTCGCTTTTTGCAACTGGAGCGCCTGAGCGCTCCTTATCACCCTGAGCGCTCGCAGGTTTTGGCCCTCTACCGAACCTGGGAGGAGTTGAGGGCTTGGCTGATCCAAGAAGGGATCCCCGTGGCCGAGTGAGCAATTCCCGGTCTCAGCGCCCCACTGGACTGGGCTGGCGCTGCAGGATGGTGTATTCTGCCGGCTGCAGAAGAGATTGCCCTGTCATCTCGGGGGGCTGAGGCAGGCCTAGGATCTCGAGCAGGGTGGGGCCGACATCGGCCAGGGTGCCGCCAGAGCGCAGCTTGACATCGCCACCGCGACCAGGGATCTTGCGCCTTTCCCCCTCCACCAGGATGCAGGGCACGGGGTTGTTGGTGTGGGCCGTCCAAGGGTTGCCCTGCTCGTCCCACATCAGCTCCGCATTGCCGTGATCCGCCACGATTAAGGTGGTTCCCCCCACGTCCACCACCGCCGCCAGCAGACGGCCCAGGCAGCGATCCACCGTCTCCAGCGCCCGCACCGTGGCCTTGAAGTTGCCGGTGTGGCCCACCATGTCGGGGTTGGCGTAGTTGAGCACCACCAGGCTGTATTCGCGGCGGGCGATAGCTTCGATGGCTTTGTCGGTCACCTCCACCGCTGACATCTCCGGCATTTGGTCGTAGGTGGCCACCAGCGGGCTTTGCACCAAGATGCGATCTTCCCCAGGGAAGGGCTGCTCAATGCCGCCGTTAAAAAAGTAGGTGACGTGGGCGTACTTTTCCGTCTCGGCAATGCGCAATTGCTTGAGGCCGGCCTCGCTCACCACTTGGCCCAGCAGGTGATCCAGGTTCTGCGGCTTAAAAAGCACCTGCACCGGCAAGGTCGGATCGTACTGGGTCATGGTGATGAAGGTGAGATCCGGAATCAGACGGCGCTGAAAACCGGAAAAGTCGGGACAGACAAAAGCTTGGGTAAGCTGGCGGGCGCGATCCGGGCGGAAATTGAAGAAGATGACCGCATCTCCCGACTGCACCGCCCCCGGAGCCAAGCGAGTGGGGGGAATAAACTCGTCGGTAATATCCTGGGCGTAAAAGTCTTCCATCACCTCGGCGGCGCTGCGGCCACAGCCAGGGCCGTCTTCCGTCAGGATCTCGTAGGCCTTCTGGGTGCGCTCCCAACGGCGATCCCGATCCATGGCGTAGTAGCGGCCGCTCAGGGTGGCGATGACGCCGCTGCCCAGCCATTGCAGCTCTTTTTCCAGAGCGGCCAGAACCCTGGCTCCATCGCGGGGCAAGGTATCGCGGCCATCGGTGATGGCGTGGACATAGGCAGGGATCCCCGCCTGGGCTGCCAGCTTCAGCAAGCCGTAGAGATGGTCGATGTGGGAGTGAACCCCCCCCTCAGAGCAGAGGCCAATGAAATGAAAACGGCCCCCCTGCTCCTTGAGCCGATGACAAACCTCCACCAAGAGGGGCTCGTGAAAAAGGGATCCCGTCTCGATGGCGTCGCTGATACGCACCAACTCCTGCGGCACCACCCGCCCCGCCCCCAGGGTCAGGTGGCCCACTTCTGAGTTGCCCATTTGCCCTGACGGCAGGCCCACGGCTCGCCCCGAAGCTTGCAGCAGGGTATGGGGGTAGGTAGCCCATAGGCTGTCCACGACAGGGGTTCGGGCGGCCAGCACCGCATTGCCCTCAGGGGCTTCGCGATAACCCCAGCCATCCAGGATTACCAGAACCACAGGTGCCACCGATTGTGCATCCATGAAATGGCCTCTCGTTTTTTAAGACATAATACCAGCCCAGGCAATACGATACCGAATCCTCCATTCCCTCTCAAGATTTCACCTTTCTTGTGAGGGGAAAAGAAGCAACTCCAATAGTCGGGATTGAGCAGCTACCGCCAATCGATAGGCGAGCTGCCATAAGTATTTATACATATCTGCGCAGACATCTACCCAGATAAAACACGGTCAGCCGCGGGGGCTGGGCCGCAAACGTTTGCGCAGGGACTCGGCGCGGCGCTTGGCAATGGCATTCTTCGGATCCAGTTGCAGCACCGTCTCGTAGGCCTCGAGGCCAGGGCCGTAGAGATTTTTCTTCTCGTAGGCATGGGCCAGATTGTTCCAAGCGGTTACATAGCCGGGATCCGCTGCCACCGCGTCTTTGTAGTAGCGGATGGCCAAGTCGTATTGCCCCTGGCTGAAGTAGGCAAAGCCGAGGGCGTTGCAGACGGGGGGAATGTTCTCCCCAGCCACCTCTAGAGCTTTTTTAAGCTGGACGATAGCCTGGTCGTAGAGGCGCTTTTGCAGATAGACGCTGCCCAACTCGTAGTGCTCCTGCGGGGATCCCTTGCCTTTGCTCAGGCGGGGCTGGAGCTGCCGGATGACTCTTTCCTGGGCCCGTATCCGCAGCACCTCGCGCAGGACGAAGTAGCCCACCACGCTGAGGATACCGGCCAAAGCCACCAGGTACAGGAGGGGAGCGTTGACGCCCATTTTGCCTATCCCGCTTGCCTCTTCAGATTTGCCTTGCCAGCGTTACGCCTGCAGGTGAGCCTCGATCAACCAAAGATCTTTGTCGATCTGGCGCGAGATCTCGGTAAACAGGTCGGCGGTATCGGCGTCCCCCAGTTCGGTACTGCGGTCGATGTTGCGGCGCACCGAAGCGGCATACTGGCCGTAGCGGGCCGCCAAAGCCTGCAGGTGAGCCCGGCCGTCTTCAGCCGTCAGGTCGTACTCCGGCAAGGCTGAGGTTTGGGCGACGATGCGGGCCGTGCCGCGGGCAATGCCCCCCAAAGCTGTAACCCGCTCCGCCAGCATGTCCACGTAGTTCTCCAGAGTGCCGGCAAAGGTGTCGAACATCTCGTGCAGGGCGATGAAGTTCATGCCTTTGACGTTCCAGTGGGCCTGCTTCACCTGAGTTTTCAAATCCAGCGTGTCCGCCAAGGACTGGTTGAGCAGCTCCACCAGTTGCGCGCGGGCCTCCGCCGGCAAGTCGATCTGGGTGGGGTAGAGACGGGTTTTTGCGGCGGTAACCATAGCCAACCTCCTAAGTTGTGTTTCCATTATCTGGGATCCGCCTCGGCTCTGGGGCCTGCTGATTCCCGACTGAGTCCATACTAACACAAACTCGGAATGAGTATGAGTTAGCAAGCGCTTACTTGCCGATGCAGAAGCGGCTGAAGATCTGATCCAGCACCGCTTCGGAGATCTCCTCGCCGGTGATTTGGCCAAGGGCGTGCAGGGCGCCGCGCAGGTCGATGGTCCAAAAATCGAGGGGGAGCTGCGCCTGCATAGCCTGAACGACTTGTTCCAGGCTGGCTTGGGCCTGGCGGAGGGCGGCGGCCTGGCGTTGGTTGAGGCTCACCTCCAGGTTGGGCTGGGGCCGCCCCTGAGTCACAAGCTGCTCCAAGGCCTCTTCCAGCTCCGGGATCCCTTGGCCTTGGGCGGCGACGGCGGGGACGCGGTAGGCGATCTCGGGCGGGAGGCGGATCTTGTCGGCGGGGGCGAGGTCGGTTTTGTTGATCACCAGGATGAGGGGGCGGTGGCGGATGGAGGCATAGATAGCCGCATCAGCCTCCGTCCAGCCGGCCTGGGCGTCGATGACCAGCACCAGCACATCGGCGGTCTGGGCCAGCCGTTGGGAGCGCTCCACCCCTAGCCGTTCCACCGGATCGTCGGTGGCGCGAATGCCGGCGGTATCCAAAAGCTGGACAGGCATCCCTCTGACCACCAACTGGGATTCCACCACGTCGCGGGTGGTGCCGGGCAGGTCGGTGACGATGGCGCGATCCTGGCCTGACCAGGCGTTGAGCAGGCTGGACTTGCCCACATTGGGCCGCCCGACGATGGCCACCTTGACCCCGGTGCGCAGCAATTGCCCCCGCTCGGCGGTGGCCAGCAGGGCCTGCATCTGGGCCTGGATGGCTTGCAGCCGGGCCTGCCAAGCGGGGACGTCCAGGGGGGGCAGATCCTCTTCAAAGTCGAGGCGGGCTTCGATCTCGGCCAATAAACCCAGCAGCTCCTGGCGCAGGGCGCGGATGGACTGCCCCAACTTGCCCTGCAGCCCCGCCAGGGCCATTTGGGCCGCCTGCGGGGAGCGGGCCGCCACCAGATCGGCCACGCTTTCGGCCTGGGTGAGGTCGATGCGGCCGTTCAAGAAAGCGCGCAGGCTGAACTCCCCCGGCTGCGCCAGCCGTGCCCCCTGGCGCAGGCACTGCTGCAGCGTGGCCTGAACCACCATGATGCCGCCGTGGCAGTGCAGCTCCACTACGTCCTCGCGGGTGTAGGAGCGGGGAGCCTGCATCCAGACGGCCAGGGCCTCGTCCAACCGCCGGCCCTTCTCGTCGTGGATCCAGCCGTAGAGGAGGCGATGGCTTTCCCAGACTGCGTTGCGGCGGGCGGGAGTAAAGATAGCCTGGGCAATGGCCAAAGCCCGCGAACCGGAGAGGCGTACAATGCCAATGCTGCCCTGTTCGGGCACCACTGCCGTGGCAATGGCAGCAATGGTATCGGCCAAGGGCGCAGTCAGATCCATCCTCGACAAAGCCCGGCTTGAATTGTCGCAACTGTTGGATTCCCCATCGGCTTTCCCCGATCCCCTGCAGAGGTCTCTTGCGCCTATTGGCGCGCCTCCCCGAAGTCGGAAAAAGCTATAAAAAGCCGTGCGACCCGGTGAAGGCCGGGGTAGCCTGACAGTGGCAACTCACGCTCGTCCCGGATACTTATGAAGCCGTTACGCACGTTCAAGGTCACTCCCTACCTGCCGGCTGCTCTGGAAAGTCTGCGCTTGTTGGCCTATAACCTGCATTTTAGTTGGAACGTGGAAACCCGCAGCCTGTTTCGGCGCATGGATCCAGATCTGTGGGATGCCTGTGGCCACAATCCGGTGGCTTTGTTGGGGCAGATTCGGCAGGAGCGGCTGGACGAGCTGGCGGAGGATCCTGGTTTTTTGGCCCACCTGGAGCGGGCCAGCCAACAGCTCCAGAGCTACCTGCAGGAAGACACCTGGTATCGCAAGTATCGCTCGGCCCAAGCGGTGGAAGGGGAGTGCTACGCCTATTTTTCAGCCGAGTTTGGTCTGGCAGATTGTTTGCCCCTCTACTCAGGAGGCCTGGGGGTCTTGGCCGGGGATCACCTCAAGGCGGCCAGCGACCTGGGCCTGCCGCTGGTGGGGGTGGGCCTGCTCTACCAGAAGGGGTATTTTCGCCAGTACCTCAACCCCGACGGCTGGCAGCAGGAGCGCTATCCCGTTAACGATTTTTTCAATATGCCCCTGGAGCTGCAAAGAGATGCGGAGGGCCGCGAGATTCGCATCGAGGTGGACTACCCCAAACGCAAGGTGTTTGCCCGCATTTGGAAGGCGATGGTGGGGCGGGTGCCCCTCTACCTGCTGGACACCAACATCGAGCCCAACAGCCAGTACGACCAGGACATCACCGATGAGCTGTACGGCGGCGACCAGGATGTGCGCATCCACCAGGAGATCATGTTGGGGATCGGCGGCGTGCGGGCTTTGCGCGCCCTCGGCATCCATCCCACCGTCTACCACATGAACGAGGGGCACTCGGCTTTTTTGGCGGTGGAGCGCATCCGCCTGTTGATGGTGGAGCAGGGGTTGAGCTTTGAAGAAGCCTGGCAGGTGGCCAAGTCCAGCCAGATGTTTACCACCCACACGCCGGTACCTGCCGGGATCGACCTGTTCCCGCCCGACAAAATCGACTACTACCTGGGCTCCTACTACCGCCAGATGGGCCTAAGTCGGGAGCACTTTTTGGCCCTGGGTCGAGAAAATCCAGGCGACTTCCAGTCCCCTTTCAGCATGGCGGTGCTGGCCATCAACATGGCCTCGTTTGTTAACGGCGTCAGCAAGCTCCATGGGGCGGTCGCCCGCAAGATGTTTGGCCCCCTCTGGCCTGGGATCCCGCAAGAGGAGGTGCCGATTACCTCCATCACCAATGGCGTGCATGTCCGCACCTGGGTGGGGGAGGAAAACCAAGCTCTCTACGACCGCTACCTGGGGCCGGATTGGGCGGAGGCTCCCCCCTCGGATCCCCTGTGGCAGAAAGTGGATCGGATCCCGGATGGGGAGCTGTGGCGGGCCCACGAGCGCAGCCGCTCGCGCCTGATCAACTTCGTTCGCGAGCGCCTGGTGGAGCAACTGCAAAAGCGGGCGGCCTCAGCGGTGGAAATTCAGTGGGCCTCTGAAGCCCTCAACCCGGAAGTGCTCACCATTGGCTTTGCCCGCCGCTTTGCCACCTACAAGCGGGCCACCCTCTTGTTTCACAACCTGGAACGGCTCAAAGCCTTGCTCAACCATCCCCGCTACCCGATGCAGTTTATCTTTGCCGGCAAGGCCCACCCTCGCGACAACCCCGGCAAGGAGCTGATCCGGCAAATTGTGCAAGTGTCGCGCCAGCCAGAGTTCCGCCAGCGGCTGGTGTTTATCGAAGACTATGACATGTACATCGCTAGCTTAATGGTGGCCGGGGTGGACGTGTGGCTGAACACCCCCCTGCGCCCCCGCGAGGCCAGCGGTACTAGCGGCATGAAGGCAGCGGCTAACGGCGGACTGCACCTGAGCATCTTGGACGGCTGGTGGGATGAGGCAGATTACTACCAGACTGGCTGGCCCATTGGCCGCGGCGAGGAATACGAGGATCGCGCCTACCAAGACGAGGTGGAGTCCAACGCCCTCTACGACCTGCTGGAACAGGAGGTTGCCCCTCTGTTTTACCAGCGCGGTAGCGATGGCCTGCCCCACGCCTGGATTCGGCGCATGAAGCAGGCCATTCAGCTCAACTGCCCCCGCTTTAGCACCCAGCGCATGGTACTGGAGTATGCCGAGCGGGCCTACATTCCCCTCAGCAACTACTTCGACCGCATGCGCCGCGATAACTTCGAGTCGGCTCGCCAGTTTACCCGCTGGCGCAGCCATCTGCAGGAGAACTGGTACAACATTCGGGTTGTCAATGTCCAGGTCGAACCCCCCAAGAAAGCTTCCGCCGCCGGCCTCCCCTCGGCGCAAAACGACCAAGTGGTGATGGCCCGCGATCCCCTCACGGTGACCGTTGAGGTGCGGCTGGGATCCCTGCAACCCCAGGATGTCATCGTCCAGGCCTACCAGGGGCCGGTGGACGACAACGGCCAGATCCGGAACGGCCAAGCAACCCCCCTGCGCTACGTGGAGACGGTGGAGGATCGGGCCATCTTCTCCGGCCAGATTCGCTACGAGGCCAGCGGCTTGCAGGGGCTGGCCATCCGCCTGCTGCCCTTTCATCCTGACATGCACGATCCCTATGAGCTGCGGCTGATGCTCTGGGCCTAGAATGTCCGTTCCACCCAAAAGGGAGAAGGAAGGGGAACAGCAGGGATCCCCTTCCTATGCGGATCCAGCCTGAACAAGAGAGACTCCCCAAATTCGTGCGGATGGGTGTTTCTCGCTGCCCAATCAGGCAGAATCAGAGAAACCAGCTCCGGGTTGATGCCATGCTCAAAGCCCACGACTCGGCCGGTTTGCGCCTGTTGCTCGCGGCTGCCCTGCTGTTGGGGGGCTTGGCCAGTTGGCGGCAGGATCGCCTCTCGGCAGTGATGGGTCTGGCCAGTGCGGCAGCCATTTCAGCCTTCACCCGCCCCGCCATCTTGGCTTACAACCGGGGTCGCGAACGGTGGCTGAACCGGGATCTGATAGGGGCTGTCGAGCAGCTCAACCTGGCGCTGCAGCAGGATCCCTGTCTGACCAACGCCCACCTTCTGCGCGGCCAGGTTTACCTCGAACTCGGCCAACTTCCCCAGGCGCTGGCGGACTTCGACCAAGCCACCCGGTTGGCCCCGCGCCGGCCAGAGTCCTATCTCTACCGCGGCCTCCTTCTTCAGTTGCAGGGGGATTTGCAGGGGGCAATAGCCGAGCTTGCCGAGGTAGTACGCCGGCATCCCAGCGCCCCCCACCACCTCCGCTTGGCCAACCTGCTCAGGCAACAGGGATCCCTGCCTTCAGCTCTAGCTCACCTGGACGAGGCCATTTGTCGGGATCCCACCTCGGCGCCTGCCTATGCCTGCCGCGCTACGGTGTACGGCTACCTGGGAGAATGGGAGGCGGCTGTGGCCGATTGGTCCCAGGCCATCCGCTGGGATCCCTGTCCGGCCCACCACTATGGGCGGGGCGTTGCCTATGCTTGGGCCGATTGCTATGACGAGGCCATTGCCGACCTCAGCCGCAGCCTCGAGGCAGAACCCTGCCAACCCCACGTTCTCTACATCAGGGGCAATCTTCTCTACGAGCTGGGGGAGATCAAAGCTGCCCTCGACGATTACGACCAGGCCTTTCGCTTGGAAGCCGACGGCAACCTCGGGGATCCCACCGACGAGTACGGCTTGTACGGTCGGGGGCTGGCTTACGGAAATATGGGAGATAGGGCAACGGCTATTTCCAGTTGGCAAGCCGCTTTGCAGGTCAGCCGCCAACACCACAACCTAGTTTTGCAGGAACAGGCGCATCGATCTTTGCGGCAGCTCCAGGATTTGGACGGAGATCCCGGAGCCTTTGGCTAGCGAGGTCGAAGGGATCCCCTCAGAACATTGCCGCGAAACTGGCGTAAAATTTGCTTATCGCCATCTCAATTCCCCTGATCTGCAGTTGGATTTTTCCCACCTCCTTCTGTGGCTGCCGTGAAACACACCCTCAGCGCTCTTGTGCAGGATCAGCCCGGGGTCTTAACCCGCATCGCCGGCATGTTTGCCCGCCGGGGCTTCAACATCGACAGCCTCACCGTTGGCCCCACCGAGCGGCCTGGCATCTCCCGCATCACCATGGTGGTGCAGGGGGATGAGCACGATGTGGAGCAGATGACCAAGCAGCTCTACAAGCTGATCGACGTGCTGAAAGTAACCGACATTACCCATGTCCCCTGTGTAGAACGGGAGCTGATGCTCGTCAAGGTCAACGCCAGCATCGAAACTCGCTCGGCCATCATGGACGTGGCGCAGATGTTCCGTGCCCGGATTGTGGATGTGGCGGAAGAGTCTTTAACTTTGGAAGTGACAGGGGATCCGGGCAAAATGGTGGCCATCATCAAGATGTTAACCAGCTTCGGCATTCGGGAGATTGCCCGCACCGGCCTGGTAGCTCTCACCCGCGAGTCGGGAGTCAATACCGAGTACTTGAAGCAGCACCCCACCGTGGCAGTCGTCTGAGGGGCTTGGCCACGATGCCAACAGAGATTGCTTAGGGAGGAGGCCATGGCAAAACCGGAGAGAAGCCGGCGCCATAGGGGGCAGGCCCTGCGCAATAGCCTGCGTTGCCTGATGAGCCTCCTGGCCATTGGGCTGTTGGGGTTACTGGGGGGCTGTGGCCCCCGACCTCCCAAGTCGGTTGTGCAGCAGGCTCTGGCCTACCAGATCTCCCACCCGGCTGAGCCGGTTGCCTCGCTGGTGGGCAGCGACCGCTTAGCAGGCCGTTTGGAAGTGCAGGATGTCCAAATTCGTCAGGATAGCCGTGAACCCCTGCTGTTGGCCTCAGGAGAGAAACTGGAAGGCCACCACCTCAGCGGCACCTATACCGTAATTGTCAAGCCACCGGGATCCCGCCGCCCCTACCGCCGCAAGGGGGATCCCTTCCAGCTCACCCTGGCCCACCAGAAGGCGCAAAGTTCCCCTTCCCCTGGGGGAGCGCAGCCCAAAACCCTGCCCGAACGGTGGCTACTGGCCCATCCCTCTCCCGATGCCAAGAGCTGGGAGGTCATCGACTTTTTCCCCCAGCCGGCACCGCTGCCGGAGCTGCCTCCTGCCGAACAGGCGTACCGACACCCGACTGACCTTGACGCTCTCCCCGCCCCTATAGCTGGCTTTCGCCCAGGGGTAAGCCAGAGAACTCTTTCCTAGGCTGGAGGACTGCTCCCACCGGAGAAGTCAGCTACCTTCCCTGGGGAGGAAGAGATCCTTCGCGGCTACCTGGCCACAACAAAGCGCTACGTAGAAACTCCAAACAACGGTAGGCAGGCTCCTCTGCAGGCCTCAATGTTGTCCCTTGCGCCGCCATTTTCTGGGTCAGCACCGCAGAGGTGGTTGGCTCAGCGAAGCAAGGCCGCCCCCCACAGAAAGAGCCCATCCACCAACAGGGTATTCAGCACTGCTCCGGCAAAGGCCCAGTGGTGCAAGCGACGGGATCCCTGAATGACCCACAGGCCAACCCCAAGGAGCAGAAGGCTTAAGCCGATGCCCCAAGCTACCCCCCAAGGGGCGGCCATTTTGTCGAGCGCAGCCATAAACGGGACGGTTGCCTGATCCAGCCGGTCAAACCGCATCGCCTGCCGCCACTCCGGCAACAGCCCCACCGAGTAAATGTAAAGATCTGTAACCGCTGTGCCCCACAAGGAGCCGAGATAGAACCAGGTGCCGATGCGGGCAAAGCGTTGCCGTGCCCCCCACCAGACCATCGGGATCCCCAGAGCTTCCACCGGCATGTGCCAGAGGGGCTCCCAGCGCAGCCAGCCCCAGTAGAAGGATCCTGCCAGCCAAGTCAGCGTGAAGCCGTAGAGCAGATCCCCCCAGATGCGGGTGCGGGGCCGCGAGTAGAGCCGCCAGCTAAGGCCCAGCCAGCCTAGAGTCATCGCCAAGCTCAGCCAAGGGCTATAGCGCACCAGGGGCGCTGCCACAAAAACGGGTAGGCACACCAGCACAGCCGCCGCTCCCCCGATGGCGTGGTGAGAGGGAAACCGCCTTCGCAGAGAAGAACGGGGAATCTCCCGTCCGACTGGGCCCTGGGAGGCCAGGGAAGGCTCTTCTTGGAGAGGCGGCGAACAAGAGGTAGGAAACAAAACGCAATCTTAGAAACTTTTACATCAGTTAACATAGCATCTTCCCTGCCCTTTCCCGCCCCGGCCGAGAGGGGCCGGCGTTGCCAGGGTACTGCCGAAAATGTCAGGGTGAGAATAACGCGCTGCCCGGAAAACACTATGGAGTTGCTGTTGGCGGGAGATATCGGGGGCACCAAGACCAGCCTCAGCCTCTTCAATGCCCAAGATCCCGATCACAGCCTCTACCACTGCCGCTACGCCAGCCAGAGCTATCCCAACCTCACCCCGGTGGTGCTGGAGTTTCTGGCCCAGGCACGGCAGGAGCTGGGGCGAGATCCCCAACCGGTTGCCGCCTGCTTTGCTGTGGCCGGCCCCGTAGTGGAAGAAAAAAGCAGTCCAGGAGCCGGGGGACAGAGGGCCAAAATCACCAACCTGCCCTGGAGCCTGCACTCAAGCCAGTTGGCGGCGGAGCTGGGGATCCCCCGCCTAGCGTTGATCAACGACTTCAGCGCCGTAGGCTATGGGGTGCTGGCCCTGCGAGATCAGGATCTGGAAACGCTGCAGACAGGAGAGCGGCAGCCCCAGGCGCCCATCGGCGTCATCGGGGCGGGCACAGGGCTGGGGCAGGCCTACCTCACCTGGGGAGAAGGCGGCTACCAGGTTCATGCCAGCGAGGGGGGGCATGTGGATTTTTCTCCACGGACCCCTTTGGAATGGGAGCTGCTGCGGTATCTGCAACAACGACATGGGCGCGTCTCCACCGAGCGGGTGGTCTCGGGGCAGGGGATCGTGGCCATCTATCAATTTCTGCGGGATAGCCGCTGGGGCCAGGGAGAGGAGCAGTTGCTGGCCCAAATTGCCGCCTGGGAAAGGGGAGCCAGCCCCGTCGACCCAGCCGCCCAAATTGCCAATGCCGCCCTGGAGGGACGGGATCCCTTGGCGGTGGAGTGTTTGCGGCTGTTTACCAGCTTGTATGGGGCCGCTGTCGGCAATTTTGCCCTGCACCTGCTGCCCCGTGGGGGCCTGTTCATCGCCGGCGGGATCGCGCCCAAGCTCCTGCGCCTGTTGCGGGAGGGAGAGTTTTTGCCCTCCTTTTTGGATAAGGGACGGATGCGCACTCTGCTGGAGCAACTGTCAGTGCAGGTGGTGGTGAACGCCCAGGTGGGCTTGATAGGGGCTGCCCACTATGCCGCCACTTTGCTGTAGAGGTTAAGCCTGTTGGCGGCAGGGATCCCCCGCTCCCTTCTCCCAGGGGGAGAGGGGGGCTGGGCAAGGCGCAGGATGGCCATGCCTAGGGCTTGTTCCTGCTCGCAAAGGCCGCATTTTCCGCTGCCAAAAACAACTGGGCCCGCCAAAAGCAGGTGATGGATTTGCTGTCGAAATCCAGGCCAAAACGGGCCATTTCTGTCAGTTCGGCAGGCGAAAGCTCCACCACCGCAATGTCTTCATCTTCATCCTTGGCCGGTGGAGCATCCAGCACTTCCAGATCCCGCGCCAGGTAGGCGTACATGATCTCGCTGGAATAGCCGGGGCACAGATAAAATTGGCCGAGGGGATCCCAGCGGTGGGCGCGCAGGCCGGTTTCTTCTTCCAGCTCGCGGCGAATGGTTTCATCAGGATGTTCCCCTGGCTCGACGGTACCGGCGGGAAACTCGTAGAGGTAGGCGGCGACGGCAAAGCGATATTGGCGAATGCAGACGAACTTGCCTTCGGCAGTGACCGGCACGGCCACCACGCCGCCGGGGTGGAGGAGGTACTCCCGCTCCCCTTCGGTGCCGTTGGGAAAGCGCAAGCGCTGGCTGACAAAGGTGTACTTGTGGCCTTGAAAGCGCAGGCGCTCGCGAAGGATCTGCGATGGGGTGTGCATGGCAAGGTTGCTTAGAGAAAGGCCCCCCTCAGCTTAATCGGTGGCGGTGCTGTTGGAGCATGACTCTAGTCAATAATAAGCTCAACTATACTGAAAATAATGTATAATATGTTCAGTACGGATTACTACCAGTTGATCTTTCTGTTTACTTTCGAGTCTGCCAACATGGTAGCCAAAGCAAAGCAGAAAATTGGTAGTAAGACGACACGGAAACTGCGCTTTGGGTATTCTACTCAAAGCTTTGCGGGATACCGCCATTCTGTTTGGACTCCGTCCCGCTAACGCGAATGGAAACAAGCAGAATGCTATCGCTGCATAGTTGAACAGTGATGTTCAGCAGTGTTCAGCGTAAATGTATCAGCTCCCCCCTTAAGGTAAAGTCAGAGGGGCAAGCGAAGGTGCAGGCCATGATCTCCCCTTCTCTGAAGGAGTTCCTCGCCCTCAGCCAACAGGGCAATTTCATCCCGGTCTACCAAGAATGGGTGGCGGACTTGGAAACGCCTGTCTCTGCCTGGTACCGGGTCTGTGCCGGGCGGCCCTACAACTTTCTGCTGGAATCGGTGGAGGGAGGGGAACAGGTGGCCCGCTACAGCTTCCTCGGCTGCGACCCTTTGTGGGTTTTGCAGGTGCGCGGGGATCAGGCCTTGCAGATCCACCGCGATGGGCATCGAGAGCAGCACCAAGGGGATCCCTTTGCCGTTTTGGCCCGCTGCCTGCAGCCCTATGAGCCGGTGCACCTGCCGGAGTTGCCCAGCAGCATCGGCGGGCTCTTTGGCTACTGGGGCTATGAGCTGATTCGCTGGATCGAGCCCAAGGTGCCCATTCACCCCCTGCAGCCGGGGGATCCCCCCGACGCTATCCTCATGCAGGTGGACAGCATCCTGATCTTCGACCAGGTCAAGCGCAAGATCTGGGTGGTGGCCTTTGCCGACACACGCCAGCAGCCGGCGGAGCAGGCCTACGCCCAAGCCTGCCGGCGGGTGGAACAGTTGGTGCAACAGCTCAGCGCCCCCCTTTCTCTTGCCCACCTCAGCCTCGACTGGAAGCCGCAACTGCCCGATGCCATTCCCCCCAGCACCCTCAGCCGCGCCGCCTACTGCCAGGCGGTGGAGCAGGCCAAAGCCTACATCCGGGCTGGCGAGATCTTTCAGGTGGTGCTCTCGCAGCGCTTCACCACCCCTTTTGCTGGAGATCCTTTCCGGCTCTACCGCTCCCTGCGGCTGATTAACCCCTCCCCCTACATGGCGTTTTTCCAGTTTGGCGATCTCTGCCTTGTCGGCTCCAGCCCAGAAGTGATGGTCAAGCTCACTCGGATAGGGGAAGAGCGCATCGCCACCGTGCGTCCCATCGCCGGCACCCGCCCCCGCGGCGCCACCCCCGCCCAAGACCGCCAGTTGGAGCAGGAGCTGTTGGCGGATCCCAAGGAGCGGGCAGAGCATGTGATGCTGGTGGACTTGGCCCGCAACGACCTGGGGCGGGTCTGCCGCCTGGGATCCGTGCAGGTGGACGACCTGATGCAGATCGAGCGCTACAGCCACGTGATGCACATCGTCAGCAATGTGGTGGGGCAGTTGGATCCCCGCTACAGCGCCTGGGATCTGCTGCGGGCCACCTTTCCTGCCGGCACGGTTACTGGCGCTCCCAAGATCCGCGCCATGCAGATTATCCACGAGCTGGAAGGGTGTCGCCGCGGCCCCTACGCCGGCGCCTATGGCTACTACGACTTTGCCGGCCAACTGAACACCGCCATCACCATCCGCACCCTGCTGGTTCAGGGGGACCAGGTGAGCATCCAAGCCGGGGCGGGCATCGTGGCCGACTCGGATCCGGAGCGGGAGTACCAAGAATGCCTGAACAAAGCGCGGGGCATGCTCATGGCAGTGGCCAGCTTGCAGAAGGAGTAAAGGCTCGTGTTAGCCCAGGTGCACTTTAGCCATGCCGAGCGGGAGCGCCGGCAGCCGGATCCAGAGACCGTAGAGCAGGCGTTTCACCTGTTTTCCACCGAGGGCTACCTGGTGCTGCCGGAGATCTTCCCCACGGCGCTCATCGACAAGCTACACAGTAGCTTTCTGACCACCTACAGCCGCTACTGCACCCACGAAAACCACCCCGACGCCCTGTTGGTGGGCAATCGACGAGTGATGGTGACGGTGCGCCTGGAGGGGCCCTTTAACGATCCCCTGCTCTATGCCCATCCCTTAATCCTGCCTATCTTGCAGCGAATCTTGGGATCAAGCCTGATCCTGAGCGGGCTGGGGGTGGTAGTTTCTCTGCCGGGATCCGCCGACCAACAGGTTCACCGGGATCTCTCCCACCTCTTCGGCGACGCAATTCTAGATGCCATCGTCCCCTGCTATGCCCTGAATTTGCTTATCCCGCTGGTGGAGGTCAACGAAGAGAACGGCATGACCCGCCTCTGGCCTGGCAGCCACGCTGTTTTCGAGGCCCACTACACCGAGCTGGCCCGGCAGATGCCCTTTGTCGATCCGCCGCTGGCCAAGGGATCCTGCCTGCTGTTCGACTACCGCTTGATTCACCTGGGCCGGGCCAATCGTTCTGCTGCTCCCCGGCCCCTCCTCTACAACACTTACAGCCGACCTTGGTTCCGGGATCCCGTCAACTATACCCGACAGCCCCCCCTGGTGATCCCGGCAGCCGAGAAAGAGCGGATCCCGGCCCAGCACCACTCCCTATTCGTGGCAGCGCAGATTGTGTAGAGGAAAGTTTTGAGGAATGTGGGAAGATGCCTCAGAATGGGGGTGGGTATCCCCGTTGTTGAAGTTTGATTGCGCACCCCACCATGAGCGAAAGCACCTCTCAAGAGCCATCTTGGGCGCCGACGGCAGACGAAATGGCCCCTGCTGTGGGTCCTGGCGCAGAAACCGCCCCGGCTCCTGAAGCCGACAAGGGATCCGCCGCCCGGCGTGTCCGCCAACTCTTGGGCATGAAAGGGGCAGAGGTGGAGTCTCGCTCCGTTTGGCAAGTCCACCTGCAACTGATGAAGCCCGTGACCTGGATCCCGCTGGTGTGGGGCCTGATTCCGGGAGCGGCCTCCTCCGGCCACTTCACCTGGACTTGGGAAAACGTGGCCCTCATCTTGGTGGGCATGATCCTGGCCGGCCCCTTGATGACGGGCTACACCCAGACCCTGAACGAATACTACGACCGCGACATCGACGCCATCAACGAGCCCTATCGCCCCATCCCTTCCGGGGCCATCTCCCTGCGGCGGGTGGTCATCCAAATCTGGGTGCTGCTGATCCTGGGGCTGGCGTTGGCCTATGCCCTGGATTGGTACACCGGCCACGACTTTCCGGTGATCACCTGCATTGCCCTGGCGGGAGCCCTAATTGCCTACATCTACTCGGCGCCGCCCCTGAAACTAAAGCGCAACGGCTGGCTGGGGAACTACGCCCTGGGGGCCAGCTACATCGCCCTGCCCTGGTGGACGGGACATGCCCTCTTTGGCGAGCTGAACTGGACAATCTGCATTCTGACCCTGATCTACAGCTTGGCCGGCCTGGGGATCGCCGTGGTCAACGATTTCAAAAGCATGGAGGGGGATAGACAATTTGGCCTCGCCTCCTTGCCGGTGATGTTTGGGGCGATGGGGGCGGCCTGGATCGCGGCGCTGATGATCGACCTGTTTCAGTTCGGCATGGCCTCGTTTTTGCTGGGAGCTGGCCTAAAGCTCTACGCCGCAATTTTGGTGCTGCTGATTATCCCGCAGATCACCTTCCAAGACATGTACCTGCTGCGGGATCCCCTCAACAACGACGTCAAATACCAGGCCAGCGCTCAGCCTTTTCTGGTGTTGGGCATGCTGGTGGTGGGGCTGGCGCTGGGCCGCTTGGGGCTGGGGTAGTCGAGCCGAGGCCAAAGTGCCCATCCTGGCAACCGAGGTGACGGCTTCCGCCCTGGGGTGCTCCCTCTGCCTGGGCCAAGATCAAGTCAGGATCCCATCGGGGATGGCCGATGGATCCCAAAAAGTGGGATGGCCCTGGGCCAAAGGAGATATCCGATGAAGCTGTCTATTCCCCTCCAACTCAGCCTCAGCCTGGCTCTGCTCTTGGGGGCGGTCGTCCCTGCACAAGCCCAGCGGATCGTCATCGACGGGCGCGGGATCCTGGTCGAACCCAGCACCGGTGGCTCGGTCATCCTCAACCCCGACCAGCCGCTCTTGGCTCCGATCCCGCCTGGGGGAGTTCCTTTTTCCCTCGATGCAGAGGGCCAAGTGGTCTCTGCCCCTGGCTACCGCTGCAGCGCCGCCACCGCTGCCGACAACTCTCCCATCATCTGCCGCTCCCAGTTCAACCCCAACGACGTGGTGGTCTACGAGCGGGATGGCCGCTCCAACACCTTCTTCGTCAATACTGACAACCCTGTGATCCAGCCTTCCGGCAGCGGCCTGCGGATTCTGCCCAACTCCGAGCCGGTGCAGCCCTCCGGCAGTGGCTTGCGCATCATCCTCAACTGACAGACGGGAAGCGGCCCCCTGTCTAAGGGGATCCCTCAGGAGCAGCTGATACATTTACGCTGAACACTGCTGAGCATTACTGCTCAGCGGTGAAGCGATAGCATTCTGTCCGTTTCCGTTGTCACTACGCGACGCTGACGCGACCGCGCTACTCGGACGGAGTCCAAACAGAAAGGCGGTATCCCGCAAAGCCCTGAGCATAACACCCAGAGCGCCTTGCCAATCTCGTGGTAGCCTATGGTTGCACTTTGGGCATCTAAACACCTTTGCGCCACCCAACTTGGTGTGGATGTGCCCGCACTTGGTACAGGTTTTGCTGGTGTACGCTTCCGATACTTCCACG
>NZ_AXUX01000001.1:2378225-2426631 GCF_002760475.1 Synechococcus sp. 63AY4M2 | reverse complement strand
GTGTGGAGACACACCCCAAAATAATCCGCCGCTTCTCTCGGTTTTACATATCTAGCCATACCAAGCAGCCATACTGAACATACTGTACATTATTTTCAGTATAGTCCAGCGTATCATTGACTAGAGTCATGCTCCCGCTCGTCTTGCCTCCAATTCCCTTAGGATCTGCCGGTGGCGCTGCCGGGTGATGGGGTACAGCCACACCAGCAGGATCCCACCGATTAAAGCCACTGCCGGCAGGGGGCCGATGGCGAGGCGGATGGCCAGCAAGGCCAATTCTGGCTGGAGGGGTGGGGCCTCTCCGGCCACCGAAGGGATAAAGCCGGCCCAATCCAGAGCTTGTCCCACGAAAAACAGCCCTAGCGCCAGGCCCACCTTTTGCAAGAACACCATGAAGGCATAGAAGATCCCTTCCCGCCGCTCCCCAGTGTGCAGCTCGTCCAGGTCGATGACATCCGGCAGCATTGACCAAGGGCCAAGATACACTGTGGCGGAAACCCCGATCCCTGCCAACAGGGCTAGTGCAATCATGAGCCGCTCCTGGCCGGCCTGCAGGAAAAATAGGCCCGCCTGCGAGATGAGCCAAAACCCCGCCCCGATCAGGTACATGGCGCGCTTGCCCAGCCGAGCGCTCAGGCATGTCCAGGCAAACAGGGTCAGCACGGCAACACTCTGAACCGCCAACACCACCAGAGAAATCCACACCTCGGGCAGGCCCATCCAGAAGACGATGAAATAGGGGATGATCGTGGCTGTGAACTGAAAGGCCAGCCAAGAACACAGGTAGATGCCGCTGACAAACAGGTAGGGGCGATTGCTGAAGGCCACCCGCAGTTGCTGCAGCAGAGGCAGCGGATCCCGTTGGGATTGAAAACGTTCTCGTACTCCCCAAAAGCAGAGCAGCAGGGGCACAGCCGAGATGGCCCCAAAACAAGCCCCCGCCAGCAGATGGCCGGCAGCCCGATCCGGCAGCAGGTTAAACAGCAGCGGAAAGGTAACCACGGCAACCATGCTGCCCCCCACCGAGAAGGCAAAGCGAAATTGGTTGAGCCGGGTGCGCTCGTCGTAATCCTGGGTTAGCTCCGCCGTCAGGGAGGCGTAGGGGATGTTGGCGGCAGAATAAAAGGTGTTGAACAGCAGGGACACCGCCAGGTAGTAGGCGAAAAGGGGGCCCATCTGACCGGGAAAAGGGATCCACCACTGAGCTGCAAAAGTCAGGCCAAAGGGGATGGCCGAAAACAGCAGCCAGGGGCGGCGACGGCCCCAACGGCTGCGGGTGCGGTCGCTGAGGATGCCGATGATGGGATCGTTGACGGCATCCCAAAAGCGGGTGATGGCGTAGATGCTGCCGGCCAAGCCTGCCGCCATGCCGACGGTATTGGTGAGAAAGGGCAGCAGGAAAAAGATGAGGATATTGGCCGTCATGCCCGTGCCCAGATCCCCCACCCCATAGGCCAGCTTCGTCCGCAAGCTCAGTCGTTCTCCGGTCATGGCCTGCCTTGGCAAAGGAGAGTCTTACTTAGTCTAGGGGGAAGGGGCAGGCGAGAGGGCTAATTGCCCTTTTCGCGGAGGGGCTAAGAGCGCATCTGGCTCATCGCCTCCAGATTCAACGCCTTGGCCACCTGTTCCGGGCTCATCAAGTTGCGCTCCAACACGATCTGGCGGATGGGCTTGCCGGTTTCCAGGGAGATCTTAGCCACCTCTGCCGCCTGCAGGTAGCCAATGTAGGGATTGAGGGCAGTCACCAAAGCCAGCGTCCCCTCAGCATAGCTGCGGCAGCGATCCGCCTGGGCGGTGATGCCGCGGACGCAGCGCTCGGTAAAGACGCGCAGGCTGTTGTTGAGGATCTGCAAGCTATGCAGGAGGTTATAGGCAATCAGCGGCATCATCGCGTTGAGCTCAAATTGGCCTGCCTGGGCGGCGAGGAGAATGGCGGTGTCCAGGCCGATCACCTGAAAGCAGACCATGTTCAGCATCTCGGCCATCACCGGGTTGTACTTGCCGGGCATGATGGAGGAGCCGGGCTGTACCGGCGGCAGTTGGATCTCTTTGAGGCCAGTCTTGGGGCCGGAATCCATCAGGCGTAGGTCGTTGGCCATTTTGATGGCATCTTGGGCCAGGTTGCGCAGGGATCCCGACAGGTGCACAAAGGGGGCCATGCTCTGCATCGCCGCCATGGGATGGGGGGCCGGGGTAAGGGGCAACTGGGTGTACTCTGCCAGCCGTTGCACCACCTTTTGCCGGTACTGGGGATGGGTATTGAGGCCGGTGCCGACGGCGCTGCCCCCCAGCCCCAAGCTGCCCAGAGCCTGGCTGGCCTCCTCGATCCAGCGGCGGTGCTGGGCAAAGATGGCCGCATAGGCGCCGAAGCTATCTCCCAGCCTTATGGGGACAGCATCCTGCAAATGGGTGCGGCCCGCCTTGAGAATGCCGTGGAACTCCTGTGCTTTCTGCTCCAGCGCCGCCACCAGGTTGTCCAGCGTGCCCAAAAGATCCCGCCGCACCCGCAGCAGGGCCGCCAGGCGAATGGCGGTGGGGATGACGTCGTTGGTGGATTGGCCGTAGTTGACATGGTCGTTGGGGCTGACCCGCTCGTAGCGCCCCTTGGGCTCTCCCAGGATCTCCAGGGCGCGGTTGGCCAACACCTCATTGACGTTCATGTGGTGGGAGGTGCCCGCCCCGGCCTGGTACACATCCACCACAAACTGATCCCGCAGGGATCCCTGGAGGATCTCGTCTGCCGCTTGGACAATGGCCTTGGCCACGTCGGGGGGAATGCAGCCCAGCTCGCCGTTGACCTCCGCCGCCGCTTTTTTGATGAGCACGCAGGCCTCCACGTACTCCGGCAGCGGCTTGAGGCCGCTGATGGGAAAATTCTCCAGGGCGCGGGCGGTTTGGATGCCGTAGTACACCGACTGCGGCAGTTGCCGCTCCCCCATCGCGTCCCGCTCGCTGCGCACTTGCAGTGGGTCTGTCTCTGGAACCATGGCACAGCTCTAGCTGGCAGGTTTTTGGGAAGGTTCCTGTAGAGGTAGGGATCCCTTTTCCTGGAGAGCAGCCAACTGCTGGCTAATCCGCTCGTTGTTTTCCGCCAAGACGAGCACCATGGCCGCGCAGGCCAGATGAACTCCTGCCCGGAATTCGGCCGAGGCTTTGTACTGAGCCAGCGCCTCGCTATCTCCTTCTCGCGGGCTCAGGATCAGTTGCACCGACTTTTGGGCCAACTCTTTCAGTTCCCGTTCCGTTAAACCGAGCTGCACCACTTTTGCCCTCCCTGCTAACCGGAAAACAAGCCCCCCCCTGCCCTCTCACCGGCAGGAGCGCCACTTTGGTTATCCTACCGCGGTTGCTGCCCCAATCCAGCATCCTTCTTCCTTCCAGTGGGTCGGCGAACCCCTAGAAGAAAACAAAAAATGCCGGCTAGTATAGGTGCAGCATGCCTTGCCCTCCTGGCCGATAGACCACTTGGGGGTGCAAGTCCGTCGGCCAGCAAGGGCGCAAAAGAGGCTGCTATTCTCTGAGTACTACCATCTAGGTTGTTGTTCACAGAGAGGAAAACTTGTCCGTAGAACGTCCACTTGACCGCTTGCCCCGCAAGCAGCGCGCAGAGCTGCCGGCCATCAACGAGCGCATCCGCTTCCCCAAAATTCGCCTCATCGACACCGATGGCACCCAGTTGGGGATCATGAGCCCGCGCGAAGCCCTGCGCCTGGCCGAAGAAAAAGATCTGGACTTGGTCTTGGTCAGCGACAAGGCGGATCCTCCCGTCTGCCGCATCATGGACTACGGCAAGTTCAAGTTTGAGAAGGAGAAAAAAGAACGGGAGGCCCGCAAAAAACAACACACCGCCGAGATCAAGGAAGTGAAGTTTCGCTACAACATCGGCGAGCACGACTACCACGTCCGCCTGCGCAGCGCTCAGCAGTTTTTGGGGGATGGAGACAAGGTAAAAGCCACGGTGATGTTTCGCGGTCGCGAGGCCCAGCACGCCGAGTTGGGGGAAGAGTTGCTGCAGCGCTTGTTCAAAGACCTAGAAGGCGTGGCGGAAATGCAGCAGCCCCCCCAAAAGGAAGGGCGAAACATCACGATGATCCTCTCCCCCAAAAAATCCACCTGAGGAGGGATCCCGTCTATGGCTCTTGCTGTTGGGGATCCGGCGCCGGAGTTTACCCTGCCCGATGCCGAGGGCAATTTGGTCAGCCTGAGCCAGCTGCGGGGCCGGCGGGTGGTGCTCTACTTCTACCCGCGGGACAACACTCCCGGCTGCACCCGAGAAGCCTGTGGCTTTCGCGATGCCTACGCCGAGTATCAGGCGCACGGGATCCACGTCTTGGGGGTGAGCGCCGACGACGCCCGTTCCCACCAAAAGTTTGCCCAAAAACTGCAGCTTCCCTTTCCGCTGCTGGTGGACGAGGGGGCCAAGGTGGCCAGCGCCTACGGCGTCTATGGCCCGAAAAAGTTTATGGGCAAAGTCTATAACGGCATTCACCGCACCACCTTTGTCATCGATCCGGAGGGGAAGATCGAGGCCATCATCACCAAGGTCAAGGTGGAGGCTCACGCGGCGGAGCTGCTCAAGCAGTTAACCGGCTCCTAAGCTCTCTGTTGGGGGGTGCAGGGGGAGCAGCCCTGTCGGCAAAGGTGCCTAGGTGTCCAGCGTTCCCGTGCCGAGATTAGGACAAGAAGAGAGCGGGCAGGGGATATAACGATACAAGGTGCCGGTATGGATTCCCCTGGGGCCGTGTCCCGACGCACCCGTACCACCAAGTCGATTCACGACAGCTACCAAATTTTGGGTTTGGCCGGCCAAGGGCAGTATGGGCGCGTGTTCTGTGCCCGGCCCCGCCACGGGGGGGATCTGGTGGCCCTCAAGGAGCTGCCGGCAGAGCGCTTTCCCACCCCCAACCTGCTGCGGGAGCTGCGCTACCTGCTGACATTGAACCACCCCAACATCACCCGCTGCTACGCCCTCGAACATGCCCGTGAGGGGCGCTATTTGGTGTTGGAGTACTGCGAAGGGGGCACGCTGCGGGAGCTGATCGACCAGGTGGAGCGGGGGCTGTGGCTGCCGGTCAAGCAGGTTTTGGGCTTTGTGGATCAGATCTTGGCCGGCTTGGATCATGCCCATCGACAGGGGGTAATCCACTGCGATGTCAAGCCAGAGAATATCTTGCTCAAGCCCACGCCCCAGGGTTGGCAACTGAAGCTGACGGACTTTGGCATCGCTCGTCACCCCCAGCCTGCTCCCGGCGAGATCTCTGCCACCGGCTCCCCCGCCTACATGGCGCCAGAGCGGTTCTACGGCCAGTTCAGCCCCGCTTCTGACCTCTACGCGGTGGGGATCATCCTCCTGGAGCTGTTGACGGGCCGGCGACCCTTTTCCGGCTCCCCCAGCCAGTTGATGCACGCCCACCTCAACCAGCCGTTTGTCTGTCCGGAAGGGATCCCGGCCCCGCTGCAGGAACTGCTGGAGATCACGTTGCGCAAGTTGCCCCTGCGGCGGTTTCGCACCGCGGCCCAGATGCGTTCGGCCCTGGCAACCTTTGCCCGGGAGTGGCAGGAGCCAGCCGGTTGTTGGGTCGGCCCTCGCCTGTCCAGGCGGTCACCTCCCGGCCTGCAGGTCTGGGATCTGCCGGATCCGGGTTTTGTTGGCGAGGGCGGGAGGGAGTCCCTGCCTGAGCAAAAGTTCTGCATCTGTGAAGATCCGAGCGGCTCCCGATCCCCGCTGCTGCTGCGGGTAACCCCTCAGCGGCTGGAGTGGCTGGATCTGCAGACCCTTGCCTCAGGAGCGCCGCCTCTGGCCTGTTTCTCCTTGGCCGAACCGTTGCAGCAAGTGCTGCCCTTGCCGAGCTTCCCGGAGGCTTTGGCTTTTTCCAAAAGCAACCTTTTGCACCTGAGTCCCGCGCGCGTCCGTACCTTGCTGAGTTTTGCGGAGGATTGGCGAGCCACCTGGCTGGCGGAGCGGCAGGAGTTGGTCTGGGCCACTGCCAAAGAAATTGGGGCAGTGCAATGGCTGCCGGCTGGGCCAACCGTAGCTCAACCTTTTCCGGAGTTCCACTGCTACTTTCGCTGGCCTTGGCAGGTGCCAACGGGATCCCTGCTCCGCTTGCTGGCTCTCTCGGAGCATCTGGTGCTGTTGGCGGGATTGGGGCGGCAGTGGGTGGAAATGACTGTGTTGCCCTATCCGGCGGCCTGGCCTCCGCAGACGGGCTCCCAGCCGCTGCGCTATCGCCTACCCCTGGATCCCAGGGGGAGAGTGCTCAGCTTGGGGGAGCGGCTGCTTTTTGCCGGCGGGGATGGAGGAGGCCAGGGATGCTGCCCCCACCTTTGCTCGGTGCAGGTCAACCCGCTGCGGCTGCGCCGCTGGTTTTTGAAGGGGTGGCCCCTGCAAATGGCCAAGGCCCCTTGGGGCGTGCTGCTCCTGTGTCGCGAGGGGGAGGAGTTCTCTTCCCTCTGGCTGTATAGCGAGGGGGGGTATCCCTTGGCCCAGGTGGCCGTGCCCGTCGGATCCGAGGTGTTGCAGGTGGGGCAAAGGGGACTGGTCTGGCTGCAAGTGCCCAAGGCCGGGAAGCCGCAGCAATTTCAGCTTTGGCAGTTGGATCTCAACCAGTTGCCGGCGAATGGCCATGCCGCCGAGGGGGTTGCTTTGGGCTAGCGACGGGTTTTTTGCTTTTGAAATGGCCCTAGCTGAGCTTGGGCTGTTCGGCTAGCTGCTGGAGTGGGCTTGGCGAGCCAATTGCTTGAGAAAGGCCAGCGGATAACGGCTGTGAAGCTGCTGCTTGAGCCGCTCTTGCAGGAGCTCCTCTTGCCAGGGATCCCCCGATTGCAGCCACTCCAGGTAGCTCAGCCCCGCCACCCGCGTCAGATAGGCTCCGCTGGCCGCCTGCAGCGGGATCCCCATGAGCATCCAGGGACTGGCTTTGAGGGCAGAGCCCAGGGCCTGGGTGGCCAGCTCCAGTCCCCCAAGCTGCACGATCATTTGCGCCAGGCTGTGGGCCATTTGTTGAGCCTGCTGCAGGGTGATGCGGCGATCGAACACCTGATGCAGCTCCCCGATCATGCGCGCCTGGATGACCACCCCCGCCAGCATATCCAAAGCCGGAAGGGGAGTCACGGCCAGGGCAGCAGCGGTGGCCCACTGCATCCGCTCCACGATCTGGCGACCCTGGTGGTAGCGCTCTTCCCGCAGGGCCTGTTGGACGGCCTCGCTCAAGGTTTGGGTTTGCAACAGGGCGTTGGCCAGGCGCAGATGGGATCCCTTTTGCTGCAGCAGGCGGGCCATCTGCTGGACCAGGGCGCCTGTATCGGGGGGCTGCGGCTCCCAGGTTTCTTGTCTGGAGCCATCGGGGAAGCAGTAGCGAACCTTCAAGGGCTCCGGGTCGGCGGCAATGGCCACCACCTGCTCAGGGGGAATGACGCCGGCGGTGCGCTGGCGCAGGTGGGCCAAGATGATCTCCACCTCCTCCGGCAACATCTGATCCGTCTTGTTAAGGGCCAGGATGGTGGATTTCCCCAGCCGGGCCAGCTCGAGCAGCTCGGCATATTCTGAGGCCAGCAGATCCCCAGCCACCACCAAAATCAACAGATCCGCCTTCTGGGCCAGGGCGCGGGCCTCCGCCTCGCCGGCGCCGCCGATGGTCAGCAGGCCAGGGGTATCGGTGAGGGAGATGGGGCCACTCCAGCCCTCCAGTTGATAGGTGTGAATGGATCCCTGCTGGGTGGTGCCCAGGGTGGGAGCGGTTTCCCCCACAGGCTGCCCCAGCAGAGCGTTGATGAGAGAGGTTTTGCCGGCAGAAGCGGTGCCGAACACCACCAGGTGCAATTCTTCCTGGGCCAGCCGTCGATCGATCTCCCGCGCCTTGGCCTGCAAGGCGCGACGGCTAATGTCGTCCTGCAGCTTCTGGATAAGGCGATCGACATCCTGCAGATCTGCTTGCACCTGATCCCGCGTCAACTTAACCCGCCGCCGCGGCTTAGCCGCTGGGGTGGGATCCTGTTGCGGTCGGCGAACCTGTTGCCACCAATGGCGTGCCACCAGCCCTGCCGCCACTGTTCCGCCCAGGATGCCGGCCACCGCCAGATCCGCCAGCGGCACCGAATAGGGAGCCACAAAGCTGTAGATGCCCTCAACCCATTGCAGGTATTGGCTGAGAGCCGCCAAGCCCAGCCCCGTCAACAACCACAGCCAAGTGGAGCGCGACAACACCATGCCAACCCACAGCTTGCCCAAATGCCCAATCGGGAACAGATCCTGATCCCCAGGCAAACCCTGAAGATCTATCTAGTCTAGAGATCTGCAAAGGCGAGAGAAGCGTTCGCGAATTTAGGACGGCTGAACCCTCTCCGCTGGCAACCCCGGCGCAAGCGGGCTCCGCAGCCGCTTCTCTAGCATAGGGCTAGCTGTAGCTGGGCATACAGTTTTTGCAAGAAGCTTTGTTTAGGAACAGCTACCCACCGGCAAAACCAGAAGCTGAAGACAGAAAACGCCAATCGAGATCGCCCTCAGCCCAAGTGGCCAAAAAGGACAGGGATCCCTGGCAAAACCGCCGGCGGCTCCAGCGGCGCTGGCAAAAACTCGCCCCCCCGGTAGTCCAATAGCTGCACCAACAACAAATAGCCCACCCCCAGGGCAATGGCCAAAGCTCCCGTCATAATGGCTACCCACTTGGGCCGTTCCACGCTGGGCCTCCCAATCACTGCCGGATTAATAATGCCTGAAGCCTTAGCGAGGTGGGATCAAGACGGTGTCGATGACGTGGATGATGCCGTTGGCAGCTTGAATATCCGCGGTGATCACGTTGGCGTTGTTGATGCGAATCCGTCCGCCCTCAAGAAGGGTGACAGTGACAGGGGATCCCTGCAAAGTCGTCACCTGCTGGCCGGATCTGAGGGCGCTGGAGGGGGCCAAGCCGGGAACCACGTGGTAGGTGAGAATGCGCACCAGCTCTGCCCGGTTCTCAGGCCGCAGCAAGGCTTCCACCGTGCCAGGGGGCAAAGCGGCAAAGGCAGCATTGGTGGGAGCAAAGACCGTGAAGGGGCCTTCTTGCTGCAAAGCCCCCACCAAGCCCGCTGCCTGCAGGGCCGTCACCAAGGAAGTTAGGGTTAGCAGCGGCAACGGCGACGATATTGGGCAGCGGCGTAGGGCTGGGAGAGAGAGTCGGAGTGGGCGTCGGCAGGGCAATGGCTGTATCGTTGCTGGAACTGTCACAACCGACCAAGGCCAAGCAGGTGGCCGCCGTCAGTCCAAGGGTGAGGGCTTTGCGATTCATAACAAAAGTTAATAACTCAAAACATTCGTCTCCATCTTAGGGTCAAAAGCCGTTCTCGCACGGGTGGCCCTAGAGCAGAGCAGGGGTCACTTTTGCGTAGAAGTGGCTACGGTAAAGTTCGGTATTCTGGGTGTGGTTGCTGGAGGGGAGAAAGGGGATGAACGGGATCGGGATCCCATCTTGGCGGCGGCAACTGCGTCGTTGGCTGCCCTGGGCTGCCCTGCTGCTGCTCCTGGTGGCCATTGGCTACTGGGTGGGCCCCCGACCTCGGCCTTATCCCCAAGAGCCAGAGCTGCCCACCCTGGCCCCTCTGCCGCAGCACCCCCGCATCCGGGTGGCGTTCAACCAAAGCCGCGAGAGCACCTATCGGGATCCCTATCGCCAGGTCTATCGCTACGGCTACAACCTGGAGGAGCTGATCCTCTCCCAGATCCGCTCCGCCCAGCAGTCGCTGGATGTGGCGGTGCAAGAGTTGAACCTGCCCCTGATTGCCCAGGCCCTGGCCGAGCGGCGCCAGGCCGGGATCCCGGTGCGGGTGATTACCGAAAATACCTATGTGCGGGCCTGGCACCAGCTCACCCCTGACCAAGTGCGGGCGTTGGACGAGCGCAGCCGCCGCAAGTACGAGGAGTACCGCAACTTGGTGGATGTGAACCGGGATGGGCGCCTCTCCCCAGAAGAGATCGCCACGCGGGATGTCTATGCCCTGCTCGATGGGGGGCAGGTGCCCTGGCTGGACGACACCGCCGACGGCTCCAAGGGCAGCGGCCTGATGCACCACAAGTTTGTGATTATCGACGGGCAGCGGGTGCTGACCGGATCGGCCAATTTTACCCTCTCCGATATCCACGGGGATTTCGATGCCCCCGGCAGTGTGGGCAACGCCAACCACCTGCTGCTGCTGGATAGCCCCGAGCTGGCTCGCCTCTACACCGAGGAGTTCAACCTCATGTGGGGAGATGGGCCGGGAGGGTTGCCCGACAGCCGCTTCGGGGTGCAAAAGCTCAAGCGTCCCCTGGAGACGGTTTACCTTGGCGATGCCATCGTGGGGGTACATTTTTCTCCCAGCAGCCGCTCCCTGCCCTACGAGGCCACTTCCAACGGCATCATCGCGGCCACCCTGGCCCAAGCGCAGCAGCAGGTGGATCTGGCCCTGTTCGTCTTTACGGACTCAGGCATTGCCAACCAGCTCAGGCAACTGCGCCAGGAGCGCAACGTGCTGATCCGCGGCGTGTTCGATCCCGGCTTTGCCTTTCGCGACTACAGCCGCACCCTGGAGATGTGGGGGCTGCTGCTCCCGGACGAAAACTGCCGGGTGGACGCGGCCCGCCTGCCTTGGACAGTGCCCGCTTCATCCGTGGGCGTGCCCAACCTCGCCCCGGGAGACAAGCTGCACCACAAGTTCGCCATCGTCGATCCCGGCACTCCTCAGGCCACGGTGATCACCGGATCCCACAACTGGTCAATGGCGGCCAACCACATCAACGACGAAAACCTTTTGATCATCCGTAATGAGCGGGTGGTGGATCACTTTGTGCGCGAGTTCGAGCGGCTCATTGCCGAGGCCCGCTTTGGCCCCAGCCGCCGCCTGCAGCAACAGGCGGAAGAGAGAGCCCGCCTCTGCCCCAGCCCTGTCCCCGTCGCCCTCTCCTCATCTGAAGCAGAGCCGGAGCTGCTGGAAGTCGAGGTGATCTCCGTTCCTGACAGGGGATCCCCTTCCCAGCCGGCTACCCCGCAAGCTTCCCGCGTGAACTTAAACACCGCCACCGCAGCAGAGCTGCAGCAGTTGCCCGGCATTGGCCCGGCCCTGGCGCAGCGCATCATCGAGGCCCGTCCCTTTTCCTCCTTGGAAGATCTACAGCGGGTCAAGGGCATCGGGCCGGCCCGGATTGAGCAACTGCGGGATCGGGTCACCTGGTAGGGATCCGGTCTAGCTCTCTTGAGCCAGCTCCAGAAAGGCCCCCATGCGGCGAAACTTCTGGTAGCGCTCCTCCCGCAGCTCCCGCCCGCTCAGAGCAGATAGCTCCTTGAGATGCCGCAGGAGAGCTTCTTTCAGCGTCTGGGCAGCTTCCAGGGGGGCGCGGTGGGTGCCGCCAACCGGCTCCGGCAAGATCTCGTCAATGACCTCTAGCTGCAGCAGGTCTTGGGCGGTAATGCGCAGGGCTGCCGCTGCTTGCGGCGCTTTCTTGGCATCTTTCCAAAGGATGGCCGCACAGCCTTCCGGCGAGATCACCGAATAGACGGCGTGCTCAAACATCAAGATGCGATCCCCAATGCCAATGGCCAAAGCCCCCCCGGATCCCCCTTCGCCGATGACGGTGCAGATGATGGGGATCTCCAGCCGAAACAGGGTCTGCAGGTTGGTGGCGATCGCTTCCCCCTGGCCCTCGGCTTCTGCCTTAACCCCTGGGTAGGCCCCCGGCGTGTCGATAAAGGTCAATAGGGGCAGGCCGAAGCGGTGGGCATGTTCCATCAGCCGCAGGGCTTTGCGGTAGCCGGCGGGGTTGGGCATGCCGAAGTTGCGGTGGATGTTGTCTTTGGTGTCGCGGCCTTTTTGGTGGCCGAGGATCATCACCGGCTGATCCCCCAGTTTGGCCAGGCCGCCGACGATGGCCGGATCGTCTTGGCCGTGGCGATCCCCGTGCAGCTCAAACCAGTCGTCGCAGATGGTCTGGACGTAGTCCAAGGTGGTGGGGCGGCGGGGATGGCGGGCCACCTGCAGCCGTTCTACGGGGGTGAGCTGGCTGAAGATCTCGCGGCGCAGCTCTTCGGCTTTGGCCTCTAGTTGGCGAATCTGCTCAGAGGCGTCGATGTCGTTTTCTTCGGCCAAGGCGCGAATTTCCTGGATGCGCTGTTCGAGGGCGGCAACAGGCTGCTCAAACTCCAGCAGTAGGCGGTCGTTGGACTTGGTCATGACCGGTTGGCTAAATTTCGGGAGCGTGCTGTGACCGGCAGAGGCTGCACAGATTTCGGGGTCAGGCTTTGATCTTCTCACATGTAGATCCCGTAGGCTAGAGGGAGCAATCCCCCTACTGCCCAAGAGGGATCCCTTGTCTGCTTCTGTCTCTTCTCCCCCTTCACCCCTTCCCCCCTGGCTGCGCTGGGGGCTAGTGGGATCCGTCGTCTTGGCTATCGGGGTGGGAGCCTTTTGGCACTACGGGCGGCCTGAGCGACAAATCCGCGTCCACACGGAGAAATTGCTGCGGGCGGTGGAGCAGCGCAACTGGGATCAGGTGGAGATGCTGGTCTCTGAGGCCTATAGCGATGGTTGGGGCCTGGATAAGCAGCGGGCGCTGGCCTACAGCCGCGAGATCTTCGGGCAATTTTTTCGCTTGCGCTTCCAACCCCAAGCGCTGCAGGTGCAGCTCGACCTAGGGGATCCCAGTCGCCAAGGACAGGCCACTCTCTGGTTTGTGATCGAGGGATCCGGCGGCCCCTTAGCCAACCTGACGCGGGATCAGGTGAACGCCTTGGAGCAACCCTTCCGATTGAATTGGCAGCGACGGGGTGGGGAGCCCTTTCGCTGGGAGCTAACCCGCGTGGAGAATCCAGAACTGCAACTGCCCCCTCTCCCCGCTCAAGAACAGACAGGCCAGAGATGAGGGTCGAACACCAACAGGGGGAGCTGGCCTTCGGCTGGCGGGATCCACTGCACAATACCCCTTTGGCGGGCCTGAGCTGCATAGCGGCTGGGGAGAGGCTGCAACTGGGAGGATGTCAGGCGGCGCAGGAGGGGCTGAGTGGGAATGGGCAGAGCCCCTGTTTCTGGGTTGTCGATCTGGTCGGACAATCCGTCCTCAGAACTGCCTGGCTGCAACAGAATAACCCCTTCCGGTTGAAAAGGGATCCCTCGGCCCAGCAACAAACGACCGGTATCCAAAAGCTGGGGGCCGCCCTCCTGAGCAAGCTGAAACTCTGCCCAGCTAAAAACTCGCCGCGCCCGATCAACAGGGAGGCCGAAGCAGTAGGAGCCCAGTTGGAAAGTAATCAAGGTCTGCCGGTTTCTCAGTTGTTCTTGCCGAGCCAGACGACGCAGGCGCAGAGGGGAAAGCAGGGGCATGGACTACCTCGCCATCAAAACGCCGGTGGAAGGTGCCGAAGAGGCTGGTTGCAGCAGTTGCCGCAGCTTTTGGATCAGCTCCTGTTCCTGGAAGGGCTTGGAGAGGTAGGCGCTGGCTCCCAGCCGCTGGGCCAGTTGGCGGTGTTTCTCGCCACTGCGGGAGGTGAGCATGACCACGGGAAGCTGGTCATACAGGGGGTGGGCACGAATCTGGGCCAGCAAGCCAAAGCCATCCAGCCGCGGCATTTCAATGTCGGTAATCACCGCTCGGATGGGAATTCCTCTCTGCAAGTGCTCGAGGGCCTCTTGTCCGTCGCGAGCCTGTTCAACCCGGAACCCTGCTCTTTCTAGGGTCATGGCCAAGAAGCGGCGCACGTTGACCGAATCTTCCACCACCAGCAGGGTGGGCTGGGCGGCAAACCTGGGCTGGGGAAGGGGATCCCTTGCCGACTGACAGGGCTGATCCCGCTGGGCGAGCAGCCAGCTCAAGAGGGCAGGCGGATCCACGAAAAGAGCGATTCGCCCATCGGCCAAAACCGTACAGCCGGAGAATCCCGACGGCAGAGGCAGACCTCCCTCCACCGGGCGCAGAGTTACCTCTTGCTCCCGCCAAAAGCGATCCACCAACAGGCCATAGGGCCGGTTGTCTTCTACCACCAGCAGCACCACAGGTCGGTCGAGAAGGGGGGTCTCGTCAATTTCCCGGCGAGGCTGCCAGCGCGCGAAGCGAAACCAGTGACCCACAGGAATTAAAGGGATCTGCTCCCCTTCCCAGAGAAAGGAATCGGCAGGCAACTGCGGGGGGATAAGCAATTCTTCCACTGCGTTGGCCGGAAAAGCCAACATCAACCCCTGGCATTCTGTCAGCAGCACGCGGGTGACGCTCAAAGAAACGGGCAGAGTGAGGGTAAACAGCGTGCCCCGTCCCGGCCAAGATTCCACCTGCACCTGGCCGCCAATTCGTTGCAGGTTGGTGCGTACCACGTCTAGACCCACTCCCCGTCCAGATAGCTCGCTGACTCGCTCGGCGGTGCTGAAGCCCGGCTGGAAGATCAACTCCAGCAGCTCCTGGGAGCTGGCCTCAGCCAGGTCGGCAGCGGAAAACCCTATCTGCAAGGCGCGGGCCCGGATTTTATCCAGACAGATCCCTGCCCCATCGTCTCGCACCGTGATCAGAGTGCGGTTGCCCCGTTGGCTGGCGGCAATTTCGATGAGGCCCTTGGCCGGCTTGCCCTGGGCCAGGCGGGTGTCTGGAGCCTCGATGCCGTGGTCAAAGGCGTTGCGCACCAAGTGCAACAAGGGATCCGCCAAGGCCTCCAAAATCGAGCGCTCGATTAGGGTGGATCCCCCCAAGACCCGCAGCTCCACGGGCTTGCCATGGGCTAAGCTCAGCTCCCGCAGCGCTCTGGGGAAGCGATCCGTCAAATCCGATAGAGGCTGCATGCGCACCTGGTCGAGACGGGTTTGCATTTGCCTGGAGAGGCGGCTGAGCTGGCGGGCGCTGCCTTCGGTCTCCTGCAGGGTGGTGTCGATATCGTGGGTTACCTCATCAATTTGCACAACGGTTTCCATCACCTCTTGGGTCAGCAGGTGCATCTCTCCATAGCGATCCATCTCCAAGAGGTCAAAGGTATCGGCCAAGGTCAGGCCGGGATCCCCTTCTTTTTTCAAGAGCACAGAAGCAGGCACGGTGGCAGCGACGCGGTCGTAGCTGCTGCGCAGGCGGCTGTTGGTTTCTTCTAGAGTGCGAACCCGCCGTTTGAACAAGCTGACCAGCTCCCGCAGCCGTTGCAGGCGACTGTTTAAGCGGTTGCGCTCCCCTATGAGCTCTCCCAACAGCTCCCCCAACTGTTCCAGAGGGCGAGCCGGCACCCGTAGCATCTCGGCAGCGCTTTTGGCCCCGGCTGGAATCGAATCCGGCAGCTCGGTGGCTCCTGCCATTGCAGGGGGAGGGGCTTCTGGCGGGGGGGAAACTGGAGGCTCTGCCGGATCCCAGGAGCTGGGGAGAAGAGCGACCTGACCGACCAGCACCAGGGCCTGCGAGCGTCGCCAAGCTTGTAAAGCCGCCTGAGCAACGGGCAACACCTGCTCCTTGGCATTTGGCGGCAGCGTCTCCAGAGCTTGGACTACTGAGCCGCACAGGGTGGCAAAGGCAGGCAGATCCAACATTTCCCCCAACGCCCCCAGCTCTTGGGCAGCAATGAGAAACTCCTCCCGCAAACAGGGCTGCTCGGGGTGGGCCAGCACACCTTCCAACCGCTGCAGACAGGCCTCCACCTCGGTTGCAAACAGCAGCACCCGCATATCGCCCCCGGCCTCTGCTGCCAGGACTTGGACGTTGTCCTCAGGCTGCAACTCTCCCAACTGCTCTCGCAATTGATCGAAAAGAGGCTGCACCCGCTCTGCCAGCCAAGATTCGTCCAAAAGCCGCTGCTGGCGGTGCTGCTGGGCTATTTGGCGCATGCAATCCAACGCCGCCAAGAGGTTGCGCTCCACTGCGGGGTCGGCTTTTTGGGGATCCACCTGCAAGATCTTGAAACCATCTTCCAGGCGATGGGCCAAGTCGCTAAGCACCGGAAAGCCCATCATGGCCGCCCCGCCCTTGATGGAATGAGCAGCCCGCAGCAAGCGATCCAAACGGGGGCGATCCAAACTCTGGGATCCCAGGCCCAACACCCCTGCCTCCAGGGTGTCGAGGTAAGCCTGGGCTTCGTCCAAAAACTGCAGCCTAACCTGCCACTCGCGTGGGTCGAGGGAAGTGGGATTCGGCCCTATGCTAAACCGCCTCCCCCACCTTGAAGGTGGACACAGAAGTCTGCAACTGACGGGCAACCGCCACCGTAGCCTGGAGAGAGTTGGCCACCTGCTGCGAGGCTGCCGCCGTCTGGGCGGCAATGTTGGCGATTTGCTGCATCAACTGGCGCACCGTTTGAGATGCATCTGCCTGGGCATCGGTGGAGCGGGCAATGGCCTGAAAGAGCTGGTTCACCTGCCGCGAGACTTCCACAATTTGTCCCAGGCTCTGCTTGGCTGCTTCCACCAAGCGGGTTCCCTCCACCACCTGGCCGGTGCTGGTTTCCATCGCCTGTACCACCTCGCCGGTTTCCCGTTGGATCCCTTCCACAATGCGCTCGATCTCGCGGGTGGCTTCTGCCGACTGGGCCGCCAGTGCCCCGACTTCCTCGGCGACCACCGCAAAACCTCGCCCTTCTTCGCCGGCACGGGCTGCCTCGATACTGGCGTTCACCGCCAAGAGGTTGGTTTTCAGCGCAATCTGGTTGATCAAGGACACCACCTTGGAAATCTGCTGGGAAGATTCCCCCAGCCGCTTCACCTTCTTGGCCGTTTCGGCCACCGTTTCCCGCAGTTGCAGGATGTTTTGCACTGTGCGATCCATAGTCAAGCTGCTGTTGATGGCCGTGGCGGCGGCAGATTCGGCAACGGTGGCGGCCTGTTGGGCTTTATCGGCTACCTCCTCGATTGAGAGCGTCATTTGCTCGACAGAGCGCAAGGTCTCTTCGATTTGGGTGGCCTGTCGGAGAGCGGCTTCGGCCAACTCGCGAATGGCTGCCTCGTCACGACCAATCGATTGGTTGACTTGACCGGCGGCCTGCTGCACTTGAATCACGATGTCGCGCAAGCTCTCGATAATGACGTTGAAAAAGTCCGCCATGATGCCAACTTGTCGGGCTGTTAGCTGCGCCCGCACCGTGAGATCCCCCCGCGAGGCTTCTTTGACCTCGCTGATAAGCTGCAGCAGCTCTCTTTGCAGCGCTTCCGACCGCTTCCGTTCCTGGGCGGCCACGGCTTTTTGCTCCAGCGCCCCCAGGTTACCCAAAGCTTGACCCAGGCGGTTGGCCAGCTCTGCCAAGGTTTTCTGTTCTTCGTCAGACCAGCTCTGGCTTTGGGCGCGGCCTATTGCCAAAAAACCGTAAAGCTCATCGCCACGCACCACCGGCGCTATCATCTCGGCTTTCAGTTGGGCTGTGGCCAGCCTCTGCAGGTAGTCGGCGCCCAGATCTGGCCTAGGCACCGGGCCAAAAGCGTAAACTTGCCCGCCGTGGAGAGCCTGCTGGATCGGAGCCGGGATCCTGCGGAGGAGGGTGCCCAAGGTGTCGGGCAGGCGGCTGTCGTGAGATTCAGCGATAACCTGCGCCTCTTCGGGAGCGGTCAAGCGATAGAAGGCCACTCGTTCGGCATCGAAGCGCTGGCGCATCTCGCCCAACAAGTCAGTTAGGGGATCGATCAGCTCTTGCTCTTGGCGAATCCGGGCAATATCGGCAAACCGCTGGGCCAGTCGGGTGTCGGAAACTTGTCGCTCGTAGGTGGCGTTGCGTTCCCGCACAAAGTTGCGCACCAGGATCAAAATGATCCCCCAGCTCAGCAGCAGAATCGGGAAGCTGATGCCGGAAAAGATCAAAGCCTGCAGCAGCTCTTGCTCGTAAAGCTGGACGCTGGCCTGAATGTTGCTGCGAATGGCCTCCAGGGTTTGGTTGATCCCTTCGGCGTAGATGCGCTTTTGCTCTTCGTACTCAGGGCTGTGCAGCAAGTTGAAAGCCCGTTCCTGCTCGCCGGCCCGAATCAGATCAAAAGCCTGCACTTCCCACTCCACCAGCTTGATGTTGGCTGCTGTGGTTTTGGCTGCATAGGCTTCGTAAGAGGCGGGATCCAATTGCTGAATCTCCGCCAGCACCTCATCCAACTGAGGGACATGGATGTTGTAGCGCTCTTCCCAGGACAGATCCCCGCTGGCAGCGGCCATGCGGGCAGACATGGTCAAGACTTCATCCAAATAGATCACCTGATCGCTCAGGTTTTGCAGGGTGAACTGCCGCGAGATCGCCGGCTCGAACTCGAAATAGGTGCGGGCTACGCTGCCGGCAGAGACGGCAAACAGCAGGGAGCTGATGCCCAGAGGAAAACTGATTGCCAGGGCCAGGCGGGATCCCGCGACTTTGCGTTGGGGCCGGGAAGATGGAGCAGGCCTGAGAAAGAGGGGACGGAAGGAAACCATAGAATTTTGCCTTTAAGTGAGGGTAAGTCGGGGAAAAGGTCGCCAAGATCAAGGGTTTGCCGAGGAATCAACTGAGTTGAGCTTTTGGACAATGGCAAGAGGGTCGAGCACCCAGAGAGGCTCATCCCCTTCCAACACCAGCCCTTTGCAAGAGTCGTAGAAGTTCTCCAGTCGAAAGTTGTTTTGTGCTGCCTGGGCTTTTGTTAAGGGTTGGATCTCCTCGGCGGGCACTCGAGCTACTCCTTTCACGTGTTGGGTTGCCAGGCCCAAGCCTGTTCGCACTGGCGATGCAGAGCCCCCAAATTCTGGGCGCATCACCACCAAGTGGTGTTCGGGCTGCCCAAAGTCCAAGGGCTCTAGGCCGAGAAATTGCGGCAGATCCAGTCCCCAGAGAATGCGATTGCGATAGTTGAACAAGCCCAGCACCCATGCGGGCTGGTTGGGGAGAAGGGTAAAGTGGTGCGGGCCAACAATTAGAGCTTCCTGGGCAAATGCCATGGGCAAAAGGGCCCGACAGTCTACCCCCAACTGTAGATGTAAGTACAGCTCGCCGGTACGGGTAGAAGTAGGGCTGTGTGGGGAGAAAGCTACCGCCATTGCCGTTCTCGCTCTGCCAATTCTAAGACATCTCCTAAGAACAATTCGTGATAATCACAGGGATCCTAACTGGAGGCGCAGCTCAGCAAGGACAGGAGTGGCAAAAATCATGAGCTCGCGCTGAGCACTACTGATTTCACGGCCCGCAAAATGTCTTCGCGGGTAAAAGGCTTGGTCAGATAAAGATCGATCCCTTGCTTCATGCCCCAGAGTTTGTCCAGCTCTTGATTTTTAGAAGTACAGGCCACAACGGGCAACTTTTGGGTTTCCGGGTTTTTCTTGATTTGGCGGCACAATTCCAGCCCGCTCATGCCTTCCATGACCAAGTCCGTCAGCACCACATCGGGTTTGTCGTTGCGGATCTGCTGCAATGCCTCTTGGGCGTTGGCCACCGCTACCACCTGATAGCCTTCTGAGCGGAGGTAATCGCTGATGAGCTGTCGCTCCGAGGCCACATCTTCCACCACAAGAACTTTCACCATGATCGACATCTCCTTACCTCTTTTTCGACGAACCTTTAGAGGGATCCCTAGCTGAGATAGCGAAACACCATCTGCAGCAATTCTTCCTGCCGAAAGGGCTTGGTCAGGTAATCGGTGGCACCGGCCAGGCGCGCCTTCACCCGATCGATCAGACCTTTGTGGCCTGTGACCATCACCACCGGCACATCCTTTAACACGGAGGATTTGCGGATGAGGCTGCACAATTGGTAGCCATCCACGTTGGGCATACCCACGTCCAGCAGGATCAAATCTGGCTTGAGGGTGGTCAGCTTCATCAGGGCTTTCAAAGAGTCGCTGATGGCGTGAATGACCAGGTTGTGCCCTTCCAACAACCGCTGCAACTCGCTGAGCATGGCTTCGCTGTCGTCAATACAGGCCACAATCCAGGTTTTCGAGGCTTGGGGAGATGGGCCTAGATCTGCAAGCTCGTTGGCCAGGTGAAGAGGGACGGTGGGAGTTTCTGAGGGCTGTGATTCTGTCTCAAGCTTGGCCGAGTAGGTTTTGGGCAGCCGATCAAAGGGGGGTTGGGGATCCCGCAGGACAAGGATACCGGCTTTGACCAGAGGATGTAGGCGGCGAGCGATCTGGAGGTCGTCTTGATCGAGAAGGGCGCTCAACTGGCGGAAGCTAAACCCCTTCAGTAACCGGCCTAGCCGTTCCTGTTGCTCGGCGGGAAGGCGTTCTGCCTGGGCCCGGCTGGCAAAGTAGGGCCGTTGGTAGGGGGAGGTGATCTCAGGCCCCAAAGATTGCCATGCCCGTAGCCGCTTTTGGATCAGGTCGAGCAGGGATCCCCCATCCCACTGGCCCAGGGTGGGCACGTTGTCCAGTGGGATGATCTCCTGCTGAAAGCCCCCTGGAACCAGCAACAGATTTTGCAGCACCTCCTCGCCGATCCAAGCATTCAACCTGCGCGCAGCTTCCCAAGGCAGCAGTTGCTCCGTTACCATCCAACTCAGCCCCAGAAGGTCTGCAGGTAGAGGCCCAGTCTCCTGAGCCAATAGCGCCTCCACCTGCCGATGGATGCGTAGGCAATTTTGGCGAGTCAGAGAAAAGACTTGATGGCTGAGCCGACGCAGGTGGCGATCCAAGCGCTCCAAGGGCTCCAAGCTGTGGTGAGCAAACCCCAGGCGACCTTGGTGAAACACCAATGACCAAGTGCCCAGCCCCTCCCCTTTGTCCAAGGCACTGAAATACCGAACAACTCCTGTGAAGCTGACCTCTGCGTTCAGCAGATGGGCCGAGACTTCTGTACAGACGGGGGGACAGTTCATGGGTCGAGAGGACGTGCTCGGACAATTTCCTGCGCTGAGGTTGATGACACGACTGAAGTCTTAGCTACCCCACAAGCCGGTGAAAAAATGCTTTCCAGAATACAGTTCAAGCCCAGCCCTGACCCAGACGAGATCTTTAGATGAGCCAAGCCCAACAAGACGGCCAAGGCTGCACGAACTCAAAGGCAGTTTCAGCGTTCAATTCGTATTCAGAAAAACTCTCCTCCTGGGGAGATCGATGACTATTGCTCATCAGCCAATCTCTAAAGGTGAAGGCTAGCCCTCAGATTGTCTGCTGGCTTTCTTACTCGGGAACTTCCCACGGAAAGCCTGCAAGACAAGATAAAGGTAACCCCGATAAACCTCTTCCGTAAAAATACGGAATTTAGGTCTTCTCCAATTTCCAAAGCTGCTCCAGGTGGGCTTGGCAGCGGCGCAGGAGCTGGCGACTTTCTTCAAAGCTGATCTGCTCCAACGCCTCGGGGTAGGAGCACCAGCGGTAGGCGGCCACCTCCTCCGGTTGCACCTGCAGGGCCGGAGGAGGAAATTGGGGCGGCAACAAGGCCACGTAGTAGGTAACGGTTTTGGCCACTCGGTTCCCCTCTGGATCCGTAAAGGTGTAGGCTTCCTGCAGCGTCAAAGGGTCAGACTGGCCGGGCAGGGTCAGGAGCTGGTAGTCGGTTAGGCCGGTTTCTTCCCGCAACTCCCGCTGGGCTGCCGCCAAGTCGCTTTCCCCCTCATCTTTGTGGCCTTTGGGAAAGGCCCAGTGCCCCTTCTGATGCTGGATGAGCAGGTAGAGATGGGATCCCTGGGCGGGCGGGAGGGGCAGGATCGGGATTACGCCGTAGGCGGCATCGGTCAGCATGGGGAGCTAGTCTCCAAAGAGTTTGATGGCGGGCGGCCTGGGATCGAAAACCCCGTTGGGATCCACCCGCGGGCGCTCCACCCCTTGCAGGGGATAGAGAGGGCGACCCGTGTCGAATTGAAAGAGGTAGATAGGCAACTGGCTGCTCCCCAAAGGCAAGAAGGCTAGGGTATCGATCTGGGTAAGGGCGTTGCGGCTGGCCGGTCGGGTGAGGTTAAAGGCGGCGATGCGGTCTTCCAAGGGGGTCTTGGCCTCGCTGCGTCGGCCTAGGCCAATGCTAAATTGCTGGTTTCCCTGCTCATCCACCCCCAAAACCTGCACATCTCCTAGCTCCACTGGGGGCGTGCTCTCCGGCAGGCCGGCCACCACCGGCGGCGCATCCACCGGCGGCTGCGAGGGCAAAAAGCGCAGCTGCACCCCCTCCGGCAGGATGCGGTAGTCCTGGTAGTCGTGCCGGATGGAAAGGGATCCCCTGAACAGGCGGCGGGTCAGGCCCTCCAGCGTCCAAAACCCGTAGGCCAAATTGATGCGGGTGCTCTCCGGCAGCCAGTAGCTAACCCCTGCCTGGGGATCCGGCACTGCCGCAAACCCTATCAGGGCATAGGCCTGTCCCCACACCCCCGACAAAAACAAGAGCACCTGCCGCGGCAGCCCCGACTCCGGATCCAGCCACAGCTCCCGCACCTGGCCCTCTTGGAGAGGCTCTAAACGCAGATGCTGGACAGGGAATCCCGCCAGAGTTACCCGTTCTGAGGAGAGGACGCGGTAGCGGCTGGGATCAGCCTCTAGATGAAAGCTCACCGAGGGCAGGAGCGCTTCGGGCCGGCTCACGTACACGGAATACAGCTTGAGCAAGTCCGATTGGTTCACCGCTTCCAGTTGCCGCGAATCCAACAGGCGGACGCGATCCCCTTCGGCTACCCAAGCCTGCCAACTGCCGTCGCGGCAATAGAGCAAATCCAAGGTGGCTGTAAAGGTTTGGGATCCCTCCACCCGCACCTGCTGGCGGTACTGCAAGTTGGGCAAAGGGGGCAGTTGCTTCAAAGCAGCGTTGTAGCGCTCCAGCCAAAGCTGGGGATCCTGGTCAGAGCCTCTCGAGGAAATGAGCTCCGCTTGGGCCAAAGCCAAATCTGCTGAGGGTAAGCCAACTAGCCCCGCAAGCAAAAGCACAACCCCGCCCAGATAGCCATAGAGGGATCCCTGCCGTCGCCACCTTCTTACAGATTGTCCGGGGGGCATCAGCTCACCTTGGCCTACTTGGCTGAATGGGGAGGCTCTCTCCTGTCTCCATGCCTACTCAATGGCAATAGACTGGGGGCCTTGCGTGGAGGCCGGCGGATCCTCCACCCTCAAGCCCTGCGACTCTAGCCAACTGCGCAGCGGATCCTGCCTTACATCCAAACGCAGCAGGCCGCTGAGAAAGCCCCCGCAGAAGACAACAGGGTTGCTCAGAAAGGTCTTCCAGACCTCATTCATCTCCATAGCCGCAACACCAACCACCCCCCCAATCCTAGCAAGGCCGGCAGGTGGGGATCCCCTCCCTTGGCTAGACGGCAATCAACTTCTCTCGGTTTATGTTCTGCAGCACACTAAAAATGCTGTTGCCAATGCGCTGGAACTCTTTACTGCTTTTGTCGGCAAAGTGCAACACCCAAGGGAGCCTGCAAGGCTGAAACCCACTAGCAGGATGAAGCTGGGAGAGATGGTAAGTTTGTATAGCCAGAACTTCCAAAGGAGTGTTGCCGTGTTCATGGACAACTCGCAGCGGTCTTGCGCTGCCAATTGGCACCGAGGACTTCTTAATAGGCTGGCTTGTTACGAGCATAAATGACCTTCGTTCATGGTCAAAAATGACAGTGCCCATTGCAGCATCTTTATATCTGCCTTCTTCTTGAATCCCCATTCTTCCCGCGCCACTTTTGCGCACTCCAACAATATCCACAGCAATCTTTTCTTTTCTTAGTTCCTCAATTGTTTTATCAAATTCGCCTCTTTGAACTAAGCCATCCCTCATCAAAAGAACCTTTCTAGGGTATCGATGAAATTTGTTGTAGAATCTATTGACGAGCTTGGACACGGTTTGATAAATTGCCTCGCCGGAAAAAGTTTCTCCTCTTTGTATATCGGGCAACTCCCAGCCTAAGCTTTGACCATTGGCCAGTACCGCGAAGGCAGAGGTTCCGTAGTAAAGCTCTCGATTCGTCCCCACATCAAAACCAATGGTAAGCTCGGAGCACTCAGGATGATCGAGGGGTTCAAGCAACACGGGTTGCCACGCAGCTTTACACAGAAGTCCTAGTACGACATTTAGAGCTTTGTAGGGGTCAGCTCCAGGAATCATAAACTGAGTTGCTATTCCTGCTCGAAGTGCTTGCAAGCGGATCTTTTGCTTGTGCTCATCAGGCGACAAGGGCATGACAACCAGAACAGTTTTGATCCCTTTGTCGGCCCAGCTTTGCCAAAACCTCTGTTGAGCAAGGTCGCCTTCAGGTAAATCTTGACGGGTTGCGTAAAAGTCTATTTCAACTCTTGCTCCGCTCTTTTTAGCTACTTCAAGTAGGCACTTGCGAACCTCAGTAGGATACTCATGTTTATTATCGTCAAGATTTAGAAGTCCAAACTTTGTCTCGCCAACCCTTGCACATCCTTTGTACCTAACTCTGGCTGGGTTCTCGATTGCTTGATTGTTGCGACCCAGTAGTCTTGGCCTTGGCAGGATATAGCCCTCTATTTTCAGAGGCTGAATTCTCTCTTGAGCAATGGGAGATTTGTAGATTCTTCTTATGATAGTCTCTGCAACTTTTTTAGACTCTTGAAGTCTATATTCTAAACTTTTTCTAAAATGCTCGATGACCGAAGCACTGACTTTTTTACCAGGATTTCTAGCATCTTCTATGCTGGCCAGCATCTCCAAAGTTAAGACAGGCGATAGCCTTCGAGACAGATGGGGAAAACACCCTCGACCTGAAGATACTTTGACTACCCAGGAGCTTTCCACTTCCTCTCTAGGTGCACTGTGCTTCTGCAAATGATACTCCGCTAGACTCATGTTCAGCTCTGGCAATTGAATCTCCCACGGCGACTGTTTGGAAAGGATACCCAGATATTCCCAAGTCTGGCGTTTATCGTATGTATTCTGGACCCACTGGATCGGGACATCTGGATAGTTCTCAAGCCACTCATGCAAGGTCCATGGCGTGTAGAAATGGTACTGAACATCTATCTCTATGTACAGCTCACTGTCCTGGTTGACAACAACATCTATTCTTCTTCCTTCGTGGATTTTCCAACCCTCTCCACAATCAACTTCTTCCTTCTTCCACCAAAGTAAGCTGCCTCCTGATGTTTCAACTTCGGTTTTCCCAGAGTACAAAGATTTGAGACACAGCCGTAGCCTCCTACGCTCAAAGCTTTCGAGGGCATCTTTTTCTTGGACATTGGTGCAGTTTAGAACTCTCTGTCCAATTTCCTCTAGTTCCCCGTCCTTTGTCTTAAGTTTATCGGGGTCAACCTTTTCCCGGGCTATAATGCAGCCCTCTAGAGGAACAGCCACTACACCTAGCTGATTACAAACCCTTGCGAGGGCTTTGTGCTCTTCCCCCGGAGCGGGGAGAGGGTTTGGCTTGCAATGGTATCCGTAGAAGGTGAGATCCTCCTGAGTTAGCCTCTTAACGAAGAAGCGATTAAGAGTAACCTCAACTTTCTTCTGGAGTAAATTCATTGGCAGACTCTAGTTTCAAGTTTCTCTCTAGGATCTCTAGGATAAGCTCTAATTCTCCTGCTCTTCACGAGGGATCTCCAAACAACCCTGGCGGAGCCAAATCTCTGCTGATCGCCTCCGCCTGAAACCGACCGCTCATGCCCACCACCTGCCACTCGGCGCTGCGATTTCCCTGGCGGAAGCGCAGCCGTCGGGCTCGCAACGGCACCACTTCTACAGCTTCTACCAGAAATTGTTGGTATTCGCCCAAATAGTCTCGGTAATCCGGGGGCAAGTCAGCGCTGCTGTTGATTTGAATCCAAAACACCCGTCCTGCTTCGTTGCCATAGGCGCGGATTTGTTCCTGGCCGCGGTATTGCTCCACCCCGCGCAAGCGCTGTCGCCCCACCGGCATGGGCTGTGCCCATTCGGGCAAGGGATCCCCTAAGCTGATCGACCAAGCCGGCCCGCTCAGCCCTAGCCAACAGAGCAGCAGTAGCCCCCAAACCCAAGGCCATCTGTGCAGCGTGCTGTTCCCGGTTTTCAAGGCTCGGCCGAACATGGCAAGTTCTTCTCCGCAAGTGATCCCAATGCTTTTGGATGTTGAAAACAACTTCGTCTCAACGCAGGCGAAAGCCAATCCGACCACGTTCACTATCGAAAGCAACGTCGGCGTTGAAAAACAGGGGCATGCCCAACAGTTGCACGCTCTGGTTGCCGTTGACAAAGATCCGATCCCGGCTGGGCGTTACCGGAAAGCCAACCCGGATGCGGTAGTCAAAGGCTCCTCCCAGCACAGCTCGCCACTCCGAGCCTGGGGGTAGGGTGGCGGTGGGAAAAGGAGCGGATCCCAACAGTCGAACGTTGAGGAAGATGTCGGAAGCGCCGCTATCAAATAGGGTGGGGCTGAGGACATTTTGGATAGAAGTATTGCTGATGCGGTAGGCCACTTGCAGAGCTTCATCCCGCCAGATGGGCGTGCCATCGGGAAAGCTACCCACCTGGGGCAGTGGCCGAAAACTGAAGCCAGCGGTGTTGGCCTCGGTCAGGCCGACGGTGAAAAGGCCCTGAGCAGACTCAAAGCCGCCGGTTTGGATGATGTACCCCGAGCGAAAATTGCCCGGCAGGCGAGTGAGAGGGCTAAACAGGTCGCGGTCAGGGCTGCGTTCGTCCAAAGAGGTGCCCAGGATCCCAGCAAAGGGCCGCCCTGGTCCAAACAGCCTGTCGGAACAGCTGGCCACCAGCGGCTCCACACAGGTGATTTGGTCGATCAACTGAATCGTGACCGGCTCTCGGCTCTGGATCCCACCCAAGCTGAAGGGAGCGCGAGCCAGCACGCCAATAAATCGCGTGCCATCAGCGAAGGTTACCGTGGAAGGGATCCCCGTCCGCTCTAAGCCAAAGCGCCCTGCCACCGACGACAGAATACGCAGCCCCGCTGAGCCGGTATCCAGAAGCACTTCAGCCTCGCTTCCAGCCACACCCACTGTCAAGCCCAGCAACTTAAAGCGGCTGGTGCCCAGAGTGCGCACCGCTAGAGGAATCGACCGGCTGCCCGGCTCAGGCGGAGGAGGGATCAATCCAGGAGGGGAGGTCCCAGAGCCCTTGAGGCTAGAACAGGCGATCCCCAGCAGCACCACCAGCGCCAGCACCAGCCCCCTTAGCCTGCGCCAGATTTCCACCGTCCAGGCTTTCCTCGGGAGCTGCGCTCCTGTCTGCATCAGATCCTCCAGCCACCAAACGCTCGAGCAGGGAAAACCGGCCTATGCCAACCCCCCCTGCCCCTAGCTTGCCGAGGGGGCTGCCAAGGCGCGCAGTGCTCGGATTCCCGGCCAAGAACAGTGTAGCCAGAGCCCGAGGCGGGATCCCCCCCTCTGCTAGCGGGACAGGTTCTCGCCCTGCGGGCTAGCCTCCGGCATCAGACAGCCGAGGGCATCACACCCTGCTGGCCCCTCTGCGGTTAGGGCGAGGTTGCGGTCATAGCGCGCCAGCGCCTCGTAAAAGTTGTCGGTCTTTCGTCTTTGCTTGACCTCGGCCATCAGCCGCTCGTAGGTGGCCTTGTCGATTTTCTCGAAGGGCAAGCGGGGGAAGGGAGCGTCGAAGCGGGCCAGCAGTGCTGCGCTGATGTAGCCCTCGTCGTCGCGGATGGCCTCGTAAATGCGGGATCCCAGCGCCTCGATCTCGTCCTCGCGCAGCTCGAGGGTGGCCGAGGTGTTGTGGGTGGTGTAGTACTTTTGCACCTGCATGTAGAAGTCGAACTGGGCCAGGGCAGAAAAGCGCTCAATCTCAATCTCCTCAGCGCCGGGCAAGTTGGCCCACTCCACCTCCACCGGCAGCTCCACCAGCCACTCGGTGCAGCGGGGATCAAAGGGGTCGTTGAGCAGGTTGCCGTTTTCATCCTTATCAGACTGGGCGGGCACCACCGAGTAGCCGTAGTCCAGACAGGCGAGGGCCACGGGGTCGTTTTTGGCAAAGGTGATGCGGCGGATGTAGCGCTGGGCCTTGGGCGGGTGCCAGCCGGGGGAGGCGTTGGTGAGCAGGGACTTGGTGCCGGCGGGCTGAACAGTGGTGCAGCGGTTGGGGCGGCGCAACCCGTGACGGTCGCAGTAGTCCCAAACCACGCGGTGAACGACCTCCTTCCAGAAGCTGAGGTATTCCCGCTCCTGCTGCTTAAACTCCCGCCCCAGAGGCGTATCGGGCCTCCCTTCCTGCCACCAGCGCAGCCAGTCCACCCCAAAGGCTTTGACGCAAAAGTCAAATAGACCAGTAAACGAGACGCCGACAATGGGATCCCATTCCCTTGAGCGCTGGAAGCGGGGCTCAACAAAGCGGTGGTGCAATAGCGCCGCAGCCGACAGGGCCCCTGCCGTAAAGGCCTCCTCTTGCTCCTGGCGGTTGTGGGGATCTAGCCGGTTGAGGTGGATCTCGGCCAGATTGCAGTGGAAGTCGCATCCGATGATCTCACCGCAGTTGTGGACAACCAACCCATTGGCATCAAAGCAGCTTGGGCCGGGCACGGTGCAGTCATAGACCGGTTCCACGCCGTCAGGCTCCAGGGCTGCAACTGTAACCGTAAACCACTCCCGGTTGAGCCGGCGCTGGTAGCTGCCGAGCAGTTCACCTAGCTTCTGAGCTTTGCGCGGTTCTCGAAAGCCCACCACTGCCTGAAACTGGTGCAGGTTGTCCCCGCTAATGACCAGCTCGTGCTGCACCTTGCAGGCGTAGGGGGCTGGCTGGCGCTTGCTATCAGGCAGCAGACGATACCCAGCGGGACGGCGATTCTCGTAGATGGCCGAGACAATCCCTAGACGCGCCAGCATGCGCTGCACAGCTTTGAGGGTGTCCAGGTTGCTTTGGGAAAGCCGCACACTAACTCCCTTCTCTTGACCGCCCTGCACACTGCCGTCTGCGTCAAACAGGCCGCACAAAAAGCCGCGGTGGAAATCAAAGCTTGTGGCTTCCAGTGCCGCAGTCATTTGCTTCTGTCCTGGAGCCATGCCGAACTTAGCTGCCAGTTTCGCCAAGCCGGTGGAATGGATAACCCAGCACTTCAGCTTGGGGTGATAATAGGTCTCTGGCCGGCGAGGTTCGTACCCTACCGCAGCCTGCAACAACTGAGCCGCATGGAGGCTCATCTCCTGCTGCGTATCCTGCCAATAGCGCAGTACAGCCGTGTCATTCCACTGGGTTGTGGCAAGGCTGCCGTCGCCCAGCAAATTCCCCAAGAGCCAGCCTTCCTCCCAGGTCCCCTCACCATCCCAGGGGGTCAGGTCGCGATGGTTGTGCAGCAGAATGCGGTCGCCCGGGCGGAGCTCTTCTGCCGGCACCCATTCCGTGTATTGCGCCTTTGGAGTCTGGGCAATGACTTTGAGAACACGATGGTTGCCCGTCAGCCGAAGAGAAAATCCCTCCTGGGTCACCAGCTTGAGCACGGGCTTGGTGCCGGAGTAGAAAAACCCCTCTGGGGTCGTGCTGAATAGCTCGCCGTTGACGTAGGTGCTGTGCTGCTTGCCAATAAGGTCTTTCACCTGGCGCGGGCCGTCGCCCGTGTGGATCCAAGTGTCTGCGGTAACGCAGGGGTTCAGCCCATACCGTTGCACCCTATGCCACGTTGGCGGTTGGACAGACGGAGAGCTACTAGCTGCCTGCCGCTCCTCTATCCAGCGCCTAGCTCCCTCGGGTCCCTCCGAGGCATAGACGTTGAGGAACTCCCGCTTCAGCTCGGGGGTGTTGATTAGGTCGGCGTTGGCCCGCGCTACGGCTTCTCCAGCCCACTGGATAGCCCCCTCGCCGGAGTAAAACTGCTTGCGCACGGCAGCAATGCACTCTTCCCGCGTTGGCTTGCGGTGAAATACCCGGGTGTGGTTGGCCATGCGCAGGGCATCTCGCTCAGGGTCAATTCTCCAGTTGCCCTGCTCGTCCTGCTGCCAGAGATTGTCTTTGGCGCTAGATCCCAGCTCGTCGTCGGCGGCAAACTGGCGCATACCTGCACTACGGCGGATATTCCCCGCCACCACCGTTGCGGCCGCCTCATCAATGAGCAGGCAGCACTCTACCGAGTTCAGTTGCCTGCCCACGGCTTTGTTGAGGATGGCGGCACAGCGCTGGTACAAGCCGGGCAGCTTGATGGGGTTGGCCACGCCCCCAAACCCTTTTAGCCGCTCCCCAGCGGGGCGCACATGGCTGAGATCCACCGTCACCTCCACCTGACCCCCAAAACTGGGATCCGCCGCCAGCTCCAGCAGCGCCTGGTAGGACTCCACCCAGCCCCGCCGGCTATCCCCCACCTGGATGTGCACCCGGGATCCCTGCCGCTGGATGGGGGTGTGCTCCTGCCGAGAATGCCGCGGCGTGGCGCCGATGGATCCCACCACCTGCACCTGCAGGCGGTTGAGGATGGGGGGCAAGCGGTTGATGAACTGGGGCTCCAGCACCGCCCCCGTGCCGCAGCCCATCATGGCCAAATCCATCATCAGGCCAAAAGAGCGCCAGTCCACCACGGTGAGGCTGGTGCAGTTGTAGGCACCGGAGTAGTTTTCCGGCTTCTGGATCCAGTCGGTGCCCATCACCCACAGGGCCCGACCGGAGATCAAGGCCTTCAACTGCCGCTGCAGACGTTCCACCAGCTCCCGCTCTTGGGGAGTAAAACGCCCTAAGCGGGCAATATCGGCCAGGGTGCGATCGCAGACGTCGCTCCAGGTCTCGCGGCTGCTATCTGGGCGACGCCGACTGTAGGTACGGTAGAACACGGGGGCAGCCGCCGGGGCCGTGGCTGGAAATTCGCCCAGGGAGCCCATACCAAGTCCCTGGATTGCCGGAGAATGTGCTTCCTTGCTCTGAACCATAGTTACACCCCTTCTGCAAAGCTGCCTTTGGGAAAGCTCCTTTGAGCGCCGGTTTACAACCCTGCCGAGCCAATGCCCAACCACGTTATCACAATCTTCAGAAGCCTGGTGTTGTAGGTGGTGGTGTTCTCTAGGCAACTCCTCAGGATCCCCTAGGGATAGGGCAAGCTCGGTTACCTCCCCCCGCTGTTCCCCTGGGCTGGCGGCGGCGGGTGGGGAAGGAAGACCAGGCAAAAGGGCTACAGTGGAAAAGAGGGATCCCACGTCAAGTCTGCAATGGCACCTTCCTGGGCCTTCTCCCAAGTAAGAGCTTTGTAAGGAGTTGCATCGCCATGACCAGTCGCCTGCGCATCGGTAGCCTGTGGGGGATCCCCCTCTTCCTTGACTACACCTGGTTTCCGGCGGCCCTGTTGCTGGTGCTCTCCTATGGCGTGGTGACGGCCCTGGGGCTGTTTCTCTCTTTGCTGGCTCACGAGCTGGCCCACAGCCTGGTGGCCCGCGCCTATGGGGTACGGGTGAGTTCCATCACCCTGTTCATCTTTGGCGGCATGGCGGCCATTGAGCGGGAAGTCCCCCGTCCCCTGGGCGCTTTTTGGGTGGCCCTGGCAGGGCCCCTTCTCAGTTTGGGCTTGTTTGTCCTCTTTAGCGTGGCCGGAGCTTGGGCTGGGCCGGGGTCGCCCCTGACCTCAACCCTCGCCAGCCTGGCTGCCATCAACCTAATGATTGCCCTGTTTAATCTGCTGCCGGGACTGCCCCTGGATGGGGGGCAGATGCTCAAAGCGGCGATCTGGGGTTGGACAGGGGATCGGCAAAAGGGCATGCTGTGGGCGGCTCGCGCTGGGCAAGGGGTAGGCTGGGGGTTGGTGGCCCTGGGGTTGTGGGTGGTGTTCTTAGGGAGCCTCAACGGCCTGTGGATAGGCCTGATTGGCCTATTTATCGTCAACAGCGCCCGCCGCTATGAGCAGTATGCGCAACTGCAGCAGGTGCTGGCCCGCCTAAAAGCTGCGGATGTGATGACCCGCCGGTTTCGGGTGGTGGATGCGGGCATGAGCCTGCGGGAGTTTGTCGATCGCTACCTGGTGCCTTCTTCCCTCAGGCCGGAAGCCCCAGCTCAGCCAGCGGACGTTTATTTTGCCGAAGAAGATGGCCGCTACCGCGGCCTGGTCAGGCCGGAACTGCTCAACGACATCGAGCGTAGCCAGTGGGATCACCTCACCCTCAAAGCCATTCTCAAGCCGATGGAGCAACTGCAGGGGGTGCAAGAGGAAACCCCCATCCCCCAGGTGATTCAGATGATGCGCCAGGCAGAGCCGCGCCGCATTCTGGTCTTCACCCCCAGCGGCGCCATTGCCGGCTTGATCGACCGCGGCGATGTGGTAGCGGTGGCGGCGCGGGAGTTGGGGGTGGTACTGCCCCAGGAGGTGGTGCAGAGGCTGCGCGACAGCGAAGAATGGCCCCCTGGCTTCCAGGTAGAAGAAAACCTCGCCGGCGAGGGATCCCCTAATCCACAGCAGCAAGCGTGACGAGAGAGGGGCTGTGGCAGGTTTTTGATGAAAGGTGACCTCACATACTGTCTTGAGCGGCTTTCGTCGTTAAGATTTAATAAGATTAAGGATGATCTCTATCGATTAAGAATTTTGAATCGCACACACCGTCTTTTGCCTGCCCATACCTATTGCCTGAGCAACGGGCTGGGCGTCATTCTTCACCCTATCCCAATTGCCGATTCTGCAACTGTCGATGTCTGGGTTCGGACAGGCGGGCGCAACGAGCCACCAGAGTGGCTAGGCATCTCCCATTTTCTGGAGCACATGGTCTTCAAGGGCAGCGAGCGACTGGCCCCCGGCGAGCTGGATCGGGCCATCGAGGGCCGGGGGGGAATTGCCAACGCTGCTACTGGCCAGGATTACACCCACTACTACATGACAGTAGCTGCCGCCGATCTGCCGGAGACTTTGCCCTATCTGGCGGAGGCAGTGTTGCGGGCTGGGATCCCCGATCAGGAGTTTGAGCAAGAGCAGCAGGTGATTTTGGAGGAGATTCGCCGCGCTGCTGACAACCTGGGCTACACCGCCTATCAGCTCCTCATGGAAACTGCCTTTGGGGTGGAGCACCCCTATGGGCGACCTGTGCTGGGCACGCCGGCAAGCCTGATGGGGTTGACCCCAGAGCTACTACGCGCCTACCACCGCGGCTGGTACCGACCCGAATTCATGACGGTGGTGGTGACGGGAGGCATTGATCCTGAGCGAGCTCTGGCCTTGGTGGAAAAGGAGTTTGGCGGCTCCGCCGGTGGCCCTGGTTGGATTGCCCCTCCGATCTCTCCTCAGCCCCGCCCGCAGGGGGTTCTGCGCCGCGAAAGCGCCCACGCCCGCGCAGAAGAGGCCCGCCTGAAATTAGCCTGGCCCACTGTCAGCCTCGACGCCTGGGAGCAGGTGTGCGGCCTAGAGCTGTTGGCCGTAGTGCTGGGGGAGGGCCGTAGTTCGCGGCTGGTGCATCTGTTGCGCGAGCAGCGGGGCTGGGTGAGGGCTATCGGCTGCTCTTCGCTGGTGCTGAAGGAGGGGGGGCTCTTTTGCATCAGCGCTCAACTGGAGGTAGAGGATTTGGCACAGGTGGAGTCAACCATCCTGCACGAGATCGAGAAGTTACAGCAGGACGGCATTGGCCAAGCGGAGCTGGATCGCGCCCGGCGCATGCTCACCCACGAGCTGCTCTTCTCCGCCGAGTCCCCCAGTCAACTGGCCAGCCTCTACGGCTACTACGAGACCCTGGTTGGGGTACAGCGCCTGCAGGAGTACCTGGAGCTGTTGCAAGCGTTTACTCCGGCGCAAATCCGCGAGCTGGCGCAGCAGTATCTCTCCCCTCAGGCTTACGTGGTCGCTCTGCTCAAGCCGGCTGCCTCTGACGCTGCCGCGGCTTCGGAGCTGCAACTGGCCTGCCGTTGATGGCCTTTCAGTCTTGGATCCCTTGCCCAATGCACCCCACCCTGTCCACCACCCAACGCGGCCATCTGCAGCGCCTCTGCTTGACCAACGGCATCACGCTGCTGGTGGGCCAGAACGCGGCGGTGGAGATCCTGGCTGCCCACTGTTTTTTTCGCGGCGGCAGCCGGGTAGAGCAACCGCAGCAGGCGGGCTTGAGCCAGTTGCTGGCCGCTGTCCTCACCAAGGGCAGCCGGCAGCGCGACTCCCAGGCTATTGCCGCTTGGGTGGAATCGTTGGGAGCTTCCCTTTCGGTAGACAGCGCCGCCGATCATTTCGAGGTCGCCCTGCGCTGTGTAGCGGAGGATTTTCCGGAGCTGTTGCAGTTGCTGGCGGAGATCCTCCGCGATCCCAGCTTTCCCGAGGCAGAGGTGGCGCGGGAGCGGGACTTGATGCTGCAAGCCATTCGCGCCCGACAGGAACGGCCTTTCAGCTTGGCTTTTGATCAGGTGCGGCGGGCCCTCTATGGGGATCACCCCTACGCCCTGCCAGAGCTGGGAGGAGTGGAAACAGTGGGATCCCTGACCCGCGAGGATTTGCTGGCCTACCACGCCACCTACTGCCGCCCAGAGGGCATGGTGATGGCGGTGATCGGCCCAGAGCCGCCCGAGACAGTGGCGGCCCAAGTGGAAGCGGCTCTGGGAGATTGGGTGAGCGCCGGCCCGCCCGCCCCCGACCCAGCCCTGCCGCTGTCTCCCTTGGAGAGGCCGCAACTGCTGAAGCTGCCCCAGCCCACCCAGCAGACGACGATCTTGATGGGCTTCCGCGGCTCCCCTGCCGCTTCCGCCGACTATCCGGCCCTGAAGCTATTGGCCACCTACCTGGGCAGCGGCCTGTCCAGCCGCCTGTTTGTGGAGCTGCGCGAGCGCAGCGGCCTGGCCTATGAGGTCTCGGCCTTTTTTGCCACCCGCCGGGATCCCGCCCCTTTTGGGGCCTACCTGGGCACGGCACCGGAGAACACTTTGGTGGCCCTGGAGCGCCTGCAAGCGGAGATCCGTCGCCTCCACGACACCCTCCTGAGCGGCGAGGAAGTGGAGATGGCCCAGCGCAAGCTCTTGGGCCAATATGCCCTCAGCAAACAAACCAACGCCCAAGTGGCCCAACTGGCCGGTTGGTACGAGATTTTGGGCCTGGGCCTGGAGTTCGACCAGCAGTATTTGCAGCGAGTAAGGCAGCTCACCCCTGCCCATCTCCATCAGGCCGCAACAACCTACCTGGTCAACCCGGCCATTGCCCTGGTGGGGCCGGAAGAAGCTTTGGCAAAAGTTGAACTGTAGGTGGGTGCCACGAGGCAGGCTGCCGACTTCTGCGCAGCGGCACGACGGGGCTTGCCGCGCACCGGGTCAGTTTCCGGATCAGGCTTTTTCAAGACGCGACCCTTACTGCTGCTGGCCCCCAGCAGCTAGGACGGCGGTCAGGGTAGGGCTTAGAGGATAGAGAGGGAGGTTCCAGACGCTCTTGTGCTGGGTTCCCTTCTCCCCCAGGGCGAGAGCCCCCTCCAGTTCCCTAGAAGTCGAGATCCCAGAGGGGGAAAAATCCCACCAGCAGCTCCACAATCACCAAAGCGGGCAGCAGGTTGGCCACCCGCAGGCGGGCCAGGCCGAGCAGGTTAATGCCAATACCCAGGATGAGGATCCCGCCAGTGGCTTCCAAGGCGGCGAGCAGGTCTGGGCGCAACAGCGGCTGCAGTTGCCGCGCCAGCAGGGCCACGCCTCCCTGAACCAAGAGCACCGGCAGGGCGGAAAACAGCGTGCCCCAGCCGAGGCTGGCCGTAAAGGCAAGGGTGGCAATGCCATCCAAGGCGGCCTTGACCAAGAGCAGCGAGGGATCCCCCAGGCCATCCTGGATAGCTCCCAGCAGAGTCATGGGGCCGACCACAAACAGGATGGTGGTGGTCACGAAGGCGCGGGCGATAGGGCTGGGGCCCAGCCAGGGGCTCACCCGCTTTTCCAGGCCCTGTCCCAGCCGCTCAAAGGCGGCCTCGAGGTCGATCCCTTCCCCCAGCAAAGCCCCCCCGATCAGGGCCAGCAAAACCGTTACCGCCTGGGCAGCGCTGCTGAGGGTGAGAGCCATCTGGATCCCCAAGACCAACACCAGGGATCCCAGGGCTTGCAACAGGGTTTGGCTTATGCGTTCGGGCAGGCGACGGCCCGCCGCCCAACCGAGGCCGCTGCCCACTAGGATCGCGAGGGCATTGACAAGGGTGCCGGTGCCGGGAGGAGCCATACAACGTGCCCAGAGCTAAGCTTTCTCGATTATTTCTCAGTCTCGGATATAAGGTTCGTCCCAAGCCTGCGCGGAAACACCTGGGCAGATGCACCATTTCTGCTGCCGATCCTGGCTATACTGAGGACACGCCCGCCCAGGCTAGAGGTGGGCTTTTACTCGGCAAAAATTCAGATGAGCTTTTGGAAAGGCCTGTTTGCGGCAGCAGGGGCCGCTACAACCAAAGAGCCGGCGCAAACAGCCAAAGCCGACCGTCGCCAGGAAACGTTGGCGGTGGGGGGGGAGACTATTGTCTTTAGCCTGGATCCCAACTTGGATCTGTATGAGCTGGAGGAACTTTGCGATGCAGTAGGGTGGTCGCGTCGCCCCATCCACAAGGTTAGGAAAGCCCTGCAACACAGTTTTCTGGTGGTGTCGATGTGGCAGCAGCGGGGCAGCTACCGTCGCCTCATCGGCTTTGCCCGCGCCACCTCTGACCACGCCTTCAATGCCACCATCTGGGATGTGGTGGTGCATCCTGAGTTTCAGGGCCGGGGGCTGGGCAGGCGGCTGATGGAAAAGGTGATCCACGAGCTGCGCGCCCAAGACATCAGCAACATCACCCTCTTTGCCGACCGCGATGTGGTTAGCTTCTACGAGCGGCTGGGCTTTACGCCCGACCCGGAGGGGATCAAGGGCATGTTCTGGTACCCCCGCTAGCCCATGGCTGCTCTGCCCACGGTGATCTTGCCCGGTTATCTGGCGGGCGCCTCTGAGTATGAGCCTTTGCGTCGGGAGCTGGAGGCCCGCGGTTACCCGGCTCGGGTGGTGCCGCTGCAGGTGCGCAGTTGGCTGCCTACCCTGGGAGGAAGGCCCGTCACGCCCATCTTGCAGGCGCTGCAGGCCACGATTCGGCGTACCCAAGCCGAGTTTGAAGTGGACCGGGTTAACCTGGTGGCCCACTCCGCGGGCGGCTGGATTGCCCGCATCTACCTGGGATCCGTGCCCTACGGGGGGCAGGTCTGGCAGGGGCGGGAGCACGTTTCCACCCTAATTAGCCTGGGATCCCCGCACACCAGCCGGGAGCGCTGGACAAGGCGCAACCTGGACTTCGTTAACACCCACTACCCGGGAGCCTTCTGGCCACAGGTCAAATACGTCTGTGTGGCGGGCAAGGCCATCCAAGGGCGGCGCGTGGGCCTGGGATCGCTATGGCGGCAGGAGCATTATCTGGCTTGGCTGGCCTACAACAGCTACCGGCTTACCGCCGGCCAAGGGGAGCTGTGGGGAGATGGCATCACCCCCATTGAGGCCGCCCATCTGCCAGGGGCCATCAACCTCACCCTTCCCGACTGTCACCATTCTGGTCGAGGCGGGCGGCGCTGGTACGGCTCGCCTGAGGTGGTGGACAGGTGGGCCCCCTATTTGGTCTAGGGGGTTTTAGCCGCTGGACTCCCTGCGATCGGCGGCGGGAGTCTCGGGCAGCGAGGCGGTGGATTGGCGGCGCTCCTGTTGGCGCCGGGCCGCTTTCACCATCTCCTCGACGATGGCCCGCGCCTGCTTCAGGCGATCCAAGTTGCTGCGGTAAAGCTCCAGATCTTTTTTGACTCGCTCCGGCGAAAAGGGTAGGTTGCCGATCACGTCCTCCAGAAAGTGGCGGGTGCGCTCTTCCGGCTCCTTGTAGAGCGAGGTGGCCACCGCTTCGTAGGCCGTGTAGAGGCCAACCGCCAAAACTCGGCTGTAGGCGTAGGGGGGCTGGGTCATGCGCTGCAAAATCGCCTTCAGCCCGCCCACATCTTCTGCCTCCGGCTTGAGACAGAGCAGGTTGTATCGCTGGACGGGATCCCCGCTGCGCATCAGCTCCAGCAGGTCGCGGGCGTTCTTGCGCAACACCTCCGGCTTCAGGTGCAGCGCCTTGCAGAGGGCGTTGAAGATGGCCTCGCGCTGCTCTGGGGGATGGTAGGCTTCCATCAGGCTGTCGTAGAGAGTAACCAGACCCAGGGCAAAAAAAGGATCGTAGACGAAGGCGCTGTTGACGGTGGTCAGGTGCAGCTCCACCAGCAACTCCTCCACCACTCGCCGGTAGGCGGCGTTGATCGGACGAGGGTAGGCGCTGAAAAAGGCCGCTTTGGTGGCGGAGAGGGTACGAACAGGGTTCACAGGCAGAGAAAGAGAGACCTTGAGGCAGATTTATTGCTTTCCTCTATTGTCCCCTGCAGCGACTCTGAGGGCAAGCAAGGGCCCCGGTTCCGCTATGGTGGGATACGGATGGGGAACCCTGGCTGGATCGAACAAGTGGATCGAATGAGAAGATGGCAGCAACAGAGGGAACAGTGGTGGTGAAGATCGGCACCTCCAGCTTGACAGACATGCAGACGGGCTCGCTGCGCCTTTCCGTGCTGGGGCCGCTGGTGGAGGTGCTGACTCGGCTGCGCAGCCAGGGCTATGCGGTAATCCTTGTCTCCTCCGGAGCGGTAGGGGTAGGCTGTGCCCGCCTGGGCCTGCGCCAACGACCCACGGCAATTGCAGAAAAACAGGCGGTGGCAGCAGTGGGGCAGGGACGGCTAATTCGCCTATACGATGATCTCTTCTCTGCTCTCAACCAACCCATTGCTCAGGTGCTGCTTACCCGCGGCGACTTTGTGGAGCGCAGCCGCTATGTCAATGCCAATCGCACCTTCACCCAACTGCTGCAGATGGGGGTTATCCCTATCGTCAACGAGAACGATACGGTGGCAGTGGAGGAGCTGAAGTTTGGTGACAATGATTCCCTCTCTGCCCTCGTGGCCAGCATGGTACAGGCCAAGTGGCTGATCCTGCTCACCGACGTGGACAGGCTCTATTCGGCGGATCCCCATCGGGACCCCTCCGCCGAGCCGATCGAACGGGTGTGGCGCGGGATGCCGCTGCAGATAAAGGCGGAAGCCCAAGGCAAAAGTGGCTGGGGCACGGGCGGCATGGCCACCAAGCTCACGGCGGCTCAAATCGCCACAGCCGCCGGCGTGACGGTGGTGATCACCAACGGCAAACGGCCCGATCAGATCCCGGCCATCTTGGCCGGAGAGCCCATCGGCACCCGCTTTGAGCCAGCTCCCCAGCCCGTTAGTGCTCGCAAGCGGTGGATTGCCTACGGCCTCATCCCCGAGGGATCCCTGACTCTGGATGAGGGAGCTGTAAGGGCAGTCTGTGAGCAGGGGCGCTCGCTGCTGCCGGCAGGGATCACCGACGTTTCTGGCGACTTTGAGGCAGGGGCAGCCGTGCGCCTGTGCGATCCCGGCGGACGGGAGGTGGGGCGGGGCCTGGTCAACTACAGCGCCGAGGAACTGCGGCGGATCAAAGGCAAGAAAACCGCCGAGATCCCCTACATCTTGGGCTACGAGGGAGTCGATACAGCGGTTCACCGGGATAACCTGGCCCTGCTTGACTAACACCTCAATCCCCCGGCTTAACCACCCACTCCACGGGGGTTTTGCTGGGATCGGGCAATTTCAGCGAAAACAGCCCTGCCATCAAAATCAACAGGGTGGAAAACCAGAGGCAGCCCTCCAGACCGTAAAGCTGGAAGAGGATCCCCGAAGTCACCGTCCCCAGCAGGCGCCCACCGGAGTTGGCCATGTAGTAAAAGCCCACGTTGAGGGCGACATCGTCATCCTCTGTGTAGGCCAGTACCAGATAGGAGTGCACCGCCGAGTTGAAGGCAAAGACGATCCCGAAGAGGATGAGGCCGCCGGTAACCACCCATTGCGGCGGCAGGCCGGCCATAAAAGCGGTAGCAATGAGTGCCGGCACCGCCGTCAAGGTGAACGTCCAGATCTGGATGGTGCGGGCCTTGGGGGCGCGACCCGGGCGACCTCCTCCCAGGAGCTGGGGCGCTAGGAACTGGATGATCCCATAGCCAATGACCCAGAGGGCCATGTAGCTGCCCACCTGCATAAAGCTCCAGCCTAGGCTGTCGTAGAGGAACACCGGCAGGGCCACCACAAACCACACATCGCGCGACCCAAAGAGGAAAAAGCGGGCGGCTGAGAGGAGGTTGATCTCGCGGCTTTTGGAAAACAGCCGCTTGAAGGGGATCTTGGCCTTGACCTTGCCCATGTCCGCCGGCAGCAGGATCCCGGAACAGAAGATCAAAGCCAGCGCCCCCGCCTGGACGAAATTGGCCATGCGGAAGCCCATGGGATCCCCGTAGATCTCAGTGAAGATCTGCAGCAGGGCCGCCCCGACGAAAAACCCTACCCCCTTGAGGGCGTTTTTGGATCCCGTCAGCATGGCCACCCAGCGGAAGAGGCGGGACTCGGCCTCCTTGGGCACCACCAGGCGGATGGCGCTTTTGGAGCTCATCTTGGTGAGATCTTTGGCGATCCCGGCCAGGGCTTGGGCCGTCATCACATAGGCCACCTGGCCCCAGACCGGCCATTGCAGGTTGATCACCCCCAGCATCACCAAGCCGAAGATCTGGATGGCGATGCCCCCGTACAGCGTCAGCCGCAGGCCAAACAGGGATCCAATCCAGCCGCCCAGAAAGTTGGTGATCACCCCAAAGATCTCGTAGAAGAGAAACAGCATGGCAATCTGAATCGGGGTGAAGCCCAACTTGTGGAAGTGGAGCAGCACCAACATGCGGATGGCGCCGTCGGTGAGGGTAAAGCCCCAGTAGGCAGCCGTTACCAGGGCATAGTTGCGCACGGCGGCAGCTTGGGCGCTCGAGACAGCAGTCATGGGCAGGCCTCCAAGGGGGATGCTTCAAAAAACGCTTCTATAAACTGAGGGCCACCTTGCGGGCCAATTCCGCCATGCGGTTGGCGTAGCCCCATTCGTTGTCGTACCAGGCCAGGATCTTCACCTGCGTGCCATCTACCACCATGGTGGAAGGGGCATCCACAATGCTGGAGCGGGGATCCCCCTTGAAATCCACCGAGACCAGCGGCAGCTCCTCATAGCCAAGGATGCCCTTGAGTTCCCCCTCGGCTGCCGTTTTTAAGAGATGATTCACCTCTTCCACCGTGGTGGGCCGCTTTACCTCGAACACCGCGTCGGTCAAAGAGGCATTGAGCAGGGGCACGCGCACGGCAAGGCCGTTGAGCTTTCCCTTCAGCTCAGGGTAGATGAGGCCGATGGCCTTGGCCGAGCCGGTGGTGGTGGGCACCAAAGACAGCAGAGCCGAGCGGGCCCGCCGCAGGTCTTTGTGGGGGGCATCCACCATACTTTGGGTATTGGTGACGTCGTGGACGGTGGTGATCACCCCGTGCAGGATGCCGATCCCCTCGTGGATGACCTTTACCAAGGGGGCCAGGCAGTTGGTGGTGCAGGAGGCGGCTGTGAGCAAATGGTGGCGAGCGGGGTCGTAGAGGTGGTCGTTGACGCCCATGACGATGTTGAGGGCCTCTTCATCCTGGACGGGGGCAGCCACAATGACTTTGCGCACCCCTGCTTTGAAGTAGGCATCCAGCTCTGCCGCCTTGACGAATTTGCCCGAGCACTCCAGCACCAGGTCGATCCCCAGATCCGCCCAAGGGACTTCGCCGGGAGATTTGAACTCGCTGAAGGTAAGGGTTTTGTCTTGGATGCGCAGCCGTTGCTCAGATGCCTCGATGTCGGTGTTCCAGCGGCCCTGCACTGAGTCGAACTTGAGCAGGTGAGCCGCAGTAGCAGGCCCACCTTTGATCTCGTTGATGTGGGCAAACTCCAGCTCCGGCCAACCCCAAGCCGCCCGCAGCACCAAACGCCCAATGCGGCCAAAACCGTTGATACCCACCCGTGCCGCCATAGATCCCCTCCCCCCAGCCGAATCTCGCCTAAAGCCTAGCAGAGCTAACTCGGGGTTATCAAGTTAAGGAGAATCGGCCAGGCCCTGGGCAACCTTGCACTCTTCCAATTCCAAAGCCACCCAAAGGGCCTTTCCCTGTCCCTTGCTCCGTGTCGACCTGGCTGCAGGCAGGGAACCTGTGGGATCGCTGCAGCAACAGGGGGGCAAGTAGGGCCAATTTGCCTGGGCTGGCCTGCTGCTCTCGCCTAGGGCCGGCGGGAGTTGTTGACGTCCAAGGCCGGCCATTCCACCCGTTCCACCTGGGGTCGAAAGCCCAGCCAAGGAGTGGCCAACTGGGCAAACCGCTCCGGATCCCCACTCACATAGAAGCGGTGAGGTTCTGCCTGGCTAGCAGTTGAGGGTCGGCGCAGGCCCCAGAGGCTGAGTTCCCGGGCCAGGGATCCCACCAGCGCCACGCCGGGATCCACCCGTCTGACCGAAGAGGGCAGCAAGGACTTCAGGAGAGGATCCAGCAGCGGGTAGTGGGTGCAGCCGTAGACGAGGGTGTCGATCCCCTGTTGCAGGAGCGGCTGCAAATAGCGTTCAGCCGCTTGGCGCAGCTCGGGGCCGTCCAACTGGCCGGCTTCGATGAGGGGGACGAACTCCGGGCAGGCCTGCTCCCAGCACTGGACAGGTTGGGGAAAGCGCCGGGGATCCAGGGCGCTGTACTCTTGAATGGCCTTGGAGTAGGCGCGGCTTTTGACCGTGGCTGCCGTGGCAATGACCCCAATGCGGGATCCCTGGGCCAGGGCCGCCTGGGCGCCGGGCAGGATCAGCCCCAGAATGGGCAGGGCAAACTCCTGCTGCACCTGCTCCAGGGCCAGCGCCGAGCTGGTGTTGCAGGCCATCACCACCACCTTCACCGGCTGCGCCTGCATCCAGCGGAGGATCTGCCGCACAAAAGTCAAGATCTCCTCGGCGGAGCGATCCCCATAGGGCAGCCGCGCCGTGTCGGCAAAGTAGACAAGGCGCTCCTGGGGCAAGCGACGGCGCAGGGCCCGCCAGACGGTGAGCCCGCCCAAGCCACTGTCAAACACCCCAATTGGCCAACTGGGATCCGGATCTGATCCCCACTCCCAACGCATGCTCCGTTCTCCTCAACACCTTGGCTGAAGCTGCTGTATCCTACCCTGCTTCCGAGAGTCTCGGCGACAGCTTCCCTACCCTGGGACTTCGTCCCTTCACGGAGTGGGCCGTAGGGGCGAACGGCTCAAACCAAAGATCCGACCGAGTCCCTATCTTTGGCGGCTACGCAGAAAGGCCTCGATGCCCTCGGCAATGGCCCGCGCCAAAATGGCCTGGTATTCGGGGGTAGCCAACTTTCGCCCTTCGGTTGGGTTGGTTACATACCCCAGCTCCAGCAGCACCGAAGGCATGCCCACCGGCGTTTCCCGCACCATGAAGAAGCGGGCCCGTCGCACCCCCCGGTCGGCGGCGCCGCTGGCCCTCACCAAGCTGCGGTGCAAGACCACAGCCAGCTCGGCGCTGTCGGGCCGCAGGTAGTAGGTCTCAATGCCGTGGATGCTGGAGCGCTCTAGAGCATTGGCGTGGATGCTCACCAGCAGAGTGGCGTTGGCCTGCACGGCCATATCCACCCGCGGCTGCAGCAGCACTTCCCGGTCGTCGGTGCGGGTCATCACCACCTCATACCCCCGCTCTTGCAACAGGTGTCGTACCTGGTGGGAAACGGAGAGCACGATGTCCTTTTCCTGGATCCCACCCACCCCAATGGCACCGGGATCCCGTCCGCCGTGGCCTGGATCGATGGCGATGACCGTCCGGCCCCGGCGGGAAGGAAGGGAAGCTTGGGCAGGCGGTTGCGGCTGGGGTGCGGACGGCGGAGCGTGGAGGGGGCGCAGCTCCAGGGTGATGCGGCGGGATCCCTGGCCGGGATTGGGCTCAAAGACGTTGAACTCTTCGGCAGGTTGCACCAGAATGCTGACCGTGCGGGCATCTTCCTGCACAAAGCGGATCCGCTGCACCGGCCCTCCAATTGGCAAGCCGGGATCCGGCAAGGACTCGGGTAGGCGGGCCGGTGCCACGTTGATGCGGTAGCCGCCGCTTTCCGGATCCCAGCCGGCCCGGTAGAACATGAACCCATCGGCGCTGATGATGAGCTGATTCCCCCGCAGCTCCACAGAGCGCAAGGTAGCCAGGGGCCCTTGGGAGTCGGCAGAGCTGAGATCGGGCAGAAGGCTGGCCTGGGCAGCACCCCCGGCGGGCTGGATCCAGATTCCTCCCTGCTGCGGGTCGTAGCGGGCCTCCCAGTCGCCACTGGAAGGATCCACATCCAAGACCACGCGGGCGATGGTGGGCTCGAATTGCCCCACCCGCAGCCGCGAAACCCCCAGGCGGTTGACGGTATAGACCCGCTGGGTGAGGGCGGGGCTGAGGGTGGTGTTGAGAAAATCCACCACCACTCGATCCGGATCGAGGATGCGCCGCACCGTGGTGGAAGGGCTACCCTGAGTGCGGATGAAAAAGCCCTCCGCTTGCGGAGAAATGGCCAAGATCCGATGGCTGGAAGGGGAGGTTGCAGGAGGAGAGAGTGGGCTGGCTTCGGGGCGGCGGGGCAGCGGCGGGGACGGTGAGATGGGATCCCTGGGGCCGGCTGCCGAGGGAAATAGCGGTGCTGCTGCGGGCAAGGGCTGCTCGGGTTGGAGGAACTGGACAGCCCAGCGGGAGGGACCAGCCGTGAGCAGTTGCAGTTGGTCGAGGCTGAGAGGCTGATCCGGCTGCAGGTGCAGCACAAAGCGAGTGATCGTTGGGGTGAACTGTTTGATCTCCAACGAGGTAACCCGCCCCGGAAAGGTCTGGGTTTGGGGCTCCCGCCCAAAGAGAGTGTTGGGAAAATCCAGCACTACCCTAGGAGGGTTTTGCAGCACAAACAGAAAAGGACGCACCTCTCCCTGGGTGTTGACCTCTAGCCATCCCCGCTGCGGGTCGTAGTGCCAACTCTCGATGCGAGACAAGCCAGGAACGGCGGTCAGCTCTGCTTGAGCGGGCAAGGGGGAAAATAAACCTGCTCCGGCCAAGCCCAGCAGCAGCGTTGCCCCCCACAGAGAGCTCTGCCTAGACAGTTTGGGCTCCCGTTCCAATCCAGGCATGAATTGCACCCACTCCGGCACACCTGCTGCCCTCAACTATACCAAGCTCCCCCCAGAGCGGCCTGAGAGGGAGCGCAATTTCGCCGTTGCCAGTCGGCCCAGGCCACAATGGGTAGGGATCCTCGTCCTGCCTCTGGAGTGTGGATGTCCCCCCTACCTGATCCCCTCCCCCTGGCCCGCGCTGGGGACAGCCAAGCGATCCTGCGGGTGGTTCGGGCAGAGCTCCTGAAGTGGCGCTGGCCCGCGCAAGTGTATCTTGCCGACAACACCTTGCGCATCGACCTGCTGGGATCCCCGTCCCAAAGCCCCTCTCCGCCGGTTGTTGTGGCCCGGCTGTTTTTGATGGTGAAGCAACTGCGGATTCCACGCCTAGAGCAATTGGAAATCCGCGCTTTCTGTGGCTCTCAGTTGCTTTGGCAGCGCAGCCTGCGTTTGAGATCCCAAAAGCGATGGGATCGGTTTTCTTTTGATAGCTGGGCGATAAATATCTGGGCTTACCCAGTTGCATTTGTGGTAGCCCTGCTGGTAAACAGCATTGCCCTATTGGAGTTGTTACATTTGCCTTGGCACATTTGGATTCACGAGCTGGGCCATGCCAGCATTGCCTGGTGGAGCGGGCATCGAGCTTTGCCCTTACCTTTTGGCTGGACCAGCATCAGTCCGGAAAAGGATCCCTTTGTGTACTTTGGGATCCTCTTTTTGCTGAGCTTGCTATTCTGGTCGACCCGCAAGGAGCGGATTCGATGGCTACAGGCATTGGTTGTTGTTCTTGCGCTGCTGCAGTTTTATATGACCTGGCTAATGCCCAATCGCACCAAAGAAATGCTAATTACCTTTGGCGGCGTGGGCGGCGAGTTTTACATCAGCACCTTCTTGATGGCCTGCTTTTATCTTCGCTTGCCAGATCGCTGGCGGTGGGACTTTTGGCGATTCGTCGTTCTGGGAGTTGCAGCCAGCAGCCTCTGGAGAAGCTTTTGGCAATGGCACAGAATCCAAAAAGGGCTAGCTCCGATCCCGTGGGGAACTCTGCTGTGTGGCCAGGGGGATGCTGGTGGGGATATGAACCGCTTGGTTGATGATTTTGGCTGGAGTGCCGACCAAATTATCCAGACCTACAAATGGTTAGGGAACTTGTGCATTTTGTTTATATTGGGCTTGTATATCGTATTTTTATTGCGAATGAACGATGGGATTTGGCTAAACCTACAAGCAAGGCTGATCCTCTGGGCTGATGCTCTTTCTGTGCCAAGCAAACACCGCTGAGGTAGGGCAGAGCAGGATCCTACCGGCATCGCATTCTAGGTAGGATCTCAGGCAATTAAGCCGGCTGGGGAGGACACCAGAAAAGATTGCGGCTGGAAACTCCCAGAGAATGGAGGATCTCTCTCATGATCTCTGTGCAGTACCGCCAATGCTCGGGATCCGCACACATGCGGTCGGGGTTGAACTCCATATCGTAGTGGATGACATTGGGGATCCCGGCAAACTCCTCTGAAGGCTGAGGGGAAATGATAAGGAGTAGGAAGGGCTTGCCCTTTCGCTTAGCGGACAATTTATCCATCAAGTCGATCACCGCGCCCCGCTGACAGCCGCCTGTGCGCACGAACAAGGTCTTGTCCGCCTTTTCCAAGACATATAGAAAGCGCTTGGCGCGAGCTGTATAACGAGTCCGCATCCGCTCATGGATTGGATTCATATTCTGCAGGGGGTCTTCCCCCTCTTCCACCTCATGGCCGAAAGAAAGACCTGTCCACTTGCTGTGATAAATTCGCCTGTCTTCAGGGCTGTAGTGCAAATATTGCGGATCCCACATGCCCTGAAACTCGTGGTGGATCATATCGGCTACATCCGCTAGGTTGCTGGTGCGGGTTAGATCAAACGGAAAGGCAGGCCCGTCGTATTCCAACTTGTAGAGCAGCATCCGCACCGCACAGCGATCCCCCAGGGGAACAACAGCAACGCGATGAATATCAGATAAGGCGCATGTGTATTCCAATAGCATGACCGAGTTGGGAGCAGCCTTGACCCGGCTTTCCAACCCCCCCTCTCCAATCATCAACGTGCGAAAGGGAGCATCGCGATAGAGGGGATCCTCATAAACGCCTGTTGGCAGAGCTTTGAGGGCAGCCCGCACTTCTTTCCACATAGGGTGGATGTTGTACTCATAGCTGCTTTGGTTAATCACACACAGGCGGGGCTTGGGATCCAAGCCGGCGGATGGGTAGCTAAGTTTGAGGAGTGTTAGAGTCCCGTCACTAAAGACTATTTCTGAAGATTCCGGAGAGAAAAAATCGGCTGCCGGAGAAAAGACAAGGTCGGCATCTGGGGGAATGGAAAGGGTTGTTTGAATCAAGCCATTCTCATGAATGGAGAGGGAGTACAAAGGTTGATCTTGCCCTTTCTCACCGCTTTTACCAATATATAAGCCTGGCTGTAGTCGAGCTTCTTGAAAAGCAGCTTGTAAAGATTGCCAAGTCGGTGTCAAGGTGTAATCATAAGGAGTAATATTAACAAGGCGGAATCGATTCTGACCCTCCAAGGCCGCCCAAAAGCCAGAGGGATCCTCAAAAATCAGCTTTTCTTTGGATGATGCCAGCTTTAGGGGGGCTGACTTCACAGTGTTGGGATCAAAAATCGAGAGGTCAATAGCCGCAAACATGAGTTGGTGCCCCTTGGTATTAGGGTGGGCCGCGTCAAAAGCCAGATCTGGCTTCCAGCGCCCCTGGCCATCGTCTAAGATGGGCAGCCAGTTGAACACGGGGCATCCCCAACTGAGCATCCTTTGCTGAGTTTCCTGCAAAAGCAGATGCTGTTCTAGGCCGTAGTCTGCATGGGGGTAAACCCCTCCCAAAACTGGCAAGGCTCCAATGTCTTGAATTCGCTGAATTAACCGCTGCAGGCCGTTTTCAAACCGCCTTTGGACGGCACGGCGATGCTCCGGCAGAGCCGTGGCCAAGCCTTCATTTCCCAAAGACAAGGCAACAATAACGACATCGGGATGTTCAGGGATCACCACCTGCTCAAATCGGGCCAGGGTTCGGCTGACGTTTGCCCCCAATTCGGAGAGGTTCCGCACTTGATGGCCATAGCGTTCTCGTAGAGCTTTCTGCAACAGCCAGGCCCATCCTCGCAACAGCCAGGCGCTGCACCCCAGGGCCACCGAACTGCCCAAGACGACTATCTTCAGTCCCGGACAATCTTCGGGCTCAGGCTCGCTCACCGGCAAGGCAAAATAGCCGTATGGATAGAAAGGGATCCGGCCAAACTCGCCATCTTCCACGATCAAAACTGCCGGCAAAGGTTCCGGCTCAAGCGGCACCCAGCGATTCCTATCGGCGGCTTCCCAAATAACTTCGCCATCGGCCTGAACGCGCAGGTACCGGTACTGATACATTTACGCTGAACACTGCTGAGCATTACTGCTCAGCGGTGAAGCGATAGCATTCTGTCCGTTTCCGTTGTCACTACGCGACGCTGACGCGACCGCGCTACTCGGACGGAGTCCAAACAGAAAGGCGGTATCCCGCAAAGCCCTGAGCATAACGCCCAGAGCGCCTTGCCAATCTCGTGGTAGCCTATGGTTGCACTTTGGGCATCTAAACACCTTTGCGCCACCCAACTTAGTGTGGATGTGCCCGCACTTGGTACAGGTTTTGCTGGTGTACGCTTCCGATACTTCCACG
>NZ_AXUX01000001.1:2340235-2373175 GCF_002760475.1 Synechococcus sp. 63AY4M2 | reverse complement strand
TTCTGTTCCCATCGCCTCAAGGTGTGGAGACACACCCCAAAATAATCCGCCGCTTCTCTCGGTTTTACATACCTAGCCATACCAAGCAGCCATACTGAACATATTGTACATTATTTTCAGTATAGTCCAGCATATCATTGACTAGAGTCATGCTCCAGTCGAGGGGTTTCTTCGAGTCCCTCCCCAGAGGACAGTGGGCTAGAAGTGCCATCTGCCGGGCCTAATGGCAACTCCACCCACCAGAGCGGGTAGCGATCGGGATCCGTCTGCAGCCAAACACAGCGGCAGGGATCCCAGGCGCCCAGTTGAGGGCTGGATCCCACCAGGGCAATTCGATCGCCGGGCTGAGTGGTGGCGCGAACTTGAAAGCGATACATTTTCCGAAGGAGAGGGAGAGGAACCTATTCTGGATTTGCCGGTAGATAGACAGGCTTGATCAGTTGGCTTATTACCCTGCCGACAACTGGTAAGAGAAAACAAAAGCTGCGATCCAGTTCCGCCTTGTCTGGCCTATCCTGAGTTTTAAAAAAAAGAAGTTCTCAGATCCGCAAACAGAAAACACAGAAGGCCACAAAAAAGACCTAAAGCCCCAAAGTAAAGCTCTCTAAGTAAAGAACAATTGAACTTTAGCTTGAACTTAACATACTGTCCAAGAATTGTCTGTTTTCTGGAGCACTTTCAGAGGGTTTCTGGAGTGCAAGTTTCCAATTGTCGCTGGGGCAAAATCACCTCAAAGGTGGATCCCTGCCCCACCTCGCTCTCCACCTGCACCTGCCCCCGATGCTGCTCGGCGATGCTTTTGACAATGGCCAGCCCCAAACCCGATCCCGACCGCCGATTGGGATCCCCGCTGCGGGCCGGATCCACCCGGTAGAAACGGTCGAACAGGTGGGGCAGCGCCTGGGGTGGGATCCCCGGCCCGCTATCTTGCACCTGAAGCACCAGTTCTGGGGATCCGGAGCGCAGCCGCTGCCTAAGGCGCACCTGCACCTCGCCGCCAGAGGGAGTGTGGAGAAGGGCGTTTTCGATCAGGTTGGTGAACAGGCGGGCCAACAGGTCTTCATCTCCCCAAAAGGCGAAGGGATAGCCCTCTGCTTCCTCGTCGGGGGTGACAATGTCCAGCTTGAGGTGGATCCCTTTCTGGTTGGCCAGCCCTTGCAACTCCTCTACCACCTGCAGCAGCAGAGCATCCAGCGCACAGCAGCGGGGCTGGAAAGGCACCATGCCGCTGTCGTGGCGGGCCAGAAACAGCAGGTCGTCCACCAGGCGGCCCAGCCGCAAACACAGCCGCTCCACCATCTGCCAGCGCTGGCGGGTGTCGGCGTCCAGGTGCGGATCGGCCAAAGCCACCTGTACCGTGGTTTGAATGCTGGCCAAGGGGCTGCGCAGCTCGTGGGAGGCATCGGCGGTAAATTGCTTGAGCTGCTGGTAAGACTGGCGGATGGGCTGCATGGCCAAACCGGAGAGCAGCCAGCCGATTCCCCCCACACAGGCCAAACTGGCCACTACCCAGAGGCTGAGATCCCGAATGAGCTGGCGTGTCGGCTTGCTCACCTCAAACCAGGGGTGGCTGACCCGCAAATACCCCAGCAGCTTCCCACCGGCCAGGATCGGCTCGGTGAACTGGCGCAGCCAATACCCAGGCGCGATGCGGGCGGTGTGCAGGGATCCCTCGGTCAGCAGGGGGGCAGGGATGCCGCCGGGCACCGTGGACCAGATGAGGGATCCCTGGGGATCAAACCACTCCAGGTCGATGTGGTCGTCCTCCAGGGTGCTGGGATCATCCCGAAAGCTGGCCTCTAAGCTCTGGCGGGCCTGCTGTGGATCCAAGAGGCTCTCGTCCACCACCAGGGAGCGCTCGACAATTTCCACCACATGGCCCAGCGTGTCGTCCACCCGCTCGATCAGGGTTGACTGCACATACCAGTAGAAGCTGCCGGCAAACAGCAACAAAAACACCCCTGTTACCACGGTGTACCAGAGGGCCAACCACCGCCGCGTTGCCTGGAACATGGGGGTTGCGCGGGAAGGGGATGGGTTAGCTGTGGACACGAGGCTCAGGGTGAAGGGTCGATAAAATCTCCGCTTCCACCTGCAGCAGGGTGTCCAGCCGCTCCTGCACCTCGTCAGCGGGGAACTGCTCCAGCGCCAGGTCTAGATACAACTGCCAGTGCCGCTCTTCAGCCGCCGCCAGCCAGAGGTAAAACTGCCGCAGCTCCGGGTCGGGGGCGTGGATCCCCAGCAGGCCCAGGCGTTCGTGGCTGCGGGCCTCGATGATGGCGGCCACCAGCAAAGCGTCCAAAAGGTGCTCCGGCTCGGAGCGGCGCAGGTGCTGGTTGAGACGGCTGGCGTAGGGAGCAGCCGAGAGGGGCCTGATCGGGATCCCCAGCCGTTGCAGGTGGCGATGCACCCGCTCAAAGTGCTGCAGCTCCTCCCGCGCCAGCGGCGACAGCGCTTCCACCAGCCGCCCGTTGGCCGGGTAGCGAAACAGCAAACTAAGGGCGTTGCCCGCCGCTTTTTTCTCGCAGTTGGCGTGATCCAACAAGATAAGGTCGAGGTGACGAATGGCTTGGTCGATCCAGGCCGCAGAAGTCGGCGAGGCCAGTTGTAGCGTCGGCACAGGGTCAGAAGAGGTTTCAGGCATCAACAGCTTCCAGGTTGACCCACCCTGCCCGCTGCGGGAGCAGGGAACGGAACTGGGTTAATCGGATCTTAGCTTTGCCGGCGTACCCCTTTCTAAGTCTTGGATCCCGTCTGACGCTCTGGCAGCAGTTGTCCCTATCCCCGGCCCCTCTCCCAGAGGGAGAGGGGAGTTCGGGGATTTTTCAGAAGGCTGGCCCCCGCCTCAATGGCTCAGAGCCAAGGTTTTCCCTGCTACGACCGCCGCCATCTCCTGCAACAGGTCTTCGGTCTCTTCCCAGCCAATGCAGCCGTCGGTAATGGAAACGCCGTACTGGAGCGGCGCCCCTTCCTGCCAGGTTTGCTTGCCCGGGTTGAGGTTGCTCTCCAGCATCAGCCCCATCAAGGCCCGCTGCCCCGCTTGGTACTGCTGTAGCACCGCCCGACAGACGGATCCCTGCCGGCGGTAGTCCTTCTGTGAGTTGTCGTGGGAGCAGTCCACCATCACCGAGCGCGGGATCCCTTGATCCTTCATCAGCAACGCCGCCCGCGCCACATCTTCCGGGCCGTAGTTGGTTCTGCCGCCGCCGCCGCGCAACACGATGTGCCGATCCGGGTTGCCGGTGGTTTTCACCAAGGCCGTCATGCCGTCTTGGCCAATGCCCAGAAAACTGTGGGGGTGGCTGGCAGACAAGATGGCGTTGAGGGCAATTTCCAGCCGCCCGTCGGTGCCGTTTTTGAAGCCCACGGGCATGGAGAGGCCGCTGGCCATTTCCCGGTGGGTCTGGCTTTCGATGGTTCGGGCGCCGATGGCCGCCCAGCTCACCAGGTCTGCGGTGTATTGAGGGGTCACCGGATCCAGCATCTCGGTGGCACAGGGCAGGCCCAGCTCGTTGATCTGCAGCAGGATGGAGCGGGCCAGTTGCAAGCCGGTGGCAATGTCGCAGGAGCCATCCAGGTGGGGATCGTTGATCAACCCCTTCCAGCCCACGGTGGTGCGCGGCTTCTCAAAATAGGTGCGCATCACGATCACCAGGTGCTCGCGGGTTCGGTCGGCCACCCGCTTGAGGCGGTGGGCGTACTCCAAGGCCGCTTCCGGATCGTGGATGGAGCAGGGGCCGACGATCACCACCAGGCGATGGAGATCCCGTCCGTGGATGATGTCGCGAATGGCCTGCCGCGTGGAGAGCACCACTTGGGCTGCCGTTTCCGTCAGCGGCAGCTTGGCCTTGACAGCAGCAGGGGCAATCAAGGGAGTCACCTCTTGGATGTTGCAGTTGTCGGTTTGGGGGGGCATAGAACTGTCCTTCATTGTGTCCAAGGGATGGGCAAGTGAGGGATTGAGCTGTCGAGCCATCAAAAAAGCCCTGGCACTGGGCTCAGGGCTTCAGGACTGACTCAGGTAAACCTAGGCTTTATAGTTTACGCGCCACCCTTCCGCCCTGGTCGCTGCCAGGGAAAGGTAAAGTAGCCAAAAAAGGGAGCGCGCAAGATCATCTTCAGGGGAAGGAACTCGGAATCTGTACGAGATGAGTATAGCGGAAGTATACCCAAAAAGAAACTGGATTTGCCAAGACGGGCTCAGGTTCTGGGTCGCTCCCAGGGTTCCCCGGGCGCAGCCCAGAGGACGGCTTTCCCCCACCCAGCTCAAGAGGCTTGCCCGCCCCGTAGCCATCGCTCTGCGACGCTGTTGCAAGCGGTGCGAGGAGAAAAGCTTCAGGGCAACTAGGAACTTCCTGCCGCTGCCTCAGCCTGACAGGGCCGCAGCGGCGAAAGCCCCGCAAGCCCGGCGGAAACCAAGACAGTCAGCAGGACTCTGGGCTTCTGTCCCAGAAAACAGGCTTCAGAAGGATCCGGCCCGAACGGCAGCCGCTTCCTGGATCACCTCGTCTCCAGGCTGCAGCCCGGCGTGGATCTCCACCAGATCCCCATAGCGGGATCCCACCGCCACCGGCGTAAACAGCGGCTTGCCGTCCGCCAGCCGATACACGCCCGTCAGGCCGAACTGTTCTACCAGGCTTGTCTGGGGCAGCAGCAGGGCTTGGCGGGTTTCTCCTGCCAACTTCAGACGGCCCAGCATGCCCGGCATGGCTCCGGGGAGCGGAGGGATCTCCGCCTTGACTTCCACGGTTCTCGAGCTGGGATCGGCGCTGGGGATGATTTGGCGAATGGCTCCCTCCACGGTTTGGTTGAGGCTGTCGATGCTGATGGGCACCCCTTGTCCCACCCGGATCTGGCCGGCCAGCGATTCGGGCACAGCCACGGAAAACCGCAGCCGCTCGCTGCTTTCTAGCTCCACTATCGGCTGGCCCGGCCCCGCCAAAGCCCCTACCTCCACATACTTGCGGGTGACGACGCCGGCAAAGGGGGCAACCAGGGTTCCGTAGGCCAGGTTGGCTTGGGCTTGTGCCACCCCCGCCTGCGCCTGGGCCATGGCCGCCTGCACCTCAGGGATCCGGCCTTTGGCCTGGGCAAGCTGGGCCCGCGCTTGGGTCAATCCCTGTTCGGCCTGCTGGATCCCGGCCTCGAGCTGGGCCAGCCGGCCCAAGAGCACGGCTACCCGCGTATTGGCCTGATCCACCTGGGCTTGGGCCACGGCCCCTTCGGCGTGCAGCTTCTGCATGCGTTCTTGGTGCAAACGGGCCTCCTGCAGCTCCGCTTCCGCCTGCTGCTTCTGGGCTTGCACCTGGCGCAAGGCTTCTTCCGCTCCCCTCACCCCTGCCTGGGCGGCCAGAAGGCCTGCTTGGGCCTGCTGCAGTTGCGCCTCAGCCTGTTGCCGCTGGGCCTGGGCCTGTTGCTGGGCGGCCTGCACATCGCTGACATCCAGACGGGCAATCAGGGATCCGGCCGCCACCTGCTGCCCCTCCTGAACCGGCAGCTCCAGAACTCGGCCCACAATGCGGCTGCTGAGGGAGGTGCGCTCCACAGCCTCTAGGCTGCCCACCAGAATCCGCTCTTGGCCGATTTCCCGAGGCTTGACCTCCATCGTGGCCAACGGGGCGGCCTTGGCGGTTTCCAAGGACTCCGTCTCGCTGACGGGAAGCTCCGAAGCGGCTACCCCTGGACCGGGCCGGCTTTGGGATCCCAGCAGCCAGCCGCCCAGCCCCCCTAGCGAGAGGAACAGCAGCGCCCAGCCCAGGTGGCCCCAGCTCCAGCCGGAAAACCTTTGTTGGTGCAACCTGCCGACTTGAGTTTCCATAGTGCAAGTGTCCAAGGCGTAACTTGAGAGTGACGAGAGAAAGAGGCTAAGGAAAGACCAAATCTCCCAATGGCTTGGAGATGGGCTCTATGAGAGCCCCACCCCCTGCAAACTGAGGCGCTCAAACCAAGGCACCGCCCACCCCCAGCGCATCTTGGCTAGGAAATACTGCTCAAAGGCGGACTTGAGCCAACTGACCCATGGCCCTTGCACGGCCAGAGCTATAGCTGCTCTTGCCTGTCTTCCGAAGCCGCCACCTACTGCTACTCGTGGCTGGGTCTAGGAGGGGATCCCATCCTGGCAATCCAGTAGCCGCACTGGTGTTCTCCGTTCACCTGCCAGGTGAGGCGCTCTACCCGGCAGTCGGGCAGGGCGGCGGCAAACATCTCCAGCTCGTGGCCGCAGACGCTGGGAAAACGCTGGGCAATTTGGGCAATGGCGCAGTGGTGCTCCACCAAGACGTACTGCTCGACATACTGCTCAGAGCCTTCTGCTGGCCTGGGGGCAGCCAGGTGGTTGGGATAGGGGTAGTACTCCGCCATGTAGCCTTCTGCCTGGCGCAACTGCACCAAGCGCTCCAGCCGCTTGGCCAGGGATCCGCATCCCATCTGGGCTTGGTACTCTTGGGCTTTGCGCTGCCACTGCTGCTGGAGCAGGGATCCCATCTGTTCGGATCCCAGGGTTTCGGCCAGCGTGTTGAGTAGGCCCAGGGCAAACTCGTCGTAGCGGGCAGGGAACTGCGCTTCCCCCTGGGGGCTAAGCTGATAGAAGTGCTGGGGACGGCCAAGGCCGCTGGGTTGAGCGACATGGCGGATCAGTCTCTCCGCCTCCAGATCCTTGAGGTGGCGGCGAATGGCTTGGGGAGAAATGCCCAAGTGCTCTGCTAGGGTTTGGGCAGTAGCCTGTCCTGCCTTGCGCAGGTAGATCAAGATAGCCTGCTTACTGGAAGTAGGCTGGGTAGCCTGGCTGGCGATCCTACGTGCTCGGTTCACCGTTGTCCTCCTGCCTATTTTGACAACGGGATCATTGCTAAAGTAACTTGAGGATTAGTTAAGCAACAACTATGTTGTTTTAGTTGCCCGTCTGTTCTTGCGCGCTTCTAATCCCTACTTGAGAGCCACCCATGTCTAAGAGCGTCCGCGCCCTGGTTGACCAGCCCTACAAGTACGGCTTTGTTACCGACATCCCTTCAGAATCCATCGGCAAGGGCCTAAACGAGGACATCATTCGCCAAATCTGGGCCAAAAAGGGGGAGCCGGACTTCATGCTGGAGTTCCGGCTGCGGGCCTACCGCCAGTGGCTGAAGATGAGCGAGCCCACTTGGCCAAACGTGACCTACCCCCCCATTGACTACCAAAACATCGTCTATTACTCGGCCCCCAAGGTGCGGGAGAAGAAAAAGAGCCTGGACGAAGTGGATCCGGTGCTGCTGGAGACTTTTGAAAAATTGGGGATCCCGCTGTCTGAACAGAAGCGACTGGCCAATGTAGCGGTGGACGCCATTTTCGACAGCGTCTCGGTGGCCACCACCTTCCGGGAGAAGCTGGCCAAGGAAGGGATCATCTTCTGCTCCATGTCGGAGGCGCTGCGGGAGTATCCCGAGCTGGTGCGTAAGTACCTGGGTACGGTGGTGCCTATTGCCGACAACTACTACGCGGCGCTGAACTCGGCGGTATTTAGCGACGGCTCCTTTGTCTACGTGCCCAAGGGGGTGCGCTGCCCCATGGAGCTCTCGACCTATTTCCGTATCAACAACAGCGAGTCGGGCCAGTTTGAGCGCACCCTGATCATTGCCGACGAGGGATCCTACGTCAGCTACCTGGAGGGCTGCACGGCCCCCATGTTCGACACCAACCAACTGCACGCGGCGGTGGTGGAGCTGATTGCCCTGGACAACGCCGAAATCAAGTACTCGACGGTGCAGAACTGGTATGCCGGCGACGAAAACGGCAAAGGCGGCATCTACAACTTTGTGACCAAGCGCGGCCTCTGTCAGGGGGCCAACTCCAAGATCTCTTGGACGCAGGTGGAGACCGGCTCGGCCATCACCTGGAAGTATCCAAGCTGTGTGTTGGTGGGGGAAAACTCGGTGGGCGAGTTCTACTCAGTGGCCCTCACCAACCACTACCAGCAGGCCGACACGGGCACCAAGATGATCCACATCGGCCGCAACACCCGCAGCAGAATTATCTCCAAAGGCATCTCGGCAGGGCACTCCAGAAACAGCTACCGCGGCTTGGTAAAAATTGGGCCGAAGGCAGAGGGCGCCCGCAACTTTTCCCAGTGCGATTCCATGTTGATTGGGGATCAGTGCAGCGCCAACACCTTCCCCTACATCGAGGTGCAAAACCACACCGCCAAGGTCGAGCACGAGGCCTCAACTTCCAAGATCGGAGAAGAGCAACTGTTCTACTTCCAGTCGCGCGGTATCTCCACAGAAGACGCCGTGTCCATGATCATCAGCGGCTTCTGTCGCGAGGTGTTCAACCAACTGCCGATGGAGTTTGCCGTCGAGGCGGATCGGCTGCTGAGCCTGAAGCTAGAGGGATCCGTTGGCTAGATCCTTGGCAAGGGATCCTGCCTGTTGTCCATTGCCGAGGGGTCTGGCGCAGCTAGATTTTGGGGAGCGGCGCTGGGGGGAACTCCTAGGCGCCAAGCTGTCATCGATTCGAGAGCAACTGCTGACATGATCCGGGAAAACAGCCCTGTCATCCTCTCCGTTCGCGATCTCACGGCCGAGATCGACGGCACTCCTATCCTCAAGGGGGTAAACTTGGAAATCCGCGCCGGCGAGATCCACGCCATCATGGGGCCCAATGGCTCTGGGAAAAGCACCTTCTCCAAGATCTTGGCCGGTCACCCCGACTACCGGGTAACAGGGGGCGAGATCCTCTATTTGGGCAAGGATCTCTTGGCCATGGAGCCGGAGGAGCGGGCCTGGGCCGGGATCTTCTTGGCCTTTCAGTACCCCATTGAGATTGCGGGGGTGAGCAACTTGGATTTTCTGCGGGCTGCCTACAACGCCCGGCAGAAATACCGGGATCAGCCGGAAATGGATCCCCTCGAGTTTGACGACTTCGTGCGGGAAAAGCTGAGCATTGTCAAGATGGATCCCGCTTTTTTGGAGCGCTCCGTCAACGAAGGGTTTTCCGGCGGCGAGAAAAAGCGCAACGAGATCCTGCAGATGGCTGTGCTGGAGCCGACGCTGGCCATTTTGGACGAGACGGACTCCGGCCTGGACATCGACGCCCTGCGCGTCGTTGCCCAGGGCATCAACCAACTGGCCGGCCCTGAGAAGGCCATGCTCCTCATTACCCACTACCAGCGCCTGCTGGAGTATGTGACCCCCGACTATGTGCATGTGATGGAAGGCGGGCGCATCGTCCTCAGCGGCGATAAGACCTTGGCGCTGGAGCTGGAAGAGCGGGGCTACGACTGGCTCAAGGAGGAGGCGCGATGAGCAACCCCTCCGAGAGGGCTGAGCGCTTTGGCCACTCCTTTCTGGAGCACCTCCTCCGCCAAATCCCGGAGGTAGAAGATCCCCATACCACCCTGAGGCAGCAGGCCCGCGCCCAACTGGCGGAGCTGGGGATCCCCACCCCCCGCGAGGAAGACTGGAAATACAGCGACCTCTCGCCGCTAGTGGCCCATGCCTTTCGCCTGGCCGGCCCTGGGGATCTGGGTCTGGAGCGGGCCACCCTGGAGCCCTGGCTGTGGCCGGAGAGCCGTCACAGCTATGCGGTGTTCGTCAACGGCTACTTTGCCCCCCAGCTTTCTGACTTGAGCGGCCTGCCGTCGGCCCTGCGAATAGCTCCTCTGAGCCAGTCTGCCCCTGGATTGTTGCAAACCATCGCCAAGGTCGATGTCTTCAGCGCCCTCAACACCGCCCATCTGGCCGACGGGATCCAAATCGAGCTGCCACCCCAGCAGGAAGTTTTGCCGCCCTTGCACCTGCTCTGGGTGACGGTGGCCTCTGAAGGAGAGGCGGTTCTGGCCCAGCCCCGCTGTCTGGTGGCTTTGCAGGCCCACAGCTCCCTCACCCTCATCGAAGACCACGTCTCGTGGGGGGCAGGGATCCCCTTCGGCAACGCTGTTACCGAGATCGCCCTGGCCGAAGGATCCCGTCTACACCATGTGATCCTGCAGCGGCAGGGATCCCAGGCTTTTCACATCAACCAGACTGCCGTGCGCCAGGGCCGCGACAGCCACTACCGGCTGCAGGCCATCCAGTGGGGATCCCAGTTTTCCCGCCACAACCTGGAGCTTGTCCAGGTGGAGCCCCAGGCCCACACCCAGCTGCAGGGGCTGACCCTGGTGAAGGGATCCCAGCACAGCGACACCCACTCCCGCTTGCTCCATCAAGCGCCCCACGGCAGCAGCCGCCAACTGCACAAGTGCATCGTGGACGAGGCGGCCCGCGCGGTCTTCAGCGGGCGGATCCTGGTGAGCCAAGCAGCCCAACTGACAGACGCCGCCCAGACCAACCGCAACCTGCTGTTGAGCCCCAAGGCGCGGGTGGATACCCGGCCCCAACTGGAGATCTTCGCCGACAACGTCAAATGCGCCCACGGAGCCACCGTCAGCCAACTGGAGGCGGAAGAGATCTTCTATCTGCAAAGCCGCGGCATTCCCCAAGCCCAGGCCAGGCAACTCCTCACCTACGCCTTTGCGGCAGAGATCCTAGAGGGGATCCCGCTGGCCCAGCTTCCTTCCCAGGTGGCCAAGCGCTTGGGATCCGGCTGAGTTGTCCCTCCCATTTCGCTCCAGCCCTTACTGCCATCGGCCAGTCTTGAAATGGCTGCTAGCGGCCTGCGTCGCCCGCGCCCGTCGAACGGCGAAAAAAAAACGCCCGTGGCGTCGCCGGCTCCCGCCGAGAAGCCCGAAATCCCTTACCGGCCCTGTAGGTGATGGCATTGGGCCGCAGGCTTGCTTTGGCTATCTTTCCGACCCGTTGTGCAAAACAACTCCAGCCCCTTTTGCTGAAGTTCGGAGAAGCTGTCTTGGGGGTTTAGGGCGGCAGAGGGGTGGGAATCGGAGGAACAGATCTAGTCTGGTTGGCGCGACTTTATCATCGCCAATCCTGGCCTGGCCCACTTCTCTTCCCCCGATTCTGCGGATCCCTCTGGCCTCTCTGCCGAAGCACCCAGCGCGCCGAAGAGCCATACCGATTCTCTAGCCTTTGGCGCCATCAAAACAAAAGCTGCAGCCCCCCTCCGCGCTTGAGTCCCTGCTCCCCCCTCACCTTTTACCACGGCAAGAACACCGATTGAACGCCTATTGAGGAGAGCCTTTCTCCTTTAGAGAACCACTTCAAGTAGTAGGAGAAAAATGTGGCCTCGAAAAGAGTCCCCAACTTTTGGTTGCAGAAGTACGCCAGGAGGTTATGATCCTGGAGAGGACTGTAGGGCATTAGAAAATGTTGGACATACCACCACAACCTTTAACCGGAAAGGCTCTCCTGCAGAAGGTAGAAGCGTTGAGCCATCTTCCGCGCCGCGAGACGGCAAAGCGCTGTGGCTACGTAACCATGACCAAGACCAACAAGCTCCGCGTCAACTTAAATGAGTTTTATGATGCGGTGCTGGCGGCAAAAGGTCTGAGCCTCAGTCCAACTGCCAAGCGTGACAGGCGCGGTCGCGAGCCAACCTTTCGCGTGAGCGTTCACAAGAATGGTCAGATCATCATCGGGTCCGCTTACACCGAAAAAATGAATCTCAAGCCCGGCGATGAGTTTGAGATTCAGTTGGGCTATAAGCACATTCACCTCAAGCAAGTGCTCAACGGTCAGGTGATGGAGGACTCAACCTCGAACGAAGAAGCTGCCCCCAAAAAGACGCGGAGCCGCAGGAAAAAAACAACAGGAGCTTGAACCTCTTCTGGAGTTGGGCAAGGGAATCCAGTTGAGAAACTGTCACTGCAGGGCTTTCTCTCTTCCAAACCCTCCTTAAGATGGGATCCGAAGCTTGGGTTTATTGACTTCGCCAACCCTAGATCTGAAGATCCCTATGTACCAGACTGTTCAACCTCCTCTCAAGTTTCTGCCGCCGCGATTGACGCCTTGGGTAGTTCGTTTGGCGCAAGCGGGTTTGCCCTTGTGGTTGCGCTGGGCCAAGGGGATCCCGCGCGTTGAGGTGGAGGGGGGCGAGCGTTTGGCCCAGCTTTATCAGCAATTTGAGGCAGGCAAGATTCGCCTGTTGGTAGCCTTTCGCCACCCCACCCTCGACGATCCCCCCTGCTTGATGTACCTGTTTTCCCATCTTCTGCCTCAGGTAGCTCGACAACAGGGGATCCGCCTGCGGCAGCGTCCCCATGTTTTGTTTGTCTACGACCGCGGCCTGCCCCTATGGCTGGGCTTCATTGGCCGCTGGGGGCTTCCCCGGCTGGGCGGGATCCCGATTTTGCGGGGCCGTCTGGATCGGGCAGGGCTGAAGAGCTCTCGCGAGCAGTTTGTGTCAGGCCCGTACCCCCTGGCGGTGGCTCCCGAAGGGACAATCAACGGCATGAGTGGGCTGCTCAACCCGCTGGAGCCGGGGGTGGCCCAAATGAGTTTCTGGGCGGTGGAGGATCTGCACAAGGCGGGGCGCCCGGAGGAGGTGCTGATCTTGCCGGTGGGCCTCCGCTACTCCTACTTGAGGGATCCCAGCCTGGCGCTGGACAGGTTGCTCCGCCGCATGGAGGCGGATTGCAAGCTCCCGGCCACGCGCTCGGCCCATGTCGGCAAAGGGTTTTTGATGGCCCGCCTGCTCCGCCTGGCCGAGCATCTGATTCAGGTGATGGAGCGTTTTTACGAGCGCTTCTACGCCCCAGCTTTGCCCGACGCGGCGCGGGTCAGCCTGAAAGGGGGAGGGGATCTGTTGGCACGTCTGCAAAGCCTATCGGATCTGGCCCTGCGCGTGGCCGAGCAGCACTTTGGCCTGCAGCCCCAGGGAGACTTGATCGAGCGGCGGCATCGCATCGAACAGGCAGGCTGGGCCTGGATCTACCGGGAAGATATCCCTGATATTGCGGCGCTTTCGGCTGTGGAGAAGGGGTTGGCCAATCGCGTCGCCTCTGAGGCCAGCTTCCACCTCTGGCACATGCGCCTGGTGGAGACCCTGATGGTGTTTGCCGTGCGTCCCCTGCCGGAGCAACCCAGTTTGGAGGAACTGGCCGAAACCGCCCTGCGGCTGTGGAACCTGTTGGCCTGGATCAAAGGCAAAAACGCCGTCGGCGCTGCCCCCCCCAGGTTGGGGCCGCGGCTGGCCCGTTTCAGCATCGGCGATCCCCTCTCGGTTTCGGAGCGCTGGCCCGCCTACCAGGCCAACCGCCGGCAAGCCGTACAAGCTCTAACCCAGGATTTGCAGGCGGAGATGGAGCGGCTGCTGCAAGGGATCCCGCGCTCCCCTGCGAGCGTGGCCGTCGGCTGAGATCTGGGTTGGCTGGCCTTGTCGAGGGGAGCGGGAAGGCCTGGGCCGAAACCGATACCGGCCTGTTGTTGGGAATTGTTGCGCCGCCTGTAGGGAAGGCCTCCCCAGCGTTCAGCCAGAAACCGCGGGAGCCCCGCCCTCTATCCCCCCACCGCCAACGGCATCTTCTACTTAGAACCTGCTAGACTTGTTGGGATGGGTAGCCGAGTACGGTGGACTGAGGGCGAGCTTCTTGTTCGCCTTCGCAGAGATTCCCCGACTCCTCAGGTGTTTCTTCAAAAGAGCCTGTCCAGTGAGTCGCAGCCAAGCCTCTGATCCCCCTCAAGACTTGAGCATCTGCATCGGCATCACGATCAGGGTATTGCCTTGGCGATCGACCACGTAGAGCTCTTGCCCAGGCTGGATCTCCAGGTCGGGGACGCTGCACTTGGCATTCCAGGTGGAGCCGAGATAGGAGACCCGACCCCGCTTGCCCGGCGGAATGGCCGTAACTGCCCGCGCTTCTCGCGATTCCTTCAGGAGATCTTCCAGCTGAGTTGAAGTAGAGGGCAGCAGACGCCGGCTGAGAACGATCAACCCAAGGGAGAGCACAATCCAGGCCGAGAACTGGGCCCAAACTGGCCACCCCCAATAGGCCAAAAGAGCAGCCCCTAGGGCAGCCACACCCGCCGGCCCGGCCACCAACTCCGGCAAAAACAGCTCGGCAGCAATGAGAACCAAGCCGAAGACAACCCAGGGCCAAACCATACAACCCAGGCATTCGACCCCATTTAATTAGTATGGCTCAAAGCACCTGGATTCTGCACTGGGATTTGTTGCCGAGCTGTTAGCTAGCCGCCCAGGCGGTAGTTCTCCAAAAACTGCAGGGGATCCACCTCTGCTTGGGGGGGATCCTTGGGTAGGTTCCTGGATTCGGCGATCCGCATCAGCGTCTCCCAGTCGGTGTTCATGACGAAGGCCACTGCTTGACGAGCCGCCTCTCGGTGGGGGCAGGCGTCGCCCAAGACACAGCCATCTCGGCAAAGAGTGGCGCAGTCGTGCTCAGTGCTCTTGAGAGTTGGGCCAGCCATGAGGTCGTTTTCTCCTAGGCTTTTACATTTTCTTCAGAATACCTGACCTGAAGAGAATCTTGCGCCTGCCGGGGATCGGAATGGGCGCAGATAGCCTGGATGAAGTGAGAAGACCGGTTAAGCCCAGAGGAGCAGTGGTTTTATGGAGTTTTCCCAACTGCAGGTGCTGGTGGAGCAAGCCCTGGAAGATAAGAAGTTAACCCGCAGCGAGGTGGATCAAATCATCGCCGCCATCCGGGCCGATGGCAAAATCTCCCCGGAAGAGATGAGCTTGCTGGAGTCCATTCGCGAGAAGGTGCTGCGCCGGGAAATTCAGGTGGTGGAAGAGTGAGGGGCCGGGATCCCTTTTTGCAGGTAGAGGGTAATTTCGCTGCGGTTGTGAAACAGGTGGCGCGCCCTCACCACCGGGAAGGCGCTGCCCAAGATGTCTAGGGTCTGGCGGAGCACCCGCAGGCGATGCTGGTGGGGGAGCTTTAGGGTCATCACGGCTGCCCCCTGCGGCTCCAGATGAGGGGCAAAAGCCGCCATCAGATGGGCAGAGGCACGGCCATCCATGCGCATGTCGTTGAGGATGAGGTGAAACTGACCTGGACAGCGGGCCAGATAGGCTTGGGCGCTGAGGCGATGGTGACAAATGCCGGCATCGTGGCGGAGGCGCTCGTCCAGCTCCGCCGGATCCACAGCCGTCACCTGCTGGCCATGCAGGCGCAAAATGCGCGACCAGCCCCCCGGCGCCGCCCCCAGATCCAAGGCCCGTCCCCCTGGTTGCAAAGGGACGCGAAACACCTGGATGGCCTCCAGCAGCTTAAACTCCGCTCGGCTGATCTGGTCGGGATCGCGGCGAAAGCGGTGGACGCCGCCGGCCCAGGTGGAGAGGTTTTGCGCCGCCAGCGACAGGCCTAGCCAAGCCCGGAGCCCTGTCGAGCTGGCCAGGAGCACCACCGAGATCACCTGCTGGGGATCCTTGACCTGCAGAGGGGATCCCACCGTCGCCATCACCTGTTCGGCCAGGGCTGCGTTAACCTGGAAGGGCTTGACGTTGAGCTTGCCAAACCGGCGCGTCTGTACCGAAAAGCTGAGGGCAGGGTCGATGGCCGCCAAGAGGTTTTGATCGAGGCGCAGCAGGGAGATCTCGTCGAGCTGTCGCTCTTGGTGGATGGGGCAGATGTGGCGCAAAAAAATGGGCGGGTTAGCCTGCCAGGCCTGGGCAAGGTCGGCAAACGAGCGCTGGCTGCACACCCGCACTAGGCCAGGTGCCTCCGGCAAAGGCTGAAAGACGGCCTCGGGATCCGCTGCCGCAATTTCCCGCCTCGCCAGATCCAGAAAATCGGGGTCGGCGCTGCCCAGCCACAGGTGAGTAGTGGGGGGAAGAAACCTGCTCACCTGACCCGCTGCCATCGCAAATAGGGCAAGGAAGCAGCTACCTCTTGAATCCGCTCCCGGGCGGCCAGCAATTGTCCGGTGGCATCCCACGTCCCCTGCACCAGCATCTGCCAGGCCCCCTGTGGGATCTCGACAGCAGCGGTTCTATCCTCCCAGCACACCTGTTTGTTGAGCACATCCAGCGTCAACCGGAGCTGTGGATTCTCGGCCACCGCCCCTTGCAGGGTTTGGATCACGCTGGCGGGCGCCGTGACGCAGGGGATCCCCAAGGCCAGGCAGTTGCCGAAAAAGATCTCGGCAAAGCTTTCGCCGACGAGGGCGCGGATCCCCCACTTGGCCAGGGCTTGGGGGGCGTGCTCCCGGCTGGAGCCACAGCCAAAGTTGGCGTTGACCAGCAAGATCTCTGCCCCCTGGTACTGAGGCAGGTCAAAGGGATGCTGGCCGGGATTCTGGGCCCGGTCGTCGGCAAATACATGCTGGCCCAAGCCCTCAAAGGTAACGCACTTCAAGAAACGGGCCGGGATAATCCGGTCAGTGTCGATGTCGTTGCCCACCAGCGGGATCCCGCGGCCCGTGATGGTCAAAACTTCGCTTGGCATGGGAATTGCAGTGACCTTCTGGACTCAAAAGCTGGGAATTGGCTTCAGAGTTTTGCAGGGTATAGCCTGGGATCCCTTGCCCAACTCTGCTTGGCCGAGGGGGCAAGCCAAGCGCCAGAAACGAACCATCCAGCTCGGCTAGCGGCGGTAAACTTGGTTTTCCAGGTTGCGCACCTGCCGCTCCAGCCGATCCAGCCGCCCGCGCAGCTCGTCCATTTCCGATTGGCGAGGAACACCCAAATCCTGCAGGACGTTGCGCACCTGCCGCTGCACGTAAGACTCCAGGTTGCTCTGCTCGGATTTCACCTGGTTGAGCAGGTTGTTGATGACGTTGGAGGCCTCTTCTGGCTTGAGCTGACCTTTCTGCACCAGCTCGTCAGCAGCCTTTTTCAACTGCTCCGCGAGCAGAGCGGTGGTGCCCACGCCCATTAGTAAGAGCTGACGTAAGATACTGTTATTGTCCAACGCTGCCCTCCAGAGAATGCTTGCCGAAGGTACGGGCTTCTATGACTACCTATTCTCCTCAGTTTGCCCTCAACTTCGCAACCGGGTCGGCCAGCTTCCCGCTTTCGGCAGAGGGGGCGCGGGAGTGGCACAGGGCTTTGCAAACCCTTGTGGAGCGGCTCAAAGTGGGGGCAAGCGGCCCCCAACGCCAGCCCCAGGCGCCGATTGAGTTTCACCATGCCGCCCCAAACTTGTACCTGGAGATGTTCTGCAATCCCAATATCTGGCCCGGCCCCCACGCCGCCAAGGTGTTAGTAATGTTGAAAACAGGGGCATTGCGCCTTTCTATTGAAGTGGAGTTCTCCCGCCTGCAAGAAGACCTCAGCCAATATCTGGAGTCTCTGAGATGAGCGAAGGCCGACACGCTTTGGGCGAGGAGCCGGCGGTTATTGCAGTAACGGAGCTGCTGGTTGAGCCGCCAGGTGGGATCCCTGGCCAGATGGAGACCGTTTCTCTCACTTGGCACGATCGCCAGCACTCTCGGCAGCGGCTGGTGAGCGACTGAGGCAGGGAAATCCAGTTGATGCTGCCACCCGTCTCCACGAGGAGGATCTGCTCTCCGCGGATGCGCAGCGACACATTCCAGTCGAGGCCCAAGATGGCATTTTCTGCCTAGAAGCGGTAAAAAAGGCTGGAAAAAGCAGGTAAGTGTGAGCTGTTTAGAACCCCAGAGGGTTAGCTCATCAACGCCGACGCCCATGCGGCGACGAATACGAAGTAACGGCAACCTTTGGACTTTGTCTGTGGAAAGTCAGCAGAGGCGCTTTGACAACGCCTTTAAGAGTCTGTTTCCGGGCTGCTTGAAAATCCCCGCCACTTAAGGCCGGAAGTGTCAAAACGGGTTATCGTATCAAGGGGATCCCTGTGTGGGGAAACAATCTGGGCTGCTCTCCCTTGGTAAAGATTGCCATGCATTCGAGCGAGTCTTTTCGACGCACCAAAATTGTTGCCACTATCGGCCCTGCCAGCTCCAACCCCGCCATCCTAAGGGAAATGATCCTGCAAGGGGCAACCACCCTTCGCCTCAACTTCTCCCATGGGGATCACGACCTGCACCGCCGCAACATCCGCCTCATCCGCCAAACCGCTATGGACCTCGGCATCCAGGTCGCCATTTTGCAAGACCTGCAGGGGCCCAAAATTCGCCTCGGCAAGTTCGCCGAAGGCTCGATCACCCTTAGGAGCGGGGATCCCTTCGTGTTGACCAGCAAGCCCATTTTGGGATCCCAGGAGCGCAGTTGGGTCACCTACGACAAGCTAGCCCAAGAGGTGCCGGAAGGGGCGACGATCCTCCTCGACGACGGTCGGGTGGAGATGCGGGTGGAGGCGGTGGATCCCGAGGCGGGGGAGCTCTTCTGCCGCACCATTGTCGGCGGCACCCTCTCCGACAACAAGGGGGTGAACTTCCCCGGCGTGCGCCTCAGCATCCGCGCCGTTACCGAAAAAGACAAAGAAGACCTCTACTTCGGCCTCAACCAAGGGGTGGACTGGGTGGCCCTCAGCTTTGTGCGGGATCCCTCGGATGTGCTGGAGCTGCGGGAACTGATGGCCGCTGTCGGCAAGCGGGTTCCTATCATTGTCAAGATCGAAAAACACGAGGCCATCCAACAACTGCCCCAGATCCTGGCCCTCAGCGACGGGGTAATGGTGGCGCGGGGAGATCTGGGCGTAGAGCTGCCGGCGGAAGAGGTGCCGATTTTGCAGAAGCGGATCATTGCCATGGCCAACTGCCTGGGGATCCCGGTGATCACCGCTACCCAAATGCTGGACAGCATGGCCCACAGCCCTCGTCCCACTCGGGCCGAGATCTCGGATGTGGCCAATGCTATTTTGGACGGCACCGATGCCGTCATGCTCTCCAACGAGACGGCGGTAGGCAAATATCCCGTCGAGGCGGTGGCGACCATGGCCCGCATTGCTGTGCGCATCGAACGGGATTACTTCAGCCCGATCTATGTCGATCGCCGCCAACACCTGCGCACCCTCACCCTGCAGGAGCTGAGTCAAAATAACGGCAGCCCCGGTGGCAATGGCTCGCCCCGGCCCAAAACCCTGGTCACCGACTCAATCAGCCGCGCCGTAGGGGAGATTGCCCAGGAGTTGGATGCGGTGGCGGTGATGACCCTGACCAAAACCGGGGCTACGGCTCGCAATGTCTCCCGGTTTCGCCCGCGCACCCCGATCTTGGCTGTAACTCCTCATGTAGAGGTGGCGCGGCAACTGCAGTTGGTGTGGGGGGTACGGCCCTTGTTGGTCATGGATTTGCCTACCACCCGCCAGACCTTTCAGGCCGCCATCAACGTGGCTCAGGAAGAAGGCTTGCTTAAGGATGGCGACTTGGTGGTGCTCAGCGCCGGCACTTTGCCAGGCGTATCCGGCTCCACCGATCTGATTAAGGTAGAGGTAGTCAAGGCAGTGGTGGCCAAAGGCAGAGGGTTTGGCAAAGGCACTGTCAGCGGCCCGGCCCGCATCCTCAGATCTAGCCTCGATGCCAGCAAGATCACTGCCGGCGACATCCTGGTTGCTCGCGCTACCGATGCCAACTATGTGGAGGCGATCAAACAGGCGGCCGGGGTGATCACCGAAGAAGATGGGGCCTCCTCCCATGCGGCGGTGATCGGTCTGCGGTTAGGGGTGCCGGTGCTGGTGGGAGTTAAGGATGCTACGCGCCTCATCCGCGACGGCGCCATCGTCACCCTAGACCCAGAAAAAGGCACGGTGACCTCAGGAGCAGATGGGCTGGGCTTTTAGAGGGTTTTGCGGTCATTTCAGACAAGTTTGAGACCGTCTCCCAGTTCCTCTCTCCCCGGGAAAGGGAAGGCAGGGATCCGCGCAATGAGCGGTTTCACTGCCGTTTGACGCTTCAAGATACTCTCTCAGGGCTCTGCGCCGACAAGGATTTATCAAAGCCCATCAAGCTGATAACCTTTGCAAATAGTTGCACAGAATCCTTCACAAACGGGTCGCTGGCAGAAGTCCCAAGTTAGATTTCCTACAGGAGGCCGGTGACCATAGCAGAGGGCAGAGCCAGGGTTTGCCACCCTCACTTTGGTTCAGTTTGACTCGCAGGATCCCTACGAAGTTATCCACCGTTTCAAGCCCATCGCCGAAGTTCCCGAGCTAACCCGCGAGACCTATGTGCCGCGGGCCTCTACCCCTTTGCTAGATGCCATGGGTCGCGGCATCACCGACTTGGAAAGCGGCCTCAGCCAACTCGCTGAAGCAGATCGCCCTGCGAGGGTGGTTATGGTGGTGGTAACCGATGGCCAAGAGAACGCCAGCCGCGAGTTCCGCAAAGAGCAAGTCGAGAAGATGATCAAAGAAAAAACAGAGAAAGACGGCTGGCAGTTTGTTTTCTTGAGCGCCGATCTGGCTGCCATCCGCGATGCCAAGGCCGTCGGCGTCGCTCCCGTCGCCTCCCTGTTGTACCAGAAGTCCGGCTTGGGCAGCAAATTAGCCTGGGCTTCCCTTGCGATGCGCCTCTCCGACTACCGCTCAGCTCGTCTTCACAGTTTGATGTTCCTCGAAGAAGATCGCCAGCATCCCGACGACCCGAACAAGAAGAAGAAGAATAACAAGAGCTGATCCCTTACCGGTGCAACTTGCCGAGATCCTGGCCACGCTCCAACCCCCCGTATACGGGGGCAGGGGGGCGGGGCTCCTGCGGTTTCTAGCTGAAAGGGATCCTCACCTTCAAAGCTTCCCGCATCTGGGTTGAGACGAACCCACCCCAGAAGGTGGTTGTCGACGGAGAAGTGGTGGGCACAACCCCCGTCCAGATCGAGGTGCATCGCGCCGCCTGTGCGGAAACCCAACTCCGCCGAAAAGCTCGCCATCTTCTGGGTGAGACGGGTTTCGCCGAGCCTGACCCTGCTGAGCGCAACCGTGGGCCTGGGCGGGATCCTCGGCTCAGCTCTGGTCCTCTGGGGACTGACTCTGGCTTTGCAAGGACTGGCGCCCTCCAGTCAAGCCATCGATGCATGGATTTTGCAATGGCTGCAGCGGGCCAGCCCTTGGCTGGATCCCTTGGCTTGGGTGGGGTGGGGGTTAGGGCATCCGATTGGGCTGGTGGGTTTGACCGCCTGGGGATGGGTTTTGCTCTGGCGCAGCCAACAAAGACGGACGGCTTGGGGACTGTTGGTTGCAGCCTTAGGAGCTGCCGTGATCGCCGGGATCCTGCAGCCTACCTTTTCTCGCCCCCGCCCAGATCTTTGGGATCCCATCCTGTCGGAGTGGACAGGTCATCGCAGCAACGGTAATCTACGGCCTTTTGGGCTATCTGGTGGCAAGCTATTATCCTGCTCAGCGGCGCTGGTTCGCTGGAGGAGTGCTGGGGATCCTATTCTTCATCGGTTTCAGCCGGGCCGACTGGGGGTTGAATTGGCCCAGCGATCTGCTGGCGGGGTATAGCCTGGGGGCTTTGTGGTTCATCTTTTGCCTCACCCTTCTGCGGATTCAGTGGATGCGCCAGACAAATGGCCGCGGCCAAGCAAGGTAGTGCATAGGTACAGAATCCTCCGGTTGCGATACACTACCCAGATAAGGCCCTTTGCCGGTTAGTTGCAGCCTCTGGCCAAAAGCTTTTGGGATGGGTCAGGGGATCTCGGAAAAGAGCTGTTATCTCTTGTATCTCAGCGCCCCAAATATCCTATGACTGCTACTTTTGTTCACACACCTTTGGCGCAAACCCTTCTGACCCGTCCTTCCTGGGTTCGGGATTCCATGCTGGTGTTGGGGGGAAGTTTGTTGGTAGCGGCCCTGGCGCAGGTGCGGATCCCTTTGCCCTTTACGCCAGTACCCATCACCGGACAAACCTTCGGCGTGATGCTGGTGGGGGCAGGCTTTGGGTCGAGGTTGGGCTTTCTCGCCTTGCTGCTGTACCTGCTGGAGGGGCTTTTGGGGTTGCCCTTCTTCAACGGCGGCGGCTCCGGGCTCAGCCACCTAACCGGACCGACAGGGGGCTACTTGCTGGCCTTTCCCCTGGCCGCAGGGCTGATGGGCTGGTTTGTGGAGCGCTGGGGGGTGGATCGCAGCCCTTGGAAGATGGCCGCGTCCATGCTCTCCTGCTCGGTTTTGATCTACGTCTTGGGAGCCACCTGGCTGGGGGTGTGGCTGAACGAGAATGTCGGCCCCACTTCCGTCTTGGCCGTGCTCACCAAAGGCGTGTTCCCCTTTATCCCCGGCGATCTGCTGAAGTGTGTGCTAGCAGCAGCCCTGCTGCCCACCACTTGGCGCTGGCTGGGGCGGGAGACAGCGGATCCCAAGTCGTCCTCAAGCTAGGGCTTGCCCAACAGCAGCCCGATCGGTGTAGGGCCAGCCTCCCGAAAATCTAAAAAAAAAATGATATCTGCCGCAGTTTGGCCTTTTTTCTGAGATTCTAGTAACTGTGATCAAAACGGTGTTTAAAGCAACAGATTCAATGGAGCGCTTCCCTATATTGCTCTAGAGTTTTATAAGTCGCTGAGCGACAAGCCCCTTTATGGGGCTTTTTTTATCGGCTTCATAAAAAAGGTGGGATAGGGCTGACCCTGACTTGCTATAGCCAATTTGGCTGAGGGTGGAACGCTGTTAGAGATAAGATGGCATGGAGCAGACTCCAAGAGGCAACTCCACGAGCCACAGCCCAGACTTAGGAGAGAGTTGTAGGGTATGTTAAGGAAGGGGACAGCCCGACAATAGCCGCATAGATTTACGAAGTCAGTCGTTAACGGTTTATCGCTGGCTGAGCCGAGAAAACCTAAGACCAACAGTTTTCAAGACACGGAAGTAAAAGATGGACTGCCCTAAAAGAACATGTGGAGCAGTAGATCAGAGGATAGAGCCAAGCTGTTCAACCCAGTGCTACAGCCTAATTAAGGGGTACAGTAGCAACACTTAGCAAGCCAACCCTATCAAAAGCCAGAAACTGGATCACCGTTTCCTGGGTGGCCTGGCCGTAGCGCTGGTAAAACAGCTCCTGATCCCCGGTGGTGTAGAGGAAAACCTGAAGGGCAATCTGGAAGCGGAGATCACCGTTTTGGATGCCCTTTTACTCAAGTAAGTTGATCAACACTCACGTCACCGGAATGGCCAAGAACACCGCCAACAAGCCGGCCACAGTACCGCTCACAAACAAAGAGAAAAACATGATCACAGGGTTGATATTGACGGATCCCTGCATCACGCGAAGCAGGAGTAAGCTCTCTTCTACTTGTTGTAGGGAGATACAAATTACTGGATAGAGAGCCATACGCTCTGTGATAAGACAATATGAGCAATTAGGCTAGTCCCAATAGTGGCTCCAATACCTGGAATTAAATCAAATAAACCTGTAATCATCGATGAGGTTAGAGCTGAAGGGATCCGAAGTACTAAAAACACTGGAAAAGCTGAAATAGCGAAGAAAAACGACAACACGGCTCAACCCCAGAAAAATCCCAAAAATTCCGCCGCACACTTTCAGTAATTCGAGCTTTCCACTCCTCTGGGAACGGCTTTAGAAATAAGCTCCACAGTCGCTTTCCATCCAGCAGGATAACAATTTAAAAACAGGTTTACTAAACCGAAGACCAAGCTGCGCAAAGTCAACACGTCAGGGCCCAGTAGGCCTGTCGAAAAGGCTTCGGGCAAGCTTCTGAGCAACAAAATCCCCGCGGCCTAGCCAGCGCAAGTTAGCCTGGGCATTTAGTTGGGGATCTCGATCGTGACATTGGCCAACTGCACATCGTCATAGTCCACCCAAGCCCCACCGTCCTGGCCGATTGTGTCAGTCCCCAGCGGCACAAAGATATCCAGGGATCCACCCAAAAGAGGGATACTGATCCGGGATCCGCCGGCGATCCTGCCAGGCTGGATCACCGTTTTGCCAGTGCGCAAGGTAACCGTATTCAGCCCCAGGCGCAGATGCTCTAGTGGCAGAGGGATGCGCAGGTCGTCTCCCCCCAAGTGGATTTGCTCCACCTCCACTCCGTTTAAAAGCACTCGCATGGGAGACATATTGGCGCCGGGAATGCGGGACTGGCCGGCCCGATAGGCAGCGGCAGTATCCAACCCAATCAGGGATCCAAGCCGCAAAACCGGTGGGCGAGGCGGCAGGCGGTCTAGGCTGAAGGAGCGGGTCATCTCCACCCCTTGGGCAGGCGCCAGAAATTGCCCGGCAGCCGCCGACTTTGGAGAATATTGGTTATCGCCCAGGCGGATGACATTGGCCTCCAGCACCAGCGTGGCGTTGGGATCCCAGCGCTCCAACTGCAACTGCCAAGGCCGATCCCCGCCGGTCTGTCCGTTGCCTGTGCTCTGGGAATAGGGCAAATAGTTCTCCAGCCGCGCCACCAAAATTTCTTCTGCCGGCAGCGGCCCCGGCAGGCGAAACCGCCCTTGGGCATCGGTGCGCACCGAAATCCCTGCCCCCGGAATGGCCACCTCCACCCCGGCCAAAGGCTGCCCTGTCAGGCGATCCACCACCTGCCCAGAGTAGGCCGAGTCCAACTGCACCTGGCCGGTGGGTGCATCTGTGGCCGCCTGAATGCGCTGCTGCAACACCTGCCAATCGGCTTCTGTAATCCGCCCATCCTGATCGACATCGGCAGCCCGGATCTGGTCGTCGGTCAACTCCCGTTCTCCCCGCAAATAGGCCCCCAACAGGTTGAGATCCTGCACCGTCAAACGACCATCCCCATCCAGATCGCCTGCTTGAAAGGGCTGCGCTTGGGCAGAAGACAGGTCTATCCAACCCAGAGCCAGGGATCCCAGCAACAAGAGAGAACGGGCTAAACAGGAGACCCTAGACATCACAACTCTCCTGGGGAAAGAGCCGAAAGGCACTCTTTATGTCCTTATGTTTTAACGCAATTACTCCCCCACAGCAGGGTTGGCCGAGCCGGTGCGAAGTACTCTTAAACGCAATTTTGCTCGCCCGCCTTTGGCTGCAGGAGCCGAAAACTTGGTGGTAGGATAACCGTGGTGACTTGCTTCTCCGATGGCTCGATACTCCTGCGTTACCCAGCTCATGGGCTCAGCCGAGCAGTTAAGCGAAGCGATTCGCGCTGTCTTGGAGCGTTGCCAGCTTACTGTCCTACACAACAGCCCTGACTACTGGGTGGCCGGCGAGCCGCCTGGAAAAAATCCCTACGCCAAACTGGTGACGGTAGAGGTGTTTGTGGATCGCACCCGCCAAGCCGCTGACGGATCTGTACAGGTCACCTGCATCGCCAAAAACGAAGAGCTGCCCCTGAGAAGCGTCAACCATTGCCAACAAACCTTTGACCAATTGAGGACAGAGCTAGCCCAGTTGCAAGCTCAGCTGCAGCTTGCTGCTCGACAAAAAGAGGCCATAGAATAGCGAAGCTGAGTTCCCTTGGATCTCATGGCACGTCGCTGCCAACTGACCAACAAAAAACGCAACAACGCTTTCGCCATCTCCCACTCCCACCGGCGTACCAAGCGTCTGCAGGAGGTTAACCTGCAGTGGAAACGCATCTGGTGGGAGGAGGGCAAGCGGTTTGTTCGTTTGCGCCTTTCCACCAAGGCACTGAAAACCCTCAAGGCCAAAGGGATAGGGGCCATGGCCCGCGAAGCTGGAATCGACCTCAACCAATTTTGAGGGATCATCCGCTGCCTTGACCTCTTGAAAACCGATCTGCTGGGGCTGGCGCAAGAGTGGCCCTGGCTACAGTTCACAGCAATCCAAACAGTTTGCGTGACTTGGGCTGGAGCCCCGCCAGCAGAGTGTTGAGGGTGTCCCGCTGAGTAAGCTCGTTGGTGCCGCTCGCGCGTTCGAGCAAGAACTTGCGCATTTCGTCCGAGAGCTTGGCGTCGGTAAAGTCGGCGCCGACAAAGCTGGCCCCTTCAATTTGGGCCTCTTGGAGGTTGGCCCCCACCAGGAGGGCTTGGTCAAAGTTGGCATTCTGCAACTGGCAACTGGATAGGATGGCCTGGGAGAGGTTGCAGCGAAAGAGGTTGGCTTGGCGAAAGTCGGCGGCAAAAAAGTTGCCTTCCGTTAGGTTGGCAGCCACCAAGCTGGCCTCGCGAAAGATGGAATGGCTGAAGTGTCCCCCCTGAAAGCTGCTTTTGTCCAGCTTGGCAGCGGTGAAGTTGCTGTAGTCTCCCAGGGCTTGACTGAAGCTGGATCCCCGGAGATCGGAGGCAGCGAAGTTGGCCCGCTCCAGCTCGGCACGGCGAAAGTTGCATAACCGCAGATCTGCCTGCTGCATACTGAGCGAGCGCAGGTTGGCCCGCGTCAAGTTGGCCTTGGGCATCTGGATGCGGTCGAACAGGCCCCGCGAGAGGTAGGCGCCTTCGAGGTTGGCACCCAGCAGGGAGCGCCCTTCTCGCAGGGCTGCTAGCAAGTCCCGCGTGGTTTCAATGCGAACCGGCTCGGAGGGTTGGGGAGAAGGAACACTCACAGACAGACCATTCCTCACAGGCGAGCCAGAAACCTGGTCAACCTGGCCGAAACACTGAGGTCTAACAGGGATCTCATCTAACTAAGCTAACGTTTGCTTCGCTGGTCAGGGTTAAGGGGATGTTAAAGACGGCTCTGCATCGGTTTAACTTCCTGCCCGGAGCAATCCGCTCCAATTTGTTGCATACTCAGGGCAGCTTTTCGTTGCTCAAACCATTCATGCAGGTAGCTTTCATTGTCGATCCGTTGTCTCAGTTGCAGGTGGGCCACGACACCAGCGTTGCCCTAATGGAGGCGCTGCAGAAACGAGGCCACCGCATTTTTTGCCTTGGATTGGCCGACCTCTACTGGGATCAAGGGGAAACCTGGGGATCCGTTGAGGAGATTGTGTTGGATCTAGGAGCGGATCCCTGGTACGAAGTCAAAGAACGGCGTTTGTTGCCCTTGAGCCAGATGCAAGCCGTATGGATGCGCAAGGATCCGCCGGTGGACGCGGCCTATCTCTACGCCACCTACCTTCTGGATCATCTCTCCCCCCGCCGCACCCTAGTGCTCAACCATCCTGCCGGGATCCGCTCCGCCAACGAAAAGCTCTATGCTTTGCGGTTTAAAGAGTGGATCCCGCGTACCTGCGTCAGCAGCAGCAAGGCCTTGCTCCGCCAATTCGTCGAGCAGGTGGGGCAGGCGGTGCTCAAGCCCCTGGGCGGCAAGGGTGGGGAAGGGATCCTGCGGGTCAATGCCGGCGATCCAAACCTCAATTCCTTGATCGAGCTGAGCACTCAGTTTGGCCGGCTGCCCGTGATGGTGCAAGAGTATTTGCCGCAGGCAGCAGCGGGAGATAAGCGCATTTTGCTGCTGGAGGGCGAGCCTTTGGGCGCCGTCAATCGCATCCCTGGGGAGGGGGATTTCCGTGGCAATGTGGCCGCTGGGGGTCGGGTGGAGAAAACCGAGATTGCTGAAAAAGAACGGGCCCTCTGCGCGGCTTTGGCGCCAGTGCTGCGGCAGGAGAAACTCTATTTTGTTGGAATTGATGTCATCGGGGAACGGCTGACAGAGATTAACGTCACCAGCCCAACTATGCTGCGGGAGATCTGCCAGTTAGAAGGGGTTGATCTGGCCGATCAAGTGGCCCAGTGGCTGGAGAAGAAAGTGCCCATCAAAGCGTAAACTGCCCCACGCCCTCTTCCGAGGAATCTGGGCATTATCCAACAGATACCCTCTCCAGTCACTTTCCCCCTTTGAGCTCCCTCGCAAGAGCATCGATGCTACAGCCTGTTAAAAATAGGGTACAGGTATTCAAGAGGCAGGAGAGGAGGGGATGCCAACCCATTCTTTGGATTGACGGCAAAGAGTTGTGACAGCTTATCAGGCAGGTAAGACCTCTATCCGCTTCCGAAGTGGGTTTGCTAAGTGTTGCTACTGTACCTCTTGATTCTTTAGCAGGCTGTACCTCAAGCTCTGGGGGAAGTTACGCCTGGGGTCTGCCGGGGCTGGGCGACCAGCTAGGTAGGAGTCGCTGAAGCACAGACAAAAGTTCCCTTTTGCCCGCTGTTGTCTAAGTCTTTTAGAGCGGCATCTCCCAGTGCAGCTCGACGTAGGTATGGCCTTCCGGAGTGTGGGTGCGATGCCAGGAGCCCTTGGGCAGGTAGCGGGCAATGGTATTCATGGCTTTGCTGCCATAGCCGCCACCGGGGCTGGGGGCGTATTCTACGCCGTCATTGATGACCGACAAGCAGCAGTGGCGCTCCTTTTGCACCAAGGACACCTTGACGAAGGAGGCGTTGCCCTTGGGAGGTTGCACATGGGCGATGACATTGCCGATGGCCTCTCGCAAAAAGCGCAAGATGTCCTCCCGTTGGTCGAACCACTCGCCGGTATTGGGCTCCTCCAGAGGTTGTAGGTGGCGCTCCACAGGCAAGGTCAGGCTGCCCGTCCGAATCAGCTCGTCCAGATAGGTGTCGATGCCCCGGTGCAAGCCCTCCCGCAAGCTGGGGGAAATGCGCAGCTTGGTGGCCAGGGTGCGCACATCGTTAAGCTGCTCGCGAATGCCTCGCCCGATCCTTTCCAGTTGTTCCAGCAGACGATCGTAAATGGCAGGATCGGGATCCTTACCCTGCTGCTGTTGCCATTGCAAGCTCTCCAGCTCGTCCATCACCACCTTCAGCTCCTGCAGCTCGCGATCGTGAATGTCGGTGGCAATGCGGTAGAGCAGCTTGCGGGCTTGGTCGATAGCAGCCTCTTGTTCGGCCCGGCGCAGGCGCTCCAGTTCCTGTTGCTGGGCCAAGAGCCGCTCCTGGTTCTCCAAGATTACCAAGGTCAGAAGCAGGCTCACCCCCGTTAGACCGACGGCCAAAGCCGGCAAGGTCAGCGGCCAAATCCAACGCCACAGCAAAAATTGGGTCACGGCCCACCCTTCATAAGCAACCAGCCCCACCACTGGCCAGAGGAGAGAGCGCTGTTGTTTCCAGTCCCAGCAATTCCGTCGCGGGGAGGGGCGATAGAGCACCCAGATCAGGCCCGTTCCCGCCCCCAGCAGGAAGACAACTCCCGCCGCTAGCCCTGCCGGCAGGGATCGGTACACCTCTCCGGTGAGCAGGCTCGAGAGGATTTGCGCCTGCAGCTCGACTGCCGCAATCTGGGATCCATCCGCCGTCCGCACCGGGAAGGTCTCCGGGTAGCCGCCCACAAAGCCGACCAGGACAATTTTGTCTCGCAGTTGGTCGGCAACTTTGGGGTCGAGGGGCGGGATCCCTTCTTGGCCGCGGCAGGCTTGGCCGGGGCTGAGCGTCGGGGAGCCGGATCCCGTCTGGGAGATCAGCGGCGGACAGACCCGTTCGATGGGGATGATGGGGATGCTGTGCTGAGAGCCAAGGGGATTGAACTGAAACGGCTGTAAGCCCCGCTTGCGAAACCAGCGGCTAGCCTTCTCCGGGTCGTACTTGGCAAAAGCCAGAGCCTCCACCGAGGCGAACATCTGCTCCTCCTGGCTGTCGCGGCGTAGGTAGAGCCCCCGCAACTGGGCCTGGCGTAGGATCCCGGTTCTGTCGACTCGGTGTTGCACCACCCCCTGAACATGCTCTGGCGGCACCAAATACTCAAGGCGCAAGGACGAAAAAGGCAAGAAGTGGTTGTAGATGTTGATCTCGGAGCGTCCAAAGCTCTCGCTGCTGCGGGTGGCCAAAACCAAGCGATCCGGGTAGCGCTGCACCACCTGACGCAGGGGAGCATCTAGGTTCTCGTTGCCCAGATTCTGCGGCACCACAAAGCTGCTGGGCAGGTTCAGCACCACCACCCTGGCTTCGGCCTCTTCCAGAAGGCGCAAGGTCAGGCCGGCGTAGTTAGCCCGTTCCAAGAGAAAGTCAACATTATGCTGGCCATCACCACTTTCTCCCTGCCCATCAATGCGGCCATCGATGCCGAGGATCACCACCTCCGGGGAAGGTTGCTGAGGGCCGCGCCAAGCATAGAGCCATTCCTGGGCGTCGCTCTCCAGCCGCAGCAACAAAGGGTGCTGGGCAGAAAGGTTGAGCAAGGTGGCCCACCCCAGGCCCCAAGCCAAGGCCCAGCCCAGTCGCCGCCGGGAGGGAGACAGTCGCCTCTGAGGGCCACGCTCTTGGCCAGCAAGAAGGGGAGAAGCGAGATTCGGCATGTTGAGGCCAACAGGTTGAAGAGCGCCTCCTCTGCCATCTTGGCCGCTGACAACGGCTGGCGAGGGGATCCCTGCCCACCCAGTTGCTGGGGAAAAACCGCAGCTTCAGGGGTGATGGTTGCGCACCCGCGCCGCCTCCTCAGGACTAATGCCGAGACGGGTGAGGTTAACGCGGCCCTTGTGGTCGATGCTGCGCACCTTGACCACCACCTCATCTGCTACGGCAATTTCATCCTCCACCCTGCTGACGCGGTACTCCGCCAGTTGCGAGATGTGGATCATGCCCTCTTTGCCCGGCAAGAACTCCACAAAGGCGCCGATAGGAATGATGCGGGTCACCTTGCCCAGGTACACCTGCCCCTCTTCCACCCGCCGCACCAGGTTTTCGATCATCGCCCGAGCCGCTTCTGCCTGGCCGCCCACCGAGGAGGACACGGTGATCGTGCCATCGTCGCTGATGTCCACCTTGGCTCCTGTCGCTTCGGTGATGCTGCGCACCATCTTGCCGCCAGGGCCGATGATCTTGCCGATATCTTCCGGATCCACCTTGAACGTGAGCAGACGAGGGGCTGTTTTGGCCAACTGGGGCCGAGGCGCCGGGAGAACCTCCAGCATTTTGTCAAGGATGTAGTCCCGCCCGGCCTTGGCCTGCAGGAGGGCTTTCTCCACCACATCCACGGTGATGCCGGTAATTTTCATGTCCATCTGCAAAGCGGTGATCCCGGCCCGCGTGCCGGCCACCTTGAAGTCCATATCCCCCAAAAAGTCCTCGATGCCCTGGATGTCGGTGAGGATGCGCACCTCGTCCCCTTCCTTAATTAAGCCCATGGCTACGCCGCTGACCGGCGCTTTGATCGGCACCCCGGCATCCATCAAAGACAGGGTAGAGCCACAGACTGAGGCCATCGAGGTGGAGCCATTGGAGGAGAGCACCTCTGAGACCACCCGCACCACGTAGGGAAACTCCTCCTCCTTGGGCAGCACCGGCACCAAGGCCCGCTCCGCCAGCGCCCCATGGCCGATCTCCCGCCGTCCCGGCGAGCGCGAGGGCCGCACTTCTCCCACGGAAAAGCCGGGGAAGTTATAGTGGTGCATGTAACGCTTCTCGTCCACTGGGTGCAGATCGTCCAGCTCCTGGGCATCACCAGGGGTGCCGAGGGTGGTGATGGAAAGGACTTGGGTGAGGCCGCGGTTGAACAGAGCGCTGCCGTGTACCCGTGGGATCAAGCCCACCCGACAAGAGACTGGTCGCACCTCGTCCAGCTTGCGCCCATCCACCCGCACCCCCTCCTGCAAGATCTGCTGGCGCATCAGCTTCTTGGTCAAAGCCTTGAACTGGTTGTCCAATTCCTTGGGATTTTCCAGCAGATACAGCCGCAAGGGATCCCCCTCTGGCCGTGCCTGGATCTGGGCCTCTAGCTTGGCCTTGATCGCCTCCAGTTGTTGCTCGCGGCTGGTCTTATCCAGGAACTGCCTGAGGACGGAGCGAATCTCCTCCTGGGCGTGTTCTGCCACAAAGGCAACCAGCTCCTCATTTTGAGGGGGCGGGGGCAGCTCCACAGGGGTGATGTTGAGATCGGCGAAAACTTGCTGTTGGGCCTTGAGCAGCTCTTGAACGGCCTCGAAACCAAACTCAATGGCCTCGACCACGTCCTTTTCCGGCAGTTGGTTGGCGCCGGCCTCCACCATGATTACGCCGTCGGCACAGCCAGCCACCACCAAATCCAGATCGCCGGCCTCGATCTCGGCATAGGTGGGGTTGATGATGAACTCATCTTTAACCAAGCCGACCCGCACCGCCGCCACCGGGCCGTTGAAGGGGATGCGAGCGCTGTGGATGGCCAGCGAGGCCCCCAAAATACACAACACATCGGGCGGCACCTTGTCGTCCACCGAGAGGGTGGTGGCCACGATTTGCACATCGTCCCGCAGCCATTCTGGGAACAAAGGCCGCAGGGGCCGGTCTATAAGACGAGAGATCAGGGTGGCCCGCTCCGGTGGCCGACCTTCCCGCCGCAAGTAGCCTCCTGGGATCCGCCCGGCAGCGTAGAGCCGCTCCTCATAGTCCACCAGCAAAGGCAAGAAATCGACACCGGCACGACCGGCTTGTCGCGTAGCCGTGACCAAGACCGAAGTTTCCCCAGAAGTCAACCAGACTCCGCAACCTGCCTGGGGAGCCATCAACCCAATATTGATGTCAATTTCCCGCCCGTAAAAGGAAATCGACCGAGTATATTCCGCCATGTAACGCTTCGCCTTCTTTTTTCTTGCCGCTATCGTAGCATTCTCTTTTTGCTTTGTTCTCTGGTGGGAGAGAGTTGGGGCGTCGCCAAAAACTGTTCTTCTGGCTCTGGCCGGGGAGCTGCAGCAAGGCTAGGGTAGGCCAGATGCTCGCTTGCCGCCAACCCAACCGCCTCCCGTGCTGATGCTAGAGCCGCTGACGCCTGCCCAAATCAGGGCCTACCTGGAGCGCATTGGCTACGTCGGCCCCACCCAGCTCACCCCGCAAACCCTGCGCCAGATCCACCTGGCCCACCTGCTGCGGGTGCCGTTTGAAAATCTGGATATTCACTGGGGTCGCCCCATTCGCCTGGAGCGGGATTTTTTGTTCCAAAAAATCGTCCGAGAGCGGCGGGGCGGCTTTTGCTTTGAGCTGAACAGCCTGCTGGCCGCTGCTCTGCAGGGGATGGGGTTTTCGGTCCATCTGCTCTCGGGACAGGTGAGCCGGGCCGTTCACGCTACTCGGACGGAGCCTGATGGCCACTTTGGCCCCGAATGCGACCATCTGGCCCTGCAGGTGAACTGCGGCAATGAGGCGTGACATCCTCTCCCGCTAAGCCCTGACGGGCTGTAGACGGGAGCTTCCGAGAATCACTTCCCGGAGTTGCTGCTTCAACGGACTGGTAAACCAGGATCCTCCACAGCCAGAGAGCGGCAGTCCCACCGCCCCCCTATATCCCCCCGTATACGGGGGGACCTGAGTCCACGCTTCAAAATCTCGATAGCAGCGTTCAAGTCTCTGTCCCAGGACCCACAACGAGGGCAATCATGCACCCGTTCCGACAAGGTCTTGGGAACACGCTCCTCACAAACACAACAATTTTGGGACGTACCACGGGGATCCACTCT
>NZ_AXUX01000001.1:2323872-2338980 GCF_002760475.1 Synechococcus sp. 63AY4M2 | reverse complement strand
CTGGTGAACAACCTGAAAACAGTCTCCAGCCGGTTGATTCGCAAAGAGTTCGCCACAGAGGTGGCACGGTTCTACAGCAAGCCTGTATTTTGGACAGGGACCTATTTTGTTGCCTCTTGTGGTGGGGTCACCGTTGAGGAGTTGAAGAAGTATGTCGAGCAGCAGGCAACGCCCAGATTGTGAGACTCAGGGGCATTGAACCCCTTCGTCTCACCGCCTATCCCCCATCCCGCCAAGCTGCGCTGTGGCGGGAGTACCCCGGAGGTTCTGATGGCTGGTGGATGTGGGCTATGGAGATGCCTTTCGGGAGCCGTTGCGGCTGGGGGATCCCGGCATCCAAGCCCAGGCGGAAGGGCGCTACCGCCTCATCCCCTGGCCCGCAGCTCCCGCACGCTACTGGCGGGTTCAACAGGAACGACCGGATCGCACCTGGAAAACCCTCTTCCTGCTGGATCGGATCCCGCGTCAACTGCAGGAGTTCGAGCCCATGTGCCGCTTCCACCAAACGTCGCCGGCATCCAGGTTGACCCGCCTGCGCCTGTGCAGCCTGGCCACCCCCAGCGGACGGATCACCCTCACCGCCTCCGCCAATGGCTCCGTTTTTAAATGGATCGAAACTACCCCAGAAGGCCGCCGGGAACGCCTGCTCAAGGACGAGAAAGAATACGAACACCTGCTCGCTTGCGCCTTCGGGATCCGCCTTCCCACAACCTCTTCTGCCCCTGAGAGAAAGATGGCAAGACCTACAGCCGCTCCGACAGAAGCCCGCCAGCTCTCTTCCAAACCCGATCCAAAACCCTATCCAGCAGTGCCAGAATAAGATGTCAAAATAAAGAACACTGTCTCGTTGTCCGACAAAGATTATGGATGCTGCGGCGGTTTCCACATTTGATGGCCAAGCCCTGGATCACGTGCTCATTTTCGACACCACCCTGCGCGACGGGGAGCAGTGCCCCGGCGCCACCCTCAACACCGAAGAAAAGCTGGCCATCGCCCGGCAACTGGCCCGGCTGGGGGTCGATATCATTGAAGCTGGGTTTGCCTATGCCAGCCCCGGGGACTTCGAGGCGGTGCAGAAGGTGGCCGAACAGGTGGGCACCCCCGATGGCCCTGTGATTTGCAGCCTGGCCCGCGCCCTCAAGGCCGACATCGAAGCGGCAGCCGAAGCCCTCAAGCCCGCCGCCAAGCCCCGCATCCACACCTTTATCTCCACCTCCGACATTCACCTCAAGTACCAGTTGCGCAAGACCCGCGCCGAAGTGCTGCAAATTGCCGAGGAGATGGTGGCCTACGCCAAGTCCTTCGTGGACGATGTGGAGTTCTCCATGATGGACGCCACCCGTTCCGATCCGGAGTTTCTCTACCAGGTGATCGAGGCAGCCATTCGGGCGGGAGCCAAAACCATCAACATCCCCGACACCGTCGGCTACAGCATGCCGGAAGAATTCGGCCAACTGATCAAGGGCATCCGCGAGAATGTGCCCAACATCAAGCAGGCCATCATCTCCGTCCACGGCCACGACGACCTGGGGGTCTCGGTGGCCAACTTTCTGGAGGCCATCAAGCAGGGGGCGCGGCAAGTGGAAGTGACCATCAACGGCATCGGCGAGCGGGCCGGCAACGCGGCGCTGGAAGAGTTGGTGATGGCCCTGCATGTGCGCCGCAGCTACTTCAACCCCTACTTTGGCCTGCCGGTCGACTCGGAAAAACCCCTCACCCACATCAAAACCCAGGAGATCTACCGCACCTCCCGCCTAGTCTCCAACCTCACCGGCATGTTGGTTCAGCCCAACAAGGCCATTGTTGGTGCCAACGCCTTTGCCCACGAATCGGGCATCCACCAGGACGGCATGCTCAAGAACCGCCAGACCTACGAGATTATGGACGCTCAGACCATCGGCCTGCAATCGAGCACGCTGGTGCTGGGCAAACACTCGGGCCGCAACGCCTTCCGTACCCGCCTCCGGGAGTTGGGCTTCGAGCTCTCAGAGCAGGATCTGAACAAAGCCTTCCTGCGCTTCAAAGAGCTGGCAGACAAGAAGAAGGAGATCACCGACCTGGATCTGGAGGCAATCGTCAACGATGAGACCCGCCCCGTGCCCGATCTCTACCGTCTGGAGCACGTGCAAGTGGTGTGCGGCAACCACGAGACCCCCACGGCCACGGTGCGCCTGATCACCCCTGAGGGCGAAGAGCGGGTGGACGCCGCCGTGGGCACAGGCCCGGTGGACGCGGTGTACAAAGCCATCAACCGCATCGTCAACATCCCCAACAAGTTGATCGAGTTTTCCGTCCAGTCGGTTACCGCCGGCATCGACGCCATGGGGGAAGTCACCATCCGCCTGCGCCACGAGGATCGCGTCTTCTCTGGCCACGCCGCGAATACGGACATCATCGTCGCCTCGGCCCAAGCCTACATGAACGCCCTCAATAAGCTTTACGCCGCTCTGCACGCAGCCCGCTCGACGGCTGAGCAACGGCAGGCCGCCACCCAGAAGATCTGATGGGCTACCGACAGGAGCGCCCCTCTAGGACCCGGCCGCAGGGATCCCTTCCGCAAACACCCGCCTGATTACTTCCTCAATCGGCGGGTCTGTTACCGTCAAGTCCAGCACCTCCAGATCTGCCAGGAGCTGGGCAACCGTTTGGGTGAGGTGTTCCCGCCGCACCCACAGCCGCACCTCACAGCCGCTGCCGGGATCCCCCTCGCTGCGCAGCTCTCCATAGACTTGCAATTGGGCGAGGGGGCAGGGGCGGGCCAATTCCAGCTTCACCTCGCGATAGGGGGCAAAGCGCTGCCGCAGCTCCTCGAGGCCGCCATCGTAAATGAGTTGCCCGGCGCTGATCACCAGCACCCGTTCACAGAGCGCCGTAATGTCGGCCATGTAGTGGCTGGTCAACAAGACTGTCGCCCCGTAGCGGCGGTTGTAATCCCGCAGAAATTGCCGCACGGCGGCCTGAGCGTTGACATCCAACCCCAAGGTCGGCTCATCCAAGAACAAGATCTGCGGCCGGTGGATCAGGGCCGCCAGCAGTTCCGCCTTCATCCGCTCCCCCAGAGAAAGCTTGCGCACCGGCTGCTTCAGCTTGCCCTGCAGGTCGAGGAGCTCCGCCAACTCCCCCACCCGCTCCCGAAACTCCTTTTCCGGGATCTCATAAACGGCGGCGTTAATCCGCAGGGAGTCCATTGCTGGCAGATCCCAGATAAGCTGTTGCTTCTGCCCCATCACCAGGGTAATCTGCTGCAGAAAAGCCCGCTCCCGCCGGTAGGGCACATGGCCGACCACCTGCAGCGTGCCCCCGGAAGGATAGATGAGACCCGCCAGCATTTTGAGGGTAGTGGTCTTGCCTGCCCCGTTCGGCCCCAAAAAACCCACCACCTCCCCCGGCTGAATCTGGAAGCTCATCGATTGCACCGCTGGGATGTAGTGATAGGTACGGCGAAAAAAGTGGCGCAATGTACCGATCACTCCCGCTTCCTTAATGGCTACCGGGTAAACCTTGCTCAGGTCGCGGGCAACGATGATCGGCTCAGGTCGGATTGGCACGTCAGACAACATAGCTCCTCACCCCCCCTAAAAAATCAGATCCGCTAGCCCAACTTCAAGGGCAAGCCTCCTGAGGCTGGGCATGTCGGATCTGGCTGGGGGTATTCTCAGGATCGGAGGAGAAACAGCGAACAGGCAGGGGAACTACAGCAGTCCTACGTCTATCCCAGGCTTGCCGGCGACCAGCTCCACCTTCAGGATGCGGCCACCCGACTTTTGGATACGCTGCTGCTCCCGAAACCAGTTGTCGTAGGGCACCAGCTTCGTGAAGTAGGTATTTTGCAGCTCCCGCTGGGTGCGAATGCGGGTTTGGCTGGGCACACAGGCCGTGATCTTAAACATGCGCATGATAAAGGATCCCTGCTGACAGCAAAATGAACTGGCTTGACCAACAAAACAGGCGACTCACCTCAGAAAGCTCGCGTACCCCAGTTAGCACACCAGATCCCTGCGGCAAATCGCCTGTCATGCTCGCTAGACAATGAACCTTAGCTCAGGCCGGAGCAGATGTAGTCGAAGTACACACCCATTTCCTTGCCAGCTTCAGGCCCCACCAGGGCGGCGGTCACTTCTTTCATGGCTTGGATGGCCTGAATGGTGGCTCCAATCGGCACCCCCAGCGAATTGTAGGTCTCCTTGAGCCCGTTCAACACCCGCTCGTCGAGGATGGAGGGATCCCCGGCCAGCATGGCGTAGGTGGCGTAGCGCAGGTAGTAGTCCATGTCGCGGATGCAAGCAGCATAGCGACGGGTGGTGTACATGTTGCCACCGGGACGGGTGAGATCGGAGTAGAGCAACGCCTTGGCCGCCGCATCTTTGACAATGGTGGAGGCGTTGGCCGCGATGGTAGCAGCTGCCCGCACCCGCAGCTCGCCCGTGGCGAAGAAAGCCTTTAACTTCTCCATGGCCGAGCTGTCGAGATACTTGCCCTGGACGTCGTAGCTATTGATCACAGCGGTAATTGCGTCTTGCATGATGAGCTTCCTAAATCTCTAATGAACGTTAAACAGTTGCGCGGTCAGAACAATGAGGGATTAACTCATTGCCCCCACCACAAAGTCAAAGTAGTAGCCGGCCTCAGCCGCGTCCTCAGGAGACAACAGACCCATGGCCACCTGCTTCATTTGGCGGATGCTCTCGGCCACCGCCGGAATAGGCGTGCCCAAAGAGTTGTACATCTCCCGCACCCCCACCAAGCCGATCTCCTCGATCGGGGTGACATCGCCAGCAACGATCCCATAGGTGATGAGGCGCAGGTAGTAGTCCATATCCCGCAGGCAAGTTGCCGTCATCTCCTCTCCGTAAGCATTGCCACCTGGGGAGACGATGTCAGGACGCTTCTGGAAGAGTTGATCGGCAGCTTGCTTGACGATGCGCTCACGAGACTCGGTCAAGACTTGAGCGATGCGCAGCCGCTTCTCGCCGGAGGTAACAAAGGACTTGATCCGATCCAGCTCCCCCGGGCTGAGGTAGCGGGCCTCTGCATCCGCATTCACAATCGATTTCGTGACAACACTCATGGACATCCATCCTCAAGTCAATTTTTTAAAGAGTATGGCGAGCATACCCGCAAGCTATTTTCCGACATGCTTGCCGTCTGCCATCTCAGATCTTCACACTTCTTAAAATGTCTCCCAGGAAAGGAGCACTCCCTTCCCGCCAAGGGGGAGGTTGGTTAAGCGTAAAACAGCCCCCCATGGTCTGGCCGGAGTAGCCCCAGGCAGCCGCAGATTGACCAACCCCTGCTCAGCTTTTCGGAGTGGTCAACAGCTTGAGGATGGGCAGTGTGGCAAGGGATGGCGGTCGGCGCTGGGGAGTTAAGTTTTGCTTTTCAGGTGTCGCTAGGGCAGATAGGGCTGAAAGTCCTGAGTGACCGTCAGGGTCAAGTTGGCGTTGGGATCGATCACCGCCACCTCTGGCGCCGTCACATTGCCGATTACAGCCCCCGCTGCCGCTCCGCCCAGCACCTTCTCCGTCGAGATCACCCGGTCGCCAAACAGGCCGCCCAAGATCGCCCCTGCCGCCGCCCCGATCAGGGCATCCTGCACAACTGCCTCTGCAGAAGTGTGGCGGGGATCCTTGCGCAGCGGGATCACCTGGCTTTGGGCGTAGAGAGGATAGGATTGGCCGTTGAAAATCAAAGCTCGCGAGACAAACTGGGTGCCGCCGCTCACCGGTTGGAATTGGCCTTCTAGGATGGCTCCCGCCGGGACGACCGTGTTGCCGTAGATGTCCCGCAGAGGGGTATCCAGGCTGAGGCTGACGGCGCGGGTTTCCCCAGGGGCAATCAAGAGGGCATCTGGGGAGCGATGAACTGCCTGGATCAGATCCCCGGAGCGCAGCAGCAGGGTGGTTTGCAGTTGAAAGGGCTGGCCAGGTTGCAGGGGTTGAGGGCCAGGGGGGAGGGGACGAGGATTCACAGGGCGCCATCCCTCGCCGGGGGGCGGTGGTGGCAAGGGCCCCATTTGCGCCAAAACCGGGCTGGCCGCCGGTAGCCAGAGAAACCCACCGAGCAGAGGAGCCAACAGACGACGGGCTGGGTTGGTCATGGTCTTACCCCCGATCTACCACTTCTACGTTAGCTGTAAGCTGGCCAAAGCTGGGAACAAAAGCCTCGTCTGGCCTTTATCCCCATCAAAGCCAGTTGGATGTAGGACGGGCTACTCTAGGCGAGCAGATTCCGCTACTCTTCAACCCAGGTAGAAGTACGGAAAAGCGCCATCGCCGCCCGTCTTGGGCTCCCTAGTGTCCATGCTAGATTAGCTCGTGGGGGTTCGGGGGGTAGATACCCCCGCGCCAGTCGCAGGCTGGTAATGATAAAACAGAGCTGGTTGTATAAAACGGCGTTGCCGGAATCTAATACAACTACGCGGTAGGGCATTCCGTGTCTGCATGCCTAAGGCACGGCACAGCCGAACGCAGAGGGTTCTTGCAATGGCTCCCCGACGAAGCGAGAAGTTCGTCCTCTAGCCAAGTTGTGTTTACTCAACAAGGTTGAGTGGCGGGAGTCTGTCATGCCCTAGGTTTCGCCCCTCGTGTGAGGGCCAAGGTATTCTTCCGATTCCAACCCCTATTCTTCTGTAGCTATGCAGCGCAGCACATCCATGCCGGGCCAGCCTTCTCCCCGTTCAGAAGCTTCTGCTCAACCTGCCCGTTCGCCTCAGCAGGACGGAGTTCGTTCTCTTTTTAAGCCTTTTGCCGTTCTCAAGTCTCTTCTCTCGCCGGTGCTGCTGGTGCTCTTGGGCATTGGGCTGGGAGCGGCTCTGGTGGGAGGCAAGGGGGTATCTGCCCAAACGACGGCAACCCCGCCCCAACTGAACCTGAATTTTATTGCCGAGGTGGCGCAAAGGGTGGGGCCGGCGGTGGTGCGCATCGATTCCGAGCGGACGGTGAGCGTCCCGGGCGCCTTCCCAGAGGAGTTTTTCAGCGATCCCTTTTTCCGGGACTTCTTTGGCCAGGTGATCCCCCCCATTCCGCGGCAGCGACGACAGCAGGGCACCGGCTCCGGCTTCATCATCAGCCCGGATGGCCAGATCATCACCAATGCCCACGTGGTCGAGGGATCCGACAAGGTGACGGTGACGCTCAAGGATACCCGCAGCTTTGACGGCAAGGTAATCGGCACCGATCCGGTGACGGATATCGCCGTGGTGAAGATCGAGGCCCAGAACCTGCCGACGGTGAAGCTGGGTCGCTCCGAGCTCCTCGAGCCGGGCCAGTGGGCCATCGCCATCGGCAACCCGCTGGGGCTGGACAACACCGTAACCGCCGGGATCATCAGCGCTTTGGGCCGCTCCAGCGGCGAGATCCGCGTGCCCGACAAGCGGGTGTCCTTTATCCAGACGGATGCGGCCATCAACCCCGGCAACTCCGGCGGCCCCCTGCTCAACGCCCAAGGGGAGGTGATCGGGGTCAACACGGCCATCATCCAAGGGGCGCAGGGGCTGGGCTTTGCCATTCCCATCGAGACGGCCCAGCGGGTGGCCAACCAGTTGATCGCCCGCGGCAAGGTGGATCACCCCTACCTGGGCATTCGTATGCTCACCCTCACCCCCGACCTGAAGGAGCGCCTCAACCAGGATCCCAACAGCCGCATCTTCGTGACGGTGGATCAGGGGGTGCTCATCGGCGAGGTGATCCAGGGATCCCCGGCAGAGCGGGCGGGCCTGCGCGCCGGAGACATCATTCTCGCCATCAATGGTCGCGCCGTCACCACCGCCGACCAAGTACAACAAGAGGTAGAGCGCACCGAGGTGGGCAGCACCCTGGAGCTGGAGATCGAGCGAGCTGGGCGGCGGCAGAAGATCCGGGCCGTTACCGGCTCCTTCCCGGCCTCCGGCAGAAGCTAAGGGGATATTGCTGGGGGTGAGGGTTGGCAGTTCCAGCTCAGGGAAATTAATGGTTTAATGGTGGCCTAACAGTCGAAACTTCCTGGCCCAGGCCGGAACGCTCTCGGCGGGGCCGCTTGTCTTGAGTTGGGGATCCCTTCTCACCTTGCCTATGCTGAAAACCACCCGTCGCCTGGCTCTGCTGGCCCTGTCGGGGCTGGCAGCCCTTGTTCTCGCCCCTCAAGCGGGCTTTGGCAAGCCGATTGTCGTTGGCTCTAAGGACTTCACCGAGCAGTTTATCTTGGGGGAAATGTACGCCTTGGCCCTGGAGGCGGCGGGGTTGGCGGTGGAGCGCAAGCTCAACTTGGGGGGAACGCCGGTGGCCCATGCCGGCCTGTTGAGCGGCGAGATCGATCTCTACCCGGAGTACACCGGCACCGGTCTGCTGACGGTGCTCAAGCTGCCCACCAGCAGCGACCCGGCCCAGGTATACGCGACGGTGGCCCGCGAGTACGAGCGTCAGTTCCAACTGATTTGGCTGGATCCGGCCCCCATGAACAACACCCAGGCCCTGGCCATGACCCGCGCCAGAGCGGCAGAGTTGGGCATCGCTACCATCTCAGACATGGTGGCCAGAGCGAGCGAGCTGGTGATGATCGGGCCGCCGGAGTTCCAGGCCCGCGAAGATGGCCTGCCGGGGCTGCAAGCAGTCTACGGCAACTTTCGCCTCAAGGCCTACAAGGCGGTGGATCCCGGCCTGCGCTACCAGGGCTTGGTCAATGGGGAGGCGGATGTGGCGGTGGCCTTTGGCACCGATGGGGAAATTGCCGCCTTTGACCTGGTGGTGCTCAAGGACGACAAGCAGCTTTTCCCCCCTTACCAGGTGGCGCCGGTAGTGCGCAAAGATACCCTGGAAGCCAACCCCGGCATCGCCACCGCTTTGAACGCCCTTTCTCCCCTGTTGACGGACGAGGTGATGCAGCGGCTGAACTACGAGGTAAGCGGCAAGCGCAGGGAGCCGGCAGAGGTGGCGAGAGCCTTCTTGGTGGAGGCCGGCATCTTGAAAGAGTAGCCCGTTGCACGAGGCCCTGGCGTGAGCACTCTTGAGTTCGAGCGGGTATCGCTGCGCTTTCCCCACAATTCCCGTCCGGCCGTGGAGGAGTGCAGTTTTTCCGTGGCCTCGGGCCAGTTGGTGGTCATCCTCGGCCCTTCCGGCTGCGGCAAAACCACCCTTCTAAAAATGGTGAACCGGCTGCTGGAGCCCACCCAAGGACAGATTCGCCTGGATGGGCAGGATATCCGCCGCTTTCCGGTGACGGCGCTGCGCCAGCGCATCGGGTATGTCATCCAGCAGGTGGGGCTGTTTCCCCACATGACGGTGGCCCAGAATGTGGCGGTGGTGCCGCGACTTTTGGGCTGGCCAAGGGAGCGCATCCGCGAGCGGGTGGACGAGCTGCTCAGCTTGGTCAACCTGCCCCCCCAAGAATACCGACGTCGCTACCCGGCTCAACTCTCGGGCGGCCAACAGCAGCGGGTGGGGCTGGCGCGGGCGCTGGCCGGGGATCCGGATCTGCTGCTGATGGACGAGCCCTTTGGTGCCCTCGACGCCATCACTCGTGGCAAGCTGCAAGACGAGATCCTACACCTGCAACGGCAACTAAAAAAGACTATCCTCTTCGTCTCCCACGACGTGGAAGAGGCGCTGCGCCTGGCAGATCGCATCCTGGTGATGCAGCAGGGGCGGGTGGTACAGTTCGACACTCCCTTGCGGCTGCTCACCCAGCCGGCCACCCCCTTTGTCCGAGAGCTGCTGGGGGCAGACGACATGGTGCGTCAGTTGAGCGTGCTGCGGGTGGAAACGGCGATGGAGCGGATCCCGCACAACCACCAGATCCAGGAGGGGGCGGTGGTGAAACCCCAGGAAACCCTGCGGCGGGCCTTGTCGCTGCTGTTGCGCACGGGGGCAGCAGCTCTCACAGTGTGGGAAGACGGGCGGGCCATTGGCATCGTTACCCTGGATCACATCCGCCATCTGGCCATGCTGGAGGGGGGATCCGCATGAGCTATCTTCTCAGCAACCCCGGCCTGGTGTGGCAGCTTACCCAAGAGCACCTGGCGATGGTGGCAACAGCCTTGGGGATTGCCCTGGTGCTGGCGCTGCCGTTGGCTTTGCTGGTGCACCAGGTGCGCTGGCTGGCCCTGCCGGTGATGGGGATCCTCAGCATCCTGTACACAGTGCCCAGCCTGGCCCTAATCATCTTGTTGGTTCCCTACTTTGGCCTCAATGCCCGCTCGGTGGTGGTGGCGATGGTGCTCTACACGCAGGTGATCTTGGTGCGCCATTTTTACGTGGGCCTGCGCTCGGTGGAGCCTGCCATTCTGGAGGCGGCCAAGGGCTTGGGGATGAACTTCTGGCAGCGGTGGTGGCAGGTGCAGGTGCCCCTCATGCTGCCGGTTGCCCTGGCCGGCTTGCGGCTGGCGGCAATTGTGGCCATTGCCATCGCCACGGTGGGGGCTAAGTTTGGGGCGGGAGGGCTGGGCACCCTGCTTTTTGAGGGCATTGCCCAGGCCGGTCGCTACGACAAGATCTGGGCCGGATCTTTGGCCGTGGGATCCTTGGCCTTGCTGGTGAACACGGCCCTGTGGGGGCTGGAGTGGGCGGCCCGCCGCGGCTAAAGAGAGCCAGAGCCTTTTTCAAGTCGCTGGAGACAGCCCCCCTCGCAAGACGGAACAACGGTCTGCCCCTGCCATTTTACGAAGAGCTATAGCATGGACGAGAAGCCAAGTACTTCTCCAGGCGAGACGATTCCAGCCTCCTGCTATTCGGTGCCGCTTGGAAAGACCGTAGCTTTATAGAGTGGGCCTGACGCAACATGGGTGAGCAACCTCCGCTAAGGGATTGGCCTTCTCGCAGCGATGGGGAACTGATGGAGGCTATCCGAGAGAGGCAAGGGGCAGCGCTGGGGGTGCTTTACGACCGCTATGCCGGCTTGGTCTATGGGCTGGCCCTCCAGATCCTGGGCCATGTGGCCGAGGCGGAAGATCTGACTCAGGCGGTGTTTGTCGAACTGTGGCGCAAAGCCAGCTATGATCCGCAGCGGGGATCGGTGAGCAGTTTTCTCTGTCTGTTGACCCGTTCGCGTGCCATCGACCGTCTGCGTTCCCAAGACAGCTCTCAACGTCTTTTGAAGCACTGGCAATCTCTGCTCGCCGCCGAGAACAGGGCGCCGGCCCCCTTTGAGCAGCTCTCCCTCGAGGAGCGACGGCAAGCCGTACAAGAGGCCCTCGGCCAACTGCCGGAAAGCCAACGGCAGGTTCTAGAGTTGATCTACTACCAGGGGCTGAGCCAGGCGGACGTTGCCCGACACCTGGGGATCCCGCCGGCAACCGTTAAAGCCCGCGCTCGCCAAGCCCTCTGCAAGTTGCGGGGATCCCTGCGCGCGCTCCTTGAGGTTTGGAGTTAGGTTCTGTTGTCGGCCTGGCCATGTTTGCATCCCATTTGCCCCTTGCATCGGAAGAACAGGAAGAACTGGCCGGCTATCTGCTGGGGGATTTATCTCCTGAGCAGGCAAGCGCCCTAGAGGCACGCCTAACCCAAGACCCACGGTTGCTGGCGGAATTGCAGGCTTTGCAAGAAACCCTGCACCTGTTGCCCTACGGCTTGCCGGGGGTGATCCCGCCGGCCAGCTTGCGGGGCAAGGTGATGGCAGAGGCGGGCATTGAGCAGGTGCCGACACCTCTTCAGCCGGCCCTGTCCTCTCTGGGGTTCGGTCGCCTCACCGCTGAGTGGCGCTGGCTGGGGGGGTTGGCGGCAGTGGTTTTGGCCCTGCTGGTTTTCGACAACTGGCGACTGCGGCAGGCGCTCCAACTGGCCCGCCTAGAATCGGTGCAGGCGCTGGCCCATTTGCTGCAACAGCCGGGATCCCGCCTGGTCAATTTGCAGGGAGAGGCGGCAGCGGCTAACCTCCTCTATCGCCCAGGAGAGTGGCAGGAGGTGGTCTTGGCGGCGAGGGATCTGCCCCAACCGGCCCCTGGGGAGCGTTACCATCTCTGGCTCAAGCTGGAGGACGGCGAGACCCTCCACTGCGGCAACTTTCAAGTGGATGCCCAGGGATCCGCGCTTGTCGCCTTACGTCCGCCGCGCCCGCTGCCAGAGGACGCTCGCCCCCAAGAGGTGCTGGTTACGGCCCAAGCCGCTGCCGTCCCTCGCAAACCCCAGGGCAAGGTTCTTCTCAAAGCCAGGGTGTTCTAGGAGAAGTGAGGGGAAAGCTAGCGCTGCGGGGATTGGCCTTATCGGTGGGGTTGGCCCTGGCCCTGCTGGCTTTGTGGTGGATGGATCCCACCCCAACCACCCTGAGCCAATACACCACTTCCTTACAGGAGCGCACTCTCCCACAGCTCCACAACATCCGCCAAGCAGTCCAAAGCCTGGATGGGGTTTACATTCAGCCGGGGGCGGTTTTTTCTTTCAACCAGGTGGTGGGGCCGCGCACCCTGGAGCGGGGCTATCTGCCTGCGCCGGTATTCATGGTGGCCGAAACCCTGGATTCGGTTGGCGGCGGGATCTGTCAAGTCTCCTCCAGCCTTTACAATGCGGCTCTGCTGGCGGGGCTGGAAGTGGTGGAAAGGCACCCCCATTACCGGCAGGTGGAGTCGGTGCCGCCAGGGCTAGATGCCACGGTTTGGTACGGCTTGGCCGATCTCAGGTTGCGCAATCCTTTCCCTTGGCCAGTACGCCTGCGCTTTCAGATCCGCGGCCAAACTCTAATCGTGTCGGTGCTGGGACGGGGATCCCACCCTGCTCCAGCCATTCCACCCATCCGCGTAGAGCAGCGGCGACTGGATCCCCAGCATTTGCAGGTAAGCGTCTATCGCGGTAACGAGCGCCTCTCCCAAGATCGCTACGTTGCTCCCTAGCTGCCAAAACCGTCTTGGCGAAGTCCGCTGCACCTTCTGGGGAACCGCATCCTAAGCTGCCTCTTTAAGGAGCAAGGGGACAAGCCGTTTGGATCATCTTCCAATCACCAGCACCCCCATCATGCCACCGGCTAGGGGATAAAACTTGGCAACAGAAAACCCTACCTGCAAGGCCATTTGCTGCTGCTCTTGGCCAGATGGGAAACCATCCAAACTGGGATCGATGTAGGCATATTCAGATGCCAATCCCAGAGCTTGCGCCCGGGCGACGACCTGGGTGTTCAGGTACCAGCGCTGGAAGTCCGCAAGGAAAGGGATCCCTGTGGGGCGATGAAAGTCCAAGAGAGCGGCGCGACAGCCGGGCTTGAGCACCCGGTAAATCTCCCGCAACGCTTGAGGGATATCGGTTACGTTGCGCAGACCGTAGCCCATTGTAACGGCATCAAAGCTGGCGTTGGGAAAAGGCAAGGCCAAAGCATCTCCCAATACCCACTCTAGGGAGTAGCCGGGGAAAAGACGGGAGCGCCGCCGAGCAATCTCCAGCATGGCCGGGGAGAAATCCAGGCCGACCACCTGTCCGCTTCGTCCCACCCGCCGGGCCAGTTGCAGCGCCAGGTCGCCGGTGCCGCAGCAGAGATCCAACACCTGCCCGCCAGGGCCGGCGCCCGACCAGCGCACAGCCATGCGCTTCCAAACCTGATGCAGGCCCAGGCTCAGGGTTTGGTTGAGGGCATCGTAGTGGGGGGCGATGCGGTCGAATAGCTCCCGAATCTGCTCAGGGCGCTCAAAGGTTGGGCTGGGCACCGCTTCTCAACTCCGCTTTGCATCAGTCGTGGCCGCAGTCACCAGACGGGACTACTGCGGCACCGGGATCCCGCTCACCCCGACTCGGTGGCGGCGGCTGGGATAATCGGCCAGGCTCAAGGACAAAGACCGGGATCCGGCCAAGCTGGAGGCGGGGATGCGAACAGTTCCCTGGAAGACTTGGCTGTTGGGAGGCAGCTCCCCAGGCAGGCCTTGGGTGAGGGCGTTGATCGACCGTCCGGTGTCGTCGGTAACGTTCAGGAAGCTGTAGAGAAAACGCACCGTCTCCGCCGAATTGTTCTGCATCGCCACGTTCAAAACCACCTGCCCTCCCTCGCGGCGAACCGAGAGCACCTGCATGGCAACCTGCCCGCCGGCAGCCACTTGCCGAGGTGGAGGAGGTGGTGTAAACACCGGTGGCGGCGAGGGGCGCGGCGGTTGGGGAGAGGGAGAAGCAGGCCGCGGGGTGGGGGATGGGGCTGCCGCCAACTCAGGAGACAAGCGGGGGGTGGGCGTCGGGGTAGGTCTAGCCACGGGAACGGATGTAGGAGTGGAGAGAGGGGCGGGGGTGGGGGGTGGGCGCAGGCTCGCTTCCGCTGCTGCAATCACCGCGGCCTCGTTCAAGAGGGGCACGGTGCGGGGATCGCGAACGCCACGGGAGGAGGAAGCATTGCCGGCTGTGGTGACGGGAGAGGAGACCCCCGACAGGGCGCGCTGGCCGAAGAGGTAGCCCAAACAGGCGCTCAACACGGCTGTGAAGAAAAACGCACCCAGCCAAAACAGCGCTCCCAAGAATGGGGAGGTGAACTCTTGCGCTGGCCTGACCGATCTTCGCAAAGGATGCTCACTCCTGCTACCGGCTTGCTCTACCTATGATACGAAAGCGACGAGGAGCTAGGGATTCTCCGCTGGCCCAGAATCTTTGCGCTCTTGCTGCTGGGCGCAGAGAGCAGCGCTATCTAGGTTGGGCAGCCGTTCCCCCAACCACCAGCCTGGATCCTCCCAGCTCAGGGATCGCAGCCACTTGGCGGCGCGATCCGCCAAGACCAGCCCCAACAAAACAGGAGCGGTGGTGATCCCCAGCGCTAGGCTTAGCCAAAGGGGCGGAGAGGACTGGGAGGTGGTTGGAGAAGCCTTTTGGTTGGGGAAAGAGGCCGACTTGGGATCCGTCATGTCTGCTTTTTGAAGGTGAATTCTCTATCTCAACCTAGCCTTAATTGAGCCTTATCGTGGTTCCAAACTCGTGACATCCTCTCCCGCTAAGCCCTGACGGGCTGTAGACGGGAGCTTCCGAGAATCACTTCCCGGAGTTGCTGCTTCAACGGACTGGTAAACCAGGATCCTCCACAGCCAGAGAGCGGCAGTCCCACCGCCCCCCTACATCCCCCCGTATACGGGGGGACCTGAGTCCACGCTTCAAAATCTCGATAGCAGCGTTCAAGTCTCTGTCCCACGACCCGCAACGAGGGCAATCATGCACCCGTTCCGACAAGGTCTTGGGAACACGCTCC
>NZ_AXUX01000001.1:2311955-2318692 GCF_002760475.1 Synechococcus sp. 63AY4M2 | reverse complement strand
CGCCCAGATTGTGAGACTCAGGGGCATTGAACCCCTTCGTCTCACCGCCTATCCCCCATCCCGCCAAGCTGCGCTGTGGCGGGAGTACCCCGGAGGTTCTGATGGCTTCAAGAGGCCAATCCCACCAAGCAAGCTGGTTGAGCTGCTCGATGACGTCGGGTGAAAAGCGGTAGCGAACGACTTTGGCTGGCACCCCTGCAACAACTGCATATGGCGGGACGTCTCTCGTCACCACGGCAGCCATTCCAACAACCGCCCCGTTTCCAATCGTCACCCCTGAGCGAATCATAGCGCCATAGCCGATCCAAACGTCATGCCCAACCTGAATATCTCCCCGGGTCAGAGGGTGACCTTCCAAAGCCCGCAGTTCGCTCCAGAACTCAGGTAGATGAGTAAAAGGATAAGTAGTTGCCCATTCAGTGTGGTGCTCATAGCCTGCAAAAAAATGAACCCCTTTTGCAATTGAGCAGCAGCGGCCAATCTTTACCCGCGAAGGCTCTCCCATCCAATGAATGAAGAGCTCCACTGCATAGGTCAGGGGGCCGACAGTAAGCAAGGGAAATGGTTCCAAGCCTTGGTAGTAGGCAAAGTACGTTTTGTCCTCCAGTTGAGGACTATGTTCAATGCAGATGGCCATAAAACCTCCGGCTGCTGGATTGGGGTCTGCCAAGATCAATTTCCAAAACGTGAGCCTAAGTAGAATATGCCCAAGCTCCAGGCAGGGGGGTTCCAGGGTTTGCACGGCAACTGAAGCAGAAGCGTAGGGGGTCTACCGACTGCCAAGCTACTCTAGCAATAGACTTTCCTCTTCAGGCAATGCCAATTGTGCTTATCTGTGGCCCTGCCCGCTGCGGCAAGAGTCGGCTGGCGGAGAGCCTGGCGGCTGCTTCCGGCCTGCCGGTCGTCTATCTGGCCACCGGCCCCAAGCCCGATCCCCAAGCCGACCCAGAGTGGGCGGAGCGGGTTCAGCAGCACCGGCAACGGCGTCCTCCCACTTGGCAAACCTGGGAAACCGGGCCCGACCTGGGGGCCGACCTGCAAAAGCTGTCTCAGCCCTGTTGTGCCCTGGTGGACTCTCTAGGCGGCTGGGTGGCGCAGGGTCTGGAGTGTTCCCCGGAGGAGTGGGATCCCTTGGTGGACGCTTTCTTGTCGGCCTTGCAGAGCTGGGCAGGAAAGGCGATCTTGGTCTCAGAAGAGGTAGGCTGGGGAGTGGTGCCCGCCTATCCGCTGGGGCGTCGGTTTCGCGATCGGATGGGGGAGCTCACCCAGAAGCTGGCCCCGCTGGCAGATCAGGTGTTCTTGGTGGCAGCAGGCTTTGTCCTCGACCTAGCTCGGCTGGGGATCCCGCTGGCAGGGGTGAATAGCCCAGAGCTGAGATAAGCTGCAAGGGGTTGACGGATGGGGTATCTTGCTTGCGGAAGCCCTCGCCTGGATCAAGACTGGGTTAAAGCGATTGCTTGTCGCCGTGCCAATTACCTTCCACCTACCTGCCAAAGCCATCCAGGCCTTGGATTTGACCCCGGGCCATGAATTGGTGAAAACCTTGATGGCGGATCCCGTTGGCGCCGCTCAGCAGGTACAGTGCGCCATCGATTGGCCGCGCAGCCCCGACGATCCGCGGGAGCTGTCGGAGATCCCAGAAGTGCGCCTGTGGTTCATCCGCTGGGATACGGTTTACCCCTGGATGCCCTACTTTCTCGATTGGCGCAGCGGCGAGCTGGCCCGCTACGCCGCTATGCTGGTGCCCCACCAATTCAACCCCCGCGAAGGGATCGTCTACAACCCGGAGGCGTTGGAGATCTTCGTCTACCAGAAGATTTTTGTGCTGATGCGCTGGTTTAAGCAGCAGAAACTGGGATCTGTCTCGATGCTGCGCGACATGGCCTTGGTGTTTGGCTTTGAGGTGCAACCCGAGTTTCTGAGCCTCTGGGAAGCCGAGACGGGGGAACCATGAGAGTGATGGTAGCAGACACCTGGCCTGGAAGTCGGGCAGCACCAGGAGTGGCAGAGGCCTGGCAGCAGGCGGTGCAAGCCCCTTGGGGCCTGCTCGAGGTGGATCCCAGCCCTTCTGAAGCCCAGCTTAGAACCCTCTGGCGGCAGATGGTTGCTTGGGAGGGAGAGAAGGCCCCGCTGCTGGTGGTGCCTGGCAGCCTGGCCGATCCGATAGGGCCCGGCCAAACCTGGGCTGACCTAGCCCATGCCTGGGGGTTTGACGTGCTCTTGACGCTGCCCCAAGAGGCTGCTCTCAGCCAGGGAGCCGCTTTTGCAGCCTTGCTTCACCAAGCCAAGGCCCACTGCCTGGGATGGGTGTTGCTGGAATCTGAGTCGGCCTCCTCCCCAGAAGAAGAACCCGCTTTGATCTGGCAGTTGCAGGCCCACCTGGGGATCCCTGTCCTGGGTAGAAAAACGGCGGCGGGGCAAATTTTTTGGAGAGCGGAGATGTTGGATTTGCTTTCGGCAAGGCCCAGCTCCCGACTGGGGGCGCCCCTTGCTTGAGGTTCTCCCTTCCCAGCGAAGGGGATCCCCTTGCCCCTAGGACTCGTCGGCAGAAGGGAGCTGCCAAACCCTTGTCTGGCTTAGGCGCGGCGGCAAGCCGGGGCTTTAACCGCGGATCCCCTACCTTTTTCTTTGATAGGTGCCCATCAGTTGGGCCTGGGCAAGGAGGTGGCCTTCCATAGCCTGCAGCAGGGCTTCCTTCGTCGCCCCTGCAGCCAAAGACAGTTGCCGATCCAGGGCGTAGAGGGTGAAGAAGTAGCGGTGGGTGCCGCTGGGAGGGCAAGGGCCACCGTAGTCGTTACGCCCCCAACTGTTTTGCCCATGCACAGCCCCCTGGGGCAAATCGGCATCGCCGCGGATCCCTTCTGGCAGGCTGCTAACGCTGGTGGGCAAGTTGTAGACCACCCAGTGGACAAAGGTGCCCCTGGGCGCGTCTGGGTCATCCATGATTAGGGCAAAGCTCTGGGTTTCCGAAGGTGCCCCCGACCAGGCTAGGGGTGGAGAGAGATCTTCCCCATCACAGGTGTAGCGGGAGGGGATGGATTCTGAGTGGGAAAAAGCGGAGCTGGTGAGTTGCAAAGCCATAATTTCTTCAGGTTTCAGCAACTGGCCATATCCTGCCACACGAGGGGACTGGGGGGTGGAGGGATATAGGGGGTCTCCTGCAGCTTCTACCTGAGGCGGGCCTCGATGACGGAGAGAGTGGGATTCGAACCCACGGTGAGTTGCCCCACACAGCATTTCCAGTGCTGCGCCTTCGACCACTCGGCCATCTCTCCAGAGGAGAGAAAACGACTTTTTAGCGAGCCTAAAAAGTCAGCTTTGTAATCCTAGCAGAGGTGTGGACCGGCAGTCAGCTCATTTGGCAGCCCCGACTCCCAAAATCTGCAGCATCACCTCCCAGCGGGAGCAGCGCCAGTGGTCGATGTGGGATCCGATCAACCCTGCTTCGTTGATCTGGATTTCTGTCCAGCCGGGGACGCACAGGCGGGGACGCCAGGGCAAAAAAGCCAGGGATCCCCTCAGCGTCCACTCGCTGCGGATGTGGTTGCCGCTCTGGTGGATGTCGTGCAGCTCGAGGTGGATATCCTGCAGCCAGCGTCCCAGGCTTTCGACCATGGCCCGATAGCGATCCAGGCCGCGAAACTCGTTGAGGGGATCCCGAAAATAAACTTGGGGATCGTAGATGGAGTAGGTTTGATCGCAAGGAAAGCGGGCGTAATCGGCCCGCAGGATGGCCACGAGATCGGGGGCGGCCTGAGAAGGAGGGCTCACGTCTTAACCTCAGCGGGAAGGGATACCGTCTCCCCCGGGGCAGGGCAGCACAACTGGATGGATTGGCCGGTGGCAGCGTTCAGGGATCCCAGCTTTTCCCGGAACTCCTCTAGGCTCCCCAGGGGGCGGATCTGGGCGGCAAACCAGCCGTGGTAGTCCACCTCTCCCATAGCGGTGGGAATCACCTGCTGCGGGCGCAGGGCGGCCACCACCTGCAGGGCCCGCTGCGGCCCCATGATCACCTCGCCCAAGAAGGGAAAGATCTGCCCTACCACCGGGATCAGCAGGGTGTGGATGGGGGTGAACTCCTGCTGCAGCCGCGGGCGGACATCCGGTTGGGAAAGGTGGGGCTCGTAGTAAAGCCGCGTCTGGGTCGGCAGCTCCTCCAGCAAAAAGCCCAGTTCCCGCACCGGCCCCAGGGGGGCGCCAGGAACCGCTGTGATGCCTAGATCTCCCCACTGCACGGACTGCCAGGGATCCAGGGCCTGCACCCTCATAAAGCCAAGGCTCCGCGCCACCCTGGCGGCTGTTGGAGAAGCGAAAACCGGGATCTGCTTGTCCAGCCGCTGCAGGGTGGGGGGGTGGCAGTGGTCGGGTTGGCCTTGGCTGAGGAGGATACCGTCGATTTTGGGCAGGGTTTCCGGCGTGAACGGCGGCATCTGGCGGTGCTGCAGGCGGATGAACCAGGGCAGGCCAAAGAACACCAAGGGATCCACCAGCCACGGATCCAGCAGGAAAGTCTGGGTCTGGGTATGGACTAGCCAACTGTTGAGGTCGATGCGGGTGAGTTTCATGGGGCTATTGGCCGGTGATGGAAAGATCGGCTACCCAAATGCGGGGACACAGACCACTAGGAGTGATTTGTGGCTCCGGCTCGACGTAGAAAATGGACTGCAAGAGTGCTAGAAAATCCCCCGCTACTGTCGCCGCCTCGATGCTGATGCGCTCCCCCTGGCGCACCCACCAGCCCTGGAAGGGCAGGGAAAAGGATCCCTGCAGAGGCTTGACTCCGGCATGGAGAGCCTGCAGCTCGTCAATCCAGACCACATTCTCAGCCGTGGCCAGGTCGTAGGTGCTCTCTGGCGGAGCCCCGGCAAAGACGTGGTAGTAGTGGGCTGCCACCGTCACCTTGGCGCCGATATTGGCGTGCCCCGTGGGCTGGGCCCCCAGGCGTTTGGCGGTGCCAGCGCTGTGCAAAAAGTGGGTCAGAACTCCGTTGGTAATCAGGGAAACGCGGCGGGTGGGGGTGCCTTCGCCGTCAAAGCTAATCGCGCTTACGTTAGTCGGGTGCAAGGCATCGTCACACACCGAAAGCAGCGGCGAGGCAATCTGCTGGCCCAGCGAGTCGGGGGTGGACAGGCTTTGGTTGTCCAAGATGTTCTGGGCGTTGAAGAGATTGGAGAAAGCCCCCAACAGGCTTAAAAAAGCTTCCCCAGAAAAAACCACCGTATATTTCCCCGAAGGGATCTGCGCGTACTCCAGGTGGCTGATGAGCTTCTCGGCGGCTTCTTTTACGCACCCCTGGATATCCAGCTCCTCTAGGCTGCGGGCCACCCGCATGGCGCCGGCGCTGCGGGGCTTGCGGCCTTCTTGTTCTGCTTTGCCGTAGAGAAAGACCGAGGCCAGAGTGTGGCCCTCCTGGCGCAGAGCTTGGTCGCTGTTGAGGTAAAAGCGGTCGATCTGTCGCTGGGCCAGGCCGTTGTAGGGCACCCCCTGGATGGCGGGATGGGATCCCAGCAAAGCCTTCTCGGCAGCCACCAGCTGATCTAGGAGCTCGCTGGCCAGCGCCAGGGGCCTTTTGTCATTACAGGGCTGGAGAATGGGCAGCTTCGCTTCTGGACTGAATTGGGGCGCGTGTTCCCGCACGCCGAAGTGGCTGGCCTCAAAGGCCGTCTGCAGAGCTAGTTCCAGCCCTGCTTCGTCCACATCGGTGGTGGAGGTCACCCCTACCTGGCCCTGGTCGTTCCAGGCCCGCACCGTCACACTGCAGCGGTGAGAAGCTTTTACCTGACGGGGCTCCCCCTGCTCCACCTGCACGCTGGTCTCATCCACTGCGGCTCCGTAGAGATCAAACTGGGGGATCCCCAGGTGTTTGGCGCACCTTTGCGCCTGTTCGGCCAAGAGTTCAACTTGCAGCATGTCATTCCTTCTCTACCGACGGGCCAGCCAGGCGGTCAAGTCCTCCACGCTGTTGAAATCCAGCAGCGCTTCCCCCAGCGCCTCCAGTTGCGACGGGGGCAAGGCCCAAATCCTGTTTTCCAGGGCCGGGTCAAGGGATCCCAGCTTCCGCCGCAAAAGCCGCAAAACCAGCGTTGCTTCTCCATGCTGCAGTCCCTGTTGCAGTCCCTGTTGCAATCCCTGTTGCAATCCCTGTTGCAGCCCTTGCTGCAGGCCCAGTTGCAGACCTTCTTTGCGCCCTGCTTCCAGCCCCTCCCGCAAAGCTTCCGAGCGCCACTCCTGGTAGATCACCGATTCCCTCATATCCAAAGACCTCATGATTTGCCGAATCAAACCCCGATCCAATGCTAGTCCCGCCAAAACGGCTGTTGCTGCTGCCAGTTCTCGCTGCTTGCTGGGGTCTGGCAAGCGCTCCAGCTCGGCAACGACTTCTCGTAAGGTTTCTACAGGATCCTGATACATTTACGCTGAACACTGCTGAGCATTACTGCTCAGCGGTGAAGCGATAGCATTCTGTCCGTTTCCGTTGTCACTACGCGATGCTGACGCGACCGCGCTACTCGGACGGAGTCCAAACAGAAAGGCGGTATCCCGCAAAGCCCTGAGCATAACACCCAGGGCGCCTTGCCAATCTCGTGGTAGTCTGTGGTTGCACTTTGGGCATCTAAACACCTTTGCGCCACCCAACTTAGTGTGGATGTGCCCGCACTTGGTACAGGTTTTGCTGGTGTACGCTTCCGATACTTCCACGACAACCACGTTTTTCTTCTTGGCTTGAAACTTCAGGA
>NZ_AXUX01000001.1:2300638-2310770 GCF_002760475.1 Synechococcus sp. 63AY4M2 | reverse complement strand
TCCAAGTCTGGTTTCTGCCCTCGACTGCTGACTCGGGCGTACAAAACGACTCGTTTGTCCTTCTTGGGTGCTCTGTTCGCGTCAGCGGGCCGGAGGCCAATGTAGCTGTCGAGGTCATACCTTCTCGCCCTACCGGATGGTGTACGTACTGCATGGATCCAGCCCTTCTGTTCCCATCGCCTCAAGGTGTGGAGACACACCCCAAAATAATCCGCCGCTTCTCTCGGTTTTACATACCTAGCCATACCAAGCAGCCATACTGAACATATTGTACATTATTTTCAGTATAGTCCAGCATATCATTGACTAGAGTCATGCTCCACCTGGCTTAAGACCCGAAAAGGCAGCAGGGCTGGCCAATCGACGTTGGTTGGCAAGTTGCATTCCCACAGGCGAATGACCTCAAACTCGTGGCTCAGCCGTTCTAGGCGAAAGGAAGTTTGGAAAACTCGCTCCGAGGTCGTTTTGCGCAGATAAATCACCACCTGATGCACAGGTAGCTGTGGATATTTCCGGTAAAGGCGCAGCCGATAGTCGGCCATGCGAAAGGGGATTTCAGGATCTGGATCTGTTTGAAATTCCAGGTGCAAAATGCCCTGCTGCAGCCCCAGCAAAATAACAGAATCTGCTCGAACAGGTTCCTCCGAAAGTTCTGTGGGCAACATTTGCACCGGCTCAGCCACTTCTCCCACTAGCCAACGGGCAAACTGCTCCGGGAAGCGCTCTGCCAGGTACTTGCAGACGTTGTCGTAAGCCATGGGGGATCCCTGGGCCTAGCGCCCGCCCACGGTGATGGCGTCCACCTTGATGTGGGGCTGGCCGACGGTGACGTAGATGCTGCCGCTGACAGAACCACAGAAGCCAGGGGCCAGGCGGAGATCCTTGGAGCACATGGAGATCTTGGTCAGGATATCCTTGGCTTCCCCGATTAAAGTGGCTCCCTTGAGGGGCTTGGTGATCTTGCCGTTTTGGATGAGATAGGCTTCTTCCACGGCAAAGTTAAATTGGCCGGTGGGGCCGACGCTGCCGCCCCCCATGCGCTTGCAGTAGATGCCTTTGTCGATAGAGGCAAACAGGTCGTCCAGTTCGGCGTCGCCGGGGGCGATGTAGGTGTTGCGCATGCGGCTGGCGGCGGCAAAGGTGTAGTTTTGCCGGCGACCGCTGCCGGTGCGGGGATGGCCGGTGCGCATCGAGCCGGCCCGGTCGGCCAGGAAGTTCTTCAAAATGCCCTTTTCAATGAGCAAAGTGCGCTGGACGGGCATGCCCTCGTCGTCCACATCCAAGCTGCCAAAGGCCCCCTCGGAAAGCCCCTCGTCCCAGGCGGTGAGGTTTTTGTGGGCAATCTTCTGGCCTTTTTTGTCGGCAAAGGGGGTGGTTTTGCGCTCAATTTGGGTGGTTTCCAAGAGATGCCCACAGGCCTCGTGGAAGATGACGCCGCCAAAGGCGTTGGACATCACAATGGGGTAGGTGCCCGATTCCACGTAGTCGGCATAGAGCATCTGGCCGGCAGCCTCTGCCAGCTCCTGGCTGTGGGCCACAAGATCCCAGCGGCGCAAAAAGTCGGGATCCCCGGTGCCCCCCGCGCGCTGGCTAACGGAAGCGCGATGATCCCCGTCGGCACAGAGCAGGGTAGAGCTGACCGACTGGGTAAGGCGGATGTCGCGCACAAAGGTGCCGTCGCTGCAGGCTACCAGGATCTCCTGCCAGTCGCGGAAGTAGTTGGTGCGGCGGGACTGGATGTGGTGAGCTTGCCGCTTGAGCTCTGCGTTGGCCCGCCCCAAGATCTCCCCCATCTCGGCAAGGGAGCTGCATTCTTTGAGCCAGCCGTCTTTGCGGCGGCGCTCGGCGTAGTCCTGCAAGATCCCCAAGTTGACAGGGGAGACCAAGGCGGCAGGGCCTGGGGGGGTAAGGCCCATCAAGAGCAGGCCTTTTTCCAGGGCGGCTTTGAGGCCGGCAAAGGAGAGATCGTTGGTGCTGACGTAGCAGTCGGCCAGGCCGCGGAACACCCGCACGCCGGCGCCAGTGGCAAGCCGAGGGGTGATGCTGGTGATGGCGTCGTCTTCGGCCAGGCAGCTGATGGAGTTAACCCGCTCCAGGAAGATCTCCACCAGGTCGGCGCCAGCAGCCCGCCCCCAGCCTAAGAGAGTTGCAAGGGGATCCCGCCAGTCTTCGTCGAAGCGCTGCAGGGTGGGACGATAGTCGAGGTTGGGCAGTTCTTTGGACAAAAGCAGCATAGGAGGCCGAGAGCACTCAAAAGAGGGAAAGGGCAGGCTGAGATGCCGCCACCTTTTGTTCCCTCAGTTTAACAAGACGTAAAGGCTGCCCTTTTGGGGAAAGAGACTCCAAGCTTGACAAGGGCAGAGGAGCAGCCGAAGATCGCTGCACAAGGATCCCTCACCTTGCAATGGCTGCCAAGAAAAGATCCTCGGAGCTTCAGCCCAGCCTATTTGACGATCCCCTAGAGCCACCTGCCCCCGCTGCGGAGACGCTTCCCCAATGGGATCAGATCCCGCTCTCGGCCCAGGTGCCCATTCCCCCCGGTACCTATCGAGAACTAGAACAACTGGAGCAGCACTGCCGGGTCTGCCAGCGCTGTGAATTGGCGGCCAACCGTACCCACGTGGTGGTGCACCGCGGCAACCCCAAGGCCAAGATCGTGATCGTCGGAGAAGGGCCGGGGGAAAACGAGGATCTGCAGGGGCTGCCCTTTGTGGGCAAGTCGGGCCAGTTGCTCGACAAGATCCTGGCCTCGGTGGGCCTAGATCCGGAGCAGGATACCTACATCTGTAACGTGGTCAAATGCCGCCCTCCCCACAACCGCGTGCCCACCCAGGAGGAGATGGACGCCTGTCGGCCCTATCTGCTGGAGCAGATTCGCCTGGTGGATCCCTGGATCATTCTGTTGACGGGGGCCACTTCGGTGCGCTCTCTTTTGGGGGATAAGCGCGGCATCACCAAGATCCGCGGCGAGTGGATCCAGTGGCAGGGGCGCTGGTGTATGCCGATTTTCCACCCGGCCTATTTGCTGCGCAACCCCGACCGCACCCCCGGCAGCCCCAAGTGGCTGATGTGGCAGGATATTCAGGCGGTGAAGCAAAAGTACCTAGAACTTGCCGGCGCAACGCCGCCCCAGCCGGACTTCTGAGCTACTTTCCCTGGTATTTGGCCAGCGCCGCTACCCTCACCCCCAGCCCCTCTCCCAAGGGAGAGGGGGGTATGGGATCCCTAACTTGCAGGCTTGAAGCCGCTCAGCAGGCCGAAGCGCAGCAAGCCGCTGGCATAGGCCCGCCGCATCAGGCCCAGCCCCAGCGCCCCACGGACGGTGACCCAGCCGCTGCGCAGCAAAGCCGGGATCCACCGCCAATCGCGAGCCGAGGCGATCACCTCGTCCCAAAAGGGGGCCACCCGCTCCGACCAGTCGGCGGTGCGCAACCGCTCGAACCCCACCTGGTGGGCCAGCGCTTCATACTCCGACAAGCTGATGACATAGGGCAGGCAGTACACGTCGTAGATCTGCTGCAAAAGGCGCTCATCCTGGCGGCTCAGGGATCCCTCGCGGTGGCACCAGGTAACCACCATCATCTGCCCGCCCGGCTGCAAGACCCGCCAGCACTCGGCCAGAAACCGCCGCTTATCCGGCATGTGCTCGCCGCTTTCCAGAGCCCAGACCAGATCGAAGGTGTTGTCGGCAAAGGGCATGTCCAGGGCATCGGCCACCCAAAAGCGCACCCTGTTGCTCAGGCCGGCTGCTTGAGCGCGCTCCTCGGCCCGCTGGGCCTGGACAGGGCTGAGGGTAATGCCTGTTACCTCGGCGCCAAAGCGCCGCGCCAGCTCCAGGCTGCTCCCCCCAATGCCACAGCCGAGATCGAGGATGTGCCGGGGGGGCTTGGGATCCCCGATCTGGCCCCATTGAATGACTCGGTCGATGAGATCGATCTGGGCTTGGCGGCGATCCTTGCCGGTCTGGCCCGGCTCGTAGTAGCCGTGGTGCATGTGCTCTCCCCACACCTGCTCCCAAAGGCCAGAGGAAGCATCGTAGAAGCGGCGGATGCGTTGGTTGAGGGGAGAGGTCATCGGCAGGTGCAGGTCGGGATCCCTCTTATTCTGGACGATCTTGCCGTCCTTCCTGGCCCTGGGGGCGGGCTGGCAAAACCCCGATTAAGCTGGGAAAGTAGGCTCTTGTTGCCGCTGGGATCTTGGCCACCTCAGACTTTGCCCTCGAGCAGCTTCTCTTCACCCCGGCCACGCCCGAGCCCGACGCGGTGCGGCTGATCTACGCTTTCCCCAACACCTACTCGGTGGGGATCACCAGCCTCGGCTACCAGGTCATCTGGAGCCTGCTGGCCAGCCGCCGTGATGTGTCGGTCGCCCGCCTGTTTACCGACCTGGCCGAGCCGCTGCCGCGGGATCCTGAGCTGCTGGGCTTTTCCCTCTCCTGGGAGCTGGACTACGTCCACATCCTGGATCTGCTGGAACGACAGAGGATCCCCCTCCAGGCCGAGGCGCGGGAAGAAGCGCACCCCCTGGTTTTCGGCGGCGGCCCGGTGTTGACGGCCAACCCTGAGCCCTTTGCTGCGTTCTTTGACTTGATCCTGCTGGGGGACGGGGAGGGGCTGGTGGAGCAGATGATCCAGACCTATCGGCAGGTACGGCGGGGATCCCGCGCCGAAAAGCTGCAGGCGCTGGCCCAGGTGCCGGGGATCTACGTGCCCAGCCTCTACGAGGTGCGCTACCGCGGGCCCGACGGCCCAGTGGAGAAGGTGATCCCCAAGCTGGACGGGATCCCCAGCTCCATCCGCAAGCACACCTTCCGCGGCAACACCCTCTCGGTGTCCACCGTGGTTACCCCCAAGGCGGCCTGGGAGAGCATTTACATGGTGGAGGTGGTGCGCAGTTGTCCGGAGATGTGCCGCTTTTGCCTGGCCAGCTATCTAACATTGCCTTTTCGGGCAGCGGATGTGGAGGGACATCTGATCCCGGCGGTGGAGCGGGGGCTGCAGGTTACCCAGCGGATTGGCCTTTTGGGGGCTTCGGTAACCCAGCACCCCCAGTTTGAGGAATTGCTGGAGTACCTGGCGCAGGATCGCTTTGAGCAGGTGCGCCTTAGCCTGGCCTCGGTGCGCACGGGCACGGTTACGCCTCGCTTGGCGCAAGTGCTTTCCCGCCGCGGCAGCCAGTCCATTACCGTGGCCATCGAAAGCGGCTCGGAGCGGCTGCGCCGGGTCATCAACAAAAAGCTGGCCAACGAAGAGATCCTGGCGGCGGCTGCCCACGCCCAGGCCGGCGGCCTGAAGGGGATCAAGTTCTACGGCATGGTGGGGATCCCGGCGGAAACCCAGGCCGATCTAGAGGCCACGGTTGCCCTCTTCAAGGAGCTCAAGAAGGTGGCTCCCCGCCTGCGCTTCACCCTGGGCTGCAGCACCTTTGTGCCCAAGGCCCACACCCCCTTCCAGTGGCAGGGGGTGGATCCCCAGGCGGAGAAAAAGCTGCAGTGGTATCAAAAACACCTGCGCCCCCTGGGCGTGGAGTTCCGCCCGGAAAGCTACAGTTGGTCGGTCATCCAGGCCTTGATCTCAAGAGGGGATCGGCGGGTGGCCCAGGTTTTGCAGCTAGCACGGCAGTGGGGCGATTCCCTGGGCAGCTACCGCCGCGCCTTCAAAGAGCTCAAAGGGCAACTGCCGCCCCTGGACTTCTACGTGTACCACAACTGGGATCCGGCGGATCCCCTTCCCTGGCAACACATCGAAGGCCCTCTCAGCCTGGAGCGGCTGCAGCAGCACCGCCAAGAGGCCTTTTCCGTGTAGCGCAGGAAGCTGTGCTTAAGGATGGGGGCCTGCAGCGGCCAGAAACGCCTCGATCTCAGCGCGGCGCGGCAAACTAGGCTGAGCCCCAGGGCGGGTTACGCACAAAGCCGCAGCGGCATTGGCAAACCGTAGAGCTTCCCTCAGGGGTTTGCCAGCAGCTAGGCAGGCGGCCAAAGCGCCGCAGAAGCTGTCGCCGGCAGCGGTGGTATCCACTACCGCCACAGGGTGGGCCGGCAGGTAGCCGCTTTCTCCGCCATCGGCCCAGACCAAGCCTGCTCCCCCCAAGGTGATGATCACTGTCGGGATCCCCTGCTGTTGCAAGGCTTGGGCCACTTTTTCGGCTTGCGCTGGCGTCTCCACTGGAGATTGGGCAAGGGCAGCGGCTTCGCTTTCATTGAGCACCAAGTAGCGCACCTGGCGCAACAGGGATCCCGGCAGGGGAGCCACAGGGGCGGGATTGAGGAGGACAGGGATCCCTTGGGCAAAGGCCTGCTCGGCTACCGCCTGCACCGTGGCCAAGGGGATTTCCAGTTGCAACAATACCAGAGCTGCCGCTGTCCAGGGGGGCAGATGGGCGGGTGTGTAGCGACCATTAGCCCCAGGGCTGACCACGATCCGGTTTTGCCCTGCTCGATCCACAGTAATTAGGGCAATGCCGCTGGGCCCTTCCAGCTCTCGCAGATGGCGGGTATCGACGCCATTTTGATCCAAGTTCTCCTTTAGGAAACGGCCAAAGCCATCGGATCCCACCGCCCCCCACATCTCCACCTGGGCTCCCGCCCGTGCCGCTGCCACCGCTTGGTTGGCTCCCTTACCCCCAGGGTAGGTGGCGTAGTCGGATCCCAGCACCGTTTCCCCAGGCCCAGGATGGTGGGGCACCCGCACCACCAAGTCCAGATTCAAGCTCCCCACTACGCGAACTAGGGCTGTCATTGGCTAGCTGAAAAACGTTGGCCTAGAATTCTAGCCCCCGCCACTTCGTTGGAGAGCTCCCCTTCCTCGGCTATCTTGGTGAGGGAGTGAGGCGGAGAACAAGCCATGCTGCTGACCACCACAGACGTGCTCCAAGGTAGAGAGGTTGAGCGCTACCTGGGCATTGTTACCGCCGAGGTAGTTTATGGCACCAATGTTCTACGGGACTTCCTTGCTAGCCTCCGCAACATCATCGGGGGACGCACAAGAACCTATGAAGAAGTTCTCGAGAATGCCCAGAAAAAGGTTTTGGAAGAGTTGGAGCAGCGAGCCAAACGTTTGGGAGCAAATGGCATCCTAGGCGTTAGCATTCATACCAACATGAGCGCGACAATGATCCTCGTTACCGCCACCGGCACCGCCGTTAAGCTGCGCTGACCATTTCCCTTTAGGCCAGGCTCTCCATCACCGCCTCGTCGATCTCGAAATTGGCGTAGACATTTTGCACATCATCCAAGTTGTCCAGCCGCTCCATCAGGGTCAGCACCAGCTTGGCCGTCTCGGGATCCTCCACATGCACCTCCGTAGAGGGGATCCAGCGGATGGCCGCCTCTTGCACCTGGTAGCCTTCTTTTTTGAGGTAGGTGGCCACCTGCTCCAGCAGGGTGTAATCGCAATAGACCTCTGCGCCGGTTCCCTCCACCTTGAGATCCTCCCCTCCTGCTTCGGCTACCGCTAGCAGCAGAGCTTCGGGATCTGTCACCCCCTCTAGGCTAATCACCCCTTTTTGCCGGAACAGCCAGCTGACGCAGCCGCTTTCCCCCAAGCTGCCGCCAACTTTGCTGAAGGCCTCCCGCACCTCGGCAGCCGTGCGGTTGCGGTTATCGGTCATGGCCTCGATTAAGACAGCTACCCCCCCAGGGCCGTAGCCTTCGTAGCGAATTTCCTCCAGGGGGCTGTCGTCGGTCCAGTTGCCGGATCCCTTAGCGATGGCCCGTTCAATGTTCTCGGCGGGCATGCCTGCCGCTTTGGCTTTCTCCACCGCTGAGCGCAGCCGAAAATTGGCTTCCGGGTCTGGCAGGCCGCTGCGCGCTGCCACAATGATGGCTCGGGAAAGTTTGGTAAACAGGCTGCCTTTTCTAGCATCTACGCGGGCTTTTTGCCGCTTAATGTTGGCCCATTTGCTGTGTCCTGCCATGCTGTGCACACCAGTCAAGCAATCCACGGGGAGGGATCCCCTAACTCTGAAGCCTAGATCACCACCTGCTCAGGTCTCAACCCCAGGGGAGTAGGTCAGGGCTGAATGGGTTGCCGCTCGATCACGCCCCCCGGTGGCGGTGGAGCTTCCGGCGTTGCTTGAGGTGTAGGCGTTGGTGTCTCTGTGGGAGCTGGCGTGGGAGGTAGAGGAGGCACAGGCTCTTCAAACACGGCTCCAGGCGGAGGGGTTGGGGTTTGCGGCCGAGTTAAAAAGGGCCTTACCTGTTCCAGCAGCTCGGCATAGAAGATTCCGTCCTGCTCCGGCCCAAAGCGGCCCACCGCCCAGCGGTGACGGGGCACAAACAGGGTTTGCAGCAGCACTTCCCGACTGGCGAAAGAGGGAGTGCCCACAAAGACGTAGCCATCGACAATGACACGGTTCAAGTCAGGCCGAGTTTGAAACACCCGGTCCACCTCCCGCAGCATCTCCGCATCCAGCCGCTCCAGCAGAGTTTCCAGCGTATCCTCAGGCCTGACCAAAACTCGCACCTGAAAGCGATAGCCTTCGCAGCGATAATCTCCGCAGAGTTTAACCAGCTCGTTTCGCACCCGAATCTGCGCCGCCGGATCGATGTCCCTCACCGGCAGGAAGACTTCTGGCTCTGGCTGTTGTTCTGCTTCCTGTGCCCAGGTCAAGGGCTGGCTGCTCCACGCCCTCAACAGCAGGGATCCAAACAACAAGGCAAGTCCCCACCCTCCAAGGGGGAGGCTCCAGCCCAGGCTGCCCCGCTTAGGGCGTTGGGAAAAGAAGGGATCGCGATCCCGATTCGGGCTACTCAGCGGACTGTTCATAACCAATACGGCAGCGATGGCTACCGCCAACTCTACCCAACATCTGGCGAAGAGGCACTAAGCCGGAGAGAAAACGGAGTCGCTCTTGCTGGACATCGCTGCTCTAGGGATCCAGAAGCAGCTCAACAGAAAGACAGCACCCCAAATCAAGAGGAGAGCATCGTTGGCTGAGCTCTGTTCGCTGCAGCTTGCCGAGGTGGCTGTATTCTGGAGAAGCTAATGATCCTGTGGCAGAGGAGTGTCTATGCCATTGCCGGCATCGAAGGTTTTTGGATCCCAGGTGGGATTTTTCTGGGGTTTACTGGCCTCGACTGTACTCTTGGCAGGCTGTGGGGGAGGTGGGGGGACGGTGCCGCCTCCGGTCAATGTTTGCGAGCAAGCCTTTAGCCCAGAGTTTTTCGCAGCGATTGGCCTGCGCCGCCCAGGAGATAGCCGCAGCGGAACCTTGGGGCCGAATAGCCTTTTGGAGTTCTACTACGATAGCGCCGGCGAGATTCAAAATGCCCGGGAAGTTCCACCGCCGCCCGGCACCTTCACCTTTTACTCAGATGGATTTCTCTACTTTCCTTCTGCAGCCAACGTTACCGGAGTTACCATCCGGCTGACCAGCCCGGCTTTCGATCCGCTGTTGGTCATCGGTGCCTTTGATACCGGCAGAAACTTGGATCGGAATATCCTTTTTGTTAACGATGATGCCGCCCCTGGCAACTTTACCACCTCCCAGCTCACGATCCCGGTGCGGCAAGACCGCTGTTACTTGATCCAGGTGCAAAGTTACTGGGCGCAAAATGCTTCCCCAACCGCTGGGCCGGGCAGCCCTGGACGAGGGCCATATACCCTCCAGGTGGTGAGCGAAACGTTTGCCACCCCTCCCCCTCCCCCTGCCATCCAGCAGAAACCGGAGGATAGGGAATCGGGAGGCGGCGGTGACCGAGGTGGCGGCGTGGGTATTTAACTCTGGCGTGTGAGCTTAATGGCAAAGCTGGCGCTGCCGCAGGTGGCCGTGCCGCGAATGGAGCGCCCGTCGGCGCTGACGGTGCCGCTCCACGTGATGGTTGGGGTACCGCTACCCCCTATCCTGCCGCTAACAGAAAGTTGGTTGCCGATAAGCTGGCCGCCGCGCTCGGAAAAGCTGGGTGAGGAAATGGTGATCTGGTTGCCGTCTTGCCGAATGGAGACGGTTTCCTCAATGCCGGTTGCAACATTAACCTTACACAGGGATCCCTGCCAGACAAAGGATCCTCCCTCATAGAGCCACTGACCGCTCAAGGCAAACTCTGGCGCAGGCGTTGGTGTTGCTGGGGCTGGCGTCGAGGTGGGCGTCGGGATCGGGGTGGGGGTAGGGGTAGGAGTACGGGGGACGAGCG
>NZ_AXUX01000001.1:2262554-2300628 GCF_002760475.1 Synechococcus sp. 63AY4M2 | reverse complement strand
GGGGGACGAGCGGGGTAAAGCGAGGGATAGGGGTAAGCGTTGGTGTTGGCACCGGGGTGGGAGTGGGTGTTGGTGCCGGAGTTGGAGTGGGTGGCGGTGTCGGAGTTAGAGTGGGTGGCGGTGTCGGAGTCGGGGTGGGTGGCGGTGTCGGAGTTGGAGTGGGTGGCGGTGTCGGAGTTGGAGTGGGTGGCGGTGTTGGAGTCGGGGTGGGTGGCGGTGTCGGAGTCGGGGCGGGCTCGGGGGTAGGTGTTGGGGTGACTTCAGCGGTAGAAATCGGCTCCGGCTCTTCCTGAGTATCGCGGATTGTTGGGCGCGGCCAGAGCAAAAAGGCGGCTAGCAAAGCCACAGCGCCTCCCCCGGCCAAGACCCACTTTAGGCTGCTGCCGGAAGGCTGGAGAACCGTTGGGGGGGCGGCTTGCGGCAGGGGACGGGTAGGGGGAGTATCCGTTCGTGGTGGGACGGGGGGATCCTGAGGGGGAGCAGCCGGAAGCGTGTTGCTGGCCTGGATGACTGTAGAGGGCGTTTCGGCAGTTTCGCCTTCAACTTTGGGGGAGGGATCCGGCGCAGCTTCTGCCGAGGGATCTGAGGGGAGAGGTTCCCGCTCGGCGATATAATAGGGGATCCCTGCACCTGCAGGCGGGATGGGGTCATCTTCGACAAGATCCAGATCTTCATCGCGGATGTCTTCAAAGGCTCCAGAAGCCGATCCTGTATTGCCGGTGGTTTTGATCGGCGGTCTGGGATCGGAAGAGGGTGGAGCCTCGTTTTGAGCCTTGGCACCGCCGGTGGGAAGAATCACGGTACTGGCCTGGCTGCTGGGGAGTTGAGTGGCCACCGTCAGCTCATAAGCCTGCAGCAGCCGCTCCCCCAGCTCCTGCATCGTCTGCGGGCGTTCGTCCGGGTTTTTCTTCAGGCAATCCATCACCACCGCTGCCAAGGCGGGCGGGATCGGCTGCGGAGTTGTCTCCGGGTTGATCTCAAGGGGGCTTTCGTAGCAATGGGCGTGGATCCAACTGTGCAACGAGTCGGTTTCCAATTGAAAGGGCATGGATCCCGTCAGCATCTCGTAGAGCACCACCCCAAACGAGTAGATATCCGAGCGGGCATCCAGAGACTTGCCCCGTATCTGTTCAGGAGAGGCGTAACGGGCCGTGCCGATAAATCCGCCCCCTTTGTGGGTGCCTAGGCTGAGGGTGTGATCCGCCAGGGTCTTGGCCACGCCGAAGTCGAGGATCTTGAGCTGAGACGTAAGCTGGCCATCTTGAAAAACGCGCTCGACAAACAGGTTGCTGGGCTTGATGTCGCGGTGAATCACGCCCCGAATCTCGCGGCCATCTACCTTGGCGCGGAACGTGTGGGCAAAGTGCAGCCCTTCACAAGCCTGCAGGGCCAACCGAATGACTTGCCGAAGCGGCAGAGCCCCTTTTTCCCGCATCAGCTTGCCCAGATCCTGCCCCTTGAGGTACTCCATCACCAGGTAGGCTTGCTCGCCCTCTTGGCCGTGATCCAAAACTTTGACGATGCGGGGATGCTGTCCCAGAAGGATGCTGATGCGGATCTCTTCGGCAAAGCGGCGGCGCAAATCGATCTGGGCGTCGCCCCGGCTCAGCAGCAAGGGCGCGTGCAGGACCTTGACCGCCACCTCTTGGTGGTTGTTGTGTAAGTCCAAGGCGCGAAAGACGGATCCCATGCCGCCACCACCGATTTCTTGAATTAGCCGGTAGCGACCGCCCAAAATGCGATTGGTGAGATCAAAAGACATAGGTTTGCAGGCGCAAGAAAAGGCAGCTCAGGCCAAGATGTCCATACGATAAACCAATTGCTGGAATTCATACCCGCCCATTGCTCAGTCCAACTTCAGGGATCCCAATCTTTGACTCTCTGGAGGCCCAAGCGCTCCGCGCCGCCGGCGCGACCACCTCCAGCCCCTCTCCCAGCCCCCCTCACCCCCAGCCCCTCTCCCAAAGGGAGAGGGGAGTTAGGGATAGCGCTTTGCGCCGCCAGCGCGTGCGCGACAGCGTTGCGACAAGCCGTTTTTTATTACCATTTGGAATGACTATTTAGAGATTTTTTTAAGGATCTCCAGTAAATGTGAAAAAAGCGCAAGGGAATGCTGGGGGAAATTCAGCCTTCTGGGCAACCTTCAGCCCAAAGGGGGATGATCGGAAGGGATCCCTGCGCGAGGGCTTATGGACTTGGGCTTGGTGGTGATTGCCTACAAAGAGGGGGATCGGGAGAGCAAGGCCGCCTGTCAACTGTGTGCGGAGCAGTTGCGCCGGCGCGGCGTTACGGTGCTAACAGCCCCCACCGGCTTGCACCACAACCCCTACCCGGTCTTCCTGGAGGCCACTTCCGATCCCATCGACCTAGCTGTGGTACTGGGGGGAGATGGGTCGGTGTTGGCGGCGGCCCGCCACCTGGCCCCCCATGGGATCCCCATTTTGCCCATTCAGTCGGGGGGCAGGCTGGGGTTTTTGGCCCAGTCAGAGCGGGTGCTGCACCAGGATCCCTGGGATCGCATCCAGGCCGGAGACTTCGTCCTGCAAGCCCGGATGATGTTGCAGGCCCAGATTTGGGAGCAAGTGCAACTGGGGCAGGGGGCTATTCCTGGCGAGGGCAAGCGGCAGGGCCGCCCGGTCAGTGACGTGTACTACGCCCTCAACGAAATGTGCCTCAAGCCCATCAACCGGGAACGCCTGCCCGCCGCCATCCTGGAAATCGAAGTCAATGGCGAGATTTTGGATCAGTACCACGGGGATGGTGTGCTGGTGGCTACACCGACGGGATCCACCTCCTACACCCTGGCAGCCAACGGCCCCATTCTGGAGCCCAGCTTTGAGGCCATCATCATCACCCCCATCTGTCCCCTCAGCTTGTCCAGCCGTCCCATCGTCATCGGCGGCACGGCTACGGTGGAGATCTGGCCCCTTGCCGATCCGGAAGGGCTGACCCGCCTCTGGAGCGATGGCGTCTTGGCCCAATCGGTCAACCCCGGCCAGTGGGTACAAATTCAACGGGCTCACCTGCCGGCCAAGCTGCTGATCCTAGAAAAAGACCTCTCCTACTTCCGCACCCTGCGAGAAAAACTGCAGTGGGCCGGCAGCCGCATCTACATCCCCACCACCAACCACCGCCCGGAAGGGGGATAAAGGGATCCTAAAGTTGGGGAGCTAGAGTAGCGGAGTTTGACTCCCCTGGAATCCTCTCCCATGAGCCTCAGACTTTACCTACTCAGACACTTTTCCAGCAGTTCAACCTAAAGCTTTAAAGAGATCCGCGACTCAAGCTTTCCAAACGCTCCCCGACGGATTCCGCTATCAAAATGAGTCTGAGGTTCACTCAATTGGGATAAATTGCAGCAGGGATCCCGTGTGGATGAGATGGGCCGGGGCAGATTTTCCATCCTGGCCGGGATGGGCCAGCAGCACACAGCGATCTTGGGGGGTGAGGTTAAACCCGACAGAGGGATCAGGCTCTCTTTTCAGTTGAGAATTGAGTTGCGGATCCCCGACAAACGTCAGTTGAGCCAAGAGGGCCAATAGGCAATCTAGATGGGCCAAATCCGTTCCGAAAGGAGTCCGCTCCTGCAAGGTGGCCAACGCCACCGGGTGGCCTTCCCGGATGAGATAGGTGAGGATCCCGGCACAGCGCTCTACGGCCCGCTCCAGCTTGTTGCGATGCGCTTCAGGGCCTTCTCCCCGCGGCTGCCAGCGGTTTTCAAAACAGAGGACAATGGCCTGGGAACGGGGACGCTCCAGCTCGCGCACGACCAGTTGATCCCGTTTGGCCGAGATCTTCCAGTGCACCGAGCGCACATCATCTTGGGGACGATAAGGCCGCAAGCTGAGATAGTCCCCCTCCTGGCCCGGCTGAGGGCGCAACCGGCTGCCGCCGCTGAACTGATCCGGCAGCAGCAAACCCTGCACAGGGGCAGGCCGAGGAAACACGATCACCGTCTGCGCATCCTCAATTTCCACTGCCTTGCGGAAGAGTTCAAAGGGAAAGCTGGTGGCAATTTCAAAGCCCTGCAGCCGCCACGCCCCTCGCCGTGAAAAAGTGTGCTGATAGAAGGTATCTAGCTTGGCGCCGGGATCCAAGCGCAAAACGTAGCTGGAAGGCCAATCGGCCCGCCTGAGCCCCTCAATGCGCTCGCTGACCTGTAGGGAAAAACTGGGCAGGCGCCGTTTGCGGTTGACCAGCGTCAGCCCCACCAAGACCGGCTGGCCGGCAAAAATGCGGCTGGGCAACTGCCGGCTCACCTCCAGATCTTTGAGGGTAAGCTCGGAGAGCATGCCGCTGAGGAGAATGAGGCTGAGCAGCATCCCCAGCACCAAGTAAAGGGGATTGTTGCCGGTGTTGAAGGCGGCAATGCTTACCAAGAGGGTGATCCCAACAAACCGCCCCCCGATGCGGGTAAAGCAGAAGCGGCGCAGAAAACGAACCCGCTGCCTTGAGGACAACTGGGGAGGGCGGATCCCCAACTTCCGCGGCCACTGCAACGATTGCAGGAGTTGAAGTGCCGTTTGGCTAAGTTTCAATAACATTTGCCTGCCTCCTCTGCAGCCCTGTACCGCTAATTCTTGCTCCCCAACCCTCCGCGCAAGAATACCCGTATCTTGCAGCGTAAAGGGATCAGGCACTAGGAGCAGGTTTGTTCGGTGAGGATTTGGGCAATGGCCGCAGCCACCCGCTCCTGTTGTTGGAGAGTCAACTCAGGAAAACAGGGCAAGGACAACACTTGAGCAGCACAGAGCTCAGCATTGGGCAGATCCCCAGGTTTGTACCCCAACTTTTTGCGGTACACCGGCTGCAGATGCAGCGGGATGGGGTAGTAAACGCGGCTGGCAATGCCCCGCTCCTGCAACTGCTTTTGCAACCGGTCGCGCCGCCGCGAGTCCGTCGAGTCGGAACCAGGCACCCGCACCGTGTACTGGTGCCACACCGAGTTGCCCCCCACCGCCACCTGGGGCAGGATCAGCCCAGGGATCCCTTGCAACAGGCGGTGATAGCCCTCGGCAATGGCCTGCCGCCGCCAGTTCCACTCCCGCAGGTGGGTCAACTTAACCGACAGGATCACGGCTTGCAGCGCGTCGAGGCGGCTGTTGAGGCCGATGTGCTCGTGCTGGTATTGGCGAGTCTGGCCGTGTTCTTTAAGAATGCGAACCTTGCGGGCCAATTGTGGATCCCGGGTCACCACCGCCCCACCATCCCCTGCTGCCCCCAAGTTTTTGGTGGGAAAAAAGCTAAAGCAGCCAATATCTCCCCAGGTGCCCACAGGCTTGCCTCCCCAGCAGGCCCCTATGGCCTGGGCGCAATCTTCCACCACTGCCAACCCATGGCGTCGCGCAATGGCCAGAATCTCGGTCATGTTGGCCGCCTGGCCGAACAGATGCACCGGGATCACCGCCTTGGTGCGGGGGGAAATGCTCTTTTCCAGAAGCTGGGGATCCAGGTTAAAAGTGCAGGGATCCACATCCACAAACACCGGCCGTGCCCCCACCAAGTCGATAGCCTCGGCGGAGGCAAAAAAGCTAAAGGCAGTGGTGATCACCTCGTCACCTGCTTGGATCCCAAGGGCGCGCAAGGCCAGCACCAAAGCATCGGTGCCGGAATTGCAGCCAACAGCCTCCAGGTCCCCGCCGCCAAGAAACCGGGAGAATAGCTCCTCAAAACGCCGCACCGCCTCTCCCCCGATGTACTGGCCTGAGGCCAGCAACGCCTCCACCTCGGGCAGAAGGGTTTCAGCCAGAGCGCGGTATTGCAAGGTCAAGTCCAGCAGCGGAATAGGCTCATCCGTCACGGTGCTGCCTTTTGGGAAGGTAGCGGCCACAGCCCATTATCGAGGATGAGAGCTTTCGACACTCCCACCAACTAAAGAAAGCTGGAGAATTCTTACCCAGTCCGTTGCTGGACTCGTAAAGGCGTTGTCAAGCCGCCTCTAGACAGCTCTCACGGCCCTGTCCCGCTAGCGCAAGCAAGGACATAATGCCAAGGCTCTGCTTGGTTTGTCTTGCTTAGCTGCCGGCTAGGTTTTTCACGAAGGTAGGTCAGTATGTACAGTGTAGCAGAGAGAGAAATCAGCGATTAAAATCGCCTATGCCTCTTCCCTGAGGCGGAAAAGCTGATTTTCGGCGTCCACAACGCTCTGGCCCCAAGTGATTCTTCCCTTATCTTCGCTACAAGTGGACTGCTGGGATCCCAGCCCACTCCGAATCTATCCCAATCTGAGATAGAGTAAACGCGGTACGTCCCTGGCCAGGGATTCCCTAGGTCGGCTACAGCTATCGACAGGATGTTCTATGCAGGTTGCTTCTCAAGCAGTTCTCGGCAAAGCCCCTTTGGCCCCCCGAATTCTAGCTTTGGTGCCGGGAGGGATTGGCGACCAAATTCTTTTTTTTCCCACCCTGGCAAGTTTGCGGCAGCGCTTTCCAGAAGCGGAGCTAGAGGTGTTGGTGGAGCCGCGGGCGGCAGCTGCCTACGAGGTTTGTCCCTCGGTGAATCGGGTGCTAACCTTTCCGTTTAAAGAGCAGCTCTCGTTGGGAGATATCAGCGATCTGCTGGGGCGAATCCGGGAACGGCAGTACGATGCGGTGCTGAGCCTGGGCAGAAGCTTAGGGGTCAAGCTGCTGCTTTGGCTAACTGGGATCCCGAAGCGGGTTGGCTATGCTCCACCAGGGCCTGGGCGACCTTGGCTGACCGACCCGGTGCCCCTGAAGCCGGCCCAATATGCAGCGAGCATGTATCACGACCTGCTGCAGGGGTTTGGCATCACTGCGACGGCAGGCCTGCCTCAGGTTCGCCTAAAGAAGACAGACCTGGAGTGGGCCGAGCAGGAACGCAAGCGCCTGCTGGGGGATGCTGCCCAAGATTACGTGCTGTTACATCCCGGCGCCAGCCAACTGTCCCAGGAGAAGGGAATTCAGAAAATCTACCCCCCCGCCAGCTGGGTCAAGGTCATCAAGGGCTTCCGGGAAAAGCGGCCGGAGCTGCCGCTGGTGCTGCTGCTGGGGCCAGAAGATGAGCAGCTGGCGGAGGGCTTTCTGTCGCAACTGCCGGATCTGCCGGTGAGCCGCCCTCCCCACCTGGGCCAACTGGCGGCCTTGATTGCTGGCTCCACCCTGCTGTTGTGTACCGACAGCGCCCCCATGCACCTAGCAGTAGCCACCCAAACTCCCCTGGTGGCTGTGTTTGGCCCCACTGAGCCGGAGCGGCTGCTGCCTTCCGAAGGGCCGTTCCGCGCCGTTAAGGCTGCCAACGGGGTGATCGACTCGATTGCTCCTGAGCAAATCCTGCAAGTGATCTTCCCCGGCTAGCGGCAGAAGACTTTCCCCAAGACCAGCCCAAAAGGTTATGGGATCCTGCAGCCACTTCGGACAAGTTTGAAACCATTCCCTCACCCCAACTCCTCTCCCAGGACACTGCGCTCCTCGCCCCAGGGAGAGCTTGTCCCGCTATACCGGCTGTCCCAGCCTGGAAAGGGAGTAGCACAGTTTTCTCCTTCTCCCTCTAGGAAAAAGGCCGGGAATGAGGAGCTTGTTTGGCCATGCGGACGAAGGGACTTGAACCCTTACGCCTTGCGGCACTAGATCCTAAGTCTAGCGCGTCTGCCATTCCGCCACGTCCGCAAAAGCTGGCCCCGTAGGCCGGTTGTCAGCCGACTCGGATCCCGCTCAATTATGCTAACCCAAGCCGGCTCTGGCTAACCCGGCAACTGGGCAACGGCGACCTTCAGCTCCTCTGTGGCGTCCAAAACCACCCAGCCTTGCCCCCCTGCCCGCTTCCACAGCTCAAAGTGCAGGTGTGGCCCGGTTACCGCCCCGGTTGCCCCCACATAGCCGATCACGGATCCCTGTTCCACCACTTCCCCGGCTCTTACCGCGACTTCGGACATGTGGCCGTAGCGGGTGCGCCGACTGCCGCCATGGTCCAGCACAACCGTAATTCCCAGGCCTCCCAAGGATCCCGCGCTCACCACCTTGCCGCTCAACGCAGCCAGGATTGGCGTGCCCAGGCTGGCCCCCAGATCCACGCCGGCATGGAACTCTGGCTGGCCGCGGATGGGGTGAATTCGCATGCCAAACCCAGAGGTAATCGGCACGGGGTGGGGCAAAGGATAGAGCAACTGTTCTTCACCTGTCGCCAATTCGGGCAATGCCGGCGCTGGCGGCTTAGGCGTTTGGGGTTGGCTGGGATCCTCAATACGAATCTCTTCGCCTGGCATGAGGATGATGCGGCGACCGGAGCTGCGCTCCATCAGCACCACCGGCACCCCACTTTCCGGCTGAGCATCGACGGCCAAGTTCTGGGTTGCTGGCGGCTCCATAATAATTTCCCGCCCCACCACCGTCTCTGCGCGGGTTTCTGCCTCCAGGGTTGGAGAGCTGCCAGGTTTGGACGCCAAGCCTGGAGACTCTGGGCTGCCCGCCGGCAGGGGAATGGCACCATCCAACAGCAGGGCTTCTGCTCCAGGGGTGTCCAGAGCCGGGCCTATTGAGGGAGGAGGGGGCAGAGGATGGAGTTGCGTCTGCGCCAGCAGAGCGGTGGAAGAGAAGCAGAGCAGCAGGCCCAGTCCCAACCCTAAGCCCAGGCCCAGCCGCCGCAGCAGCCGCGCCCTTCTCGCCAACCGGCTGCCTGGCCGGGAGAGAAGACGCAGCCAAAAAGACTTTGCCGACATGCGCAAGGGATCCAACACGGGTCACTCAGGAGGAAACGAAGGGCCACTGGCAAGAGACGCTTGATAGCTCAGGCGCACCTGGTCGGGAGAAAGGACGAGGATCTGTCCTCCTGGAGTTTGTACCCGCAGCCTGCCATCCTCGGCAAGGCCCAAAACCGTAGCCGACGCCTCACCAGGGAGCCATTGGACTTGCGGCTTCACCGTCCAGGCTTCGTACCTGGAGCGCACAGGGGCAAACCCCTCCTGCAGCCAGATCTGAAACCCGCGCTCCATCCCCTGCAAAACCCAGGCGGCAACTGCGGTGCTGTCCTGCCGGGATCCCAGAATTTCTGCCAAGGCAATCCCGCCAGCGGGCACGGGATTGTTGACATTGACCCCAACGCCGGCCACCAGCCCCAGCAGTTGCCCTCTCTCCCCAAAGCGGCTCTGCACCAAGAGGCCACCCAGCTTGCGCAGAGAACCCGGACACTGCTCATCCACCACCACCAGGTCGTTGGGCCATTTCAGCCGCAGCGGGATCCCCAGTTTCTGTCGTAGGCTATCCACAACACCCCAGGCCAGCGTCAGGGTCAACTCCAGCAGCGAATGCCGCAGAGGCGGGGATCCCAGCCAGACCGACAGATACAGCCCCCCCGGCTCCGAGTGCCACACCCGCCCGTGCTGGCCCTGTCCTGCCCGTTGGCGGGTGCTGACCAAAACCGTGCCCGGCGGCAGGGGCTGAGGAAACTGGCGCCCCCACTGCAAAAGCAGCCGGTTGGTGGAGTCGGTTGTCACCACCTGCAAGAGGTGGTGGCCCCATGCCCCCTGGCCCACCAGGGATCCCAGCCGCGAGGGGGAGAGCATGGCTAAGTCCCCCCAGCCCTAGCTCAACACGATATCTTCTGCCGGGCGTTGGGCCAACCGCTTCAGATTTTGATAGCGCAACATGTCCAGCAGGTCGTTGCCGGAGCGCCCCTCCAGACGGGCCTCCACGTGCAGCGCCTGCCCCAGCGCCTCCACCGCCTGCAGCCGTGGGATCCCGCGCAACACCAGGCGATCCACGGCGTAGGCATCGGCAGCCAGAAGACGGCGGTCGTTGGTCTGGTCGCGGCGCAACTGCCAAAGCGCCAAGCCGCTCAACCCTCCCGAAACCGTCGCCCCCACCGGGTCTTGCTGCACGACCTCGAAGATCAGGCTCAGCCCTCCCAGAGCCGCTATGGCCAGGTAAAAGTCGATCTGCCGCGAGGCTGCCCGGCTGTAGTAGCCCACCTTGTGGAGAAACAGCCCTGCCCGCTGCAGGGGAGTGAACTGTCGCCACTCGTAGGGTTTGATGAACAGCCGCATCTGCCGTTCCCAGGGCATCTGTCGGCGGCCCTTGATCACCACCGTCTGCCGCTCCGAGGCCGGCAAGATCTTCACGCTCTCCCGCATGCTGGCGGGCAGCAGATCCAGCAGGCGATCGATCTCAGCCTGGTCGAGAACGTAGTTGTCGTAGCTGTAGTACTCCGAGTTCATGCCGGGCCTACTCCTGAGCTTAATCCCATCGCCTGACGCATCTCTCGCACTGCCCGCTCCAATCCCACCAGCACCGCTCGACTGATGATGCTATGGCCGATGTTCAGCTCTTCCATGCCAGGGATCCGGGCCACCGGGCCGACGTTCCAGTAGGTGAGGCCGTGTCCGGCGTTCACCCGCAAGCCCAGTTGAATCGCCTGTTGGCTGGCCTGCCGCAGTTGGGCCAACTCCGCCTCTTGCTGCGCCTCCGAGGATGCCTCCGCATAGCGTCCCGTGTGCAGTTCCACCCAGCGGGCCCCCACCTGGGCAGCGGCGGCAATTTGGATGGGATCGGGATCGACAAACAAGCTGACGGGAATGCCGGATCCCTGCAGTTGGCTTACCACCTCGCTAAGACGCGACACCTGCCCGGCCACATCCAGACCGCCCTCGGTGGTGACCTCTTCTCGCCGCTCGGGCACTAGGGTGACATAATCGGGCTTGATCTCCAGGGCGATGGCCACCATCTCGTCGGTGGCGGCCATCTCCAAGTTGAGGTGGGTGCGCACCGTCTGGCGCAGTAGCCGCACATCCCGCTCCTGGATATGGCGGCGATCCTCGCGCAAATGCACCGTGATCCCATCTGCCCCTGCCAACTCGGCGATCACCGCCGCGGCCACCGGATCCGGCTCTACGGTGCGGCGAGCCTGGCGCAGGGTGGCGACGTGGTCGATGTTAACTCCCAGACTTAACAAGGCTCAACTTCTTTCACTGTAGCTGGTGATGAATGCTCCTAGTATTACATTATTCATTACTTGTGCCGGTCAGACGAGTCAGGGTATTGCGGGGCGCAGAGCTAAGGGGCACAGGCTTTATGATCGAGAACGACACCTCGCCCCTCCGGGATCCACTGCGGGCTTGCCATGACCAATCCAGATACCTCTTTGGCGGTGGGACAACACTCCATTGTTGACCGGGCGCGGGTGCCGGTCCTGATTGCCCAATACCTGCCGGTAGAAATCTGCATCTACTACCAGGTTGTGCCCCTCGCTCTGGACACCGACAGCTTGATCTTGGGCATGGTGGATCCCCAGGATTTGGCGGCGTTGGACTACGTGAGCAAGATGCTCGCCTATTCCCAGATCTCCGTTGAGCCGATCCCGATTACTTTTGAGCAGCAGCAGGATTTAATTGCCTACTACTTCAGCCATCCGCCGAGCCCGGCAGAGGTGGAGCAGCTACGCCTCCAGGCCCAAGCCAGCCGCGTCACCCGGGAAGTTCCTGCTCCCGTGGCCGAGCCGCCCAGCCGACTGACCCCCACCCAGCCGCTGCCGGCACGGCCAACTGCTCCGCCCCTTCCTGTTGACGAATCGGAAGAGACGGCGCAGCAGTTGCTGAACTCGATGCTGCGGCGAGCTTTGGAGGAGAAAGCGGAGCAAATTTTTGTTGAACCCCAGGAGGGGTTGGTGTGTCGGGTGCGCTACCGCCAGCAGGGGATTTTGCGGGATCTATTTAAGGATCTCTCGGAGTCGATACGGGCAAAGTTGATCGCCGCCATGAAGCGGATGATGGCCCTGGATGCAGGGCTGATCGGGGAGCCCCAGCAGGCGGAAGCAGAGCGGATGTATCGGGGGGAGCCGCTGGTGCTGCAATTGCGCATCATTCCCCAGCGCTCCAAGAGTGGCCAGGTTTCCTCCTCCAGGGAAGGCGCCATCCTCAGCATTCTGCGAGGGGAGACCCTCCACAAGTATCAGCAAGGCCAAAACCGCCTCCGCGTCTCCGAGACTGTGGCTTTGGCCCAGCAGGCCCATCAACTGCTGCAACAACTGCAAGCTGCCCTCAGCACCACAATCGAGAAGCTGAAGCAATACCCCACCCCCCCCGGCAGCGACTGGCCCCTGATGACAGAAATGCTGGCGGCCATTCAGGCCCAAGCCCAGATGATCGCCATCCGCCAGCAGGACTGGGAAAAACTCAATTCCGGCAGTTGATCTCCTATGGGCATTTGGATACAGGCCGGGCCACTGCTCTCCTGCCCCAATCCCTGCCCGTAGGAATCCAGAAGCCTCTCCTCCTCGCTCCAGGCGTCCCATTCCCACGACAACCTGAGCGGCTTCTTCCTAGCGGGATCCCTCCCGCAACAGCACCAAAATCACCCCGGCAATAATGCTGATGGTGGCCCCGGCAATCAGGCTGGTGGCCAGACGTTCCAGCCGTTCCCCAATGGTTTGGGCGGTGTCGAACTTAAAAGTGAGCTTTTCGACGTCACCCGAGAGCTTCTCGACCCGCTCCGAGAGCTTTTGGGTATCTCCTGAGAGCCGATCGATCCGATCCAGAATCTCCCCTTGTTGTTGGGTGAGGCGAGCTATTGCTTGGCTGTTGGTTTCAACCAGCCGCTCGACCCGCTCTAGGCGCTCTTCTGTCGAAATCGTCATGGGGCTTGGAAGTCACGAGCAGGGTATCTCCGCCTATTGATCCTAGGCTACTCCCGGCCTTTTGTCTCTCTAGCGTCGGCTTGACCGGACAGCCTCTGCTCCTACTGCCTCGGTTGAGTGCGATAATCTGGAGATCGTGCAGTCTTGTGCGCTAGCCGCCATGTCGTCAAAAGATCCGACGTCTTTGCCCCAGCCCAAGCTGCCGCCAGGAGAAACCTCCGCTGGCTCCAGATCCCGCGCTTGGTGGCAGGCTCAGCGGGAGAACTTGCTGACAGTGGTGCTGGCGCTGCTGTTGGCCTTCGGCATTCGCACCTTTGTGGCGGAAGCACGTTGGATCCCCTCCGATTCGATGCTGCCCACCCTAGAAGAAGGAGATCGGCTGGTGGTGGAAAAGATCAGCTACCGCTTCAGCTCCCCCAGACGGGGCGACATCATCGTCTTCTACCCGCCTGCCAAGCTGAACTTCGACGGTGCCTACATCAAGCGGGTGATCGGCCTGCCGGGGGATCGCATCCGCATTGCCGATGGCAAGGTGATCGTCAACGGCATCCCGCTCCAGGAGGACTATATCTACGCTCCCCCCAATTACTCCTGTCCGGGCGAGCGCTGCCCCGGCGTGCCCAACCAGGGATCCGAATTTCTCGTCCCCCCCGGCTCCTATTTTGTGATGGGGGACAACCGCAACGACAGCCAAGACTCCCATGTGTGGGGATTTTTGCCGGAAGAGAACATCATCGGCAACACCATCTTCCGCTTTTGGCCCCCCAATCGCCTGCACTTTTTCACCCCGCCAGAGTATCCGGAGCTCTCTTCTGAAGGGGCGCAGGCCTCGGGGAGTCGAACCTAAACCTGGGAAAACCTCTCAGCGGGCCCGCTCCAGCACATAGTCCACCATCTGAAACAAAGCTCGGCGGGCTACCGAATCGGGGAGAACTTCCAACGCCTCAGCAGCCCGACGGGCATAGTCTCGCGCCAACTCGCGGGAGCGCGGGATCCCATTGCTCTGGTAAACCCACTCCAGGGCCTGCTGGAGATCCTGGGGTTCGGCCAGCTCTCGGAGGATCAGCTCTCGCATCTGGGGAAACTCCTCCAGGGCGAACAAAACCGGTGCCGTCAAGTTGCCCTGGATGAGGTCAGATCCCACCGGCTTACCGAGCATCTCTGCCGAAGCGGTGAAATCCAGCAGGTCGTCCACGATTTGGAAGGCAATGCCCAGGTCGCGGCCAAAGTCGAAGAGGCGATCGGCCACCTCAGGACTGACCCCGCTCAGCAGCCCGGCGGCCTTAGAACTGCCGGATATGAGGGAGGCGGTTTTGTAGAAGCTCTTGGCCAGGTACTCTTCCAAGGACACATCCGGGTCGAAGCGGGTGAGGCTCTGGCGCACCTCGCCCTCCGGCAGATCCATGATCACCTTGGACAGGAGCTTCACCACTTCCAGATTGTCCAGGTTAGCCAAATACCAGGCAGCTTGGCCGAAGAGGTAGTCCCCCGCCAGCACCGCTACGCGGTTGTCGAAAAGGGTATTTACTGTGTCGATGCCCCGCCGCACATCGGCAGTGTCGATGACATCGTCGTGCACCAAGCTGGCCGTGTGGATCATCTCGGTAATTTCCGCCAGGCGCCAATGCTGCGGGGTAATCTCCCCATCCGGCGTAGTAGCCCGCGCAATCAACAGCACAATCGCCGGTCGGATCCCTTTCCCCCCCGCCGAAAACAGATGTTCGGCAGCCATGGCCAGAATTGGGTGTTTGGCGCTAACCAGCCGCGACAGGTTCTGGCGTAAACGCTCCAGATCCGCTTCTACAGGGCCAAAGGGGGAGAGCACAGAGGTCATGGAGCCAAAGTATGAGAGGTTTTACAAAATTTCATATCTCCCCTTATTGTAGAGCACCCCAACGTTCTCGGGGAAAAGCGAGCGGTATCATGCAAACAGTCCTCTGCTTTTTTATGTCGGATCCCGTTCCCCCAGTGCCAACCGGCTCTGTCCCCCCCCTCCCTGCAGAACCCGATTGGGAGGAGGAGTGGGAGCTTGCACTGGAGCGGCCACCTCTATCGGGGCGAGCCCAGCCTCACCACCATGACCCGCAGTCGCGGCGCAAGCTGATCCATCGTCTGGCTCGCATCGAGGGGCATGTGCGCGGGATCCGCTCCATGATCGAGCAGGATCAGCCCTGTCCGGATGTGCTGCTGCAGATTGCCGCTGTCAAGGGGGCACTGGATCGGGTGGCGCGCCTTATTCTTGACGATCACATCCGTCACTGCATCCGCCACGCCATCGAAAGTGGCAACATCGAGGTGGAACTGGAAGAGCTGCAGCGGGCCCTGGATCGCTACATCAGCTAGTGGATACAAGCCTTTCCCATGGGGGTGGGCTGGGCTTTGCTCAAGCCAAGGCTAGCTGTTGCCGTCGGCAGCGTAGCGCTCCAGCAGAGCGGCGCTTTTCAGTTGCCATTGCAGGCCCATGAAGGCCCAGTCCAAGAACTCGTTGATCTCTTCCTGGCTGAACTGCATGGCTTTGCCGATCTCGAAAATCAGGGCCTCTTCTTTTTCCGCTAGCTTGTTGTTGACCACCGCCATCGCCGCCAAATCTCTCAGGATCAAGGCTCCGGCTGCATTGTGTAGAGGAGGGATCCGGCTGAGGTCTAGGGTTGCGCCTGTCTCGTCGGCCAGATAGCTTTGGGCCACCTGTTTTTCGACGCCCATCCCTTCTGCAATTTGCAGGAAAAAGTTGCTCTCCTCTTCGTCCAACTGGCCGTCCACGCGGGCCACCGCGATCAAGGCTTTGAGGTAGAGCTGGCGCTGCTCATCTGTCAAGTCGGCGTAGTTGACCATAGGGGTTGCTGCTGAGCTTGGGTTTCCTCTTCAACTTTGCCACGAAGATGCCACCTGGTGTCGATTCGACCCTTTTTCAGCCGAGGAAAAATCGATTACAATAGAGGGCCTGTGTCATAGCTAGCCGCCAAGACTTCCGCTGGGATGTGGGAAGGGGCGGCAACTTGGCTTGCTTCATCTTTTTTTCTCTTGGTAACCCTTTACAGCTTGCGGAGCACCCCCGAGGAGCAGACACCCCATGGTTAAATTGCGGCTCAAGCGCTACGGAAAAAGACGGCAACCCACTTATCGCATCGTCGCCATCGAAAGTAAGGCCCGCCGCGAGGGTCGTCCGCTGGAGGAGTTGGGCTACTACAACCCGCGCACCAAGGAGACGGTTCTGGAGACGGCAGGCCTGCTCAAGTGGTTGCGTTGTGGCGCTCAGCCTACAGATACGGTGGACAGCCTCCTCAGGAAGGCCGGCATCTACGAGATGCTCAAAGCCGGCGAGGGCGGAGTGGTTGCCGCGATTCGCATCCCGGCTATCGCCAAGCCGGAGGCTGGGATCCCTGATCCGGCGCCGTCCACAGAGGAGCCTGCCGCTGTTTGCGAGGCCTCTGCCGAGATGGCAGGGCAACCGGGGGAAGTCGAGCCGGCTGGGGCGGCAGCGGAACCGAACTCCCAGGAGCCGGAGCCTGAGGAGGAAAAGCCTCAGGTTGAGGCCTAGGGTCGGCTACGCTTTCGGTTAAGCTTGGCTCGGCAGTTGTTCTTCCCTGTCGTCTAGCTCCCCATGCCGGATTACGAGGCCCTTGTCCATCTCCTGATCGAGCCGTTGCTCAGCGGTGGCCCGCCGCAAATGGATGTGGAAACCACTTGTGGCGGGCGCAAGGTATGGCTGCGGCTGGCTTTTGACCCCAAGGATCGCGGGCGGGTGTTGGGGCGAGGCGGGCGCACCCTGCAGGCCATTCGGCAGGTAATGATGGCGGCAGCTCAGTTGGCGGGGCAATCGCTGTACATCGACATCTACGGAGAGTCTGGAGAGCGGGAATGAGCCAGATCCTTACCTTCTTGGGCAAAGGGGGCACAGGCCGGAGCACCCTGGCCGTGGCAGCGGCCCGGGCAGCAGCCCAGCAGGGGCGGCGGGTGCTGTTGGTGGGCCATCAGCCGGGGTCGGGGCTGGAGATGCTCTTGGGCGGGATCCCGCTTTCCGGCGAGCCGGTAACCATTGCCGCCAATTTAAGTGTGGTGCAGTTGCGCACAACTCAGCTCCTGGAGCAACACTGGACGGCGGCCAAGGAGCTGGAAGCCCAATACGTGCGCACTCCCTTTTTCCGGGAGATCTACGGCCAGGAGCTGGGGGTGTTGCCGGGGATGGATCAGGCCCTGGCTCTGGAAGCCCTGCGTCGCTACGATGCCAGCGGCCAGTACGACTGTATTCTCTACGATGGGCCGGGGGATCTGACCACCTTGCGGGCTTTTGGGATCCCGGAGGTGGCCAGTTGGTACTGGCGGCGGGCTTCTAAAGCTTTTTTGGGCTCCGACTTGGCCAAAACCCTGCGCCCTTTCGTCGAGCCCCTGCTGCGATCGGTCAGCACAGTGGAGTTCTCGTCTTTAGAGGATCTGTCGAATCGGCTGGGGGGGATGACCAACATTTTCGAGGAGGGACGCCAGGCCATCGCCGATCCTCGTCGCGTGTTGGCCCACCTGGTAACCACCCCGGATCCGATGGCCGTGCAGACTGCCCGCTACCTCTGGGGCAGCGCCCAGATGGTGGGGCTGACGGTGGGTGGCCTCTGGGTCATGCCGCTGGTTCCTGGGGAAGTGTCGGCTGCCGATTTTTCTCCGCTGCCTGTGCGCATCCTGCCGCGGCGCCAGGGATCCGATTGGTCGGCTTTGGAAGAGGCGGTAGGAGGGATTTTCGCGGTGCCGCAGGTGCCGCCGCCGGTGGCCATCGACGAGGGAGCCCGTACCGTCAAGCTGTTTATTCCCGGCTTCAGCAAGGCCCAGATCGAGCTGAGCCAGTCGGGGCCGGAACTGACCATCACCGCCGGGGATCAGCGGCGCAACTTGTTCTTGCCCCCCAGCTTGGCAGGCCGGCAGGTAACCGGGGCCAAGTTTCAGGAGCCTTTCTTAGTCATCACCTTTGGCTAGGCCATCGCGCCAGCGGAGGAGAAGGCGATGTTGGCCAAGCGGATCATTCCCTGCCTGGATGTGGCGGCGGGGCGGGTGGTCAAAGGGATCCGGTTTGTGCAGTTGCGCGATGCCGGGGATCCGGTGGAGCTGGCCCAGGCCTACGACCAGGCGGGAGCTGACGAGCTGGTTTTTCTAGACATCACCGCCACTCACGAAGAGCGGGAAATCTTGCTGGAGGTGGTGCGGCGCACGGCGGAGCAGGTGTTTATCCCCCTCACGGTGGGAGGTGGGATCCGCGATCTGGAAGGGATCCGGCAACTGTTGCGGGCCGGGGCCGACAAGGTGAGCCTCAATTCGGCGGCAGTCCGGGATCCGGATCTGGTCACCCAGGCCAGCCGTCGGTTTGGATCCCAGTGCATCGTGGTGGCCATCGACGCCCGTGCCAAACCTCAGGGTGGCGGTTGGGAAGTGTACGTGCGCGGGGGGAGGGAGCCGACGGGCCTGGACGCGGTGGAGTGGGCCAAAACCGTGGCCGAGCGGGGGGCGGGGGAGATCTTGTTGACCAGCATGGACGCCGACGGCACCCAAGCGGGCTACGACTTGGAGCTGACCCGCCGCGTGGCCGAGGCGGTGGCGGTGCCGGTGATCGCCTCAGGGGGGGCAGGGGAATGTGCCCACATCCGCCAGGCTCTGCAAGAGGGGGGAGCAGAAGCAGCCCTGTTGGCCTCGCTGCTCCACTACGGCCAGTTGACAATTGCCCAGATCAAAGCCGATTTGGCCGCCCACGGCATTCCGGTGCGTCGCTAAACCTGGAGAGTTTGCCCATGCAGGATCTGGCCGATCTCCTGCCCCATGTCAGCCGCCTTGCGGAAACAGCCGGGCAGGCCATTTTGGAGATCTATCGGCAAGATCAGATCCGGGTCAGGGACAAGGCCGACTCCTCCCCCCTCACCGAAGCCGATCTGGCCGCCCACCACTTGATCCTGCGGGGCCTGCAAGATCTGACCCCCGGCCTCCCCGTGCTCTCGGAAGAATCCGGCGGGATCCCGTATCCGGAGCGGCAACAGTGGCGGCAGTTCTGGCTGGTGGATCCCTTGGACGGCACGCGCGAGTTTATCGGGCGCAGCGGCCAGTTCACCGTGAACATCGCCCTCGTCGAGGCAGGGATCCCCATCTTAGGCGTCGTCCATGCCCCCGCTCTCGGCCTTACCTACAGGGCTGTGCAAAGGCTGGGGGCCTATAGAGGAGATCAGCCCATCCGGGCCCGCCCGCCCGCCCAGGCCCCTCTGCAAGTGGTGGCCAGCCGCTCCCACCGCGGCCCGGAGACGGAGCAATTTCTCGAGCGGCTGCGGCGGCGCTACGGTTCCCTCGAGGTGAAGTCGGTGGGCAGCGCCCTGAAACTCTGCCTTGTGGCCGAGGGATCCGCCCATCTCTACCCCCGCTTCGACCCAACCATGGAGTGGGATACTGCTGCTGCCCACTGCATCGTCGAGCAAGCCGGGGGAAGCGTCACCGATCTAAAAGGGGATCCCTTGCGCTACAACAAGCCTGATCTGCACAACCCGCCCTTTGTGGCGGCTGCCGCCGATGCAGCCCAACTGTGGCAGGAGCTGGTTCCCTAGAAAGCCTGGGATTACATGCCCATCTCGGTGGGGTTGAACCCCTCCGGAAACTTGGTGTACTCATCGTAGAGGGCGCCGCGAAAACGGGTGTTGGTGATGATGGCTCCCCGCAGATCGGCGCCAATTCGCAAATCGGCGCGGCTGAGATCGGCCTCGCTAAGGTCGGCCCTGAGCAACTTGGCCCGGTAGAGGTTGGCCCCCCGCAGATCGGCCTTGACCAGCTTGGCCCCAATGAGGTTCACCCGCCGCAGTTTGGCTCCGCGCAGGTCGGCCCCTGAGAGATCTGCGCCCGACAGATCCCCCTCGCGCAAATCCGCCCCACTTAAGTCGGCATCCCGCAGGACAATGCCCCTCAAGTTCGCGCCGCTCAACTGGGCTCCGCTCAGGTTGGTTCCAGAAAAATCCCGCCGGCCAGACGCATAAGCCTGCAACAGTTGCTTGGCGTCCAGCAGAGGTTTGATACTCGCTGTGGTCATCGCTGTTTGTTTCTCTCGCAAAAACGCAGAAGGCTACCCTAACCCCACCAGAGGCAGGCCAAGAGCTCTTCTGGGCTAGCTTACCACTCTGTGTCCCCCTGCTTAGCATACCCCAACGCCCCTGAGCCCAGAGGAGACACTCTCAAGAAGACGCTACCTCCCATTCGTTCAAAGCCGGTCGATTTCGCGGCGTAGATTTTCTAGCTCTACATCTACCTCGCTCTCGCTGGTGGCAGCAGATTGATCTCTCGGCAGAGCTTTCTGCTCTCCGGCGGGCAATTGGCCCCCCATCGCCGCTTTCAGCATCATCAGCTCGTGATCGATGTCCGAGCCACCTGCTTCCAAAGCGGCAAACTGTCGCTCCAAGTTGTCCACCGCCAGCTCGGCCACGGCCGCCGACTGAGCTTCCAGGGCGTTTACCTTCTCTTCCATACGCTCGAAAGCCGCGAAGGCACTGGTGGCGTCCACCCGTCCGATAACCTGGTTAATTTGTTGGGAAGCTTTGGCCGCCCGAGCCCGCGCGATGAGCATATCCTTTTTGGTCTTGGCCTCGGCGATCTTGCTCTCCAGCTTGGTCATGTTGGCCTTCAAGACTTCCACCTGTTTGGTCTGCTCATCCAACTGCCGCTTCAGGCTCTGGGCGGTTTCGGCAAAGGTTTTCTTGCGCACCAGCGCTTCGCGGGCCAGGGCCTCGTTGTTGTTGCGCAGGGCCAACTCGGCGCGCCTTTGCCACTCGTCGACGTTCTGCTGCGCCTGCTCGTACTGCCGCTCGATCCGCTTCTGGGCAGCAATGGCCTGGGCAACTGCCTGCCGCATTTGGTAGTGATCCTCAGACATGTCCTGAATGGTTTGGTTCAGGATTTTCTCCGGATCTTCGGCACTGCTGATCAGCGCGTTGAGGTTGGCTCTGATGATCCGGCTGACCCGATCGAACAATCCCATCGGTCGTTTCCCCCTCTCGCAGTTTGACCTAATGCTACCCTTGCCACGCCGGCGCCTTCCAGGGCTCCTACTCCAGTATAGGGATCCCTGGCCGGGATCCGAAGAAATTGGCCGTAACCCCAGACCAACGCTCCAGCCCTCCAAAACAGCCGCTGCAGAGAGGAGCCCGTCCCCCCCTGGATTTTCGCAGGTTGCAGGGAATTGTCGGGATCCCTGAAAGCCGAGAGGGTTTGCCGGACAAGGCCTTTTCGAACTTTGGCAGAGTCTTTGGGATCCTCTGACAATGGGCTGTGCTGGAATCGAACCAGCGGCTCCCACCGTGTCAAGGTGGTACTCTACCTCTGAGTTAACAGCCCTCGCTGAAGATGCGGCTGCGCATCTGCCCAAGGGTTGGAAATTGATGATATCACATCTGCAAGCCACTTCGAGGCCCACTCCTTGCCGCTCGGGGCTGCCAAGACGACGACTTCTATGGCCTTGTCCATCCCCTCCTACACTTGTGCCTGGCCCAGCGCAGGCGGGGATCCCATCTGCACAAGCGGCACTTCTCCCAGGTGTCGATACAGGACATTGTGCAGCAGCGCCATCTCTACCATCCGCAGAGGAGCTATCAGTCTTTTGCCGAGATGCAACGCTCCTGAGCTTAAGAGTCAGTCGTCGCGGCACAGGGATCCAATACGAGCTTGGCAGGTGGCGATTTCTTCGGGGGTGAGGTTATCCCAGTTAACATCGCGGCGCAGCACCAGGCCGTTGTGGCCGGTGATGAAGCGGGGCAGTTCGGCTTGGTCGATCACGCTCAGATCCCGCATGTGGTAGGTGGTGTAGTAGGTAACCTCCGGAGCGTCGAAGTCCACATCGATGAGGGTAAGGGTCTTGCGGGGGGGCAGGGGGCTATTCAGGAGGGGGCGGGGGCCGGAGCCGAGGATGCCGCAATGGAGCAGTTGCAGTTGCCCCTTGTGGCCGGGGTAGTAGCCGTGGTGGTGGCCGCTGATGTAAGTGTGGACGCGATATTTCTCCAGCAGGGCCCGTTTGGCGTCTGCCTCCAGCAGCACCTCTCCCGGATCGTCGCGTCCGACGGTAATCGCATAGAGAGGTAGGTGACCGATGACGATGCGCAACTTGGCCTTCTGGGCTCGTTCGCTGGCCAGCGCCGCTTCTGCCCAGGCCATCTGTTCCGGCGGGATGTAGTTGCAGGTGGCATCCCAAACTAAGTAAAACACCCCGTCTTTTTCGAAGGTGTAATAAAAGGGAAAGTCGCCTCGATCCACAAAATTCAAACCGGGATCGTGGGCCGGGTCGTTCCAAAACTCGCGGGCCAGATCCCGTTCTTTTTGGAAGAGAAAGCCCCCGCGCGTGCTGCGGGCACAGGACGCATCGTGGTTGCCCAGCGTGAAGCCGTAGGGCAGTTTGGCAGCACGAAGCGGGCCGGCCACATGCCGGTCAAAGGCTGCCCACATGGCGCGGATGCGCTCCTCCGACAGGCGGGGATCTTGGCCAGCCACCATGTCCCCTCCCCCCAAGACGATATCCGGCTGGAAATAGGGGATGAGGCGGATGGCCCGATCCACCTCCGGGTCGTAGTCCACCGAGCCGTAGATGCCATTCAGGTCGCTGATCACCATCAGGCGCAGATCGCGGCGGGCTGGGATGTAAAGGCCCCGGGGAGCTTCCGGATGGGGGACAACTGTGGGCGTAGGCCGAGGGGTAGGAGGCGGGGAAGCAGGGGATCCCATCTCTGCGGATAGAGGCACAGAAGCAGGGCGCTGCCGACTGGCCCAATAGGCCCCCACCAATCCACTGCTGCCGGCCAATCCCAACAGGCCTAAGATCATTTGGCGCCGCCGCATCCCGCTTCTCCTCAACACCCCAGCGATATTCGTAGATAGGCGATATCGTATTGTAAATAACTGAAGAAAATAACTGATAATTGACGCGCTCCCGTTGGCGCCCTTTCCTCCGCACACTGCCTGGACAGGTCGATGCCCGACGGAGATCTGGAGATCAGCCTTTGGAAACTTCGATTTAGGAATGTTAAACTAGTGTGAATGAGTAACCAGCTATCTCAGACTCGGTATGACTTGAGGTTTGCCCATGCCTCGCCCTGTGGATTCTTTGGAAGCTGCTTTGGAGCGATGCCGGGAGTGCAATCTGCGCCTCAGCCGGCAGCGTCGCTATATTTTGGAACTGCTGTGGCAATGCGGCGAGCACCTTTCTGCCAGAGAGATCTACGACCGCCTCAATCGGCAGGGCAAGCCCATTGGCCACACATCCGTCTATCAAAATCTGGAGGCTCTGGCCAGCCACAACATCATCGAGTGCCTAGATCGCGCCGATGGGCGCCGCTACGGCAATCGTACCCATCCTCACAGCCATGTCAACTGCCTGGATAGCAACCGCATCCTGGACGTAGATGTGGAGCTGCCGCCGGAGCTGCTGGCCCAGGTAGAGCAGAAGACAGGCACTCGCATCCAGAGCTACCGCATTGAGTTCTATGGGGTGGAAAATCCCGGGGAAAGCTGAGCTGGCCAGCCAGTAGATTCTCGGGGCGGGATCCCGAGTTCTTCTGGAAGAGGATGAGCCAATGTCAGTAGGCTCGGTTTTGCCCTTTGCCGATCTGCGACTGGATTTGCTCAAGAGAAGCGGCGGGGGCCAGACACTTGCTGCCCCAGCACACCAACCCCACAGCTCCTGCCGGCAACGGCTCGGCTGCGGTGGGCAGGGCAAAGACGGTGGTGGGCCAAGAGCGCTGTTGCAGCGCAGCAATGTGCTCCGCTTCTAGGGTTGCCTTTACCCAGTTGTTGTACCAATCCAGCCCGACGAACAAACTGGGGCAGACCCGCGGCTGGGTGCTCATGATGTGGGCAAAGGTTTTCAGGGCCTGTTCTGCCCGTTCCAGGTAGTCCAGATCTCCGGTGATGGCGGCCAGGCGCACCAGGTTAGCAACAGCCACCCCATTGGCTGCGGGGGTGGCGTTGTCCTGAAACTCCTTCTCCCGCACCAGCAGCTCCGGGGTGCTCTGGGCGTCGCTGACAAAGTATCCCCCCCTGGCCTCATCCCACAGTCGCGTGTCCATCTCCTGCTGCAGCCGAATGGCGGCCTCCAGCCAGTACTGGGAGCTGGGATCGCCTGTCCGCGGCAGGCAGGCCTGGTGCAAATCCAACAGGGCCTTGATCAGCAGAGCGTAATCTTCCGATTGGGCAGGTACCTGGGCTGTGCCATCGTAGTTCAACCGCAGCAGGGATCCCGTCTGGGGGTGGCGCTGCTGGCTGAGGATGAATTGGGCGGCCCGCAGGGCCAACCGCAGATAGTCCTCCTCGCCAAACACCTGGTAGGCCCGCGCCAGGCCGGAGATCATCAGGCCGTTCCAGGAGACGATCATCTTGGTGTCGGTGACCGGCGGAATGCGTCCTGGCCAAGATTGCCGGCGGGCCGATTGGGCATCTACTGCGGGCGGGAAGGGGGTTCTCCGCTCGGTGGAGCCGTAGCGAGCTCGAAACAAATGGGTCGTCAAAGCCGTTTCCACTTCCGGCGGCAGCTCCCCTCCTTGCCTGCGCTGTAGGACGATACAGCCGGGCCGATCGGGGAAATTGCCCCCCGGCGAGAGGAAGAAAGCCTGCTGCAGGGCGCGGAAGGTTTCTGCATCCAGCAGATCCTGCAGCTCCTGCCAGCGCCAGACATAGAACTCCCCCTCCTCGGGCTCCGCATCCTCTGCTCGGGCAAAACTGTCGGCATCCTGGGCCGCGTAGAAATACCCGGCAGGGGCGGTCATCTCCCGCGCCACCCATTCCACCGTCAGGCGCACCGCCCGCTCGATGGCCGCATCCTGGATCCCGTGGGCCCACAGCTCGGAGAGAAACTCCAAGATCTGGCCGTTGTCGTAGAGCATTTTTTCAAAGTGGGGCACCGTCCAGGTGGGATCCACGGTGTAGCGGTGAAACCCGCCGGCCACATGGTCGAAGATCCCTCCTAACACCAAGGCCATCCCTCGCTCCTTGGCCCGTTCTAGCGCCGTCGGCGAGCCGGGGATCCCTTCTGGCGGGTCGAAGCGGGCCGAGCGCAACACCAACTGGGCGTAGGGCATCATGGGAAACTGCTGCACTGCCCCGGCGTTGGCCAGCAAGGGTTGGATTTTGGGGATCCCGGAGCGCAACAGGTCAGGGGGAATATGGTCTTCCGGCACCAGGTCGCTGAGGGTGGTCAGGGCCGCCAAGATTTGGCCCTTCATGTCCTCGATTTTGTCTTTTTCCTGGCGGTAAAACTGCAGGATGCGCTGCAGTACGGTCAGAAACCCCGGCCGGCCAAAGCGAGGCTCCACCGGAAAATAGGTGCCCGCGTAGAACGGCACCAGGTCGTCGGGCGTGAGGAAGACATTGAGGGGCCACCCCCCCTGCCCGCTCATGAGCTGCAGCGCCTGCATGTAGATGCTGTCTAGATCAGGCCGCTCCTCGCGATCCACCTTGATGGGCAAAAAATGGGCATTGAGGAAGGCGGCGATCTCCGGGTCGGAGAAGGCTTCCCCCTCCATGACGGTGCACCAGTGACAACTGGAGTAGCCGATGGACAGAAAAATCGGCTTGTCCTCGGCCCGGGCTTTCTCCAGGGCCTCCGGGATCCAAGGCCACCAATCCACCGGATTCTCGGCGTGCTTGCGCAGGTAAAGGCTGGAACACGTGGCGAGGCGATTGGCCATAGGTACACCCTCTCACCCTTTTTGCTTCAGGCTAGCGCGTCCTCTTCCCAAGGCGGAGCCAACCCACTGTTGTTCAAGATACACTGACCTACGCCTCCCCTTGCCCCAGGGATCCCTGTTGGTCAGACCTGCTCCTGTTCGGCAGCCGGGATCAAAAAATCCAGCGGACGCCCGTGCAAAACCAGCGTGGTGCTGGGGTTTTCCACAAAGCCAATGCGCTCGTAAAAGCCGCGCTGATGGGTGGTAAACAGGTAGATGCGCTCCACCGACTGCAGGTGGGGATGGCTGATCAGGGTTTCCACCAGCTTGCGCCCGATGCCCTGCCGTCGATACTCGTGATCGACCACGATGTCCCAGAGGACGGCCCGGTAAACCCCATCGGAGGTGGCGCGGCCAAAGCCAATCAGGCGCTCCCCGTCCCAGGCGCTGACCACCGGGTGGCTGTGGGCGATGGCCCGCTCCATCTCTTCCCGCCGGCGATTTTGGGCCCAAAAGGCGTTGCGGTTCAACAACACCAGGAGCTGATCCAGATCCAGATCTTGCCGCTCCAGGGAGAAGCGAATGTTGCGGTTGTCCACCGGTTGATGAGAAAAGGTGATGACAGGCTCGAGGGAGGGATCGGACATGAAGCAGACCTTGGGCAACGAAGATTGGCAACGGTTCACTGGGCAGCAGAAAACGGCAGCAAGATCGAGGCTAGCCAGCGGAGGCATTGTCGGCGGCCCGCCCTGCCTGCTCCAAAGCATAGGCTTTGAAGCGCTCCAAGTCCGCTTGAATCGTGCTCTCCACCACTTTGCCCACAAACAGGCCGTCCAAGATTTTGCCGAGGAGCCCCGGGATCTTGTAGGCCACCGACAGCTTGACAATAGTACTGCCCTTGCGATCGTAAAACCGCAGTGCCCCCCGATTGGGAAGCCCCTCCACCGATTGCCAGCCGATGTGCTGATGCTTCACCACCGTATGGGTGCGGGAGATCCAACTGAAGGTGAGGCCGCGCGTATCCAGTGTCCACCGCGACAGCTCCTGATCCAGCAGCTCCACCGAGCGGATCCACTTCATCCAGCGCGGCATGAGGGCGAGGTTGGCCCACAGCTCCCACACCTGCTCGATAGGAACCGGGACCTCCACCTGACAGGTGTGCTCTAACCAATCCGACTCTGACATAGGGCCTCCCACACGACATCCGGCAGAGATGAGGGAGCATCCTACGGCTTGACCACAAAGCCTCTAGGAGGGATCCCTGCCTTTACAAAATTTTATATCGACCTAAGATAACAATATCAGCTCAGCCGAGTTTGGGGCTTTGCGCTTTGGAGCAGCTCCAACCTCTCTCCAGGCAAGTTGCAGCTGATGCCCATGAGAGAGATGCAGAAGGCAGGTATCATGGTTGCCATCTGCAAGCTCCACTTGCATCGGCTCGGTGCGTCCACTTGTTTGACTCGACGGAACGATCTCACCATGATTTCCCAGTGGAAGCAGCATCTCAAGAACTACTTCGTGGCGGGGTTGCTGGTGGTGATCCCGTTGGCAACCACCATTTGGCTGACGGTGGAAGTGGCCACCTGGAGCATTGGCTTTTTGACCAGCATTCCCAAGCAGTTTAATCCCATCCAGGGGCTGCACCCGATTTTGATCAACCTCATCGATCTGGCGGTGGGCTTGCTGACGCCAATCCTGCTCATTTTGTTGATTGGCTTCATGGCCCGCAACATTGTTGGCCAGTGGCTGCTCAACCTAAGCGAGCAGTTGCTCCACGCCATCCCGATAGCGGGGCTGGTCTACAAAACCCTGAAGCAATTGGTTAGCGTTTTGTTTGCCCCCAACAACCAGCGCTTTCGACGGGTAGTGCTGGTGGAATATCCTCGGCCTGGGGTTTGGGCGTTAGCTTTTGTAACGGGCGTCATTCAAACTCCCATTCGACCGGATGGGCCGCAGCGCTCCCTCAGCCTGTTCGTGCCCACCACGCCCAACCCAACCACCGGCTGGTACGCCATCGTGCCGGAAGACCAGGTGGTGGAGGTGTTCATGCCGGTGGAGGATGCTTTTAAGATGCTCATCTCCGGCGGGATCGTGACCCCCGAGACCTTTGAGGCGGGTCTCAAACGGCGCGAAGGGGCTCTGGCGGTAACCATGCCCAGCCTGCGGGAGTTGGTGGAGCAGGAGCGGGCGGCAGCATCCACTAGGGCCGACTCAACGGCTGCCGAGGTGGGCTTTGAGGCTTCCTAGTTGGCCGCTTCCTCTGCTGGCAGGCCGGGCTGCCAGAGCTGGTATTCTTTGGCCTGCTCCAGGCGCACGTAGAAGGGCTGCATCTGCCGATCCAAGGCTTCCGCCTGCTCCGGGGGGAAAGCTTTCCAGGCGGCGCGGCTGGCCCAGCGGAGGATGAGGTGGACAAGTTCGCGATCCTCTACATCCAGCCAGACTTCTTTGCCCAAAAAGCCCGGCTGTTGGCGCAGGGCTGGCCCCCAAACCTGCTCGTCTTGTAGGATAAAGGCCCTCTGGCCACCGGGAGGAACGCGGAAGCAGAGGTGCTCGATGGCGATGGGCTGGTCTGACATTGGCAAAGGTTGGCTCTTGGCTGGCTAGGAGGCGGACGAAGGGTTGATCAGCCGCTGCAGGGTGGGAATGAAGTCGGGGTAGGAGATGCGGGCACAGTCGGCCCCTCGAAGGGTGGTGGATCCCTGGGCGGCCAGGGCAGCTACCATCAAGCTCATGGCGATGCGGTGGTCGGCGTGGCTATCCACCTCGGCCCCCTGCAGAGGGATCCCCCCTTTGATTTCCAGGCCGTCGGGATATTCGGTGACCTGGGCCCCCATCCGGCTGAGTTCCTGGGCGATGGCCGCCAAACGGTCGCTCTCTTTAACCCGCAATTCCGCCGCATCGCGAATGACCGTAGTCCCCTCGGCAAAGGCTGCCGCCACCGCCAAAACCGGGATCTCATCGATGAGGGTGGGAATGAGATCGCCGGCAATGCTGCAACCCCGCAAACGGGCCGAGCGCACGCGCAGATCCCCCAGAGGCTCGCCGGCCACCTCCCGCCGCTTCTCAACCTGAATATCGGCCCCCATCTCCTGCAACACCTGCAGCACACCGGTGCGCGTGGGGTTGAGACCCACATCCTGTAGCAGCAATTCGCTCTCGGGCACAATCGAGGCGGCCACCAGCCAGAAGGCTGCCGAGCTGATGTCCCCTGGCACCTGCACCGTCTGGCCCACTAGGCGGGATCCCCCCACCACCGCCACGGTTTTTGCCGCCACATCGACAGAGATCTCGGCGCCAAAGGCCCGCAACATCCGCTCCGAGTGGTCGCGGGAAAGGGCCGGCTCTGTAACCTGAGTAGTGCCTTCTGCCAACAGGCCCGCCAGCAGCAGGCAGGACTTGACCTGGGCCGAGGCCACGGGCGAGTGGTAGTGGATCCCCTTTAGGGATCCCCCCTGCACAGCCAGAGGTGCCAGGTTGCCCCCGGCCCGTCCCCAGATGTTGGCCCCCATCTGCCGCAGCGGCTCCACCACCCGTCCCATGGGCCGCGAGCGCAGGGAGCGATCCCCAGTGACAGCAAAAAAGCGACCCGCCTGGCCAGCCAGGATCCCCAACATCAGGCGCAGGGTGGTGCCGGAATTGCCGGCATCCAACACCTCTGCCGGCTCCTGCAGGCGATCCAAGCCCACCCCCTGGATGCGGACGCACTCGCTGTTGAGCTCTGGGATATCGGCCCCCAGGGCCCGAAAACAGGCTGCCGTACTGCGGGGATCCTCCCCCAACGACAGGCCGTGAATGACGGTTTCCCCTTCCGCCAGGGATCCCAGCATCAGGGCGCGGTGGGAGATGGACTTATCGCCTGGAATGCTCACTTGACCGCGCAGGCCGCGGGCGGGCGAGAGCGTCAGGATGTCGGCAGAAGAAGCGGTGGTCAGCACAGCAGCCGTAACACCAAACTAAAGAACAGACAAAGGCAAGAGCAGTCTTAATCATACGTTAGGCTGGAACCTGCCCTGCTCTTGCCGGCGGTCGGCCTTGCACCCAGATGATCCTGAACCACTGGAAGACAGCCCGTCTTTTGACGGCAGCCGACCCTATCCTCGAGGATGAGCTTAACAACATGGATTCCTCGGTCGGGGCCTGGCCTCGGCCTTTTTTTTGCAAGCCCTTACGTTGTGAATGCTAGCGTTTGATGGTACTAGAGTTGTCTACCGATCCTGCAATAGGTAAAGCTAGGAGCGGGGAAAGAATCAAAGCCACCCCCTGCGCCTATGGACTTGGCAAGAGCTGAGCTTGGGGAAATGCTTCTGTACCACCACGAGTCCGTTTTGACGGAGGCAGTGGTGGCCTACCTGCAACCCCAGCAGGGCGGCGCGTTTTTGGACGTGACGTTGGGAGGCGGTGGGCACAGCTTGGCGCTGCTGCAGAGGGGAGCGGATCGCGTGGTGGGGCTGGATCGCGATCCGACGGCTCTGCAGGCGGCCCAGGCGCGTCTGGCCGCAGCCGGGATCCCCGGCAATCGCCTCCAACTCTGGCACCTCAACTTTGCCGATTTCGACCTGCAGCGGCACGGCTTTCGGGATGAGCGAGGGCAGGGGATCCCTTTCGATGGCATCGTAGCCGACCTCGGGGTGAGCTCGCCCCAACTGGACTGCCCCGAGCGGGGCTTTAGCTTTCGCGCCGAGGGGCCGCTCGATATGCGCATGGATCCCACTGCCGATCAGGAAACGGCTGCCGACTGGGTCAACCGCCGCCCCGTCGAGGACTTGATCGACATTTTCGTTCGCTATGGCGAGGAGCGCTTTGCCCGCCGCATCGCCCACCACATCGAACGCTCCCGCCCCCTTTTCACCACCACCCAACTGGCCCACGTAGTCTGGCAGGCGGTGCCGCCGGCGGCAAGACGGGGCCGCATCCACCCGGCCACGCGGATCTTTCAGGCCCTGCGCATTGCCGTGAACCGAGAACTGGAAGCCCTGGAAACCCTGCTGGCCCAGGCTCCCAATTGGCTAAAACCCGGCGGCAGGTTGGCCGTGATCAGCTTTCATAGCCTGGAAGATCGCCTGGTGAAATGGGCCTTTCGTACGGATCCCCGCTGGCAGGTGCTCACCCCCAAACCCCTGTGCCCTTCCGAGCTGGAGCAGCAACGCAATTCCCGCGCCCGCTCCGCCAAACTGCGAGTGGCTGCCCGCAGCAGCTAAGTTGCCGCCCTGCCCCCCTGGAGGCCCTCTGAGGTGCGTGGAGATCGGATAGAGTGGGGCCCAGTTGGCAGCAATTTCTTGGTGTGGGTGAGGTGCAAACCCCTATGGTCAGCCAGCCTTTGAACGCGAGCCGTGGCCGCAGTTTTCTCCCTGTCCAGCGCAAAACCGCGACCTTGGCCCCTCGTTCCCATCTAAGGACTACCCCGCCCCTCCCCGCCGGCAAAGTCAGAACCCGTCGCCCCCAACCCTCGAAATCAGCCTATCCCCATAGCCGGGATCCCGCCTGGAGAGAGCACCTGATCTGGTGGAAGCAGATCTCCACGGGCATGGCCATCGTCTCGGGGTTGTCAGTGCTGAGTGTGTACAGTTGGACGGTGCATACCCAAAGCCGATGGAGCCAGCGCTACCAAGTGTGGCAGCAGATGCAGCGCAACGAACGACAGTTTCTCCTCACCCAAGAGTCCATCGCCAATTCCTTGCGGGAAATCGCCGATCGCTCCGACATGGTGCCTCTGGTACCGGAGCGGATGATCGAGGTGCCAATTGCCCTCCCCAGCACGGCTTCTGGGCAGGGGCAGAGCAAAGCCAAGCCTCTGGAGGCATCCGAGCAAGCCCCTCCTTTTTACCCGGTTGGATACTAATCCAAAGGCTCTAGGCGGTAGCGGCTGAGCCAGTGATCCAAGTGCACCTCCTCCTCATCCAGGAGTTGGGCGTTGATCAGACCCCGCTTGAAGGCAAGGCGAATGGCGCGGGCCCGCAAGCTAAAAGTTGTGCCCCACTCCTCGCTCTCAATTTGGTCGTTGCTCACCTCAAGCTTGTCGTAGAGATTGCGCAGACGATTGGTCACCCCTCGCCGCGACAAAAACCGCCGTGCGGCAATAGCTTGATCGGTGAGGCCGAGGGCAATATCGATCAACACCTCGTACTCAGCATCGCTGAGGCCGGTAATTTTGTTTTGCGAACGGGAATCGACCCCCCGCACCTCCCGATCGATCACGCATTGCTCATCCTGCACCACGGCCTGGATGGCACTGACCAATTTTTCGTCGGTGCAATTCTTCAGGAGATAGCCGTAGACAGTTTGCGGCGGCACGATCTTGTGCAGTTCCCGCACATAAACCTCATCGGCAAAGTGGGACCAAAAGATGATGCGCGTACTGGGTTGCTCCGACCAAACTTGTCGAGCCACCTCGATCCCGCTCATCTCGGGCATGCGGATGTCCAACAACAGGAAGTTGGGACGGTGCTGACGGTAGAGCTCCAATGCCTCTCTGCCGTTGGAGGCCATGTACACCGGGCCAAACTGAGGCAGATGCTGCATCAGCAGGCTGTGCACATGTTGGCGGTAAAGGGTGTCATCTTCAGCAAGGAGGGTGCTCACAGGCCTTGATCGCTAGTCGACCTACTCTATATGTTTCCTACCCTAGAAATCTCTGCGAAGGAAGACAAGGCACTAATGAGCAGTGGCAAAGTCGAGCCAGCGATCCCCTACGGCAGCTACAGGTAGCCCCTCAGGACGGTATTTGATTGACCCGGAACTGTTGCCATTCTTGGCGGGTTCGTTGCAGCATCTGTAGCAGCTCCTCCCACCGTTCGCCTTCGATCAGCCGCTCTATTTTCCCCAACTGGACTTGATAGCCACGCAGGGCGGCCAGGAGCGCCTGTCGGTTGTGACGGGCCATCTCCAGCCCCAACTGCGGGATCCCGCCACCGACACGGCTGGTATCTCGGAACCCGCTGCTGGCCAGGGTGCGAGCCAACTCCAGAATGTCGGGATCCTCCTCTTGGCCGACAGCAGCGATCAAGCCGGCGCCGATCATGACCGGCAAATGGCTGATCCAGGCCACCGCCTGGTCGTGGCGTTTCGGATCGGCCAGGACAACTTCTGCACCGACCGCTGTCACCAGTTCTTTCATCGCCTCGATCGCCTGCGGCTGCGTCTGGGGGAGGGGAGTGAGTACATAGGGCCGCCCCAGAAACAAGCTGGCTTCCGCCGCCTGGATGCCCTGCAACGTCTTGCCGGCCATCGGGTGCCCTCCAACAAACAGCGGCCACAATTCCGTTGCCGGAGCAACAATCGGTTGTTTCACCGAGCCGACATCGCTCACCACCGTCTGCGGCGATAGATGGGGCACCAAGGCCGCCAGCGTGACCAATACCTGCTCCAGGGGGGTGCAGATCACCACCACCTGGGGATCGAAATCAGCCAACTGAGCCAAATCGGTTCCACAGCCCTGCAGCGCTCCCCGTTCCAGCACCGCCTGACAGGTGGCCCGATTGCGGCTGATCCCCCAGACGGGATAACCCTCTTCGCTGAGTTTGAGGGCCAGGGATCCGCCGATCAACCCCAACCCGACAATGGCAATGCGCATGGTTTTCCGTATCTATGGTTACTATTAAGTACTCTGAAACGGCTTGGGGCATGGAGAGACGGCCTTTCCGGATCCCTTCCAGATTAAAACCAGATTAAAGCCAGATTAAAGGCTCCATCCCGCCGCGCAAAAAGCATACAGCGGAGGGATCCAGCAGCTAAGATGGAAGGATGAACTGGGTAACCCCCACAACAGTTCGCCCGGATCTTTCATCTCAGGAGGGGACCGTGCTTCATCGTAGGATCTATCAACTCAGCCGCGAAGGCAAGGATGTGTGGATCTACCTGCGCGATCAGGGACGCTGGCTGGAACGAGCCAAGATCCTCGATATCGAAGGGGATACCATCCTGGTTCGCTACGAAACGGAAGACGAAGAGGAGATTTGCTCCTGGGAGGAGATGATTCGTTTGGAGAGCATCGGAGCTGTTGCCCAGCGCCTTTCCTCCATCCCGAAAGGGGTGCTCAGCACCTCGGATTTGCTCATTTCCGAGGATTGTCCTCCTGCTGAGTTACTGCATTCTCCCTCTTCGCCTCGCGCCACAGAGCCCCTCAGCGAAGAGCATGCCGGCAGCGAGCGCCTTGAAGAGTATTACCTGGATCGGGAAACCTCTGCCGTCCGTGACGGCGAAGCGGAGTCTTTGCTGCCCCTGCGCCTGAACGGAGAAGACCTCAAACGGGCGGATCGGGCCCGAAACGATGTGGAAGGCCAGCGGGAGGGCAACCACGACTGAGCCGCAGTCTTCATGGAAAGCGGCAGAAAGGGATCCCTGGGTAGGATCTATTCTAGGAGGGATCCCCTACGGCAGGGACGAATGGTCAAGGGGCCGTAGAACTCCTCCTGGTAAAGCTCAACCTGCGAGCGAGAAGCCATTAGCAATAGCGACCAGAACACCTGAATCGGGTGGGAAGCCCCGCCACTGCCTTTTAGAGCGCTTTCTTGGCAAAAGTATTGCTGCAGGTCGTCAAAGCTGATTTGGGCGAGACCCTGCTGCCAAAGTTGGGCAAGCAGAGATTCCAGCTCGGCGGCGGTCTCTACGAGGTTTTCTGGGTGGGCCAACTGAGCGACTGCTGATAGCGCTTGCTTGCGAGAAACCCGTTGAGCCAGGGGCCTTGAGGCAGGCTCAAGGCGCTGTTCCAGCAAGGTCTCCAGCTCCTGCAGGTGGCCGATTAGTTCTTTGAGGGTGATGGGCCGAGTCCGACTCGGGCGGGGCACGGCCCTGGGTTGCAACACGCGATCCAGTTGGGCCGACGACCAACTCAGCCAGGGATCCTCCTCCACCTGCACCGGGTTGGTCTCCTCACTTTCTTCGTCTTCCGGCTTCGACAGCGCCATCGCCTTGAGATAGACCAACATAGCGGCATGGAGAAAAGCCTGTCCCGACTCCGACAGGTCATGGCTGCTGGCAGTGGGAGCCATACGGGCTAAAAACCGATCGATGACGTCGATAACCTGCACATCCCACGGGTTAATCTCGCCCCGTTCCGCCAAATCGATAAGCAAAGCAATTGCCTCTTCAGTCGGTGAGTAGGCCATAGTGCCCCTAGCCTCTGTCCCTCACTGTAGCCCCCAAGCGGGATCCCGGCCATCTCCAGCCGGATTCAAACCTCCAGCTCAACTTCTCAAGCCAACCGGCTGTGCAGAGGCGGCGCGATCGTGTAAGAATCGTGTAAGATAGTAGTCCAGCTCTAGCAGTTGCTAGAGTGAGAGTAAGGGCGGTTAGCACAGTGGTAGCGCACTTCCTTCACACGGAAGGGGTCACAAGTTCGAATCTTGTACCGCCCATAGGTTTTGACCTTTAGCAGACAGAGCTCCCCCTTCTCCTGCTGGGTGCTGCTTCTGTCTACAGGCTCCCCCGCCTTTGCTGGGGAGCCACCGCTTATCGGCAACGAGGACAGACAGCTTCCTCCCTGCCCTTAGGCAGGTGCTTCAATCGGGGTAGGCTGGGAAGATGCAGGGCTCCCCTGACTATAACCAAAAGCTAGGAGATGCTGCATGAGTCCCTTCACCAACCCTCCTCAATCATTGACTGCCGGCGAGTTTTTATCTCACTTAGAGGAGATAACAGGAGCCTACAAAGTCAAGACGTCTATTATCACCTTTTACAGCAGAATTTGGAGCCAAGCATTCGATCTCAAGTTTTCCAAGGGTCAGTGGGTTTTCGGGTACAGCCCCTACTGGAGAGCGCTTCTGGAAGCCAAGCTCCAAACCAGCGAATACTATCCAATATCTTGCGTTGTCAGGACCTTCACTGACGAAAAACACAAGCGCAAGGCCCCAAATGGCAAAACCGTCTTGATCCCGACCAAAGAGCTAAGGATGTTCTTTCTTCCCGCTCCAGGTCAGGTTATTAAGCTAACTCCAGAGGAATGCTTTGCCTGTCACCATACGGACTCCCAAACAGGAGAGCCACTCCCCCTTGAGCAAGATGTCAAGTTCTTGTAGTGGCGGCAGTGGGAGTTAGAAACTCTGCCGGGGCTGGGGCCATGTAGCTTAACCCCAATCAAGAGCTTGGCTGCAAGCGCAACAGGGATCCGTTGGGGGCATCCGTCAGCAGGTAAAGCAAGCCATCCGGCCCTTGGCGCACATCCCGGATACGGCCAACCGCCCCTTCCAGAAGGCGCTCTTCTGCCACAACGCGATCCCCATCCAGCACCAAGCGCGCCAGGTGTTGCCCGGCCAGCGCTCCCACGAATAGGTTGCCTCGCCATTCGGGGAAAGCCTCTCCTGTGTAGAAAGTCATGCCAGAAGGGGCAATGGAGGGGGTCCAGTGCAGCAGCGGCGAAGCCAATCCAGGAGCTGCCGCCAGTCCTTGACCAACCGGTTCGCCGCTGTACTCCCGACCATGGGTAATCAGGGGCCAGCCGTAGTTGATGCCGGGGGCCAAGATGTTGATCTCGTCCCCACCTTGCGGCCCATGTTCGTGCGTCCAAATGGCTCCTGTATCGGGGTGGCGGGCCATTCCCTGAATGTTGCGGTGGCCGTAGGTAAAAATTTGCGGCAAAGCCCCCGCTTGATTCACGAAAGGATTGTCCGCCGGGATCCCGCCTGTATCCGTAACGCGCAACACCTTGCCAGCAGCATCCCCCAGATCCTGAGCCCGATCCCGCTCGCCGCGGTCGCCGGTGCTGATGTAGAGAAACCCTTCTTCGTCAAAGGCCAGGCGGGAGCCGAAGTGCTGTTGGGCAGGCGTCTTGCGCTCCATGTCAAAGATCACTTCCAGATCCTGGAGTCCCTTCTCCCCCAGGCGGGCCCGCGCCACCCGCGTCCCCCCGCCGCCCGGCCCAGGAGCCGCATAGGACAGGTAAATCCAGCCGTTCTCCGCGTAGTTGGGGTGCAAGGCGATATCCAGCAGCCCTCCCTGGCCGCGGGCAAACACCTCCGGCACCCCGGCAATGGGCTGGGGATCCAACCCCTGCTCGGTAACTCGGCGCAGCCGGCCCGGACGTTCGGTAACCAGGATGGTGCCATCCGGCAGAAAGGCCATTCCCCAGGGATGCTCCAGCCCGCTTGCCAACGTCACCACCCGAAAGCGCTGCTGGCTTTTGGCTCTGGGCAGAGCTTGGGCGTGATCCCCCTGTTGCAGGGACATGACCGTTTCCGGGCTAACCGGGTAGGCCCCCACGGCAGCAGGGACAAATACCCCTCCCAAAAGCAACAAGGAGAGGAGTGGTATCGCCGGGATCCGCATGGCCATTGCCGCCTCGTTTTCGCGATGGATTTTGAGGTCTGAGCTAGCCGATCATTGCTGCTGCTGATACATTCACGCTGAACTCTCCTGAACATGGTTCAGGAAAGAAGCGATCGCATCCTGCCTATCTCTGAGCAGGAAGGCGGTATCCCGCAAAGCCCTGAGGAATACCCCCCGAGCGCTTTCCCCCTTCACTTCCCGGCAACCGTTGCGGTGGACTCAAGGATCAGGGGGAAACTTGGTCTACTATATCCCTCTCAATGACTTTTGCCAAACCGCTTAAAGCTCAGTAAATTCAGCAAAGTTCAGGGTTTTGAGGGTTAGAGGCATGCTCTTCACAAAAAGATGTACCGATGGGAGCAAAGTTGGCTGCGCACAAGAGTGGGGAGCTCCCTGTTCCCTTGCGGCCTTGGGTTAGCCTTGAGGGCGGCGATCTGTCCCCAACCCATGCTGGAACCCGGCGAGATCTTCGGCCAATTCCCCGCCCGCCCACCCCAGCGGCAAACCTGCGGATCCCTGCAGGAACTCCAGATCCATCCCAGAGGGATCCAATTGCTCTGCAGGCAGGGCTGCTGGTCTGTGCAGGTGCTCACCCCTCGTCTGCTGCGGCTGCGCTTTAGCCCCAGCGGCGAGTTCTTGCCCCGCCGCTCTTGGGATGTGGCTCTGGCGGATGAAGAGTGGCCGCCGGCTTTTTTTGAGCTGCAGGAAAGCCCCACCCAAGTTCACCTAGCCACCTCTCAGGTGCAACTGCAGATCGACCGGGATCCCCTCCGCTTTAGCTTTCGCGATCCCCAAGGCCAGGTCTTTTGTGCCGATCTCCCCGCCGGCCTCAGTTGGGGATCCGATGACATCCGCCTGGTCAAATCCCTCCACCCCGCCGAGCGCATCTACGGCCTGGGAGAACGGGCTGGCCTGCTCAACAAGCGGGGCCGGCGCTACAGCCACTGGACCCGCGACTGCTGGGGCTACGACGCCCAGAGCGACAACCTCTATCTGGCCATTCCCTTCGCCCTGGTTCTACGTCCTGGCCTCTCCTACGGCCTTTTTCTGCACTGCACCCACTGGAGCCAGTTCGACCTGGGCCAGGCGGATCCTAAACAGTGGGCCATCGAAGTGCGCGCCCCCGAGCTGGACTACTACCTCATCTACGGCCCCACCCCCGCCCTGGTGCTCCAGACCTACACCCAGCTCACCGGGCGAACCCCCCTGCCTCCTCTCTGGGCCCTCGGCTACCAGCAGTGTCGCTGGAGCTACGCCAGCGCCGCCCAGGTTCTGGCTGTCGCCAAGCAATTTCGCCAGCGCCAGATCCCCTGCGACGCCATCTACCTGGATATTGACTACATGCGCGGCTACCGGGTCTTTACCTGGGATCCCCGCCGTTTCCCTGAACCAGCCCAGCTCATGGCCCAGCTTCACGAAGCCGGCTTCCGAGGGGTAGCCATTGTCGATCCCGGCGTCAAGTTCGATCCCGAAGCTGACTACGCCGTCTTTGACGAGGGCCTGGCCCAGGACTTCTTCATTCGCCGCGCCGATGGCCACCTCTTCCACGGCTATGTTTGGCCGGGCAAAGTCCTCTTTCC
>NZ_AXUX01000001.1:2252554-2257554 GCF_002760475.1 Synechococcus sp. 63AY4M2 | reverse complement strand
AGTGCGTAACAGCTGACTGGTCAAGCGCCCTTGCGCCGAAAATGAACGGGACTAAGCGATGCGCCGAAGTTGTGGATGTGAATGGTAGGGGAGCGTTCCGCACTAGGGTGAAGCGGTAGCGTGAGCAGCCGTGGACGAGGCGGAAGTGAGAATGTTGGCTTGAGTAGCGCAAACATTGGTGAGAATCCAATGCCCCGAAAACCCAAGGGTTCCCCCGGAAGGTTCGTCCGCGGGGGGTTAGTCGGGACCTAAGGCGAGGCCGAAAGGCGTAGTCGATGGAGACAGGGTTGATAATCCCTGACTGGCAACTGGAGCTGAGGAGGGACGCACGAGAGCTAGCCACACCCTGAATGGATTGGGAGGGGTCTACGGACTCCGCGTGGTGAAGGGTAGTGCCAAGAAAAGCTCGTAGGCGATGAAGGTTGTCACCCGTACCCGAAACCGACACAGGTGGGTGGGTAGAGGATACCGAGGGGCGCGAGATAACCCTCTCTAAGGAACTCGGCAAAATGACCCCGTAACTTCGGGAGAAGGGGTGCCAGCGCGAGCTGGCCGCAGTGAAAGGGCCCAGGCAACTGTTTACCAAAAACACAGGTCTCTGCTAAGTCGCAAGACGACGTATAGGGGCTGACGCCTGCCCAGTGCCGGAAGGTTAAGGAAGTCGGTTAGCGCAAGCGAAGCTGGCGACCGAAGCCCCGGTGAACGGCGGCCGTAACTATAACGGTCCTAAGGTAGCGAAATTCCTTGTCGGGTAAGTTCCGACCCGCACGAAAGGCGTAATGATCTGGGCGCTGTCTCGGAGAGGGACTCGGCGAAATAGACGTGTCTGTGAAGATGCGGACTACCTGCACCTGGACAGAAAGACCCTATGAAGCTTTACTGTAGCCTGGAATTGGGTTCGGGCCTTGCTTGCGCAGGATAGGTGGGAGACTGGGAAGTACCCCTTGCGGGGGGTATGGAGTCGCCGGTGAGATACCACTCTGGCAGGGCTAGAATTCTAACTTTCCGCCCGGAAGCGGGGGAAAAGACAGTTTCAGGTGGGCAGTTTGACTGGGGCGGTCGCCTCCTAAAAGGTAACGGAGGCGCGCAAAGGTTCCCTCAGACTGGTTGGAAATCAGTCGTAGAGTGCAAAGGCATAAGGGAGCTTGACTGCAAGACCTACAAGTCGAGCAGGGACGAAAGTCGGCCTTAGTGATCCGACGGCGCTGAGTGGAAGGGCCGTCGCTCAACGGATAAAAGTTACTCTAGGGATAACAGGCTGATCTCCCCCAAGAGTTCACATCGACGGGGAGGTTTGGCACCTCGATGTCGGCTCATCGCAACCTGGGGCGGAAGTACGTCCCAAGGGTTGGGCTGTTCGCCCATTAAAGCGGTACGTGAGCTGGGTTCAGAACGTCGTGAGACAGTTCGGTCCATATCCGGTGCAGGCGCGAGAGGATTGAGAGGAGCTCTCCCTAGTACGAGAGGACCGGGAGGGACGCACCGCTGGTGTACCAGTTATCGTGCCAACGGTAGACGCTGGGTAGCCATGTGCGGAGTGGATAACCGCTGAAAGCATCTAAGTGGGAAGCCCACCTCAAGATGAGTCCTCTGTTAAGGTCCCGGGAAGACGACCCGGTAATAGGCTCTAGGTGGAAGTGCAGCAATGCATGCAGCCGAGGAGTCCTAATAGACCGTCTGCTTGACCCAACTGCAGGGGTGTTCTGCCTTCTCTTGCTGTGCAGCTTTCAAGGTGTTTTTCCCTTTGCCTGGTGCCTATGGCGATGTGGAACCACGCCGACCCCATCCCGAACTCGGACGTGAAACGCATCAGCGGCGAACCTACTTGAGGGGTGACCCTCCGGTAACCTAGCTCGGTGCCAGGCTCATCTCTCCACACCAACCCCCCAATACAAGGGGGGTTAATTTTCATCTGGGGGTAAAACTTACGGGAAGTTTCTCCCTTGAGCTCGCCGTAAGAGTTCTGTGCGTTCCAGATGGTTGAAGATGGGCGTGATCAGCTCTGGACCGACGATGGGTTTACCAACGAAGTCATCCTCTCCCGCTTGAAAGACTTGTTCGAGTGTGTGAGGGTCTGGGTGGGCGATTAGGAAGAGTATCGGGATCTTGCTCCAATCTCGGTCGTTTAATTCCGACATTATTTGATTAAGCTGCTCCCAAAAGTCTTTTGGGATCGAGAGGGAGTACAGGTCAAGTCTCCAGGGATCCAGTGGTTCTCTCAGCGCAAGGACGAATGACTTGTTGTCATCCACAACTAAAATCCTTTTTCTCTCGAGGTTTGAGGCTTCATTTTTGGCATAATCTAGTTGCTCGTTGAGAATCTTAAAGATAGCATCTGGGTCAATAGGCTTTTGCAAGAGCATGCGCTTGAGATCAGCATCTTTCGTTAGCAAAATGAGGAGAGGCAGATTTCGATTCCACCGAGATGGTGCTGGTTCGATCAATGTCCGGCCCAAGTATCTGGGCTTGGGCCGTCGACGGGGGCAAGAACCGAACCTTGGCTTAGCCAGTTTTTAAGGCAATAGGTAGCCCGGCAGTCGTCCTCGTTGTAGATGAGCGACTGCTCCAAATAGCGGCGATCTCGTGTTTCCAGCCACTGGCTGTACCAGTAGATGGAGTGGGCTCCACTGCCCTCGGGTAGTTGCCACTTAAACCCCAGCCAGCGAGCGATGTTTTTCAGGGAGTAGCTCTCGATGGGTAGCACTACCGAGCGCTGAACCCAGATGTGCAAATCTACAAAGCGCTTCAGCAGTTGCCGCACCTCTCGGGGATCCGTTTGGTGCTGCTCCCCCAGTCGCCGACAAGTCTGTACTTCAAAGCTGTGAAAATGATAGATGGGGGCCTCAGGGTAGCGTTGAACTAGCTGTAGGAATTGTTGCCAGGCTTGCCCTTCCTCTCGCGGCTCAGCAGCTAGGCAACTGTAGTAGTTGACAACCTTGTTCTCCTCTGCTTGTTCTACCACGAGCAAGCCCAGTAGGTAAGCGACGTTGTGGCGGGGATCCGCCTCGATATCGAAGTACAGCTCCACGGGCGCTGTCGGCAGAGCCTGAGGCGGGGATTGCAGCCAGAGGGGCTTGCGGCTGAGGGTGGCACGGGCTTGAAGCTGCAGTTGCAGGGCCACGCCGGCTCCCAGCTTGGGGATAGCCTGGAGCATCTCCAGGCGAGCGTTAGCTAAAGCCTCAATCGAATGGATCCCTGCCTCCTGCAAAAGGGGATAGCGGGATCCGGTTACGCCCGGCAGCAGGCTGAGGGGTTGAGCGGCGGCGTTCAACTGCCGACAGTGCTCCCGCCAGTGGCAAAGATGGCAGCGGCTGCGGGCCATGAACACCTGCGGTGGTTCCGGCTGGTTGAGGGAGTGCAGGTACTCCTGCAGCAATTGCCGCACCTGTGCTCGTCGGCGGCTCAGGTGGACGGGGTGCCACTTCCCATCTTTCAGGATCAAAATGCCCCGCTTGGGAACGTTTCCCTGCAGGGATCCGAGCAACTCTGCCTGCAAAGCCAGCACCAATTCGTATTCCGGTTTGGGGCGTTTGCCGATACGAATATGAACCGGCAGGTAAGAGGATCGGGCGGCGTGGCGACTTCTGCCAACGAGAGCGGGATCCCGAATTAGCAGATCCAGGGAGCTGCTCACCCAAACTGAACGTCTCTCTGGAACAGCTTCAGGCGGCAACGCAAGAGCGGGCACCATCTCGCAGTCTTCTGGGGCAGGGATGGGATCCCTTGGAGAGGAGGAGTGAGGGACAGGTTCAGAAGCAAGCTGCAACAGCTCTGCCTCAGCAGTACAGTTGAGATCTTCCTGCGGTTGCCAAAACAGCTCTGCGGCAATCCGTCCGCCGTAGATCCGCTCCGCCCCGTCGGCCATGGCTGCCAAGAGAGCTTCATTGCCCGGCGCAACCCGTTCTCCGGGGAATCGCTCAAACACAGCGGCTGCCAGGGCTTGGCGATCCCGCCGCCATTGCTCCAGCAGGTTGTCCGGCGGCAACTTGGCCTCTTGAGGGCCAAAGCGATCCAGGTAAGGCAAGCGTCGGCAACGAAAGAAAGCAAGCAGCTCCTCAGCCTCAACAGAACCCTGTCCTGCTGCTGCAACCTGGCACTCCAACGGTGGAAAACCTCAGCTCTGCTGCCATTGTGGCATGCCCCCAGGTTGCCCTCTGATCCTTCAAGACTTGGGATCCTGAGCGGGCAGGAGATGGGCGATGATCCGCTCAATCGTCTCAGATTGGCGACGAGCTGTATCGGCTTGCTGTTGACATATTGCCTTTAACTCTCCCAGCCAAGTGCTCTGCTCCTGGGATATCAGCACCTGTTGTTGAACAATGGCTTTCAGATGGGTCAGGTCATCCTTGACGAAGCTGACGGTCTCGGCCAAGGTCAACACAGCCCCAACCAGGCGATCCAGCCGGAAGTCAATTTGGTCGAACCGGTCTTTGCTCTGCATTTTCCTTACATTGGTTAGTAGAGGTTATCGGTGGGCGCTGAGGGAGGTCGCTTCACTGAGAAGAAAGCCCCAGTCTGACAGCCAGACCGCTCAAGCTTGTGTCTCTATTGTTACCCATAAGTACAAATACAGCACTAGCCATTTAGCACAACTTCCTCTATCTGCTGTACGCTCATGCCCTGCCCTGCGGACGCAACTCACTCTTCAGGTGCAATGTATACTACAGCCTGTTAAGGGCTCAAGGGGTACAATAGCAGCACTTAGCAAACCAACTTCGGAAGGAGGATGGATTGATCAGTAGTAAAGAAGTCTTCACTATCTGCTCCATGCTATATTTCCCAATTCTGCAAAGCTGCCGAATAAAATGCTTCAACACCGACCACATCATCTCAATGGGATTCAACTCCGGCGCATACACAGGCAGGTATAGGATTCTTGCTCCTGTCCCCCTAATCAATTCCTCAACTTCCCGACTCTTGTGGATATTTAAATTGTCCATAATCACAACCTTCCTCGCATCTAGCTTCGGACATAGCTCGCTTCTCAAAAACTCCAAAAA
>NZ_AXUX01000001.1:2237104-2247606 GCF_002760475.1 Synechococcus sp. 63AY4M2 | reverse complement strand
CTTAGGGGCTAAATCTTGAGTTTGTTGGTACTGACGCACCCAGCGGTGTACTGTTCTTTTGGTCACCATGAAGCGTTTAGCTACCTGGCGGATGGAGGTGTTACCTGCCTGGTAGGCTGCTACAACTCTTTGCCGCAAATCCAAAGAATGAGTCGGCATTCCTTTCTCTCCTTCCTCTTGAATACCTGTACCCTATTTTAAATTAAAAGGCTGTATTTTGCAGAGCTTAGAGAAAAAACACAGGGAACGAGATCACAGCCACGGAAGACTTGAAGGGATAGCATAAACTACTGCCAAGGGCAGGGATCCCTGATAAGACCTGCAGCTTGCTGACACGGCTGGCGTATGCTAGAGAATAAAGATTTCTTTACACTTTACCGGAGCGGACTGTGACAGCTCTTTCGACGGCCCCAACCTTGCCCCAAACCAAGACGGTGGCGGTGGAAATGCAGGGGGTGTGGAAGCGTTTTGGGCAGCAGGTGGCGGTTCAGGACTTGAGCCTGCGGATCCCGCAGGGGGAGGTGTTTGCCCTGCTAGGGCCCAACGGCGCCGGCAAATCCACCACCATCCGCATGCTCACCAGCCTGACCCGCCCCAGCCAGGGATCCATCCGCGTAGGGGGGTATGATGTGGTGCGGGATCCCTTGGCGGTGCGGCGGCAGATCGGCGTGGTGTTGCAGCCCATCACCCTGGAAGCAGAGCTGACGGTTTGGGAAAACCTGGAGTTCCATGGGCGCATGCACCACATCCCCAACCCGGAGCGGCAGCAGCGCATCGACGAGTGGCTGGAGTACGTGAAGCTGGCCGACCGGCGGCACGACAAAGTGAAGACCCTCTCCGGCGGCATGAAGCGGCGCCTCCAGGTGGCCAGGGCGCTGTTGCACCGGCCTCAAATTTTGTTTTTGGACGAGCCAACCGTTGGGTTGGATCCCCAGGCGCGGCGGCTGCTGTGGGAGATCCTGCGGGATCTGAACCGGCAGGGGATGACCTTGCTGATTACCACCCACTACATGGAAGAGGCCGAGGAGCTGTGTGACCGCATCGGCATCATGGACGGCGGGAAGCTAATCGAGCTGGGCAGCACCGACCAGTTGCGGGCCAAGTACGGAGAAGCCCTGCTGGTGCGCTCCCGCCCTGGCCAGGAGGTGAGCTACACCTTTTTCCCCAGCTTGGCGGAGGCCCAGCGGCAGTTGGAAGCGGAACCCGACAAAACCGGCCTGATGGTGCGCCCTGCCAACTTAGAAGATATTTTTGTACGCTTGACGGGCCGTCGCCTGGATTAGCGCGCCCTCAGCCTCAACCTCTCTCCTTCGGAAAGAGGGAGGTTACGGTTTTTCCTCTCCCCATCCCTCCTTTGGAGTGGGGGGCTCGAACTTGTAGCCAACTCCGCGCACGGTGCGGATCAGCTCCGGTTGGCTGGTATCGGTTTCCAGCTTCTTGCGAATTTGGCCGATGTGGACATCGACCACCCGTTCATCTCCCTCGTGGTTAAAATCCCACACCTCTTGAATCAGCTCAGACCGTCGCCACACCCGTCCTGGGTGTCGAGCCATGGCGTAGAGCAAATCAAACTCTAGAGCGGTCAGGTTAATCGGGCGACGGTCACGGATAACTTCTCGGGTGGTCGGGTCGATCACCAAGGAGGGAAAAGTCAAAACCGGCGCGCTGCCTGTTTCCGTTCTCGTCCGCCCTCGGCGCAGGATAGCCTGTACCCGCGCCTGTAACTCCGGCAGGCTGAAGGGTTTGGTCAGGTAGTCATCTGCGCCTAGCTGAAATCCTTGCAGCTTGTCGGCAGGATTCACTCGGCTGGTTAACATCAACACATACACGCCGGTCTCTTTTTGCATCTGCTGGCAAAGGTCGTAGCCGCTCACATCCGGCAAATTCAGATCCAAAATCACCAAGCCTGGCTGAAAAGCGCGCAACTGCTGGAGGCCCTCGGCCCCCGTCGTCGCTACCTCGACTGAGTACCCCTGCCGCTGCAAATACCGCTTGAGCAGCGCGCAAATGCTGGGATCGTCATCGATGATGAGGATGCGTAACATGGCAGCTTGACGCTCTCACAGTCAGCACGAGGCAGAGTTGTAGAAAAGCCCTGCCCGCAGGGCAAACGCATTTTGCGCCTGGGCAGGAGAGGGCAGCCCATCCAGACTACAACAGATAGCTTCAGGTTTTTACATTACCCATTGGATTGCACCAGGAGCTTGGCCTTTCTGGAACCCTCTTTCTCTGGGTAAATCAAGGGAGGCTAACCCAAGAATCTCAGGCATTATTCATTCTACTGGGTTGTCCGGAGGAAAGGGAAAGGGTAAGGTAAAAGGGATTCGCGCAGCAGCTTCTTGCCCGCAGAGAGAAGCCCATTCAAAAACCTCGCCACTTCTGTACTTGCAGGCCAAACCTTAAAGTTGCACGCCGGTTTATCCCAGAAGCCTATGTACAATCCCAACGAAGTCTTTCGCAAAGATATCCAGTTGGCCCTCTTCACCTGGGGGATCCTGGAGCTGGCCTGTTTTGTCATCATGCCGTTTACCCGGGCCTACGAGTATGCGCAGGTAGCGGATTGGCTGTGGCCTTCGCTGGTTTTGGGACCGGTGGGGGCGGTGGTGGTGGCCTTTTGCTCAAAGCTCACAGTAGCTGCTAATTACATCCCCGACCCGAAAAAGAAAAGGGCCCAGCGACAAATTGCCCAGGTCATCAGTTTCTTCGGCTTCCTGGGCTTGGCCTTGCCCTTGCTCCTGGCCGGGTGGACATTTGGCCACGAGGTTCTCACCACCGACTGGGAGAATATGTTCACTAAGTAGAAACTAAACTTGCTACTGATTTGCTCCAGACAGCGTTGCCCCTGGGTAGGTGGCTTCCCAAGGCAGTACACAGAGGCGAAACTAGAAGTACCAGAGATGCTCTGGTACTTGCAAGCGTTGGCAAAGCCCTTTGCTTTCGTCTCCGGCTTTTGGGAGCTAAGTTTTGGATGGCTAACTACCCAATGCGAGGCCGTTCTTCTCCTGCTGCCAGCGGTTTTCCCTTCGGCACCTTAATGGCACTGAGCCTCTCGGTTGGGGTCTTGGCTGCTCTGGGTTGGCAGGCGTGGCGGTTCATTGCCCCCCTGCTGGCTCCTCCTGCGGCGCCTCAGTTTCCTCGCGCGGTGCGTGTGGATCCCTTACCCAGCCCGACAAGTTTGCCTTCCTCCCCCTCTGTTCGCGTCAGTGGGACGGAGTCCTTGCCGGCGGCGGGCACCATCGACCCTGAGGCCTTTCCCCCCGGCAGCCGCGGGCGGGTAATCGAGCCCATAGGTCTAGCCATTCGCAGCCAGCCTTCTGCTGACGGAGCCTACCAAGGGGGAATTGTGGCGGGGGAAACGGTGACGGTGCTGGAGTACAGCGCTGATGGCCGCTGGCAGCGGGTGCGGCGGGAGCTAAACGGCCAGGAAGGCTGGGTGCGGGCCGGCAATTTGGGCCCCGTGGAGGGTGGGGCAGCGGTTGCTTCAGCCACAACTGCTGCAACGCCTGCGGTCGAATCCACACCAGAGTCCACTCCTTTGCCGACTCGGCCCCCCGCAGCAACAAGCATTGCCCCAGGTGCGCAGGGGCGGGTGATCGAGCCGATTGGCCTGGCGCTACGGGCCACTCCCGACCGGGAAGGGGCTTACATTGGTGGCCTGCCCATGAATGAGGTGGTGACGGTGTTGGAGTACAGCGCCGATGGCCGCTGGCAGCGCATCCGGCGCCAGAACGGGCAGGAAGGTTGGGTGCGGGCCGGCAACCTGGCGCAAGAGTAGCAAGATGCCCCGGTGGGGGATTGTAGGTTGGCGAGAGCTTGTGGTTGGCTGGGACAGTACCGCCAGCCGCTGTCGGGAGGGGCAGGCGCGCTAGCGGGAGGGAGTTCTTACACTGGTGGCAGCACCTGGTGTCTTGGTTTCAGTGGTCATTGCTGCGACCCCTGGCCAAAGGGATGGTTCTGGTGGCCCTGGGTCTGGGAGCCGGCATGACGGCTTGTCGCCCGCCTGTCGAGCCGGGGCCAGCCAGGGATGGGCAGGCGATCTCTGCCTCGGCTACGGGCACGCTGGAGCTGTGGGCCAACGGCGAAGCGTTCCTGCGGGAGGGGCTGGTCTCCAAAGAGGGCTGGGCGTTGCAGTTTGAGCATGTGTACGTGACGCTGGCGGACATTACGGCCTACCAGACGGATCCCCCTTTTGATCCGCAAGGGGAAGGCGAGCTCCAGGCCAAGGCCTTGGTCAGCCTGACAGGGCCTCTTACGGTGGATTTGGTGCCGGAGCGAGCCCTGCTGGGATCCCTGGAAGCCCCCCCTGGGCACTACAACGCCCTGGCCTGGCGCCTAGTGCCGGCAGCGGAGGGGCCAGCAAAGGGCTACTCCCTCTGGATCGAGGGCAGAGCTCGACCGGCAGAAGGGGAGGGAGAGGCGATCCCCTTTGTGCTCAAGTTCAGCCCCGAGCTGGCTTTTGTCTGCGGCGAGTACGTGGGGGAGACGCGCAAGGGCTTTGTCCGGGCAGGCCAGGTGGCGGATCTGGAGGCGACTTTCCACTTCGACCACCTGTTTGGGAATGGCAGCCTGCCTCCCAAGGACGACCTCAACTCAGCGGCGCTGGGGTTTGCCTCCCTTGCGAAGTTGGACCCAGTCGACCCAGTCTCCCTCGAGCAAGGGCTAAAGGCGGGATCCCAGCCGCTGGAGGTGGACTGGGGCAGCCTGCAGGAGGGATCCCCTAGGGCCCAGGCTGTCTTGCAGAGCCTGCAGAGCTTGGGGCACGTGGGAGAGGGCCACTGCCGCGCCTCCTCTGGCGGCCTCGGCGGGACGGGATCCTTGCCTTAGGTTTTAGGCCTGGGTGGCTTTTGAGATCGAAGGGTGTCCTCTGTCTTTTGCTGACCGATGAACTCAGTCTGGCCAAAGCGCATCCCTTTTTCCCCTTCCTGGCAACTGAGCTGGTTGGCCTTGGGCCTGCTCCTATCTCCGCCGGCTTGGGGCCATGGGGTGGAGGCCTCTTGGCGGGCTGTTCCCACCTTTGAGATCCAGGCCCGCTACGATTCCGGCGAGCCGATGCGTTTTGCCCGAGTTACGGTGTTTGCGCCCACCAATCCCACTCTCCCCTGGCAGGAGGGAGAGACAGACGGAGAGGGCCGGTTTTGGCTGCAGCCGGATCCTGAGCTTAAGGGACTGTGGCAGGTGCGCATTCGCCAGGCCGGCCACGGCGGGGTGGTGAACGTGCCGGTGGGCGAGGAGGGTATGCAGGCAGAAGGGATCCCCAGCCCCTCCTCCCCTGGCTTTGGCCCCCTGCAGCGGGGGGTTATGGCTGCCTGTGTTATCTGGGGCTGTTTGGGCACGGCCCTGTTTTTTTCCCGGCCCCGCCCCTTCCAAGGCCCAGAACTCCCCGACTCCCCAGTGGATGCTGCCGCTTTGAGCCAAGACTAGCCATGCACATCAGCGAGGGCCTTTTGCCAGCACCGCTTTGGCTGGGGGGTTATGGCATCACTGCCCTGCTTACGGGTTGGAGCCTACACCTCCTCCAGCGGTTGGAAAAGGATCCCCGCCGCCAGCTCCCCAAGGCAGCGCTGCTCACGGCGGCCTTTTTTGTCGCCTCCTCCCTTCACCTGCCTTTTCCCCCGGCCAGCCTGCACCTGCTGCTCAATGGGCTGATGGGCGTGATGCTGGGGGCCTTGGCCTACCCGGCAATTGTGGTGGGCCTGTTTTTTCAGGCGGTGGCTTTTGGGCATGGGGGGTTGACCACCCTGGGGATCAACGCCGCCATTATGGGGATCCCGGCGCTTCTGGCAGGAGGGATCTTCCGGGCAAGCCGGCGCTGGTTGGGCACGGGCTGGGCCGCTTTTTGGGCGGGAGCGGTGGGGGTGGTGCTGGCGGCGCTGCTGTTTTACGGCGTGGTGCTGGCGGCGCTGCGCAGGGAGGGGATCCCTTCCACCTCGGCAGAGCACCTGGCTCTGACCAGTTTGGTAGCTGCCCACCTGCCGCTGGCAGGGGTGGAGGGGCTGTTTACCCGTTGGGTGGTGGGGTTTTTGCAGCGGGTGCAGCCGGAGCTGCTGGGAGAAGATGCCCAAAGATAGGGCTGAGGCTGTTCATCCCTGTCGTCGGGCCATGCCGGTTAGGGAGAGGATGCTTTCTTCACAAGCTCCCCTGCCGCCGCCCCCTTCTTGGCTGCACCGCTGGCGGCCCCTGCCCAAGCTGGTTGGCCTGCTGGCACTGATGGCGGCCTTTGCCCAGGTGCAGCGCCTGGCCTTGCTACCCCTGGTCTGGGCGGTGGTGGCTTTTCTCTGGGGGCTCTCCGGATTGCCTCTGCGCCGAGGGCTCAGACGCCTGGCCGCTCCCGGCGTTCTGTTGATAGCCTTTGTCCTCTTCCTGCCCTTTGCCGTTGGGGACACCCTCCTCTGGCGCTGGGGATCCCTGGCTTTGCGCTGGGAGGGGCTGGAGAGGGCGCTTTGCCTTGGCGGGCGCAGCCTGGCGCTTTTAGCGCTGGCGACGCTGCTGTTGGAGACCACTCCCCTACCGGCCCTGTTGGCAGCTTTGCGGGCGCTGGGGATCCCCGACCTCCTCCTGGAACTGGCCTGGCTAACCCAGCGCTATTTGCAGGAAGTGGGCAGCCAGTGGCAGCGGATGCAGCGGGCCGCGCGGCTGAGGGGCTGGCGACCGCGGGGATCCCTGTGGCAGCCTGGGCCAACTTGGCGGCAAGACCTGCCCTTTCTGGCTGCTGCCGTGGGCACTTTGTTGGTTCGCAGCTACGAACGTTCGCAGCGAGTTTACCAGGCGCTGCGCCTGCGGGGCTACGGGCGGGCGCCCTTGGTGCCGCCAGCGGCTGGCGGGGATCCCTGCAGTTGGGCGGCCACCGGGCTGGCGCTGGCAGTGGCTGTTGGCTTGGTTTTGGTTAACTTTGGGGGCTATCCCGATTGAGCGGGTTGGCAGCGAGTTAGACAAGATAGACGCTTCTCTTCCCCGCCTTTAAAAGCAAAACCCAACTAGAACTAGAATAAGAAGGCTTTAATCTTCTCAGCTCTTGTCGCCATTTGCGCGTCCTCTCCTGGGGCTATGAACTGGTTAGAAACCGCTTTGTCTACCTCTTCCCTCAAGGAAGCGCCGGCTGTTGCCGTTTTGCACCTGGGCTGTGAGAAAAACCGGGTGGACACCGAGCACATGCTGGGCCTGCTGGCCCAGGCAGGCTACCGGGTGGAGGGCGACGAAGACAGCGCCGACTACGTCATCGTCAACACCTGCAGCTTCATCGAAGCGGCGCGGCGGGAGTCGGTCAGCACCCTGATGGAGCTGGCGGTGCAGGGCAAGAAGATCATCATCGCTGGTTGCCTGGCGCAGCACTTCCAAGAGGAGCTGCTGCGGGAGATCCCCGAGGCGGTGGCCATCGTCGGCACCGGCGACTACCACCAGATTGTCCAGGTTATCCAGCGGGCAGAGCGGGGAGAGCGGGTTAACGCCGTTACCTCGAGCTTAGATTACATTGCCGACGAGACCGTCCCCCGCTATCGCACCACCCATGCCCCGGTGGCCTACCTGCGGGTGGCGGAAGGGTGTGATTACCGCTGCTCCTTCTGCATCATCCCCCACCTGCGGGGAAAGCAACGCTCCCGCCCCATCGAGTCCATTCTGCGGGAAGCAGAACAACTGGCTGCAGAAGGGGTGCAGGAGCTAATCCTCATTTCCCAGATCACCACCAACTACGGGCTCGACCTCTACGGGGAGCCGCGGCTGGCCGAGCTTATCCGCGCTCTGGGCCAGATCCCCATCCCCTGGATCCGCATGCTCTATGCCTACCCCACGGGCATTACGCCGGCGGTGGTGGAGGCCATTCAGGAGACGCCCAATTTCTTGCTCTATCTGGATCTGCCGCTGCAGCACAGCCACCCAGCGATCCTCAAGGCCATGAACCGCCCCTGGCAGGGCCAGGTTAACGACCGGCTCATCGAACGGCTGCGCCAGGCCCTGCCCAAGGCTGTCCTGCGCACCAGCTTCATCGTCGGCTTTCCTGGCGAGACAGAGGAGCACTTCCAGCATCTTTTGGAGTTTGTCCAGCGCCACCAATTTGACCATGTGGGGGTGTTCACCTTTTCCCCGGAAGAGGGCACGCCCGCCTACCATCTGCCCCAGCAGGTGCCGGAGCCCCTCAAGGAAGAGCGCCGCGCCCGCCTAATGCAACTGCAGCAAGGGATCGCCTTCCGCCGCAACCGCGAGCAGGTGGGGCAGGTGGTGCCTGTGCTTTTGGAGCAGGAAAACCCCCGCACCGGCGAGTGGATTGGCCGTTCCCCCCGCTTTGCCCCTGAGGTGGACGGGGTGGTGCATGTGCGCGGGCCCGGATCCCTGGGATCCCTGGTGCCGGTGCAGATTACGCGGGCCGAGCCCTACGATCTCTTTGGCCAGGTGGTGGAGGCGCCAGCAGGCTTTAGCTGGAGCGGACGGTAGAATAATTCGGTTGAACTTCGGAAAGGCGAGATGGCCAGTGCAGATGAGCTGAAACAGGCGGCAGCCCAAGCGGCGGCCCAAAAGGTGCAGTCGGGCATGGTGGTGGGGCTGGGCACGGGATCCACAGCCGCCTTTGCTGTGGGCGCCCTAGCCCAGCGCATGCAAAAGGAGGGGCTGCAGTTCATTGGGGTGCCCACTTCCGAGCGCACGGCAGAACAGGCCCGCTCTCTAGGGATCCCGCTGGCCACGCTGGAGGAGCAGCCGCGCCTAGATCTTGCCATCGATGGAGCCGACGAAATCGAAGTGGGATCCCTCAACCTCATCAAGGGGGCAGGGGGAGCTCTGCTGCGGGAGAAACTGGTGGAGGCCAGCGCTGCTGAGCTCATCATCATCGCCGATGCCTCCAAAAAGGTGGCCCACCTGGGCACCCGCTTCCCGGTGCCGGTGGAGGTGGTGCGCTTTGGCTGGAAGACGACCCTAGCGCGGGTGGAGGCCCTGGGCTGTCAGGCGGTGCTGCGGCGCACTGCCGAGGGGGATCCCTACCTCACCGACGAGCAGCACTACATCCTCGACTGCCAGTTTGGCCCCATCGCCAATCCGGCCAAGCTGGCCGAGCAGCTCAAGGGAACGGTGGGGGTGGTGGAGCACGGCCTGTTTATCGGCATGGCCACGGAGGCCATTATCGCTGGGCCTGAAGGGATCGAGACGCTGCGGCAGAGCTGAGGGCCAGCTCGGCTGCTAGCAGGATGGCCTGCTTGAGGCTCTCGGCGCGGGCTACCCCCTGCCCGGCTAGGTCAAAGGCAGTGCCGTGGTCGGGGGAGGTGCGAATAAAGGGCAGCCCCAGGGTTAGGTTGACGGCCCGGTCAAACGCCAGCAGCTTCACGGGGATCAGGCCTTGGTCGTGGTAGAGAGCCAGGTAGGCATCGGCCACAGCAGGAGCTCCTTGACCATACCAGGCCTGGGCGGGCGCTAGCCACATGGTATCGGGGGGAAGCGGCCCCCAGATTTTGGCGTGGGGATAGGTTCTTAGCAGCTCCGCCAGCCACGTTTTCTCTTCCTGCCCAAGCTGCCCCTGCTCGCCAGCATGGGGGTTAAGGCCAGCCACAGCAATCACCGGATTGACAATCCCAAAGAGCTTACGCAGGGATCCAACCAGCAAGTCCAACTTCGCGCGCACCAGCTCCGGGGTAAGGGTGAGGGGCACCTGGCTCAGGGGGATGTGGGTGGTGGCCAGCAAAACCCGGATCTGCCAGCCGCTGTGGGGAGAACGGGCCACAAACAGCATGCCGTAGCGCTCGCTCCCGCTGAGCTGGGCCAGAACTTCTGTTTGGCCAGGGAAGGGGTAGCCCGCCTGGTGCCAGAGGTATTTGGCAATGGGAGCGGTCACGATCCCCTGGAACTGGCCCCGCAGCGCTTCTTCAATAGCTGTTTTCAGGTAGGCAAAGCTGGCCGCCCCGCTTGCGACATCCCCCCGGCCCACGCGCGACGGCTCTAGGTAGAAGCCGCTGCCGCCCTCCAGCACCGGGATCCCTGCCGGGTCGGCCAGGTCGGTTGCCCCTCGCTGGCGCAGAAGGCAGTAGGTAGCTTCCAAAACCTGCCGCTCGCCCACCACCGTTATCTGGGCGCAGGCCTGCACCTGGGGATCCGCCAGCGCCTTGAGCACAATCTCTGGCCCAATCCCCGCCGGATCTCCCAATGTCAGGGCTAGCTTCGGCAGCAGCAAGCTCATTTTCTATTTCTAGTCCAATTTCTAGGGATCCCCCCGAAGGGGGAACCTATTAGAGAAGGATTTATCAAGGAAGAGCTGTTGGGCGTTTCCAATTTCTAGGGATCCCCCCGAAGGGGGAACAATGGAGTTACGTGGTTCCAGAATAAGCGGCTGGAGAAGTTTCCAATTTCTAGGGATCCCCCCGAAGGGGGAACACGATGGGAAAGCGGGGGTAAGGGGGTCAGGGGGATATCGTTTCCAATTTCTAGGGATCCCCCCGAAGGGGGAACTTCGGTTCCTGGGGCTGGGACTCAACAGCGCTTCCTTGTAGTTTCCAATTTCTAGGGATCCCCCCGAAGGGGGAACT
>NZ_AXUX01000001.1:2203127-2236613 GCF_002760475.1 Synechococcus sp. 63AY4M2 | reverse complement strand
AGTTTCCAATTTCCAGGGATCCCCCCGAAGGGGGAACTGGGTGTTGTTTCTACCCTGAAAAGGGAGGGTTGTATGGTTTCCAATTTCCAGGGATCCCCCCGAAGGGGGAACTGCTATCGTAGACGGAGTGCCCATGCTATGGTGGGCGTTTCCAATTTCCAGGGATCCCCCCGAAGGGGGAACTTAGACAGGGAGACGCTCACGCGATCCCCATCATAGTCACGTTTCCAATTTCCAGGGATCCCCCCGAAGGGGGAACGACTAGGTTAGTTTTCTTCCATCAGAGCACGGTAACACTCGTGTTTCCAATTTCCAGGGATCCCCCCGAAGGGGGAACTCTACCCTTATTAAACCCAAGCGGGGCAAGGAATGCAAGGCCTATTTGCGAGGGGGTCGGTCGAAAACGGCAAAAAAGGGCCCCGAAGAGGGGGGGTGAGAGGCCTGAAAGCCTTGTGGCGCAAGGCATCGAGCGGGTCAACGAAAGAATCGGCCTTTGCGGGTTTTGGCGAGGCGCTCGCAGAGCTGCTGATACCGTTTTGGTGTGCTTTTGGCAACATGACCGGGGTTGGGATCCCTAGGGGCGAGGTGCCCTGCCCAGCGGGTTGTCTGCCAGCGGATCCCTGCCGGCAAAATGGTTTAATGGAAACTTAGCAACATTTTTGAGCAGCGGTTGCCCTCTATGGCCGAGACCTTCCTTTACAATGCCTTGCGTGCCGCCCTCGACGAAGAGATGGCCAGGGATCCCAATGTGTTTGTTCTGGGAGAGGATGTGGGCCACTACGGCGGCTCCTACAAAGTCACCAAAGACCTATATCGCAAATACGGGGAGATGCGCCTCCTGGATACCCCCATTTGCGAAAACAGCTTCACCGGCTTGGCCATCGGGGCAGCCATGACCGGCTTGCGGCCTGTGGTGGAAGGGATGAACATGGGCTTTTTGCTCCTGGCCTTTAACCAAATTGCCAACAATGCCGGCATGCTGCGCTACACGTCCGGCGGCAACTTCAAGATCCCGCTGGTGATCCGCGGGCCAGGCGGGGTGGGACGCCAATTGGGAGCCGAGCACTCGCAGCGGCTGGAGGCTTACTTTCAGGCAGTGCCGGGTCTGAAGATCGTCGCCTGTTCCACCCCTTACAACGCCAAGGGTCTGCTCAAGTCGGCCATCCGCGACGACAACCCCGTTCTCTTTTTCGAGCATGTGCTCCTCTACAACCTCAAAGAAGACCTGCCGGAGGAGGAGTACCTCTTGCCCCTGGACAAGGCGGAAGTTGTCCGCACGGGATCTGACGTTACCATCCTCACCTACTCGCGCATGCGCCACCACGTGCTTAAGGCCGTGGACACCCTGCTGGAGCAGGAGATCGATCCGGAAGTGATCGACTTGATCTCCCTCAAGCCCCTCGATATGGAGACGATTGCTGCTTCGGTGCGCAAAACCCACCGGGTGGTCATCGTGGAAGAAGACATGAAAACGGGCGGCATTGGGGCAGAGCTGACGGCCCGCATCATGGAAGAACTCTTCGACGAGCTGGACGCGCCCGTAGTGCGCCTGGCCTCCCAAGACATTCCCACCCCCTACAACGGCACGCTAGAAGCGGCCACCATTGTGCAGCCGGCAGATATTGTGGCAGCGGTGGAGCGGCTCCTCTACGGATGAGACTCTTGCCTGCTGGCAGGCAGTAGCCGGAGGGCGGGGAGTGCCTGCGCCCTTTTGCAAGATACCTATCCCAACCCCAAGGCGGTGTTGCTGGGGGAGAGCCGGTTCCAAATGCTGCCGGCCCGCTATCCCTAGGCGGCTCTGGAAGTGGGGAGGTGATCCTGAAAATCCTGCTGGTCGAACAGGTACACCGTGCGAATCGGGTAGGGAATGACCAATCCGGCCCGGTCACAGGCCTGCTTGAGGGCGATATCACCTGAGTGCGGACGCGGCGCACCTCCGCCTTGCGAGGCCGAGTCCAGTAGCGCACCACAAAATCGATGGAGCTGTCGCCAAAGCCGACGATGTCCAGCTCAAAGGGGGCTCCGCCAGCACTCCCTCCACGCCTTGCATCGCCTCCAGCAGCACCTCCAAGGCTTTGGGCAGGGGTGTGTTGTAGTCGAGGCCAATCTCCAGATCGGTGCGGCGAAAGGGGCGATCGGTTAAGACCGTGATCGGGCTGGTGGGGATCACCACCCGTTCTCCTTGGTAGGTGCGAATCTGGGTGGAGCGAATGCTGATTTCCTCAACTGTACCTTCAAAATCCCCGACGACAATCTGGTCATTGAGTTGAAAAGGCTCGTTCAAAAGCAGCAGCACGCCCGCCAAGAAGTTCTTGAAAATATCTTGAAAAGCAAAACCGATGGCCACCGACCCTAACCCCAACAGCCCGATCAGATCTCCCAGGCGCAGATCTGGGAAAGCCACCACGCTGGCTGCCAGGATCCCTGCCACCCAAGCACCCACTTGGCTGACTTGCACCAGCAGCATTTGTAGGGAAGGGCTGGGGATCCACCGGTTGGCTGCGGATCCCGCCAGGCGCCGCACGGCCCGAACGCCATCTCTAGAAGACTGCGGTTGATGGTTTGCAGTAGTTCGTTCATATCTTCACCCTTGCTACGCTATCGATCACGATGAACGCCAGAGAACGCCATTCGACTTCGGCGGGAACACTCGATCAGGACTCAGGGAGGCTCTCTGTGGGTTCCGCCTCAGCTGGTATCCGCCACGGCTTAGGTTCTGCTGTGCTTGCTACCCTGAAAGAGCCACTCTGCCGCAAGATAGGTTTCAGGGCCGCAGCATGGCCAACTACGACTGGATCGTCGTCGGCGGCGGGATCACGGGGGCAGCCTTGAGCTACGAGCTGGCCCGCCAGGGGGGATCCGTTCTCCTCGTTGAGAAGGAAGCGCTGCCGTCCAGTGCCACTCGCTACAGCTACGGTGGCCTGGCCCATTGGGCCGGGAAAACCCCCCTGCTCAAAGCCTTGGGGGAAGAAGGGATCCAGCGCTACCGCACCCTGTCAGAGGAGCTGGAGGCGGATCTTCAATTTCGCGAGCTGGATCTGCTCATGCCCGTTGCCCCTGGCTACAGGATGGAGGCAGTGGAAGCCGATCTGGCCGACTGTCGCATCCCACCGCAGCGAATTTCTGTAGAGGCGGCCTGTGAGCTAGAGCCGCTTTTAAACCCTGCCGCCCTCGAGGGTGTACTCTGGGCGCGGCATGGCCACATCCACCCCTGGTTGACGACGCTGGCTTTTCAGAAGGCTTTCCAACGCCTAGGGGGATCCCTGCTCTTGCAAACCGTAAGGGCCTTGCGGCGCCAGGGCCGGCGCATTACGGGCGTGGAGACGGATACCGACTTCTGCGGAGCGGCTCAGGTGGTGGTGTGCGCCGGCGGCTGGACACGGGCTTTGTTGCGCCAGGCCGGGATCTGGGCTCCTATCTACTTCACCCACGCCGAATCCCTGGAGCTGGATCCTGCGGAGGTGCGGTTGAGAGCCATCGTCATGGGCGCGCCCGTGCAGCGTTTGGAGCTGGAGCGGCAAGCTGGCCGCCCCGACCGGGATCCCCTCTGGGACCAGCCGGGACAGGAGCTCTGCCCGCCCATCCTGGATGTCGGGATCGTGCAGTTTCTCGACGGCAGCCTTCGCCTGGGGCAGATTAGTCGGGTGCTGACGGATCCCATGGCCGAGGTAGATGCCGCTGCCAGCGAAGCCCAGATCCGGGAACAGGCCGGTCGCTACCTGCCTCAGGTGGCCCGCCTGCCTGGGCGGTGGTATCACTGCTTGGTGGCCTTCAGCGCCGATCACCAGCCTTTGGTGGGATCCCTGCCCGGCTGGGAAGGGCTGCAGCTCTTCTCCGGCTTCAGCAGCCCTTTGGCCATCCTGCCGGCCCTGGCTCGCCGCTTTGCCCAGCAGGCCTATGGACAAGAGGATGAGTGGCTCCCCAGCCTCTCGCCAGCGCGCTTTGCTGGGCCCTCACCCCCTGCCCCGCTCCCTTAGGGAGAAGAGCCCCCCTAGTCTTCAGCCAGCGGTGCCTCCAGCAGGTCTTCCAGGTTGAGTTGCACCTGGCGCTGCAAGGCCTGAATAGCCTGATATTCCTGTTGAATGCTGGCCTGGTACTGGGCAGCCAGAGCGGTGTTGCCCTCGGAAAAGGCCTGATCCCAGAGCTGCGTCCAGTAGCGGTAGCGCTTCTGGCGAATTTCCAACTCCATGTTGGCCAAGGCAGCCCGCACCACCAGGCGCGGACGCATCAGGGCCACGCGGGTATTTTCGTCCAGCCAGAGCAGGTGGCTGAGGCGCTCGTTGAGGTCCTCGTCTTGGGCGCAGAGGGTGCGCAGGGCGGTCAGGAGACCCTCTCCCTGGTCTTCCAGCTCCGGCTGGGCCGAGAGCAGCTCCAAGATCCGCTGCCACAGCTCCCGGTGGGGACGGAAGCTAAACTGCAGCTCCCGCTCCATCAAGGTTTGGCGGATCTCGCGGCGGTACTCGGCAAAGTGCAAAAAGATCTGCAGAAGGTGGGACTCCGATTGCAAAAGTTTGCATCCCTTGGGGGCAGCAAGTTGCCGGGGTTTGGACCAGCGGTACTGGCGCACGGCCCGGCGCAGGTCCTCTTCCAGATCGCGGCAGAGGCGAGCGTTGCCCCGGCTGAGCAATTCCGCCACTTTGTGGGTGTACAGAGAGCGCCATTGCCCGCCCAAACCAGCCAGCAGTTGTACCAGCGCCTGATAGGCCTGTTGGAAATCGGCACCTTGAGCGAGATCCCGACCGGCCAGCACCTGGTCAATTTGCCAATCTAGCCACAGGGGAGCCTGAGCCAGCAGGGCCTCAAATGCGGAGACCGAGTGCTGCCGCAGGAACTCGTCGGCATCTTTCCCGGCAGGAAGGGTGAGGATGCGCAGCTCGATTTCCCCCCGCCGCGCCTGCTCTTCAATGGCCTCGATGGCCCGCTTGGCGGCATTCAACCCAGCGCGGTCGGCATCGAAGTTGAGAATCAGCCGCTTGGACTGGGTATAGCGCAGCAGAGTCTTGACCTGGTGCGGCGTCAAGGCTGTGCCCATCGCGGCTACGGCATAGGCGATGCCGGCTTGGTGCAGGGCGATGACATCGAAATAGCCTTCCACCACCAAGACTTGGTCGGCTTTGGCAATGGCCTCGCGGGCAAAGTTGAGACCATAGACCACCTGGCCCTTGTTGAAAAGTTCCGTTTCCGGGGAGTTGAGGTACTTGGGCTGCTCCTCTCCCAGGGCTCTGCCGGCAAAGCCAATGACCCGCCCCTGCAAATCGAAAATGGGCAGCATGATGCGGTTGCGGAAGCGGTCGTAATGGCCGGATCCCTGCTGGCGCGGCGCCAGCAAGCCGGCTTCTTCTAGAAGTTTGACCGGCTGGCGCTTTTGGTTGACCAGGTACTCGTAGAGCGAGTGCCAGCCGGGGGGAGCAAAGCCGATTTGAAATTTTTGCAAGGTCTCTTCGCTCAGGTGGCGGCTGTGCAGGTACTGGCGGGCGGCGGATCCTATCTGGGAGCGGAGAGCATGCCGATAGAAATCGGCAGCCAGGGCCAAAATCTCCAGCAGCTTTTCCCGGTGGGAGAGTTGGCGCTCGTAGTCCTGGGAGAGGGATTCCTTGGGCTCCGGCACATGGTAGCGGCGGGCCAGGTGGCGCACCGCCTCGGCAAAGGAAAGGCCCTCTATCTGGCTGACAAAGCGGATGACATCTCCCCCCGCCCCGCAGGCAAAGCACTTGTAGATCTGCTTGCTGGGGCTGACCTGAAAGCTGGGCTTGTGGTCGTTGTGGAAAGGGCAGAGGCCGACGAAATTCTTGCCCTGCTTGCGCAACACCACCTTTTCGGCCACCACCTCGACGATGTCGGCCTTCTGGCGCACCAACTGGATGAACTCCGGCGGCAGACTGCTCATGGCCCTGGGGATCCTGCACCCTATGGTACCTGCAGGGGAGTTGACAGGCTGTCTTTTGACCTAACCTGACCTAGTGGAGATAATGGTCTAGCTTCAAAAGCTGGATTTTTCCATGAGCGGTTTTTTGCAGATTGTTGAGAGGAAAATGCGGATCATCAAGTTTTTCTTGCTCCTTTTGCTGGTCGGCGCCGCCGTCTTCTGGGGCCCGCAGGTGGCTTCTGCGGAACCGGATTTGGCTTTGGGTGCCAAGGTCTTTCAGGCCAAGTGTGTGGGCTGTCACTTGAACGGTCGCAACACTCTGGTGGCGGCGAAAAACCTTTCCCTGGCTGCCCTGCACGAGTACCACGTGGATACCCCTGAGCTGATCCAAGCCCAGGTGCGCAACGGCAAAGGGGCCATGCCCGCTTTTGGCAAGCTCCTCAAACCAGAAGAAATCGAAGCCGTGGCCGCCTATGTTCTCGACCGGGCTGAGCACAACTGGAGCAAAGGCTGATGGCTCAGGAGAGGACTCAAGATCTGACCTTGGCTCCGAAAAATTCTGTCGCCCCGGTGCCGCAGGAGCAGGGCTGTGGAGCACAGGGATCCCGCCGCAAAATCTTGTCGGTTGGTGTGGGGGCGCATGGTTTGGTGGCCGTCGGCATCTCCGCCCACGGGGTGGTGGCCATAGGCGTGGTGACCCACGGCATTCTCTCCATTGGCCTGGTGGCGATGGGCGCCCTCTCTTTTGGGCTGGTGTCGATGGGCCTGGCCAGCGCCGGCCTGGTGTCCATGGGCCTCTCCAGTTGGGGTCAGCACAGCATGAGCGTAACCGAATCCCACGGATCCCATCACCATCCATAGGTTTTGCCAGCCAGACCCTGCCTGGTTCTCTTTCCACCTAGCGTTGTTAAGGAGCGTTTGCAATGTTCAGTTTGCAAAGTTACTTGGCCTTGGCCAAGAAATCTCTGCTTGCGCTGGGGATGAGCGTTTTGCCCCTTGCTTCTGCTTGGGCCCATGTAACCGTCCATCCCAAAGAGGCCCCGGCGGGCAGCGTTGCCAAGCTCACCTTCCGCGTGCCCCATGGCTGCGATGGATCCCCCACCATTCGCCTGCGGGTGCAGATCCCGGAAGGGGCGACCTCGGTGAAGCCGATGGTGCATCCCCTGTGGAAAATTGAGACGGTGAAAAAGCCGCTGGACAAACCTTACGAGTCCCACGGGAAGATGATCACCGAAACGGTGGCCGAGGTGATCTGGAGCGGCGGCTCGCTGCCGGATGAGTTTATGGATGAGTTCAGTATCCTTCTCAGGTTGCCGGATCGCCCCGGCGAGACCCTCCCCATCCCGGTTATCCAGGAATGTGAGCAAGGCATGTACCGCTGGATCCAGGTGGCGCAGCCGGGGGAGGATCCCCATAGCTTGCCGGAGCCAGCACCCCTGCTGAAGCTGACGGGCAAAGGAGAGACCCACGGCCACGGGCATGGACACAGCCACGGGCATGGCGCTCGCTAGCCGGGTTTGCCGTTGGGATGATGTCTATCCTCTTCTGGATTCGGGTGGGTCTCTTGTGCGCCCTGCTGTGGGTGGGCGGGATCCGACCCGTTTTTGCCCACGCCAGCTTGCTCTCCACCTTTCCCGAAGATGGGGCGATGCTGCAGGAAGCCCCGGCGCAGGTGCGGCTGGTCTTCAATGAACCCGTGCAGCTCACGCAGCTCCAGGTGCTGGACAGCAACGGCCAGGTGCTGCCCCTGGAAAACTTGGTTAGCAGCGGCAACGCGCCCCAGGGAGATTTGCCTGCGGAGATGCCGGAGGGGGTTTACATCGTCAGTTGGCGGGCCATCTCTGCCGACTCTCATCCGGTAGGGGGCTCGTTTGTCTTCCTGGTGGGGGCGGCGGATCCGGAGCTGTTGCGAGCGGCGAGGGCAGCCCAAGCGGGGGATCCCTTCTATTGGCCGCTGGTGGGGGTGAGCTGGGGGATCTACCTGGGCAGCCTGTTTGTTGTCGGCGTGCTGGGCTGGTGGCGGCTGGTGCGGGGGCGGTCGGGCACTGCCGATGAAATAGAGCTCTCTGCTGAGGCCTGGGCTTTTGCTGCCGCCTGGCTCACCCTCAGCCTGACGCTGGTGGCTTTGGGTTTGCATTTGGCCCAGCTCTACCCCCACTTTGCCGGGCCAGAGCTGCTGAGCGTGCTCATCTCTCCCTACGGATGGGGCACAGGGCTGCGGCTGGTGGGGCTGGGGATCCTGATCTGGGCCTGCGAGGGCGGGCCCCGCTGGGCCAACGGCTTGGGGTCGGTGGCGGTGATAGGGTCGTTTTTGCCCATCGGCCATGCCCTCACCAGCGAGTATCCAGCAGGGACGATGGCCCTCTTGGGGCTGCACCTGGCCGGCTCGGCTTTTTGGTTGGGGGGGCTGTGGGGGGTGGAGCGCCTGTTGAGCCGATTGCGCCAGCGGGACGGAGTCCTTGAATGGACTTCCCAATCGGCAGGTGTCATCCAACGATTTTCCGATGTGGCCACCTGGGCTGTGCCGGGGCTGGTGCTGGCGGGAGTGGGGATGGGCGGGATCCACCGCGGCTGGGACTGGGAGCACCCCTACGGGCAGTACCTCTGGGCGAAGCTGTTGCTGGTGCTGATGATCGTGGGTTTGGGCGCCCACAACAAGTTGCGGCTGCTGCCGGCGTTGCGAGAGGGGGTTTGGTCGGCGGGCCGATCCCTGCGCCAAATTGTCCGCCTGGAGTTGGTGGGGCTAGTTCTGGTGCTGGCCTTGACCAGCTTTCTGGTGGCCCAAGCCCCTCCTGGCCAAGGAGCGGGACCGGCTTGCCAAGAGACATTGAGCTGGCCGGAAGGCAGCCTCCGCCTGCAGATCCTGCCCTGCCGCCCTGGCAACAACCGCATCCAAGTGGAAGTTAAGGGGATCCCCGCCCAGGAGCTGAGCCTGGAGTTTGACCTCCCCGCACGTGGGATCCCGCCTCTGCGCCGCCAGGCGCTGCCAAGAGAACCTGGCCAGTTTGAGGTGGAAGATGTCCTCTTGCCCTTAGCGGGAGAATGGCAGCTCAAGGTAAGGCTGCTGGTGAGCGACTTCGAGGAGCGACGGGAGCAAGTTAGGCTCAGGGTAGAGGATCGCTAAGAGCTGCCTAGGGAGTGAGTCTCTTCTTCCCAAAGGCGACCCTCGTATCCTTGCAACTGGAGAGCAGTTTGGAAGTCCTGACAGGCTCCTTGCCAGTCACCAACGGCAGCGCGGGCTAGGGCACGGTTGCAGTGGGCTTTGATGTGGCTGGGATCCCGTTCGAGAACCTGCGTGTAGTCGCGGATAGCTGCCGCAAAATCTCCCTGTTGGGCGTAGGCCCAGCCGCGGTTGTTCAAGGCCCAGAGGCGCGTCTGCGGATCTGGCTCCAGTTGCAGGAGCTGGGTGTAATCGGCCAGGGCCCTCTCTATTTCCCCCGCCTGATCCCAAAGGAGAGCCCGCCAGAGGAGGGCGTGGCGCTCCTGCGGGTTCAAGGCCAGGACCTGGGTGTAGTCGGCAATGGCCTGCTGCAGCCGGTTGGCCTGGCGGTGGAGATCCCCCCGCTGCCGGTAGGCCAGCGCCGCATCCGCCAGCCCCCAGTCGCGGTTGCAGCCTATGGCCCGGTCGAGATCAGCCAACGCTGCCTCCTCGTCTCCCAAGACTAGGTGTACCGCTGCCCGCAGGGCAAATCCCTGGGAAGCCTGCGGCTGCTCTTGGATCAAGGCCGTGAAATCGGCCAGCGCTCCCTGCCAGTCTTCCAGCCGCTGCCGCGCCATGCCCCGGTACAAGTGGATACGAGCCATCAGATCCAGCCCATGGGGGCCCCCCGGCTGGCCTGCCCACTGCAGCGCCTGGGAGAAATCCTCACAGGCTGCTGCCCAATCTTCTTGCTCAAAGTAGATCTGGCCGCGGTCGAAGTAGAGCTGCGGGTTGCGGGGATCCCGCTCCAGGGCAGCCGTGTAGTCCTGCAGGGCCGCCAAGGGATCCCCCAAAAGCCGGTGAACCTGCCCGCGGCTGCTGCGGGCGCCGACATCGCTGGCATCTAAAGCAATGGCCTGATTCAAGTCTGCCAGAGCCGCTTCCAGGTGACCCAGCTCCAGATGGGCAATCCCACGCTTGAGGTAGGCCTTGGCCAGCCGGGGATCCAACTCCAGGGCGCGGTTGAAGTCGGCCAAAGCGCCTGCCGGATCCCCCAACCCCTGGCGGGCCAGCCCCCGGTAGAAATGGGCTAGCGCCAGGGCAGGATTAAGGCGGAGCGCCTGTTCGCAGTCAGCCAGCGCTGCCTCCAGGGCGTTGCTGCCCAGGTAGGCTATAGCCCGCTGCAGATAGAGCTCCGCTTGAGCTGCCGCCACGGCTCCCGAAGGCTCCTCCCCCTGCGTAGCCCTCAGCGCAATGGCCTGGGAAAAATCAGTAATGGCCCCTTGCAGATCCCCCAACGCCTGCCGGGCTAGACCGCGGCGGTAACAGGCCTTGGGGTGGCCGGGATCCAACTGCAGCGCCTGGGTGTAGTCTTCAATGGCTCCCTGAAAGTCCAGCAACTGCGCCCGTGCTACGCCCCGGTTGAAATAAGCTTCCGTATCTTGGGGATCCCGTCGGAGGACCTCGGAAAAATCGGCTACAGCCCCTTGCGCATCTCCCAACTGGCCGCGCACTACGCCGCGGTTAAAGTAGGCCCGTACTTCCTCGGGGTTGAGCTCAAGGGCGCGGGAATAGTCCTCGATGGCTTGCTGCGGCTGATCGAGCTGCCGGTAGGCATTGCCGCGGCTGTAGTAGGCCAGGGCCCAGTGAGGGTCGAGACGGAGGGCGTGCGTGTAATCAGCAACTGCTCCCTCATAGTTCCCCAGCCGATAGCGAGCGATGCCGCGGTTGAAATAGGTGCGGGCATCTCCTCCCCCCAGTTGGATGGCGCGGGTGAAATCTTCCACCGCTCCTGCCCAGTCGCCAGTTTTGTAGCGGACGCTGCCCCGCTGGCTGTGGGCGCGGCCATTCTGGGGATCCAGTTGGATGGCGAACGTGTAGTCGGCAATCGCCCCCTGCAGATCCCCTTGGCGAGCTTTTTCCTGGCCGCGGGTTACCAAGCGCATCGCCAAGAGTTGATCCACCGAAAGCTGGGAAAGAGCAGGCGCTACACCTTCGGGGGGGGTAGGCAGGAGAGGCCGCAGCGCCTCCATCACCTCAGCCGCCGACTGGAAGCGCTCCTGCCAGCGGGGACAGATCATGCGATCTACAATCTCGGCCAGCTCCTTGCTAACTGGCACCAGATCCCGCCAAAGCAGCTGGCCGGTGCGGGGATCGTCCCGGATCTTGGTGGGGGGACGGCCAGTCAACGCTTGGATGGCCAGCACCCCCACCGAGTAGATATCGCTGCAGGGTTGGGGCTTGCCGCCAAGCTGTTCTGGGGCTATGTAGCCCACCGAGCCGATTACCGTCGCCACCTGGGTTTGACCGGGGGCGTGGCTAACCAATCTCCCCACCTCCTTCACCGCCCCAAAGTCAATCAACACCAACTTGCCGTCGAAGTCGCGGCGCATCAGGTTGGCCGGCTTGATGTCCCGGTGCAGGATCTGGTGGGCGTGGACATGGCGCAGGATCTCGAGAACTTCCCACAGGAGTTGCACGACCTCTGGCTCGCTGAGCGGCTTGCCGTCTACCAGCTCGTGGGTGAGGTCGTGCCCGGCAATGAACTCCTCGACTAAATAGAACTCCTGATCCTGCTCGAAGTGGGCCAAGAGGCGAGGTACCCGGTCGTAGTTGTTGAGCCGGTTGAGAACCTTGGCCTCCCGTTCCAACAGCTTGCGCGCCGTGGCCAGGGTGTAGGGATCCGTCGAGAGCGGGCGCAGGCGCTTGACCACGCAGGGAGTGTTGAAAGTGTCGCGATCCACCGCCTTGTAGGTAACCCCAAACCCTCCTTGCCCCAGAAGGCCGAGGATTTCGTAGCGTCCCCGCAGAATGGCTCCCGGCTTAACCTTGTCGTCCATGGCCGAGCTTGCCCTGCAGTGATCTTGGTCACGGCAAGCTGGCTCGATTCTGCCATAGGCTGGCCTCCTGCAGCGAGCTTGGTCTTAGTCCTGCACGTACTCTTCGCCAGAGAGCAGGGCCGCCTCTGCCTTCTGAAACTCCCGCCCCAGGTAGGCGGCGTGGCTGAGCTGAGAGACGACCTTTTCGCTTTCTTTTTCAAAAATCTGGACGCACAACTCTTTGGCCGTCCGGCCAACGTACACCCGCTGCGGGGAGCGATTGACCGGCCCCCGCGCGGGGATCACCGCTCCAGTCTCCGGGTCGGTGGCCAGCCCCCGCTCGTTGATCACAGTGCTGTAGTACTTAGCGCAAATGAGCTGCTGCTGCCGATCCACATAGATGACAAAGTAGCCTGCCGGGTCTAGCTCCAGGGATCGGCGGGAAAGCTGGTCATCGATGCGGCGCACCTGCTCCCGCAGAGACTCAGAGGAAAAAGACGGCATGGTAAAGTCAAAACGGGTGCCAAAAACGTAGCCAAGACTACCTTCATTATCCCCATTGTGGCCGAGGAATGGGATCCCTAGCGAGGGAATTGCGACAGAAAAAATCCCCTTATTTACCCGTGTTTTAAGGGATTGGCGGCGGCTTGAGGCCCTGGCAAGTTCAGTGGAAAGGCGGATGCTTGCAATTGGGAGCTGAAATTACGGTGGAAGCGGTGAGCTAGGAGTAGTCTCTACCAAGATGCAATCCGCCCAAGCTGAGAGGCCCGTGAGGGTTGGGATCCCTGAGATAGCACCTTTTGGAGAGCAGGAGCCGGCGGGCCATCTCCTCATCGTGGACGATCAGCCCCACAGTCGCCTGTTGCTGGGGGATCTGTTGGAGAGCATTGGTTATCGCGTCAGCGAGGCGGAAAACGGCCAGCAAGCCCTGCAGATGCTGCCAAGCTTGCAGCCGGATCTGGTCCTGTTGGATGTGATGATGCCGGGGTTGGACGGATTCGAGGTCTGTCGGCGCATCAAGGCTGATGAAGAGACACGCCTGATCCCGGTGGTGTTGATTGCAGCGGCCAGCGACCGCAAAAATCGCCTGCGCGGGATTGAGGCGGGGGCAGACGACTTCTTGAGCAAGCCCTTTGACGAGTCCGAGTTGCTGGCGCGGGTGCGCTCCCTCGTTCGCCAGAAGCATCTCAATGAAGACTTGGATCATGCCGCCCAGGTTTTATTTGCCATTGCCCGCAGTGTAGAAAGCCGGGATCCGACCACCGGGGATCACTGCGAGCGGCTGGCAGCCCTGGCCAAGAGCTTTGGCGAGTTTCTCCAGCTACCCCGTCCCCTGATCAAGGTGCTGGCCTGGGGAGGTTACCTGCACGACATCGGCAAAGTGGGCATACCCGACGCCATCTTGGGCAAAACGGGCAAGCACACGCCGGAAGAGTGGGAGGTGATGAAATCCCACGTCCTAATTGGAGAGGAAATCTGCCGCCCCTTGCGCACCATGAGGGATGTGCTGCCCCTTATCCGCCACCACCACGAGCGCTGGGACGGCAGCGGCTATCCCGACGGCCTCAAGGGAGAAGCAATCCCCCTGGTGGCCCGCGTCTTTCAGATTGTCGACATCTACGACGCCCTTACCTCGGAGCGGCCCTACAAGCGAGCCTTCACTGTCCAGGAGGCCATGGACATCCTGCGGCAAGAAACGACCAAGGGCTGGCGGGATCCCTACTTGGTGGAGCGTTTCTTTGAGTTTCTCAGGTCGCGGCTGCCCCATTTGGAGTAGACTGGACTAGTTCCCGTGCTTCAGCGAGATGGCGTCTTTTGGCAGGGGCAGATCCGCTACGTCGCTGTGTCGGCTGTCGCCAACTGTTTCCCCGCTCCCAGTTGTGGCGGCTGGTTAGGCAATACGACACTCACCAGGTGCTTTTGGATCAGGGCATGGGGCGTTCTGCCTACCTCTGTCGCCGCCTCGAATGTCTGCGGGCGGCCCGGCGTAAGCACCAGATGAGCAGAGTCCTCAAGGCAGCAGTGCCCGACTCGCTGTGGCAACTGCTGGAGCAGCAACTGCTGCGCGATTCTGAGGCCCAGAGCCCCCCGGAAACATCAGCCCCGGGGGCAAGCGCTTTAGACAAAACCTAGGCAGCTCCAGAATTGGCCAAGTTAAGATATTGAAACACCTTTTCAGGTTCATCCAGTCGCGAACTACACGGCAGCCCCTCTCAACTGTCAGAATGAGGACTGGCTGCGGCCAACCTGTATGAGCCGCAGAAAGGTTATTCTAAAAAGCACTGTTGATGTTGGTTTCTTCCCCGGTTGTCCTAGCTTTATGTCCCCTGCGGATGTTTCCAAAGTAGCTTCGGACTTGGATTCCCTCCAGTCCGCGCTCTTGGAGGATCGCCGAGATGCTCTCGCTGTGCCGAAGGAAGTGGCCACACACCCAACAGGTTCAGTCCCATCTGGCGATTTGGATCGTATTAACTTGGGTTGTAAAACTGACAAGGAGCAAGGAGCAGAGGCTAGCAGACGAATGACCGATAGAGTCCGACTTTACGAGATTGCCCGCGAAATGGGATGTGACAATCGCGAGGTGCTGGAGGTTTGTGAGCAGTTGGGGATCCCTTTCAAAAGCCATAGCAGCACCATTTCTCCAGAGCAAGCCGAGTTGGTGCGCAGCAAACTGAGTGAACCTCGCGTTGTGAAACCGACTCGTCCCCGGCTCCGGCCCAAGCTGCAACCTGAGAGCTCTCAACCGCAGCCTCCCGTCGAAGCCAAAGCAAGTGAGCGCCCTCAGCACATTGTCGGCATTCGCCGGCCCGCTCCTGCTCAACAGCAAGCTGCTGCTGGTGAGGCCAGTTCTTCCAAGCCTTCGCCGCAGCGACCCGACCAGCTCTCCTCTGAAAAAGGGGCTGCCGGTGGCAGCCTCGAATTGATAGGCCCGCCGCGGCGGCAAGTCGATCCGCCTGCGCGCCCGGCTGCCCAGGAGCCGCAGCCGGCAGCTGCTTCTACTCGCCCTGAGGCTGCCGCCAAAGCCGGCAGCCCCGAACCTAGCCCTGCTCCGGCGGCCAAGCGACCGACAGTGCTCCCCCCCCCTCGACGAGCCGCCTCTGGGCCCGAGCCGCCGCAACGGGCCCCTGAATCCCGTCGCCCTGGCCTTGCGGAGGCGCCCTCCCCCAGCGGCGCTCGTACCTCTCCTCCTGTCGAGGAAAAGGTTTCTCTCCCTCAAGCTGAACAGCGCCCGCGTCCGCAATTGGTGGGCGCGCCTGTCCGCCCTGGCACTCGTCCCGAGCCGCGCTCGCCGGTGGCCAAGAAGGAAGAGAGCTCCGACAGCGGCAAAGCTGACGAGGCTCCTCGTCCGCAGCGGCGGCTGGAATTGGTAGGGCCTCCTACCCGTCCTGTGGCTAAGCCTCTTCCCCCTGAGCCGGATGCTTCCCCTCGCTTGCCAGAAGGGATCCCTGAGGAACGCCCCACGCCGGTGTTGGCCGAAGCTCCCGTGCGGCCTGCTGCGCCCAAACTCAAGCGCAAGACGGTGGAAGAAGAGGACGAGGAACTACAAGCCCTCGAACGACGGGCCGGCCGCACCCAGGCCAAGCGCAAACGCAGCCGCAGAAGAGAGGAAGGAGACGGAGACGTTCTGGATTTGGATCCCTTGACCGTCCTCTCCAGCGTCAAGCAGGCGGAGCTGAACGCGCTCAAACCCTTGGCGCGCCCCACCGCCAAGCCCCCCTCCTATCGTCCGCCCGCGGCAGCAGCTCGCCCTCGCCCGGCTGCTGAGCGCCCCCAGCGGCCCTCGGCCTCCGCCGAAGCTACTGCTCCTGAGGCCGCAGCAGAATCCTTGCCAGAAGAGAAGGTATTGCTCCTGGAGGGCAGCCTCACCGTGCAAGAATTGGCCCGCCGCCTGCGGGTAGCCGAAACCGAGATCATCAAAACCCTCTTCTTTAAAGGAGTGAGGGTGACCATCAACCAGGTTTTGGACGAGTCGCTGGCCGAGTCGGTGGCCAAAGAGTTGGGCTACGAAGTACGTCGGCCCGAGGCAGAGCCCAAAGCCAAGAAAACCGAGATCCTCGATCTGGAGGACATCGACCATCTGGTGCCACGTCCGCCGGTGGTGACCATCATGGGCCACGTGGATCACGGCAAAACCACTCTGCTCGATGCCATCCGCCACACCAATGTGGCCCAGCGAGAAGCCGGCGGGATCACCCAGCGCATCGGCGCTTACCACGTGGACGTGGACTTCGAAGGCCAGAAGCGGCGCATTGTTTTCCTGGATACTCCCGGCCACCAGGCCTTTACCGCCATGCGCGCTCGCGGCGCCCGCGTCACCGACATTGCCGTTTTGGTGGTGGCTGCCGACGACGGGGTGCAGCCGCAGACGCTGGAGGCCCTCAGCCACGCTCGCGCAGCCCAGGTGCCGATCATCGTGGCCATCAACAAGATCGACAAGCCCGGCAGCCAGCCGGAGCGCGTCAAGCAGCAGTTGGCAGAGCACGGCCTGTTGCCGGAGGAGTGGGGCGGCGACACGCCCATGGTGGAGGTGAGCGCCCTCACTCGCCGCAACCTGGACGCGCTGCTGGAGATGATCCTGTTGGTGGCCGATGTGGCGGAGCTGCAGGCCAACCCCAACCGGCCTGCCCGCGGCACCGTGATCGAAGCCCACCTGGACAAGGCTCGCGGCCCGGTGGCTACTCTGTTGGTGCAAAACGGTACCCTGCGGGTGGGCGATACCCTGGTGGCCGGCGCCGTCTTGGGCCGGGTCAAGGCGATGATGGACGACCGCGGCCAACGGCTGCAGGAAGCGGGGCCCTCTTCGGCGGTGCAACTGTTGGGCCTGGAGGAGGTGCCCGCAGCGGGGGATGAGTTCCAGGTGTACGCCGACGAGAAAGAAGCCCGGCGGATTGCCGAGGAGCGAGCGGAAGCCCTGCGGCAAGCCCGTCTGCAACAGGCGCTGCTGTCGCGGCGGGTGAGTTTGGGCAGCATCTCTGCCAAGGCCCAGGAAGGCCAGCTCAAGGAGTTGAACTTGATCATCAAGACGGACGTGCAGGGATCCGCCGAGGCCATCCAGACGGCGCTGCAGGATCTGCCGCAAGAAGAAGTGCGCTTGCGAGTGCTTCTAGCAGCTCCTGGGGAGATCACCGAGACTGACGTGGATCTGGCAGCAGCCAGCGACGCCATTATTCTGGGTTTCAACACCAGCTTCGCCCCCGGCGCGCGGCAGGCTGCCGACGACAAGGGGGTGGATGTGCGCGAATACGACATCATCTACAACTTGCTGGACGATCTGCGGGCAGCGATGGAGGGCCTGCTGGAGCCGGAGGAGGTGGAGGAGCCGCTGGGCCAGGCGGAAGTGCGCAAAGTCATCCCCATCAGCCGCGGTGCGGTTGCCGGCAGCTACGTGCTCTCCGGCAAGGTGCAGCGCAACGCTCTGGTGCGGGTTCGCCGCAAAGGGGAGGTGGTCTACCAGGGCCGTCTCGATTCTCTGAAGCGCTTCAAGGACGACGTGCGGGAGGTGGCCGCCGGTTTCGAGTGCGGGATCGGCATCGAGAAGTTCGATGCCTGGCAAGAAGGGGACCTTATCGAGGTCTACCAGATGGTTACCAAGCGGCGGACGCTGGCTCCTGCCTAGTTAATTTGGGTGGCCTAGCGTCGCAGGGATCCCAGTCCAGGGGATCTAGGAGGGAGGATTTGCTCCAGAACAACGGAAGCAGTTGCTAAGTGGAGGGGAGGGATGCAACGGAGCCAGAGATTGAGTCAGATGTTGTTTGTAACCCTGCGGGAGGATCCTGCCGAAGCAGAACTGATCAGCCACAAGCTGCTGCTGCGGGGCGGCTTTATCCGGCGGCTCTCCCCGGGGATCTACACCTATTTGCCGCTCCTCTGGCGGGTTTTGCAAAAGATCTCGGACATCGTCCGGGAGGAGATGAACGCCATCGGCGCTCAGGAGTGTCTGCTGCCCCAGTTGCAGCCAGCCGAGATCTGGCGGGAGTCGGGCCGCTGGGACGTGTACACCCAAGCGGAAGGGATCATGTTCGCCCTCAAAGACCGACAGGGGCGCGAGCAGGCCCTGGGCCCTACCCACGAAGAGGTGATTACCCTGCTGGCCCGGGATCTCATTCGCTCCTATCGCCAGTTGCCGCAAATTCTCTATCAAATCCAGACCAAGTTCCGCGACGAGATTCGACCCCGCTTTGGCCTGCTGCGCGGGCGGGAATTCCTCATGAAAGACGCCTACTCCTTCCACGCCAACGAAGAGAGCCTGCGCCAGACCTACCAGGACATGTACCGGGCCTACGGCCGCATCCTGCGCCGCTGCGGGCTGGAGTTCTGCGTGGTGGAGGCCGACGCCGGCGCCATCGGGGGGCCATCGGCAGCCTCGCAGGAGTTTATGGTGTTGGCCTCTGCCGGAGAAGACGAGATCCTCTACACTCCTGATGGCTCCTATGCCGCCAATGTGGAGAAGGCCGTCTCCCTTCCGCCGCCAGCAGCAGACTCCCCCTACACCACCTTCCAGGTTCTGGACACGCCGGGAACGGAAACCATCGAGAAGCTGGCCAATTTCTTGAAGATCTCCCCCACTCTGATTGTCAAAAACGTCCTCTACCAAGCCCTTTACGACAACGGCCTACGGGTGGTGGTGCTGCTGAGCATCCGCGGCGATCAAGAAGTCAATGAGGTGAAGCTGGCCAACCACCTCAACCGTCTGGCGGAGCGCTACCAAGCCAACAAGTTGCTCAAGCTCACCTTGGCGGATGCGGAGATCCAAAAAAGCTGGCAAGGGGATCCGATCCCCGTGGGCTACATCGCGCCCGACCTGCCGGATAGCTGCCTGGGCCGGCAGAAAAACCTGGCCCCTCAGATCCTGCGCCTGGCCGACCAGACGGCAGCCCTGCTGAAAAACTTTGTAACCGGCAGCAACCAGGTGGGGCGGCACGTAGTGGGGGCCAACTGGGGCGAGCAGTACCCCCTGCCGGAGGTGGTGGACGTGCGCAAAGCGCAAGCCGGGGATCGCTGTCTGCTCAACCCCGACCAGATTCTGGAAACCGCCCGCGGCATTGAGATCGGCCATATTTTCCAGTTGGGCCTCAAGTTTTCGCTGCCGATGCGGGCCAGCTTTACCGACGAGCAGGGATCCGAGCAGCCCCTGTGGATGGGCTGCTACGGCATTGGGGTATCGCGCCTGGCCCAGGCGGCGGTGGAACAGTCCCACGATGCCAATGGGATCATCTGGCCGGTGGCGATCGCCCCTTATCACGTGGTGGTGGTGGTGCCCAACGTCTCCGACCCAGAGCAGACGAAGGTGGCGGAAAAATTGGTGCAGGAACTGGCTGCTGCCGGCATCGAGACCCTCTGGGACGACCGGGACGAGCGGGCCGGCGTCAAGTTCAAAGATGCGGATCTCATCGGGATCCCTTACCGCCTTACCACCGGGCGCAGCCTTAAGCAAGGCAAGGTGGAATTGGCCGAGCGGGCCACCGGCCAAGCGGTAGAAATTCCCATTGAGGAAGTGGTGGCTACCCTCAAAGAGCGGATTGCTGCCGCTCTGGCTGTGCCAGATTGAGCAGGGCTTTTGTCGTAACCAATGCTGAACCTCTCTCTTCTCAAGGAAGACGAATCCTATACTTTTCGCTCTTATTTTGAGATGCCCTACGAGCCAGAGGAAATCCTGGCTCAGTTTAGCTACCGTCTGGAGATAGGAGAGTGGACATGGCCCGTTGCCCCTGCCCTACCCCAAACCCCAGCTCTGAAAAACCGGATCCGACAATTGTTGCCTTTGGTCAGCCTCACCAGCGAGACAGCCCGCCGAGAGCTGCTGGTGGCCCCTGTGCTGACGGAAGTGGCTCTTCACTGTCGAGTTCCTTTGCGGCTGGAATATCCCCTGATGGTCAACAATTGGCTCAAGGGCAGCCTTGATTATCTCTTGCGGGGCAAGAACATCCTGCTGGTGGTTGAAGCCAAAAAGGACGATCTGACGCGGGCTTTTGTCCAAATGGCGGTGGAGATGATCGCCCTGGCCCAGGTGGAGCCGCAAGCGCAGATCTACGGCGCTGTTACCATTGGATCTATCTGGCAGTTCGGGCAGATCCTTGGGGATCCGCGGACAATCCGACAAGACTTGACTTTGTACCGAGTACCGGAAGATCTGGAGAGCGTTGCCGGCATCCTCACGGCCATGGTAGGGGATCCCAGCCAACCATGAAACCCAAAACCCTCTGGTTTGCCCTGCAATTGATGGTGGCCGCTGCCGGGATCAGCGCGGCCATCAAATATGGCGGCCCCTACTTGGCCTTGCCGGAGACCCTGCCGGTGATCCTGGCCATGATCGTCTCGCCCGCCCTGGTCATGGCCGGGATCCTGTGGCGCTGGCAACAGCGGTCTTCTCTCTCCCCAACCCGCGCTCAAGACCGCCAGGGATCCCCGCCAACTGCAAACTCTGAGAATCCAAAAATCTCTCAGCCGCCTTTCCATTGACCCTCACCCCCAGCCCCTCTCCCTCTGGGAGAGGGAAGCTTGGGCGCCACTGCCAGGCCGGCAGGGCGACACTCTCAGTCCAGCCAAGGGGACAGGCTACTGCTGGGTGAGGCGCAAGGTTACCGTCGGGCTGGTTTGGTTGCCGGAAGTGGCCGTGAGATTGATCTGATACACCGTGCCGGAGGCCGGAATGGGCGGCCGCACCGTAACGGTGAAGCGGCCCTGGGCATCGGCTTGCACAGTTTGGTTGGTCACCGTCTGTTGGGCGCTGATGATGCCCCCCAGCGAGGTCGAAGCCGTTACATTCACCCGCACCGAAGCGTTGGGAGCCGTCGTGCCCTGCAGCGTAAAGGAAGAGCCGGAAACCCGATCCCCATCGCGCAGGTTGGTGATCTGGGGCAGCAGGCTGGAGAGGCTGATCGTCGCGGCAACCTCTTGGGTGGCGAGCCGCTGGATACCACCGGCGGCCCCCTCGATCAGGCGGGCGGGCTGTTCTGCGGTCATAAAGCGCACCTGGCCGCCGTTTTCCAGGCGAGCGATGACGATCCCTTCGCGGGTGGCATCTTTTGGCTCGATCAGGGCGTTGACCACATAGGTGCCGCTGGAAACTTCCTGAGCCGGCAGGGTTTGCACCTGCCGCCCGTCCTGGACAAGGTAAACGGTTACCCGGCTGGAAGGAGTGCCTTTGACGGTTACCAGCAGGATCTCGCCCGCCGCCAAGGGGCGATTGCCGGCGTTGTGATCCACCAGGTCGATAGAGGCGCGGACGGGGTTACCCACGGTGAAGCTCCAGGTCACGCGGCGGGTCACCCCCTGGGTATTGGTGAACTCCAGCAGGACTTCCCGCCGTCCCGGCGGTAGCGGCTGCGAGGGACGGTAGGTGAAGAAATCCCGGGTAATCACCGACTCGGCAGTAACATCTTTGCCATCCACAAAAACCCGCACCGTCTCCGGACGCACGCTGACCCCATCTTGGCTGCGAAAAGAAGCCGAGATTGGCGAGGTGGGCTCCACATTGGTGGCCGCTTGAGCCGGGCTGGGATCCGTAATTTGTTGAGCCCTTGCCGGCAGGCCCGACAACCCCACCACCGCAGCGCCCATCACCAAGGCACGGGGAAACCAAGAATACAAGTTATCGCTCATGAGACCATCCAAAAAAAGTAAAAGTAAAGGACACTTCAGTTAGGTTACAGGCGAGTAGCTCAAAGGCAGAGCAAAGTCTACAAGAACATCGACCTGGACATCCTGTTTGCATCCTGTCATAGGGGTCGATTGCTGTCGATACGCCTAAACCTCGGGTTGGCTCTCCAACAGACCCAGCTCCAACGTCAGATTTGAGTAAGGTTGACTGCCATGTAAACTACCCGGCTCCGACCGCCCCCCTTCCAGCCCCCAACCCCCGTATACGGGGGCAGGGGGGCGGGGGGATTGAGGGGGGTACGAAGCGGGCTTTTGGTAGCCCTGCAGTTGGCAAGCCAACCACGGGCCCCCCTCTTGTCCCCCCGCATGCGGGGGGATGTAGGGGGGCTGGTTTACAGCAACCCCCAAAAGTGCAATCCCGTTGGCACCGTTAAAATCTGCATCCCCTTCCCAACCACAGAGCGGGTTCACACAACGAAAATGCTTCCCTTCCCGTTGCTCAATCCAAAAACACTGGTGGCAGGTCTGCGAGCTGTAGGCAGGTGGCACCACCACAACCTGGATCCCTGCTCTCGCTGCCTTGTAGTGCACAAACTGCCTCAGTTGATAGAACGCCCAACTATTGGACCGCCGACGCTCGGTTTTGCTGCGCGGCGGTCGGTGGCTACGTTCCCGGATCCCCCCGCCCCCCAGTCCCCCCGTGTACGGGGGGATATAGGGGGATGCGGCGTTCATCTTCGCAAAGTTTAGAACCCGGTCGGGATCCCAAAGGCTATCTTTTGCCCGTTCAAGCTGGCATCAATTCACGAAAATAGCGCCTGTCTCTTGTAAATCGAGACAATGGTCGCCGGAGACATCGTTGACCAGGCGCACCTCTACGGTGATTACATTCAAGGGATCCACGCTCACCCGGTAGCCCACTGGGGACAACATCGGCGTGTTGATGGCCATGCAGTTGGGGATCGGCAGGTTGCTCAGACGCAGCGTTTCTCCCGGCGGAAGTTCCGACACCTTCTGGCGCGGATCGGTAAAGCCGTATTCCAGAGGCAGGCCGGTGCGATTGTGGATCACCAGCTCAGCAGGCAGGTTGGGGTTGAAGCGGGCCACCGGGCGATCGAAGACCAATTGATCCACACCCACCGGCAGGCGAGGCAGCGGCACTGTCCGAAAGGCAGGCTGAGCGACAGCACGGTGTCCACCCACCCAGGCTGACAAAGCGACCATGATCAAGCCGAGTCTTTTGCTTCCTTTCGCGTACCTCATGCCTCTGCCTCAGAATGCGCCTTGAAATTGGGATCCCCTTCCTTGCCTGCTTGTATTGTTCCCAAAAAGGGCTGGCCGGGCCAGGTGGTCGCTGTTTTTTCAAGGGTACGCCTCAGCAAGCTCCCCTTCCAGCTACCGCAGCACCGCACGGCAGAAATTCCGGGGGAGAAGGTTAAATTAGAGTTAACGGGGCATAAAGAGGCATGGCTATGCCAGAAAAACTGGAAAAACCGGAGAAAAACTACTCCTGGAAGGGCAGTGCCAACGCAGGCCGGGTACTGACGATTTTGGCCGTCGTGGGGGGAGCGGTGATTTTGCTGGCGGGCTTCCTGCAGTAGGCCGAGCTGTCAGATCCTCAGTTGCTCCAGGAACATCAGCATGTCGCCAGAAGCCAACGTTTTCCCTTCAAGGCGGGGGTGGAAAGGGTTAGCTTTCCAGAGGAAAGCGGATCTGGGGTCGTTTTAAACAAAGTTATGAAACTATGAAACAACTTTCTCGCTCCCCTCTCCCACAAGGGGAAAGGAGGTGGGGGGGAGGGGGCAAGGTTCTTAACCTTGTTTGAAACAACTGCAATGTTTTGCAAGTCCTGCTGAACAAGTTGTCAGCCTTCGCTAAGTCTTGTCAAGTTGTGCCACCATTGGGCAGCAAAAAAGACCCAGCAGAGAAGGGATCCCTGCTGGGTTTAGGCCGGAGGAGCAGAAACCTTAGCTTAGGAGACGGCGCGCGGTATTGAGCACATTCTCCACCGTGAAGCCGAACTTCTCCATGCACACGGGGCCGGGGGCAGAAGCGCCGAAGCGGTCGATGCCGATGGCCACCCCCTCAAAGCCCAGGTACTTGTGCCAGCCAAAGGTGGATCCCGCCTCGACGGAGACGCGCTTGGTGACCTTGGGGGGCAAGACCTCGTCGCGGTAGCTCTGGGGCTGGGCCTCAAATAGCTCCATGCAGGGCATGGAGACCACCCGTACCGCCCGGCCTTCCTGCTGCAGTTGGGCAGCGGCCTTCACCGCCAGCTCCAGCTCTGAGCCGGTGGCGATTAGGATCAGTTCTGGGTTGGGAGTATCCACCACTACATAGGCCCCCTTGGCCACCCCCTCAATGGAGGTGCCTTCCACGGGGTTAACCGCCTGCCGGGTAAACACCAGCACCGAAGGGGTGGAGGTGGACTCAAGGGCTACTTGGTAGGCTCCCACCGTCTCGCGGGCATCAGCGGGGCGGATGACGTAGAGGTTGGGGATGGCCCGCAGGGAAGCCAGCGTCTCAATGGGCTGGTGGGTGGGGCCGTCTTCTCCCAGGGCAATGGAGTCGTGGGTCATAATATGGAGCACCCGCGCCCGCGAGAGGGCCGACAGGCGAATGGCCGGCCGCATGTAGTCGCTGAAGACCAAGAAGGTGGCGTCGTAGGGAATGAGGCCGCCGTGCAGGGCTATGCCGTTGGCAATCGCCCCCATACCGTGTTCCCGTACGCCAAAGCGGAAGTTGCGCCCATGATAGGAGCCGGCCTGGAACTCCGGGATCCCCTTTAAATAGGTCATGTTGGAGTGGGCCAGATCGGCGGATCCGCCCAGCAGCTCTGGCACCGCCTTGGCCAAAGCATTGAGACAAAACTTGGAGAGGTTGCGGGTGGATTCTTTGCCGGTTTCGGCAATGGGAGCCAACGCTTCTTTCCAGCCTGCGGGCAGCTCCCCGGCCATGATGCGCTTGAATTCGGCGGCCTCTTCCGGGTAGGCCTTCTCGTAGGCGGCAAAGCGCTCGTTCCACTCCGCCTCGGCCTTGGCCCCCTTATCGATGGCCTGGCGGAAGTGGGCCAGCACCTCGTCGGGAATGTAGAACTCCGGCTCCAGCGGCCAGCCCAGACTTTGTTTGGTGAGTTTCACCTCCTCTGGCCCCAGCGGCGCCCCGTGGACGCTCTCCGTGCCGGCTTTGTTGGGGGATCCGTAGCCGATGGTGGTCTCGACAATGATCAAGGAAGGCTTGTCGGTAACTTCTTTAGCTTTCTGGATAGCGGCGGCAATTCCCTTCAGGTCGTGGTTGCCATCTTCCACTTTTTGCACATGCCACCCGTAGGCCTCGTAGCGCTTGCCCACATCTTCGGTAAAGGCAATTTCCGTGCTGCCGTCGATGGAGATGTGGTTGCTGTCGTAGAGCATGATCAGCTTGCCCAGCTTGAGGTGGCCGGCCAGCGAGGCCGCTTCCGAGGCCACCCCCTCCATGTTGCAGCCGTCGCCCAAGATCACATAAGTGTAGTGATCCACAATGGTGTGACCGGGCTTGTTGAAACGGGCGGCCAAGTGGGCCTCGGCAATGGCCAGCCCAACGGCGTTGCCCACCCCCTGCCCCAGCGGTCCGGTGGTTACCTCCACACCGGGGGTTTCAAAGTTTTCCGGGTGGCCGGGGGTTTTGGATCCCCACTGGCGAAACTGCTTGATGTCCTCTAGGCTCACATCAAAGCCGGTCAGGTGCAGCAGAGCATACTGCAGCATGCAGCCGTGGCCTGCCGAGAGGACAAAGCGATCCCGATCCACCCATTTGGGGTTGCGGGGATTGAACTTCAGGAACTGCTGCCAAAGCACATAGGCCATGGGTGCTGCCCCCATTGGCAGGCCGGGGTGACCCGAGTTGGCTTTCTGAACAGCATCCACCGCCAAAAAACGAATCGTGTTGATGGCAAGTTGTTCCAGAGAGGGAGGAGCAGCAACAACCATGTGGGGATCCCTATCGCTCGACATTCGCTTTCCAGTATGCCTTGACACGCCCACCGCCTAAAGGCGGGGGATTCTCGTCAAGGCGCTGTCAAGATGCCTCTAGACAGTTCCTTGAGGCAAGGCCCCAAGGTTCTGCTGGCTTGTCTGGGCAGGTTGGCTGAGACGTTGGCATTTCCCGGACGCTTGCCACCGGTTGGGTTTTTCACCGTGACTAGGGGCTCGCCTGAGAACGGTACGCCTCGGTGACAACTATACCATTGGCGAGCAGCTAAAGTTTGCTTCGCCTTTAAGGGCGGGGCTACTGAGCTATCCTTTTTCGGGCTTTGGCCACCGAGCCCGGTCTCGGCTGGGCAATAATGACAGGCTAAGCTGAGAGATACGCTTGCCGCCATTTCTGGTTGGAGGGTTTCATTGAGCGCTGTTTCTTCGCCTAGCGGCAAACCTCCCTGGCTGCGGGCCAAAGCCCCCCAGCGGGCCGGATCCGTCCAGCAACTGCTGCGGGACTTGGGCCTGAATACCGTTTGCGAGGAGGCTTCCTGTCCCAACCTAGGGGAGTGCTTTGCCAACGGCACCGCCACCTTTTTAATCATGGGCCCGGCCTGTACCCGCGCCTGCCCCTACTGCGATATCGACTTCACCAAACGGCCTCCGCCTTTGGATCCCACTGAGCCGCTGCGGGTGGCCACAGCGGTGCAACGGCTAGGGCTACGCCATGCGGTGATTACCTCGGTGAATCGGGACGACCTCCCCGATGGGGGAGCCAGCCAGTTTGTTGCTTGCATTACCGAAATCCGCTGCCGCATGCCCCAGACAACCATCGAGGTCTTGATCCCAGATCTGTGCGGCAACTGGCAGGCCTTGGAGCAAATTCTCGCCGCCCGCCCGACGGTGCTCAACCACAACACGGAAACCGTGCCCCGCCTCTACCGGCGAGTGCGCCCCCAGGGGAACTACGAGCGTTCCCTGCGGCTTTTGGAACTGGCGCGGCAATGGGATCCCGGCCTCTACACCAAGTCGGGGGTGATGCTGGGCTTGGGAGAGACCGCCGAGGAGATTTTGCAGATAATGCAAGATCTACGCCGGGTAGGCTGCGACATCCTCACTCTTGGCCAATACCTTCCTCCCAGCCCCAAACACCTGCCGGTGGAGCGCTACGTGCCCCCAGAGGAGTTTGACCACTGGCGACAGGTGGGGGAAGAGTTGGGCTTTTTGCAGGTGGTGTCCTCCCCGCTTACCCGCAGCTCCTACCATGCCGAGGCTGTCCAAGAGCTGATGCAGCGCTTTCCTCGACCAGGAACGTAGACCTAGGGGGATGGAGTCCCTGCGGAGCAGGAACAGCGGGGTCAGCTTTGCAGGCCGGCTGGCCAGCAACGCGGAGCCTAGGCGCAGAGAGATTTTCTGCGCTGGGGGGATGCGCTAGGATTGAAATGAAGAGATAGGAGGGGCAGGCGGTCGCGTCCTCGCTGCCGCCACCAGGCAGCAGGATGAGGAAAGTCCGGGCTTTCAGAAGAACACACCGCTGGGGAAAGCCCAGTGCGGGAAACCGCGAGGATAGTGCCACAGAAACATACCGCCGATGGCTGGGATCCCAGCACAGGTAAGGGTGCAAAGGTGGGGTAAGAGCCCACCAGCAGCGTCGTGAGGCGCTGGCTCGGTAAACCCCGGTGGAAAGCAAGGCCGCAGCCGCAGGACTATGGCTGTTCTTCGCCCCTGTCGGCTGCACCGAGGTCACGGTACTCAGCCAAGCGGTTGGGGGAGGGTGGTCTCGGTGGTGGTGAGCCGCTAGAGGGTGATGGCAACATCACTCCCAGAGAGATGACCGCCAGTGCGGGCTGCTCCTTGGAGCACCCCACTACAGAACCCGGCTTACAACCTCCTCATCTCTTCTTCTTTTTTTGGGATTGCCTCCTTCCAACCCCGAGAGAGTCTTTTGCACTAGGTTTCCTTCATGCCCCTCAAGGCTGCCATCCACAGCTTTACGCAGGCGTAGAGGAGAGGGGGAGTGCCGCTGTTGTTGTCATAAGTGCCCTTGTCCGCTGGGTCGGAGGAGGGCTGGTCGCCGTCGCCAGCAGGCAAGCCAGCGGTAACGGCTAATACAGCCGTCCCCAAAATCATCAGATGGAGAACTCCAGCAGCTGCGTGAAGGCACCCAGAGTCGACGGCTTGTAGCTCCGGGCTAGGGAGCTGCTGGAGGTAGTGGGCTAGCTGCTCTTGGGCCTGCAGGAAGCCTGCTCTCAAGGCGCGGCGATGCTCCTCGGAGTAGAAGCCTGCTTCTCCCACCAACGAGCGCACCAGCTCAGGGTTATTAGCTAGAGCTTGGAAGCAGGTTTGGACATAGCGGAGGAGAATGGCTTGTAGCTCAGAGCCCCGGAAGGTAGTGGGGTCTGCTGGGAGGGGTAAGTCGGCAATGCCGGAGAAAACTCCCAGCTCAGCAAATACAGCCAGGAGCAGCCCCTGCTTGCTGCCAAAGTGACGAAACAGGGTTACTTCATGAACGCCGGCCAAGTCTGCAATTTGACGGGTGGTGGTCTGAGTGATGCCCTGGCGGACGAAGAGGTCTCGAGCCGCGTTCAGCAGCCTTTGCCGGGAAGAAGGACGTGCCATGGTAGGTGATGGGGTAAGGAGTCAAGAGAAGGCGCTCAAGGTAGTGGCAATCTGCAAGCAGCACTTGCATTTGAGGTGAAATATCGTTAAGCTTAGCCTCAGGCGAGATCAAACCTGCTGCCTTTCTGCTCTCTCATAGCGGCTCTCACTGCTGAAGCTTGCTTGGCCAGGCCCTTGGGGATCCCGGCTTGCCTTTCAGGGACATGAGCTCGTTGTAAGCTAAGCCAGGGATGCGGTGGCCTATGCATGAGAAGCAACTTTGCGAGGAGGTATTTGATCCTGCGCTGCCCTTACTCCTTTTCTGAGGTTTTGCTGGTTCATGGCCGTTTCCCTTCCCACCCAATCGCTGGACAATCCCAACCGTTTTGCTTCGCTAGCTCAGCCTGAGCCCCAAAAGTCTTTTCGGTTTGCCTGGGAATTTGTTCTTTTTTTCGTTGTTTTTCACGCCCTCGCTTTAGTGGGCGGCATCGTTTGCTTTTCCTGGCCAGCCTTGGGGGTGGCCCTATTGCTTCACTGGTGCTTCGGCAGCTTGGGCATCTGCCTGGGGTATCATCGTCTGCTTAGCCATCGCAGCTTCCAAGTGCCCAAGTGGCTGGAATATGTCTTTGCTACCTTCGGTGCTCTCGCCATCCAGGGGGGGCCGATCTTTTGGGTGGCCGGCCATCGTCAGCATCACGCTTTTACTGAAGACGAAGAGCGGGATCCCTACTCTGCTCGCAAGGGCTTTTGGTGGAGCCACATGCTCTGGCTCATTTACCAACGGGAAGAGTTTTTTAACCGTGAGAAGTATTCTGCCTTTGCGCCGGATTTGGCTCGGGATCCTTTTTATCGCTGGCTAGACAAGTATGGGCTGCTGCTGCAACTGCCGCTGGCTGGAGTGCTTTACCTGCTCGGCGGTTGGCCGTTCGTTATCTACGGCATCTTCGTGCGGACAGTGCTGCTGCTGCACTGCACCTGGTTGATCAACTCTGCCAGCCACTTCTGGGGCTACCGGACTTTCGAGAGCGACGACAATGCCCGTAACCTTTGGTGGGCGGCTCTCCTCACCTACGGTGAAGGCTGGCACAACAACCATCACGCCGACCCGAAGTGCGTGAAAGCAGGTTTGCGCTGGTGGGAAATTGACATGACCTACTGGGTCATTTGGGTGTTGGCAAGACTGGGTTTGGCTCGTAAGTTGCACTTGCCTGCTCAAAGTCAGCCAACTCGCTAAACAGTCTCTGCCTCAGAGCTTCTAGAACCATCGACAGAGTTACCCCCGTCGTACGGGCAATTCCTGCTAAGACAGTTCGTTGTGCTGCTCGGCGGATCCCTCTCCCTTTTTTGGGAGAGGGGTTAAGGGTGAGGGGCCTGTATGCGCTAGCGCGAGCTCGTTAGCGGCGCAGAGCGCTCAAGGTCTGTCTCGACTTGGTTTGGAGCGGCTGCCCAGTTATCGGTTCCAGTTGGGAGGTGGGTCGGTATCGCCCTGCGGGGAGGTGGTAGTGCTCACCAAACAACCCAAAGGTCTGGCGTTCCGGTAATCCCTCTTCGGCAATGCAGGAGGGCTAGTCCTGTAACGGGCTGTACTGCCATGTCCCGTAGTGGTCAAGAACGCGCTGAACTTGCTCTGGGTCAGCGTCGGCCTCTTGGCGAATTTGCAGCGCCTCGATTTGGCTATCGGAGTAGCGAAAGATGGAGTCTTTTCTGCATTCCAGCTCTGCTTCCACCCCTGGAATGCAGGCCAGATGGGCAGCCACCTCTCGATAAACCATCAGGGGCATGGAATCATAACGAACAGCGTAGCGTTTCAACTCAGCAAGGCTCACGATAGGCAAGGAAAGGAGAAACTAGGGATCCAGGTAACAAACAGCTTCACCACAACGGCCAATGACATCTTGCGAATGTCTCGCTACTTTTGAGGTAAAAAAGCCCTGCTCTGCATTTAATTGCCTGCCAAAACAAAGAGGGGGCAGAGAGAGTCTCCGAGATGTGGCTAAGCAATTTTGTCGTTGGCCAACGTACAGCAATTGACCTGATCTAGGCAAACTTTTCCCCATTGCAAGGCCCAGCGCACCAAAGCGACGCGATTTGACGTTCGCGTCTTGCTCAGAATATTGCTGATGTGATTGTCAACAGTGCGCTTGCTAATCTCTAAGCGCTCTGCAATGTCCTGATTGGTCAGGCCCGCTGCGATTAACTCGAGAACCTGCAGCTCACGCTCCGACAACAAATCAGCGGAATGATAGTCTGCGCCCATTCCGAATGCCCAGTGTACAAACTGTAAGGATTACCTAGACCAATTCTAGGGGATCCCCTCCAACATGGATAGCCCCGCCGGAGGAAAATCTGGGGCAGTTCTCAGGTCGAAGGGCTTGGTGATGTTGATGGGAGCGCTTCTGGGCAGCTTTCACAGGGCATCGGCGTGTTTCCGGGGCAGCTCCACCTGCACCCACAGCCCACCTGCTTGCGGGTGATTGCGCAGACGGATTGTACCCCCGTGTAGTTCCACGATTTGCCGCACGATCGCCAGCCCCAGGCCGGTGCCGCCTTTGCTGCGGGCCCGCGCCGCGTCGGTGCGGTAAAAGGGTTGAAAGACCAGCTCAAATTGATCCTCCGGCAGGCCAGGGCCATGGTCGTACACCTCCAGCCGCACTTGCGATTCCTGTTCCGACAGGGCCACGTGAATGGGGGAGTCGGTTCCGCCATATTTGATGGCGTTGTCCAAGAGGTTAAGGACGAGGCGGTAGAGGCGCTGTTCATCTCCCCAGAGATAGAGCTGGGAGGGGCCGCTTAGATCCAGTTCCTGCTGGCGGGGCTTGGCCAGCGGTTCCAGGCTCTGCCAGGCTTCGCGCACCAAGCTTGCCAGATCCACCCAGCGCCATTGGGATCGCGATGCGGCCCCCAGGTTGAGGGCGCTCAGTTCCAGCAAGTCTTGCACCAACTGGCTGAGGCGCAGCGTCTCGTTCAGCAATCGTTCCACCCAAACTGCTTGCGCGGCATCGACGCGGCTGTGCAGGGTTTCCGCTAGCAGGCGAATCGAGGTGAGGGGGGTCTTCAGCTCGTGGGCCACATCCGAGGCCCAGCGATCCCGTTGTTGGGCCAGCAGAGTTGCCTCTAGGCGGTCTTCCAAGAAGATGGCCACGTGGGCCTGGGGCAGGGGCAGCCCCCAAGCCCGCAGCGGCACCGGTTTGTCCTCGCCCCCGGAAGGGTAGAAGATCCACTCGCGGCTCTGGATGGGAGCGGTAGCTTCCTGGCGGCGGGTGGCTTCGATAAGCTGATCCAACTCGTAGGAGCGCACCCACTCCAGCAGGAGCTTGATGCCCGGCTGCCACTGGCTGATGCGCAGCAGACGCTGGGCGGCAGGGTTACACTCCCAGACCACGTTGTTCTCGTCTACCCGCAGATATCCCCAGGGCAGGTGGTGGCTGAGATACCGCCAGTCCTGTAGGTATCGTTTTTGGCGGGCCCACTCCAGTTCTTGTTGGCGAAGGTGGTGGCTGAGCCGGCTGAGCATCTGTTCAGGCGAGCTGAGAGGCAGGGCCAGGTGCATCAGGGATCCCAACTGTTGCAATTGGCGGCCGAAGCGGCGCCGGCTCTGCCAGAGCAAAATCAGCGTGCCGAGTAGGCCGATGCCCAACCCAATGAGGATCCCGCTTTCCAGTCCCATGGGCCCACCCCCTTTGCCGCCATTGTCGCCCAGGCATGGGGGAGTGAATACCCAACAACGACGGATACGGCATCACATCCCTAGCGACGATGCACCATCGTCGTGCTGGCCTGGTCGGTGGGCAGCAGCAAGACTTCGCTCAGGTTGACGTGGGGGGGACGGGTAACGGCAAACAGCACCACCTCGGCCACATCCATCGCCGTCAGGGGGGTGAGGCCCCGGTAGACGGCTGCCGCCCGCTCGCGATCGCCGCGGAAGCGCACTTGGCTGAACTCGGTTTCCACCAAGCCGGGCTGGATCTCGGTGACGCGAATGGAGGTGCCCAGCAGATCCAGCTTCAGTCCCTCGGAGATGGCCCGCACGGCGGCCTTGGAAGCGCAATAGACGGCGCCGCCGGGGTAGGTCTGGCGACCGGCAATGGAGCCGATGTTGACCACATGGCCCCGGCCCCGCTCCACCATGCCGGGCAAGACGGCGCGGGTAACATACAGCAAGCCCTTGAGGTTGGTATCGATCATCTCCTCCCAATCTTGCACAGCCCCGCTGTGGAGCTTGTCCAAGCCGCGACTGAGGCCGGCGTTGTTGATCAAAATGTCGATTTCAGCCCAGGCCGGCGGCAAAGACTGGAACGCCTGCTGCACGGCTGCCCTATCTCGCACATCCAAAGTCAGCAAGTATGAGGAAGCACCGTAAGCCTGCTGCAACTCCGCGGCCAGCTCCTGTAGCCGCTCCTGACGGCGGGCCACCAGGATCAGCTTGGCTCCAGAACGGGCAAAAAGCGTGGCACAGGCTGCCCCGATGCCGCTGCTGGCGCCGGTGATGAGCACAATGGCGTTTTCAAGCATAGTCCGCAAGAGTTAAGGGGCTACCAAGGGGATCCGCAACTCGAACGGGCCCCCGGCTGAAGAGAGTATTCCAGCAGCTTAACGCAGGCATAGAGCGTATCCAAGTGACATCCTCTCCCGCTAAGCCCTGACGGGCTGTAGACGGGAGCTTCCGAGAATCACTTCCCGGAGTTGCTGCTTCAACGGACTGGTAAACCAGGATCCTCCACAGCCAGAGAGCGGCAGTCCCACCGCCCCCCTATATCCCCCCGTATACGGGGGGACCTGAGTCCTCGCTTCAAAATCTCGATAGCAGCGTTCAAGTCTCTGTCCCACGACCCGCAACGGGGGCAATCATGCACCCGTTCCGACAAGGTCTTGGGAACACGCTCCTCACAAACACAACAATTTTGGGACGTACCACGGGGATCCACTCTCAACACCTGTTTGCCGCGTTTGACCGCCACTGCTGTCAGAATGTCAAGAAATCGTCCCCAGGCCGCATCCAAAATCGATTTAGCCAACCGAGTCCGTGCCAGCCCTCGGACGTTGAGATCCTCCACCACCAACAGGTCGTATTGCCCCACCAGCCAGTGCGCCACTTGGTAGTGGAACGCTTTGCGTTGTCGGGCAACGTGCAACTGCAAACAAGCGACTTTCGTGGCCTGTTTCTTCCAGTTGGCGGATCCCTTCACTTTGCGGCTCAGTTGCCGCTGCTGTCGAGCCAAGTGTTTTTGGGCTCGGCGGTAGTGCCGCGGGATAGGCACCACCTCCCCATCGCTGGTGGTGAGAAACCTATCCAATCCCACATCAATGCCCACCGCCTTTTTGATCGGCACAGGCTCTGGGAGAGGAACGCTTTTGTCTTCCAAGCTGATGCAGACATACCACCCATCGGCCTTGCGCACCACTGTGCAGGTTTTGGGCACAAACCCCTCTGGTAAGGGGCGGTGCAGCACCACAGGCATCGAGCCAATCTTGCTCAGCCGCAGAGTCTCCCCTTCCAGATGCGCTCCCGCC
>NZ_AXUX01000001.1:2173792-2202628 GCF_002760475.1 Synechococcus sp. 63AY4M2 | reverse complement strand
GAGCTACAACATAGGCCATCGTTCTGTTTACAGCCTACAAATCCACTTGGTGCTGGTGACAAAGTACCGTCGTCGGGTGATAACTGCTCCAATGTTGCAGAGGCTGGAAGATATATTTCGAGCGACCTGCCAAAAGTGGCGCTGTTCCTTGGTGGAGTTCAACGGTGAGGCGGATTATGTGCATCTGTTGGTGAGTTTTCCGCCGGATGTTCAGGTCTCGAGGCTGGTGAACAACCTGAAAACAGTCTCCAGCCGGTTGATTCGCAAAGAGTTCGCCACAGAGGTGGCACGGTTCTACAGCAAGCCTGTATTTTGGACAGGGACCTATTTTGTTGCCTCTTGTGGTGGGGTCACCGTTGAGGAGTTGAAGAAGTATGTCGAGCAGCAGGCAACGCCCAGATTGTGAGACTCAGGGGCATTGAACCCCTTCGTCTCACCGCCTATCCCCCATCCCGCCAAGCTGCGCTGTGGCGGGAGTACCCCGGAGGTTCTGATGGGGAGTCGGGATCCCCGCCCAACGCCCCAGCTCCGTGATGGCGCCGACAATGCTCTCGATCTCCGTCGGTTGCCCCCGCTCGATATCCTGCAGCATCGAGGTGCGATGGGAGCCCACACGGGCTGCATCCTTCAGCCGCTCTTCCAAAGAGACCGGCAGCCGGATCCCAAATGCTTGGGCCACCGCCTCGGTTTCCTGCATCGCCGACCGAACCAAAGCATGGGTGGGCGGGTACTGGGCAATTGCGTCTTGGGCCGCGCGGGTAAGGGCGCTGATGGGATTGAAGGCGGCGTTCCCCCAAAGTTTTTGCCAGATCTCGACCCGAATTTGGGAGGTGAGGGCCACAGAAAGCTGCCCCTGCTCAAAGATGGCCGCCAGAGAGCGCAGCCGCTCCGACAACGACCCATCCGGCTCTCCCAGAATGTAGCGCCCGCCACCGGTATGCAAAACTACCCCCGGCTCTGCCAACTGCACGGCGATGTACACCACACAGCCGATCACCCGCTCGACTGGCAGATGCGCGGCGATCACCCCGCCCGGATCCACCGAAGTCAAGGAGCGCCCCTCAAACTCGCCGCCATGCCGGTAAAAGTACCACCGGGGGATACCATTCTGGACAACCACAACGGGGCTATCCGGGCCACACAGGGATCCCAATTGCGGGGCAAGCAGGGGCAAGCTGTGGGCCTTGACAGCAACGATCACCACATCTTGCCGCCCCAGCTCAGCCAAGTCGTCGCTGGCCGTCAGCCGCTCTACCCAAGCCACAGGGGGATCCCCCTGCCGGATCAGCTTCAAGCCTTGGCTGCGGATGGCCTGCAGGTGGGATCCCCGCGCCACCACACTGACTGAAAAGCCGGCGCGAGCCAGGCAAACGGCCAAATGCCCCCCGACTGCCCCGGCGCCGACGATGCCGATTTTCATGTTTTACCAAATGAGGAAATCCCTACTCGGCCCCGCCCTGGGTGATGCGCAAGATCCCGTATCCAAGCGCCACACCCACTAGGGTCAGGACGATGGAGAGCCCAGCAATGGTGAAGATCTCACTAGCCATAGATTCCTCTCAGGTGGATTGCCTCGCCCTTCAAGGATATCGGATCTTGTGCCTTCGGCCTTCCCCAGGGTGAGGCAGCCCCTCTAGCTCAATATCTCAGGAGAGAAAAACCGCAAAGATTACAGTCTGTGAAGATCCCAGCCACCTCGGACTTGATGGGAACGAGTCCCCCCCCTCTATAATGAAAGCAATTTACAAGTCTTTACCGGCGTAGGCTAAATTGTAATGCCGACAGCCGTGAAACTTGTTCGGTGGCCCTAGGGCGGCTCGTCGGGATCGCCACAGCTCTGCTGAGGATTCCAAGAGCAGTTCGGAACGCCAGCAAAGCTGCCTGAAGCAGCGGTTGGTCAGTTCTGGCCAGGAATCCGTGCAGGGAAACCAAGGCGACAAGTTCGCAGACTGAGTCTTTATACCTAGGCACCAGTCTTGCTTCAAAGGAGCAAAATTTGTAGTTTCATTAATGTCCTCATCATGTTTTTAAGGAGAGGTTGAGATGACCATCGCAGTAGGGCGCGCGCGCCAGGAGCGAGGATGGTTCGACATCGTCGACGACTGGCTCAAGCGCGACAGATTCGTGTTTATCGGCTGGTCGGGGCTGCTGCTGTTTCCTTGCGCCTATTTGGCCCTGGGCGGCTGGCTGACCGGCACCACGTTTGTAACCTCTTGGTACACCCACGGGTTGGCCAGCTCCTACCTGGAGGGGTGCAACTTTTTGACGGTGGCCGTGTCCACCCCCGCCGACAGCATGGGGCACAGCCTGCTGCTGCTGTGGGGCCCGGAAGCCCAGGGGGACTTTACCCGCTGGTGCCAGATTGGCGGGCTGTGGACCTTTGTGGCCTTCCATGGGGCGCTGGGCCTGATTGGCTTTATGCTGCGGCAGTTTGAGATTGCCCGGCTGGTGGGGGTGCGGCCCTACAACGCCATTGCCTTCAGCGCGCCGATTGCCGTGTTTGTGAGCGTGTTTTTGATTTACCCGCTGGGGCAGAGCAGTTGGTTTTTTGCGCCCAGCTTTGGGGTGGCGGCGATTTTTCGGTTTTTGCTGTTTTTCCAGGGGTTCCACAACTGGACGCTGAACCCGTTCCACATGATGGGGGTGGCCGGCGTGTTGGGTGGAGCGCTGCTGTGTGCCATCCATGGGGCGACGGTGGAGAACACGCTCTACAAGGATGGGGAAGCGGCGAGCACGTTTCGGGCATTTGAGCCGACGCAGGCGGAAGAGACGTACTCGATGGTGACGGCAAACCGCTACTGGAGCCAGATTTTTGGGATAGCGTTTTCCAACAAGCGGTGGCTGCACTTTTTCATGTTGTTTGTGCCGGTAACGGGATTGTGGATGTCGAGCATTGGTGTGGTGGGGTTGGCGCTGAACCTGCGGGCGTATGACTTTATCAGTCAGGAGACGCGGGCGGCGGAAGACCCTGAGTTTGAGACGTTCTACACGAAGAACATTTTGCTCAACGAGGGGATTCGGGCCTGGATGGCGCCGCAGGACCAGCCGCACGAGCGCTTTGAGTTCCCCGAGGAAGTCCTGCCCCGCGGCAACGCGCTCTAAACTGGCGCTGGCTGTCGAACGCTTGAGTTCTCTTGATCCTTTACGTGAGAGCTGAGGCCGAGCGTTCGCCTATTCAAGTCTTGGATTGGATGGGTAGGCGCTCGGCCATTCCTAAGCTCCTTTGCTTTTCACCTCATATCTTTTGCTGTACTGTGACCTTTACTGTTTTCGGAGGCTGGCCTCAGTGACTTCAACGACGTTTGGTTCCGCAGCGATGCAGGATCGCACCCAGGGCGGGTTCGCCTGGTGGGCCGGGAATGCTCGCTTGATCAATCTTTCCGGTCGGCTTTTGGGCGCTCACGTAGCCCACGCCGGCCTGATCGTCTTCTGGGCGGGAGCGATGCTGCTGTTTGAGGTGGCTCACTTCACGCCGGATCGGCCCATGTACGAGCAGGGGCTGATCCTGATGCCCCACGTGGCCACTTTGGGCTGGGGAGTTGGCCCAGGCGGCGAGGTGATCGATACCTACCCCTACTTTGTGATCGGTGTGCTGCACCTGGTCTCCAGCGCGGTGCTGGGTCTGGGAGGCATTTATCACGCCGTGCGCGGCCCGGAAACCCTGGAGCAGTCTTTCCCCTTCTTCGGCTACGACTGGAAAGACAAGAACAAGATGACCACCATCTTGGGGATCCACCTCATCCTGTTGGGGTTGGGGGCTTTCCTGTTGGTGGCCAAGGCCATGTGGTTTGGTGGCGTCTATGACACCTGGGCTCCGGGGGGTGGCGACGTGCGGGTGATCACCAACCCCACGCTCAACCCGGCGGTCATCTTCGGCTACCTGTTCAAGTCTCCCTTTGGCGGCGACGGCTGGATCATCAGCGTGGACAACATGGAGGATGTGATCGGCGGCCACATCTACATCGGCATCATCTGCATTGCCGGTGGGATCTGGCACATCCTCACCAAGCCTTTTGGCTGGGCCCGCCGTGCTCTTATCTGGTCGGGAGAGGCCTATCTCTCCTACAGCTTGGCGGCGGTCTCGCTGATGAGCTTTATTGCCACCTGCTACATCTGGTTCAACAACACCGTTTACCCCAGCGAGTTCTACGGCCCCACCGGCCCGGAAGCCTCGCAAGCCCAAGCCCTCACCTTTATCGTGCGCGACCAGCGCCTGGGGGCGAACATCGGCCAGGCCCAAGGCCCCACCGGTCTGGGTAAGTACCTGATGCGCTCTCCCACGGGCGAGATCATCTTCGGCGGTGAGACGATGCGCTTCTGGGATGTGCGGGCCCCTTGGAAAGAGCCGCTGCTGGGCCCCAATGGCTTGGATCTGGACAAGCTGAAGAACGACATCCAACCCTGGCAGGCCCGCCGTGCGGTAGAGTACATGACCCACGCGCCGCTGGGATCCCTGAACTCGGTGGGGGGTGTGGCTACCGAGATCAACACGGTGAACTTCACCAGCCCGCGCACCTGGCTGGCAGCCCACAACTTCATCTTCGGCTTCCTGTTCTTCGTCGGTCACCTGTGGCATGCTGGTCGCGCGCGCGCCGCTGCTGCCGGCTTTGAGAAGGGGATCAGCCGCGAGAACGAGCCGGTTTACCGGATGAAGCCGATCCGATAAGCCCGGAAGTCTCTCGGAGATCACAACCTTTGGCCCCCGGCAGGGGGCCTTTTTTTGGGGATCCCCCCTGCCGGGATGGACAGAGAGGGAAGCACGGGTAGAGACTGGGAAGGCCGAATGCGCAAATCAAGATGCACAAAGTTCCGGTTACGGTCATCACCGGATTTTTGGGATCCGGCAAGACCACTTTGATCCGTCACCTTTTGCTCAACAACCAGGGCCGCCGCATCGCCGTAGTGGTCAATGAGTTTGGCGAAGTGGGCATCGACGGCGAACTGCTGCGGGATTGCCAACTCTGCGAGGGAGGGGGCTCCATCCCCATTCTGGAGCTGGCCAACGGCTGCCTCTGCTGCACGGTGCAGGAGGAGTTCTTGCCGACCATGGAGGCTCTGCTGCGGCGGCGGGCAGAGCTGGACTGCATCCTGATTGAGACTTCAGGATTGGCCTTGCCCAAGCCGCTGGTGCAGGCTTTCCGCTGGCCCACCATTCGCACCGGCGCCACGGTGGATGCGGTGATTGCAGTGGTGGATGGCCAGGCCCTGGCTTCTGGGCAACTGGTGGGGGATCTGGCGGCGCTGGAGGCGCAGCGTCAGGCCGATGAGAGCCTGGATCACGAGACTCCCATTGAGGAGCTGTTTGAGGATCAGTTGAGCTGCGCTGATTTGGTGCTGCTGAGCAAGGTGGATCAGATCACGCCGAAGGAGCGAACCCAGGTGGAGAGCTGGCTGCGGCAACAATTGCGCCCTGAGGTTCGAGTTCTCCCCTGTGAGCGGGGCCAGGTTGCCCCAGAAGTGCTCTTGGGCTTCCAGGCGGCGGTGGAGGATCAGTTGGAGCGCCGCCCCAGCCACCACGACTTCGAGGAGGAGCACGAGCACGAAGCTTTTGAGTCTTTCTGCCTCAGCCTGGAGGGCAGCTATGAGCCGGGATCCCTAGTTGCCCAACTGCGTCAACTGGCTCAAGAGGAATGCCTCTACCGGGTAAAGGGGTTTGTGGCCGTGCCCCACAAGCCGATGCGCCTGGTGCTGCAGGGGGTGGGATCCCGATTTGAGACCTACTACGACCGCCCCTGGCGCCCGCAAGAGCCGCGGTTGACCCGCCTGGTGTTCATCGGCCAGAGGCTCGACCGGGAGCGCATTGCTGCTCAGCTTCAAGGCTTGGCTCACAGAGAAGCAGTGGCCTCTGCCGGCTGATCCCTGTCGGGATCCCTTACCCCTGGGGAGAGGGGAGTTGCGTGACTCTATCAAAGGTGGCCTAGAGGTAGGCGTCGAGAAGAGAGGCTACGGTAGGGAAGCGGCAGGGCAAGCCCAGCGCTGCTGGGGAGAGGGCCGGATAGACAAAGTGGCGGTGGCGCAGGCAGTACTCATCCCAGGCCGAAAGTCGCACCCGAAGTAGGAAGGCTAGGGTGCGAAATAGGCCGATGGGCAGGGGCAGGCGGAAATAAATCCGTTTTTTAAAATAGGCGCACACCTGCTCTACGCATTCATCCACCGACAAGGGGGGGTTGCCCAACACCCAATCCCCTCCCCCCGGCGGATGGGCCACCCAATGGGCCACCATCTCGGCCACATCGGCAGCGTGGATGAAGTGGAAGCTGGCATCCACCCGCAAAAAGCGGATCAAATCCAGCCAGCGGAGCACCTCCTTGAGGCCGGCGGTGATGTGGGAGTAGGGGTGGTGGGGGCTGCCGCCAAACAGCAGGGTGGGGTAGAGGGTGAGCAGGCGATCTGGCCAGAAGCTGCTTTCCTGCCGTCGCAGCAGCATCGCGTACTTGCTGCGGATGTAGTCGGTGCCGGCCTGGCCGGCGATGGCCAAAGGTTCTAACGCTTGATTCAAAAGGCTGGCAGTGGAAAAGTAGATCACCTGCTGACAGCGCTCCGGATCCAACAAGCTGAGCAACTCCAAGGTGTGGGTGACGTTCACCGCCCAGGTCAGGGTGGGATCCCCCCAAGCCGCCGCCATGTGGATCAACCCATCCATCTGCCGCAGCAGGGCGGCGTGTTCCCGAATGCGCAGGAGATCGCCGGCCACCAGGGTGATGGGGGCAGGCAAACGCTCCGGGGGCAACCGCAGGCGGCTGGGGTTGCGGATAAGAATGTACAGGTGGTAGGCGGGCTGCTCCGGAAACTCGGGATCCCTTTGTTGGGCCAGGCGCTCCAACACATAATGCCCCAGACAGCCGCTAGCGCCGGTAAGAAACAGGTTTCGCAAGAGATCTTCCCAACGGCAACTCATCGAAAAAGCTTCTGACTAGTCTACCGCCTTAGCTTGCGCCTGCCGGATTGGCTTAACCCCCAATTTCCCTAACGGGCAACTGCGCCCTGTTCCAAGCCAGGCAGCAACCTGGAAATTTGGCCGCGAGAATGGCAGCATAGTTCGACAGGGATCCCACTCCCAGGGAGATTTGGACCTCGCTCAACTCGACTTCTGCCTGTGGCCGCAACCTCTTCTCCCCCTGCTGGACGGGTGTTCAGCCTTTGGCCTCCCCTAGCCCTTGTTTTGCAGCGGCTGGTCCAAGCGGTGCCGGTGCTGCTGCTGATCACGGTGCTCAGCTTTTTGCTCCTGCAACTGGCCCCCGGCGATTTTTTGGATCCCTTGCGGGCGGATCCCAGTATCAGCCAGGAGTTTATCGCCCAGGAAGAGGCGCGGCTGGGCTTGGATAAACCCTTGCTTTGGCAGTATTTGACCTGGTTGGGCAATCTGCTGCAGGGGGATTTTGGCGTCAGCTACACCTATCGCGTGCCAGTAGCGCAGCTCATCCTCTCCCGCGCCGGCGCCACCCTGCTGTTGGCAGTGTGCTCCGTTTTGCTGACTTGGATGATCGCCATTCCGCTGGGGATCCTGGGGGCGCTGCAGCAGAACACTCCTCTGGATCGGGCGTTGCAGTTGCTCAGCTACCTGGGGCAGGCCATGCCCAGCTTTGTGCTGGCCATTTTGCTGCTGATCGTGGCCCAAAACGTGGGCTGGCTGCCGGTGGGCGGGATGACCAGTGTTTATTTTGCCGAGCTGGGTTGGGGGGGAAAGCTGCTGGATCTGGGCCGTCACCTGCTCTTGCCCACGCTGGCCCTGAGCATCACCAGCTTTGCCGGGCTGCAGCGGATTACCCGCGGCAACTTCTTGGACGTGCTGCGGCAGGAATACATCCAGGCGGCGCGGGCGCGTGGGATCCCGGAATGGCGGGTGATCTGGCTGCATGCATTGCGCAACGCCGTCAACCCCTTGATCACGATCTTGGGCTTTGAGTTTGCCAATTTGCTCAGCGGCTCTTTTATTGCCGAGTTTTTCTTCAACTGGCCGGGGCTGGGCAAGCTGCTCTTGGAAGCGGTCCAGAGCTTCGACATCAACGTGGTGATGGCCGGGCTTTTGCTGGGGGCCGTGATGCTCATTCTGGGCAATTTGTTGGCCGATCTGCTCTTGATGTGGGTGGATCCCCGGATCCGACCTGAGTCTTTGCTTTAGGGGCTTTGGATCCTTCCCCAAGAGCTCAGGTTTCCTGTTGTACATTGGGTTCAAGTTGGAAAACGAGGGATCCCCCATGCACTTTCAACCCGACGGCGCTCTGGACGACAGCTTACCTGGGGTAGCTGCGGAAGCAGTGGTTTGGAATGCGCTGCGGCAGGCCCTGGGATCCGATCCCGGCTACCTCCTCCATCAGTTCAGTATCTATAACCATCAGGGCCACGTCACGGCCAAGCCCGACATCCTATTGATTCATTTTGAACTGGGCTTTTGGGTTTTCGAGTGTAAGGGCTGCAACCTTTACAATATCGAAGCCATCGACGGCAGCCAGTGGCGCATGCGGGAGTGGCACAGGGAAACCGAGACCCCCTTGGGGCAGGCCGATAACCAAATGTTTCAGATCAAGAATTGGCTGCAGCAAAATCCGGAAACCCGGCCTCTCCAAGCTCGCGTTGCCTGGCAATATCGGCTGGCTTTGCCTCGCATTCGGCGACAAGAATGGCAGGAGCGCTTCGGGGATCCCCCGTTTCTCGGGGCGCTGCTTTTTGCAGATGATTTGGAGCATCCAGAGCAGTTGCGGCAGACTCTGTATGCGGCCAAAAAGGCCAATGGCGCTCCTCTCAACGCCACAGAATGGGAAGTGATCCTCAAAACGTTGGGAATAAAGTTGGGGGATCCCGGCGATGACCCAATATCTTACAGCTACGATCCCCAGGCGGTGATCCGTCGCGTCCAAGAGCAGATCTTTAAGCTTGATGAAGACCAACGCAAAATTGCCACCCAATATCCTGAGGGGCCACAGCGGTTGCGGGGCCTGGCGGGGACAGGCAAAACGGTAGTCTTGACTCGCAGAGCGGCCAAGATCCACGCCGACCACCCCGATTGGGACATTGCGGTAGTTTTTTACACCCGCTCTCTCTATCACCAAATTCGCGAGCAAATCTCAAAGGTCTGTCAGAGCAAGTTTGACCTTGAGCCGGACTGGAAAAAGATCCAGGTGATGCACGCCTGGGGATCCCAAAATCAAACTGGGTTCTATCGATTGCTCGCTAACGAATGTGGCTTAACGCCCAAAAGCTTGGAGCGGGCAAAGGCAGAGCTAAGGGATAAAAATGACTATACAACTGAGCCCTTCGACTACGTCTGCGAAAAGTTAGAAAAAGAAGCCAAGGAAATCCCTCAGCTCTTCGATGTTATTTTGATCGATGAAGGTCAAGATTTGCCCCCTGCCTTTTACCGTTTAGCCTATCGGGCTTTACGGGATCCCAAACGGCTCTATTGGGCCTATGACGAAGCCCAGGGCATTGGCTCGCTGACGGTGCCAGGAATAGCCGAGCTATTCGGGCGCGACGAGACAGGCAAGCCCAAAGTGCAGTTGGGAGGGCGGGCCACTGTGTTGCCCCATTGCTACCGCACTCCGAAGATTATTCTCATGGCTGCCCATGCCATCAACATGGGTCTTTTGCGTGGAGACCAGCCTTTGCAGGGAGTTACTCAAAAAGGGCAGTGGGAAAATTTAGGTTACGAAGTGGTAGAAGGCGATTTTCGTAAGCCTGGATCCACAATTACCCTCACCCGCAAGGCTTGCCATCCCATCGATCAAGAAGACTTTGAGCCCAAGGTGGATCCGCAATCGCTGCTAATCTGGCGCACCTTCCCTTCTGAGGAAGAGGAGCAGAATTGGATTGCCCAACAAATCGAGCGCGACCTGAAGCAGTGGAGTTTTCAGCCGGAGGATCTCCTGGTTACCGGTGTAGGCAGCTTCAAGAAGAGCAGACCTTATTGGGAAAGCCTGAAGGCCAAGCTCAAACAAAGAGGAATTAGAGCTCTCATAGCCGGCGAAGATGCCGGTCAGGATATTTTCCGCTTGCCGGGGCATGTCACCCTAGCGGGGATCTTCCGGGCCAAAGGCAATGAAGCTTGGAAAGTCTACGTTTGCCAGTTTCAAAACGCCACCGAACCGGGGCTCAGTGTGGAAGAGCAACTGCGCCGGCGCAACCAAGCTTTTGTGGCCTTGACACGCACCAAGATCTGGTGTGTCGTGACAGGGATCTCCCCCCAAGACCACCTGGCCCCCGCCTTTCAAGAGCTGCAGCAGGCCAAGGAACAGTACCCCTATCTACGCTTCCCGGCCTTTAATAAGGGATCCCTGCGGCGAATTCATGAAATAGATCCGGACTCGGAAGGCGTCTGATAGGCTACCATCTGCCCTCGAGCGAGCTCAGCTCTGCCATCGCTTTTGCCATGTCGTCCAAGTCGTTTACTCGCTCCTCAATAGCTGCAAGAATTTCGTCGTAGGCGGTGGCAGAAACGGAGCTGAAGCCCAGGGATCCCTTTCCAAACCCAGAGGGGTGGGCGGCAAAGTTGCTGCAGCCTGTTGCTTGGCGAGCTTGATTAAGGCGGGCGATCTCTTGGGCCAAAAGATCCCGTTTGCAGCGGAGTTGGTCAATTTTCGCAACGTACTCTTTCAAAAGTTGTACAAGCTCTTGTTTTTTGGCTTGCAAGTCTTCTATTGAGGCTTTTAGATTCTGCTCTTCTGTACGCAATTGTGAAAGCAATTCTTGCTGAGCTTGGATCTGGGATCCCAACTCAAAATAGGTTTGAGCATCAGTTCCATCGCCGGCTTTCTCTTCCTGCCGAAGGGGTGTCCAATTGGCAAGAGCAGCCCGCAGATCGGCCAGCTCGTTTTGCAGGTGCTGTAAACCTAGCTCTTGCCGGCTTTTGAGGTGCTCCAGAGATTGCTCCAGCAGGTGGATTTTGGCTTTGGACTCACTCCCAGCCAGGGCGGAGGCGAGGTAGCCGGTCATGCCCGTAGCCAAAGCGGCTGCCCCCGACTGCCACAGGGATCCGCCGGATCCCAGGCTGCCGAGGGCCACGGCAAGGCCAGCCAAAGCGGGAAAAGCATTGACCCAAAGCTGGCGAGGGGGAGAAGACGGCATCGTCGGCCCCAGAAACAGGTTTTCATTGATCCTAACTGCTGTTTGGGGAGGTTTCCTCACCCGCAGCCCTTCTCCCTTGAGGAGCTAGCAACGCAACTTGCAGCAACAGGGCTGCCGGGATCCCTTAGCCGATGCTGAGGCTGCTGATGTTGCACCGTCCCAGGGCAGGTGCCGTTCGCCTCACCAAGCCCGTCAGCACATTGCCAGGGCCGATTTCCCACACCTCTCGGATGCCGTCGGCGGCCATCTGCAGCACCGTTTCTCGCCAGCGGACTGGGGCAGTCATCTGAGACAGCAGTGCCTGCTTGAGGACCTGGGGATCTCGGCTAGCGGCAGCCGTGCAATTGCTGTAGACCGGCACTCGCGGAGCCTGAAAGTCAACCTCGCGCAAGGTGTGGGCAAAGGTTTCCGCCGCCGCCTGCATCAAGGGCGAGTGGAAGGCGCCGCTGACTTTGAGGGGAACGGTGCGCTTGGCCTGCAACTGCTCACAGATGGCCTGCACCCCCTCGACCGAGCCGCTGATCACGACCTGATCCGGGCTGTTGTCGTTGGCAATGACCACATCGGGAGTCATCTGGCACAGGTGCTCCAGCTTGTCGCGATCAAACCCAATCAGCGCCGCCATGCTGCCGGGGGGATCCCCTGCAGCTTCCATCAACTGGCCCCGCAGCGCCACCAGCCGCAGGCCAGTCTCAAAATCAAATACCCCCGCGGCGTAGAGGGCGCTATATTCTCCCAAGCTGTGGCCGGCTGTACAGGCGGGAGCCTGACCCTGAGCGTAGAGATAGTCCGTCAGCAGGGCCGATACAGTGAATAAAGCCGGCTGCGTGTAGCCGGTCTGATGGATCTGCTCTTCCGAGAGCGCCAGGGGATCCCATCCCAGCACCTCGCGGGCCACAGCCAACTTGCGGGCCGCCCCTGGCCAATCTTGTAAATCCCTTCCCATGCCCACGACTTGGGATCCCTGACCGGGATAGATCCAGGCAACGCTCATCAGTTCAATACTCTCCAACTCATCTGCCCCAACGAAAGACAATTGCTCCCCAGGTGAGGCCGGCGCCGAAGCCAGCCATCACCCCCAAATCCCCAGGGCCAAACCGCCTTTGGCCAATCCAGTCGGCCAGCGCAATCGGCACCGAGGCGCCGGAGGTGTTGCCGTAGCGCTCCAGAACGCTGGCCACCCGCTGGGGATCCAACTGCAGCCGCTTGGCCACAGCATCGAGGATGCGCTGGTTGGCCTGGTGGATGAAGTAGCCTTGCACGGCTGCTGCGGCAATCCCAGCTCGAAAGAGAGCCTTCTCGATAATCTCCGGCACCGCTTGGACGGCGAACTTGTACACCTCACGGCCGTTCATGGCGATGGGGCAGCAGCGGTATTGACCCACCTGCAGGGATCCCACCAGGGGCCTGGCCTCGGTGGCCATGGCCAGGCTGAGCAGCTCGCTGCCACTGCCATCGCTGCGCAGCTCGATGCTGAGGATGCCGCCGTCCCCCTCTCTTGCGGCTTCCAGGACCACCGCCCCTGCCCCGTCCCCAAATAGGACACAGGTGGTGCGATCTGTCCAGTCCACTGTGCGAGAGAGTACGTCCGCCGCCACCACCAGCGCCCGCCGGTACAGCCCGGTTTGCAGAAACTGGGCCGCCGTGGCCACAGCAAACACAAACCCTGTACAGGCTGCCGTCAGGTCAAAAGCCACCGCCCGTGTCGCCCCCAGCGCTGCTTGCACCCGCGGAGCGGAGCCGAAGCGATCGACGCCGGTGGAGGTGGCCAGGAGGATTAGATCCAGCTCCTGGGGCGGGATGCCGGCCTGCGCCAGGGCAGCCTTTGCCGCTTGCGCCGCCAAATCCACCAGGCTGAGGTCGGGGGGCAGGATGCGCCGTTGGCGAATACCGGTGCGGGGCCAGATCCACTCGTCGGAAGTCTCCACGATCTGGCTGAGGTCGTCGTTGCTCAGGCAGGGAGTCGGCAGGGCAGCCCCCACCCCCACCAGCCGCACGCTCGGGAGGCCATTGCTGGGCATGAACGCTATCCTTCCACCCGATCCAGGGATCCTACCGGCAGGGCTTCTGGACTGGGGTTAGAGGCTGAGGCCAGAGGAGGAGCATTCTCTCCGGCATTGACTTTGGATGGGTGAGAGTCGGCCATTTCCGCTTGCAGCCGCTGTAGGATCTTCTGCTCCGCCGCCTCTTTGGCCAGGCGAATGGCATGGTAGACCATCGCCGCCTTGGAGCTGCCGTGGGTAATGACGCAGATGCCGTTCACCCCCAGCAACAAAGCGCCGCCGTATTCCACATAGTCCATGCGCCGCTTCACCTGCTTCAGATTGGGCTGCAGCAGCCAGCAGCCCAGCTTGCCACGCCAGCCGCGGGGCAACTCCTCCCGCAGCACCTGGGTGATCACCTGGCCGACGCTCTCGGCAAACTTGAGCAGGGCGTTGCCCACAAAGCCGTCGCACACCACCACATCAAAGTCCCCCGTCAGCACGTCTCGCCCCTCGGCGTTGCCGGCAAAGTGAATCCCCGGCAACTGGGTCAGGCGCTGATGGGTGGCCAGGGCCAGGTCGTTGCCCTTGTTGGGCTCCTCGCCAATGTTGAGCAGGCCCACCCGCGGCTTCTCAATCCCCAGCACGCACTGGCAGTAGAGGGATCCCATGCGGGCAAATTGTTCCAAGAAGCGGGGCCGGCAGTCCACGTTGGCTCCCACATCCAAAAGCAAGACCGGCTTGCCCTTCAAAGTGGGCAAAAGAGCACCGATGGCCGGGCGGTCGATCCCCGCCAATCGGCCCAAGTTGAGGTAGGCAGCGGCCATCGTAGCCCCAGTGTTGCCGGCAGCCACCACTGCATCTGCCTGCTTGGCGCGCACCTGTTGCATGGAGACGTTGATAGAGGCTTGCGGCTTCCTGCGCACCGCCAGGGGCTCTTCCGCCATGCCCACTACCTCCTCAGCGGGCACGACGGTGATCCCAGGAGGCAGGGGCCGGGGCAAGAAAGGCTCAAGCGCGTCTGGACGGCCGACCAGCGCAATCCCCACCTGAAGATAGCGATGGGCCAGCAGGGCGCCCTTGATGATCTCTTCGGGAGCGTAGTCACCTCCCATCGCATCAACTGCAATTCGCACGAGCTGACCTCACACTGGAACACTCCTGACAGATAAAATGCGGAGATCTCCGCTGCTCCTCTGCCTCGAGAAGTTGGGATCCCGCTATCTACAAGGCGCTACCGAATTTTACCAGATTTGCTCTCTTTGGTTGAGGCCGTCAAGCCCTTGACACTCCCAGCGCCTGAAGGCAGGGGATTCTTACGCAGCCCAAAATGGACTGGCGAAGGCGCTGTCAAGACGCCCCTAGATAGTCTTTTGAGGCATAACCTCAAAGTTCTGCTTACTTCGGAGGACTTCAGTTCCTCCAGGTTAGTCATTGCCGCGCGGGTTTGGCACCGCAGTAGGTTGTTTTCCTGGAGAAGCTCTAAAGAAGCAACTAAAGTGGCTCAAGGGCTTTTCCGCCCCGTCCTCAAGTACGGGGCTACCAAGCTATCCTTTTGTGTCAAAAGGAATGTGTGGGCACTGCCTGCCTGCTTGGGAAGACGACAGGACACAGCTCCTTACCGCTGGGTGAGGGCGGCCAGGAGCGATTGCACCTGCTGGACATGGGCGCTGGCCGTGGAGCCCCTTTCTTGATATTGAGCCAGCTCTGCCTCCAACTGAGCCAGTTGTTCCGCTAACTCCGCCCACCGATCCCGCTCTGGATAGAGGGTGGCCTGCAGGTGATTCAGGCGACCCCAGGTTTCTGCCATGGCCTGGGCGCGCGCCCGCAGGGATCCCTCCTCTTGCTGCAACTGTTGCCACTGCTGCTGCAATTCCTGCTGCTGGCGGGCCAGTTGCTCTTGTTGAAAGGGCAGAGAGGATTCCAGTTGGTGGACGAGGGTTTGCAGGCGGCTTTTTTCTTGGAGAAGCTCCTGCTTCTGGCTGCCGATCTGCTCCAGGATCGGCCCGATATCGACCTGAACTGGGGCGGCAGCCTGATTTTGAAGCTGCCTAAGGCGGGCTTCCTGGCGGGCCAGCTCCTCGTATTCCCGTTGCAGGTTTTTCTCCTGAGGCAGCAGGGCTTCCTCTAGGGCGCTGCAGGCAGACTGGGCGTAGTCGATATCCAGTTCGATGTCGAACCGCTCCTCCGGAGAGGCGGTGGCCAGCCGCTCTTGCAGCTCCCGCAGGGTTTGCCGGTTTTGCTCCAGCTCGGCCCGCTGTTGGCTGACTTGGGCTGCCCGCTGCTCGTAATCTCGGCGCAGTTGGCTCACCAAGGCCGCCAGCTCCTCGACCGAGATCGCAGACCCTGAGGCACCTGACCCGCCGTTGCTGCTGCCATCGACGATGAAGTCGTACTCCTGCACCAGACGAGAGGCTTTCTGGTATAGGCTCTCTTGAGATTGCAGCTGCTGGAGAATCCTCTGCAGGTGCTCTTGATGGGCTCGCAGGGATCCCTGTCGAGTTTGCCACTCTGCTTGGCTTTGCTCCAGGGATTGTCGGGATCCCCACCAAGCGGTGTGGCGTTCTTGCCAAGCGCGGTAGTCTCGATCCAGCTCGTCTTGCCGGGCCTGGGCCTGCTGACGTTCTGCTTCCAGTTGGGCAATCTGTTGATTCAAGTGCTCCTGCTGCTGCTGAATGTGGCTTTTCAAGCTTTGCAGAAGCGCCAAGGGATCTCCAGCCGGATGCAGACTCTCCTGGAGCTGTTGCATCAAAGCCTGTAGCTGCGCTGCTTCTGCCTCCCCCAAGCGGCTGGAGCGAGCTTCTTGCAACTGGGCTTCCAACTCTTGCCGCTGCCGATTCAGAGCTTCCCGCTGCTCTCCGATCAGGCGCTGTTGTTCAGCCAAGTAAGCTTGCTGGGCTGCCAGTTCCTCTTTGAGGCTGTCCAGAAGTTTGCGATCTTCCTCCACACTCTTGTATTGCTCATACAGCCGCTGCACCTCTTCTTCTTGAGCTGCTAGCTCCATCTCGCGGCGGGTCAGCTCATGCGCCTGAAAGGTGAGGGACTGTTTCCAAACCTCGATCTCCTCCTCCTGGCTGCGGGCTCTGAGCTGAAGTTGGCTGAAGTTTTGCAGATAGGTCACCAGTTGGCGAGCGGCTTCGCTGATGCGGGCGACCTGACGGTTGCCGGAGATTTCCGCCAGCACCAATGACCCATCCTTGAAGCGCCCGGCCTCCTGGGCGATGCGGCCCTCTAGAGTAATCGATTCTTCGTTCACGGCCACCCAGGTGTTGTCCTGCTGCTGCTTGGCTAGCAATTGCAGCGACGATTTGGCAAACCCAATCGGCTTGGATAGCTCTGCCAGGTACAGCACGCCCGAACTCCTTCAAAACAGCATGGACAGCAATATCCCAAACTCTGCCTCAGCCGAGCCTTTGCCCACAGTTGGGCAAGATGGGGAGACGAAACGGCTGCCGGAGCAAGGCACCCCGGGGCGCGAAAACCTGCGTCAAGCCTCTCGCTTGACCCGGGTTGACTTGGATCTGTCTCGAGCCATCTCGTCCTGAGCAGCACCTTTGTCTTGCCTCAAGCAGCGCCTCCGCCGGCTCTCTGCTTAACTGGCAGTCTAACCGGCATCGGCTGCTGCTCAGCCCTAAACTCAACCATAGAGTAAAAAAAACACCTTTGCCAGAGGCGGTTTGGGGATATTCGGAGTAGCTATTCAAACCGACAGCAGCACACTAGAGTAGTTTAGGGTGAGGTGTAGAGTTCTGTTCAGGGGTGGTATGGAGCTGGAAGGTGAGCTGCTTGCCGTTCGTCGGCGTTCTCCTGCCCCGCCGGTGGTGGTGGCCTCGCAGGTGTACCGGACAAAGGCTCCAGAGGCCGAGCCACGCCACATTTTGGAGGAGATCGTCTGGCACAAAGAGCAGGAGGTGGAGCGCCAACGGGAACAGCTTCCTCTGAAGCAATTGCAGCAGCAACTGGAGCAAGCGCCACCGGTGCGGGATTTTGTGGCGGCCCTCACCCAATCCCCTCACCCCGTTTCCCTTATCGCTGAGGTGAAAAAAGCTTCCCCCAGCCGTGGGGTTCTCCGCGATCCCTTTGATCCGGTGGCCATTGCCCAAAGCTACGAGGCGGCGGGAGCCAGTTGCCTGTCGGTGCTCACGGATGAGCGGTTTTTTCAGGGCAGCGGCGAGTACTTGCGCCAGATCCGCCAGGCGGTAGGGATCCCCATCTTGTGCAAGGAGTTCATCCTCTACCCTTACCAAATCCTCTGGGCCCGCACTCTGGGAGCGGATGCGGTGCTGTTGATTGCCGCCATTCTCTCGGATGCGGACTTGGGCTATTTTCTCAAGCTCATTCAGCAACTGGGCATGGCGGCTCTGTTGGAGGTGCACACTTGCCAAGAGTTGCAGCGGGTTTTGGCCTTGCCGCACCTGCAACAGGCCAAAGGACGGGTGCTGATCGGCATCAACAATCGGGATCTCAAAACCTTTGCGGTGGACTTGAACACGACGCGGGATCTCTTGGTCGCCCATCGGGAGCGCCTCGGCGATCTGCCGGTGGTCAGCGAGTCTGGCATCCACACCCCTGCTGACTTGCAGCAGTTGCGCAGTTGGGGGGTGCGCGCTGTGCTGGTGGGGGAAGCGCTGGTAACGCAGCCGGATCCCGGCCAAGCCGTCCGCTCCCTGTTGTCATCCCAGTAAGCCCAGGATTGTCAATGGATCCCAAGAAGGGCCTAGATCGATGAAACGTATTCCTGTGCCGGCTCACGTCCACTACGAATTTCTGCTGCGGGTTCTCGAGCGGCAAACGTTTCCCACTGTCGAAGAGCAGGATTTCGGCAACCGAGGCCGCACGCAAGAGCTGATCAACTCTCTGCGCAAAGCCCTGACCCAACAGTTGCAACTGGAAGAGGACTGGCGACAGCGGGGCTATCAGGTGGACTACCGCTGGAACATAGAGGAGCCTCAGCCACCCTCTTGACCTTCCAGCCCACTGGAAGGTTTAGCATCAAGCTGGTGGCATTGGGCTGGGGAGGTTTCCCAGGATGCAAGTTGTTTTGACGGTGCCGAAGCTGGCCTGCTCCGCTTGTGTGGACACCATCACGCAGGCGGTGCGGCAACAGGATCCCCAGGCGCAGGTGGAGGCGGATCCCAAGACCAAGCAGGTGCGGATTACGTCTGAGCAGCCGGAAAGTGTCTGGCGGCAGGTGCTCGCCCAAGTGGGCTATCCGCCGGCCTAGCGATTTTTCCCTTGCCCGTCGGCAGTAGCGGGACAAGGTTCACAGGTGTGGTTTTCCCCTGGTTGGGGGAAAGAGGGCTTTTGCTATTAATTTTTGCTCTGAGGACAGCCATGTCTGATTCGGGTTCCCATTCCGCTGCCCCGGGCCTGTCCGCCTCATCTGCTGGCGGCACTTGGCGCTTGGCTATCCAGGGCATGAGCTGCGCCTCCTGCACTGCTGTCATTGAACAGGCCCTCAGTCGCGTGCGGGGCGTTACGGCACAAGCGGTCAACTTTGCCAGCGAGCAGGCCATCGTGCGAGGGGATCCCCGGCTGGTGAATCCGCAAGCCTTGATCCGGGCGGTGGAGCAGGCGGGGTATCAGGCGCGCCTTATCCAGGAGGATTGGCAGCTGGACGATCTGTCGGATCCAGAGCGGATCGCCCAACGGGCCGCAGAACGGGAACTGAAGCTCAAGGTGGCGATAGGGGTGGGCATCAGCACGGTGCTGGTGATCGGATCCCTGCCGATGATGCTGGGGATGGACATCCCGGGCTTTCCCATGTGGCTGCACAATCCTGGGTTGCAGTTGCTGCTGACGGCGCCGGTGCAGTTTTGGGTGGGCAAGCATTTTTATCGAGGCGCTTGGGCCGCTTGGCAACGGCGCTCGGCGGATATGAACACGCTGGTGGCCTTGGGGACGAGCGCGGCTTTCTTCTATTCCATTTTCCCAACGGTTTTCCCCGACTATTTTCACCGGCAAGGACTGCACCCGGATGTCTATTATGAGGTGTCGGCGGTGGTCACCACCCTGATTCTGGTGGGCAAGTGGATGGAGCAACGGGCCAAAAGGCAAACCTCTGAGGCCATTCGCAAGCTGATCGGGCTGCAACCGAAAACGGCAAGGGTAATTCGCCAGGGGGTGGAGCAGGATATTCCGATTCGGGAAGTGCAGGTGGGGGATCGGATCCGGGTGCGCCCCGGCGAGAAGGTGCCGGTGGATGGGGTAATCCTAGAGGGATCCTCCACCCTCGACGAGTCGATGGTGACCGGCGAGAGCCTGCCTGTTGTCAAATCGGCGGGGGATGAGGTGATTGGGGCAACGCTGAATCAGACGGGCAGCTTTGTGATGGAAGCGCGGCGGGTGGGCAAAGATACGCTTCTGGCCCAGATCGTGCGCTTGGTGCAGGAAGCTCAGGGATCCAAAGCTCCGATTCAACAGTTGGCGGATCGGGTCACCTCCTGGTTTGTGCCGGCGGTGATTGGGGTGGCAGTTCTAACTTTTGTGCTCTGGTGGGTGCTGGCCGATAACCCGACACTGGCCTTGGTGAACACAATTGGGGTGCTGATCATCGCCTGCCCTTGCGCGCTGGGGTTGGCGACCCCCACCTCGATCCTGGTGGCCGTGGGACGAGGGGCGGAATTGGGGATCCTGGTGAAAAGTGCCGACAGCCTGGAATTGGCCCACGACTTGCGCACGGTGGTCTTGGACAAAACCGGCACCCTGACCGAAGGTCGTCCCACTGTCACCGATATTTGGGCTAATGGCTCCTCTCCCCTGACGGTGTTGCGCCTGGCAGCGGCAGTGGAGCGGCACTCGGAACATCCTTTGGCCCAGGCGGTGGTGCAGAAAGCCGAAGCGGAAAAAATTGCCATCCCTCCTGCCCAGCATTTTCAGGCAAGGATAGGCAGTGGGGCAGAAGCCTGGGTGGAGGATCAGTGGGTCGGCATCGGTCGGCTGAGCTGGCTACAGGAGATGGGGATCCCTTGGGATCCCTCTTGGTCAGAGCGGGTTCAGAATTGGGAAAGCCAGGGCAAAACGGTGATCGGCGTGGCGCAATCCCACCGTCTGGTGGGGCTGTTGGCCATTGCCGATCCGCTCAAACCCACCTCTCCTGAGGCAGTGCAACAGCTGCAACAGATGGGTCTAGAGGTGATCCTGCTGACCGGGGATAACCCCACCACGGCCCAAGCGGTTGCTCGGCAAGCAGGCATTCAGCGGGTAATTGCCCAAGTCCGTCCGGATCAGAAGGCAGCTTACATACGCAGCCTAAGACAACCGCGACGGCGGGTGGCGATGGTGGGAGATGGCATTAACGATGCTCCAGCTCTGGCAGAAGCTGATGTGGGGATCGCCATCGGTACGGGTACGGATGTGGCGATGGCCGCCAGCGATATTACCCTCATGTCGGGGGATCTGCGGGGAGTCGCCACTGCCATTCAACTCAGTCGGGCCACCCTCAACAACATCCGCCAGAACCTCTTCTTCGCCTTTATCTACAATACGCTGGGGATCCCGATTGCCGCTGGGGCGCTCTATCCCTTTACAGGCTGGTTGCTCAACCCTATGCTGGCGGGGGCAGCCATGGCCCTGAGTTCCGTTTCGGTGGTCGCCAATGCCCTGCGCCTGCGACACTTTCAGCCCCCCAGACCAGCGGGCCGGCGTTAGGCCCTCTCCCAGGGGCAAGGGGGATTAGCGCGGCAACAGTTTTGCTGCCCTTTGAGCATGAGTCTGCCGTACCGCTCATGCCTCAGGGCTATCTTCTGGCAGACAAGGACATCCCCCCCAGGGGGCTTGGTGAACGACAAGCGGCAAGCTAACCTAAAAGGCTCAGGCAGACTGGGGAAAGCGCGGTGCAAATCCGCCACTGTGACGCAACTGTGATGGGATCCCTCCCTCAGCCAGAACACCCACCTGCCCTTGTCCTGTACCCCTTGCGATTCACAAGGAACGGAGTTTTTTGTGTTGGATGTCCTCAGTTTTTCCCCTCCCCGTGCGGTTGGGCAGTTTTCTTCTCCTGCCTTGCCCCTGTTGCTCATCGGCCATGGATCCCGTGACCCTGAAGGGCAGCAAGCCTTTCTGGAGCTGGCCCAAGTTTATCAATCCCTCACCCCCCATCGGCCGGTGATCCCCTGCTTTTTGGAGCTAGCCCAGCCCAGTATTGCCCAGGGGGTGGAACAATGCTTGGCCCAAGGGTGGCAGGAGATCGTGGCCCTGCCGCTGCTGCTTTTTGGGGCGCGCCACAACAAGTTCGACGTGACGGTGGAGCTGGATCGTCTGCAGGCCCTCCACCCGCAGTTGCGCATCCACTACGGCGGGCCGCTGGGGATCCGGGTCGAGATCTTGCAACTGTTGCGGGAGCGATTGGCCACTCTGCTGGCTGCCCAGCCGCAGCAGATCCCAGGGGCGGAAACGGTGTTGCTGTTTGTCGGTCGCGGCTCCAGCGATCCCGAAGCCAACGCCGAAGCCTGTAAGCTGGCCCGGCTGCTTTGGGAAGGATCCGGGTTTGCTGCCGTGGAAACCTGCTTTATCGGCATCACCCATCCCCGCCTGCCGGTGGGTCTGGAGCGGGCCCTCTCTTGGCAGCCGCGCCGGGTGGTTGTGCTGCCCTATTTTCTCTTTACAGGGGTGCTGGTGAAAAAAATCGAGGCGGCGGTGGAAGAACGGCGACGCCAATACCCCGAGATCGACTGGCTGATGCTGCCGGAATTGGGCCTTGTGGACGCGGTGCTGCACAGCCTGCAGCAACTGGAGCAGGAAGCTCTCCAGGGCCAAACCCTGATGAACTGCCACCTCTGCAAGTTTCGCCTGGCGGTGAGCGCAGAGCTGGGAGCGGGGCATACTCATCACCATGACCATGACTCCTATGGGCACGGATCCCATCACCATCACTCTCACCATCACCACAACCACGGCCATACCCCCGCAGCAGCAGCGGATCCCTGGGCCGAATTGCAGAGCTACCACCAGCGGGCTTGGCAAGTGCCCTAAGCGAGAAACAGAGGCTGCCGGCGGGATAAACTGAGATGCAGGCAGGCGATCTGTGAACCTGACCTCTGGTTCTCCTGCTCCGGTGGTTCTGCTAGCGAAAAAACAGAAACGATGATGTTCTCCCGCTCCTCTTGGGTCTCAGGTGCCGCTGCCGCGGGGAGCGGGATCTTTGTCTTCGCGTTGGTGGTGGGCCTGCTGGATCAGATCCTGCCGACCCTGCCCAAGGTTTCCCTGTCCTTGGCCGGGATCCCTGGGCTCCTGGCTGCAATTGGGGCCTCCTACGGGGTTTGGCGGCTGGTTCAGATGGGTCTGCAGTCGCATTCCTGGCCTGACTTTCGAGAATCGCTGTTGGCGGCTGTGTCTCCCTTTGATCCCGCCGATTATGGCGACAACCCTCGGCAACCCGAGGAGGATTCTCTCCCTTTGCAGTCGGTTGACGAGGATCCTCAAACCCAGATCCGCGATCGACAAATTCTTGATCAAGCTGAGCAGCAGACGGAAACTGAAACCGAAGTAAGCGAACACACTCAAGTAAGACTGCAGGGCGAGCAGCACCAGGATCAAGCTTCGCAGGCCAAGGCCCAACAGTTGCAGCCCCTACAAGAATTGTCATCACCTTCTTCCCCAAGCCCTGAGTCGGCAAAACCCACACCAGAGCCAGAGCTCAACCAAAAACTTCGCCAACTCCAGATGCAGGTCGCCACTCTGAAAATAGAACTGGAACTCCAAGAAATCCAACTGCAGCAGTTGGAGGTGAGGCGGACTCGGCTTCAGCAGCAGAAGCAGAAACTCAAGCACGTTCTGCGTCGCACGGCGTCCGAAAATCAAAGGCTGCGCTTCTTACAGGAGCAAAAAGCCCGGCAACTGGAGCAAACTCAGCAAGAGCTGCAAGCTTTGCGGGAGTCCTACCGCGCCTTGCAAGTTCTACAGGAAATAAGCTCCACCCTAACCCAAAACCCATCTCACGAAAGGGCGGAAACGGAGTCCTCTGGATCCTCCGACTAGCCGACCCGCTTTAGAACAAATACACTCCCCTCGCTGCCCCGACCCAGCCGCAAGTCTTCATCCAAATAGGTGATATCCAGCCAACCCGTTGGCTCGCGGCGGCGAACGTCGATCTGCACCGCCGGGATCCGTTTGGGATCCCGCTCGAGCAGATAGAGAAAACTCTCGATCTCGTAGCTCATCAAGGCCTGGGATCCGAGCACCAAGCGCTCGAAAATGACCCTGACCCGGCATTCCGACTCTGGGTAGAAGCGGGCCGCCACCGCCACAACTCCCCGGGGCAGCCAAGCCTGCAGCCAGCCGGATCCCTGGATCTCCGCCACGTTAAAGACCCGCCCAGCTTTGGCCCGAATGCACTGGTAGATCTCGCCGGTGGTCAGAAGGGGCAACTGGGCCAGCCGCAGCAGGTCTGTGCTGGTGGTAAATAGGGTAAGCCAGTTCCCCTCCAACTGTTCAGGAACAGAGGTTGGCCTGGGGGTGGGGTTGAGCGCCTCCAAAGCAGCAATGTGAGACAAGATCTGGGCTTTCTGGTCAGGGGAAACCTTCCGGCCTCGGTCAGCCCCCTCCAGCAGGCGCAACAGGGCCAGCTTTTGCTCAGCCAAAGACTCAGGCATGGGCACACTCCACAGGCACCGGCCCTATTCTAGAGAACACGGGATCCCTCTGCCCTCAACCCTCCGCTTCCACCGGCTTCAGATTTAGATTTATTAGATCCGCCACCTGCTCGTACCCCAAGCCGGCCCGCACCAGCAGCGGCTCCGGCCCCGTGAGATCGATCACCGTCGAGACCTGGGCCCGATAGGGAGCCTCGTCATCCAGCACCAAATCCACCTGTTTCTCCAACTGTCGCATTTCCTCGGCGGTAAAGATTCCCCCCTCTTCCCAATCCCCAGCAGAGTCAAAACCCACCTCCAAAGAGCCGACGGGATCCCCGCCCAGCTTGGCCGAGGTGGAGACGATGGGATTGCCCAGCTCGGCCAACAGCGCCTGACAGATGGCCGAATCGGGCACGCGGATGCCGGTGGTTTTCCGCTTGGGATCCATGACCAACTTGGGCACCAGCTTGGTGGCCGGCAGCAAAAACGTAAACGGGCCCGGGATCAGCCGCCGCATCAGCCGATAGGCGGGATCGCTCACTTGGGCATACTGGGCAATTTGGGAAAGCGAAGGGCACAAAAAGGTGAGGGGCTTGTCGTTGGAAAGCCGCTTGAGACGCCTTACCCGCTCCACCGCCTGCTTGTGGGTGACATCGCAGCCAATGGCATAGACCGTATCGGTGGGGTAAAGCATGACCGCCCCTTCCCGCAGAGCGGCTGCAATCCGTTGGATGGAACGGGCCTGGGGATGCTGTGGATGGAGCTTAAAATACTCGGCCATTCGGGAGAAAAAAGCAAAACCTCAAGACTCGGAGCGGCTAGGGCTTTCCACCACTTCCGCAACTCCCCCAGAACGAGGGGTAGGCGGCACCGACAGGGATCCCTGCGGCCAATCTTTTAGCCGTTGCATCAGCGCTTGAATATGCAGACGAGGCAAATAGGGCCAGTCGCCTGCTTCCTCCAAATCCTGAAGCACCCGATAGAGCTCTTGCCGGGTGTTGGGCAAAGACTCTCGGAAGGCCCCCTCCAAAATCGTGCGGTGCAGATCCTCCAACAACCGCAGGAGCATCAACAGCTCCACACAAGCTCCCGCCCTCGCCTGGGCCGCCTGCTCAATGGCCAACTTGATCTGGCGCAAATCGGGGGGCAGATCCTCCGCCGAGATATACATAGCCGCTCATCTCTGAGTTTTGGGAAGGCAGGGGCACTCCTATTCTAAGATTCTCCTGCCCCCGAACTGGCTGGATTTTGCTAGCCGCCGCGGGTCGATGGAGATCCGGATCCCGGCCCAGGCACTGCCACACCCGCTGCAACAAGGGCTCCAGCCCCTGCCTGGCAACCGCCGAGATGGCCGATACCGGGGCACCGGCAGCCATTGACAGCCGCTGGGTGCGCTCGCTCACCTCCTGGGGCTCAAGGGCATCGATCTTGTTCAAAACCACAATCTGCGGCTTGTCGCTTAGCCCGTGGCCGTAGGCGCGCAGCTCCTGCTGAATGATTTGGTAATCCCTGACGGGATCTGCTGCTGTGCCGTCCACCAGGTGGATCAACACCCGCGTGCGCTCCACATGGCGCAAAAAGTCGTGGCCCAACCCCACCCCTCGGTGTGCCCCCTCGATCAGTCCGGGAATGTCGGCAAACACCACCCCATCCCCGGCAGGATGGGGCACCACTCCCAAATTGGGCTGCAGGGTGGTGAAGGGGTAATCGGCGATCTTGGGCCGGGCGGACGAGACCACCGAGATCAGGGTGGATTTGCCCGCATTGGGCATACCGACGATCCCCACCTCGGCAATGAGCTTTAGCTCCAGGCGCAGGCGTCGCCGCTCTCCCGGTTGGCCCCTGGTAAATTGGCGGGGAGCCCGATTGTGGTTGCTGAGAAAATGGGCATTGCCCAGGCCGCCTTTCCCGCCCCGAGCCACCAGCAGCCGATCCCCGGGCTGCACCAGATCCCCCAGCAGCTCGCCGGTCTCTGTGTCGAACACCATTGTGCCGCAGGGCACCCGCACCAGCCGATCCGCACCACTGGCGCCACTGCGATGGTTGGGCCCCCCTTTGGCCCCATGTTCTGCCTTGATCACCGGCTGAAAGCGAAAATCCAACAAGGTCTGCAGGCCGGGATCTGCCACCAGGATCACCGAGCCGCCCCGTCCTCCATTGCCCCCTGAGGGCCCTCCGGCGGGCACATACTTTTCCCGGCGAAAGGCAACAATGCCATCTCCGCCGTTCCCCGCCTGCACTTCAATTTCCGCCTGGTCGATAAAGTGCAATCGCCCCTCTCCCACCTGTGGCCCTCTCTCTCTAGCTTGGCAGGATCGCGAGGAAGTTTGCCACAAAAGCTGCCCTCTTAAGCTACTATAGTATTTCCCAAGCCATTGCCTGTCCCGCCTGGGAGGGTGAGCGAGTATGGGAGCTGTTCCTTACAAGTTCAACTGCTAATTCGCATCAACTGCTCTGCTGTTACACCCCTATGAGTCGATTCACCGCTGCTGCCGATGTAGGTTTCACCACCGAGGACTTTGCCGCCCTCTTGGATAAGTACGACTATCACTTCAGCCCTGGCGAAATTGTAGCTGGCACGGTATTTTCGGTGGAGCCGGGCGGTGCGTTGATCGATATTGGGGCCAAGACGGCTGCCTTCCTGCCTTTGCAGGAGATGTCCATCAGCCGGATAGAGGATCCGCACGAGGTGCTGCAGCCGGGAGAGACGCGCGAGTTTTTTATCCTCACCGAAGAAAATGAAGAGGGGCAACTGACCCTCTCCATCCGCCGCATCGAGTACATGCGGGCCTGGGAGCGGGTGCGGCAGCTACAAAAAGAAGACGCCACGGTGCGGGCCACCATTTTTGCCACCAACCGCGGAGGCGCCCTGGTGCGTATTGAGGGACTGCGCGGCTTTATCCCCGGCTCCCACATCAGCAGCCGCAAGCCCAAGGAAGAGCTGGTGGGCGAAGAGCTGCCCCTGAAGTTTTTGGAGGTGGACGAAGACCGCAACCGACTGGTGTTGAGCCATCGCCGCGCCCTGGTGGAGCGGAAGATGAACAAGCTGGAGGTGGGCGAGGTAGTGGTCGGCACGGTGCGCGGCATCAAGCCTTACGGTGCCTTCATCGACATTGGCGGCGTCTCTGGCTTGCTGCACATTTCCGAGATCTCCCACGAGCATGTCGACACGCCTCACAGCGTCTTCAACGTCAACGACGAAGTGAAGGTGATGATCATCGACCTAGACGCAGAACGGGGTCGCATCTCGCTGTCTACCAAGCAACTGGAGCCCAATCCCGGCGACATGCTGCGAGATCCCAAGCTGGTTTACGAAAAAGCAGAAGAAATGGCGGCCAAGTACCGCGAGCAACTGCGGGCTGCCAAGCAAGGACAAGTCGAGGAGGCGCCGCTGGAGGTTTCGGAAGAGGAGCTGGAATACGCGGCTGCGGCGGTGGAGTAAAGCCATCTTGCGGAGAGCCTTCGGCGGCCAAGGCTTGCCGGTTTGTCTCTCCCTTAGCCTAGCTGGGATCCCTGGCCAAGAGGGGTGTCGGGTGCGGGTACAGCAGCGGTGAGAGTTTGCTTGTCCATGAGCGTTTGCGGCTACCTCTACACGCCCGCCCATGCCTCTTGGCCAGACCAGGAGCTGGCCTGGTTGAAAGCACACGGGGCCGATCCCATCTGGCACGACTGGGGATCCCGCATCCATCTGGAAGAGCTGTTGCAGGGCATTGCCGCCGGATCGGTGCAGCAGGTGCTGCTGGTGCGCCTGGCGGATCTGGGGGATCGAGTGGAGGAAGTCCACCAACGGCTATTGCAGATCCAACAAGCGGGGCTCCGCCTCAGCTTGGTCAACGAGTCCGGCCTGCACACCCCCAGCGCTGCTGCCGATTGGATCCCGCTGCTGGCCGAGCTCCCCCATCAATTGCAGAGCCGCCGCCTCTGCTGCAGCCAAGCCCAAAACCGTCTAGCGGGCAAGCCTCCCCCTGGGCCTGCCCCCTTTGGCTACCGCCGCGAAGGGGATCGCTACGCGCTGGATCGCCGCCAAGCCCCCATTGTTCAGGATTTTTTCCAGCACTTTCTTCTCTACGGATCCTTGCGCCAGGCGGTGCGCTTCATCGCTGAAAAACACCACAAGCGCATTTCGGTGGCCACCGGGCGCAACTGGCTGCTCAACCCGGTCTATCGTGGAGATCTGGCCTACGCCGACGGCACCGTTCTGCGCGATACCCACCCGGCTCTCCTCAGCCGCGCCGAGGCCGCCCAGATCGATCGCTGGCTCAAACGCAACCAAAAGATCCCGCGCCGCAGCGCCAGCGCCCCCCGCGCCTTGGCCGGCCTAGTCCATTGCCGCGTCTGCGGCAGCCTTCTGCGCATTGTGCAAACCACCCCTCGCAAGGCCAAGAAGAACGGCTCCTCCTACCTCTACCTGCGTTGCCAAACCTGTCGCTACAGCCTCCACTACGCCGCCGTTCTGCAGGAGGTGATCCGCCAAGTCTGCCAACAGCTCCCCCAGCGGGCCCAAAACCTGGATCGGCAGGCCCTGGATCAAACCCGCCAACAGCTCCAAGCCCAGATCCAAGCCAACAGCGAGCGGCTGCGACAACTGGAGGAGCTGCAGCAATCTGGACTAATGGACGAACCTGCCCTGGCCCAGCGCTGCTACCAGTTGCGGGCGGAAACGGCCCGCTTGGCCCAAAAGCTGGAACAGCTCCCCCCCGCCAACTTCCTCCAGATTGCCCAAACTCTCTCCATCCCGCCCTTCTGGCAAGACCTCAGCGAGAGTGAGCGCCGCGCCTACCTGCGGGAATTCCTGCGCAGGGTTGAGGTGGATTCTACAGGGGCCGTGCAGATGACCTTTGCCTTCGATCCCTAAGGGATCCCTTTTGAATTGCCGATTCCGCCGCTCCTCTGGACATTGAGACAATTCTTGAGACCCGCCCTCACACCGGGAACAGGGATCCCGCCAGCCGTCTCCATCGGGTTGACGGGAGCATGACTCTAGTCAATGATATGCTGGACTATACTGAAAATAATGCCCAGTATGTTCAGTATGGCTGCTTGGTATGGCTAGGTATGTAAAACCGAGAGAAGCGGCGGATTATTTTGGGGTGTGTCTCCACACCTTGAGGCGATGGGAACAGAAGGGCTGGATCCATGCAGTACGTACACCATCCGCTAGGGCGAGAAGGTATGACCTCGACAGCTACATCAGAGCACCCAAGAAGGACAAACGAGTC
>NZ_AXUX01000001.1:2135292-2168482 GCF_002760475.1 Synechococcus sp. 63AY4M2 | reverse complement strand
ACTTTTATACAAAAACAAAAAACAAAAGCTGATAAACAGCTAAAATCTAGCTCTAAAAATCTTTTGGACGGAATTTTGTCTGTCCAGCGATTTAGGAAACTCCTTTAACCTGTTTTAGACTTCCCTTAACTCTTCTTAACACTTCTCAGGAGGTGGATGGGCTGCCGATAATGGCCTTTGCCAGGCTTGTGGAGGAACGTGCTGTGAAGTTGGCAGTTTACGGAAAGGGTGGGATCGGCAAGTCCACCACCAGTTGCAACCTCTCGGTGGCTTTGGCCAAGCGGGGCAAAAAGGTTCTGCAGATCGGCTGTGATCCCAAGCACGACAGCACCTTCACCCTGACCGGCTTTTTGATCCCCACCATCATCGACACTCTGGAGGCCAAGGGCTACCACTACGAAGACATCTACCCGGAGGACGTGATCTACCGCGGCTATGGCGGCGTAGATTGCGTCGAGGCAGGCGGTCCACCGGCGGGGGCCGGCTGTGGCGGCTATGTGGTGGGGGAGACCGTCAAACTCCTGAAGGAGCTAAATGCTTTCGATGAATACGACGTCATTCTCTTCGACGTGCTGGGGGACGTGGTGTGCGGCGGCTTTGCTGCCCCCCTCAACTACGCCGACTACTGCGTGATCGTGACCGACAACGGCTTTGACGCCCTCTTTGCCGCCAATCGCATTGCCGCCTCGGTGCGGGAGAAGGCCAAAACCCGCAAGCTGCGGCTGGCCGGGTTGATCGGCAATCGCACCAGCAAGCGGGATCTCATCGACCAATACGTCTCGGCAGTGCCCATGCCCGTGCTCGAGGTGTTGCCACTGGTCGAGGACATTCGCATCTCGCGGGTGAAGGGCAAAACCCTCTTCGAGATGGCAGAGACGGATCCCAGCCTGGAGCCCGTCTGTCAGTACTACCTGAACATCGCCGACGAGCTGCTGGCCCGCCCGGAGGGGATCGTGCCCCGGCCTGCCGAGGATCGGGAGCTGTTTGCCCTGCTTTCGGACTTTTACAAAACCCCCGTGCGGGAGCCGGCGCTGGTGTAAGGGATCCCAAGCCTGCCAGCTTGCCGGTGTGTCTAAAAGTGAAGCAATTGTTTCGAAAAACCGTCGCAAACCTTATCAATTCGTTGTCTGGCCCGCTTTCCACTCCAAGATGGATTGTGCAGGAAATCCCTCTTGAGGACATGGCAGAGGAGTTGGATATGCAAGCACAAGCGCAACCCACCGTGGTGATTACCGGAGCTTCTTCCGGCGTCGGCCTGTATGCGGCTTTGGCTTTGGCCAAGCGGGGCTGGCACGTGGTGATGGCCTGTCGGGATCTGGACAAAGGCCGGCGGATGGCCCAGCAGGTGGGGATCCCCCAGGGCAGCTACACCTTGATGCCGATCGATCTGGCCAGCCTGGCCAGTGTGCGGCAATTTGTCGAGCAATTTCGCCAGTCGGGCCGCTCTCTGGATGCCCTGGTGTGCAACGCCGCCATCTACATGCCCTTGCTCAAGCAGCCCCTGCGCAGCCCGGAGGGCTATGAGCTGACCATGGCCACCAACCACCTGGGGCACTTCTTGCTCTGCCATTTGATGCTGGAGGATCTGAAGCGCTCCACTTACCCGGATCGGCGGCTGGTGATCTTGGGCACCGTCACCCACAACCCCAAGGAGCTGGGGGGCAAGATCCCGCCCCAACCCCACCTGGGGGATCTGCGGGGTTTTGCCCAGGGTTTCAAGGAGCCGATCAGCATGGCCGATGGCGGCAAGTTCGATCCCGTCAAGGCCTACAAAGACAGCAAAGTCTGCAACATCCTCACCATGCGGGAGCTGCACCGCCGCTTCCACGAGAGCACCGGCATCACCTTCCTCTCCCTCTACCCCGGCTGCGTGGCGGAAACAGGCCTCTTCCGCCATCACTATCCCCTGTTCCAAAAGCTCTTCCCCTGGTTTCAAAAAAACATCACCGGTGGCTATGTCTCCCAGGAGCTGGCCGGCGAGCGGGTGGCCCAGGTGGTGGCGGATCCCGAGTTTCGCCAGTCAGGGTTCTACTGGAGCTGGGGCAACCGGCAACGCAAGAATGCCAAGCCCTTTAACCAAGAAGTCTCGGACGAAGCAGGGGACGAGGCCAAGGCCAAGCTGCTCTGGGATCTGAGCGAAAAATTGGTGGGCGTGCCCCAGTTGGTCGCCCTCTAGCTTGACAAACCCTTTTCTAGGAGCCGACGATGACTGCTGCTGTGGATACTTCCAATACCCTCCACTTTCAATGCGAGACCGGCAACTACCACACCTTCTGCCCGATTAGTTGCGTGGCCTGGCTCTACCCCAAAATCGAAGACAGCTTCTTTTTGGTGATCGGCACCAAAACCTGTGGCTACTTTTTGCAAAATGCCATGGGGGTGATGATCTTCGCCGAGCCGCGCTATGCCATGGCCGAGCTGGAAGAGGGAGATATCAGCGCCAAGCTCAACGACTACGAGGAGCTGAAGCGGCTGTGCCTGCAAATCCAGCGGGATCGCAACCCCAGCGTCATCGTCTGGATCGGCACCTGCACCACCGAGATCATCAAAATGGATCTGGAGGGCCTGGCACAGAAGCTAGAGGCCGAGATCGGGATCCCGATTGTGGTGGCGCGGGCCAACGGCCTCGACTACGCCTTTACCCAGGGGGAAGACACGGTGTTGGCTTCCATGGCCCAGCGCTGCCCGGAGCAGGTGCAGGAAGAGGAGCGGGAGACGCGGGGCGGCCTGCAGGCCCTTTTCTACGGGCTGCGCTCCGGCAAAAAGAAAGAGGAAGAGGGCTTCCACCCCCACCCGCCGCTGGTCATCTTCGGCTCCGTGCCGGATCCGGTGGTTACCCAACTCACTCTGGAGCTGAAAAAATACGGGATCCGCGTCTCCGGCTGGCTGCCAGCCAAGCGCTACGGGGAGCTGCCGGCCATCGAGCCGGGCACCCATGTGGTGGGGGTGAATCCTTTCCTCAGCCGCACCGCCACCACGCTGGTGCGCCGCAAAAAGGCCAAGCTCATCCCTGCTCCTTTTCCCATCGGGCCAGATGGCACCCGCGCCTGGATCGAAGCCATTGCCCGCGAGCTGGGGATCCCGACTCCAGGCCTGGCAGAGCGGGAAGCGGAAGTGTGGCGCCACCCCCAAGTTCAAGAGTACCTGGGCCTGCTGCGGGGCAAGAGCGTCTTCTTCATGGGGGATAACCTGCTGGAGGTCTCCCTGGCCCGCTTCCTGGTGCGCTGCGGCATGACGGTGCAGGAAATCGGGATCCCTTACCTCGACAAGCGCTACCAAGCCGCCGAGCTGGCCCTCTTGGAGCGCACCTGCGAGGAGATGGGGGTGCCCAAGCCCACCCTGGTGGAGAAGCCGGATAACTACCACCAACTGCAGCGCATCAAAGCCCTGCAGCCGGATCTGGTGATCACGGGCATGGCCCACGCCAACCCCCTCGAGGCCCGCGGCATCACCACCAAATGGTCGGTGGAGTTTACCTTTGCCCCGATCCACGGCTTCGGCAACACCCAGGCGCTGCTGGAGTTGGTCACCCGCCCGCTGCGGCGCAACGCCGCCCTCAAAGGCTTGGGCTGGGAACAGTTGGTACGCGAAGAAGCTTCTGTCTAGCCCTCTGGCTCCTCGTTGTCGAAGAGCAAGCCGTCCAGGTGATCCGGAAGTTGCTGCCGGTCGATCCAGACCATGCCCGCCAAAATCGCCTCGGCCTCATTTTGGAAGTAGCCGTAGGCTTTGGCAGCAGGCTCCACTGAGCCATCCTGACGTAGCCGCTGGCAGCAAAAGATAAACCCCTTGTCGGTAGTTTGGGTGGTGATGCGCCAGTTGCGGTGGATGTGCTCGGCCATGGTCGGGGATCCCAATGCAGCAAGGGAGCTCCCTCACCCCCAACCCCTCTCTCAAGGGGAGAGGGGAGAAAAACCCTAGAGCGTGCGCAGCACCTCTCGCGCTGCCTCTAGGGTTCTCTCCACATCGGCCTCGGTGTGGGCCAGGGAAGTGAAGCCGGCCTCAAATTGCGAGGGCGCCAGATACACCCCCCGCTCCAGCATGCCGCGGTGGAAGCGGGCAAACTTCTGCAAATCCGAGCGCTTGGCCTCCTCGTAGTTGCGCACCGGGCCGGCGGTGAAGAAAAAGCCGAACATGCCGGGCAAATAGCCCCCGCACATCTCATGACCGGTCTCTTGTGCAATCTGCAGCAGCCCCGTCGCCAACTGCTCGGTAATCCGCTCCAGATACTCATAGGTACCGGGTCGGCGCAAGATGTCCAGAGTGTGGATCCCGGCCGTCATGGCCAGGGGGTTGCCGGAGAGGGTGCCCGCCTGGTACATGGGCCCCGCCGGCGCCACCATCTCCATAATCTCCCGCCGACCGCCGTAGGCCCCCACCGGCAGGCCGCCGCCGATCACCTTGCCCAGGGTGGTCAAATCGGGGATGACGCCAAACTTGGCCTGCACGCCGCCGTAGCTGATGCGAAAGCCGGTCATCACCTCGTCAAACACCAGCAGGGCGCCATACTTTTGCGTCAGCTCCCGCAAACCCTCCAAAAAGCCCGGCTGCGGCGGAATGAAGCCGGCATTGCCCACCACCGGCTCCAGGATCACGCCGGCAATGGAGTCGGGATACTGCTCAAACAGAGCCTTGACTGCCTCTAGGTCGTTGTAGGGGGCGGTCAGCGTGGCACTGGTGGCAGCCTTGGGCACCCCCGGCGAATCTGGCAGGCCCAGCGTGGCTACCCCCGAGCCGGCCTTGACCAAAAACATGTCCGCATGGCCGTGGTAGCAGCCCTCGAACTTGATCACCTTTTCCCGCCCGGTGTAGGCCCGCATCAGGCGCAGCGCCGCCATGCAGGCTTCGGTGCCGGAGTTGACAAAGCGCACCATCTCCACGCTGGGCACCGCCTCGATCACCCGCTCGGCCAGCTCGTTTTCCAAAACGCAAGGGGCGCCAAAGCTGGTGCCTTTCTCCAGGGCCCGCCGCAACGCCTCGATCACCTCGGGGTGGGCGTGGCCGACAATCGCCGGCCCCCAACTGCCGATGTAGTCGATGTACTGGTTGCCATCCACATCCCAGGCGTAGGCGCCGGCAACGCGGTCGAAGACGACGGGATCCCCGCCCACCGACTTAAAGGCACGCACCGGAGAGCTGACGCCCCCCGGCATAAGCTGCTGCGCCCGTGCAAAGATCTGCCTGGAGCGGCTGGTGTTAAACGAGCGAGTGGGGAGAGTGCTGGTCATACTGGGAGCTGTTCAACGCATCTTCTAGGCTAGCAGGCAAGGAGACCTGCTGGTGGACTGCTGCCCTCTCTTTTGGTTTTAGTTACTTGGGCTTCCTTCTGGGGGATCCACCCACCGCCCATCGGCTTTGATGAGCTCGATCAGCGCCTGGACGCCCTCCGACTCGGGCACCTTCTTCACCTCCTCCTTTCCGCGGTAGAGGGAGATGTAGCCGGGGGTTTTCCCCACATAGCCGTAGTCGGCGTCGGCCATTTCCCCCGGCCCGTTGACGATGCAGCCCATGACGGCAATGTCGAGGCCCACCAGGTGCTGGGTTGCGGCCCGCACCTTCTGCAGTACTTCCTCCAAGTTGAAGAGGGTGCGGCCACAGGAGGGGCAGGCCACATATTCCACCATGGTTTTGCGCAGGTTGAGGGCCTGCAAGATGCCGTAGGCCACCGGGATCTCTTTTTCCGGGGCTTCGGTTAGGGAAACCCGAATGGTGTCACCGATCCCCTCGGCCAGAAGCGTCCCGATCCCCACTGCCGATTTGATGCGGCCATATTCTCCATCGCCGGCCTCGGTCACCCCCAAGTGGAAGGGGTAGTTCAGGCCCAAGGCATCGAAGCGGCGGGCCGCCAGCCGGTAGGCCGCCAACATCACCTGCGGACGGGAAGCTTTGAAGGAAAGAACTACGTTGTGGAAGTCTTGCTCGGCGCAAATCTCGGCATATTCTAGGGCCGACTCCACCATGCCCTCTGGAGTGTCTCCATACATGAAGAGCATGCGCTCGGCCAGGGATCCGTGGTTGACGCCGATGCGCAGGGCTTTGTTCTGAGCTTTGAGGGTCTGCACCAGGGGGGTGAAGGTTTCGCGGATCTTATTGCGGATGGCCTCCAGTTCGGCTTGGGTGTACTCGGTGCGACCGGGCTGCGGCTTTTCCAGGACGAACAGACCCGGGTTGATGCGCACCTTGTCCACGTATTGGGCGACCTCCAGGGCGATCTTGATGCCGTTGTGGTGGACATCGGCCACCAGCGGCACCGGCTTGTAGGTTTGGATCAGCTTGCTCCGAATCGCCTCCATCGCCTTGGCATGGGCCATGCTGGGAACGGTAACCCGCACGATCTCCGAGCCCGCCTCGTGCAGACGACGGATGGCCGCCACCGCCGCATCGATGTCGAGAGTGTCTTCGTTGATCATGGACTGCACCACCACCGGGTGCTGGCTGCCGATCAACACGTTGCCTACGGCTACGGTGCGGGTAGGACGACGGGGGTAGACCGGTTCTGGGTAGGGCTGCTGAGAGGGCGCGTTGGGCCGATCTAGAGTCTGCATGGCTTGCTAAAAAAGGGCTGCTCTAGCTTGATTGTAGGCCGAAATGCCAGCAAGACCGAGGATCTCCCCGCTTGGCCCACAGCTCCGACCCCCCGGCTTTGGCTAAAAAGCGCGGCACAGGTCTAGGGGTAGAAGGCGCAAACGAGCTGACTTCTCGGACAAATGGCGCAATAAAGAAAAGTCAAGCCAATCAACTGCCCCAGGGGAGCAGGATCACTCTCGATGAAGCCGTCCTAGCCGCACAAGCCGCACAATTTGCTAGAAACTAGGGTGTCGGTACTCCCTTTGTCAAGCTGGGCAAACTCCCCTGCCATTCTTGCCAGGGGGACGGTGGCTTTGAAGCAAGCCCGCCTGCCTTGGACGGCAACAGGGTGTCAAAGCAAAACACCCTGAGTTCCAAGATGAGCCGTATGCACCTGGGAGCTCTAGAGGGAGAGAGAGCAATCCCCGGTTAGCGGTATAACCTCGGTCTCAAAGGTTTCTAGAGAAATCCCTCCGCACGAGCAGGCAGCGTTTTGGCTAGGGCCGATAAGCAGGAATTAAAATGCTCCCCTTGGGCTGGCGCGAGGGCGTCCTTTGCGGCCAAGTCTGAGGTGGAGGCAAGCCGCCCCTGAAAACGGCACTCAAGGGCCTAGGGGAACTGTCTACAGGGAAAGAGGCAACTGCCGGCGCTGAGGGTGCTCTTGGAGCCGCTCAGCATCTGTCCTAGCGGAGAAGACAGGGCTTCAGCCATCCGATTCCGTGGGCTGATCCCTGAGGAGGTGGCTGCGAATAAAGTCTTTGGGCGTCACGCTTTCCACAAACTTATGGAAGGCCTCCCGCTCTGCCTCGTCGGCATCTTGGTTCATCGGGATCGAAGCTTCCGCAATCACCTCTTCTACGGTCCAGATGGGGGCATGGGCCCGCAAGGCAAGGGCAATGGCATCGCTGGGGCGGCAGTCGATCTCCTGCTTTTTATCGCCGCAGACTGTAACAAGCACTGCATAGAAGGTGTTGTCCAGCAGCGCGTGGATGATAACCCGCTCCAGCTTGATCCCCCAAGCTTTCCAGGAGTTCAGAATAAGGTCGTGGGTCATGGGGCGGAGGGGCTTTTGGTCGTCCAGCGCCTGCAGAATGGCGTTGGCCTCCGCTCTTCCTACCCAGATGGGTAGGGCACGCCGCTCATGGGTATCGCGCAAGATGACAATGGGAGCCTGGTTGACAGCGTCGACCGCGATCCCAGCCACATGCATCTCGATCATGAGCACTCGCCTCCAGCCTTCAGACCTCGATCGTATCCACTGGTAGCAAACTTTGGCAACACAGCATGGGCTCGGTTCGTACATCACTTGAAGTGGCCCTCATCGGTGGCACCAGCGAAAGCCGCAGCTTGGCCCACGTCCTCAGCCATGAGGGGATCCCTTGGATAGCCACCGTCACCACCGAGGGCGGAAGAAGGCTGTATCGGGATCTGCCCGGCCAGGTGGTGGTGACGCGATTTTCGCCGCCATCTTTGGCACAATTCCTACAGGAACACGGGATCCGCGTGCTGGTAGACGCTTCCCATCCCTTCGCCCAGGAGATCTCGCAACTGGCCATGCAGGTGACCGCCCAACTGGGGATCCCCTACCTGCGCTACGAGCGCCCCCCGGTGGCGTTGGATCCCTGGGTACAGGTGGCGCCGGACTGGCAGGCGGTGCTCACGGATGGCGTACTGGCGGGGCGGCGGGTGCTGCTGACGGTGGGGGTGAAGGCATTGCCCCTGTTTGGGCCCTGGCAGGATCGCTGCCAACTGTGGGCGCGGGTGCTGCCGGAGTCGGTTCCCCAAGCGGTGCAAGCCGGGATCCCTGCCGAGCGGGTGATCGGAATGCGCCTGCCCCTCAGCTTTGAGCAGGAACTGCGGCTTTGGCAGAGTCTAGATCCTCAGGTAGTCATCAGCAAGGAGTCTGGAGAAGCGGGTGGGCTGGCCGTCAAGCAGGCAGTGGCCAAAACCCTGGGGATCCCGCTGTGGGTCATCCGGCGGCCACCCTTGCGCTATCCCTGGTGCAGCCAGGATTTGACAGCGGTGGTGCAGGAGTGCAAGCGCCGACTGGCCAGAGCTCACGCTCAAACAAATCAAAACGGCTCCTCGGCGGGCAGGTCAGCCTCCCGGTCTTGACGAGATCCCAGGAGTTCGAGGCGATCTACGGCAATGACGGGTCTTTGGCGATCCTCACCGGTGGATTTGTCTTTCCAGCGATCGAACTTGAGGCTGCCGGTTACCCCAATGAGGCTGCCCTTGCGCACATATTCTCCGGCCACCTCGGCGGTGCGCCCCCACAGCTCTAGGTTGAACCAATCGGGCTTGTCTTCGCCTTTGCGGAAGCGGTTCACCGCCAAGCTAAAGGTACACACCACCCTGCCCGACTCAAAGTAGCGCACCTCCGGATCCATGCCGGCTCGCCCCACCAAGGTCACCAAGTTCAGGCTCATGGGCTTTTCTCCAGACAGTCTGCAGCTTTCAGCCTTTAGTTGTAGCGCTTGCAAGGGATCCCTGTCATCTTGGCAACGACAGTCTCAGCCGATCCCGTCAGCGGGCCGTAGGCCTTGCGGATCTGAGCTGGGGGAGAGTCTTCAGGATATCTCCCGATTCTCCTGCGGGGATCTCGGTTGATCGGGAAGAAGAATCTTTGCTCTCATGGACTGGGTGGTTGCAGGGGGGGCGCTGATCGTGTTGCAAAGATTTACAATATCAGAAGCTCCAGAGCACCTGCCGGCCTAGGCCCCTGATCCCGACAGACAGATTGCCACCGGCCAGCAAGAAGGGCTCATCACTGCAAGAGGACGCATTCAGCACCAGTTCCTATGGAATTCATCTACGCATACGCCTGGTTGATCCCCGTTTATCCGTTGGTGGCGGCTTTTTTACTCGGCTTGGGCATTTTGCTGTTCAATGCCTGGACAAGGGCCAACCGCTCTCTGGCCGCCTTCTTGAGCGTGTTCGCGACGGGAACGGCGATGGTTCACGCCTTTGCCCTCTTGGCCGGCCAAGTGCAGGGCCATGAGACCGTTCTCAAAACCCTCACCTGGGCTCAGGCGGGCTCCTTCTCCCTGGACATGGGCTTTGTGGTGGATCACTTGAGCGCCATGATGCTGGTGGTGGTAACCACGGTGGCCTTTCTGGTGCAGATCTACTCCGACGGCTACATGGCCCACGACCCTGGCTATGTGCGTTTCTACGCCTACCTGAGCCTGTTTGCCTCCTCGATGCTGGGCCTGGTGGTCAGCCCCAACCTGGTGCAAATCTATGTCTTCTGGGAGCTGGTGGGGATGTGCTCCTACCTGCTGATTGGCTTTTGGTACGAGCGGCAGGCAGCGGCGGAGGCAGCCCAGAAGGCGTTTGTCGTCAACCGGGTGGGGGACTTTGGGCTGTTGCTGGGCATTTTGGGCTTCTACTGGATTTCCGGCACGTTTGGGTTCGAGGAGCTGGCTCGCAATGTGGAGCAGATGGTGGCCAACGGCGCGGTGAGCAGCAGCTTGGTTGCCCTGTTTGCGGTGTTGGTGTTCTTGGGCCCGGTGGCCAAGTCGGCCCAGTTCCCGCTGCACGTGTGGCTGCCGGATGCCATGGAAGGCCCCACGCCCATTTCGGCCCTCATCCACGCAGCCACGATGGTGGCCGCCGGGGTGTTCCTGTTGGCGCGCATGTTCCCGCTGCTGGAAGGGATCCCACCAGTCATGGACCTCATCGCCTGGACAGGGGCGGGCACGGCCTTTTTGGGGGCCAGCATTGCCATCACCCAAAACGACATCAAAAAGGGCCTGGCCTACTCCACCATTTCCCAGCTGGGCTACATGGTCATGGCCATGGGATCCGGTGCCTATGGGGCAAGCTTGTTCCACCTGATGACCCACGCCTACTTCAAGGCGCTGCTCTTCTTGGGCTCTGGCTCTGTAATTCATGGCATGGAGGCGGTGGTGGGCCACGACCCGGTCTTGGCCCAGGACATGCGCCTGATGGGAGGGCTGCGCAAGTTCATGCCCGTTACGGCCTTCACGTTTTTGATCGGCACGCTGGCCATCTGTGGGATCCCGCCCTTTGCCGGCTTTTGGTCTAAAGATGAGATTTTGGCCGCGGTTTTTGAGCGCAACCCGGCCCTCTGGGGGGTGGGCTTCCTCACGGCGGGGATCACCGCCTTCTACATGTTCCGCATCTACTTCCTCACCTTTGAAGGGGAGTTTCGCGGCACCAACCTGAAGCTGCGGCAGGAGGTGGCCGTCAGCCAAGGCCGACCGGTGCCGGCTTTTGCCTACGCGTTTGCCGGGAAAGAGGCGGCCTATGGTCCCGGAGCCATGAACATTTACGAAAAGCCCCAGCCCAGCAGCCATCCCGAAGCTGGGGGAGAGGGACACGAAGGGCATGGCCACGCTGCCGAGCCGCATGAATCTCCGGCATCGATGACGATTCCGCTGGTGGCGCTGGCCGTTCCTTCCGTGCTGATCGGCTTGGTGGGCACTCCCTTTGCCAACTTCTTCGAGGCTTTCATCCATGCGCCTGGTGAGTCTGCAGCAGAAACTGGTTGGGCCCAGGTGGCCGCCGAGTGGCAAGCGGTGCTGGCCGGCCACTTCGATTGGGCAGAGTTTCTGATCATGGCGGGCAGCTCGGTGGGCATTGGGCTGATCGGCATTGCCCTGGCGGGTCTTATCTACTGGCAAAAACGTATTGATCCCAGCACCTTCCCCCAAAGTCTGCAACCCCTGTACTACTTCTCCCTCAACAAGTGGTACATTGACGACCTCTACGAGCGGGTCTTTGTGCGGGGCACCCGCTTTGTGGCGCGGGAGGCCTTGGAGGTGGACAGCCGCATTGTGGATGGGGTGGTCAACTTGACGGGCCTGGCGACCATGGTCGGCGGCGAAGTGATGAAATATCTGGAGAACGGCAAGGCGCAGTTTTACGCTTTGATCATCTTTGCGGCGGTGGTGGTGATGGTGGTGCTTTCTGGGGTTGGGGTCTAGCCCAGGAGCTCGGTTGCTGCTGATCAAGGTTTTGCCATCAGCAGTAAACTAACCGGCTCCGACCGCCCCCCTCAATCCCCTCGTATACGGGGGGCAGGGGGGCCGGGGGGCAAGTCTTCCAAGGCAATAGGACTGTTGGTTGCCTGCGCCCTACAAACAATCGCTTTGGAGAGGCAGTGATTCACCCAAGCCTGAGAGCGTCTCTCCCTGCCAGACAGCCGCTGAGCGACCGAAGTACACGCGCCCTTGTCATTCGACTCTCCGCACAACACCGGAGCGCACCCTGCATTGCACAGTTTCTCGGATGCCACCCCGCCACTGTCCTCAACGACCTCAAGCGAGGGCAACAGCGTTGCTGCGATGGGCTTGCGGACGGCAAAGCACTTGGCGCTCCCCCAAAAGTTACCCCTGGGGTGAAGGCTTACCTTGTCACCCTGCCTGCCGAAAACTGCATCTAGGCAGCCACGCAACTGCAAGTGCATCTCTTCACACTCACCCGACACTTGAAGCAGCTCTACGGCGCCGCTGTTGAGGCCCAGATCCTGGGGCAGTTGCGCCAGCAGCTCGACTCGGCTGCTGCAAGGGAGGAGGCGGCTCTATGCCGAAGCTGTAGCCCACCTGGCGCACAGTGTGAATGAGGCGGGGTTGGTGCGGATCGCGCTCCAGTTTCTTGCGCAGGGAGAGGATGTGGGTATCGATGGTGCGGGGGTTGGCGGTGGAATCGGGCCAAGCCCGCTCCAGCAGCTCCTGCCGCGAGAGAGGATCCCCATCGGCCTGGATCAGCACCATCAGCAAGCTAAACTCCTGCGGGGTGAGGTCGATGCCTTGGCCGGCCAGGGTGACGCGCCGCTGCACCAGGTCGATTTTCAGATCCCCATACTGCAGGAAGGTGGGGGGAAGGCTGCGCCGCAGCCGACGGGTCAGGGCCTGAATGTGAGCATCCAGAAGGGGCAGACTAAGGGGCTTGGTGAGGTAGTCGTCTGCGCCTGCCTTCAGCCAAGCGATGATGTCGGCTTCCGCTCCCTGTTGGGAGAGGAGCAAGATCAACACATCGCAATGGCGATGCGCCCACCGGCATAGTTGGAGTCCGGCACGGCTGGACAGCTCCGCATCCAAAATTAAGAGGTGGACAGGCTGCTGTTGCAGCAGGGTTTTGGCTTGGCGAATGTTCTCCGCTTCCCAAACCCGGTGCCGTGCCTGTTGCAGATGCCAACCCAGCAAGCTGCGCAGATGAGGGTTGCCTTCTGCCAGCAAGATGTGCAAAGGTTGCATGGCTACTAGGTTGGATCCCGCCCTCATCATAGACAGCGGGCCACCTTCGGACAATGTTGTTCGCCCGCTACCGGTTGGACAGCCCTCTATCCAGACCATGGCCGATTCTCCATCCCCTATCTCCGAACGTAAGCAGGATCACCTGGACATTGTTTTGCGGCAGGACGTAAACGCCAGAGGGATCCGCACCGGATTTGAGCGGTTTTTCTTCGAGCACGTGGCGCTGCCGGAGCTGCTGCTGCCCGAGATCGATCTCAGTTGCCAGTTTCTGGGAAAACGCCTGCAGGCCCCTCTGCTGATTAGCAGCATGACCGGGGGGACAGACACTGCCCGGGAGCTAAACCTGTACCTGGCGGCTGCCGCTCAAGAGCTGGGCATTGCCATGGGGGTGGGATCCCAGCGGGCAGCTTTAGAACACCCGGAGCTGGCCCAGACTTACCAGGTGCGCCCAGTGGCTCCGGATATTCTGCTTTTGGCCAACCTGGGCGCTGTGCAGCTCAACTACGGCTATGGCCTGGAGCAGGCGCGACGGGCAGTGGAGATGATCGAGGCAGATGCGCTGATTTTGCACCTCAACCCGCTGCAGGAGGCGGTTCAGCCCCAGGGGGATCCCGACTGGCGCAACCTCTATCGCCGCATCGAGCAGTTGGTGAACCAGTTGCCGGTGCCGGTGCTGGTCAAGGAAGTGGGCAATGGCCTCAGCGCCCAAGTAGCCCGGCGGCTGGCCGAGTGTGGCGTGGCCGCCCTAGATGTGGCTGGGGCAGGGGGGACGAGCTGGAGCGAGGTGGAAGCCCATCGCCAGACCGATCCCCTCCAGAAACGCATTGCCCACAGCTTCCGGGACTGGGGGATCCCAACCGCCTTGGCCCTGCTGGAAATCCGCCGCTTCCTGCCCAACCTGCCCCTGGTGGCCAGCGGCGGCATCCGCACCGGCATCGATGCAGCCAAAGCCATCCGCTTAGGGGCCGATGTGGTCGGCATGGCCGCTCCCGCTCTCCACGCCGTCTCCCGAGGGCGGGCCCAGGCGGTGGTGGACAGCTTCCGAGCCGTGATCGAGGAGCTGAGGATCGCCGCTTTTTGCACCGGATCGGCCAACTTGGCGCAGCTACGGCAAGCGGCTTTGCGCTGGCAAGATACCTGGGATCCGCTGCCTCCTATCATGGAAAGGGGTTGAAATCAAATTCCTAACACCTGCCACAGGCTCACCTCCAACCCCAGGACGGCCGCCCCTGCCGCACTTGCTTGCAGCTCACAGGCTACGGCGTCGGGCCTCGGGGCGATAGTTCTCCGCAAGGAGACCCCCTCTTTCTCTTTCCCTGGCAAAAAAGTGCCTCTGGAAAGGCTTGGCAAAGGATATCTCCAGCCTCAGGCTTTGAAACGCCGTCTGCGAGGCCTGGGCGGTCTTGGGATCCCTTAGCTGGGGGCTGCCCCAGGAAGCCTTTAGGGAAAGTGCAACTGTCGGCTAATGCGCACCATAGGCCCCAGGCCCAATCGGGTCGGGTTGAGCGCCTGCATCTCAAACAGGGCCAGAATGTGGCGTACCTGCAGCTCTGGCCGGTTGGAATTTACCCCCATCGCCACCACCAGGCCACAATAGCCGCCCGTCTCGCGGCAACGCCGCTCCCAGCGCCTGCGAGCTTTGGCGTGCACGGGATCGTCCTCGGGAAACTCTGCAAACAGGTGCAGGTCGCGGTTGCCCGTTTGGACAATTTCCAAGTCGTAGCGGCTGCCGGCAAAGGGATCCACCCCTGTGTTAAAACAAACACCCTGGGGCCCCCCTTCGCCGCGCAGGTTTTCGATCAATTGCTTGGCCTTGGGGCGGGAGGTGCGCACGATCACCACCGGCAGCCCTTCACCCCTTGGCACCAGCTTACTCTGGGGGAGAGGATGCCATTGCCCTGTGCGGCGCAGCGCCTCTACGGTGGCCCAGGGCAGCACGCCCAGGCTAAGCTGCGCACCCTCAGGCACCAGATCATCTCGCAGCAGGGTTTGGGTGTGCTCTTCTTCGTCTCCTTCTAGCTCCAGAAGTTCTACAGCCAAGTCGGGCAAGGTGCGCACTTGCACCGAGAGGGTTTCCCCTGGGGCCTGGGGGTTGGGAATGCGATACCGCCCCTGACAGGGTTGGAAATCCTCTTCCAGCTTGCGGCGGTACTGCTTCAAAAAACGATGCAAGGCCTCCAAAGCCACCGCCACAGCCGCCGCCTCATCTTCCTGCAAAACAACGCGCAGGCCCTCGAGAGGGTGGATGGTGCCGAAGTTCGGCTCGATTTCTTCGGGATCCAGATCGGCCAAGTCCAGGTCTGATAGCTCGTTGAGTTCGGGATTGCGAGCTTGAAAGGTGAGATAGAGACAATCTTGCCTGAGGAAGGCTTCCTCCATCTCCTCGGAAGTCTCTGGTTGGCCCGCGTCCTGGCGAAACCGTTTGAGGGAGTGCAGCGAGCGATAAAAAAGAACCCCGTACTCCATCCCCAGCCGCCCCATGACCGAGACGTAGAGGGTTTCAATATCCCAGCGATTTAGCTCGATCGCCAAGATTTGGTGATCCTCTAGATAGTCCCAGGGGGCATCTTGCCAGAGGGTGAGGGCTTTGCCGGCCAGCAGCTTCGCGTAGTTCTCCGGCAGCGGCGGCGGGATCCCCTCACTGGCCTCTGCAAAGCTCTGCAGGATCTCGTCGATTAGCGGCAATTCCGGCTGGCATTCCACTTTGATGTCCAGCTCGTGCAAAATGCCGCGCAGGAAAAACTGCACCTCCCGATCCCGCACGACGACCTTTTGCGGACGAGCCGGCAAGGCAGCATTGGGCCGCTCCATAGCCATGATCAAGGTTCGCACCATCGGCTCCAAGCCGGAGCCAGCAGGCACCACCTCCATGGCCCGCACCACGCCCTGAACGCCATCCACCCATAAAATGCACTCCCCCTCAGCCAAGCCGGCGGAGATCTGGGATCCCAGGGCTAGCGAACCTGGTAGGCGGTGGCAATCCCCTTCCCATACCGAGGACACCTGGGGCAGCTTTTGCAATCGACGAACTGTAGCGGCTGGCAGACCCGACATAGACATCTAGAGCAAACAAAGGAACAAATTGGCAGATACCCTGCGCGGGGATCTGAGGGGGTGAGGATGAAGGATCCCCCTGAAGTCAATCTAACCAAACTGCCAGAGTCAAAGCTGAGTGACTGAGCCGCCTGCCAAGCTGATGGTCAGACTCGAACTGACGACCGCTCGATTACAAGTCGAGTGCTCTACCAACTGAGCTACATCAGCAATTTAGCTCTACCGATTCTAGCATTCTCTCTTGGGAAGTTGTCCCCCAGCCGCTGGCTTGCTTCGGGGGGCAAGAGGCGGGGGATGCTTTCTTGACCCAGAGGCCCACCCCCCTCCCAGAGGGAGAGGGGAAGGGAGCTTAGCCTCAACTTGGCAGGACGGCTACTGCTGCTCCGCTGCCGGTTGGGCAATGGGGGCCAAGTAGATCACCAAGGCTCCTGCGAGAAAGCCCAGGATGTTGCGCACCAGCGGGAGCCAATCCTGGGTGCGGGTGATCACCGGGCCGATGCCGAAGGCCCCAAACAAAATGAACCACAAGGGAGAGATAAGCAAAGCCCAACGCCAGTTAAACAGCTCCTCCGCGTGGCGGGGTTTGCCGGCAAACCCGAAGACGATCCCGCCCAAGATAGAGGTGAGCAGCGTCAGGATCCACTGCTCCTGCGGCAGTCCGGGCACCACACGGCAGCCCCCTTGGTGAAAACAGCGATCCAAAACGTCAACGGTTTCCAAAATGGCGCGCTGAGTGCCGTGCTCTCGCACGTAGAACTGGTTGCCGAAGCGAGATTGCAGCTCAATCCAAAAGGTACGCGGCAGGATCTCCCGCACCGCGTCTCCCACGTTAAAGGCCAGCAAGTTGCCTCCCCTGGGATCGGCCACCATCAAAACGCTGCGCTCGTTCAGGCCCCAGTACTCTTTCACTTGGCGGCCTGGGGTTTGGTCAAACTGGGTCAGCACCCGCAGCTTCCAGCCCGTTTCTTCCTCCAACCGGTTCAGATGCTCGGCCAGTTGTGCTTCCTGATTGCTGGTCAACTGATCCGCCAAATCCAAAACCGGCACCGGCGGCTGCGGCAACTCCATCTCCACCACTGGCAAAGCAGGCTGGGCCCAGAGCGGGGATCCCCCACCTAGCCAAATCCACAGCCCCAGGCAAAAGCTTGCCCCGACGCGCAGTATCCGTTGCCATCCGATGCTCATGCTGGTTCCTCTCTTGGCTGTGATGACGAGATACTGAGAACTGGTGTTAAGAAGTATTTCAAGTTCTTACAGATCCATCATGCATCGGGACAAATCGTTTGGCCAGAGGGATCCCTTTTTCTGGGTTTTCTGAGTGGCCCCCGAAAAAGTTGGCAACAGGAACAGGCTCGTGACGCAGCGTGCTGATTTTCTGGTCAATTGCCCATCCAGAGGGCATACTGGTGGCAACAATTTTGGATCCCGAGGGCGTGCATGATGAACTTCAGACGCTGGTTGGGTCTCTGCTGCGCTGGCCTGATGGCACTGCTGCTGACGGCCTGCGGCAAGGGATCCACCCCCTACGACAGCATCGTGGTCAACTTTGTCAACACGGCCACTCCCACTGAGATCGCTGCTCTTGCCAAAGCCTACAATTTGCCGCTGCGACCCAGCAGCAACAGCGCTTTTGCCCGCCAGGAGGCTATCTACCTGTTCGATGTGGATGCGGAACATCCAGGAGCCACACGGCGGCTCATCAAACGGCTCTCGCGGGAAGCCCTGGTCGAGTATGCCCACCCCAATTACCAATTTCAGGCGGCTTTTGTGCCCGACGATCCCCTCTATCCCCAGCAATGGAACCTGCGAGCCATCCGCATGCCGGAAGCCTGGGACATTTCCCAGGGAGAAGGGGTGACGGTAGCCGTGGTGGACACCGGGGTGACGCGGGTGCCGGATCTGGCCCAAACGCAATTTGTGCAGGGCTACGACTTCGTGGACGACGATGAGGATCCCACCGACCTCAACGGCCATGGCACTCATGTGGCCGGCACCATCGCCCAATCCACCAACAACACCCTAGGCGTGGCCGGGGTTGCCTTCAAGGCCAAGATCATGCCGGTGCGGGTGCTGGATGCCAATGGTTTTGGATCCCTGTCAGACGTGGTGGAAGGGATCCGCTATGCTGCCGACCACGGCGCCACGATCATCAACCTCAGCCTGGGTAGCCGCGCTTCGGCCCGACTGATGGAGGAGGCCGTAGCCTATGCCCACAGCAAAGGGGTGACGATCATCGCCGCCGCCGGCAACGAAAACTCAAGCCAGGTGAGCTACCCGGCCCGCTACCCGCATGTCATCGCCGTCTCGGCCACCGGGCCCGATGGCAGCAAAGCCCCCTACTCCAACTATGGGGTTGGGGTAGATATCGCCGCTCCCGGCGGGGCCAAGACTCCCGAGCATCCTGAGCACGGCATTCTGCAGCAGACCATCAACCGACGCAACCCCAACGAGCCGGTCTTTGCCTACTTCCAAGGCACCAGCATGGCCACTCCCCACGTGGCCGGCGTAGCAGCGCTGATCCAGGCTCAGGGCATCAAAGATCCGGACAAGGTGGAAGAGGTGCTGAAGATGTCGGCCACCCCGGTGCCCGGCGACAAGCAGAACTTCTACGGCGCCGGTCGTCTGGATGCTGCCAAGGCGCTGGCCAGGGCCACCGGTCAGCAAGAGGAGAACCCCCTGCTGCTGTGGCTGAAGGACTTCCTGCAATACCTGAACAACAACGGCTACCTCAACCCTCGCTTCTGGTTTGACGGCGGCCCGATTGCCCTGGTGCCCAAGCTGCTGATGGTGGTGGGCGGCTACATCATCCTGGTGCTGATCCGCTGGTGGCTGGCTCCCAAGCCCATGCTGGCAACGGCGCCCCTCCTGGGAGGGATCCTGCTGGGCAGCGCCGGCCTCTTCCCGCTGCAGGGCCTGGCCATTGTGGGTGCCCCTCGCTGGCCCTTCCAATTGGCGGGGAGCTCCCTGCCGGAGCTGGGCACGGCCTTAGCCCAGACCAATGCCTTGAACCCCTTGTTTGCCAGCGTGTTGATCCCAGGGCTGTTGATGGTGCTGCTCCTGGGACATCGGCGCTGGCGTTGGGCGGTTGTCGGCCTCTCCATCGGCATGGCCTCCCATCTGCTTCTAGCTGGATCCCTGTTCTATGAGGGGGTACTATGGCTTGGATCCTCTGCTTGGCTGGGGCGCTCCTTCTTGCTTCTCAATGGTTTGCTCTGCCTGGGCCTGGCCTATTTGGGGGCGCAAGCCATCCTGGATTCCCAGCCCAGCAGCACCGGTTTAGCGCTGAGGAAGTGATGCAAGAATACAGCGGTACCATCGAGTTCCTGGATATCGAAGGGGGGGTGTGGGTGCTGACGCTCCCTTCCGGCCAGCACTACGCCCTCTTCCGCGCCCCCAAAGAGCTCTTACAAGAGGGGTTGGAAGTCACCATCCAGGGACAGCTCAAAGAAGATATGGTGACGGTGGCTCAGGTGGGGCCGGTCTTGGAGGTGAAGAGCTTCCGGACGCAGCCCTAGCTAACCCGATAAACAGCCTGGGATCCCCGCCTGGGGATCCCGATTTTTTTAGAGAGCTTGCTGCGGCTGCAAGGCAGCACCCGCCTTGATTGAAAGCTTGACTAAAACTCGAACCGTTGCATCCCTGCCGTTACCGGATCGAAACCGGCGGGGAAGCAGGTGTTGTGGTTGTACTGGGCTCCGCTTAAATTGGCTCCCTCCAAACAGGCTCCCTCCAGGTCGGCATAGCGCAGATCGGCACAGCGCAAGTCGGCATTGGCCAGATTGCTGCCGCGCAGGTTGGCATAGCGCAGGTTGGCCCCATGCAAGTCAGACCCGCGCAGGTCGGCCCGGCGCAGATCGACCCCCCGCAAGAAGGCGTACTCCAGACAAGATTGGGGAAAGTGACGCTCTCCTTGCCGGTAACGGCTGAGCAGCTCTGAGGCCCCCCGCAGCCCACATTGGGCAATGGTTTGAGTCATAATGCTTCTCCCAACTCAGACCCGATCCTTATATCTCCATCATCTCTACCCTTATTGGCCTGAATGGGTTTTGATCAAAGTTGCTTAACAAATAATTTTGGTTTTTTGGCAAGTTGTTCCCCCCAAGTCTTGCCTACAAGATCTATCCTCAGAGATAGCGGAAACTGCTCCAAACTTAGCTTTGCCAAGTAATATTTCTTAATTCTTTGTTGTGAAGGATGCTGAACAATTGGTCTTGTCTGCGGAGCCGCTCGCCCACTGCAAACTCTGCTAGGCATCTTGGTCCCAAGGGCTGGACATAATCAATCCAGCCGTCGCCTTCCCTTCTCTGCGGTTGGTCAAGCGCCCCATGGCTACAGCTTGCTAGGGCCCAGGGCCCGCTGTAAGCCACTTGCAGGAGTAGAGTCTAGTCGGCTCGAAACTGCGGAGCGAAGAAGTTCTTAATTTTTTTGTTCAAACTGTTCATCCTAGAGCACCATGCCGAAACGGAAGCGAATTGGGATCCTCACCAGCGGTGGCGATTGTGGCGGCCTCAACGCCGTCATCCGGGCGGTGGTGCGGCGGGCCCGCGACTATGACATGGAGGTTTACGGCATCAAAAACGCGACCGCAGGTCTGATGGCGCGACCGGTGGAAGCGGAGCTGCTGGACGTGAAGCGGGTTTCGGGCATTTTGCGCTATGGCGGCACCATTCTGGGTACGGTGAACAGGGGCAACCCCTTCGCCTATCCCATGCCCGATGGCAGGTTGGTGGATCGCTCGGCAGAGGTGATCACGGGTTACCACCGGCTGGGGTTGGATGCGCTCATTGGGGTGGGGGGAGATGGCAGCCTGGCCATTCTCCGGCAGCTAGCTTTGCAGGGGGATTGGAACTTTGTCGGGATCCCTAAGACCATCGACAACGATGTCGGCGCCACCGAGTATTCCGTGGGATTCAATACGGCTCTGAGCGTGGCGGTGCAGGCTCTGGATCAGCTCACCTACACGGCCATCAGCCACAGCCGCGTCATGGTCATGGAGGTGATGGGGCGGGATGCCGGTCACATTGCCCTCAGCGCTGGCATCGCCGGGGGGGCGCATGTGATCCTGATCCCGGAGATCCCCTACAAGCTGGAAAACGTCTGCAAAAGAATCCTCGACCGCAAAGAGCGGGGCAACAATTTCAGCATTGTGGTGGTGGCGGAGGCTGTTCGCACCGAGTCGGGAGAGCCGGTGACCTACACCAACAGCCTGGGGCAGTCTCTCTACGGCGGTATTGGCTATTACATCGGCAACGAGATCGCGCTGCGCACCGGCATCGAGACGCGGGTGATGGTTTTGGGCCATCTGCAGCGGGGAGGCACCCCTTCTCCTTTGGATCGTCTGCTGGGGGCAGCTTTTGGGGTGGCGGCTGTGGACTTGATCGCCCAGGGCAAGTACGACCGCATGGTGGCCTGGCAAAATCGGCGCGTGGTGGATGTGCCCCTGGCAGAGGCCATCGCCCAGTACCGGCGGGTGGAGGTGGATGGGGCTTTGATCGCCACGGCTATCGGGCTGAATACCTATGTGGGCGAGGTGGATCCGCAGCTTTTGCGCAGGTTTTCCCCCTGATCAAGCTCTGCCACCACCGATTCACCCCAGTCAGGAGTCGGGCTCTTGTGCGGTCGAAAGGGCCTTGCCCTCCCATCGGCCGACAGAGCGGCAGAAGGTTCTGGAAGAACAGCGGGATCCCATGGCCCGGCGAGCCGTCCCCAGCTATCGGGATGCGGGGTCTAGGTGCCGAGAACGGCCTGCAGAGCCCCCACATCGCAGTAGTACACCTGGTGCGGGTGGGTATATCCCTTGAGCTGAACCGCCTGCTGCGCAAAGCAGGTAGCTGCCTGTCCCAGTTGTTGCGCCAAGCAGGTATAGGTGTCGTGGCTGATGGCCAAGTCGGCGTTGAGGGTGCGGGTAACACTCTCGATGCGAAAGGCCAAATTGACCGTATCGCCCAGGGCGGTGTATTCCTGGCGGGTGTTGTTGCCCACCTGGCGCACAATGGCCGAGCCGGTGTTGACGCCCGCCCCCAGGCGCAGGGGAGAAGGCAGCGGAAACTCGCCGTTCAGTTGCTCGGTCATCTGAAACAGCTTCACCATGGCCCGCAAAACCGACTTCACGTCGAGCTCGATCCCCACTTGTTCAGCTTGTAAGGGATCCTCATTGGCCTGGGGCGCATGAAACCAGACGGCCATGATCGCGTCGCCGATGTACTTATCGACAGTGCCGCCGTACTGCTGAATGATATCTCCGCCGCGCCGGAACCAATCGCCCATCACCTGGGAGAGGAGGCGCTCGTCCAGTTGCTGGGTCAGTTGTCCGTAGCCGCGCACATCCACCACGGCCACCGAGATCAGCCAGCGGGTTTGCAAAACCAGGGTGTCCGACAGTTTGGCCGCAGGACTGGGTTCTGGGCTGGCCAGGGATCCGCTGTGGAACTCGAGCTGGGATTGTCCGAGGGTGAGGTGATCTCCATCTTGCAGCAGGGTGGGAATGCTGACGCGGCGATTGTTGACGAACGAGCCGTTGCGGCTGCCCAGATCGATGAGATAGATGCTGTTGTTGTCCAGGTATTGCAGCAGGGCATGTTGGCGGGAAACGCTGGGATCGGTCAGGACGATGGCGTTGTCTTCATCGCGGCCCAGCGTCCAAGCGGTCGCTCCGGCGAGAATGTACTTCCTCTGGCTGCCGTCCGGCTCTCTCAGGATCACATAGGGGGCGGTGGTGGCGGCAGGTTCGCCTGGGACGCTCATAGTAGAACGAGAGGTAGATGCGACCACACTCTAATACGATACTCCTCTTCTCCTCGGTTGAACTGCGGCTGGGCTGGGCTTGGCGGGGGGCTGGGCCTGCCAGTATCATTTTGTGTAGATACATTAAGGCCATATGGTGGATCCCTCCCATCCCATTCCTGCTGAGCAACAGCCGCTGCGGCAGTATGCAGAGCTGAGGGAGTCTTTTCCTTTTTCCTGGCCCGCTTTGGAGTGGATCCCCTATCTCAAGCGAATCTTCGCTGTTTGGGGGGTGGTCGTGCTGGCGGTTTCGCCGCTGGTCTGGGGCAGCTTTGCCGGGGATTGGCGCCACTTCGTCTCTGGGTCTGTGCTGGGGGCCAATGCCTTGCTCAGCCTGGTGTTGCTCCACCTCTACTTGGGATGGGCCTATGTGCGGCGGCGCTTGGTGCAGGCGCGGATCCCCTATGAAGAAAGTGGCTGGTACGATGGGGCGATCTACGCGAAATCGGACGAGGAGCTGGCGCAGCATCGGCTGATCGTCCACTATCAAATCGACCCTGTGTTGCAGCGCCTGCGACGTAGCTTGTGGGCTGTGGCCGGCCTGAGCGGGCTGATGGCTTTGCTTTGGCCCCTCTGGTAGAGATTGTCGGGCGGTGGTTAATCAGCTGTTGTTCGGGATCCCAAGCGGTGCACGTAACTTCTGACCTGGCTCAAACCTTGCGACCCACCGCCGTTGCCATCGGGAACTTCGATGGCTTGCACCTGGGCCATCAGAAAGTGCTGCAGCCCATTCGCGACTCCCTGCAGGGGGTGCGCACGGTTCTCACCTTTCATCCTCACCCCCAAGAAGTATTGACGGGGCGCAGGCAACTGTTGCTCACTCCCCCTGCCGAAAAGCTGGCTCTGCTGGCGCAGATGGGTTTTGAGCAGGTGGTGTTGCTCCCCTTCACTCCTGCCTTTGCCCGCCAGCCGCCCCAAGAGTTTATCCAAACAGTACTGGAACAGGGCTTGCGCGTTCGCCATCTCAGCGTCGGCTGGGATTTCTGCTTTGGCCACCGTCGCTCGGGCAATGCCCAAACTCTCCAGGCTTGGGGATCCGAGCGCTGCATTCCGGTGGAGGTGATCCCGGAGGCGCAACTGAAGGGGGAGCGGGTGAGCAGCTCTCGCATTCGCGCTGCCCTGGCTACGGGGGAGGTGGCGGCGGCAACGGAGCTCTTGGGCCGTCCCTACCGGCTGATCGGAGAGGTGGTGCCAGGGGATCGGCGAGGCCGAGAGCTGGGTTTTCCCACCGCCAATCTGCGCCTGCCGCCGGAGAAGTTTTTGCCCCGCGACGGGGTGTACAGCGTTTGGGTGAATGTGCCTGCTGAGGCGGCAGCCCTGCCTGGGGTGATGAACATTGGCCATCGGCCCACGTTTGCCGGGCTGCAGCACACCGTTGAGGTGCATCTGCTGGATTGGACAGGCGATCTCTACGGGCAAGAGGTGCAGGTGGCGCTGCAAGGCTTTATCCGCCCAGAGCGGCGGTTTCCCAGTGTGGCAGACTTAATCCAGCAGATCCGGCAGGATTGCCAAACGGCCCGCCAACAATTGGGCTTGGCCGAGCAAGTTGGCCTAGTCTAGAGGCCCTCCCCCTCGGCCCCTCTCCCAATCCCAAAAGGAGAGGGGGGCTAGGACGGGCCAAGCAGGGATCCCCACAACAAGGCTATCGCTTCCGACCATTCCACCGTAGCTCCGTAGGTGTCCCCTGTGTGCCCTCCCAACTGGCGGTAGAGCCAATAGCCCACGGCCAGGGCTCCCAGGGCGGATCCCAGCGTCCAAAGCAGCAAAGGCCGCCAAGCCAGGAGCCCGGCCCAGCCCACCCCCCCGCTGATGGCCAGCAACAGCAGCGTGCCCGGCCACAGGGATCCCGGCAGGGAAGTGGAGTCTTTGAGGAAGCGGGCGGATCCCTGGTCGCGCAGATAGGGGTATAGGACAATGGCGAGCAACTGGCCCCAGCGCCCCCAGGCCGGCACCAAGAGCAAGAGAGGCCAGACCTGCAGGCTGCTCAGGGCAGCAAATTTCAGCAGCAACACCAGCACCAAGGCGAGCACCCCATAGGCCCCGGTGTGGCTGTCCCTCATCACCTGCAGGCGGCGGGATAGCCCGTTGACGGCTGGCCGTTCCGCGTCGGCAAAGCTTTTGGGGACGTTGACCGCCAACCCATCGGCAGTGTCAGCCACCCCATCCAGGTGCAGCCCGCCGGTTAACAGCACCCACAGAGCCACGAGCAAAGCTGCTCGCACCGGCGGCGGGAAAATCTGCAGCAAAAGCGCCGCCAGGGTGAGGATCCCGCCCAACAGCAGGCCCACCGCCGGCAGCCAGGCGGCAATGCCCTCAAACTGTAGCCCGCCCGCCCGCCCCAAAGGCAAGGCAGTGTAGAAGGTCAGGGCTGCCCAGAAGCGCCGCAATTGTTCAGGACGCTCAAAACAACGTTGATCAGCTAAGAATCATCCCGAAGGGTTCGCTCCACCACAATGGTCAGCTTGGCCACCAGAGCCCCGATCGCTCCCACAGCCGCCAACACCGGGAACAGAGCCGCCCCCAACACCCCTGCCGCCACGCCTACGCCCAGAGGGATCTCGATCAGCGTCTGCCCTTCGGCATTTTTGATCAGAATGCGGCGAACATTGGCCTCCTCGATCAGCTCGCGAATTTTGGCCAACAGCTCGTCCCCGCTGATCTTAAACTCCTCCACGTGGTACTCCACCTGGGCCGGAGGTACATCCTTGGCCTCTATGTCGGCCTTCTCAGGAAAGTTGGGATCCGGCGTCTCATTGGGGTTCATGCTGAAGAGGCTCCACACGTCGGTTGGCAGCGGCAACTGAGTCCATCCTAAGACCGGATCCTAGCGGATGTACTCTTTCAACACACTGTTGCGATTGGGGTGGCGCAGCTTGCGCAGCGCCTTGGCCTCGATCTGCCGGATCCGCTCGCGGGTCACATTGAAGATCTGGCCGATCTCCTCCAGGGTTTTCATGCGGCCATCGTCTAGGCCGTAGCGCAGCTTCAACACATCCCGCTCGCGGGGGGTAAGAGTTTCCAGCACGCTTTCCAGATCCTCTCGGAGCAAAACCTTGGCCACCCGCTCCTCGGGGGTTTCCCCTTCCGACTCGATGAAGTCGCCCAGCCGCGAATCCTCTTCTTTACCGATGGGAGTCTCCAGAGAGATGGGAAGCTGAGCCGACTTGGCGATGAAGCGCAACTTCTCGATGGTAATCTCCATGCGGGTGGCGATCTCCTCTTCGGTCGGCCTGCGGCCCAGCTCCTGAGAAAGCTGCTTGGTGACCTTCTTGATGCGGGAGATGGTCTCGTAAAGGTGAACCGGCAGGCGAATGGTGCGCGATTGGTCGGCAATGGCGCGGGTGATGGCCTGGCGAATCCACCAAGTGGCATAGGTGGAAAACTTGTAGCCCTTCTCGTGGTCAAACTTTTCCGCTGCCCGGATCAGACCTAGGGATCCCTCTTGGATGAGATCCTGAAACGACAGGCCCCGGTTCATGTATTTCTTGGCAATGGAGACCACCAGCCGCAGATTGGACTGCACCATCTTTTCTTTGGCCCGTCGCCCCCGATGCAAGCGCCGCCGGAATTCGGGCAGGGACATCTTCACTTCTTCTGCCCACAGCGTCTCCGGTACCTCCTCTGGGTCGGACCAGAGGCCCATACGCTGGAAAACGGCCTCGCGAGCCCGCTCTAGCTCCAGCAGGTCGGCAATTTTGCGGGCTAGCTCAATTTCTTCATCTGCCCGCAACAGGCGGATACGCCCGATTTCCTGCAAATAGACGCGGATGGAGTCATCGGTGTAGGGTTTTTTCTTGCTGGCCGCTTTGCGCTTGGAACGGCCCTTGGCAGCGGCGGCAGCAGCATCGGCATCCTCCTCGAGGGACTCTTCGTCGTCCTCATCATCCTCATCAAAAGCATCAGTGTCACTGGCATCCAGTTCCGTCTCGAGGGGATCCACCTCATTGTCCGCATCCAGAGGGATGGAGGATGAACTTTCCAGATCCGGTTCGAGAAGAGCCGTATGACCAGACTGCACCAATTCCTTTGCTTGAGCCATGCTGAGTTCCTCGTAACTTCAATCACAGACAACTGGAGGAGACTAAGGGGTTCTAGGCCCTGAAATGAGGGAAGCAGGTTCCAACTTTGCTGCGGCCCCTGACGCCAGATGGAGGGAGTCAAGTTCCGCAGACCCAAACCCCACTTGCGCCGGGCAAGCTCGCCCGCTTCTAGGCAACCGATCGCTCAGGCCAATCTCGAAGCAGATATCGCTCATAGGGTTTAACCGAACTGGCGCAAAACCCGTTTTGATGGGTAAAACCTCCTGAGATCTCGAAAGGCAAGTCTTTGGCTTTGCCTATCCCCTGGCACAATCCAGGCCACTTACTGAGAGGGCAGGATATTCAGCACCTCAATCACCCCAACCTATAAGGAGAAGAGCGCATTGCAGCCGCCAGCAAGCGACCTTGAGGAAGATCCCTGCAGGCAACTGTAGCCGTTCACACCAAAATGTCTTCCCTAAATTAGCCCGCCCTTGGGGAAACAGCAACGGGGCAGACGAAGAAAATCTTAACTTCACCCCACCCCGTCCCGGCTCTGAGATCCTGGTCTAGGGGATCCCTGGGTTGGCCTAGTCCGGGGAAGTGGCTCAATGCTACCTTAAATCAGACTACCTTAAAAGGAAAGGATCCCTGCCAGCGCCGCACCGCCTATGACCCATCCCTTCCTGCAGCATCTCCAGGAACGTGTGATCGTCTTCGACGGGGCAATGGGATCCTCTCTGCAAGCCCAGAACCTGACGGCAGCGGATTTTGGCGGGCCGGAGCTAGAAGGCTGCAACGAGATCCTGGTGCTGAGCAAGCCGGAGGCGGTGGAGCGGGTACACCGGGGCTTTCTGGAGGTGGGGGCCGATGTCATCGAGACCGATACTTTTGGCGCCACCTCGATCGTCTTGGCCGAGTACGGGATCGCGGAAAAAGCCTACGAGCTGAACGTGGCGGCAGCGCGCCTGGCCAAGCGGCTGGCGGCGGAGTTTTCGACGCCGGAAAAGCCTCGCTTTGTGGCCGGCTCCATCGGCCCCACCACCAAGCTGCCCACCCTAGGGCACATCGGTTTTGACGAGATGCGGGCCAGCTACGCCGAGCAGGTGCGGGGCCTGATCGACGGGGGGGTGGATCTCCTCATCATCGAGACCTGTCAAGATATCCTGCAGACCAAGGCGGCGCTGGTGGCCGTGCAGCAGGAGTTTGCCCGGCGCGGGATCCGCCTGCCGCTGGTGGTGTCTCTGACCTTTGAGGTGCAGGGGACGATGCTGGTGGGCACGGAGATCGGGGCGGCGCTGGCCATCCTGGAGCCCTACCCCATCGATGTGCTGGGCCTCAACTGCGCCACCGGGCCGGACAAGATGGCTGAGCACATCCGCTACCTCTCCCGCCATTCTCCCTTTCCCATCTCCTGCATCCCCAACGCCGGCCTGCCGGAAAACATCGGCGGCAAGGCCCACTACAAGCTCACGCCGGAGCAGTTGCGCTTCCACCTGGAGCACTTTGTGCGGGATCTGGGGGTGGCGGTGGTGGGGGGCTGCTGCGGCACCCGCCCGGGTCACATCGCCGCTTTGGTGGAGGCTGTGCGGGGGCTGCGGCCCAAACGCCGCTCCGTCGAGCGCATCCAGGCTGCCGCTTCCATCTATGCCCCTCAGCCCTACCTGCAGGAGAACTCTTTTTTGATCATCGGCGAGCGGCTCAACGCCAGCGGCTCCAAGAAGATGCGGGAGCTGCTGAATGCCGAAGATTGGGACGGCCTGGTGGCCCTGGCGCGGGAGCAGGTGCGGGAGGGATCCCACATCTTGGATGTCAACGTGGACTATGTGGGCCGGGACGGGGTGCGGGATATGCGGGAGCTGGTCTCGCGGCTGGTGACCCAGATACCCATTCCCCTGATGCTGGATTCCACCGACTGGCAGAAGATGGAGGCCGGCCTCAAGGTGGCCGGGGGCAAGTGCCTGCTCAACTCCACCAACTACGAGGATGGGGAAGAGCGCTTCTTCAAGGTGCTGGAGCTGGCCAAGACCTACGGCGCGGGGGTGGTCATCGGCACCATCGACGAGGAGGGCATGGCCCGCACCGCCGAGAAGAAGTTCCAGATTGCCGAGCGGGCCTATCGCCAGGCCGTTGAGTACGGGATCCCGCCCTACGAGATTTTCTTTGACCCGCTGGCTTTGCCCATCTCCACCGGCATCGAGGAAGACCGGGCCAACGGGGCGGCTACCCTGGAGGCCATCCGCCGCATCCGCCAGGCTTTTCCTGAGGCCCACATTCTCTTGGGCATCTCCAACATCTCCTTTGGGCTCTCGCCGGCAGCCCGCGTGGTCTTGAACTCGGTGTTTTTGCACGAGTGCCGCCAGGCCGGCCTGGATGCCGCCATCGTCAGCGCCGCCAAGATCCTGCCCCTGAGCAAGATCCCGGAAGAACAGCAGCAGGTGTGCCGGGATCTGATCTGGGATCGGCGCCAGTTCAACGCTGAGGGCATCTGCACCTACGATCCCCTGGCGCGGCTGACGGAGCTGTTTGCGGGGGTTTCCGGGCAGGAGCTGCGGGCGACCGGATCCCTGGCCAAACTGCCCTTGGAGGAGCGGCTGCGGCGGCACATCATCGACGGCGAGCGCATCGGCCTGGAGGAGACCCTGGCAGAGGCGCTGCAGAAATACCCCCCCCTGGAGATCATCAACACCTTTTTGCTAGACGGCATGAAGGAGGTGGGGGAGCTTTTTGGCGCCGGCAAAATGCAACTGCCGTTTGTGCTGCAGTCGGCAGAAACCATGAAGGCGGCGGTGAAATACCTGGAGCCCTTCATGGAAAAAGTAGGCGGGGAGGTGTGCAAAGGCACCTTCTTGATCGCCACCGTCAAGGGGGATGTCCACGACATCGGCAAAAACCTGGTGGACATCATCCTCACCAACAACGGCTACAAGGTCATCAATTTGGGCATCAAGCAGCCGGTGGAAAACATCATCGAGGCCTACGAAAAGTACAAGCCCGACTGCATTGCCATGAGCGGCCTGTTGGTGAAATCCACCGCCTTTATGAAAGAGAATCTGGAGGTGTTTAACGAGCGGGGCATTACCGTGCCGGTGATCTTGGGAGGGGCGGCCCTCACCCGCCGCTTTGTGGAAGAAGACTGCCGCCAGACCTACAAGGGCCAAGTCATCTACGGCCGCGACGCCTTTGCCGACCTGCACTTTATGGATCGGCTGATGCAGGCCAAGGCGGCCGGGCGCTGGGATGACCGGCTGGGTTTTCTGGATAACTTCGAGCTGGGATCCCGCTCTGACAACCGCCAGAGGAGAGCTGCGGCAGCCGTGGAGGAAAGGGATCCCACCTTGCCGGCTCCAGAGGTGACCGTGGGCGCCGCTCCTGCCCCTGCTGTCTCGGCTGGCGACGGCGGGGCAGACACCCGTCGTTCCGAGGCGGTTACCCTCGATACCGAGCGGCCCATCCCCCCCTTCTGGGGATCCCAAGTTCTCGAGCCGGATCAGATCCCCTGGCCGGAGGTCTTCTTCTACATCGACAAGCAGGCCCTGGTGGCCGGCCAGTGGCAGATCCGCAAGCCGCGCGACCAGTCGGCGGAGGAGTTTGCCCAGTTTCTCGCCACCCAGGTGGAGCCGGTGATCGAGCGCTGGAAGGAGCGGATTGTTACCGAGGACTTGCTGCGCCCGCAGGTGGTTTATGGCTACTTCCCGGCGCAGGCGGAAGGGAATACGGTGATCCTCTTCGACCCGGCCAGCTTCCCCGAGCTGTTTGCTCTAGAGCCCGGCTCCACCACCTATTTGCAATTGCCCACCGTCGATCGCCCTCGGCTTTCTCCCCAGGTGCGGGAGCTGGCCCGCTTCACCTTCCCCCGCCAGAAGAGCGGCCAGCGCCTCTGCATTGCCGACTTCTTCGCCGACCGCTCCACCGGCCTGGTGGACGTCTTCCCCATGCAGGCAGTTACAGTGGGGCCAGAGGCCACGGCCTACGCCCAGCACCTCTTTGCCGAGGGCCAGTACACCGACTATCTCTATTTCCACGGCCTGGCCGTCACCCTGGCAGAGGCCTTGGCGGAGTGGTGCCATGCCCGCATCCGGCGGGAGCTGGGCTTTGGCGGCGAGGACAGCCCCGACATCCGCCAGATCCTGCACCAGGGCTACCGCGGCTCCCGCTACAGCTTCGGCTATCCCGCCTGCCCCAACATCGCCGATCAGCGAGTTTTGTTGGAGCTGCTCCAGACGGAGCGCATCGGCCTGAGGATGGACGAAAGCGACCAGTTGGATCCTGAGCAGTCCACCACCGCCATCGTCGCCTACCACCCGGCGGCCCGCTATTTCAATACTTGATCCCTCACCCCCGGCCCCTCTCCCTAGAGGAGCGGCTGAGCAGGGGAAAGCCCATCACGGCAACCAAGGTTATCGCGACGATCACGGTGGAGAGGGCGTTGATCTCCGGCGTCACCCCTCGCCGCGCCGTGCTGTAGATCAAAATGGGCAGGGTCTGGCTTTCGGGCCCGCTGGTGAAAAAGGAGATCACAAAATCGTCGATGGAGAGGGTAAAGGCCAGCAGCGCCGCGGCCAGGATCCCTGGCATGGCCAGCGGCAGTGTGACGTAGCGCAGCTTCTGCCAGGTGTTGGCGTAGAGGTCGTAGGCGGCTTCCTCCAAAGCCGGATCCAAAAGCTGCAGGCGGCTGCGCACCACGATGGCCACAAAGGCAATCTGAAAGGTGATGTGGGCAATCACCATCGTCCCCAGGCCCAGCTCAAACCAGCCGGTGTAGGCGCGCACCAACTGGTAAAACAACAGCAGGGTAATGGCCATCACAATGTCGGGGACGACCACCGGCAACAGCAGCAGTCCCTGCACAGCCTTCTGGCCGGGGAAGCGGTAGCGGTACAGCCCATAGCCCAAAAGGGATCCCAGCAGCGTGCTCACCAGGGTGCTGACTCCAGCCAAGACAAGGGTATTTTGCGTGGCCTGCCAGATCGCAGCATTGCGAAAGAGAGCCCAGTACCAATCGAAGGTAAAGCCTGTCCACACCAACCCAAAGCGGGCGCGGTTAAAGGAATAGACAGCAATGAGCAAAATCGGCAGGTAGAGAAAGCCATAGATGGCATAGCTCACTCCCCGCAGCCAGATGGGTATCTTCGCCACTCCCCTTCCTGCCCTCCCAGGGATCTGCCGGAAAAAGCGGCCGCGCTGCCAGCCTACCTCCCTCCAAGTCTATAGCTCGCTGCCTATGGCAAGATGTAGCAAAACTGTATGCTGCCTGCCGCTCCCCTCTCCCTTTGGCGGGGGGGCCGAGGCAGCCGAAATGCCGAGGGGGTTCTCTGTCTGCCGGCCTAAGAAGCTCGGCATGAGGGCGGTTTCTTAGTCTAAATCCGGGAAAGCCACCTTGCCTAAAGGGAGGAGTCGGCGTCCCTTAGTCCAGCTTTGGGCTCAAGCTCTCCAGAAACTCTCGAATCAAGGGCAGCACCTGCTCCGCATGCAGGGCGGGGATGGCGTGTCCAGCACCGGGCAGGATCTTGAGCTGGGCTCCAGGGATCCCCTCCGCATAGGCTTGGCAATGCCAGAGGGGAATGGTGTCGTCCCGCTCAGCGGCAACTACTAGGGTGGGAACCTGAATGGCATGAAGCTGACGTTCGACCGTATCGACGGCAGCTTGGGGGCGCAGGCGCTGGCGGAGAAATTGGCGGGCCACCGGCTGTTGGCGCAGGGATCCCCGCAGCCACAGCAGCCAAGCCAGTCGCTCCTCCCAACGTCCCCAACGGGCCAGGGGGATGGCGGCTCGCAGCAGCCTATCAACCCACGCGCCTTCCCGGAGCAAAAGCCGCATGTGCCGGTAGCGTTTGACAAAGCTGTCGTCGCGGATCCCGGCAGGCGCCAGTAAGACCAACCCCCGCAGGGGGTAACGAATGGCGTAGGCCGCCGCCACCCAGCCGCCAAAAGAGTGGCCCACCAACACCGGCTCAGGCAGGCGCAGCGCCTCGACAAACCCGCGCACAAACTCTACCTCCACGGCGATGTCGTAGCGCAGAGCCGGTTGGCTGGACTGACCAAACCCCAGCAAATCCAGGGCGATGCAGCGGTATCGGTCGCCCAACCCTTGCATCAGCGGCCACCAATTGGCGTGAGTGGCCATGAAGCCGTGCAAAAACAGCAGCGGCATCTCGCCTTGCCCCAGCTCCCGATAGGCGGCCCAGCAGGACTCTGCTCCCGCCAGATTTAATCCCTCCAACTGCACCCTGTGCAGCGGGATCTCTTGAATGCGGGCCCTCAACTCCGCCAGACGCTGCGCCAAGGGCAGTCGTTCCAGTAGCTCTTGCTCCCTCATCAGCTCCCTAGTCGACGAATACAGCTTTTTCCACTTCTAAGGGATCCCCTCCGCTCTCTCCGAGCTGGTCGGAAAAAGCTGCCATCAGAACCTCTGGGGTACTCCCGCCACAGCGCAGCTTGGCGGGATGGGGGATAGGCGGTGAGACGAAGGGGTTCAATGCCCCTGAGTCTCACAATCTGGGCGTTGCCTGCTGCTCGACATACTTCTTCAACTCCTCAACAGTG
>NZ_AXUX01000001.1:2116135-2133692 GCF_002760475.1 Synechococcus sp. 63AY4M2 | reverse complement strand
TGGTTTACCAGTCCGTTGAAGCAGCAACTCCGGGAAGTGATTCTCGGAAGCTCCCGTCTACAGCCCGTCAGGGCTTAGCGGGAGAGGATGTCACTCAAGCGAGCAACTGTAAGTGGGGAGGGGGAGTTTTCAGCCAGTCTTGGCAGCTCAGCAGCCCCTCGCGAAAGCGGGTGGCCGCCTGCGATTGATAGCGCTCCGGGTTAAACGCCAGCCAAAGGGTGCGCCGTATCTGCAGCCCTTCCACCGCCAGCTTTTTCAGCCGCCCTTGCTCCAAGTCGGAGCCCACCGCCACCATCGACAAAAAAGCCACCCCCAAGCCAGCCTGGACGGCATTCTTGATTGCCTCAATCGAGCTGAGTTCCAGCCGTACATTTAGCTGGCCCGGGTTGATGCCGTGGCGATTCAGCACCCGGTCGATGGTCTGCCGCGTGGAAGACTGGGGATCCAGGGTAATGAAGGGCAAAGTCAACAGATCCACAAGGGCGGGAGCATCGAGGGCACAGCTGGGGGCGCCGACCAACACGTATTCGTCTTCCGCCAGAGCAATCACCTTCAAATGCCGCTGTAAGTCAAAGGGGATCTCCCCGCCGACAATGGCCAGATCCAGCCGACCCTCCACCAGCTTCTGGGCAATTCGCCGTGTGGATTGCACCAAGAGCTGCACCGAAATCTGGGGATAGCTGCGGTGATACTGCGCGATCAAAGAGGGCATGACGTAGGTGCCCACCGTTTGGCTGGCCCCCAAAACCAAGTGCCCCCCTCCCATCTCTTGCAAATTGGCCAGAGCTTGAACCGCTTCCCGGCAGAGCTTGAGGATGCGCTCGCTGTAGTGCAGCAACACCTGCCCCGCATCCGTCAGCTCCACCTTGCGCCCGCCGCGGTCAAACAACACCACTCCCAACTGTCGCTCCAGGTTCTGCACCTGCAAGCTGACCGCTGGCTGGGAGACAAACAGGCTCTCCGCAGCCCGCCGAAAACTCCCCTGCTGCGCAATCGCCTGAACGATGAGGAGCTGATCCAGGGTAAACGGCAGTTCATCCGCCATAGGGAACTCCAAATCACCCAGCGGGATCCCTTCCAACCCAGCGAACTCGGCAGCCCAGGATCGAAAGCCCGCCTGAGATCATCATATATAAGCAGGCTAAATACTAAGAAAATACAAAAGGTGAGCAATCTCGAGAGAACGGCTCGCTCCCGCCTTTTGGACGGGATCTGGGGTGGAGCGCCTCTCCCGAAGAGCCGTTGAAACTGTTTGTTGAAGTTGAGAGCCATCCCCAAGGGCCAGGCGGCTCTGGACCTGTCTTTGGCTTCCCTCTAGCGAGGGCCATAGGGCGTCCAATAGCCGCGCCCCTGTTGCCTTGCCGCATTGGCTGCCTCTTTGAGAATGACGCCGTACTTGAGGCCATTGGTTTGCGGCGACAGTAGGCCATGCCCCAAAAACAGCATTTCCTGGTTGATGAGGGTATTGGCCCGCCAAACGTAGGCAGGCAGGGTGGGGGTGGGGGCCAGAGCGGGATCCAACTCCAAGAAAACCTCGCGCCCCAGCAAAGCCGTCTGCAGGTATTGACCAGCATTGGAGATGGGCAGAGGGGTTTGCCCGCGCAGCTTCGTCCACGTAGGATTGAGCTCTGCCGGCAGAGGAGCAATCCCGATCAGTTGCACCAGCCGCAAATTCAAGTCCCCTTCGAGCTGGACAACCAGGGTGTTGTAATCGACCACCCGAATGACTTGTGCCCGTTTGAGGCTGCGTAGATCCGGACGGGCCACCAAGGTCAAGGCCCAAGCGGGCCATGCCGAGACCAGCAAGGGCAAGGCCAGCAGGCTGCTCAGCTTAATTAAACTCCGTCCCTGGGATATCAACAGAGACTTGGGACGGTGAGAGATGGGAACAGACCGCAGCGATTTCTGCATCATGGACTTCACCCGTTGCATGGCGGACTTGACGACAGGGATGGTTTGCATGCTTAACCTTTGAATTTGACGCTGCCTTTACACCGCCACCCGGCGGGCCCAATGCCGGAGCCGGCTCACTGCCGTCACTCTACAAAAAACTTGGGCAGATGGGTCAGTTCTGCAAGCTGTCTCTCGATTTCAACTTGCGGATGCGCCACCCCCTGACAACCTATAGAGTCATTTCAAAAATGAAACGGCTCGTTACGTTATTTCCTAGCTCCCCTCTCCCTCTGGGAGAGGGGACGGGGGTGAGGTTGTCCAAAGAATCTCTCAAACGCGGGGATCCAGGATGGCCGCAGGGCTCTTCTCCAGAGTCTTGGGCAGGAGGGAGTTGACCAATACGGTAACCAAGCCCAGCCGATTGCCCGCCAGGATATCCGTCCACAGGCGATCGCCCACGATGGCCACCGCCTCCACCGGCAGGTTCATTTGCGCCACAGCCCGCCGCAGAGCGCGCCGCGAGGGTTTGCCGGCGCCGTGAATGGAAGGCAGGTTCAAGCTCTCGCCGATTTGGCGAATGCGGTTGCGGTTGAGGTTGTTGCTCACCAGCCAAATCTGAAAGTGGGGGCGCAATTGCTCCAGCCAGGCGGCCACAGCCGGATCCACCTCAGCCTGGCGGATCGGCACCAGCGTGTCGTCCACGTCGAAGATGACGCCCCTCACCTGCCAGGCCAACAGATCTTCTGCCCGCAGCCGCAAGACAGTGCCGGCCACCACCACATCCGGTTGCAGGAGCTTGAACCAAGGTTTGCGTACCATCGAGAACCTTTTCAGCCACCAACTGCCAATGCTCCTGACCTTCTCATTGCGAAGTGGGCGGGGATCCCTGCCGCTCGCGGAGGATTTGCCGTTGAGCTGCCTCGTGCTCGGCTAGGGTCTTGCTGAAAACATGGGTGCCGTCGTAGCGGGCCACAAAGTAGAGGTAATCGGTCTCCTCAGGCTCCAAAACGGCTTTGAGGCTGGCTAAGCCCGGACTGGCGATGGGGCCAGGGGGCAAGCCGGGGGTGAGGTAGGTGTTGTAGGGGGAGGGGGTACGCACCTCGGCAAGGGTGAGGCGGCGATCTGGCGTCTGCTGGATGTTCAGGGCATATTCCACCGTCGGATCGGCTCCCAAGGGCATTCCCTTTTTGAGCCGGTTCAAAAAGACGCCCGCGATTAAGGCACGCTCCTCCGGCACGGCGGCCTCCCGCTCCACAATGCTGGCCAAGGTAACCCACTCATGCAAGGAGAGGGAAGTAGTGTGCTGGCGAAACAGGGGTAGGGCCACGGCGGCAAACCGCTGCAGCATGGCGTTGATGACAATCTCGGCTTTTTGCTGATCCGGCAGGGATCCCTCCACCTGTTCGACAGGAAAAAGATAGGTGTCGGGGAAGAGATAGCCTTCCAGGGAGTTCAAGCTGGGGGGCAGCCAATCGAGGGGAGGGATCACGCGGGCCGTGGCGATGAAAACATCGGCTGCCAACCAGTTGCGCTCCGCCAAGGCCGCCGCCATCTGCTCGATCCGCCAGCCCTCCGGGATGGTCAGCCGCCGCTGCAGAATCCGGCCCTGCCGCAGTTGTCGGGCTACGGATAGCATGTCTTGGTTGGGATCCAAAGCGTAGGTACCTGCCTGAAACAGCCAGTCGCGTCCAAAGGTGCGGCTCCACAGCTCCCAGGCCAAGGCAGAGCGGATCACCCCCGCTTGGTGCAGTTGTTTCCCGATTAAACGGCTGCTGCTGCCCGGCTGGATCACCACCTGGATTGGCTCTGGGCCACCCAGCGGCTGAAGCCAGGTCTGCCAGCGCCAGTAGCCAAATCCAACGGCCAAGGCCACCAGGAAAGCTAAGCCTTGCACTAGACGGCGACCCCAGCGTTGGCGGCAGCGGGGCGGAGCACTTTGGGCGATCAGGCCTTCGGGCGAGGCGGGATCGCGGTGATCGGTCATCGCCTTCCCCTCCACATCGCGACAGCACATGCTCTGGCCAGGTTAGCGTGGCCAGAAGAGATCTTCAGGCCGTCACCGGTCAGTTAGGGCCACCCCCAGTGTAGCCTCGGCCTATCCCACTTAGGATCCGCTCTCCTGGGCCAGGCGGGCAGGGATCCCATTGCTCTTGGGAGTTGTTTGTCCAATCCAAGTGCCGATGGGCTCCCCTTGCACCACCCGGTAGATGTTGCCGGGAGTGGTCAAGTCGAAAACCACGATGGGTAGTTGATTTTCTTTGCAGAGGGCGATGGCAGTGCTGTCCATCACCCGCAGATCGCGGGTAAGCACATCCTGGTAGCTGAGGACATCGTAGCGGCGGGCCTGAGGATGGGTCTTGGGATCCGCGTCATAAACCCCGTCCACCTTGGTGGCTTTGAAGATCACCTCGGCATCGATCTCCGCCGCCCGCAAGGCCGCAGTCGTGTCGGTGGTGAAGAAGGGATTTCCAGAGCCTGCCCCAAAGATCACCACCCGCCCTTTTTCCAGGTGACGAATGGCGCGGCGACGAATGTAAGGCTCTGCCACCTCCTGCATGGCAATGGCCGTCTGCACCCGCGTCGGGATCCCGGCCCGCTCGATGGCATCTTGCAAGGTTAAGGCGTTGATGACGGTGGCCAACATCCCCACGTAGTCAGCAGAAGCTTGATCCATCCCCTGGGCAGCCGCTTCCTTGCGCCCGCGCCAGATATTGCCCCCTCCCACCACGATCGCCACCTGCACGCCCGCCCGCACCACCGAGGCTACTTCACTGGCAATGGACTGCAAGACCTCGGGGTCAATCCCGTAGGGACGTTCCCCCATCAGGGCTTCACCGCTCAGCTTCAGCAGAATACGTCGGTACTTCATGGCTATCCGCTCCAGCCCACCCCTGCCTACAATAGCAGCTTTGCTGGGCTAGCTCCGGTCAGGGTGTTGGTCAACAGAGCCTCTCGACGAACTTGCCATCACGGCTGCTGTTCTTCGCCAGCGCTGGCCTCCTGATCCCGAGGAACAGAACGGAAGCGGCGGCTATTGCGAGCACGACTTTTCTGAAACTGCTTGGCATACTCGCGGTTGCGCTCGGCTTTTTCCCGCTTCAGGTTGCGTTTTTTGGCCATGCTGGTCTTCCTGACCGGTTGTCCGGCATAAAGTGAGGCACTCAGGTGGAGTGCGAGGCGTCCTTAATCGTAACATGCTTTGCCGGAGCCATCCTGAAGGCCTCTGCTCAGCCAGCTATGGGCAGGGATCCCCAGAGCAGAGATAGGCCGATCAGGAGGAACCCCACGCCTGCCGAGGTTTTGATCCAGCGGGGGGGGATGACTCGCGCTACCCAAGCCCCCGCCCATACCCCAATGAAGCTGGTGCTGATTAGGGCAGCAGCAGCTCCGCAGAAGATCACCCCAAGATTTTGCGAGTGGGCGCTGAGGAGCAGGGTGGCCAACTGGGTTTTATCGCCCATTTCGGCCAGCAAAATTGAGCCGAAGCTGACCAGAGCAGCTCGCGCCGCTGTCTGTTTCAAGAAAGAGAACATCTGACTGCTGTGCAACACGTTTCTCTGTAGCCACGTTGCTCTTACACAAGAGGATAGCTTGGTAGCCCCGTACTTGAGTACGCGGCGGAAAAGCCCTTGAGCCACTTTAGTTGCTTCTTTGTTATTAGTACAGAGCTTCTCCAGGAAAACAACCTACTGCGGTGCAAAACCCGCGTGGCAATAACTAACCTGGAGGAACTTAAGTCCGAAGTAAGCAGAACTTTGAGGTTATGCCTCAAAGGACTGTCTAGAGGCGTCTTGACAGCGCCTTCGCGAGTCCACTTTGGGCTGCGTAAGAATCCCCTGGGTGGGAGTGTCAAAGCCACCCTTCCCCTTCACGGGAGATGTGTAAACTACCGGGCTCCGACCGCTCCCCAACCCCCCGTATACGGGGGGAGGTAGGGGGGCTGGTTTACAGCAGCCCCCAATAATGCAATCACGTTGGCACCGTTAAAATCTGCATCCCCTTTCCAGCCACAGACCGAGTTCACACAACGAAAATGCTTCCCTTCCCGTTGCCCAATCCACAGGCACGGGTGGCAGGTCTGCGAGCTGTAGGCAGGCGGCACCACCCCAACCTGGATCCCGGCCCGCAGCGCCTTGTACTGCACAAACTGCTTCAGTTGATAGAACGCCCAACTATTCGACCGCCGCCGCTCTATCTTAACTGCGCGGCTGTCGGTTGGTGCGCTCCCTAATGCCACTCAGGTCTTCCAGGGCAATAAAACTGTGGGTGGCCTGCGCCCTCGACACAATCGCTTTGGAGATGCAGGGATTGACCCAGGTTTGCAAGCGTCTCTCCTGACCAGACAGCCGTTGCAAGAGTTGGCGGCATCTGCGCCGACTAGATCTTGTGCCCTGACTGGCTTTGCGTTGAAGTGACGCCCGCAGCCGGGAGGAGTGGTCTCTGACCTGGTTCAACGGCTGTCCATTCCAGTTGTCCTCCTCTGAGGTATGGGCAATATCTCTCCTCCCCAAGTCCACCCCCATCGCCTTGGGGGTGTCTGGCTCGACGCCAATCTGGATGTAGTGAGAACCCTCTTTGCGTTTGACCAACGTGGCCGATTTGGGATTGGTGCCGGCCAGCATCCCTCGTTGATAGTTGCCAATGGCCAACTCAAAGCGTTCCCGACCCTCTACGGTGGTCAGCGACACCGTCCAGTCGTTCTCGCGGAAGGAAAAGATGCGGGCATCGTAGGTCACGAAGCCTGCCTTGAAGGCCTTGACCGGACAGTTCTGTTGCCGGGCAACCTTACGCGACCCTGCCACCCGTCTGCATACCTGTTGTGCCAGGATAGCCCAAAGCAGGTACGAATCTCGCGCTAGCAGAGAGATTGGAGCTTGACGGCGTTGACTATCTTCTCTGGTGTGTTCTCATTCACCCAGTTCAAGGCCTGCACAAAGGCGTCCAGAGTCGCATCCAGCTTGGCGGCTTGCGACTCCGATACCTAAGGACTCCGTCCCCCTAGCGCGAACAGTTTGATAGTCAAGACTTGGGGCATGCTGTAACTATACATCAACAGACCGCATTCCTCCCGTCACTGACCGGCCCGGCCCCCGGCCCCCCAGTCCCCCCGTATACGGGGGGATACAGGGGGGCTGGGCGGGGGGATATAGGGGGGTACAGGGGAGCTCCCGTGGTTTCTAGCTGACCCGCATACCCCGAAACGAAACAGAGCGAGGGGTCTGTCTAGATTACTGCCCCTCGCCCTCCTCTACTTGTCTAAACTACACGGGCGCTCCAAGACCGGTATAGGAGCCATAGAAGAAAAGCCCAACCACCGTGACCACACCCAAACCGACAACCACAGCCACTATCCACAGAGGGATCCTTGCCTGACTAGTCATAGCAACTGGCCTCCAGAAGAAAAAGATAGGTCTAAAAAGTTGCACCCGTAGTCTGCAAAGAGAACCAAGGGCTGGCTAAGGTAAGCCTACATTGATCCCTGCAGCTTTTTCTCAACTTAAGACCAGAGACAAGTGAAGTCTCAGTTGAGAAAGTAGCTGGAAAACAACAGCCCCACCACAAACACCAGCAGCAAGCCCAAGTATAGGGAGGTGCGGTTTAGCTCTACCGGCTGGGTGTTGGGATTCTTCTCAGGTTGATCAGCCATGGGGTTCACCGTTGAATAAACTGCATTGCGGCAATAGCTCCCAAAAAGAAAACGGTTGGAATCGCCAAAGTATGCACCGCCAACCAACGGACAGTAAAAACGGGGTAGAAAACAGGCTCGTCAGGTTTGTTAACAGATTTGGTCGCCATAGTCCAGATCCTGCATCTTGGAACGCAAAATAGATTTACAAATCGCAACAACTAAAGAGTTGCCAGCCTGGCCCTGCTCTTTCCTAGCGAGTTAACTTTTCCAGTTGCTCAAGAGCGTTGAAGCGGTCGCTGACAATCGGTAACTCCTGCCGCTCTGCGGTGAAATACTCATTGGGGCGCGGGGTGCCAAAGATATCATAAGCCAAGCCGGTGCTGACAAAAAGCCAACCCGCCAAAAACAAAGCGGGAATGGTCAGGGCATGAATAACCCAGTAGCGGACGCTGGTAATAATATCGACAAAAGGTCGCTCTCCAGTGTTGCCAGCCATGAAACTCCTCCCTGCACTAGGGGCAAAAGGGCTCTTTGAGTCTATAACACAATGATAAGGAGTTGCATGCACAGCTACAAGTTACAAGACAATTGCTCAAGCTGTTTGCCGCCAAGCGAGGCCCCATCCTTGCATAGGTAAGATCTCCTAACAGCCTCTGAGTTCAACTCTAGGGCAGCGTGAGCCGGAACGCCTGGGGTAGGGGATCCCACTGCCAAAGGGCGCAATCGCGACTGACATCGAGGGCTTGAGGACACGGCGGAACTTTGAGATAAGCTGACTCTGAGGGGATGTCAACGGAACAGGAGTAACAGCTATGCGGTGCTCGTGGCCCCTAGCCCTGGGCCTATGTTGGACGCTAGGCTGGTCAAGCCTCAGCTTGCCGGCCTGGTCGCAAGGGGTCGAGCAGCAAGCCTCGCTGGCCTGGGCCGATGCCTACGTGGCAGCGCTGGAGCGCCAGACGGACCTGGTGCTCACCCAGGAGCCGCTGTCGGCGACCTTGACTCGTCTGGAATTGGCCCAGTGGCTAACGGAGTTTTTCGGCTACGTCCCCAACCCCAACCAGGTACAAGAGATTCGGGATCTCGAGCCCAATACCCCCGACTATTGGACGGCCCAAGCGGTGCTGCAGGCGGGAGCGATGCGCCTGTACGAGGGCAACGAGTTTCGCCCGCAAGGAGATCTCACCCACCTGGAAGCCCTGGCTATTTTGGTGCGGGCCCTGCAATTGCCTGCTCCCAACCAGGACGATATTGAGCGCTGGATGGCTCTGTACACCGATGCTGCCGAGGTGCCGGAGGTGGGGCGGGCTTTTGTGGCGATGGCAGGGGAAGCAGGGCTATTGGTGAATGTGCCGGATCCGGCCCGGCTGCGGCCCAATCGGGTGCTCAGCCGAGCCGAGGGGGCGGTGCTGTTGCACCAGGCGCTGGTGTATCGCGGTCAGCTTCCGCCTTTGCCAGCTCCGGTGGCGCAGTTGCGTCCCTCTCCTGCTCCGGTGGCCAAGACTGTCCAACCCGAAATCTTGCAAACGCGGATTACCCCTGAGTCGGGAGTGGTGCCGCCAGGGGGAACTCTGACTGTTGAGGCCCAGGCCACTCCCAACGGCAGGGCCACCGTGGATATCGGCAGCTTGGTGCAGGGCTTGCCCATGCAGGAGGTGCAGCCCGGCTATTACCGCGCCGTTTACATCCTTGGCCCTCAGGACAGCGCCCTCAGTCCCGATATTCGTATCCAACTGAGCCTCAACGGACGGGAGACCCGCGTTCAGCGGCGGCTCCCTCAACTGGCCCTGGGCAATGTCGCTCCCCCGCCGGTGGAATCGGTGTTTCCGCCCCCATCCCCTCTGCCACAACCGGCCACCCCTGAGCCTGCTCCTCTGGCTCCAGTCGGCAACCGCTATCCGCGTATTGAGGCGATTCGCTTGGATCCCCAGCGCGACCTGGTGGAAGGGGATATTCTCACCATTGCCATCTGGGGGGACTCGGGGGGGATCGCCCAGTTTGATTTGGGGAATTTGGCCCTGAACCAGCCGATGCGGGAGGTGCGACCCCACCACTACGAGGGCACCTACGTGGTGGCCCCCACCCACCAAGCCAGCAACCCCGTTTTGCGAATTGTGCTCACTAAGGATGGCCTCAGCCAGGAACACCGGGAGATCTTCCCTTTTGCAATCGATGGATCTAAGGGAACCCGCTCCACCATCCAGCCGGTCTCCGCACCTGTCGCTGCTGGGCTGCCCCGGATTTTCAATGTCACCACCAACAGCACCAACCTGCGCATGGGCGAGATCCTCAAAGTTACGATGCGAGGGGATCCGGGGGGGCGGGCAGCTTTTCGCATCGTCGGGGTGACGCCGGAGGTGGAGATGCGGGAGGTGGCGCCCGGCCTCTACGAAACCCAGCAGCAACTGCCCTTCAACATGCAGCCGGTCAACAACGGCCTCGTTGAGGTGATCCTGGAGCGGGGCGGCCAAAGAGCCACCCAAACCAGCCCCTCGCCCATTACCATCGCTCCCTGAGCAAAACTTGCCGTGCAGCCTCGCGAGAACTTTATCCCGCTGGTGCAAACGGTAGCTAAAGGAATACGATCCGCTTGCCCAGCTATTGGCGTTCACCGGCAGCTTGGTAGTTACAGCCATCTCAAATGGCAATGAAACGTTTCTCTGCGTCGTTATTGCTACGCAACGCTGTCGCGGACGCGCCGGCCGTGCGGAGCACTATCCCCAACTCCCCTCTCCCTTTGGGAGAGGGGCCGGGGGTGAGGGTAGAGGGGGTCGGCGGCAAAGTGTCTTCGTCTTGTTTGAAACGACTATACGCCCCTTGGCTAGACGGCTGCCTCAAAGGGATCCGCGCTGCGCTGGATCTGGGTGGATAATTTGGGAATCACCTGCAGCTTGAACTGTTGCTCGAAGACCTTTTTCTTCTCGTTCAAGCTCCACAGCTCCAGGGCACAGTCGTCGTTAGGGTGCTTGGGATCCAAAATCAGCTCCATGCAGCGGGGGCCTTCTCCCAGAAGCTGAAAACGGCAGTGGAGAGCTTGGATGGCCTGCAGGCGGCGGCGATCCAGAGCACAGGCTATGCGCAGCAGGGGGCTGAGCTCGAGGACAACTTGGCGATCCCGCTCGTTGCTGAGGCGTTGAAAGTTCTCGTGCTTCTTCTTGGGGGGCGACTTGCGGTGGTAGCGGGCCAGGTTGGCGATCACCTCTATCTCTTCCTCGTTGAAGCCCAACAGCTCCCCGTGGCGGATCAGGTAGTAGGAGTGCTTGTGGTGGGCGGCATGGCTGATGAAGTGGCCGCAGTTGTGCAGCATGGCGGCCGCCCAGAGAAGAGCTCGCTCGCGGGAGCCCCAGGAGTGCAGGATGCCGCGGGTCTGATCGAAAAGACTGAGGGCAAACTCCGCTACCCGCTCGGCATAGGGGAGCTCCACCTGGTATTTTTCCGCCAGCTTGAGGATGCTGCGCCGCCGCACCGAGCTGTGGTAGCGCAGCCGATCTTCAATGAGCCCCTGGCCGATCATCCAATCCACGATCAGCCCTTCCCGCAGGGCCCGTTCGCAAAACTGGATCCGCTCCACCCCCAGCAGGGTCATCACTGCCTCCAAAATGACCGCCCCAGCTAGGATAATCTCTCCCCGCCTTTCCCCGAGGCCAGGTAGCTTTTGCCGCTCGGCCACGGTGAGGGAGCGCAGCTCCTTGATGTAGCCGCGCAGGGCTTCCAGGCTAAACCTGTACCCGTGCAGGCGAGCGGGGGGATCGCCCAGGCGGCGGCGGGCATCCAACTGGGCCAAGCACTCGATGGTGCCGGAGGTGCCCACCAAGGTCAGGGATCCCGGCTGTTGGGAGGCTTCGACGATGCGCCGCATCTGCTCAATGGGAGCTTCCAGCATGCCGCGGACATGTTGCCGCAGCGCCTGCAGCTCGGCGGAGGTGGGCGGATCGTGGTGCAAAAAAGCTTGGGTCAGGCGCACCGCCCCCACCTTGATGCTGCGTAGAAACTCCGGCTCTTGGCCGTTGCCCAGAATCAGCTCGGTCGAGCCGCCGCCGATATCCACCACCGCGTGCAGCCGATTGTGGAACTCCATGGCCGAGAGCACCCCCAGGTAGATGCGGCGGGCCTCCTCCTGGCCGGAGATCAGCTCGATGCGCAGGCCCAGCTCCTGCTCGATCCGCTTCAAGAACTCCGGCCCATTGGGGGCCTCGCGCACAGCGCTGGTGGCCACGGCAACGATATCCTGCACCTGAAAGCTCTCGGCAATGCGGCAAAACCGCTCCAGAGCCGTCCGGGCCCGTTCCATGGCAGCAGGGGTAAGGGCGCCCGTCTGGCTGCAGAATTCCCCCAGCCGGACGGTGGCTTTTTCGCGGGAGATGATGGTGAAGCTGGGGATATTGGGGTTAATGCGCACCACCACCATGTGCAGGGAGTTGCTGCCCACATCGATGGCGGCTATGACCGGAGCAACTCCAGACTCAGAAAGGGGGGCCGGTTTCGGTTCAGAGGCGGCGGCAGAGCGTTCGGCAAGGTTGGCGAGCGAAGAGACCATGAATGAATTCAGAGGTTGCGACACTTTGCGACACTTCTAGAATACTGTGTGCTTTCCCCCCTTTTTCTTGGCCGAGCTGTGGGTTTAAAGGCGACGGTCTTTCTTAAACAGAGAGTTGTCCCCGTTGGGGATCCCGGCTGTTCTGGCCTCAGACTAAGATAAAAGCACTGCAGAGTCATTTTTGTCGCCAAGCGGGTTCCGATGTCTCAACCAGCCGCATCCCCTCAACAGGCCAACAGCCCCCTCAAGCTGCTGCGTACCCACGAATCTCCCAAGCTGGAGCGCATCCGCCACACCACCTCTCACGTCCTGGCGATGGCGGTGCAAAGGCTGTTTCCCAAGGCCCAGGTAACCATCGGCCCGACGACCGACTATGGCTTTTACTACGACTTTGACCATCCCGAGCCCTTCACGCCGGAAGATCTGGAGCGCATCAAAAAAGAGATGCAGGCGATCATCAAGAAAGGCTTGCCGGTGATCCGCGAGGAGGTGAGCCGGGAGGAGGCCAGGCGCCGCATCGAGGCCCTCGGCGAACCTTACAAGCTGGAGATTTTAGATAGCATTCCCGAAGGCGAGCCGATCACCATCTACCATCTGGGGGATGAGTGGTGGGATCTCTGTGCCGGCCCCCACGTGGAAAACACGAAGGAGATCAACCCCAAAGCTTTTGACCTGCTCAGCGTGGCCGGCGCCTATTGGCGGGGGGACGAGACCAAGCCGCAGCTCCAGCGCATCTACGGCACCGCCTGGGAGACGCCGGAGGAGCTCAAGGAATACAAGCGGCGGCTGGAAGAGGCCAAGCGGCGGGATCACCGTAAGCTGGGCAAGGAGCTGGGCCTATTTATATTTGCCGATGAAGTGGGGCCGGGCCTGCCCCTTTGGACCCCCAAAGGAACTACTCTGCGCTGGGTGCTAGAGGATTTTCTCAAGCAGGAGCAGCTCAAGCGGGGCTATCTGCCGGTGGTGACGCCCCACATTGCCCGCGTGGATCTGTTCAAGATCTCCGGCCACTGGCAAAAGTACCGGGAAGACATGTTTCCCATGATGGCCGAGAGCGAGGAGGCGCGCGCCGCTGAACAGGGCTTTGTCATGAAGCCGATGAACTGTCCTTTTCACATCCAAATCTATAAATCAGAGCTGAGATCCTACCGCGATTTGCCGCTGCGCTATGCCGAGTTCGGCACCGTCTATCGCTACGAACAATCGGGGGAATTGGGGGGCTTGACCCGCGTTCGCGGCTTTACGGTGGACGACGCCCACTTGTTCGTTCGTCCCGATCAGTTGGAAGAAGAGTTTCTCAAGGTTGTCGATCTCATTCTGGTGGTTTTCGACAAGCTCAAACTCAAAGATTTTCGCGCCCGCCTCAGCTTCCGCGATCCCAAATCCGATAAATATCTGGGATCCCCGGAAGAGTGGGATATGGCCGAGAATGCCATTCGCCGCGCGGTGGAGAAGCTTTCAATGCCGCATTTTGAAGGGATCGGAGAGGCGGCTTTCTACGGGCCGAAGCTGGACTTTATCTTCCGCGACGCGCTGGATCGGGAGTGGCAGTTGGGCACGGTGCAGGTAGACTACCAAAACCCGCAGCGCTTTGACTTGTACTATGTGGCCGAGGACGGATCCCGGCAGCGGCCGGTAATGATCCACCGCGCTCCCTTTGGTTCGCTGGAGCGGCTCATCGGCATCCTCATCGAGGAATACGCGGGGGATTTTCCCTTCTGGCTGGCGCCGGAACAGGTGCGCATCTTGCCCGTTTCCGACCAATACCTGGGCTATGCCACCCAGGTGCGGGATCAGTTGCGAGAACAGGGGATCCGCGTCCACATCGATGCCGACAGCGACCGCCTGCCCAAAAAGATCCGCAACGCCGAGAAGGCCAAGGTTCCCTTCATGCTGATTGTGGGGGAAAAAGAGCAGGCAACTGGCACAGTGAGCGTGCGGCAGCGCCACGGCCAAGACCTGGGATCCCTGACGGTGGCGGAGTTCCTGGCCCAGGCACGAGCGCTGGACTAGAGATCCGGCTTCTTGTTTGGAATCTGGCTGGGATCCCTGGTGCCGGCAAATTGCTGCTGTTGGCGGCTTTGAGAACAGGTCTCTGCTGAGGCAAGCGAAGAACGGCGTTGAGAAAAGAGGTTCAAAATCTTTCAGGGAACCCAGCCGCCCGCTCTTGGGCCAGGGCTGCCCGCCGTTGCTCCAACTCTTGCGGAGAGATGCGCCCGTAGGTGACGCTCAGCTCCGCCAGCCGCTGGGCCAGCTCCGGCCGCAGCATCTCCTCGCGGTAGCGCCAGGCCCAGTTGTTCTCGGCCCTGCCGGGGAAGTTCATGCGCGCCTCTGCCCCCAGGCCCATCACATCTTGCAGGGGAATGATGGCCAGGTCGGCCACGGAAGCCAGGGCCAGGCGAATCAGATCCCAGTGGATGCCGTCGGATCCCTGGCAGCCCAGGTAGCGCAACAGGTTTTGCTTTTCCCACTCCGGGCGTTCTGGGTCATGAAACCAGCCCACCACGGTGTTGTTGTCGTGGGTGCCGGTGTAGACGACGAAGTTGCGCTCGTAGCTGTGAGGCAGATAGGGGTTATCGGGCCCCGAGCCAAAGGCAAAGAGCAGCACCTTCATGCCGGGCAGGCCAAATTGATCCCGCAGTTGCAACACCTCCGGCGTAATGTCTCCCAGATCTTCGGCGATCACCGGGATTTTCCCCAGCTTGTCGGCCAGCGCCTGAAAGAAGTCGGCCCCCGGCCCTTTTTGCCACTCGCCTTCTACCGCTGTTTCCGCAGCGCCGGGGATGGCCCAGTAGCTCTCGAAGCCGCGGAAGTGGTCGATGCGGACGCAATCCACCTGCTTGAGAATGGCCTGGATGCGCCGGATCCACCAGTCGTAGCCGCGGGCCTTGAGCACCTCCCAGTTGTAGAGGGGGTTGCCCCAGCGCTGCCCGGTGGGGCTGAAATAGTCGGGGGGCACGCCGGCTACCTGCAAGGGCCGTCCTTGTTCATCCAGGTGAAACAGCTCCCGGTTGGCCCACACATCGGCGCTGTTGGGGGCGACATAGATGGGTATGTCCCCGATGAGCTGCACTTGATGCCGGTGGGCGTACTCTCTTAGGGATCCCCACTGTTGGGCAAATAGATACTGCCAAAACATCTGCCGGGTGATGGCATCGGCATGGCGGTCACGGGCCTCTTGCAAAGCCAGGGGATCCCGTTGTGCCAAGGCTGGATCCCATTGGGTCCATTCCTGGTCGCCATACACCTCTTTGAGGGCCATGAACAGGGCGTAGTCCGGCAGCCAATCGGCCTCGGCAGCACAGTAGGCTTGAAAGGCTTCCCAGTCGGCGGCGGTGGCCTTGTCTTTGAAGGTGGCCCAGGCGCGGCGCAACAAGCCCAGCTTGAAGGGGATCACGGTTTCGTAGTCCACCCGCTCAGCATTCCCCGCCTGGATGGCTGGCCATTGGGGCAGATCCTGCCAGCCGTTGGGTTCCAGCCAGCCGGCTTTCACCAGCAGCTCCGGGCTAATCAGCAGTGGGTTGCCGGCAATGGCAGAAAAGCTCATGTAGGGGGAGTTGCCCCAGCCGGTGGGGCCAAGGGGCAGCACCTGCCAGAGGCGCTGGCCGCTTTCCACCAGAAAATCCACAAACCGGTAGGCAGCCGGCCCCAGATCGCCGATGCCAAATGGCCCCGGTAGCGAGGTGGGGTGCAAGAGGATGCCACTGAGTCTGCCCATGCGCATGGCTAAACCCTTTTCGCCCTATTTCACCGCCTATCCTGTCACTTCTACAGCCCAATGACAGCTACCAATCGACAAAACCAAGACCAAAGGTCAAAAGCGCCAACGGCCTTTTTGGCTTGGCCAGCTCTTGCAGCGGAGGAGAGATGGGGAGCCTCTCAAGAGCAGGCTTGGGAACCCCCCTCACCTCCCAAAACCGGCCAGCCCACCAAGCCCTGGCGGAGACTCTGATGGCAGGCACGCACCTCTTCAAGGGTAAACAGGCGGCGAAAGGGGATCCCCATTTCGCGGTAACGGGCCTCTGCCCCTTCCAGTCGATCCACCAAAGCCAGGATCCCTTCTGCCCGATAGCCCGCTGCCCGCACCCGCTCGACAGCCTTGAGAGCCGAGCCGCCGGTGGTCACCACATCCTCCAAGATCCAAACCCGGCTGCCCGCCGGCAACTCCGGCCCCTCGATCCAGGCCTGGGTGCCATGTCCCTTAGGCTCTTTGCGGACAATCAGGGCCGCCAGGTTGGCCGGCTCAGCCTGCAGAGAGGCCAAACTCACCGCTGTGACCAAGGGATCCGCCCCCAAGGTCATGCCGGCAACTGCCTCGGTCTCAGGGGGCAGTAGCCGATGCAGCAGGGATCCCACCAGGTAGGCTCCCTGGGGGTGGAGGGTAACCGGCTTGCAGTTGATGTAGTAAGTGCTTTGCTGCCCAGACGTGAGGGTAAAGGATCCCTCGCGGTAGGCCAGTTGGGCCAGCAAATACAGCAATTTCTCCCGCGCCTCAGCCGAGGAAAGACTTAAGGGAGAACAGTCTAGGAGCAACACAGCAGGGATCCCCATCAGCTCAACCGTCAACCCATAGATGCGGCAATAACTAACCTGGAGGAACTTCAGTCCGAAGTAAGCAGAACTTTGAGGTTATGCCTCAAAGGACTGTCTAGGGGCGTCTTGACAGCGCCTTTACGAGTCCATTTTGGGCTGCGTAAGAATCCCCTGGGTGGGAGCATGACTCTAGTCAATGATACGCTGGACTATACTGAAAATAATGTACAGTATGTTCAGTATGGCTGCCTGGCATGGCTAGGTATGTAAAACCGAGAGAAGCAGCAGCTTATTTTGGGGTGTGTCTCCACACCCTCAGACGGTGGGAACAGAAAGGCTGGATTAAGGCAATACGCACACCATCTGGTAGAGCGAGAAGGTATGACCTCGACAGTTACGTCAGAACACCCAGAAAGGATAAACGAGTTGTTTTGTACGCCCGAGTCAGCAGTCGAGGGCAGAAACCAGACTTGGAGAGACAGATTGCAAGACTGGTTGACCTCTATCCTGGAGCCGAAGTGGTCGGAGAGGTTGGCGGCGGTCTCGACTTCAAAAGGCCAAAGTTCCTTGCCTTATTGGAACGAGTTCGTGCGGGAGATGTCGGAACGATTGTGGTCGCTCACCGGGATCGACTCTGCCGGTTTGGATTTGAGTTCGTTGAGTGGTACTGCCGTCAATACGGGTGCGAAGTCTTGGTTCTCGATGACGATCACCTTTCTCCCCAGCAGGAACTGGTTGAGGATATCCTCACCATCCTGCACTGCTTCAGCAGTCGGCTCTACGGACTCAGAAAATACCGGGCTGCAATCGAGAAAGATACGGATTTATCCGGAGCCAGCGCTGGCTAAAGTTTGGAAGCAGTGGCAAGCGGCGTGCCGGTACTGCTACAACCAAGCGATTGCCTATCAGCGTCAGCATGGTGCCCCAAAAACGGCCAGAAAGCTGCGGGACATCATCCTGCGCTCCGA
>NZ_AXUX01000001.1:2094300-2116025 GCF_002760475.1 Synechococcus sp. 63AY4M2 | reverse complement strand
GACAGGTCGCATACGCTGCAATTCAACGCCGGCAACTTTCGCAATGGGACGTGGTATCCGAAACTCACCCGAGGTTTGGCGTTCCGTGCATCCGAGGAGATGCCCAGAGAATGGGCACGTGGAACTGAGCTAATGCGGGTGAAAGACAGATGGTATGCCATCTTTCCTGAGCCCGTGAACGAGCAGTGTTCGTTAGCAAAGGGGGTTGTTGCGCTTGATCCTGGGGTAAGGAGTTTTCTTACAGGGTTTGATGGGTCGGGTTTTGTGGATATCGCTAAGGGGGATTTTGGTAGGATCGTTCGGCTGTGCTACCACCTAGATGATCTGCAGTCTAGGCTGAGTAAAGCGCCGCGGCCTAAGCGTAGGCGGATGCGGCAAGCGGCGTTTCGTTTGCGGGAGCGCATCAGGAACTTGGTGGACGAGTGCCATCGTAAGGTAGCGGCGTTCTTGACGGATAACTACCGATTGATATTCCTCCCCACTTTCGAGTCAGCCAAGATGGTTGCCAAGGCAGGGAGGAAGTTTGGTAGCAAGACAGCAAGGGCGATGCTCACCTGGGCGCACTACCGGTTCAAGCAGCTCCTGAAGTTTCAAGCCAAGAAGAAAAACGTGGTTGTCGTGGAAGTATCGGAAGCGTACACCAGCAAAACCTGTACCAAGTGCGGGCACATCCACACTAAGTTGGGTGGCGCAAAGGTGTTTAGATGCCCGAAGTGCAACCATAGGCTACCACGAGATTGGCAAGGCGCCCTGGGTGTTATGCTCAGGGCTTTGCGGGATACCGCCTTTCTGTTTGGACTCCGTCCGGGTAGCGCGGTCGCGTCAGCGTCGCGTAGTGACAACGGAAACGGACAGAATGCTATCGCTTCACCGCTGAGCAGTAATGCTCAGCAGTGTTCAGCGTAAATGTATCAGTGTCAATAGGACAAGCGATGGTGCGGCTCTGCCACCACCGCGGCCTCCGACTCCTCCGACAAGTGGGCAATCAGCCGATCCACCAGCTGCGACAGGGTTGCCCGTTCTTCTAAGCTGAGACAGCCGTAGGTCTGCTCCCGCAACTCCCAAATGAGAGGGGGCAAAATTTCTTTCAACTTCTCTCCGGCAGGGGTGAGGTAAACCCGCCAGATCCGCCGATCCTTGGGATCCCGCTGCCGCCGGATCAGCTCCCGTTTCTCCATGCCGTCCAAGACACCGGTCATGGTACCCCCCAACTGCTGCAGGCGCTCGCAGATAGTGGAGGTGGGGATCCCGTCTTCTTCCCAGAGGCAGCAAAGCACCACCCAGTGGGAAGCGGTCAGGCCGAAGGGCTCCAGGTAGGCCTGAAATTTCCGCCGCACCAATTGCGACAACAGCCGAAGGCGATAGCCCAGGGAATAAGGGGCCAGAATCTCGCGCCATCGCTCCAGGAAGGCTTGTTTCTCCAACTGAGCCATCGCTGAGGGTTCCCCATGGGTGGCTGAGAATGCTTAGAGCTTAAATTCTTCCATTCTAACCTTCTATAAAGAGCGGCCAAAAGCAGCTCATCATCCGTTACAAAAGCGTTACAGGCTTTACAACAAAAGTTACAGTGGAGGGTTGGGCGAGGGGCGAATCTCCCGCCAATTAGCATCAGCTAGGAACCAAATTAAGCTTGGCGTGACAGGGATCCCGCTCTTCTGTCTGAAGGAAGAAAATGCCGATTTGCCCATCTGGGGTCGCCTCGGCAAAAGAGGGGCAGTGGGCAAGGGGAAAATTTGCCAGAGCCATTGAGATGGCACTAGAGTAGCTTCAAGTTTTGCCAGCTCGTTCTCTTTGCCAATGTCTTTTGGGAGGTGAGCATGTTGTCTATCCTACAGGGGTTGAGCTCCCAGCGCCGTTTCCTCTGGGCAGGGATCCCGTTGGTTTGTTCTCTGGCCCTGGGGGCCTGCTGGAACAACCGCAGCAGTGCCGAAACCCCCTCTCAGGGTGTCCAGGCTGAGGTTACAGCAGCGGCGCAAAACCCCTTCCCCCCCATCCCCACCCCGCCGCCGCCGCTGCCTTCCCCCAGTGGCACGCCCGGCCTTCCCCCCTGGTGGCCCCGTGGGCAATCGTCGCAGTGGCAGGATTCCCCCTACGCCGTGGCCTTGTCCGGTTTTTTGCAGGGATTGGCGGCCCAAGGGGGAGCGCTCTCTCAACAGGGGATCCTGCTTTGGACAGCCGAAGGCGAGCTCTTGGCGGAGCACCTGCTGGATCGGCCTTTGCCGGTGGGGGCTTTGGATCAATTGGCCCTCAGCCTGATGGCGCTGGAAAAGTGGGGCTATGAGTATCGCTTCCAAACTCGCTTCTACACCACCAGCCACCGCTCCGGCCAGCGCTTGACGGGAGACTTGGTCGTGGTGGGCGGCGGGGATCCCTATTTCCGGGAGGCCAATGTGGCCGAGCTGGCCCGCCACCTGCACAACCTCGGCATTCGCCAGATCGACGGCGAGGTGAAGGTGGTGCCCCCCTTCCGCTTGCTGGGTCAGCCTGACTCTCTGGCCAGCGCCCGCCGGCTTGCCGAGCTCCTCCGAGATCCCCAGGGGCCCTATCCTGTGACCCTCGGCGGCTCCGGGTCAACGTTAAGGGAGCTGCCGGAGGAGATCCATTGCCTGGCCGGCTACACCTCGCTGCGCCTGGGATCCCTGCTACAAATCCTCAACGGCGGCAACGATCGGGCCATGGCAGAAGCCCTGTTGGCGGAGCTGGCAGGCAGAACAGCCCTGCTGGAGTACCTGCAGCAGCGGTTGGTAGCTCAGCCGGTTGCCCATCTGGATCCCAAACTGGCCCCTGCCCAGTTGGAAATTCGCCTTGGCCCAGGCGGGCAAGAGCTGTACCTCTCCCCCCGCGCCCTGGCCCATCTGTGGGAACATCTGCTTGAGGCCACAGACGGGGATCCCAGGCGTGTCCTGCCAGTGGCCGGGGTCGGCCACAGCCCTTTGCAGCTCCGCGCTCTGCCCCCGGGCACGATCGCCCAGGTGGGCTCTGCCGCCAACCGACTGATGATGGTGGGGCAGCTTCCGGATGGCACCCGTTTCGTCTTACTCAACCACGGCCCGGATCTGGGCGTCTTGCGCCAGCACCAGGATCAGTTCCTGCAGCAGGTGCTGGCCGTTGGGGAGCCTCTCCGCCGCTGAAGAATAGAGCCCTCTCCCTTCTCTTTTCTTCGAGGCCCTCTTGGTCGGGGAGCCACGGTGCAAACGGCTCCCCAACATCTAGTTGGCCGATCCCTGACTTTCCCCTCTCCCTTGTGGGAGAGGGGCTGGGGGTGAGGGCAGCTTTTACGATTGGAAGAAGGCGGGAATTAAAGAGGAGGGCAAAGCTGCCTAGGGCTGGCCAAGCCAAGGATCGGTCTCGCCTCGCAACTGGCAGGATCTCCTGCTGCATCACCATCTCAAGCAGCTCATCCACCTGATCCAGCAGGCGCTGCCCCTGAGACCTAAGGCAAACAAGAAAGCCCGCAGGGTCTCCTCTAGGGATGGGGGCGGATCAGCCCGTAGCCGCCGTGCTTGCGGACATAGATGACGTTGATCTCGCCGTTTTCGATGTTGCGGAACACGTAAAAATCATGATCCACCAGCTCCAACTGGTGCAGCGCCTCCTGAACTGTCATGGGAGGCATGGCGAAATACTTGGTGCGCACCACCTCAGGGGGCAGCTCTGCTTGCCGTTCTGTATTCAGAGGATCGGTGAGGGGCTGCTGGGCCACTGCCACCGAGGTTTTGGGAGAATGGCGGATGCGGTGAACGCCGTTGCGTTCTTTATATTTGCGCAGCTTGCGGGCCAGCTTGTCGGCAACGCGGTCAATGCTGGCGTAGAGGTTCTCGCTGCTTTCCTCCGCCCGGATGACGGTGCCGTTGGCGTAGACGGTAACTTCGGCAGATTGGTTGGCACTGATGCGGGGGTTACGGGCTACCGATAGATTGACATCCACTTCACTGGTGATCTGGGCAAAATGTTTGACAGCCCGCTCGATTTTTTCTTGAACGTAGCTGCGGATGGCGTCGGTAATCTCGACGTTTTTCCCTTGGATCACAAGCTTAGTCATGGGTACTCTCCCGGTTGTGTCAGTTTACACCTAAAGTTAGCGCCTCACCCTCGCAAAGGATCCCTAGGAAACAGCCCCCACCTCAGGCATGATCGCGGCCCGGCAACTTGCAGAAAGGGCTACGCCAGAAGATGAAGATCGGCTTTGGCATCGGCACTAACCTCTTGGGTTAAGTCTAAGTTAACATCTCCCCCAGGGATCTGGTTCAGGGGTTAAGAATAAATTTAGGCCGTCTTCATTTTTAAGGGATTGGGAGCCAGCACCACTTCTCAGGCAAGGAGAGGTTCCCTGAATTCGGAACTCCAAATTCAAGTGGAGAAGGTCTCCAGACTGCTCGAAAAGGGCAAACTTAGTGGCAGAACTTACACAGATAGGTTCTGCCGAAAATGCTTTTACTAAACTTAAATTCAACAGAGAGAATCAGCACTTGCTGAATCGACCTCTGCTCTCAGGGCGAGCATCTCCTTATTGTTTATTGCTATCTTTTCTCTTTTCTCCTTACAGAACTTGTGGCCATTATACAACCTGGTGAGCCAGGGTGCTTTTTCCAGCTCAGACAGAGACTGAAAGGGAGAATGAAGAGATGTTGACTGAAGTTAAGCTTTTTATAAGATAGGGATCCCGTAGAAATATCGTTACCAAGAGCAGGTCTGAAAAGCCGTTTTTGGCCTCTGTGGCCGACCTGCTAGCCGGAAGGCCGGTTTGCTTAGAAGAAGTGGGGTGGACCCGGTGGTCAGAGAGATCTCTTGGAAAGCGAAGGAGCTTTTGGACAAAGCAGAAGCAGCTTTGCAGGATCAGTTTCAGGCGATAGATAGGGTCCTTAGGGAGAACCTGGCGCGGGTGCTGCAGGCCTTCCGCGACCAGCAGGTGGGATCCCATCACTTTGCCGGCGTATCGGGCTATGGTCACGACGACCGGGGACGAGAGGTTTTGGATCGGGTGTTTGCCCAGATCATGGGCTGTGAGGCGGCGCTGGTGCGGCTGCAAATGGTGTCTGGCACCCATGCCATTGCCTGTGCCCTGTTTGGCGTGCTGCGGCCGGGGGATGAGCTGTTGGCCATCACCGGCCCCCCCTACGACACTCTGGAGGAGGTGATCGGCCTGCGGGGATCGGGGCGGGGATCCCTGCGGGAGTTCGGCGTTACCTATCGTCAGTTGGATCTGCGGGAAGGAGATGTCGATTGGCAGGCCCTGAAAACGGCCCTCAAACCGCAAACCCGCCTGGTTCACATCCAGCGCTCCTGTGGCTATGACTGGCGTCCCAGCTTTTCCATCGCCCAGATTGCCGAGATGATCCAGATCGTCAAGGCACAAAACCCGGAGGTGGTGGTCTTGGTCGATAACTGCTATGGCGAGTTTGTGGAAACCCAAGAGCCCACCCACGTGGGCGCAGATTTGATTGCTGGATCCCTAATCAAAAATCCAGGCGGCACCCTGGCCCCGGCGGGGGGCTATGTGGCGGGGCGGGCCGAGCTGGTGGAGCAGGCTGCCTGCCGGCTGACAGCGCCAGGGATCGGCTCGGAAGGGGGAGCAACTTTCGATCTCAATCGCCTGCTGTTCCAGGGGCTGTTTTTGGCTCCACAGATGGTGGCCGAAGCGGTCAAGATCGCCCATCTGGCCGCCCAGGTGTTCCACGATCTGGGCTATCCTGTTTCCCCGTCACCCCAGGTGTCCCGCACCGACATCATCCAGGCCATTCAACTGGGATCCCCGCAGAAGTTGCAGGCCTTTTGCCGCGCTATCCAAAGCAGCTCGCCAGTGGATTCCTACCTCACCCCGATCCCAGAAGTGATGCCCGGCTATGCCGACCCGGTGGTGATGGCGGCGGGCACTTTTGTTGCCGGCAGCAGCGCCGAGCTCTCCGCCGATGGGCCAATGCGCGAGCCCTACATCGTCTACTTACAGGGGGGGACCCATCTCAGCCACGGGCGGTTGGCCCTAGAGGCCGTCTTGCAAGCTTGGGATGCTCTGTAAATTGCCGTCCCTGGCCGGGCTCCGCCCAAGGAGTAGAATTGAGTCTGTGGTCTCCATTCCCTCTAGACGGATCCTCGTCGATTGGATGTCGAGCTTATGTTCTAGTTCTGGGTTTTTCCTCGGTTGGGGATCCCGTTTGGCCCTTGCTTGGGTGGCTTTGGGGTTGGCCAGCGGCTGTCGGCTGTTGAACCCCGTGGGAGAGGGGAGCACACAAGTGGGAGCCGCCTTGACTCCCTCTCCCCTGTGGAGAGGCAGCCAAACCCTGACAGGAACTCTTGAAGGGGGGGACGAGGTCAGCCCCCAGTACGGCAGCTACTGGGATGGGATCCCTGTGGCCGCCGAGGCGGGCCAGATCCTGATCGCCGCCCTGGAGAGCGAAGACTTTGACCCTTACCTGGAGCTGGTGGACGGCCAAGGGCGGGTAATCGGCTTTGACGACGACTCCGGCCCAGATGTTAATGCCCTCTTGGCGGTGCGGCTGCTGCAGGAAGGCACCTACACCTTGCGGGCCACAAGCTTCAAGCCGGCATCCACTGGCACCTACCGGCTGACCTACCGGCTGGCCCAGGTCGATTGGCAGCAAACGGTGTCGGGCCGTCTGCAGAAGGGATCCGCCCAACACCCTGAAGACGGCAGTTGGATGGAAGAACACCCCATCGCTGCCCGGGTCGGCCAGATCCTACTCGCTTCGATGGCCAGCTCTGATTTCGATGCCTTTTTGCAACTGTTGGACCCGGAGGGAGAGGTGATGGCTTGGGATGACGACCAAGGCGGCGGCAGCGATGCCCTGATAATTGCCTTTTTGCCTCGCAGCGGCGCCTACACCCTCCGGGCCAACACCCACAAACCAGGAGAAGAAGGAGCCTATGGGTTGCAGTACGCCCTGCACTAGCGTCCAGGCCTGCCAAGCTTCTGCGCCTTCCCTGAGAAGTTTTGGCCGGTCTGCCTGTAAGCCTTTTGATGCCGATGTCGAGATTGGGCAAGAGTCATTATTGCTTTATTTTATTAGCGCTGGAAGCTTCTGGTTCAGAGCCTTCTGAAGCAGGGTTGGTTGGGGTTTGCTGAGGTTTATGGGAAAGCATGACATCTTATCCTAAGTTGTGACGGAGCTGAAATGTTGCCTTCATGGACAGGGCGTTTTCCCTAGAATGGGATCGATGGCCTAGACCCCTCTTTCTCTTGCACTTTCGCAGTTCAGCCCTTACCCTACACAATGGATGCCATGACCCCTGAAATGGTACGCCAGTTCTGGTCTTTGGTCAGCGAGATCGGCAGGCCAGATTGGCTCAATCAGCGCGACGATGACTTGGTGAATCTGCTTCTGAGTGCTTGCCAAAAAAAACATGCCCTCAGCAACGTCGATGCCTCAATTCTCAACCGCTACATCAGCATCCGCCTGCCCTTGATTCGTGAAATTGTTGTCGACTAGACCGAGCTAGGGGGGTTTTTCCCAGCCATGATGGCCGCACAGATGACTTTGCTCGTCTATGGAGCGCTGCTTTTGCTAGGCGGGGTCGTCGGCTATGTGAAAGGCAGAAGCTCCAAGTCGTTAATTAGCGGCCTGGTGGGGGCCGCCCTCAGCGGCGTCAGCTACGGGCTACTGGGAACAGATCCCCGCTGGGGGCTGGGTCTGGGCTTGGGGACGGCGGTGCTGGGATCCCTTCTCTTTGCCCTGCGCTACCGCAAAACCGGCCAATTTCTGCCTGCTGGTCTAATGCTGGTGGTGAGCTTGGCGGCTGTTCTTCTCCTAGGCCTCAGCTTCGGCTCGGTCTAGGCCGGCAGCGGCAAGACAAGCCTGCTTGGCTGTCGGTTCCAGACTCTGGGATTAGGGCGGGTCTGGGATCTCCATTGCCGGGGTCACCACGGTGCAACCCGATAGAAGCGAGTGGTGGTCACCCACTCGGTGGCAGGGATCTCCTCGACGACGATGGCGCGGGCGATGGCATCGCCCAGTTGGGATCCCCGTACCCGTACATTGGCAAAGGAGCCACCCTGCTTAAAAGAGGCAATCTCCTGGAAGTTGAGGGGACGGAGGGAGGCCACCGCCAATACTTGGGCTTGGCCAAAGGGCGGGGCGATGGTCAGGCGGTAGCGGGCACCAGGGGGCGGGAAGGTGCGCGCTTCGCCGGCCCGCAAAAACTCGTTTCCACCCGAGAAGCGGTTGGGCAAAATCAAATGGGTGCGGCCATCGGCTTGGATGCTGAAGAGGTAGACGTAAGCGTCGCGATTGGTGCTCACGGTAATGGCAATCGGCTCGCCGGGCCGGTAGATGGGGTTAGAGCCGCGCCGATCCAGCTCCAGGTTGACCTGCAAGTTGGAAGGCACTGGGTTGACGATGATGGAGCGGGTGCCGGTTTCCAGCCGATTGTCGGCCAGTTTTAGCCTTTGCAGCGGGGGGTAGAGGCCCAGGGTCTGCGGGAAAACGGCGGTGGCCGGAGCCATCGACAGCCCCAAAGCCAGCGGCAGGAAGACCAGTTTGGCGTTCATAGTTCACACCTGACAATCAGTGGCTATGTTCATCCTAGGAAGGGGCAGAGTTCGACCGGAGCAGGCTTCGCGCAGTCTCAGATCTCCTGCTGATGCAGTTTCCCCTGCCGCAGATGGCAGGCCCAGGGGGGAAAAGGCGCTGAGAAAACTGGGAGATCCTGTCTGGAAAGGGCTAAGCTGCAGATTGGGGATCCCTCGACTCGAGCCCAACCTTGCCTATGGCCGGCGACAGTTACCAAGAAGGCATTGCGGCGGTTCAGGCAGGCGATTTTCCGGCTGCCATCCAGGCCTTTCGCCGGGCAGTTGCCGAGGATCCCGCGCACACCGAAGCTCGCTACAAGCTGGCCTGGGTGCTGGGCATGAGTGGCTATCTGGATCCGGCACTGGCCGAGCTGGAGGCCGTGTTGGCGGCAGATCCCACCCATGTTGCAGCCCACTACAACCGGGGAGCCTTGCTGTTGCAAAAGGCTCAACTGGAAGCAGAGGTGGATGGACAACTCGATCTCGAGGTCCTGCGGCAGGCCGAAGCGGCTTTTCAAACCGTGATGCGCTTGGATCCCAACGATCAACGGGCCTATGCCTTTCTCACTTTGGTCAGGCGAGCCATCCGCAACTATCAGTCGCCCGCGCAGCCTTCTAGCCGCAGTGACGAGTAAACCCCTGCACCAGGACTTCCAGGGGGGGAACGCCGGGATCCCCCAGCTCGGCTGCCACTTCTTGAGAAACCTGTCTCACCACTTCCGCAGGCAGTTGCAGCTTGTCCACCAACTGCCAAAAGTCCTCTAGCTCTTCCCAATTCAGCCAAGGCTCCTCTACGGGCGCTGGCGGCAATTACCAGGTAGCCCACCTGAGAAGGAGACGCCTCTCGGCTTCGTCGCCAACTTGAGCCAGCACCCCATTTATCCAGGGGTACTACCAGGTGGCACAACCACGACCAGCGGCGCTAAAAGCCCATCAGGCGGGCTACAGCAGCCAAATCGGGGGCTACTCCTGTGTGGATGGCGGCGGATCCCTGTTGGGCGGCCGTGTCGGGATCCTTAAGGCCGTTGCCGGTGAGCACGCACACCACCTGGGCGCCGGCAGGCACCTGATCCCGCCATTTCAGCAATCCAGCCACTGCAGCGGCACTGGCCGGCTCGCAGAAGATCCCTTCCTCCGCCGCCAGCAGACGATAGGCGGCCAGGATCTCCTCGTCGGTTACACTATCCACCCGGCCACCGCTGGCCTGGACTGCCGCCTTGGCCTTCACCCAACTGGCAGGGTTGCCGATGCGGATGGCCGTAGCCACCGTTTCCGGGTGTTCCACCACCCGGCCCAGAACGATGGGAGCGGCGCCGGCAGCCTCAAAGCCGTAGAGACGCGGGCGGCGGCTAGCCTTGCCTCGCTGGTAGTAGTGGCAAAAGCCCATCCAATAGGCGGTGATGTTGCCGGCGTTGCCCACCGGAATACAGAGCCAATCGGGGGCATCCCCCAAGGCATCCACCACCTCGAAGGCGGCGGTCTTCTGCCCCTCCAGCCGAAAGCGGTTGACAGAATTGACCAGTGCTACCGGGTAGGCTTCCGCCAGTTGCCGCACCATAGCCAGCGCCTGGTCGAAGTTGCCCTGGATGGCGATGATCTCGGCCCCGTACATCAGGGTCTGGGCCAGCTTGCCCTTGGCCACATAGCCATCTGGGATCAGCACGTAGGCCCGCAGGCCCCCTTTGGCCGCATAGGCAGCGGCTGCTGCCGAGGTATTGCCGGTGCTGGCACAGATGATGGCCTCTGCCCCCGCCTCTTTGGCTTTGGACACTGCCATGGTCATGCCCCGATCCTTGAAGCTGCCGGTGGGGTTGAGGCCCTCCAGCTTCAGGTAAACCTGGCAGTCTCGCCCCAGCCGTTGGCTCAGCGCGGGAGAGGGGATCAAAGGAGTATTGCCCTCATGCAGCGTCACTACGGGGGTGCTGGAGCTGACGGGGAGCCAGTCCCGGTAGTGCTGGATCAGGCCGGGCCAGAGCCCCACTTGCGCGCGGGATCCGGCCGTACGAGAGGAATGGGTGGGATTCAGGGTCACCATGCTGCCGAGCAGTCGAGGCCAACGGAAGGGCCAGCTTCTTAACTGTAACCGTTTGCGAAGCAGTTGGAGCAGCTCTCTCCCCTGCCGGATCGAGAGGATCTAGTCGGGCAAGGGCTGCAAGGCCAGCGCCTGGGCCAGAGAATGCAACTTGAGGCGGATCTCGGCCAGCTCCTGGGCGGGGTTGGAATCGGCCACGATGCCGGCGCCGGCATACAGGCGGGCCCGCTTCCCCGCGATCAAAGCCGAGCGGATCCCAACCACCAACTCGCCATTGCCCTGCAAGTCCACCCAGCCCAGCGGGGCGGCATAGCTCGAGCGGTCAAAGGGCTCCCACTGCTCCAGCCACTGCAGCGCCGCCTGCTGCGGATAGCCTCCCACCGCTGCGGTGGGGTGGAGCTGGGCCAACAGGTCGAACAGATGCACCTCCGTAGGGAGTTCGGCCTCGATCACCGTTTGCAGATGCTGGATGTTGGCCAAACGGCGCAGCCGTGGCTGAGGGGAGATCCGGGGCTCCATCCCCAGCCGGCCCAGAGCCTCTTGGATCGAGCGCACCACCCACTGGTGTTCGCGGCGGTCTTTGGGGCTGCGGAGCAGTTGCTCGGCCAACATGCGATCCTGGTGGCCGTTGGCGCCGCGGGCGACGGAGCCGGCCAGCGCATCGATCTGCACCCGGCCCTGCCACACCGACAGTAGCCGTTCTGGGCTGGCTCCCAAGAAGATCTGGGGAGGAAAATCCCTCTGGCTTTCCAGGGCAAAGGCGAAGACGCTGCAATCGGGGTGATGGGCCTCCAGATAGGCCAGCAGCGAAGGGATCGGGGGAGGGGAGGGCAACGCCAGATCCACAGCCTCTGCCAGCACCACTTTTTCCAGGGATCCCGCCTGAATCGCTTGCAGGGCTTTTTGAATGCGAGCCAAGAGAGGTGTTTCCGCTACCGCTACCGGTAGAGGGGGCTGCAGCTCCCAACCGGGCAAGGGAGCCTGGGAAAGACGCTGCATGCGGGCAAAAAAAGCGGCAATCTGACCAGCCAAGGCCGCCGGGTCGCTTTCGGGGCCGACTTCTAGGTTAAGCCGCGCCACCGTCAGCTCCCCCCCCACCTGCAACAGTTGCCAGCGCGGCAGGACCAGTGCTGCCCCCCCGCCGCTCCTGGGGGCAAAGCCAAAACGGCAGAAGCACAAAGGGCGCTCCTGACGGCTGCTTGGGGACTCTAGGTTGCCAGGAGCGGTGTGGACATGGGGCTGTAGGGCTTGCACAAAGGCCCGTGCCGCCTGAAATCTCCCCTCTCCTGAAAGGTCGAGCTGCCGCAGGGATCCCCACCCCAGCACCCGCACCCTTTCCCCTTGCGCCTGGTGGGAGAGATAGCAATAGCTAGAGGAGCGGTTGGGGGGGAGCAAGCCCAACTGCCGGGTCAGCACTGCCAGCGGATCTAGCCCTGAGATGGGCTGCGATAGGCTGAGAATCTGGGGGATCCCCCGCGCTCGCGCCATCTCTTGGCAGGTCGCTAGCAGGGGATCCCAGGCGTGTTCCACCTCTGCTGGCCCAGCAGAGGCGTGAATGGGCGGCCAGGCTCTGGGCCATTTCGTGCGTCCGGACCCACCCTTCCAGGGGAAAAGAGAAGAAGTCATGCGCAAGCAAAAGAGAACGATCCTACCTTGGCCGAAAACAGGACAACCGTCATCTCAACCGGCAAGGGAAGCTGCAGAAAGGCGTTTCAGGATATGAGATTAGGGGGGCAGCCGGCAGCTCAGGCTCGCCAGCGCCGGATCCCAGGCGTTTCTTTACGGATTGCAAGGTTTCTTAGCATCCTTGGGGATGGGAACAGAAGCCCCCTAACCTAACAAATACAGAGCAAACACAGAACCCAGAGAGAGCTAGATCCAACATGCTCGCACAGCCGGAACCGTCAAAGAGAACGCGCAGGAGTCCAAAGGCCAGCCCAGTACAGCTTGCGGAAAAGGGCACTTGGGAGGGCCGCTCTCGGCGACAGTTGTGGATGGCCGCCCTTAAGCCCCCCATGTACAGCGTGGCGATCATGCCCATCTGGGTGGGATCCGCCATCGCCTACGCCCAGTCAGGGGCGATGGATGTGGGGGTTTTGGCGGTGTTTCTGGGGGCCGCCATCTGTCTTTTGGCTTGGGTCAACATCAGCAACGACGTGTTTGATGCCCAGACGGGGGTGGACAAAAACAAGCTCCACTCGCTGGTCAGCTTGACGGGCAGGCCGGTTCAGGTGTTTTGGGTGGGCAACGCCTTTTTGGCTTTGGGGCTGGCGGGGATCCTGTGGCTGAGCTGGCGGCAATCGGATCCGACGGTGCTGCTATTGGTGCTGCTGGCCTGCGGGCTGGGCTACGCCTACCAGGGGCCGCCCCTGCGCCTGGGCTACTACGGCCTGGGGGAGCTCCTCTGTTTTTTGAGCTTCGGGCCGCTGGCGGTTTTGGCCGCCCACTACAGCCAAAGCCAAAGCTGGTCGCTGCCAGCCCTGGCGGCCTCACTGGTGGTGGGGATGGTCACCAGCTTAATTTTGTTTTGCTCCCATTTCCATCAGGTGGAGGACGATCTGGCTGCCGGCAAGCGCTCGCCGGTGGCCCGCCTGGGCACTCGGCGCTCCGCCCGTCTCATCCCCTGGATCTGCGGCAGCATTTTTGGCCTGCTGCTGCTGTTTGTCGGGCTGGGGGCTTTTCCGGCTTGGACGTTGCTGGGTTTTGCCGGGATCCCCTTTGCGGTGCGGCTATCCCGCCTGCTGGGGGCCTATCACGACCAGCCGCAGCGGATCAGCCATTCTAAGTTCATCGCCGTCGGCCTCCACTTTTGGCTGGGGCTGTTTCTGGGGCTGGGCTTTATCCTCAGCCGTCTGGGATAAGCCAGAACCCTAGAGGTGATCGGGATCCCGCCGAGGCGGCCCGCAAATTGCGATAAGCTACAGCCTAGTGTGCCGGCTTGGGTGTTGGCCCCGCTGGGGCTCATGGGTTAGGGATCAACGTAAGGCAGCGGCGAGAACAGGATGCGGCGATTTTTCAATTCCAACCTGGGGGTGGCGCTCTTGGGAACCGGCCTCTTGGCTGCTCTGGTTGCCTGGGCCTTGTCCATCGACATCGAAGAGGTAAAGGTGGAGCCCCTTCCCCCGGATCAGCCCCTTTCCGTCAGCCGCAGGGTAGATATCTTGGGTCGTCGAGGGGGCCAGCGGCGTTGGCGTCTCATCGCCGACCAGGTGGAGCTAAGAGCTGGACAACAGGTGTTTGAGCAGGGGGCGCACGGCTACTTCTACGGAGATGGCGCCGACCGCCAAGAAGAGGTGCCGGATCCCTTTTTTGCCAGCAGCGAGCGGATGATTTGGCAGGCCAAGCGTGCCCGCTACAACGCCACCGCCGACGCGTTGTATCTGGATGAGGGGGTGGAGGTGAGAAGCGAGGATGGCAGCCTGCTTCTGACCCGTGCTCTGCGAATCACCCCCGAAGAGCGCATCGAGGTGCCGGAGGCCTTCACCCTCAAAGGGCAAGAAATGATCCTAGAGGGCCGCTCCGGCTCGTTTAACTTCCAATTTGCCCTCCTCAGCGCCCAGCAGGGCAAGCTAACGGTGTTGCCCTTGGATTCGGAGTCCTCACGCCCAGCAGCCGCGCCCATGAGCGACCCGACCAGCGCTGGGGCGGATCCCACTTTTACCATCATCACCGCTGACCAGCTCACCTACGACCGGGCCAACCAGGTGGCCGAAGGGAAAGGGAACCTGCGCATTCGCGAAGGCGGCCTCGAGATTCGCGCCCCTCAGGGCACCTACCTGCGCCGACAGGCCCAGAGCATTCTCTCCGGCGGCGTGGTGTTGCAGGAGGTGGCCGATGTCGGCAGCCGGGATCCCCTCTTGGCGGATCTGCGCTTGGCCCAGGCTGATCCCCAGGCGACCCCAGCCCAGCAGGATCAGGAGGTCACCATCGTCGCCGACCGCCTCACCTACGACCGCAACACGCAAATTGCTCGCGGGGAAGGCAACCTGGAAATCCGCCAGGGGGAAACCATCATCCAGTCGGCCCAGGGCACCTACCGCCGCCGCGAATCCCAAAGCCTGCTGACGGGGGGGGTTACCCTGCGCGAGCCTGGGCGGGTGCTCACCTCCGCCCGCTTGGAGGGCAACCACCGCGACAAGATCTTCTTTTTTGAAGAAAACGTCCTCTACCGGCAGATGGCCACCTCTACCCCAGCTCCTGGCGGCGGATCCCTGACGGAGGAGCTGCGCCAAGCCGAAACGGAAGTGCGGGCCGCCCGCCTGGTTTACAACTCTCGTACCGGCACCTCGGAGTTTAGCGAGGCCGTCGAGTTCATCCAGCGGGGGCGCAAGGCCAAGGCCAACCAGGCCACCATTACCCCTGAGAAGGTGGAGCTGCGGGGAGAGGTGGTGATCGAGCAGATCGAGGGGGACTGGCTGGCGCGGCGTCTGCAAAACCCCCAGACCCAGGCCGATGTGGACCAGCCGACGGTGATCTACGCCGACCGGGTGGAGATCGATCAGGCCAGCGGCGATGCCCGCTTCTTCGGCAATGTGGTTATCGTGCAGGCCAACCGCGCCATCGAAGGGGATCGCGCCGAGTACTCCGACCAAGGGCAGATTTTCAGGATCACCGCCGACCAGGCTCCCGTCCTCCTCTGCGATCGCGGCGAGCTCAATCCGATTCCCCGCGAGAGCACTGCACCGCTGCCCGGTCGCGATGCTCTGGATCAGATGTGCCGGGGCGCCAACCGCCTCAGCGGCAGGCTGGTCACCCTGAACTTGGAGCGGGATGAGTACACCGTGGAAGGGGACGAGCAGCAGCAGGGGATGTTTCAATTCCGCATCACCGACGCCCTCTGACGGGATCCCAGCGGAGCTGGGGGTCGTCTGGATCTCTAGAGCTGGCTGAGCTTGTGCACCTGAGGTAACAGAGCCACATGACCATCCCACTGGCCAAGGGTCAACGGCGCCGAACTTCTGCCCAGACGGGGAGCTTTTGGGGATCCCTGAAGTTGGGGGGCTTTTTTTTGGAGTTTTATCTCTGCAAAGAGATGATCCGCCCCTTCTTTTTGGGGGTGGCGGGGGGCACGGTGATGATGCTGGGCAACCAGCTTTTTATCTACGCCGATTTGCTGGTGAAAAAAGGCGCCCCTCCCCTGACAATTTTGCACATTCTCCTCCTCAACTTGCCCGCCATTTTGGTGGTCACCTTCCCCATTGCCGGCCTCTTTGCCACCCTACTTACTCTGGGCAGGATGGGAGCTGACAGCGAGATCACCGCCCTGCGGGCCGCCGGGATCCCCTACCGCAAGGTGTTGATTCCGGTGCTCTGCATCGGCCTGCTGGTCAGCGGCCTGGCGCTGTTGACCAACGAGGTGATCGTGCCAGAGACCAACCAAAAGGTGAAAACCCTGAACACCAACCTCATCCTGGCCCAGGATGCCCTTCCGTTTGACTCGGAGGAAATTGTGCGGGTGGACGACGACCTCTGGTTTCATGTGGGATCCATCGACCCGAAGACCGGCTGGATGCACGATCTGCTGATTTTGGATCGCAAGGCCGAGACCGGCCACCTGCGCTACCCACAGGTGATCTCGGCCCAAACGGCGCAGCAGGTGGGCCAAGCCTGGCACCTGCAAGACGTGGTGATCCGTCGCTACGACGAGCGGGGGCGCACCTACTACGAGGGCCAGGTGGCGGAGATGGAGCTGAACATCGTCAACAAGTTGGTGGGCCTGGTGTACGCCGAGAAGGTGCCCCAGGAGCAACGGGCGGCAGAGCTGTGGGAGCAGTGCCAGCGATATCGAGCGGAGCAACGTCCTTCTGCTGATGTGGCCCGCTGCCTGACGGAGTACCACCTCAAGTTCGCCATTCCCTTGGCCAGCTTTTTTGCCATTTTGGTGGCTGCGCCCTTGGGCCTGCAGACGGTGCGCCAGACCGGCCGCTACGGCAGTGTGGCGCTGGCGATTGTCCTGGTGTTTATTTACTATGTACTGATGAGCCTGGGACGCGCCATGGGCCGAGTTGAGCATATCGATCCCTGGCTGGCCGCCTGGTTGCCGAATATGATTTTCGGTGGGGTGGGCTTCTCTCTACTGTGGCGGTTTTTACGGTGAGATCCGGCAACTTCCCGCAGGGCTTCAGCCCTTGGGCAAAATGGTTGGCCCTGTGCTGGGGCAGCTCCTTGTGGTTGGGGATGGGGGAGGCCGTCTTTGCCCAGTTGGATCCCCTGCCCACCAATCTGGAGGGCTATCAGCGCTTTTGGGCGGCCCAGCGGAGCCGCGATCCTGGCTCAGAGCCGGTTGCTCCCACCGGCGCCAGCCTGTTGGGGGATCCCATCACCTTGGCCGAGGCCCAATCCTCCTCGCGCCTGGCAGCAACAGCGGCTCCCTCCGTTCCCCCTCTTCCCGCCTCGGCCCCTGTTGAAGGATCCCCTCCCGAAAAAGCGCTCACACCGGAAGAGCTAAACCGGCAGCGGCTGCAGCCGCTCTTGGCCGAAGGGGCGGCGGCCCATGCACGGCGGCAGGCGCAGCAGGCCCAAGCTCAGGCAACACCGTCCTCCCGGTCTGCTTCATCGACAACGCCCACGGCAGCTGTTCCTACTCTGGACTCCCTTCGCTCCTCCCAGCCTGCAACTTCCCAAGCTGCTGACTTGCAGGTAGAAGAGCAACCTGGGCAGCACCCCAACGAAGCGAGGCGCTTGCCTGTTCCCCCCCCAGGGTCCACCGTCGAGAGCCTGGCCGCTGCTCAAGGGCAAGAGAGGCCTGGTTCGGAAGCGGTGGCGCAGCAAGTCCCGACCTGGATCCCGCAAGCCGGCGGGAACTGGAATTGGGGCGGCGCCCCTTCTTCCACCGGCACTCAGAGGGCAGCTCAAACCGGAACTGAGGCATTCACCCCCACTGCCGGATCCCTCCTTGCTCCTCAGTTGTTGGAGCGGTTCCCCCTGTTGCGAGATCTGGGCGATCCCGCCACCGGCCCAGAAGCCGCTCCGCCTGCCAGCCAGGGATCCCAGATTCGCCAGCAGCTGGCGGCCACCGCCACCGCCCAGATCCCCCTCGACCCGGCTCAGATCAACGTCAGTGGGGATGTGCTCAGCTACCTTGCCGAGCAAGACCTGGGCATTGCCGAGGGGAACGCCCAGATCCAGTTGGCCGACGGCACCCGCATCAGCGGCGAGCGGCTGTTGTTTTACCGACGGGAACGGCGCCTGCGCAGCGACGGCCCCTTCCGGATGGAACAGCCCCCTGGACCCCAGGGGCGCGGCATCCGGCAAATTGAGGGGCGCAACCTGGATCTGGACATCCCCGGTCGCAGCGCTCAATTTGAAAGCTCGCTGGTGATCTTGCCGGGGGAGGAGCCGGGCACCAAGGTTTTTGTGCGCAGCCAAGAGACCACCGCCCTGTTGGGGGATCAGATCTTTTTCGAGAGGGCCACCGTCACCACCTCGCCGGAGCCGCCCATTACCCACTACGTACAAGGGGATCGGGTGGAAGTGTTTCCCGATAACCGGGTCATCGTTTACGACGCCCGCGTCTTTGCCGGCGGCGAGCTCACCCCAGAGGGCGATCTGCGGGCGGGACTGCAGGTTGCCTACTTGCCCCTTTTTATCTACAGCCTGCGGGATCACCAGTGGGTGCTGCCGGGACGCAGCGAGGCGGAAGGGGTGTTTGTCAAGTCCAGTTGGGCCTACCGCTTCGACGAATACAACTTCGGCGGCCTGCGGCTAGATGTCCTGCAGAAGAAAGGCCTGGGCATCGGCTTTCTGCACGACTACATCCTCCCCATCCCCGACAGCGTCAACTACGGGCGGGCCCAGTTTTACCTGGTAACCGAGGCCGACCAGCGGCGCTTTTCCAGCCGCCTCCGCCTCGACCACAACTTCGACTTCTACGCCGCCAACATCCTCGGCCAAGAAGGCCAACTGTGGGGCCAGCTCAACCTCAACCTGGACAACACCTACCGCCCTGCCGGCGGGCGCAACGACAACGCCGATCTCCGTCTCAACGCCACCTTTCAGGGGGATCTCTCCACCACCACCCTCAACATCAGCCGCACCGGATCCCAGGAGAACGGCACCTATAGCTTTCCCCTCACCCTCAGCCACCTCCAGCGCTATGGGGGCATGCCTTGGCTGCAATCGGATCTGCGGCTGGACTACAACCAGCGGGTGAGCGTCAAGGATGGGCCAGACTTTGCCGACGCGCGGCTGACGCTGGGTGCCCAACTCACCCCACCCGGCTGGGGCGGCACCTATCGCCTGGCCTACCGCGCCTACAGCAGCTCCAACGGCGACACCGAGCCGCGCCGCAACTTCGAGCTGGCCTTCAATCCCGATCTCCTCCGCATCACTCCCGATATCTCCCTCAGCAGCGCCCTCACCCTGACCCAAGAGCAACAGCCGGATCGAGAAGTGGGATCCGGCCTTAACTTTTTCAATCGTTACGAGCTGCGCTCCAGCCTTCAATTCAACGACATTCAACCGGCTCCCTGGATCACCTTCATGCCCGGCTCGATCGACTACACCCAAGTCCTGTACTCAACCCCCGACCAGGAATCCACCGTCAGCCTCAACCCCCGCCTCAGCCTCAAGCCTGCCGACTGGAACACCATCGACCTGCGCTACAGCCGCACCTTCTACGGCAACAACTCTGTGCCCTTTCAAACCCTTTCCGCCAGCCCCAAGGATGTGGATCGCCTCAACGCCAGCATCAGCTTCTTTACGCCGCGCGACTTCCTGCCCAACGTGCCTCCCGGCTACCTTGCCTTTGAAGATGACCTGCCCGGCGAGCTGCCCATAGCCCTGACTTTTCCCGACGACACGCCGGAGGACTTGGAAGCGATTGCCTCCCGTAACCTGCAGGAGCTGCAGGCAGAGGTGAAAAACCTGGTGCGCCTGGACACCAGCCTTGGCTACGACTTCATCACCCAGAAGTGGGATACCCTCAACGCCAACTTCACCTGGAGCACCACCCCTGATCTGTTCAACATTCAGTTGCAGACGGCCTACGACCTGAACCAGGGACAGCTCCAACCCGTTCGTCTGGAGTATCGGGGACGCAGCAGCACCACATTTAACCGGGATCAACGCTCTGGCCTGGAGGTGTATGAACCAGGGATCAGCTACGCGCTGCAGGCGGTTTACGATCCGCGGCTAGGTCAGATCTCTACCTATGGACTGGAGTTAGATGCCACCCTCGGCACGCAGTGGCAAAACCACTGGCGGCTCCGCCTGGGCCTGACGGAGGCAGGGATCCGCCGCATTGAGGTGCGCCGCGACCTGCGGGATTTCGAGCTGCGCCTGGCCTACGATCCGCTGGCAGAGTCCCTGCGCCTGGAAGGGATCCTGGTGGCCTTTCCCAGCCGCCCGGTGGGCCTGACCCAAGAGCGGGGAGAGTTTCACCTAACCTCGCCGGTGGGCGCCTTCAGCCTGGATAGCCTGGGGCGCTAGGGCTGGCTCTGCCCTGCAGTCGGGAGGGCGGGTTGGGGCCGGCTTCGGCTACACTAAAGGGCCGACGCTCCTTTTTGCTCAGCAGCGCTGAACTCCTATGGCCAGGATCAACGACCACTTCCTCAAGCTGAAGGCTGGCTATCTCTTTCCCGAGATTGCCCGGCGGGTGCAGGCCTTTGCCGCCGCCCATCCCGAAGCTCAGATCATCAAGATGGGCATTGGCGATGTCACCGAGCCGCTGCCGGAAGCCTGCCGAACAGCCATGATCCGGGCCGTGGAGGAGATGGGGGAGCGGGCCACCTTCCGCGGCTATGGGCCGGAACAGGGCTACGAGTGGCTGCGCCAGGCCATTGCCCGCCACGATTTCCAGGCCCGCGGCTGCGACATCGACGCCTCTGAGATCTTCATCTCCGACGGCTCCAAGTGCGACTGCGGCAACATCCTGGATATTCTCGGCCACGACAACACCATTGCCATCACGGATCCCGTCTACCCGGTTTATGTAGACACCAATGTGATGGCCGGCCATACGGGGCCGGCCAACGAGCGGGGCGAATACGAGGGCCTGGTCTATCTGCCGCTGACGGCGGAAAACCACTTCACCGCCAGCCTGCCCGAGCAAAAGGTGGACGTCATCTACCTCTGCTTTCCCAACAACCCCACTGGTGCAGTCGCCACGCGGGAGCATCTGCAGGCCTGGGTGGACTATGCCCGCGCCTACAACTCGCTCATCCTCTTCGATGCTGCCTACGAGGCCTACATTACCGAGCCCGGGATCCCGCACTCCATCTACGAGATCCCAGGGGCCAGGGAATGTGCCATCGAGTTCCGCTCCTTCTCCAAAACGGCTGGCTTTACCGGCACCCGCTGCGCCTTTACCGTGGTGCCCAAGTCGCTGCGAGGCCAAGCTGCCGATGGCTCCTGGGTGGATCTGTGGAGCCTGTGGTATCGCCGCCAGTCCACCAAGTTCAATGGCGTGGCCTACATTGTGCAGCGAGGGGCCGAGGCTGTCTACTCTGAGGAGGGGCAGGCGCAGGTGCGGGCTCTGGTGCAGTTTTACCTGGAGAATGCCCGCATCATTCGTGAGCAGTTGGCCAAAGCCGGCCTCCAAGCCTACGGCGGCGTCAACGCTCCCTATGTTTGGGTAAAAGCCCCGGAAGGACTGAGCAGTTGGGAGTTTTTCGACAAGCTGCTGCACACCTGCCATGTGGTGGGAACTCCCGGATCGGGCTTTGGCAGCGCCGGCGAGGGCTATCTGCGCCTGTCGGCTTTTAACAGCCGCGCCAACGTGGAGGAGGCGATGCGCCGCATTGTCAGCGTGTTTGGGAGCTAAGTGGAGAGGGCTGGAGCCAGGGATTTTCCCCAACAAGCTGGAGAAAGGGAGATCCCTGGGGCGGTGGTGGAAGGGATCTCTTCTTTGACACTCCCACCCAGGGGATTCTTACGCAGCCCAAAATGGACTCGCAAAGGCGCTGTCAAGACGCCCCTAGACAGTCCTTTGAGGCATAACCTCAAAGTTCTGCTTACTTCGGACTTAAGTTCCTCCAGGTTAGTTATTGCCGCGCGGGTTTTGCACCGCAGTAGGTCGTTTTCCTGGAGAAGCTCTGTACTAAAAGAAGCAACTAAAGTGGCTCAAGGGCTTTTCCGCCTCGCACCCAAGTACGGGGCTACCAAGCTATCCTTTTGTGTAATGCTACAGAAAGAGACAAGCAGGGGAAGGAAACAGGCCTTGCGGGTGGG
>NZ_AXUX01000001.1:2037885-2089475 GCF_002760475.1 Synechococcus sp. 63AY4M2 | reverse complement strand
GGCTGGAGCCAGGGATTTTCCCCAACAAGCTGGAGAAAGGGAGATCCCTGGGGCGGTGGTGGAAGGGATCTCTTCTTTGACACTCCCACCCAGGGGATTCTTACGCAGCCCAAAATGGACTCGCAAAGGCGCTGTCAAGACGCCCCTAGACAGTCCTTTGAGGCATAACCTCAAAGTTCTGCTTACTTCGGACTTAAGTTCCTCCAGGTTAGTTATTGCCGCGCGGGTTTTGCACCGCAGTAGGTCGTTTTCCTGGAGAAGCTCTGTACTAAAAGAAGCAACTAAAGTGGCTCAAGGGCTTTTCCGCCTCGCACCCAAGTACGGGGCTACCAAGCTATCCTTTTGTGTAATGCTACAGAAAGAGACAAGCAGGGGAAGGAAACAGGCCTTGCGGGTGGGGATCATTGGCACTGGCTATGCAGCTCGCTCACGGGCAGAAGCCTTGCGCAAAGATGGGCAGGTGCAGATTGTGGCAGTTGCTGGCCGAACCCCTGAGCGAAGTGCTGCTTTTGCCGCCGAGTTTGGGGCGGCGGCCTATTCCGACTGGTCTTCCCTGTTCTGCGAGCAGCCGCTGGATTTGGTGTTTGTTAGCACCATCAATCGGGATCATGCGGCCATCGCCCGTGCCGCCCTGGAGGCCGGGATCCACACCGTTGTGGAATATCCCCTGGCCCTGAGCGTTGCCGAAGCTCGCTCCCTGGTGCAATTGGCAGCGGAACGGCAGTTGCTGTTGCACGTAGAGCACATAGAGCTCCTCAGCGGCGTTCACCAGTTGCTGAGACGGGAGCTGGCAGGGCTGGGCAAGTTGTTTGCCGTTCGCTACATTACCCTCACTGCCACCCACCCTGCCCCCGACCGCTGGACTTATCGGCCCGACCAGTTTGGCTTCCCCCTCACAGGGGCTGTCTCCCGCATCCACCGCCTGGTGGACTTGTTGGGAAAGGTAGAGCGGGTGAGCTGTCAACTGCGCTACGACGGTCCAGACTTGCCCCACCGCTACAGCAGTTGCTACTGCACAGCCCACCTAAGTTTTGCCAGTGGGCTGCTGGCGGTGTTGACCTATGGCAAAGGGGACTCCCTGTGGTGCTCCCAGCGCCTATTGGAGTTCCATGGCCAGCGGGGGGGCCTGCTGATCAACGGCGAAGAGGCGACCCTGTTGCGCCCTGGCAGCGCCCATCCCCTGGAGACCGGATCTCGCCACGGCCTGTTTGAGCAAGATACCCGCATGGTGCTGGCTCACCTGCGCTGCGGCAGCCCTCTCTACGTGGATCCGGAGAAGATACTCCACGCCCTAGCTGTGGCCGAGGCCGCCGAGCGGTCTGCCCAAACCCAGCAGGTTGTCTGCGTCCAGGATTAGATCCCTTAGCAGCAGGCGACGTTGCCGCTCAAGGAGAAGGAACTGGGTCTGCCAGCGGAAAGTGCCGCTGCAACAAAGCCGGGATCCCTTGCGGAGAAACGCCGCTGTAGCGAGCCTTGTCGGGCAGGAACACCACGTTGGGCCCCCGTTTGCAATCTTTCATGCAGCCCACTCCCTGCACCCGGATGGTCTCCGGGTAGGCCGCCAAGTGGGCCTGCAGAGCCTGCATCACCGCCATCGCCCCCCGCCGACAGCAATCAGACTTCTGACAGACCAAGACAACGCCTTTCCTCCCTTCCTCCGCTCCGGGAGCGGCCTTGGGGGAAGCCTGGACAGGAACCACGCGGCAGAGCACCCATTTCTCTCGCCCCTTGAATGGATCCACCTCCCGCTCCCCGGCGATCTGAAGCCTATCTCCGGGTTTGAGGCTGCGGTAGAGCTCAGAACGCAGCGGCTTGGGGATCTTGCCGGCAAACACTTCTGCCCCGGCCTGCCAGCGCAAGTACTTGAGCTTGCCATCCTTATCGGGAAGAAATCCCAGGAACTGGCCCTCTGCCTCAAACGGGATCCTTTGCTTAGCCAACTTGCTCATCTTGTCCCCCAGCGTTGAGCTGCCAACATATCTCTAGGCTGTCCAATAACTCCCGCCGCCGCGCCGTGTATTGGCGGATCACGCTGCGCACCTGCACCAGAGCCAAAGGCGTGTCCACCTGCACCTGCAAATGACCCTCTCCCGTACAAACCGCTGGGATCCCCAACTCCACCAGCCGCCGCCCAATGCGCCAGCGCTCCCCCAAGGGGATCTGCAAACAATAGCCGCTCCCAGAAGATACAAAGTTCATGGCCAGAAGCAACGCCTCATCAATAAGAGTAGACCTGGAAAGCTACTAGGGAGAGTAGTTCTCAATAAATGCTTACAAGAAAAACAAAAGCCAGCGCAGAGAGGGTAGCAGGCTCGCCGACCTGACGGGCCTGCCCTGGATCCCGACTAGGCTCTGCCGTCCATCAAGCCAAACACCAGGCTGTCGTTGGCCAGGAAGTGGCTGAGGTGGAAGGCCCGGTCTTCCGTCTTCAGCAAGATCTGCTCGTAGAGGTAGCGGGTGGCGCGATCCCCTAGGCTTTCCGCTTGAGCGGCCTGACGCCGCAGCAGATCAATGATGGCCTGCTCCGCGGCCAGATCGTTCTTCAGCATTTGCCGCGCCTCAAAAGCGCCATCCGGCTCAGGGGTAAAGCAGCAGAGGCGAGCCAAGGTGGCAAAGGTGGCTACCGGCACACCCCCTAGACCTTCAAGGCGTTCTCCCAGGTCGTGAACATGTTCCCTCACCTGCTCGTAGTGATCCTTGAATAACTGGTGCAGCGGGTAGAACTCGGTGCCCTCCACTACGAAGTGATGCTTCTGGTATTGCAAGTACAACCCTTGGAAGCTGGCCAGAAGGGCGTTCATCCCCTCGCAGATCGGCTGGGTCACCTCCAGGCCGAGGGAGACAGGGTTGTTGCGCACGCTGTTGAAGGCCTGGCGCAAGGTTGCGGTTTCGGACATAGGGCAAGGTTCTCCAAGGTAAAGAGGACACAGCTATCTACCCAGTCTACTTGATTGAGTCGATCCAGGAGATCTTGGGGCTGTCCCCACCCCAGCATAGTCCAACTCGGCGCTTCTTGTGAACAGCTCTCAATAAAGTGCTGGTTGTAGCAAAACCGGTGGGCCGGTCAGGGAGGAGTCGCATCCCTTCGCGATTTACACTAGACTGGGAGCGTTAGCCCAGTTGATCCCGTACTTGGGGATGGAGCATGTCTCAAACGGAGCCGGAAAGCCGCTCCTGGATAGAAAAACTGATTCGCCTAACCCATCAAACGGTTGCGCGAGCTCGGGGGCAACAGGGAGATCTAGAAGATTCGGCCGGCCACCTGTTCAAACGCCACCTGTTCAAACAGAGCCTGCTGGAAGCGGAGGCCGAAATGGGCCATTGCAACGTCCTGGTGATCGGCAAAAGCGGGGTGGGCAAGAGCACTTTGGTCAACGCGGTGTTTAAAGATGAGCTGGCCCGCACCGGCGTCGGCAGCCCCGTCACCCGCCACATTCGCCAATATTCCAAGCAAGGTTGCCCGATCACCATCTACGATACGCCTGGCATGGAGTTGGCCGGCGAGCAGAATACTCAGATCCGCCTCGAGGTGGCCCAACTAATCGACGAGCTGCGCCTCAAGGATCCTGAACATCACATTCACATTGTTTGGTATTGCATCCACCACGAGCTGAAGCGGCTGGAGGAAACCGAGCGCAGGTGGCTGAGGGAACTGGAACTCAAAGATGTGCCGGTCATCTTGGTTTTAACTCAATGCCTGGAATACCCCAATCCGGAAGAGAGCGAGTTTTTCCAGTATTTGCAGCGCCAAAATCTCCCTGTTCGCTACATTGTTCCTCTTTTGGCTAAGGACAAGGTCATTAACCGGCAACTCACCATCCCCGCCCACGGGCTGGAGCATCTGATCGGCTGCACCTTGGAGCTGCTGCCGGAAGTGGCTCGCCTTGCCTTTATCCGCCAGCAATTGCTGCGGGTAGATCTCAAAGCCGATGCTGCTTTTAAGTATGTATCGGGCTATGTGGCCAGCGCGGCCTTTATTGGGGCAACCCCCCTTCCTTTTGCCGATGCCCCTCTGTTGGTGGCTGCTCAGATTGGCATGATTGCCAATATCAGCTTTATCTTCGGCTACAAAGCTTCCCCTTCTTTTTATTACTCTTTGATGGCGGCTTTGGCAGGCGTTGGGGGCGCAGTGGTGACCGGGCGGGCCATTGTCTCGAACCTGCTGAAGCTGATCCCCGGCGTGGGATCCCTGGCAGGCGGCATCATCCAATCCACCACAGCCGCTACCCTGACCCTTTCCCTTGGCCTGGCCTATATTGAGCTGATGAAGGCCATCGCCCGCGCCGAAATCCAAGGAATCCAGCTTTCCCAGAAAGAGATGCAGGAGATCTTTGTGCGCGAGTACCAAGAATATGCCGGACGCAGAACCCAGAAAAATGAGGTGGGAATAAGAGCATAAGAGCTTTTCATCCCGGCTTTTGAGTGGGCAGCGAGCCCGAGCTGCAAACAGGATAGGATCCTGGAGAAGGCGAATGTCCTGAGGTCTCGAACCCAAAGGCGCCTTGGACTAGGTACAGTGGCCGGCCTTTCACCTCTTCAAAAACGCGGCCCAGATACTCTCCAATTACGCCCAGGCTGATCAACTGGATCCCGCCCAAAAACAAGGTCATCACCGCCAAAGAGGCGTAGCCGGGCACATCAGAGCCAAACAGCAAAGTGCGGATGATCAGAAAAAGGCCGTACAGCAAAGCCAGCACGGAAATCCCCAAGCCCAGATAGCTCCACACCCGCAACGGCCAAGAGCTAAAAGAGGTAATGCCTTCTATGGCCAGGTTCCACAACCGCCAGTAGTTCCACTGGCTTTTGCCGCGAAAACGGGGGGCGCGGTCGTAAAAAATGGCCACCTGACGATAGCCCACCCAGGCAAAGATCCCTTTCATAAAGCGGGTGCGCTCCCGCAGTTGCCTGATGGCGTCCACCACCTGCCGATCCAATAGCCGAAAGTCCCCGGTATTGCGCGGGATCCGCACCTGGCTGAGCTGGTCGATGACCCAATAAAACCCGTTGGCCGTCAAGCGCTTGAGCCAGCTCTCTCCCCGGCGGCTGCGGCGCACCGCATACACCACCTGATACCCCTGCCGCCACTGCTGCAGCATCTCCGGGATCAACTCCGGGGGATCCTGCAGGTCGGCGTCGATGGGCACAACGGCTCTGCCCGCAGCGTAGTCCAAGCCGGCGGTGAGGGCAATTTCCTTGCCAAAACCGCGGGAGAGGTTCACCACCTTGATGCGGGGATCCTGACGATGGAAAGCGATCAGCTTTTCCAGCGTGTCGTCCTCGCTGCCGTCGTTGACACAGATGATCTCGTAGGGGATCCCCAACGGATCCAAGGTTAGGCGCAGGCGCTCGAACAAATGTTCCAGGTTGTCCGCCTCATTTTTGCAGGGGATGACAACCGAGAGCTCAGGGGCAGCAGGCTCAGAGGACATAGGAGAGCAGGGATCCCGTACCTGGCGATTATTCTGCCATCACGGGGTGCTATGGGTTTGCCGACATCTCCGCCACAATCGAGCGCAGCTCATCCTCTGAGATGCGGTAGACCTCGTTGCAGAACTGGCAAACCGCCTCTGCTCCCTTATCGGTGCGGATCATGTCGATGAGCTCGTCCCGCCCCAACATGCGCAGCGCCCCCTTCACCCGGTCGGAATTGCACTGGCAATAGAAGCGGATGGTGCGCACCTCCGGCGCGATCTTGAGATCCAAGTCGCCCAGGCAAATTTGCAACAGCTCCCGCAAACCGCCGCCGTAGGCCAGCATTGGGCTGAATTCCTCTACTTTGGCCAAACGGGCCTCCATCTCCGGGATCAGACTGGCTGGCGCTCCCGGCATGAGCTGCATCAGCACTCCACCGGCGGCGCGCACCCGCTGGGAATCGAGGTTCACCCCCAAAAGAACTGCCGAAGGGATCTGCTCCGAGGAGGAGAGGTAGTAGCTGATATCATCTCCCACCTCTCCCGAAACCAGTTCCACAGCACTGGTGTAAGGCTGGCCGTAGCCCAAGTCCCGCAGCACATGGAGGTAGCCGTAACGCCCAACGGCCTGACCCACATCCAACTTGCTCTCAGGGGTGAGAGGAAGTTCAATGGCAGGGTTGCTCACATAGCCGCGTACCGTGCCGTCCATGCCGGCATCTACGTAGATGCCGCCCAAGGGGCCATTTCCCTTCAGTTGCAGGTTGATCCGCGCCTGGCGTCGCTTCAGGTTGGCCGCCAGCAACAGGGCTGCACTCATAGCCCGCCCCAGCGCCACTGTCGCCACATAGGAGAGCTTGTGCCGCTCCCGCGCTTCCTGGACTGCCTGGGTGGACACCAAGCCCACCACCCGAATCTTGCCCTCCGCCGCCGTAGCCCGGATCAGGTGATCCGGAAGAGATGAAGGCGGTGTACTCTCAGAAATATCCTTGGTTCGCTTCAATCGTTCTGACCCAGAGGCATCCGTCATCACAACCTCAACTCCTGCCTCGAAAGCAAGCCTGCAGGGATCCCCTGGCGACTTACTTCTTTCCCCGTAGGCTCGCTGCCACTTCGCTATAAGTCGGAGCCAGCCTCTACTATACCATCATAGGCGGCTTATCCCCCTGCCCACTAGCCAGCAGCTTGCTCCGCTAGTTTTTCGGCTCAAAGCCAATCACCTTGCCCATGCTGCCGCTCTGCCCTCCGGTTGGCAAAGCGGTTCTTCATCCCAAGTAAGATAGGGAGCGTTTGCAATTCTTCTGCAATTTTTCCCTCTCCTACCAGAGTGTGCCATCCTGAGGATCTAGGCTGATCCAACGCGACCCCCAGCCTGTTGGCCTTACTCTCTGGGTGACTGCTTCATGTTGGATAACCTCACTGCCTACGTCTCGGAACATGCGGCCAAGCGTCGCTGGCGGGAACGCGCCTACAGCCGCTTTTTGCAGGATTGGCGGCGACAAGTGGTGCTGCTGCGCCGCCAACGGGCCGGTGAATTCGGCCAGCCGCTGGGGGATCCCTCCTGTATTTTCAGCGCCCAGTCGACCTGGTTGCGCTGTGCCGTCAACCCGCGAGGGCCCTGCCAGGGCTGCCCCCACTATTCCCCGCTTGCCTCTCCGCTGCCGGATCCTCACCCTGATGTGCTCGGTTAGTTCGCCGGATCCAAATCTGTTCAGACTCCCACTCATGCCAAAGGAAAACCGGCGGCGAAAGAAGGGATCCCATCCCCAGTCAACCTTCGACACTCCCCCTGCCGACCGGCTGGTTAAACGCCAAGGCAACGGCATAGCTGTTTCCCCGGAGCGCTGGGGACTCTGCGCAGTTCCCCAGCTCATCAGCCCAGAGCTCTGCCCGCACCAAAGTACGGGGCTACCAAGCTATCCCTCTGTGTCAAAATGAAAGAACGGTAACTCCATCGGCAAAGGTGAGATTCATGGCCCTTCACCTCTCGGCAGAGCACCTCCGCGCCATCCGCCAGCATGGCGAGCAAGCCTTTCCCTACGAGGGCTGCGGCATTTTGATCGGCGAGCTCAAGGGAGCGGACAAAATCGTCCATGAACTCTGGGCGGTGGCCAACACCTGGGATCAAGCCGAAAACCCCTTGGCAGACGGCGAATCCAGCCGCCGCCGCTTCTTGATCGACCCGGCGGATTTCAAGCGGGCCAACGACCATGCCGTGCGCAAAGGCCTGGGGATCCTGGGCACCTACCATTCCCACCCCAACCACGCGGCTGTTCCCTCCGAGTTCGATCGCCAGCACGCTTTTCCCTGGGGCTTTTCCTGTGTGATCGTCAGCGTGCGCGAGGGCAAAGCAGAGGAGGTGGCCAGTTGGGTTTTGGATGAGCAGGAGCAGCCCCAACGGGAGCCGATGCAGATTTGGGAAGACAAATCTCTGCCCTCGCTTGTGGCTCGGGCTGGCTAGAGAAGCTGACTGCTGTTTTCCCGCCAACCTTCCTTCCAAAAATGAGGCTTATGGCTGAGAAGCTTTGGGATCCCTGGTGGGCAATGACTGGGGTGAGGGTTGTCGGAAAAAGCGGTACTCTGAACTTGATGAGGTGACACTTGGAATAGTTCAGCTCAGAACCTCAAGGTGTAGATCAACCAGATCGCTAGAACCCTTCCCCGAACTCCCATGGCAACCAAAGTCTTGATTCCCTCCCCCTTGCGTCCCTACACCGACAACCTGGAAGCTGTCGAGATCGAGGGCAGCAATGTCGGCGAAGTGATGAGCAACCTGATCGCCCGCTATGGCGAGCTAAAGCGCCACCTCTACACAGAAGACGGCAAGTTGCGCAATTTCGTCAACGTTTACCTCAATGACGAGGACGTGCGCACGTTGGCCCAAGGCGACAACACGCCGGTGGGAGAACAAGCCGTCATCAGCATCGTTCCTGCTATTGCCGGAGGGCGTTGACCATGTTGAACCTGGACACCAGCCAAGTCAGCCTCTCCCGCGAGGAGATGGAGCGCTTTTCTCGCCACCTTATCCTGCCAGAGGTGGGCCTGGAAGGGCAGAAGCGGCTGAAAGCGGGCAAGGTGCTGTGCATTGGCACCGGCGGGCTGGGCTCGCCCCTGTTGCTGTATTTGGCGGCAGCCGGTGTGGGGCGGATCGGCATCGTCGATTTCGATGTGGTGGATGTGTCGAACCTGCAGCGGCAGGTGATCCACGGCACCTCCTGGGTGGGCAAGCCCAAGGTGGAATCGGCCAAAAACCGCATCCTGGAGATCAACCCCTATTGCCAGGTGGACGTTTACAACACCGCTCTGAAGGCCCACAATGCCCTGGAGCTGTTTGCCAACTACGACGTGATCGTGGATGGCACCGACAACTTCCCCACCCGCTACCTGGTCAACGATGCCTGTGTGCTGACGGGCAAGCCCAATGTCTACGGCTCGATCTTCCGCTTCGAGGGGCAGGCGACGGTTTTCAACTACGAGGATGGGCCCAACTACCGCGATCTCTACCCCGAGCCACCGCCACCGGGGCTGGTTCCCTCCTGTGCCGAGGGGGGCGTGCTGGGGATCCTGCCCGGCATCATCGGCCTGATCCAGGCCACCGAGACGGTGAAAATCCTGCTGGGCATCGGCACGACCCTGAGCGGGCGGCTGCTGCTTTACGATGCTCTAAAAATGAGCTTCCGCGAGCTGAAGCTGCGCAAAAACCCCGCCACTCCCCCCATCACCCAGCTCATCGACTACGAGCAGTTCTGTGGGATCCCGCAAGCCACAGAACAAGCCAGCCAAGCGGAGATCCCCGAGATCAGCGTGGCTGAGCTGAAGGCGCGGATGGATGCTGGCCAAGACTTTGTGTTGGTCGATGTGCGCAACCCCAACGAGTGGGAGATCGGCCGGATCCCTGGCGCTCACCTGATCCCGTTGCCGCAAATCGAAAACGGCGATGGGGTGGAGCAGGTGCGAAAACTCCTCAACGGCTCGGAGCTAATCGTCCACTGCAAGAGCGGGGTGCGCTCGGCCAAGGCCTTGAAGATTCTGCAAGCAGCCGGGATCCAAGGGAAAAACCTGCGCGGGGGGATCCTGGCCTGGGCTGAGGCTTACGATCCCTCCATTCCCAAGTACTAGTTCAAAGCTCTGGCTGTCCCTTGCCCTGCAGTTGAAGGCACAAGCGGCCTGCCGCTGCGCGGAAGCCAGCCCAGTAGCAGTGCGGTCAAGGGCGGCTGTCTGTTTCGGCTTCTCTCCTGCCCTTTGTCCTGCTCTAGCATAGATCTTCGAGGGTTCCTCTCCCTTTTTCGCCTCCCCTTTTCCATGAGTGCCACTTTGCCGGCAGAGACAGAAACCATCTTTCACTCCATCCCCGAAGCCCTGGAGGACCTCAAGTGTGGTCGCATGGTCATCGTGGTCGATGACGAAAACCGGGAAAATGAAGGGGATCTGATCTGTGCTGCCCAGTTTGCCACGCCAGAGGTGATCAACTTCATGGCCACCTATGGGCGGGGCCTTATCTGTCTGGCCATGCAGGGATCCCGCCTCGACGAGCTGAAGATCCCGCTGATGGTGGGGCAAAACACCGACAGCAACCAGACAGCTTTTACCGTCAGCATTGATGCCGGGCCAGAGTTAGGGGTTTCTACAGGCATTTCCGCTGCCGACCGCGCTCGCACCATCCAGGCGGCCATCCATCCCCATACCCGACCGGAAGATCTGCGCCGCCCTGGGCATGTCTTTCCGCTGCGGGCGCGGGAGGGCGGGGTGCTCAAACGGGCCGGCCACACGGAAGCGGCAGTGGATCTGGCCATGTTGGCCGGGCTGTACCCGGCAGGGGTGATCTGCGAGATCCAAAACCCGGATGGCTCGATGGCCCGCCTGCCCCAGTTGATCGAATTTGCCCGTCAGCACAATTTGAAAATTATCACCATCGCCCATCTGATCGAGTACCGCCTGCGCACCGAACGGCTGGTGCACCGGGGGGCTATCGCCACTTTGCCGACGGAGTTTGGCCAGTTTCAGGTCTACGGCTACCGCGACACCCTTAACCAGGTAGAACACCTGGCGCTGGTGAAGGGGGATCCGACCCAATTTGCCGCCAAGCCCGTCCTGGTGCGGGTGCATGTGGAATGCCCCCTGGGGGATGCGCTGGGATCCCTGCGCTGCGACTGTCGCCGCCAATTGACCGCCGCCCTGAAGATGATCGACCACCAGGGCCAGGGGGTGCTGGTGTACCTGCGCCGGCAAGAGCTCAGCCTTATCGAGCAAATCAAGTCCTATGCTCGCCAAGATCTGGGGCTAGCTGAAACTGCGCCGCCAGCAGCGATGGATCTGCGGGATTACGGCATTGGCGCCCAGATCCTACGCGATGTGGGGGTGCGGAAGATGCGCCTGATCAGCAATACCTCTCGCCACATCAGCGGCCTGAAGGGATTTGGCCTGGAAGTGGCCGAGCGGGTGCCCCTACTGCTGGAAGAGGAGGACGTGAATTTGCACTTGAAGCCCTCCTGCCCCCTCAGCGGGAAATCCGAGCCGCAACTCTACTCCAGCTTAGGCCTGTAGAGCGTTGTAAGGCCGAGCGCCCCGGTAGAAGAGGGATCGCGCTGAAGGCAGCTCGGCATCGACCCTAGAGACCTCAGCAGCTCGCTCCCAGAAGCGCCAGAAGACTCGCCTGCGGGGGGAGGGAGACGGTGCCGCTGGCTGAGAAGAACCCCCCTGCAACAGTTGCTTCGGCAAAACCGGCACTTCCGATCCCACCCGCGACCACACCTCAAACCTAGGAGGGCGCACCACCACAATGCTGATCAAGGAGCCGCGATCCATCTCGCGGCGGCAACTGGCGATAGCGTCCTGCAGCCGAGCAAAGCTGCGGTTAAAAGCGTAGAAATAATCCTGAAAGCGGATGGCCTCCCAAAACCCTTCCTTTGTCACCGCCACATGGTCGTGGTCGGCGGAGGCGTAGTCGAGGATCACCATACGTGTAAAGACTGATTAGTGATGAATCAAATCAGGATGGTTTTTTACCGTATTTCCACTTAAGCACGACATTGCACAGCCCGTCATCCGCGAAATGGCTTGCTTGCAACAAAAGGAGTTTTCTCGCCCTTGCTGCTCATGGGATCCCGCCCAATTCCTGTTGCAGCTTGGCCATGGCTGCTTCTCCGATGTGAGGGGAAGCACAGACCAGGTTGGGCGTGCGGATCAGGTCGGATCGGGCTTGGCGCACCAGAGCGCGCAGGGTAGAGTAGCTGGCCTCGTCGCAGATGAGGGTGTGGGCGCGGCGAATCAGGGATCCCACCCGTTCCGTATCGGAAATCACCGCTGTCAGCACCAGCAGGTCTGCTCGCAAGCTTTGGACGATCACCTCGGCAACTTCTAGTAGGGCAGTGCTGATGCTCACCAGCCCCAGACAAGCGTGGGAAGGCAATTGGCGGATCAGGGCAATTTCGCGGGCGTAATCCGACACCTCCACCGGGAGCACACGGGCCCCCCGCGGCTGGGCAATGGCCTCGACAGCGCTGAGAAAATAGTGCAGCGTCACCACAGTGCCGGAATGGATCTGATCCAGCACGGCGGCCAGGTCTTCCAACAGCACCAACTGGACCCGGATGCCCAAAGTCTGTTGGATTTGTTGAGCCATGAGTTGTCCTGTGCCCAAGTCTCGGCGGGGCACGCACACCAGCACCTGAGCACTGCAGCGCAGCCGCCAGTCGATCTCGGCCAGCAGCAGATCCCGCACCTGCTCCAGAGAAAAGCCTTGCTGCTGAAGCTGATCGATGCCCTGACGCACCTGCTCCAGCGCCTGTTTGGATCGATCCAGGTTCTTGCTGAGACCGCGAGAACGGTTAACCGCCTGGCGAGCAGTGCCGCTCACGTAAATGCCGGAGGCGGCGCGAGTTTCCACCAGGCCCATGGCCTCCAGTTGGTGGTAAACCTTGTGGATGGTGTTGCGATGCAGGCCCGTCTGCATGGCCAACTGACGGGTGCTGGGCAGGCGACAGCCGGGAGGAAATTGCCCGCAGGCAATGCCAAAACAGAGCAAGTTGAAGAGCTGGACTGAGCCAGGGATCCCGCTCTCCGGCTGAATAGAAATGCGCATCATGGCCTGCTTTTCTCCGTGACGTACTCCCGCACCCATGCTGACGCATAGAGTGCAGGCTTCCCAGTGACTCCTGCCCGATAGCAGGACATTTCCTGAGCTTGAAGAACGGGACGCCCCACCGCTCTGGATTTGATGACCCTCGCCGAGTTGTGATCCCTGCCAATACTCAGCCCACAGTGCGGACAATCGTGCCACCGCTCATGCAGCTTTTTGGGCACATCTCGACCACACCCCGAGCGCTCTTGACTCGTGCCATTTGGATCCCCTGCAATCGTCAACAGCCCAGCTCTTTCAGCCTTGGCTGCCAAAATTTGCAGGAACTCACCCCAACCGGCGTCATGGATAGATTTGGCCAACCTTGTCCTTGCCAGACCTTTGATGTTCAGCGCCTCATGGGCTATATGTCTTGCAAAAGCTGATGAGCAACTTTGTGGTGAAAATCCCGGCGCTGGTTGGCTACTTTCTGATGCGCCTTGCTCAACCTCTTGACCGCTTTCTGGTAGCGGTTTGACCCCTTCTGCTTGCGCGATACAGACCGTTGCAGCCGCTTGAGGGGCTTTTGCGCTTTACGGTAATACTGAGGAACCTCGATAACCTCACCCTCATCGGTGACCAAGAAAGAGCTTAGCCCCAGGTCTATCCCCATCGTGTTTTCCCACGTTGGCGGGTCAGGGCTCCATTCCGGGACAGACGGATCCTGCAGGCTCAAGGTGAAGTACCACCCATCCACCTTGCGGGTGATGGTGGCCGTTTTAATCACGAAGCCGTCCGGCAAAGGACGGTGTTGGATGAGCTTGACCGGCCCAATCTTGGGCAGATGGATAAACTGCCCTCGAATGCAGTCCTGCTTCATCTGAGGGAAAGCGATTTTGCTCCCACCCGTTGAACCGTTCTGCCAAGCGATAGTTGTACTGCTTACGCAGCAGCTCCAGCCACTCACCCATCAGGGCGACTTGGCTAGCAGTGGGCCGCAAGCGGTACTGGTAAGCGGTTCTCATGATGAATGCATTGTACCTGTTGAACGCTCCCGCCTCTCATCCCGACTCTGGCCGGCCCGCCCCCCTACATCCCTCCGCCCCCCTATATCCCCCCGTATACGGGGGGACTGGGGGGCTGGGGGGCTGGGATATAGGGGGGTACAGAGCGGGGCTTCCAGGACTACGTCCCGCTAGCGCGAACGGCGGATTAGCTAAAGACAGGGATCGTCTGCCAGAAGAATTGCGCCAACACTTCACAAGGATAGGCACTCGAGAACGGCTCGGGCGCATCTTGTCCAAGCGACGCTGCGGGGGCAGGGATCCCCTCTGTTGCTGCGCCCACCCCCAACCCAATGGCCGACGATCCGGCCTCCGAAGGACAGGGGATCCCGCCCTGGTCTTGTTACAGAAATTTAGAATCGTTACAATAGTTAGCATCTTTGCATTGCAGGTTGCATCTCATGGCACTCACTCAGCAGTTTCCCGTGCTGCTCGTCTCGGTTTTGCGTCACGACAGCGTTCCTCCGCGGTGGTCCCAGTTGGGGTGGACCGTCTTGCGGGTGGTGGCGGGGCTATTCATGATTCACAACGGCCTCGACAAGCTGGCCGATATCGAAGGGTTTGCGGCGGCCTATGTGGAAGTGATCGGCTTGCCGTTCCCCATCTTTTTCTCCTATGTAGCCGCCTACACTGAACTGATCGCAGCTCCCCTGGTGGCCCTGGGCCTGTTCACGCGGCCCGCCGCATTGAGCCTGGTGGCCACGATGGCGGTGGCCATGTTTCACCACATCAAGGTGGCCGGCTTCAGCATTCCTTACCTGGAGCTATCGGCCATCTACGCGGCCATCTTCTTGGCCTTTGCCGTCAATGGCGGCGGTTGGTTCTCTCTGGATCAGCTCTTGGTGAACGGCATTGAGGCGGGGCTGAACCGCTCCAGCCGACAAAAGTTGGAGAGCTTGCAGTCTTCGCTGCAGGCCACCGAGCAGGTGATCGCCCTGGGCGAGCAAGAGGCCGAAGCTGCCCAAACCCCTCGCTCCTAAGCCAACTTCCCAGAGGGAGAGGGGACCGGGGGTGAGGGCTAAAGGCGGCTGGCGGCCCGCTCCATCAGGCGTTGGTGGGTGGAGCGTACCGGCTCTCCCGGCTTGGGCTGTCGCTGTACGTAGGTGCCATCGGGACGCAATTCCCAAGCTTGCCGGTTATCCGTCAGACAGATCTCCAAGATCGCCTTCAGCTCTTGCTGCAACAGGGGATCCTCTACAGGGGTTACCACCTCGACGCGGCGATCCAGGTTGCGGGTCATGTAGTCGGCGCTGCCGATGAAGTACTCTTCCTGGCCGCCGTTGTAGAAGTAGAAGATGCGGGAGTGCTCCAAGAAGCGCCCGATGATGCTGATGACACGGATGCGCTCGCTCAGGCCCGGGATCCCTGGCTTCAGGCAGCACATGCCACGCACAATGAGGTCGATCTCCACCCCTGCCTGGCTGGCCTCGTAGAGCACTTGGATCATGCGCGGGTCGGTGAGGGAGTTGACCTTGACGATGATGCGTCCCCGCTGGCCGGCTTGGGCATGGCGCATCTCTCTCCGGATCAAGGCTTCCATCCCCTGGCGCAGGGTGCGAGGGGCCACCAGCAGCTTGCGGAAGTGCCGTTGCCGCGAATAGCCCGTCAGCAGGTTAAACAATTCTGTTACATCGTTACAGAGAGTCTCATCGCAGGTAAACAGGCCCAAGTCAGTGTAGATGCGGGCGGTCTTGGGGTTGTAGTTGCCGGTGCCGATGTGGACATAGCGGCGCAGGGATCCCCCCTCTTCCCGCACCACCAGCGCCAGTTTGCAGTGGATCTTCAGCCCCGGCAGGCCGTAGGCCACGTGCACCCCAGCTTTTTCCAGCTTCTTGGCCCAGAGGATGTTGTTTTCTTCGTCGAAACGGGCTTTGAGTTCCACCAGGGCGGCCACCTGCTTGCCGTTCTCGGCAGCCTGGATGAGGGATCCCACCACCGAGGAGTCGCCGGAGGTGCGGTAGAGGGTTTGCTTGATGGTGAGCACCTGGGGATCGTTGGCCGCCTCCTCCAAAAACCGTTCCACACTGGCAGCAAAGGAATCGTAGGGGTGGTGCACCAGCAGATCCCCTTCCCGGATGACGGAGAAGATATCCACCGGCTCATCGCTGACCGAGGCAGTACGCAAGCGGGGAGGGGTGACGGGCCCCCAAGGGGGATCTTTTAAATCAGGGCGGTTGAGGTTGAGAAACGCCATCAGCCCCCCCATGTTGAGGAGCCCATCCACCTCGTAAACGGAGTCGGCATCCAGATGCAGCTCTTCGCACAGCCGTTGGCGAATGGCAGAGGGCATCGACTTGGCGATCTCCATGCGCACCACCGAGCCAAAGCGCCGTTTGCGCAGCTCTTCTTGAATGGCTGCCAGCAGATCGTCGGCCTCGTCCTCTTGGATCTCCAGATCGGCGTCGCGAGTGATGCGGAAGGGGTAGTACTCCAGCACTTCCATGCCCACGAACAGGGCCTCCAGGTGATGGGCGATCACCTGATCCAGCGGCACGAAGCTCACCCCGTCCCGCAGCGGCACAAAGCGGGGCAGGGTGTTGGGCACCTTGACGCGGGCAAAGTGTTCCTTGCCGGTCTCCGGATCCCGCACCACCACCGCCAAGCTGAGGCTGAGGTTGGAGATATAGGGAAAAGGATGGCCCGGATCCACCGCCAAGGGGGTGAGCACGGGAAACAGGCGGCGGTCGAAATACTCCCGCAGCTCCTGCCGCTCCGGTTCGGCCAGCTCGGAAAAATCGCGGATGTGAATGCCCTGTTCCGCCAGCTTAGGCACCAGTTCCTGCCGAAAACACTCGTGTAACTTTTGAATCAGGGGGCGCAGGCGATTGGAGATCTGCCGCAACTGCTGCTGCGGTGTGAGGCCATCTGGAGTCAGCACCAACACACCCGTCTCCAACTGACGGCGAATCACCGCCACTCGCACCATGAAGAATTCGTCCAGGTTGCTCTCGAAGATGGCCAGAAACTTCAGCCGCTCCAACAGGGGAGTGCGCTCGTCCAGAGCCTCGTGCAACACTCGGGCGTTGAACTCGATCCAGCTCAGCTCGCGGTTGAAATACTGCTCCGGCAAGGCATAGCCCTCCTGGATGGGCGCAGTCGGGATCCCGGGCTGTCCGGCATCGGGATGGCAGCCTGTCGCGTCGGGGTTGTGGGGCGACAAGGGAGAGTCCGTTTCCTGGGGGCGCGGAGTCATGGTGGCAGAGGTCTGGGTTGTCTCAAACACGTCAACAACGGCTGCAGCCGACCCCATCCTATCCTGCTGGGTTCTGCTTAGACGAAACGGAAGTAGCCACAACAGGCTTGGGCGGACGTTCTGGCAACAGCCCTTGGGAGCGCGTGAGAAGAATCACCTGCAGCAAGATCCCGATCAACAAAATGCGCAAGGGGCCGGCCCGGGTGGCCCATTGGGGCGGCAGACGGTTGGTCAACCATTCGCTGCCCGACCACACGCCCCAAATCACCAGCGCCCCCAGCAGGGCGCCGCGGTTGTTGCCGCTGCCCCCGGCAATCAACATCACCCAGACGATGAAGGTGGCAAACTCCGGCTGGAAGGCTTCCGGGCTGATGAAGTTGACAAAATGGGCATAGAGCGCCCCCGCCAGCCCCATGAGCATGGATCCCAGGACAAATGCCTGCAAACGAAACTGGAGCACATCTTTGCCAGCGGCTAGGGCTGCCGGCTCGTCCTCGCGGATAGCCCGCAGCACCCGTCCCCAAGGAGAGCGATAGGCCCGCTCGCTCAGCCAGTAAACCACCGCCAAGACCAGCAGCACCAAGCCCAAGTACAGCAGCGTATCCTGTCCTGGGATCCAGCCGCGAAAGGGCCGCGGAATGCGGGTGATGCCACGCACGCCGTTGGTCAGCCAGCCCTCGTTTTTCAGGATTTGGCTGATGATCTCGGCAATGCCGATGGTGGCGATGGCCAAGTAGTCGGAGCGCAGCTTGAGGGTGATCAAGCCGATCAAGAAGGCGATCGCCCCGGCGGCGACCACCGCCATGGCAAAGCCCACCCAGAACGGCAGATCGAACCCGCCCAGGTGCTCAGGGGTGGGCGGCGTCGTGGCAATGGCGCTGGCGTAGGCCCCCACAGCAAAAAAGGCCCCCACCCCAATGTTGAACATGCCGGCGTAGCCCCACTGGATATTGAGGCCCAGCACCAGCACGCCGTAGATCCCCACCAAAACCAAAAAGAAAATGGCGTAGCTCAACATCAGGCCCGTCCTCCCAACAGCCCTGTGGGCCGCAAGATCAGCAACAGCACCAGAATGGCAAAGGCCACCCCCGTCTTGTAGGCTGGGCTGAGCACCAAAGTAGAAAACTCCTCCGCCAGGCCAATCACCAGCCCCCCGGCGATGGCCCCGTAAGGGCGACCAATGCCGCCGAGGATGGCTGCAGCGAAAACGGGCAACAGCAGCCGCCAGCCCATGGTGGGGTGCAGCCGCGTATCCAGGCCCAGGAAGATGCCCGCCACACAGGCCAAGGCGGCGCCAATGGCCCAAGTCCAGAGAATGATCCGCTCCGTATCGATGCCGGTCACCTTGGCCAAGTCAAAATTGTCGGCCATGGCCCGCATGGCTTTCCCCACCCGCGTGTGCTGCAAAAACAGGTGCAGCGCCACCACCAACAGCGCCGTTCCCACCAGAATCGCTACCCAATCCGGCTTGACGCGCAGCCCCCAAAACTGCCAGGGCAACTGGATGCCGCTGCGGTACACCTGGTTGTTGGGCCCCCAGAGAATCTGCACCAAGCTGCGCAAGATCAGGGCCGTGCCAAAAGAAGAGATCAGCAAAATCACCGGCGCTTCCCGGCGCAGGCGGCGATAGACCAGTTGGTCGATCCCCACCGCACACAGTGCTGTCGCCAAGGCCGCCGGGATCCAGCTCACCTCTAGCGGCCAACCCCAGCCGACAAACGTCAGGGCAAAGTAGGCCCCCAAGGTCATCAGATCCCCGTGGGCAAAGTTGGCAAAGCGCAAAATGCCAAACGTGAGAGACACCCCAATCGCCCCCAAAGCATAGATGCTGCCCAGGACGAGGCCGTAGATGAACAGTTGCAACAGTTGGGTCACACCTGCCCCCGCAATACCCTGCCCTGATGATGCCACAGCGGGATCCCATCCGGCCCAGCGGCAGGGTAAAGCTAGGGTAGGAGAAAGCGCGCAAGAGAGAGAGCCATGCAGCCCAGTTCTTCTCGGATCCTAGGTTGGCTAGTGGTTTTGGCCCTGCTGAGCGCTGCCTGTGGTGGGCCGGAGCCACCCCCGGCCAGGGATCCCGAGGCTCCTTCCGCACCCATCTCCACCCCCCAGTTGATCTACGAAGACATCACCCTCACCCAGGCCAAACCCGATGGTGGCCTGCTCTGGCGCCTCCAGGCTCGCCTGGCCGAATACGAGTCCCCCCCAGAAAATGGCACCACTCCCGTGCAGTTGGGATCCGCCCATTTGCAGTCTATCGAGGGAGAGTTTTTCGACGCAGAGGATCGCGCCATTCGCGTCCGGGCCGAGCGGGGATCCGCCTACCCCGGCGAGCGGCGGCTGGAACTGACGGGCCAGGTGGAGGTGGAATCGGAGCGGGACAACCTGCGCCTGCAGGCAGAGCGGCTGCAGTGGTTGCCGGAACAGCGCCTCCTCGAAGCCGAGGGCCAGGTGCAGGTGGAGCTGTTGGACGGCCGGGGATCTCTGGAGGGGGATCGCTTGCGCATCGACTTTGGCCAAGCCCAGATGCAACTGGAGAATCGGGATCCGAGCCAACCGGTGCGGGCCAAGTATCGGGATCCGGAGCTGGAGCTGGCCGCCCGCCGTTTCTTGTGGGAATTTGGCGCCGGCGAGGTGCAGGCGCTGGGAGCAGTCGAGGTGGATGCCCCCCAGCAAAGGGTGCGCCTCAGCGGCGAGCAGTTGCGGGCTCCGCTGCCCCTAACCGAGCTGCGCCTGCTGGGCAACGTGAAAGCCAAAGCCGTTCGCGTTGGCGGGACGGAGTCCCTGCAAACCGGCCAAGAGTTGCAGGCCCAAGAGATCCGCTGGCGCATCGGCTCCACCCAACTGCAGGCCCTGGGCAATGTGCGCTACCGCCAGCCCGGACAAGCCCTGACCGTGAGCGGCGACAGCGGCATCCTAGACTGGCAGGCCAACACCGCCCGGATCCAGGGCAACAGCCAAACCCAGCTCACTTTGCCCTAGGAGCCGGCGACAAAGGGCCGACAGGAGCATGTCAAGATAGTTTAAGAACCGTGTTGGGTGGGTTGTGGTGAGGAGTTCAGCAATGGCAGAGGCCGCCTTGGGGGAACGCCCCAACATTCTGTTGATCGTGCTCGATACCCAACGGGCGGATCGCCTTTCCTGCTACTGGTCAGAGGAAGAGCGGGCCCGCCAGGTGCCCACCAGCCCCAACCTGGATCGGCTGGCGGCAGAATCCACCCTCTTCGAGCGGGCCATCGCCCCCGCCCAGTGGACGATCCCCTCCCACGCCTCCCTGTTTACGGGGGAATATCCCAGCACCCACCAGACTGTCCAGGCAGACCTGGAGCTGAGCCCCGCCCTGCCCACCCTGGCGGAGCTGTTGAAACTGGGCGGCTACACCACCGTGGGCTTTTGCAACAACCCCCTGGTCGGGATCCTGAAAAACGGACTGCGGCGCGGCTTTGACACCTTCTACAACTACGGCGGGGCCCTGCCCACCCGCCCCCCCGAAGGCAATCCCTTGCCCACCCCCCTCAACCGCTGGCTGGCCGCCTACACCCAGTTTTGGCGCCGCCTCTCCTACCCGGTGCAAAACGCCTTTGCCCGCTCTGATACTCTCTTCCAACTGGCGCTGCACCCCTGGTTTGCCTCCCTCTGGACCCGGCTGATGAACTTCAAGGGCAACACGGCTGCCTCCATTGCTGACCTCAACGGTTACTTGCAGCAGATAGCCCGCCGCCAGTTGGATGGGCAAGCGCCGCCCTTCTTTTGCTTTGTCAACCTGATGGAGCCCCACCTGCCCTACTGGCCGCCGGAGCCCTTTGTGCAGAAATATGCTCCCTACTTCAAGACCAACCGCGAGGCGCGCGACTTTTTGCGGGAGTATAACGCCCAGCCCTACCGCTGGATGGCGCCCCTGCCCCAGCCGCTTTCCCCGCTGCAGGCCCAGGTGCTCAGGGACATCTACGATGCCGAGGTGGCCTACCAGGATCACCTGCTGGGATCCGTCTTCGAGACCCTGCGCCACACCGGCCTAGAGCAGAACACCCTGGTGGCCATCGTCGCCGATCACGGCGAAGGCTTAGGGGAACACGACTTTGTCGGCCACGCCTTTGTGGTTTACGAAGAGCTGATCCGCGTCCCCCTGATCCTGCACTACCCCGGCTACTTTCCAGCAGGAAAGCGCGTGGCCACCCCCGTTTCCACCCGCCGCCTCTTCCATACTCTCTTGGAAGCAGCCGGCTTCCGCCCCAGCCTTTCTCTAGCCAACGGCGCCCCCCGCGTCAGCCTCCAGCTTCGCCGCGAGATCGCCCGCCTCAGCCTGAGCCGCACCCTGGCCGGCGAGGATCCGGAGCAGGGAGTGGTGCTCAGCGAAGCCTTCCCGCCCCAGATTCTCCTGCGCGCCATGGAAAACCGCAACGACAACCTGCTGCAGGCGCGCGCCTGTTACGACACCCGCCGCGCTCTCTACGAAGGGGTGACCAAGCTGATCCAAACCGGAGATCGCCCCAGCCTCTACAACCTGGAGCAGGATCCGGCGGAACTGCAGGACTTGCTGGCGGCCGGGATCCCTTTCCCCCAGGCTTGGCTAGACCGCCTGCGGCAAGGGCTGAGGCAGTGGTTGGAGTGGGCAGAATCGCGCCGGCCCAGCACCGCTCCTCGCCGAGTTGACATGGAAAGCAACACAGACTTGGTGCGGCGGATGCAAGAGCTGGGCTACCTGGAGTAGGAGCTATTCCAGCTCTCCCTCTTCCCCCCAATGATCCCGCAGGTAGCCGTTGAGATCATCATAGACATCGGTCTCCTCGGGATCCGGTGTTGGCCAGTCCTCGTTCTGCCCGCCGATGATGACGCGGCTGAGGTTAATGTACTCGAGGCTGAGGGTGCGCAGGGCGTTGATCAGCACATCCAGCGCCAAGGCATCGGCCGTGCCCAGGTCAAACCAGCAGCGGGCCCAGTTGCCCTTTTCTTCCAAGGATCCCATGTTGTGCATCAGGGAGGTCAAGGGAGCTGAGTCGCTGGGGTACTCCAAATAGCTCAGATCCACCTCCGCCTCTTGGGCCACCAGGCGCTCGGCGTTGAATCCCCCCAGCTTGCCCAGCACATACCAGGATTCCAGCACCTCCTTGAGGTACTCCAGCTCCGCTGGAACCGGCGGCTCCGCAAACTCAAACCAGATCCAGAGATTTCCCGGATCGCACTCGCGAAACTCCACTTGCATGGACGGTTCCTCGGCTAGGCCTAGCCATCGATCTTAATCTGGCCCAGCTTACTGGTTTCTCCCCAGAGGGCAAGGATCCTCCTGGCGTCAGCGCTTAGGGAACACCGTTCCGCTTGCGCGAGCAGCGACAGCACCTACCGTTGGGGCCTGCGGCCCGCTGACGCGAGGGGGTCTCCCCAGCCAGTTGCTCAAACGCTCCGCGCTGCTGATGCGACCAGCCGCGGCCCCTCTCCCAAGAGGAGCTAGCCCTCACCCCCAGCCCCTCTCCCAAGAGGAGAGGGGAGTTTGGGATCGAGGCGACAGGCGGTCTCATCGCTGTTGGAACGGCCATAGGGGGGAGTCTCCCCGCCCCAGACAAGGCCAAAGCATCCTATACTGTTGCGGCGGTAGAAATAAGCGGGAAGCTGCTGCCTATGTCTGAACTTCTCCCCTTGCCCTCGCTCCATAACCAGGTGGCGGTGGTCACCGGAGCCAGCCGGGGCATTGGCCGGGCCATTGCCCTTCACTTGGGGGCGATTGGCGCCAAGGTGGTCGTCAACTACGCTCGCTCCGCCGCCGAGGCCGAGTCGCTGCTGCAGGAGATCGCCGCCCTGGGGGGCGAAGGGATGGCTGTGGCCGCCGATGTCTCCCAGCCGCAGGCGGTGGAACAACTCTTCGAGCAGGTGATGGGGCGCTGGGGCCGGGTGGACGTGCTGGTGAACAATGCCGGCATGGCCCGCGACACCTTGCTGCTGCGCATGAAGCCGGAAGACTGGCAGGCGGTGCTGGATCTCAACCTGACGGGGGTCTTTCTCTGCCTGAAGGCAGCCGCCAAGATCATGGTGAAGCAGCGCCAGGGGCGCATCATCAACATCACCTCGGTGGTGGGCCTGGTGGGCAATCCCGGCCAGGCCAACTACAGCGCCGCCAAAGCAGGGGTGGTGGGCCTGACCAAGACGGCAGCCCGCGAGCTGGCCAGCCGCAACATCACCGTCAACGCCGTGGCACCGGGGTTCATCACCACCCAAATGACCGAAAAACTGGATCCTGGCCCGATTTTGGCGCAGATCCCCCTGGGGCGACTGGGATCCCCGGCAGAAGTGGCGGGGCTGGTGCGTTTTTTGGCGGCAGATCCGGCGGCGGCCTACATCACGGGACAGGTTTTTGCCATCGATGGTGGCATGGTGATGAGCTAGGCACTCTACCACGCCAGGGCTAGGCCATCGGCACGGGGTTCGGAAGCCGCAATGAAGTGATCCCCATCCCGCAAGAGGATCTGTCCCCGGCCAAAAAGACCGCAATCCTCTTCTGCGTCCACCACCTGCACTGCATGGCCGCGGGCGGAGAGTTCGCGCACCACCTGGGGCGGCACCGTGCTCTCCAGCGCCACCTGCGGGATCCCCTGATCCCACAGCACTCGCCAGCGGGGCGCATCCAGAGCCGCCTGGGGGTTCAGGCCGTAATCCACCAAATTCACCACCACCTGCACATGGCCTTGGGGCTGCATTGCCCCCCCCATGACACCAAAAGGGCCGAGGGGGATCCCTTCTCTGGATAGAAAAGCGGGGATGATCGTGTGGTAGGGGCGCTTGCGGGGGCCCACCTGGTTGGGATGGCCGGGCTCCAGGGTGAAACCCGTGCCGCGGTTGTGGAGAGCAATGCCCGTGCCCGGAACCAGCAGACCACTGCCGAAGCCATCGAAATTCGACTGAATCAAAGACACCATCAACTCACCATCAGCTGCAGCCAGGTAAACCGTTCCCCCCTCCGGCAGCCCTGGCTGGGCCAGGGGGATCGCCTCCCTCCCGATCAACTGCCGCCGCCGCTGTGCATAAGCCTTATCCAGCATCTGGGCAGGACTGACCCGCACATACTCCGGATCCGCCACCTGTCGGCTCACATCGGCAAAGGCCAGCTTCATTGCCTCAATCTGCAGGTGATAGCGCTCGCCGGCATCGTAGGAGATCCGACCCAGCTCAAAACCCTCCAAAAGGTTGAGCGCCATCAAAGCGGCAATGCCCTGCCCGTTGGGGGGGATCTCCCAGACGGTGTAGCCGCGGTAATCTGTATGGATGGGTTCCACCCAATCGGCCTGGTGCTGGGCCAAGTCAGCGGGGGACAGGAAGCCGCCCGTGGCCTCCGAGAAAGCCAGCAACTTCTCCGCCAGCTCCCCCCGGTAAAAACTCTCCCCACCGCTACGGGCAATCTCTTCTAGGGTTTGAGCATGTAGGGGGCTGCTCCAGCGCTCCCCAGCCCGTGGGGCACGCCCTTGGGGAAAGAAAACGGCCTTGAAGGCGTCGTGGCGGGGATCTGGCAGGGGCAAATAGATGGACTCCGCCGCCTGCCACAGTTGGGCCACCCGGGGAGAGACCGGAAATCCCTCTTGCGCCAGACGAAGGGCAGGCACAAACAGACGCTCGAACGGCAGCTTTCCCCAGCGCCGGTGCAGGGCCTGCCAAGCGGAAACTGCCCCCGGCACCGTCACCGCTAACCAATCGTAGGGGGGGATCCGCCCATGGTCCCGGTACCGCTCCGGCGTCAGGGCGGCTGGGCTGCGACCGGAAGCATTCAACCCGTACAGCTGACCCTCCTCCCACACCAGAGCAAAGGCATCGCCGCCAATGCCATTGGAGGTTGGCTCCACCACCGTCAAAGCCACCGCCATTGCCACGGCTGCATCCACAGCATTGCCGCCCGCCCAGAACATCTCCATGCCCGCCATTGCCGCCAAAGGTTGGCTGGTGGCCACGGATCCCTGTCTGCCCATCACCACCCGTCGCCGCGAAGCAAACGGATAGCGATCCAGGGCCTGCCGCAAAAAAGTGGGTGCTGGAGTGGGTGCTGGCATATCGCTACGCGACGCTCTCGCGAATGGGCTGGGCTCCCTACACAGGCAGGTTATCGCTACGCGACGCTCTCGCGAACAGGAGTGCGGCCAACTCCGCAAAGCTGTCCACCACCACATCTGCCCCGGCGTGGCGCAGTTCCTCGGCGGTGAAAGCCGTGGTGAGGCCCACCGCAAAACAGCCAGCCCCCTTAGCGGCGCGGATCCCATGGGTAGAATCTTCAATCACCCAACACAACGCCGGATCCAACCCCACAGCGGCAGCCGTTTTCAGGTAAGGCTCTGGGTCGGGCTTGGCCCGCTGAATGTCTTCGGCGGTAATCACCGCGTCAAACCAGCGGTGCAGGTCGAAGCGCTGGAAAATCTGCGCTTGATCCCGGCGGATGGCCGAAGTGGTGACGGCCAGGGCAGAAAAGCGCTGGCGGCTGGCCGCCAAAAACTCCAGCACCCCCGGCACCAGGGGTACCTCTGCCAGCAGCTCGCCAAAAGCCTTGGCCTTTTCCTCGATCAAGCGCTGCACCAGCAGGGGCTGTTCCGCAGGCGGGGTGTCTGTCTGGTGTTGGACGAGGTACTCGAACATATCGCGGTCGGTGCGCCCTTTGAACTGCAGGGAGATGGGGGCCAAATCCAGGGATAGGTGGCAGCGTTGCAGGGCAATGGCTCCGGCGCGGGCATGGATTGGTTCCGAATCCACAATCACCCCGTCCATATCGAAGAGCAAGCCGGCAGTCACGTCAGCCTTCCCCTGTTGTAGGCACAGCACTTTGGATTGCATAGACATTATCGCTACGCGACGCTTTCGCGAATGGGCAAGCACGGGACAGGGATCCTCTTAACAACCATACTGCCCCGTCTCCATCCCCCACCCGCAGAAGCGGCTGGTGATCTGCCAGATGGGATCCAACACATCCGTCAGGGCGTGGTCACTCTCCACCGCCACCAGTTGGGCCCAGGGGCGACGGGCCACATAGTCTCGGCTGGCTTGAATGGGGATGGTGTCGTCTTGGATCCCATGCACAATTAGGGTGGGCACAGGCCGTCGCAACGCCCCATCCGGGTAGCGTTGGGCATCGGCAACAAAGCCGTACTCCAAAGGGAGAGGGCGGCCTTCTCCGTAGTGAAACACCATGAGTTGTCCGGTTCGCTGCCAAGTCTCCACCGCCTCTGCCCCCAGCCGCGGCAGCCAATGGCCCAGAAAGCCAAAGGCCGGTGCCAAGAGCACCAGACGCTGCACGCAGGGTTGCTGCTCGGCCACCCAGGCGGCCACCAGTCCCCCCAAGCTCGAACCAATAAGGGTAACGGGAGGATGGCCCATTTGCGCCAACTGCTCAGAAACCTGCCGGATCTGGCGGGTCAAGGTAAGCTGGGCAAAGTTGCCCTGGTTGAGATCGGGCACCTGCAGAGGGATCCCAAGCTGCTGCAGCCGCTGCCGGAAGAAAGTAGCCTTAGCCGATTGAGGCCCAGAGCCGAATCCGTGCAAGTAGATGACCGCCACGATGACAGGGATCCCTAGGGGCCTGTGGCTGCCGAGAGCCAGCCTGCCCCCAACACCACGCTGATGGAGAGGAAGAGGGTGGCCACCGTCCAGGTGATGCGGTTGAGGTTCTGCTCGGCACTTTTGGAGCTGGAGAACAATTGGGCCTGGCCGCCAATGCCCGCCAGCCCATCCCCTTTGGGGCTATGCAACAACACCAGTATCACCAGCAAAACGGCCGAGGCAGACCAAAGGAACTCGAAGAAGGCTTCCATCGCAGAGGATCCCACTAGGGCACGTTGCTGAAGCTATTATCGCCTGTATCTCCACCCTGGCACACCCTGCGCTCCCCTTCCAAAATCCATTAGATTGGAGTTTCAGCGTGGGATCTCTCACTGCCAACTTTTCCCTCTCTGGGGGACGTTATACAGCCGAGCCTGACCCCGTCTTGACACTTCCCCGACTAAGGGGGGGGATTCTTACGCAGTTCAAAAACGAACTTGTAAAGGCGTTGCCAAACCGCCTCTAGACAGTTCTTTCAGTCAAAGCCCCAAGGTTCTGCTTACTTGTCTGATCGCGTCAGCGGGACGGAGTCCTTGCAGGTTGGCCGAGAGGTTGGCATCTCGCAGACGCTTGCCACCGGTCGGGTTTTTCACCGTGATTAGAGGCTCGCCTGGGAACGGTACGCCTCGTCTACACTATTGGCAAGCAACTAAAGCTGCTTACGGGCTTTTCCGCTCCGCACTAAAGTACGGGGCTAGCAAGCTATCCTTCTGTATTGCTGGTGTCCTGTATGAGCTCTCTTCCGCCTCCTCTGAGCGGGGCCATCGCGTGGCTATTGCTACTCTTGCCGTTGTGGACGGTGGCCAGAGCAGTCGCGGACTTCTTGCATCAAGCTCAACAGATGCACCGCATCCCCTGCCACAAGTGCAGGTTTTACAGCGGCGATCCCCACCTCAAGTGCGCTGTCCATCCTCAGCAAGCTCTGACAGAGGCGGCAATCGGCTGCCCCGACTGGCTTCCAATTTCTGGAGATCCTCGCCAGGGGAGCGCAGTAACCAACAACTGAGCTGCCAGAAGGTGATACTTGCGAGTTTCCCAGGGGATCCCCTAAGTGGGGGGAAACAGTCTCTGATGAACATCGCCGACAAAGGCTTCCACCGCTTCTCGGATCACCTCTCGCAGGTTGGCGTAGGCTTTGGCGAAGGGCGGGATCCGCTCGCTGAGGCCGAGCAGGTCGTGGGTGACGAGAATTTGGCCGTCGCAGGCCGGGCCAGCCCCAATCCCCAGAGTCGGGATCCCGACTTGCTGGGTGATCTGGGCAGCCAATTCCGCCGGCATGTGTTCCAAAACCAGGGCAAAGGCTCCTGCTCGCTCTAGGCTCAGGGCTTCCTGGCGCAGCCGCTCCGCCTCCGAGGGGGTTTTCCCCTGCTGGCGATACCCCCCCAGTTGATGTTTGGCCTGTGGGGTGAGGCCGATGTGGCCCAAGACCGGGATCCCTCGCTGGACCAGAAAGGCCACTGTTTCCACCATGTCTGGGTAGCCCCCCTCCAGCTTCACCCCATTCACCCCTGCCTCCTTCATCAGACGTCCTGCCGAGAGGAGGGCCTGCTCTTTGCAGACTTGGTAGCTCAAGAAAGGCAAGTCGGCCACCAAAAAGGCTCGTTCTACGCCGCGGCGCACTGCCTGGGCGTGGTGGATCATCTGTTCCAGAGTCAGGGGCAAGGTGCTGCTGTGCCCCAAGCTGGTCATGGCCAGGCTGTCGCCTACTAAGATCAAGTCGATCCCGGCCCGATCCAAGATCTGCGCTGTGGCGTAGTCAGCAGCCGTGAGGGCCACCAACGGTTGACCCGCCTGTTTGGCCTGGCGAAAGTGGTGAATGGAAAGGGCAGCCATACCTCTATGATCTCATTTGCCCCGCCATTTCCGGCTGGTCGGGCCGTACCCCCCAAGGGCTTTGGCCCTGGGGTGCTTGGCCAGCTTGCATCTGCCCCATTCCACGAGAGGGGATCCGGGCAGGATAGCCCGTTTGCCGCTAAGATGGTAAAGCCCTATGCAGACTGGAAGGGTGACAGAGTGGTTGATTGTGACGCTCTCGAAAAGCGTTGTGGCCGCAAGGTCACCGTGGGTTCGAATCCCACCCCTTCCGTCCTCGATCAATCCAATGGCGCTCAACGCTGCCAACGCCCGCTAGGGTCAGCATCCGGCCCTCTCCACCTCCGCCAAAGCCCCCGGCAGCCCTGGACTGGCTGGGATCCCTCGCTTTATTAAGTCCCACCTCAGCTTCCTGAAACCTGGATCTCAGGAGGGCACCTTTGCGGATTGGCCCGGCAGGGCTTTCGAGGACTTGTCGCTTAACCGGTCTTCTTGGCTCCCATGTTCACCGCCCCTGCTCTGCAAGCGCAACTGCATCCCCTCATCCAGCGCCTTTCGGAGGCGATTCTGAGCATTTGGGGATCCCACCTCAGCCTGGCTCCCTATGCCCTGCCGGCGGAGCTGGGCTATGTGGAGGGCCGCCTGGAAGGCGAGAAACTGCAGATCGAAAACCGCTGCTACCAAGGGGATCCCTTTCGCAAGCTGCACCTGGAGCTGGCCCAGGCCGGGCAAAGCCTGGATATCCTCCACTGCGTCATGTTTCCGCAGCCGCAGTACCCGCTGCCGCTGTTTGGCTGTGACATTGTGGCCGGCCGCGGCCAGGTGAGCGCCGCCATCGTCGATCTCTCGCCGGTCACCCCCACTTTGCCGGATCCCTACATTCAAGAGCTGGAAGCCTTGGGAGCTCATCTCGCCCCTTTCCAAAACCGGCGCCAGTTGCCGCCGTGGGGGACGATTTTTTCTCCCTACTGCCTGTTCATCCGGCCCGGCGATGAGGCGGAAGCCGACCGCTTTTTGTATTTTGCCTGCCGTTACCTGGAAATCCACTGCCGGCTGGCGCAACAGATCCCCCCGCAGACAGATCCTGTCCAGATCCTGGCCCACTACCAAGGGCAGCAGCGCTACTGCAGCCAACAACAGCAAAACGACCGCACCCGCCGCGTTTTGGAAAAAGCTTTTGGCCCCGCCTGGGCCGAGCGCTACCTGAGCACCGTCCTTTTCGATTTGCCCCCCAGTCCTATGCAGATCTAGTGCCGATTAGACGGGATCCCCTTGCAGCCGCTGCTGGATGCTCAACGCCAATTTTTGCCCTAGGAACTCCGGCAGGGTTGGAGTTGCATCCGGCCCCAGCAAGTAGAAAATGAAGCGCGTCTGCTTGCGGCGGAGCATCAGATTGAGGTGAACAACGGTCAACTCCTCCTGCGCCAGAGCGGTCATCACCCGGTAAAACACGCCCGGCTGGTTGTCCACATCCACCAACAGCGTGGGCAGATGAAACACCGGGTCAAAATAAAAAGAAACCTGGGTGTCTTTCAAGCCGGCCTTGAGATCAAACTCCAGCGCCAAGGTTTCGTGAACGGGAAACACCCCCGCCAAGCACTCGTGAATAGCCCGTTCTAGGTTGAGCTTGGTCTGGGCAGAAAGGCTGTGGCCATCGCGCGAGACGGTGACGCGGATAAACACCAAGTGCGGTGAGTAGATCTGCCCGTAAAGGTGGATGCCGTGCACCGAGAGATTGAAAGCGGTGAGCACCCCAAACAGGTCGCTGAGCAGAGAAGGGCGGTTGCGATAGGCCAGACAAACCACCGTCTTGCTGCGCTCGTCCCGCATCTGTACCACGGCCTTGCGGGTTTGGTAGAGGGCATAGGCCAAGCGCAGATTTTGAGCCTGCACCTCGCTGCTGACGAACTGGCTATAAAAAGGCGGAAAGCTGCGGTTAAAGCGCTGCATGAGAGCCGTTCGCGCCAGCGGGACGGAGTGCTTGCGAGTGCTGACTGCGAGCGGCTGGGGATCCTCGTGGCCAGCCCTTTCCCCTCTGGCAAGAGGAGCCACCTTCGGCTGCTGCGCTGACTGCTCGGTTGACATCGACTTTGCCGCCTGCATTGCTTCCTCTCCATCGTTACTCAGCATGCCCCGGCCAAACCTCATCTATCAGTAAAATCACTGAGGCTGGAAAGCACGTCAACGCTGTACCCAATTCTTGTTCAATGCTTTTGGATTTAATCTATCTCACAAGGCCGAGCTGGGCATCCAAGGAACCGCTGAGGGCCATCCCCCAATTGGGGGGAAGTCCATCCCTGCGTCGCTGCCAAGCCGACGGGTGTGCGCCTTCAAATCCCAGACCAACCAGGAACAGTGGGGCAGGCTCTTAAAGCCTAAACTATGAATTGAGGGGAGAACTGCAATTTTTGATATAGAGTGCTGGATTAAGTGCTAGCCTGCTGGCAACTTGGAGCGCTATTCTGTTAGCCAAAACTTCGGTTTTCCTTAGGTTTGTTGAAGGGATCCCCGTGAGCACAACCGTTGCCGACCCCAGCCTGCTCTCGCCTGCCCAAGCGCCGGATCCCGGTGGGGCCTGGTGGGCTCTCAACATCATCGCTTCCCCTGCCCAGGAGGATCAGATCTTTTGGCGGCTGGAGAGCTTTGGCTGTCAGGGCATGGCCAGCCAGGCTCATGGCGAAGATCGAATCAGCATTCACGCCTATTTGCCCTGGTTCCGCGCCACCCTTTTGGATTTGGCCGCTCTGGCGCTGCGCCTGCGGCAAGACGCCCTTGTGGCTGGCCAGCCCATCCCCAAACTGCGCTGGGAACGCATAGAAGCGGAGGATTGGAGCAACAGTTGGAAGCAGCACTGGCAGCCCGAGCCAGTTGGGGACAAGCTGCTCATCTGTCCGGCCTGGCTGGATCCCCCCCCCCATCCCGGTCGTCTCCTGTTGCGGCTGGATCCGGGCATGGCCTTTGGCACGGGCACGCACCCCACCACCCAGCTCTGCCTGGAGGCTTTGGAGATGCGCCTGGGGGCGGGCACAGAGGGGGTAACAGTGGCCGATGTGGGCTGTGGATCGGGCATTTTGTCGGTGGCGGCGGCTCTTTTGGGGGCAAAGCGGGTGTTTGCGGTGGACATCGACCCGCTGGCGGTGCAGGCCACGCTCCACAACCGCGACCTCAACGGCCTCACCGATCGCATTGTGGTGGCCCAGGGGAGCCTCGAGCACATTCCCGAGATGGTGGACGGGCTGGTGTGCAACATTCTGACGGACGTGATCCTGGATATGATCCCAGAGTTTGGCCTGGTGGTGAAAAAGGGGGGGTGGCTGATCCTCAGCGGTATCCTCCTCGAGCAGGCCAAGTTGGTGGCGGAGATGTTGGAGGCCAACGAATGGGCGGTGGCAGCCCTCTGGCGACGGGGAGAATGGTGCTGTCTGAACGCACGCATGACCTGAGTTCTCTGCCCCGCCTGGCCATCGACCCGGCTCAACGGGATGCCGGCGGTGTTCTCCGTTTAACCGGCCCGCAAGAGCACTACTTGCAGCGGGTGCGCCGCCTCAAGCCGGGGGATCCGTTCTTGGTTTTGGATGGCTCCGGCAAGCTGTGGCTGGCCCATTGGCAGCCGCAGGGATCCCAGGTTATGGGCGAGGTGGAGGCGCTGCCGCGGGAGCTGCCCGTTTATTTGCATCTGGGCTTGGCAGTGGTCAAGGGGCCGGGGTTTGACGAGGTGTTTCGCCAGGTCACCGAGCTGGGAGCGGCGCGCATTACCCCTCTGCTGACGGAGCGCACCGTGGTGGAGCCGGGATGGGGCCGGCGGGAACGCTGGCAGAAAATTGTGCAGGAGGCCGCCGAACAATGTGAGCGGCTGCGCTGGCCCCAGGTTGATCCCCCTACCCCTTGGACAAGTTGGCTGGCCGAGCTCAAAGCCGATTGGTGGGGCATTGCTGTGGCGCGGGAGAACGCTCCCCTCCTGCTGCAAGCCCTGCCGAAGCTGAGGCTCTCGGAGAGGGATCCCGTCTTGGCGGTGGCCATCGGCCCAGAAGGCGGCTGGACGGAGGCCGAGCGCCGTCAGGCGGAAGCCCATGGCGGAGTGCCGGTTTCCCTGGGCACCACCATTTTGCGCTCCACCACCGCCGCTGTGGCTGCCAGCAGCCAAGTGGCCGCCACCTACTCCTGTTGGGGTTTAGCTCAGGCTCAGCTTGCCCCGTCGGCAATGGGGAACGCGGCTGCCGATAGCCGATAATCGATAATTGAGTTGATAGGAAAAAACTGACGCCGACCATTGGCGCAGCAAGCCGTGGTTCTGGGCGGGGGAGAACAGGCATGGAGATGATCCAGGCGGTGCGCGGCACCCGAGATATCCTGCCGCAGGAGGTACGGCTTTGGCAGCAGGTGGAGGCCAGCGCCCGCGAGATCTTGGGGCGAGCCAACTACCAGGAGATCCGCACCCCGATTCTGGAGCTGACAGAACTCTTTGCCCGCAGCATTGGCAGCGCCACCGACGTGGTGGGCAAGGAGATGTACTCCTTTAGCACCCGCGGCGAGCAGGAGGTGAGCCTGCGCCCCGAGAACACCGCCGGCGTGGTGCGGGCCTACATCCAGCATGGGTTGCAGGTGGCCGGCGATGTGCAGCGCCTCTGGTACTGTGGGCCGATGTTTCGCTATGAGCGTCCCCAAGCGGGGCGGCAACGCCAATTCCACCAGTTGGGGGTGGAGCTGCTGGGCAGCCGCGATCCCCGCGCCGATGCCGAGGTCATCGCCTTGGCCTGGGATCTGCTGCGGGCAGTGGGGGCGGAAAACCTCACCTTGCGGCTCAACTCCCTCGGGGATCCGCAGGATCGGCGGGCCTATCGCCAAGCCCTGGTGGACTACCTTACCCCTTTGAAGGAAGAGCTGGATCTGGACTCCCAGGAGCGCCTTGTCCGCAACCCGTTGCGCATCCTCGACAGCAAGGATCCCCATACCCGCACCATTGCTGAACAAGGGCCCAAGCTGCCCGATTACCTCAGTGCTGACTCGCGGGCCTTCTTCGAGCAAGTGCAGGCCCATCTCCAAGCCCTAGACATTCCCTATGAGCTGGATCCCTACCTGGTGCGCGGCCTGGACTACTACACCCACACCGCCTTTGAGATCGTCTCGCCGGAGCTGGGATCCCAGAGCACCGTCTGTGGGGGTGGCCGCTACGACGGTCTGGTGGAGGAGCTGGGCGGGCCTCCCACCCCGGCGGTGGGCTGGGCCATCGGCCTGGAGCGGCTGGTTTTGCTGCTGCAGAAGAAACAACAGGAGATTCCGCCAACATCGGTCGAGGTTTACGTGATCTCCCGCGGCGCCAAAGCGGAGGCCCAATCCCTTCAGATTGCCCAAGCTCTGCGCCAAGCCGGCTTCTGCACCGAGCTGGATCTGAGCGGCAGCGCTTTCAGCAAGCAGTTCAAGCGGGCCAGCCGCAGCGGTGCGACCTGGGCTGTCGCGCTGGGGGATGCGGAAGCTGCGGCCGGGGAGGTGCAGCTCAAGCACTTGCCCACGGGGCAGCAGCAAACCCTCTTGCAAGCTGACCTGGTGAAGTATTTGGTGTCCCAGAGGTGAGGGAGCGATGTTGAGTTTTTGGGTGCGGCGCAACGGCCGAGAAGACTGGCAGCCGGTACCAGCCGAGGGAGCCATTCTGGAAGAGGACACCTACACCATCGTTGCCCGTTCTCCCCAGCCCCACTTCACCATCACAGTGGAAGTCCGCCAGCGCCCTCTGCCGACCGAAAATAGCGGATCCCCAGCGGTAGCCAACCCCAAGACAGCCGCCTCGCTCATGCAAACCCGTTCTGTTCGCACCAACGAGGAGGGGATCGGCGTCATCCTGCCGGCCACCCACCTCGCCCCTGGTTTTTGGGAGTTGCACTGCCGAGATGCCGATTTGATCGCCGAGTTATTTGGCGAGGCGGAGCTGAACAATTGCCTGCGCTTCCAGGTTGTGCCCGCCCCGGTGCAGCGGAAACAGGCACTATCCCCGGCGGCCCAAGAAGTCGCGTCTGAACCTCCTGAGCTGGCTCAGAAAAAAGAGGTTGCCATCCCGCCAGAGCTGTTTTCCCTGATGCACAGCGAATTGGAGGGATCTCCGGGGGAAGTGCTGGTGGTGACGGGGCGGATTGGCTGTAGTGGCGAGCTGCGGGTACGAGTTTGGCAAGAAGATGAAGGGGAGCAGAGCCCGGTTTTCGAGGGGCAACGGCTGATTCAATTTCCGACTGAAGCCCGGACGGCAGTGTTCAGCATTCCCATCACCCTGCCGAGCCATACCTGGAGCCGTCCGCTGCGGGGGGAACTGCGCCTCACTCCCTCTTCCTGGTCGGATCCAGAGCCGCTGCGGATCTCCTTTTCCGTTCGCTGTCGCGGCCAGGGGGAAGTCCTCCCACCCTCCCCAGGGATCCCTGCCGGTCAGCAGCGGCAAGAAGAAACGCCAGCCGCAGCCGGCAGTTCTTCCCCGCCCTCACCCTTGCTGTCCCCCGAACGCACCCTGCAGAAGTTGTTGCGCATCTCGCAGCGCAGCGCCCCTGCGGAAAAAGAGGAGGCTGGAGAAGTTTTGGGCCCGCTTCAGCCAGAAGAGCTCCCAGCCTCCCTAGCAGACACCGCGCCCGAACCTGCCGCCCAACCTGAGGTTGGGCCAGTGCCCATCTCATCCTCTTCTCCACCACCCCAACCTGAGCCACCTCGCGAGGAGGCGGTTCCGCCGCCACCGCTCGCCGCCGCCAGTCCGGGAACCTCGCCTCTTTCCCCGCAGGTGCCGGGAGCTTGCCCGGCGCCGCAACTGGTGGTGCCTGAGCAACTGCGGGCAGGTGACAACTTCGATGTAGTGCTGCGTTTGCCGGCTTCCGTCAATTCTGCCAGTAGCTCCACCGCTCAGCCTCCTTTGTGGATTAAGTTTTGGGTCAAGCACGGTCACACCCGCTCTTTGGTGGATGGCCCCCGGTGGTTGTTGGACTTCTCCCGCGACGAGCAGGGGCGGTGGCAAGCCCTCACCCGCATGACCATCCCCCCTGGCGTCCCTGAGCTCATCTTCGAGGCTTGGGCCGTCAGCCCGGATCGCCAGCAGCAAAGCGACCGCGTGACGGAGCGCCGTTCTATCCTGCCTTAGGGAGTGACCAGTCTCTAGTCTTGAGCAGAGCGCACCATCAGCACGGGGCAGCCGATGTGCACCCGCACATAGTCGGAGATGGAGCGCCCCAGCAGGCGATCCAAATCGGGGATGCTGCGGGCAATGCTGGGCCGGCGATCTGGGGATCCCATCACCAGCAGGTCGGCCTTGCTCTCTTCCGCCAGGCGCACGATCTCGGCGCCGGGATCGCCGACCGCCGTAAACACCCGGTGGGGGATTTGGCGGCTTTTGAGGGTGGCAATGGCCTTATCCAAAGCCTCGTCCCGGCCTTGGGCATCGGCATCCAGTTGCACCGAGGCCAAAAAGATCTGGGCCCCTGGGATGCCGGCAACCAGATCCAGGGCCGTGGCAAAGGCGGCCTGGGCGGCGGGGGAGTTGTTGAGGGCCACCATGACGTGGCTGGGGTATTTGACGTAGGCGTCGTCTTTGACCAGCAGCATGGGGCAGGAGGCGAGCTGGAACACGTATTGGCTGACCGAGTTCTGCAAAATGGCCATGATGCGGTTGCGCCCCCGCGATCCCATCACGATCAGGGGATCGGGCAGGGACTCGGCCACCTGCAGCACCACCACCTTGGGATCCCCTTCCACCAGTTGGGTGCTGATCTTCAGCCCAGGTCGCGGGGGAAAGGTCTGCAGCGTCTGGGCCAGCAGTTCCTGCCCCTTTTGCCAGGCAGCTCGCATCTCCTCGGCAGAGGTCTGGGAAGGCACCGCATGCAGCAGGGTCACGTGGCACTGGGCAAAGGCCGGCAGAGACAGCAGCGTGTGCAGCATCTGCTCGGTGGGGCCGCTGCCGTCGATGGCGGCAATGATGTTCTCAAAGCGAGGCATGGGATCCGTTCTCCAGGCCAAGGTTTGCCAAGACTCATCCTAGATCTGGCTCTGGGGATCCCTGTTACCGAGGCGGATATCCCGCAACATTTTGTTGGGTTTTAGTAACTCAGCCACACATAGCCGGTGAAGCCGCCGCCGGCGTTGGTGTTGCGACCAGTCAAGAATTGAAACCCTCCTAGGCCCAGCGTTAACCCTCCCTCCAACCGCCAGTTGAGCTGGCCCGAAAGCTTGAGGCTGTCGTAGTCGGGATCCTGCACTGCCACATCTCCAAAGAGCAAAGGGGCGCCGTTGCCAAGGGTGAAGTCACCGTCCAGGGCCACAATGGCCTGGACCTCAGGGCTGAGATCTGCTCCAAAGGTCAAGTTGGCTTTGAGGCGGTCGCCCGGATAGCCCAGGTAATCCCGAAACGTAAGACAAGAGTCGAAAAAGGCGGGCAGGGATCCCAGCTCGACATTAGCCGCCGCTCCCAAGCTGAAGTCGTAGCCGAAAACCCCATAGCCCAGGGGCAGGGAGGTGTTCTGGGTGGCATATCCCGGCGGGATCAGGGCCGTCAATTGCGCCGAGAAAAAGGGATCCCCCTCTCCCCAGGTGTGGCGCAGGCCCAGTTCCAGATCCCGCAGGCCCTGGTTGCGCTGGGTCACGAGCTGGTCGCAGCTGGCGAAGCGGTTTTCCAGGAAAACATAGCTGGTGTTGAGGTTGAGGGTGAGGCGATCGCTGAGGCCGGTTTCGGCAAACAGGTTGAGGCGGGTCTCGCCGTACTCTGAAGGGGCCTGCTGCAGGCGTCCCTTCTGGTCAAAGCGGGTGCGGGGTTGGTACACCTCGGGCTGGAGGGAAAAAAACGTCTGACCTGCCCCGCGCGGAAAGCCACAGCCCGCCCAGGCCGGCAGCTCCCACCCCCCCAGGGCAAGGCCCAGGGCCAGCAGCCAGCTTCTGGTAATTGCAAAAGGCTTCATCTAGGGATCCCTCTCTTCTTTTCCCGGCAACAGCAGCGCCGCCGAGGGGGATTGTATCGGCAGAAGGCCGCTTTGGGCCGTCGCCCACAGGGCTTTCCCTACACCCCCTGGGCCACAGCCGGCAAACCCACGCGGGCCCGAAATTGCCGCGCTGCCGTCAGCGCTCCATAGGGATCCCCTTTGTAGAGGCCGTAGTGCATGAGAGACATGCGCCGCAGCCCCAGTTGCGACACCTCCTGCAGCCAGTCGGGCCGGCTCATGATCTCAAAATCCACCTGGACGGTGTCGGCCCGGCCGCCGTTGGGATGTTTGTCCTTAATCGAGGGCTCGTAGTGGGCCAACATCAAGTTGCGGTGGATGGGGGCAAAGAGGCGGCAGCAGAGACGGATCTGCTCCGGGTTGCCCGGATCCGGGCCGTTCAGCTCCGGGTTAAACTCCCCCGGCCGCCGCTGGCGCATCGACTGGAAGGCGATCCCGTCCATCTGGCTCATCGTCTCGGCAAAAGGCGCCACCATGCTGCGGCCTGCCCCGCGGCGTGGGTCGTCGAAGGTGGCAATCCAGCCGCCCCAGCAGAGGGCCACCTCGGCCTCTGGCAGACGCTCCTTGATGGCCTGGCGAGCCCGCAAGACGTTGTCCATGAGGGCGCGGTAGTAGGGGGCGGTGTCGGCATTGTAGGCATCGGCGGGGATGCGCCAGTAGGAAAACTCGGTGGCCAGGCTCCAATAGGTGGGGCGGCCTTGGGGATTGGCTTGAGCAACATACCCGGCCAGCTCGGCCACGTCCTGGACAAACTGCGGCGAGATGTGGTAGTCGCCGCAGGGGCGGTTGGTGTCGTCTTCCCAGGTGATGATGTGCAGGCTGTAGCCCCGCTCAAACCACTGCCGCAAAAGCCCCGCCTGGTGCCAGTTGCGCCAAAAGGAGAGATCCCCCTGGCGGTGGTCAAAGCTGTTGAGCCAGCCGCTCAAAAAATGGGGATCCCAGCCCCGCGCTACTGCCGCCACCTGCGGATCCGACTCGATCTCCCAGAGAAAGCGCCCCGGATCCTCGCCAATGCCCACCTCCCAGCGGGCCAGCAGCTCGGCCAAGCTCAGGCTTCCAGGCTCGCTATTTTCCGAGCTGCGGTTCCCTTGCGGCCCCAAAAGTGCTTGACCGCAGCCGCCCATCCCATAGCCGGCCAGCAGCGCTCCGCCCATCTGCAGCACCTGTCGTCGCCGCCATTGCCGTCTCCAGATCATCCCGTTTCCTCCCGAGGCTCTGCCTGGCGGGCCCACAGCCGCACTTGGGGGGAGCTATAAACCTCCCTAAAGCCCGGCAGCCCTTCAAAGGCGAGCTCAGGCCAAAATTGCAGGATGCGATCGGCGCTCCGCAAGGGATCCGCCAGCCCCGCTACCAAGAGGTAGTCCACCCTTTCCTGGGGATGCTGAAGGGCCAGGGCAAACTCGTACTGGTGAGGAGTAAGGAAAGAGCGGGGATCCCTTGCCCAAAAGATAGCCTCAAAGTGGATGTCGTCGTCCACCAGCACTTTTTGTCCGGGCAACAGGTGGCGATAGAGATACTGCCCAACCTGGCGCTTTTCCTGCCGCAGCCTCCGCCAGTCTTCTAGGGCTTGCCCAGCAGAGGTTACTTCATACAGGTTTTGGGCAGCTTCCAACTCGCCACTAAGGGGCACTACCCCTGCCACCAGCCGCTCCCAGAGATCCCGCTCTTCTGCCACCAGCGGGGCCAAAAACCCCGGCTCTTGGCTTACCCCATAGCCACCGGTCAAGCAGTTCAGCCCCAAGAGGGCCGTGATCAGCAGACGCTTGGCCCAGCCGGGGCCGGCTCCGCGGCAGAGATAGGCCCTCATCAGCAACGGCAGCGGCACCCACAAAAGGCCAAAGCGGCTCAGCTCCGGCAGAAACAGCCCCTGCCCCAGCGAAGCCAAGAGGACCACCAGCGGCATCCCCCAGATCAAAGCCCACACCCGGCGGCCCAGCAGGGATCCCATCCCCAACAGGAGATAGGCAGGGGCCAGCACCGCCAGCCACTTCCCCAGCTCCACCAGCCCCCGCCAGCCGCCGGCCTGCTGCAGGTCTTCTCGCAACTGCGGCAGGCGCAGGCCGCTGCCCACCTGGTAGGTAAAAGCCCAGGGATCCCCTACTGCCAGCCAGTTGACATACAGCCAGCTCAGGATCAAGGCCAGGCTGATAAACCCGGCCACCAGCAGCGAGGTCCAGCGAAATCCCCAGGACTGTTGGCGAAAAGCCACCAGCAGCACTCCTGCCAGCCAGGGCAGCAGCCAGACATTTTCCCAGCGCAACACCATCAGCGGCCCCAAGGCCAGGCCCAGCAGCAGCAGCCGCAGGGTAATCGGCAGCTCCTCCTTCTCCGCTGCTTGTTTCTCGTCGGCCAGAGGGAACAACAAGGCCATGTTCACCCCCAGCAGCAGCGAGGTGGCCGTCCAAACCGGGCTGCGCAGCAGCATCAGGATCAAAGCTGGCTGCAGCAGCAGCAACAAGCCCCACAGCCAGCGCCATCCCAGGCCGGCGGGCAGACGGCGCAACTGCTGCCCCACCCAGCCCACCAGCAGGGATCCCAAAATGGCCTGCAACAACAGCGGCGAGCGCCCCAAAATGGCCGTGGCCAGCACCAGGGAAGGGGGAAAAGTGGTGCCCACAATGGGCAGGCGCGGATCCGGCCCCAGGGCGGCTACGGATCCCTTGTAGACAAGAAACTGCATCTCCAGGCTCACCCAGCCCCAGCCTTCCTTCAGCCCCCACAAGAGACCAGCCAGGAGCAGCAAGGGGATCCCTACCGGCGCAACGAGCCTCCAGAAGGCTTTAAGCTGAGTTGCAAACATAGATGCTTCACGAACAAACTTAGCTAAACTTCACAATTAGTTCTAGGAGACTTGAACACCTCATCGAATCCCAAGGAGTGACTTAATGCCAACAAGTTTCAGAAAAACTATTTGGGATCGATGGACGTGTTTTGGGATCCCTACAAAGCTAGACTAGTTTTCCCTTTTTTGAGGCGTTTCTTCTACGCATTTTGGCGTATTGGGTTCAGCAAGATGGTCGATGAACAGTGGCCGGGCTGCAGGTGAAGATAGGGAAGTCTTTGAACTGGAACAAGGTGTGACCTCAATGCTACAGTCTGTGCGGGACATGAACGACGCGGCAATTCCGGCGCTGGAGCTTTTGCCCTCCCAGGCTGAGACCCGCCCCTGGGGCTCCTTCTGCGTCTTGGATGAAGGCCCGATGTATAAGATCAAGCGCATCGAGGTCAAGCCCGGCCATCGCCTCAGCCTGCAGATGCACTACCACCGCAGCGAGCACTGGATCGTGGTTCGGGGTACGGCGCGCGTCACCCGGGGCGAGGAGGTAATGCTGCTCAACTCCAACGAATCCACCTACATTCCCCCCTGCACCAAGCACCGCCTGGAAAACCCCGGCACCATTCCCCTGGTGATCATCGAGGTGCAGAACGGAGAATACCTGGGCGAGGACGACATCGTGCGCTTCGAGGACGACTACGCCCGCGCCTAGGCCAGTTCCTGAGCGAGAGGGCTCTCCTGTGGCCAATTGATAACTATTGCGCCATATACTTCTAAAAGCTTGGCAGTTGCCCCTGCTTTGGGTCTAGGCTTTTTTTGTCGTCGGGGCAGGTTCTGGGGATCCAGCAAATGGCTGAGGTGAGGCAGGCAAGAAGGCGGTGGGGATGGCTGGTGGCCGGCTTGCTCTGCTGCGTGCCGACCCAGGCAGTGGGGGCGGAGCCTCTTTCTTTCCAGAGGCTGGGCTACGAGCGTTCGGTGCTGCTGCAGGGATCCAACCCGCGCCTGGATGTCACCGTCCCTGCGCCCATCAACGGCATCGACCCGGAAGCCAGCTTTGTCCAGTTGCGCCTGGATCCCTCGCCGGTGCTCAAGCCCACCTCTACCGTGCGGGTGCTGATCAACGACGAGCTGGCGGGGATCTTTCTGGTGCGGGATCTGCGGCAGGAGCCGGTGGTGCGGGTGCCGATCCCGGCCCTGCCCCCAGGGGAGCGCTTCATCACGGTGTCGGTGCAGCCGTTTTTGAGCATCACCGACGACATCTGCGCCGACCTCAACACCGGCAACCTGCTGCTGAGGGTGGGGCGCGATAGCTTCTTTGAGCTGGTGCCCCGCGTGCCCGATGCTACTGTGGCCGGCTTTCTGCGCCTGATGTACCCCCAGCTCACCCTGGTGGTGCCCGCCAACCCCTCTCCTGAGGTGGCGGAAGCAGCTCTGGGCCTGTACAGCTTGCTGGCCCACCTTTTTCCCCAAATGCCCATCCTCTGGAGCAGCCGTCCAGCCAAAGGACCTCAGGTGATTCTGGAACCGGCCAACTTTACCCCCCACCTGCAGCATCAGATTACCCCAGAGGGATCCCGGCTGCGGGTGGCCGCCCGCCGCGAGGCCATTCTTGCCCTCTATGAAGAGTGGAAGCGGGCCGGGCTGGTCAGCCGTGGGATCCAGGTAGCGGCGGTGGCAGACTGGGAGAGGGCCCTCAGGGCCAACCGCCTCAGCTTCCGTGAGCTGGGGATTGTGGATCCCCTGCTGCGGGGGTTTGGCAGCCAGTCTTTGGTCTTCAACTTCAACTTGGCCCAGTTGGGGGGGCGCCCGCGGGATCTGGCGGCCCAACTGGATGTGATCATGAACCCGGTGGATGGCCGAGCCGGGGATCGCCTGACGGGCTACGTGTTCTTAAATGGGGTGATGCTGCGCACCTACAACCTAACGGGCCGCACCCAGCTCAACGACACCGTCACCCTGCCCACCCGCCTGCTGCGCCGCTTCAACCAATTGGAGCTGCGCTTCGACTACGGGGCCAGCCCCGGCAATTGTCAGGGATCCCTGACGCCGCTGACGGTTCAGGTGCGCTCGGATAGCTCCGGCTTCCTCTGGAGTGGCTACCAAGCCCCCAACGGCGAGCTGCAGGAGATCCCGGCGGTGCTGCAGGGATCTGGACGGGTTGGGCTGGGGGATCCCGCCTTGTTGCCGGCTGCCGCCTATCTGGTCGGGGCCTTGAGCCGGCTATCTGCCCGGCCGCTGCTGCCTACCCTTCAGTTTCTCCCCAAGGAAAAGACCAAGCTGGAGACAGGGGATTTTGCCTGGCAGATCCTAGTGGCCGCCTCGGAGCAGGTGGAGCTGAATAGCCCCATCCGGCTGGGATCCCAGTTTGAGATCCTCAATCCCTTAAACCAGCAGGTGGCCCTGGCTGCTCAACCACAAGAAAACCTTGGCCTGCTGCAGTACTTTTTGGTTCGGGGCAGGCCTACCCTCTGGCTGTCTTGGTGGGGATCTGATCCGGCCTTGGCGGAGCGCCTCAGCCGTGGCCTTGCCGATCCGCGCAGTCGCCTAGCCAACCAACTGCAGGGAAATGTGCTCACTGCCTACGCTGCCACCCCCCAGCTCACCCAGGTACAGAGTTGGGATCTCACACCCCAAGGCTATCGGGTGCGCTACCCAGGCCGCTTCAGTTGGCAGCTTTTGGTGTGGCAGTACCGCTATTGGCTGCTGCTGCTGCTGGCCATTCTGCTGGCAGTGGGAGCCTGGAATACCTACCAGCGCTTGGCCCGCCGCCCCGAGTCGCCCATTCCTTCCTAGGGGGGTTGGGCATGGGCTTGCGCTTGAGCCAGACTGGAGCCGAGCAAGGACTCCGTCCCGCTGACGCGCCCAGGGTTTTAGGCCATGCTCCAGTCTCTCAAATCCTCGCTTTTGCGCACGGGCTATCTCACCCGCCAGCAACTGGCGGCAGCCGAGGAGTACCGGGAAGAGGTGGGCTGCTCCTTGCCCAGGGCTCTTTGGAGCCTGCGGGTCATGCACCCCGACAAGTTCGCCGACCTGTGTCGCCAGATTTTGGATCGGCCCAAGCTGCGGGACTGGCTGCTCAAGCACCCCCTGGATCTGGAGCTGCCTTGGCTAGTCGAGCCCGGCGATCTCATACCGGTGCGCTTTTTGCCCTGTGGCTGGCTCAACCCGCAAACCGTGGTGGTGGCCACGGAAGAGCCCGGCTACCCCGGCGTTTGGCAGGCCGTGAAATCCCTATGCCCGGAAGTGGAAAAACTTTGGGAGATCCCGGCTACCGAAAAGCAGATCCTGACGGTCATCCTTGAGCGCAAGCTGGCCGCCGAGCTGCTGGGCAGCCGTCTTACCTTAGAGCAGTGGCAGCAGGCTTTGGAGATCCGCCGCCGCACCGGCTCCAGCCTGGGGCAGGTGCTGACCCGGCTGAGCTACCTCTCCACCCCCGAGTATCTCAGCATCCTAGCCCATTTGCTGGGCTACCCCGCTGTCTCAGAACTAATGGGGACAGGGCTGCTCCACCGCGACGAGAGCCTGAGCCGGCAGTTTGATCCCGAGGTGATGATGCGCCACCTCTTCTACCCCTTGAGCTGGACGGATGAGCACACCCTTACAGTGATGGTCAATGACCCCCTGGACTGGGCGGTGGATGAGCTGCTCTACAGCTGGCGGCCAGGCTTGCGGATTGAAAAGGTGCTGGGCACCGAGCAGGATATCACGCAACTGCTCAGCCAAGACCAGGGATCCCGCTTCAGCCAAGAGGCGGTGTACAAGCTGATGGCCCGCCTGCCGGAGGAATCGGCCTCGCGGGTGTTTACTCCTTCTCAGATTGCAGTGGGCTACGGCCTGCTGCTGCTATTTCTATTGGGGTTGGCCACTGCTCCCTGGACGACTCTGACCATTTTGGTGCTGCTGATCAATCTTTTTTACGTCGCTTCGATCCTGTTCAAACTGCTGCTCAGCCTAGTGGGATCCGCCGATCGCTTCCACCAGATTACCGATGAAGAAGTGGCCGCCCTCGATGACCGCACCTTGCCCATCTACACCATCCTGGTGCCGGTCTACAAAGAGCCGGAAGTAATGCCGATTTTGATCAAGTCTCTCTCTAAGCTGGATTACCCCCACGAGCGGTTGGATGTGCTCATCTTGCTAGAAGAAAACGACCGCGCCACCATTGAGGCAGCTCGAGCTGCCAAGCCCCCCCGCTACGTGCGCCTGCTCATCGTGCCAGATAGCAAACCCAAGACCAAGCCCAAAGCCTGTAACTATGGACTGGCCTTTGCCCGCGGCGAATATCTCACCATCTACGACGCTGAAGATATCCCCGACCCCGACCAACTCAAAAAAGCAGTCATCGCCTTCAAAAAAGGGGATCCCAGCTTGGTCTGCGTCCAGGCTGCTCTCAATTACTTCAACCGCAACGAGAACTTCCTCACCCGCATGTTTACGCTGGAGTATTCCTACTGGTTTGACTACCTCCTGCCAGGCTTGGAAACTCTGAAAATGCCCATCCCCCTGGGAGGCACGAGCAACCATTTCCGCACCGACCGCCTGCGGGAATTGCAGGGGTGGGATCCCTTTAACGTTACCGAAGACGCCGATCTAGGCATCCGCGCCAGCCAGCACGGCTACACGGTAGGGGTGATCAACTCCACCACCTACGAAGAGGCCAATTGCGCCCTCAAAAACTGGATCCGGCAGCGCTCCCGCTGGATCAAGGGCTACATGCAAACTTGGCTGGTCCACAACCGCAACCCCCTGCGCTCCTTGCGCAAGCTGGGCCTCAAAAACTGGCTGGCCTACCAATTTTTTATCGGGGGCAGCTTCTTTACCTTTCTCACCAGCCCCATCATGTGGCTGCTGTTTATTTACTGGCTGCTCACCCGCGCCCATTGGCTGCAAAACCTATTTCCCAGTTGGCTGGTTTATCTGGGCTTGTTTAACCTCCTGGTGGGCAATGCCATTGGGATTTACCTCAACTTGGTGGCCGTTTTCCGGCGAGGGTACTACGATCTAGCCTTCTATGCCCTGCTCAACCCCATCTACTGGCAGCTCCACTCCATCGCAGCCTATATGGCCCTGTGGCAGCTTTTTACCAAGCCCTTCTACTGGGAAAAGACCATCCACGGCCTGAGCAAGTTTACCCACGCCAAAGTCCAGGAAGCTGCTCACAAAGCAGCCTAGGCTACGGACTGAGTTCCTAAGCAGTAGCAGCGAAGTGAGGACAGCCAGCACCCTTCTAGAAGCTGTAGTCCGAGTCTACGATCACAGCACAACCACTGGGGTGGAGACAGCTAGCCATGATCACCTTGACAGAAAAGTTGCCCTCGTAGGGCGCCTGCACGATGGGGAAATCGTCCAACAGTTCGTCTGCAGCCACCACCTGACCGCTGGCATCGTAAAGCACCAGATCCACATCGAAGCAATCCCGATCGCACTGCGCCCAGATGTTTTCACCTCGGTAGAAATAGCCTGTAACTACGGTCGATTGTCCATTAAGAAGCCACAAACTACGGCTCTGAGCCCAGGCGGCAGCGCCCCCGATAACTGTGGCCGCTCCTATTAAACTTGCCACCAACCAGCCCCGCACCGAAGCCATAAGACTGCCCTCCTACTGAAAAACGGAGAAAGAATAGATTTTCTACAGAGATCCACCTCAACGCCCACACTCTAGCACCCGGATCCGTCTTTCCCGAATGATCCAGATCACGTTAAGGATCCCACGTTAAAAATCGCGAAAAAGGGATACAAAAAAGGGATCCCGAGTAGAGCAGGGATCCCTCAATTCTGACCAGAAATCCGGCGAAGCTCCCGCATCGGTCTGGCCGACTTCTCATTGCGGCAAATTCAGTTCCCCCCTTCGCCCTAAGGGATCCGTCAAGACATTGCCGGCGGGGCCTTTGATTTGAATGGTGCAGCGGCTGCCGGACACTTCAATAACGTTGTAGTTGGGCACCGCCAGCTCCAAAAAGCGCAGGTTGCCTGTGGTTACCCCTGGGATCCCGCTCACTTGCGGATTGGTCGGGTTCACCGGTGCCAAAAAGCCGTTCACAATTAGGAAAGGGAGGCTCGTTGGCACAACTGATGTGTAAGAAGCGAATGGGTCGTCCATCTCCAGGAGCCGGCAGGGTGCGGAACTGTCCCACGGGACTGGTAAACCCCTCGCTGACAAACCGGTAGAAGTAGCGCTGCGCTGGCCTCAAGCCGGTGACGACGGCACGAGCAATGTAGTCGCCTGGCTCAGTGCGGTAGTTGCGGCCCGCCACACGGCGAGCAGTAAGCGAAACTTGTTGCGAAATGGGGTTGAACTCGGAATTCTCAGCCACCTGCAACGTCACCGCAACCGTGTCTGTTGCACTGGCCGGGATCACCCGCGTGGAAAGCACCGCCCCCTCAGCGGTGGGATCCCCGGCAAATACCCCTTGGGGAAATCCAGGCACTCCCAGGGGGGGAATGGAGGAACTGGAGGTGCCCCCACAGGCAGCCAGGGCGGCTGCCCCACCTCCAAACATAAGCAGTTGCAGGAAAAAGCGACGGGAACGCAGGGAACTCATAGGGCCCACCTCAGGGACGCAGGCAAATGTAAAGGGATCCGCAGCAGAGGCCAATCGCCTTTTTAGTCAAGCACCTTTGCCCCCAAGCTGAGGTTGTGGGCAGGTGAAGGCTGGGTTAGGGTTGGTTTAACGGCTCTGACCCCTGCGCCCAGGTTCCCCACGGCCTTTTCACAGAGCTTGCTGAGAAGGCTAAAATTTCATTACAGTTTTTCCTGCTTTTGCCCCATTTTTGCGGTTTTGCGTTCCTTAGACTTCTTGTTGACCCTGCCGAAGGAGGGATCGTTGTGGCTACAGAGACCCTGGTCAAGCCTTCTGTAACCCCGAAGCACATGCCCATGTACCGGGTGTTGCTGCACAACGACGATGTCAACACCATGGAGTACGTGGTGCAGGTGCTGGTGAAGGTGATCCCGGCGATGATGCCGCCGCAAGCCACCGAGATCATGCTAGAGGCCCACAACAACGGTGTTGCTGTGGTGATCGTGGTGCCGCGGGAGCACGCGGAGTTTTACTGCGAACAGTTGCGGCAACATGGCCTGACCAGTTCCATTGAGCCGGAACGCTAAGCAGGAGCGGTTGGGGTGGGCCTGCTGATTGCAAAACTCAAGGCTTTGCCCTTGCCGCTGCGGCTGTTGCTGTTTTTGGGGATCCCGCTCTTGGCCTGGCTGCCGTTGCTCGGGCTGGGGAGTTGGCTTCTTCCTGAACGACGGGAGTACCTGTGGCTGCCCCTGTATGCCTTGCTGCTGGTCTGGCTGGGGCTGTGGAGATCTGGATTTGCTGCCTATGGGCTAGATAGCAGTTGGGCCTGTCGGGGCGGGATCCTGTGGGGCCTGGGGATCGGGGTCGGGGGGCTTTTTCTGCTCTTTGGCCTAGAGGGTGCCCTGGGCTGGCTGAGCTGGCAGCCGGTGGCAGGGGGATCCCTGCTCGGCTATGGCTTGCTGGGGTTAGGGGTGGGCCTGGCGGTGGCGCTGGCGGAAGAGCTGTTGTTCCGCGGTTGGCTGCTGCAGGAGATGGCCTTGGACTACGGCTGGACAAGCGCTCTGTGGGGATCCAGCCTTCTCTTTGCTTTGGCCCATTTCTTAAAGCCGCTGGCGGAGATTCTCGCCACCTGGCCCCAGTTTCCGGGGCTATGGCTGATGGGCTTGCTGCTGGCCCAGGCCAAGGTGTGGAACCAAAACAAGCTAGGACTCAGCCTGGGGCTGCACGCCGGCTGGGTGTGGGGCATCACCTGGGTCAACAACTTGGCTTGGATCGAATACACCGGCAAAGCGCCAGAGTGGCTCACCGGCATCGGCGGCAACCCGCTGGCCGGCTTGATGGGCCTGTTCTTCCTAGTCGGCACCTTCCTTGTTCTCAAGAGGTTGGCTGCCGGCAGAAGCTGAGCAGCGCCGCAGCATCTCCCCTCTCCCTGAGGGAGAGGGGCTGGGGGTGAGGGCCGCCATCTAGGTCGAGACAACTGAAGATTCCGGGATCCCTTCCTCCGCCCAAGGGCCGTTCTCATAGTAGGCGGCCACCCTCTCCCGGTCGGGCTGGGTTAGCAGGCTGACCACCACCAGCACGGCTGTGCCGGCGACCACCGCCGGGATGACCGGCAGCCAGCCGCCCGTCCAGCCTTTGGGCAACAGGCCCGACAGCCAGCCCAAGGTGAGGCCGCTGGAGACCAAAGCTCCGGCCACGGCCCCGGCGCGAGTCGCCCGCTTCCAGTACAGGCCGGCGATCAAGACGGGAAAGAGCATGGCGTTGCCCTGGAAGCTCCAGGTGGCAATCTGGGCAATCAGCCCCGGCGGCCTGACGGCAATGGCAAAGGAGACCAGCCCAATCCCCAGCACCACCCAGCGGCCCAACAGCTCCTCCTGGTGCGGGGAAAGCGGGCGCTTGAGGAAGGTGACCACCAGATCCCGCGTCACTAGGGAGCTGGCCGTGAGCAGTTGCGAGTCCGCCGTGGACATCAAAGCCGCCAGCGCGGCTGTAATCACCACTGCCGCCACGCCGCTGGGCAAGCTCTGCAACATCAGCGGCATGATCTGGTCCGGCTGCTGCAGGTTAGGAAAAGCCAACCGGCCCCAGACGCCAATGAGGGCTGCCGGGAAAAACACCAGCAGAATGAGCAGCGGCCAGACCACCATCAGAGTCTGGAAGGGACGGGCACTTTTGGCCATGTAGAAGCGCTGGAAAAACTGGGGAAAAAGGGGCGTGGCCATGAAAAACAGCAGTTGGTTGCCCAGCAGGGTCTGCCAGCTCCAGCGCCCCTGCGGGCCGGGCAAGCTCAGCCAGGGATCCAACTGGCTGCCAGCCTCCTGGCCCCACCTCAAAGCCACTGCCACAAGAGCCACCCCCATCCCCAAAACCAAGATGATCCCCTGCACCACGTCCGTCCAGACCACCGCCTGGGAGCCGCCGAAGAGGACATAGCCCAAGATCACCAAGGCCACCACCACCGCCAGGGGCCAATAGGGGATCCCCTCCCCCCACACCGCCGCCAGGGTGCGGGCTCCGCCAATGATCTGGATGCTGATGTAGGGGGCGGTAAACATCAGGGCGCTAAGGCAGTAGAGTAGAGCCAAAAGAGGGCTGTTGAAGCGGTGGCCGAAAAACTCGGAAGGGGTGATGAAGCCAAAGTGTTGGGCTGCTAGCCATACCCGGTAGCCCACCCACAAAAACAGCCCCGAAATGAGGGCGGTGGTCACCCCCACCCCCAGGAAGATCCCTAGGCCGTGGGTATAGGCATCCGCTGGCACCCCAATGAAGGTAAAGGCGCTGAGCAAGGTGGCCAGCGTCGTCAAAGTTAGAGCCAGGGATCCCAACCCCCGCCCTGCCAAAAAATAGCTCACCGGATCCTGGCCGCTGTGGCGATAGCTCCAGAAGCCAATGGCCGCCAGCAGCAGCAAGTACACCCCCACCACACCCAAACTTAAAATGCTGTCAGTCATCTCCAGGCCAGCAAACGCGCACAATGTAGAAGTTAAGAGGTACCAACAGCAGGACAGCCAATCCCGCCAGCCAATACCAGGCCGGGATCCCCAAAAACTGGGGCTGGGCCGAGCGGGATCCCACCCAGGTCAACAGCCACAGCAGGGGATAAAACCCCCACACCCAAGCTTGGCGCATCCGCCCAAACCGCAGCTGCCTTGATCCTTGAAGGTTACCGGCGGGATCCAACCCTGACATCTACCCATCTCCTGCTTTTTTGCCAAGCGTTCCTTTTGCCAATCATTTAAGATACAGCCACTACTGCGCAGAGCTAAATTGTCTTTTCCCCTTTCCCCTTCAGATCCTGTTGGCAAGAGGGAGCCTTCCCGTGGGCCAGGCCATGAAGAACGGGAGCGGCCCTACTGGCTAGCTTGGGCCCGCATCAAAGGGATTGGCCCCCACCGGCTCAAGCGGCTGGTGGAGTTTTTTGGATCCCTGAAGCAGGCCTGGCAGGCGGACGCCCTGGACCTGCAGCAGGTAGAAGGCATCGGCCCTACCTTGGCCCAGGCAATTGTCTCTGCCCGGCCTGGCCTCGATCCTGAGGAGATCCTGGAGCAGACCCAAAAGCCTGGGATCCCTTTCCTAACCCCGGCGGATCCCGGCTATCCGCCGCTGCTGTGGGAGCTGCCGGATCCGCCGCCCCTTCTCTATGTCTTAGGGGAATGCCCCGATTGGCAGCAGCCGGCCATTGCTGTTGTCGGCACCCGCGCCCCCACCTCCTACGGTCGGCTCTGGACTCAGAAAGTTAGTGCCGCCCTGGCAGAAGCCGGCTGTGTGGTGGTCTCGGGGCTGGCCACCGGGATCGACGGCATTGCCCACCAGGCCTGCCTAGAGGCAGGCGGCAAGACAGTGGCCGTGGTGGGAACGGGGGTGGATCAGGTTTACCCCGCCCACCATCGCTCCCTCTACCGGCGCATCTTGGAGCAAGGAGCCGTCCTCAGCGAATATCCTCCCGGCACGCCGCCGGCCAAGGAGCACTTTCCCCAGCGCAACCGCATCATCGCCGGCCTCTGCCGCGCCACCTTGGTGATGGAGGCCCCAGAGCGCTCGGGGGCGCTGATTACCGCCCACCTGGCCAACCACTACGGTCGGGAAGTGTACGCCCTACCGGGGAATATCGACACAGCGGCGGCCCGCGGCTGTCTGCAGCTCATCCGCAACGGCGCCGGCATGATCCTGGGGATTGAGGAGCTGCTCCAAGAGCTGGATTTGGTTCAGGGATCCCCTCCCCCAGAACAGCCCCCCTCCTTCGGCCCCAGCGATCCCCAGCAGCAGCTTCTCTGGCAGCTCCTGGGCAACGAAATCCTCAGCCTCGACGCCCTGGTCCAGGCCACCCAGATGGACATTGCCACCCTCTCCAGCACCCTGCTGCTTATGGAACTGGAAGGCTGGCTGGTGCAACTGCCGGGGATGCGCTACCAGCGGGCTCGCTGAGGTTGGATCCCTGCCCAGCTTCTCCGATGGGAGCATGACTCTAGTCAATAATAAGCTCAACTATACTGAAAATAATGTATAATATGTTCAGTACGGATTACTACCAGTTGATCTTTCTGTTTACTTTCGAGTCTGCCAACATGGTAGCCAAAGCAAAGCAGAAAATTGGTAGTAAGACGACACGGAAACTGCGCTTTGGGTATTCTACTCAAAGCTTTGCGGGATACCGCCATTCTGTTTGGAAACAAACAGAATGCTATCGCTGCATAGTTGAACAGTGATGTTCAGCAGTGTTCAGCGTAAATGTATCAGCACGACACGTGGGATCCTCGTGGCGCGGGTTGTTCACATGGGTGCTGACGGGGTAGGCGGCCATGGCCTCTGCCGGGTAGGGGCGGAGCAGGGGCAACAGCAGCTTGGGATCCCGCACCCGTGGATCCAGCGAGAGGTCGTAGTCGTTTTCCGTCAAAATGGCCGGCATCCGCTCGTGGAAAGGCTCCATCATGGCCGGCGTGTTGAGGATGGCGCAAGTTTCTATCTCCACCCCTTGTGGGCTGCGCCAGCGCTCCCAAATACCGGCAAAGGCAAACACAAGAGGATAGCTTGCTAGCCCCGCACTTGAGTGCGCGCCGGAAAAGCGCGCTAGCCACTTTAGTCGCTTACCCATGATGGGGGTCGTTGATATAGTTTCATAGCTCAAACAACCTCTTCCTGACTTCTCCTACCAACACCTTTTTCCTTCTCTTTGGCCAAAAAATAAGATAAACAACCGCTAGCCCCACACCATGGTTGTAGTGATTGTACCGTTGACTT
>NZ_AXUX01000001.1:1992815-2032520 GCF_002760475.1 Synechococcus sp. 63AY4M2 | reverse complement strand
GGTTCAAGGAGCGTATTGCGCAATTATGTCGGCATTATGGCATGGAGTTTATTGAGGTAGAGGAGGCGTACAGCTCGCAGGCAAGCTTCCTAGATGGGGATGAGCTACCTAATTATGGTGAAAAACCCGACGGGTGGAGACCCTCTAGGCTGAGGCGAATGCTGCCGCCAACCTGCTTAAGAAAGTCAGCAGAACCTTGGGGCTTTGCCTTCAGGAACTGTCTAGAGGCGCTTTGACAACGCCGTTGCGGGTTCTTTTGTGGACTGCGTAAGCATCCCCCGCCTTTAGGCGGTGGGAGTGTCAATACTCAGGCGATACTGGAAAAGCTCTTCTCCAGGGATCCCATCATGCCTCACGCCAGTGCCTTTCTCGAGGTGATCCCCGCCATCGACCTTTTACAAGGCCGCGCCGTGCGTCTTTACCAAGGCGATTACGCCCAAGCCGAGCAGGTGGCCGCCGACCCCGTCCAGCAGGCAGAAATCTGGGCCACCCAAGGGGCGCCTCGCCTGCATGTGGTGGATCTGGACGGGGCCAAAAGCGGGGATCCGGTTAACCTGCCCATCATTGCAGACATTGTCCGCAAACTGGCCATCCCGGTACAGGTGGGGGGTGGGATCCGATCCCTGGAGCGGGCGCGGCAGTTGCTGGACTTGGGGGTGGAGCGGGTGATCGTCGGCACGGTGGCTGTAGAGGATCCCGCCCTGCTGGAGGCCATGACCCAGGCTTTGCCGGGACGCATCTGGGTGGGGATCGACGCCCGCCAAGGTCAGGTAGCCACCCGCGGCTGGCTGAGCACCACTCCCCTAGCCGCCACCGAGCTGGTGCAACGGGTCCAAGCCCAAGGGGCTGCCGGGATCATCTACACCGACATTGGCCGGGACGGCACCCTGGCCGGCCCCAACCTAGAGCAGTTGCGCCAGATCCTGGCTGTCTCCCGCCTGCCGGTTATCGCTTCCGGGGGGATTGGCTCGCTCACCGATTTGCTTGCCCTGCTGAGCTTGCCGGGTTTGGCCGGAGCCATTCTGGGCAAGGCCCTCTACTCAGGAGCTATCTCCCTGCCAGAGGCGTTGCGCGCCGTGGGGCCGGGCCGCTGGCAAGATCTGCCGCCAGAAACTGGATCCCGGTGGGCCTAGGGAGAAACAGCCCTGGCAAAACTTTTGCCATACTGGACGGAATCGACATGTAACTGATACATTTACGCTGAACACTGCTGAACATTACTGTTCAACTATGCAGCGATAGCATTCTGTTTGTTTCCAAACAGAATGGCGGTATCCCGCAAAGCTTTGAGTAGAATACCCAAAGCGCAGTTTCCGTGTCGTCTTACTACCAATTTTCTGCTTTGCTTTGGCTACCATGTTGGCAGACTCGAAAGTAAACAGAAAGATCAACTGGTAGTAATCCGTACTGAACATATTATACATTATTTTCAGTATAGTTGAGCTTATTATTGACTAGAGTCATGCTCTAAACAGCTTCTAGGAAACCAACCGGGAAGGAAGATCTTCCCCAGGCTGACTCTTGTCTAAGCGTTTTTTAGGATAGCCATGGAAGTTCCCGCCCTTCGCCCTGCCGTTCAAGCCTTACAGCCGGAGTTGGTGACCTGGCGCCGCCACCTGCACAAGTATCCAGAGCTGGGTTTCCAGGAGAAGCAAACCGCCGCCTACATCAGCCACCGCCTGAGAAGTTGGGGGATCCCGCACCAGACCGGCATCGCCCACACCGGCATTGTGGCCACCATCGCGGGAGAAGAGCCAGGGCCGGTTTTGGCGCTGCGGGCCGACATGGATGCCCTACCCATTCACGAGGCCAACGAGGTCGAATACCGTTCCGCCATCCCCAACGTTATGCACGCCTGCGGCCATGATGGCCACACGGCCATTGCCCTGGGCACCGCCAAGCTGCTGCAGCAGCACCGCCAAAGCCTCAGAGGCACCGTCAAAGTTATTTTCCAGCCTGCTGAAGAAGGCCCCGGCGGAGCCAAGCCAATGGTGGAAGCGGGGGTGCTGAAGAACCCAGATGTAGAAGCCATCCTCGGCTTACACCTGTGGAACAACCGACCTCTGGGCACCATTGGCGTCAAAAGCGGCCCCTCGATGGCCTTTGCCGATCGCTTTCAAATCGAGGTCATTGGGCGCGGTGGCCATGCCGCTCTTCCTCAGCAGACGGTGGACGCCATTGTGGTGGGATCCCACATTGTGAGCGCTTTGCAGACCATCGTCTCCCGCAACGTGGATCCGCTGCAGCCGGCGGTGGTGACGGTGGGCCGCTTCCGGGCCGGCGACACCTTCAATGTCATTGCTCCCCGGGCAGAAATTTGGGGCACCGTGCGCAGCTTTCAGCCGGAAGTGCGGGATTTGCTTGCAAGACGTATAGAAGAAATCGTGGCCGGCATTTGCCAAGCCTATGGGGCCACCTACGAGTTCCAGTACGAGCGGGGCTATCCGGCGGTTCACAATGACCCGGCCATGGCAGCCCTGGTAGAACAAGCCGCCCGCCAGCTGTTCGGTTCAGAAGCGGCGATTATTCCAGAGATGACCATGGGCGGCGAGGACGTCTCGTTTTTCCTCAACGAGGTGCCCGGCTGCTACTTTTTCCTGGGATCCGCCAACCCTGCCAAAGGGCTAGATTATCCCCATCACCATCCCCGCTTTGACTTTGACGAAGCTGCCCTCGGCATTGGGGTAGAGCTGTTCTTGCGCTGCATTGAAAACTACACTGGAAAGACTTTGGATTAAAGGGGGCACTTCCCAAAAAAGCTGTGACCATTTGAATAAGCCGTTCGCTACGTCAAATCCTAGCTCCCCTCTCCCTCAGGGAGAGGGGCTGGGGGTGAGGGATACCCTCTGGGAGAGGGGCCGGGGGTGAGGGGAGACTCCCTCTAGGGCCGAAGTAGGTCGGCGGATCCAGCGCCGGGAATCGGCAAGCGTTCCAGCGGTTTTGGGGTGGCAGGAGCGGGGACAGGATTCAAGTCGGCGGGAATGTACAGGGGCTTGGGATCGGGATCCCCGCCGAAGGCGAGCACAAGCTCCCGCAGCAGGGCCTGTCGCTGTTGCCGGCTCAGGGCTTGCACGGCTGCCTTGTCTTGGGCATAGGGGTTGACCGTCAGCCGCTCGGCACCGGGGTAGCGCTGGGCAACTATCGGCTCGTTGGCGTCCAGATAGTCTGCTAGCGTCAGTTGCCAGTCAAAGCGGTCGGTAGGAGAGCGACCGACCACCTGCAAGTGATAGACCATCATCCGCCGCACCAAGGTATCTTCCTCAGGCGCGGGGCCGCCGTCATTGGGGTTCACGGGGGTATAGGTGTTTTCCAGAGGCAGATCTGGCAAGGCCTCGTAGACCTGCCGCGCCGCCTCAGGGATCAGCCGCAACTGGGCATAGGCAGGGCCGGATCCCAGCAGGGCCACAGCGGCAATGCCCACCCAGCCTCGCCAAAGAGCTTGCTTTTTCACCACGACTTTCTTCTCCACCGGTAGCAAACCATCGCTCAAATTTTTGAGCGGCAACTCTTAGCTCTCCTGATTGGAAAGAGCTTGGGATCCCAGAGCAGTTGGGAAGCGTTGCAATCTAGACATGGACATGAACCATTCTAAGCTGCATAGATTTTTTTGGCTCAGCGTTTATAGACAGGATAGCCGGCTGCCAATTGACCCCAGCTTTTAACGATCTCTAGTCAATGCTCAATCCCTCGACCACCTGAGGCTGAGAACGTGGCCTGAGAGGGGCAGATTGGGCTACGCGATCCTGTCGTCGGTGGGGCTGAAAGTGATTTTGCCACAAGCCGAGGATATCAAGTGTTTCGCCACCATGCTGGGTGTAGCGCTGCCGTACTTTACACAGAACAGGGGTATTGACACACACGCCGGAGACAATCACCTGACCCTTGCTCAAAGCCGGCAATTCCTGTAACAAATCCCGTCCGGCAGCCTCAACACTCTGGCGCAGATTTTCTTGATCGGAAGGGTTGACAATTCGCATCAAAAATTGGCTCATGCATTGCGATAGAATGTCCGAGTCCAGCTTGCCGGGGCGTTGCGTGATTAGACCTACTCCTAAGCCAAACTTCCGCCCTTCGCTGAGAATGGTGCGCAACACCTGCTTGCAGCGGGAGGGCTCGTGGGCAGGGGCAAAGCGATGGGCCTCTTCCAACAAGATAAAAACAGGATAGGGCAGGTAATTTTCATCCCCCGGTTGGATCTTGCCTTTATGGGTGTTAATGCGGGCGTAATTGGCCTGGCGCAGGATGGCGGCGGCAATGACTTGCTGCTCTTCCTGGCTAATCTCGTGCATCTGCAAAATGGTTACCTGCCCTGGCTCAAACAAATCCTTGGGGGCCAGGTGTTCCACATTGCTAAAGTAGGGAGAGCGATCGATCTGCTCTAGCTTCCACTCCAAAGCAGCGGCTGAGGATCCCCGGGATCCGTCCTCTGCCGAATCTTCTTCGTTGACGGTGTCGATCAGATCCCGAATTGTCCAACGTAGTGGATTGAACTGGGTAACCTTGCGGAAAGCTTTCTCTAGGAAAGATTTCTGCCGGTCGGTGGTCTCTGGCAAGAGGGTAAGGATATCGAAAAAGTTGAGAGAAGACACGCGGATCTTGATTTCCTGTGGGGAGAGAACCTTAACCTTAGGGCGGTAGCCGTCTTCGCCCAAAAACTTGGGGTGGGACTGCATCTCTGCCAGTGTATGGTATTCCCCATGGGGATCAAAAATGAGAACAGCAGCCCGGTTTTTGGGCAACATCAGCTCTTCAATCAAGACCCCCGCCGTGTAGGATTTTCCGGATCCCGTCCCCGCCAAAATAGCCAGATGGGTGCTAACCATTTCCTTGACATCCAGCACCACGGGCACCGCTCCCTCGTCGCGCAACAACAGGCTGCCCAAGTGAGCGCCCCCAACGGCTGTTTCATCTCGTTTGTTCAAAATCGATTTCAGCAGACGATTGGAGGCCAAAAAGACTTTGGCACCGGGATCCGGAGGGCGACGGGGGTTAATAAAGCCCATGGCGCGGTGAAAATAGCCGATGACCTCGACGGTAACTGCGTAGATTTCCGGGTTGGGGTGGGTAAAGCCCACCAAAGCCACAATGGTGCTGGGATCGATCTCGGTGTCGGCAAAGATGCGATCGGGAATGTGATCCAAGAGCTGGACTTGCCTGATCTTGCCGAGAATTTTCAGGGTTTGGGACTGGGTATCCTGAACCTCATAGTAGACAAAATCGCCTACTCTTACAGCTTGGGTATTGGAGGTGATAAAAACATACTGGTTGGAGGTTTCACCGGGGCCCTTGACAGTGCCGATTACTTCTGGGGCCTCTTCATCGGAGGAGAAGACAGCTTTTGGATAGTGTCCATTGTCAAGAGACTGGGCGATCCCTACAGTTTTTTTGGTCATCAGCGCATCGCTCCTACGGTCATTTTCCAGGCCAGTTCTTTGCTTAGAATTTGCAGGGCCCGCCGTTGAGCCGGATCGGAAAACATGGGTATGATATCATTCAAGACTTGATAAACAAGGTGGTCGGCAAAGTTGCCGCCGCTGCTCAAGAGCAATCCATAATACGAAAATTGGGTTTGACCTTGGGGATCTTGGTGAAAACGTAGGATTTCTTCTTGGCTCATGCGAAAAACGGGCGTGTTCACAGGCACCACCACGCGCGGGATCCCTTGCCGGCCACAGCCCCGCTCTTCGTCCAAAGCTCCGATGAGAACCACCGAAAGCAGCGTGCGCACCTCGTTTTGTAAATCGGGGGAAAAATAGGGATCCGGCTGGCTGGAGAGGCGCGGGCCGGAGTTGAGAAAGAGCGGGTTTACAATTTGGGTGTTATAGACCAGACCTACAGCCCAGTGCCGTTGATCATTCTCCAGCTTAACAAAGCTGCCAAAGCCATAGTCATCAGGAGAGGGAGGATTTTTGACTTCTAGGGCGTCATCCACCTGCACTACGTAGTCGCAGTGATTGTTGGAGCGAACCACCTTGCCCAATCTCATCGGACTCGCCTCCGCTGCAGTTTACTCACCGTTTTCCGAGATAACCTGAGGTTGAGCTTCTCGCGGCTTGCCCAATCTTGCATCAGGCGCAGGAAAAGGTTGCGATCCTCATTGCGAATAACGGCTATTTGATCGGCTGTCTCTAACACATAGGGATAGCCTCTACCAATGATGACCTCGCAGCGCACCAGATCCACGACCCAGTCCAAAAGTCCTGCCTCGTAAACCCAAACCGGTATCTCCAGCCGGGCCGGAAAGTTGTCGTTGGTGCGCAAATAAACAAATCCCACTCGCTCTCGCATTTCTTGGTAAGAGTTGAGGATCCCATCTTGAGGGTTAAGGCTGCCGCCGCGAGCACAGATAAAAAAAGGGGTGCGCTCCCCCCACTCCAGCCACGGGCTGAGGAGTTGGGCATCGTGAAGCTGAGGAGCTTCAGGAAGATCGAAGCAATGCCGCAGCAATGTCACCAGATCTGAGGTATAGGTAGTGTCGATGTAGGCCACAACAGGGATCTGGTTTTGCTCGCTGGCCCGCAGCACCTGGAGTAAACATTGTACGTAGAAATCTCGGCTTTCTGGCTCAAGGGCTTCCGCAAAGGTAGCCACCAGAGCCCCATCTAAAAAGGCCAACTTTCGGGATCCAGGCTGAGCTCCCCGGATATATTCCACCAGCTTTTCTGTTTCCATTTGGAAGCGACGCATGTTGACGACGCGCTCTTTGGGCTCGCCGCTGCTATCGGATCCCAAATCCTTTGGAGTCAGTACATCGACTTGAATATCTTTTTCGTACAGGCCTTGGGCACAGTGATGATTCTCATACCAGCCGATCTGCACCAAGGCCACCGGAATTGACAGATCCTTGCTGGGATAGATTTGGGATCCATCTACTGCAAAGGTGGAAATATTTTTAATAATCGACCTTGCCCATTCATCGCTTTCCTCATGGCTAGTCCATGCCTGTTCAAAAGGAACTGACCAACTGGAGTAAAGATCCCACTCTTGAGTAGGTAGAGCACCCGGAAAGTCCAAGGGCGCTATTTTTTCGGCAATCTCTGCGCTCGACCACTGGCACAATCTTTCCATGGCCTGCCGATATCCCTCTCTGCGCTCCGATAGCCCTTGATCAAAAGTGACGAAAGCCTCCCGCTTTTGCTGCAATACTGCCAGAACCCGGTCAGCTCTAAATACCATAGGTGGGATCCCTCCTCATCTGGCCAGAGCCAGCGTGCCTCTCCACCCGAATGATGTTCTCCGTTACTTGCTCAAAGGTATCGTCGTGGCTGATCACAAATAGCTGCTCAAAAGAGCGCAAATTGGTAATGGACTCGGCCAATCGCTGTCGGCGCTGGGCGTCCATGTTGGTGGTGGGCTCGTCGAAGAAGGCAATATCCAACTGTCCTAACACCTTGAGCAAGGCTAGGCGAACTGCCAGAGCTGCCGACATCTGCTCTCCTCCAGAAAGGCTGGCAAAACGTCGTTTGGGGCCGCCTCCCTCTTGAACGCGGATCTCGTAGTCGGCCTCCCAGGTGAGGGCAACATTGGGGCGGTTGAGGATTTCCCGGAAGAGGTGATCGGCAATGTTGTTGATCTGCTGTAGATAGTATTGGGTAATTTGAGGGCCAGCCTTTTTGTAGGTATCTCGGCTAAACTTAATGAAGCGATGCAGACGCTCTTTCTCGATTCGTTGCGTCTCGACTTGTTTTAAGGTTTCTCTCACCCGCTCCAGTTGCTGTAACCTTTCCTGGATTTTCTGTAGTTGAGGGGCAAGGCTTTCCAGGCGAGCTTGAGCCTCGGCCTTTTGAATTTCGGTGGCCTGCAAAAGGGAGCGCAGACGTTGGTGCTCCTGAGGCTGATAGAGGGAAGCCAAAGGATCCCGCTGTGCCCGCAATTGGGACAGTTGGGTTTGCAATGCTTGCTGTTGCGCCTTCAGTTCACTGAGCTTCCGTTCTCGTTGGGGGAGCAGTTTGGCAATAGGCTCCAGACGTAGATATTGCTCGTGATCCGCTCGGTAGTGTTCGCGCTGTTCTTGCAGGGATCCCAGCTCTCGATCCAGGTGTTCGGTTTGCAGCAGCGCTTCCTCGAGGGGGCGGAGTGCTGCCTCCAAATCCTGGATTTGCTGTAGGCAACCTGCCTGCGTTTGCAGGTACTGTCTTTCCAGCTTGAGCTCCGCTTTCAGCCACTCAGCCCGGCTTCTCGGATCCCCCAGGGACTTCAAGGTTTCGGCGGCTTTTACAATTTGGGCTTGCAGGTAATCTTTGGATCCCTCTATTTTCTCCCAGCGATCAATTTGGGCTTGTTTTTCCTGCTTAGCTTGCTGGATCTGTTCTAGAGCCAACTGAGCTGTTTGCAGTTCATCTTTTCGTTGTGGCAAACTTTGGACAAGTGGTTGCATACGGATAACGGTTTCATAGCTGTTGCGATGGCAACTCTGCTCCTCCCGTAAAGCGGCAATTCTCTCGTCTAGATCGGCAAGGGGCTGAAGCTGCTGCTCTAGGGCTTGTATCTGTTGTTGAAGTTGCTGGATGCTGGCTACAACTTGCTGGTACTCTTGCTCAACTCTCGGCTTATTGTTGAGCTCCTTTTCCAGGCGCTGGATTTGCCCCCTGGGATCCCCCAGTGCCTGCAGCGCTTGGCCAATTTCCTGTTGTTGCCGAAGAAAGTCTGGCTCTGCCTCGAGGCTCCACTGAAGATCCTCAATTTTGCTCTGGCGTTCGTTTTGCCATTGCAGCAACTGTTGAATTTGAGCTTCTAACTCGGGAATCTGCGCCGTTAAGCCCAGCAGGGGCTGCAAAGTCTTGAGTTGCTCCTGGATATCAGCCAGTTGCTGGCGTAGCTGAGGCTCGCAAGTTTGGGGGGAAAGATCCTGTAGGATTTGTTGGATGGATTGCAGTAACTGTTGGCTGAGGGCTGAAGACTGGGCCAGAACTTGCGGGATCCGCTGCCATAGAGGTTGGAGTTGCGGATAACTCTGTTGGCAAGCGGCCAGCTCCTCCACAAGAGTTTGAATGCTGCGGTTGTGCTGGGCCAGTTGGTGAGAGCCCTGCTCGAAAAGGGCTTGGAGTTCCCGCTGAAATTGCCGCGCCGCGGCTAGGCGGCTGAGCTGAGTTTGCAGTCGCTCTTGTTGAGCCTCCAGGAGGGGAATCTTGGCTACGTGCTCTCGATCGGCCTGTCGCTGTCGAAGCTGCAGCCGCAACTGTTCCAACTGGGCCCGGCCCTGTTCCTGTTCTGTTTCTCTCTGTCTTAGCTCTAGGCGCAGGGCCTGAAAAGAGGCCAACTTCTGGCCAATTTGAGAGTACCGTTGTTCCAGGACGGTTTGCTTTTCGCAGAGCGTTTGCAGGTGTAGCTTTTCCTCCTCGATTTTCTGGAAGAGTTGGAGCTGCTGTCGATATTCAGATTCTCGCAGTTGGAGTTGGTGGAGCTGCTGCCGTAAAGTTTCCCGCTGAGCTGTCAAGGTCTGCCGTGTTCGTCGCAACGCCTCTTGCTCTGCCACCCAAGCCTCCAACTCCAGATAACGCCTGTAGGCCGATTCGTGCTGTTGACAGATGGCCTGCGCCTGTTCAGCCTCTTGGACGCGGCTTTGCAGCAGTTGACAGCGCCCGGCGTGGGCTGACCATTCTCCCTGAAGCTGCTCCCATTCGCGGTGCAGTTGGAGCAAGGTGTCGAGCTGCTGAGCCCAATGGCTTTGCCGGCGCTCTAGCTCCTCTTGGGCTTGAATTTGGGGAGCCAGCTCCTCTAGCTCCTGCTTGCAGCGCTGTTGTTGGCTGAGTTTTTCCTGCAGCCTCGCCAGTTGGTTTTCGAGGTTCTGCTTTTGCGAGAGCAGGGCCTCCCGCCGCTTCAGCCACTCCAGGCGCTGCTGCCGTTGCTTTTCCAGCTCCCGCAACCGATCTTCTATGGCCAAAAAGCGCTGAGATCCCTCTTGGTGGTGCTGTTGTTGTGCCTGCGCTCGCTGGGCCTCTGCCCACAGCTTTTCGGCTTGCTCAAGGGCTACTGCCAGCAGGGATCCCTCTTGCTCCAGTTGAGCAATTTGCCGGTCGAGCGTTTGGATTTGCTCAAGCAGCTTCTCCAGCCGCTCCAGCTCCAGCTTCACCTCGGCCAAGGTATGGGTATGGTGGCTTAAGCGCTCCTGCCAGTGGCTCAGTTCTTGCTCGATTCTCTGCTGCTCTACTTGCAGCGGATCCCAGTCTTGCATCTGTTGATGGAGCAGCTCAATTTGATGCTTGACGGCCAGAACTTGCGCCTCGCTGTATTTTTCAACTGCCAGCAGATCCTTTGCAACTTGCTGGTACTCTTCTACCTTCAAGATGCGGTCGAAAACTTCTTTCCGCTCCCGACTGGTTTTGAGAAAATCTGCTGTGAAAGTGCCCTGGGGCACCCCAATCGTTGTAGCAAAGAGCCGCGCCAAATCAGTACCGGCGGGCACACCCAAATGTTGCCTCAGCCACGCTAGCACATCTGCCTTGCGCTCGTAATCTAGGCGCTGCTTCAATTGCGGATCGAAGAGGCGATATCCCTGCCTGACACTGCGGCGAACGTCGTAGGTGCGCTGATCCCACTGGGAGATAAACTGGACAGTAGCCACCGCATCGCTGGCCCCTGTGCGGATGAGTTCTTCTTGGTTGTAGGGGCAGTAGTCAAACAAAACCCAGGCGATGGCCTCTAGAATGCTGGTTTTGCCTGCTCCATTTTCTCCACAAATGGCGTTGATACCGGGCTCAAACTCGAAGAAGGCGTCCTCATGAGACTTGAAGTTCTGCAGAGCCAAAGAGAGGATCCGCATGGTCAGTCTTCTTCCCCCAGAAAGGCGCCGCTCAGGTGAGCGTACACTTCCGCTTCGCCTTGCTCATCTAAGATTTTCTCTTTGAGATCTAAGAGTAACCGTGCCAGCTCTTCGCTGCGCTTGCGGTAGTGGGCATGGCTGCTCAGCAGATCCCTGTAGATTTTCTCTTCAATTTGCAGCCTGCGCCCTTCTTCTTCGAGGGAAAGAGCAGCCGACCCGATCTCCAAAGTAGTGGCTTCGAAGCGGAAGAGAACCAGCAGGGCACCGGTAAGCTGCTGAATCTGCTGCTGCAGGGCGCGGCTATCCAACTCGTGCTTGGCAAAGCCCACCTGCCCCGCCAGCCGAAACTCCACCATTGGCGCTGGCCCACCTTCGGGAAGGTCGGATCCCTTGGCCAAGGCAATTGCGGCTGCAGCAATCTCTTCGGGCGTTTCCCGGCCCTTGGCCTCAAGAGAGATCCGTCGGTGAGGCCGCCGGTAGTAGTCCTGCACCAGCTCAGCCTGAGGCGGGCCCTCTCCCCAGCGGACGCGGTAGGCTCCCCGCGGAAAGTCCCACTCGGCAGTACTGTTAGCCTCCAGGGATCCCGGATTGAAGATCCAGCCTTCTTCTGTATAGCTTTTGTGGATATGTCCCAAGGCTAAATAGCCCACCCCTGCCTCCCGCAAAGGCAGCAGATCCCGGTAGCGCAAGGCGCCCTGGTAGCGAGCAATTTGGCCTTCCAGGCCGTGGTGGAACATGAGCACCACCCGCTCAGGGCCAGGGGGCAACCGGCGAATGGCCGCCGCCAACTGCTCAATCGACTTGGGGGCCGCCGACCCATACCACTGGGATCCGATCACCCGCACCCCACAGGGCAGATCCAGATAGCCCCCCCGCCCACCTGACCAGGGGCGCAGCTCTAAACCCTCCTCGCCTGCTTCCGGCTCCAGCAGGATCAGGTCGCCGTGATCGGCCAGGTAGCGCAGCCAACTGGTCTTGACACCGTAGGGGCGGCTGTCGTGGTTGCCCTCAATGGCCAAGACGGGGATCCCGGCCTGCTTCAGCTCCCGCAAGACAATCTGGGCTTGGTTGAGGACACCGGGCTGAATTTGCCGGTGCTCAAACAGATCCCCGGCAATGAGGACAAAATCCACCGGGTTCTGGATGGCATGGCGGCGCACCACATCCCGAAAGGCCAAAAAGAAATCTTTGCTCCGCTCCGGGCTGTTGTAGCGGTCGTAGCCCAGATGCACATCGGCCAGGTGCAAAAAGGTGCAGGTGGAAGTGGCCATCGCCCGAACCTGCCAGCAAATTGCCCACAGTTTAGCAGACAAACCTCAGTGCTCAACTAGATATAGGGATCCCTTCCCGGCCATTTGCGGCTTTGCTCGGGTTGCCACCCCTAGAGCTAGGCGCCGCCCCGCCGCGCTGCCTGTTGCCCAGTTCCAACCTTTCGTGGGCACAGCTTGGGTTGGTGAAAGTTCGTTACATATATTTACATCTTTATTGGAGAAACGATTGCCAAGCAACCCTAACTCCGATAGGGCAAGGGATCCCTGGTTTAATTATTGTGAAGCGACGGGGGGGTTACAAAGGCTGACCTATAATGCCAGGTAAATCCCGCCTTGGGAGAGATCCCCGAGCTTCACGGCTGCAGACAGGCGGGAGCGCTTCGTTCCTTGTCGCAAGAGAGGAGTTCTTGATGACAACTACGCCAAAGGAGCGAGAGCCAAAGGTCAAGGTTTCGGTGGATATCGATCCGGTCCCCACCTCATTTGAGAAGTGGGCCAAGCCGGGGCACTTCGATCGCAGCCTGGCGCGTGGGCCCAAGACCACGACCTGGATCTGGAACCTCCATGCTCTTGCTCATGACTTCGACAGTCACACCAGCGACTTAGAAGACGTCTCTCGGAAGATCTTCTCCGCTCACTTCGGCCACCTGGCGGTGGTCTTTGTCTGGCTGAGCGGCATGTACTACCACGGAGCTCAGTTCTCCAACTATTCTGCTTGGCTGGCGGATCCGATTAACATCAAGCCCAGCGCCCAAGTGGTCTGGCCCATCTTCGGCCAGGAGATCCTCAACGGCGATGTGGGCGGCGGCTTTGAAGGGATCCGCATCACGTCGGGTCTATTCCACCTCTGGCGAGCTGCCGGCATCACCAATGAGTTTCAACTCCTCTGCACCGCTATCGGCGGTCTGGTGATGGCTGGCCTCTGCCTGTTCGCCGGCTGGTTCCACTACCACAAGCGGGCTCCCAAGCTGGAGTGGTTCCAAAACGTGGAGTCGATGCTCAACCACCACCTGGCGGGCCTGCTGGGGCTGGGCTCGCTGGCCTGGGCCGGTCACCAAATCCACGTGGCCATCCCCATCAACAAGATGTTGGATGCGGGCGTGCCGGCGGCTCAGATCCCTCTGCCCCACGAGTTCATCCTCAAGCCGGCCCTGATGAAGGAGATGTTCCCCAGCGTGGATTGGGGCCTCTTCAGCGGGGTGGTGCCTTTCTTTACGTTGGACTGGGGCAAGTACGCGGAGTTCCTCACCTTCAAGGGTGGCCTGGATCCGCAAACGGGCGCCCTCTGGCTGACGGATCAGGCCCACCACCACCTGGCCATTGCCGTGCTCTTTATCGTGGCCGGCCACATGTACCGCACTAACTGGGGCATCGGCCACTCCATCAAAGAGATCCTGGAAGCCCACAAGGGCCCCTTCACCGGCGAGGGCCACAAGGGTCTGTACGAAGTGCTGACCACCTCTTGGCACGCCCAACTGGCCATCAACCTGGCCATGGTGGGATCCCTGAGCATCATCGTGGCCCAGCACATGTACGCCATGAACCCCTACCCCTACATGGGCATTGACTACGCCACCCAGATCTCCCTGTTTACCCACCACATGTGGATAGGGGGCCTGTTTATCGTTGGCGGCGCTGCCCACGGGGCCATCTACATGGTTCGCGATTATGACCCGGCGGTGAACCGCAACAACGTCTTGGATCGGGTGATCCGCCACCGCGACGCCATCATCAGCCACCTGAACTGGGTGTGCCTGTTCCTAGGCTTCCACGCCTTCGGCTTCTACGTCCACAACGACACGATGCAGGCCCTGGGCCGTCCGCAGGACATGTTCTCGGACACGGGCATCCAGCTGCAGCCCATTTTTGCCCAGTGGATTCAATCTCTGCACACCAAGGCCATCGCTAGCACTGCTCCCTATGTGGGCGCTTCGGTAAGCCCCATCTTTGGGGGTGATGTGGTGGCTGTGGGTGGCAAGGTGTCCATGATGCCGATGGTGCTGGGCACGGCGGACTTCATGGTGCACCACATTCACGCCATGACCATCCACATCACCGTGCTGATCCTGCTCAAGGGGGTGCTGTTTGCTCGCTCTTCTCGCCTGATCCCCGATAAGGCCAAGCTGGGCTTCCGCTTCCCCTGCGATGGCCCGGGCCGCGGCGGCACTTGCCAAGTCTCCGCTTGGGATCACGTGTTCCTAGGGCTGTTCTGGATGTACAACTGCATCTCGATCGTGATCTTCCACTTCAGTTGGAAGATGCAGAGCGACATCTGGGGCACCGTCAACCCGGACGGCACGATTGAGCACATCACCGGAGGCAACTTTGCAGCCAGCGCTATCAACATCAACGGCTGGTTGCGGGACTTCCTGTGGGCCCAATCGGTGCAGGTGATCAACTCCTATGGCTCGGCGCTGTCGGCCTATGGACTGCTCTTCTTGGGCGCCCACTTCGTCTGGGCCTTCAGCTTAATGTTCCTGTTCAGCGGCCGTGGCTACTGGCAGGAGCTCATTGAGTCCATCGTCTGGGCCCATAACAAACTGAAAGTTGCTCCGGCCATTCAACCTCGCGCCCTCAGCATCATCCAGGGGCGGGCGGTCGGTGTGGCCCACTACCTGCTGGGCGGAATCGTGACCACTTGGGCGTTCTTCCTGGCACGGTTTGCCGCACTCGGCTAAGGCAAGGAGGAAGAGACAATCATGACCACTGCAACTCGTTTTCCCCAATTCAGCCAAGACCTGGCCAGCGATCCCACCACTCGGCGTCTGTGGTACGGCATTGCCACCGCCCACGACTTCGAGACCCACGATGGCATGACGGAGGAGCGGCTTTACCAAAAGCTGTTTGCCACCCACTTCGGCCATCTGGCGATCATCTTCCTGTGGGCTTCTGGCAACGTCTTTCACATCGCCTGGCAAGGCAACTATGAACAATGGGTGGCCAACCCCACGGGGGTCACCCCCATCGCCCACGCCATCTGGGATCCCCAGTTCGGCAAGGCGGCGGTGGAGGCCTTTACCCAACCTGGTGGCGGTGGCCCTGTGAATGCGGCCTACTCTGGCCTCTACTACTGGTTTAACACCATTGGCCTACGCACCAACGGCGATCTCTACGCCGGCGCCATCGGCCTGTTGTTGTTGGCGGCGGTGTTCTTGTTTGCCGGCTGGCTGCACCTGCAGCCCCGCTTCCGCCCCAGCCTGAGCTGGTTTAAGAACGCCGAGGCCCGCCTCAACCACCACCTGGCCGGCCTGTTTGGTGTCAGCTCCTTGGCCTGGGCAGGCCACCTGGTGCACGTGGCCATCCCCGAGTCGCGCGGACAGCACGTGGGCTGGGACAACTTCCTCACCACGCTGCCCCATCCGGCGGGCCTAAAGCCCTTCTTTACCCTAAACTGGGGGGTCTATGCCCAGAACCCGGATACGGCCAACCACGTCTGGGGCACGGCAGAAGGGGCGGGCACGGCCATCCTCACCTTCTTGGGCGGCTTCAACCCCAACACCCAGTCCCTGTGGCTGACGGACATGGCCCACCACCACCTGGCCATTGCCGTGATCTTCATCGTGGCTGGGCACATGTACCGCACCAACTGGGGCATCGGCCACAGCATCCGCGAGATCCTGGGCGCCCACAACCCGCCGAAGGGCACCCCCTTCGGGGGCCTGCTGGGCGAAGGGCACAGGGGCCTCTACGACACGGTCAACAACTCCCTGCACTTCCAGTTGGCGTTGGCGCTGGCCTGCTTGGGAGTGGTGACCTCGCTGGTGGCGCAGCACATGTACGCCCTCAACCCCTACGTGTTCATGTCGATGGATCACACCACGGAGGCGGCTCTCTACACCCATCACCAGTACATTGCTGGCTTCTTGATGGTGGGGGCCTTTGCCCACGGGGCCATCTTCCTGGTGCGGGACTACGATCCGGAGGCCAACAAGAACAACGTGCTGGCGCGGGTGCTGGATCACAAGGAGGCGATCATCTCCCACCTGAGCTGGGTATCGCTGTTCTTGGGCTTCCACACGCTGGGGCTGTACGTCCACAACGACGTCATGCAGGCCTTCGGCACGCCGGAGAAGCAGATCCTGATTGAGCCGGTGTTTGCCCAGTTCATACAAGCCTCCCACGGCAAGATGATCTACGGCATGGACGTGTTGTTGTCCAACCCGGATAGCATCGCCTCTACGGCTTGGCCCAACTACGGCAACGTGTGGCTGCCTGGCTGGCTGCAAGCCATCAACGATCCCAATGGGTTCCTCTTCCTGCCCATTGGCCCCGGCGACTTCCTGGTGCACCACGCCATTGCCCTGGGCCTGCACACCACCACGTTGATCCTGGTCAAAGGGGCGTTGGATGCCCGTGGCTCCAAGCTGATGCCGGACAAAAAAGACTTCGGCTACAGCTTCCCCTGCGACGGGCCGGGGCGGGGCGGCACCTGCGACATCTCCGCCTGGGATGCCTTCTACCTGGCCATGTTCTGGATGCTGAACACCATCGGCTGGGTGACCTTCTACTGGCACTGGAAGCACCTGGGGATCTGGAGCGGCAACACCGCCCAGTTCAACGAGAACTCCACCTACCTGATGGGCTGGCTGCGGGACTACCTCTGGGCCAACTCTGCCCAGTTGATCAACGGCTACAACCCTTACGGGATGAATAACCTGGCGGTTTGGGCCTGGATGTTCCTGTTTGGCCACCTGGTCTGGGCGACAGGGTTCATGTTCCTCATCTCCTGGCGCGGCTACTGGCAAGAGCTGATCGAGACGCTGGTGTGGGCGCACGAGCGCACCCCCTTGGCCAACTTGATCCGCTGGAAGGACAAGCCGGTAGCTCTGTCGATTGTTCAAGGTCGTCTGGTGGGCCTGGCTCACTTCACGGTGGGGTATGTGCTGACCTATGCGGCCTTTGTGATCGCCTCGACAGCCTCTCAGTCGGGGTAGCCAGCCCATAACCTGCTGAATAGGGATCCCTTGGCTTGTCCAGGGATCCCTTTTTTGTGAGTTGGTAGAGTGGTGATATGAAGTTTAGGGTCTGATGAGTTTGGTCGATGACTCTAGCTGCCCGATTGGATCCCTATATCAGGCGATATACCTTTGAGGAGTTTCATCGACTGATTGAGTCTGGACAGATTGAAGAGCCCAATCAGTTGGAGCTGATTGACGGGCTCCTGGTTCAAAAGATGACGAAAGGGGAGAGGCACGCCGCCTACTGTAGCCGCCTGTACCGACTGTTGGTGGGCCTTGTGCAGGAGCAAGCTATTGTGCGCACCCAGGATCCGGTGCAACTGCCCCCCAATCACGAGCCGGAGCCCGACTTTGCCATTGTGCGCTTTCAGCAGGATGAGTACCGCTCTCGGCATCCTCAGCCCGAAGACATCTATCTCATCATCGAAGTGGCTGATTCTTCCCTTACCTATGATCGGGAAGTCAAACTCGGACTCTACGCCAAAGCCGGGATCCCCAACTACTGGATCTTGAACTTGCAGGAGAACTGCCTAGAGACGTACAGCTTGCCAACAGGGTCGGGAGTTTACCAGAAAAGAGAGGCTTACACCCCCGAGGAGAAAGTTGGGATCCCAGGGATCCGGGCTGGAGAGTTGAGTCTGGATCAGGTTTTTTCCATCGGTTAAGGCAGGGATCCCTTGCCGGCAGATCGAGTCTTGGCTGGCAGGAGTATTGTGGGTGGAGAAGCGTTTGCAGAAGGATTGTTGATGAGCTACGACGCGGTGGTGATTGGGGCCGGGCACAACGGGCTGGTGAGCGCTTGCTATTTGGCCAAGGCCGGGCAAAAAGTGCTGGTGCTGGAGCGCTATCACACCGTTGGTGGTGCTGCCATTACGGAAGAAATTCACCCAGGCTTTCGCGTGTCGGTGGCTTCCTATTCCTGTAGTTTGCTGCGCCCGGAGATCATCCGCGATCTGCGCCTGCCGGACTATGGCTTTGAGGTCTACGCCAAGCAACCTTCCTACTTCATGCCCTTCCCGGATGGGCAGCACCTCTTTCTGTATGCCGATAACCGTGCCAAGAGCAAGGCGGAAATTGCCAAGTTTTCTCGCAAAGATGCGGAAGCCTACGACCGCTGGGAGGAGTTTTGGGATCGGGTGAACGAGGTGGTGGAGCCAACCTTAATGCAGCCGCCGATTTCACTGGGGCAACTGGCGGATCGCTTTGCAGCTGCTGGCTATGAAGACGATTTCCGCCGCATCATGCTCCTCTCGACCACTGATCTCCTGGATGAGTTCTTCGAGTCGGAGCAAGTCAAGGCGGCGATGGCTCCCCAATCTTTGATTGGCACCTCTGCCGGGCCGATGACTCCGGGTACGCCCTACATTTGGCTAGTCCATGCGGTAGGTCGCGCCATTGGCTCGCGTGGGGTCTGGGGCTATGTGCGCGGTGGGATGGGATCCATTACCCAAGCGATGGCCAAGGCAGCTCTGGACTTAGGGGTGGAGATCCGCACTTCTGCTCCAGTGGCGGAGATCTTGATGGAGAGTGGGCAGGCCGCTGGGGTTATCCTCGAATCGGGGGAAACCGTGCGGGCGCGGGCGGTTCTCTCCAATGCCCATCCCCAGATCACCTTTTTGCGGCTCTGCTCCTCTTTGCCCCCAGACTTGCGTGACCGGCTAGAACGGCACTACCGCACCTCAGGCCCGGTGTACAAGCTCAACTTGGCCCTGGAGGAACTGCCCCGCTACACGGCGGCCCCTGCTGAAGTACCCCCAGAAGTGGTCAGTTCCGCCACGGTAGACATTGCTCCCTCGGTGGCCTATCTGGAGCGGGCTTGGGATGATTGCAAATACGGGATCCCTTCCCGGGATCCGTTTATCGAGATCTACAGCCAATCCCCCACCGACCCGACAATGGCTCCCCCAGGCAAGCACATCCTCTCCTGTTTCTGTCAGTTTGTGCCTTACCAACCCAAAGGGCGAGACTGGAACGATGGCCTGCGGGAAGAATTTGCCGATCGGGTAATCGACAAAATTGCCCAATTTGCCCCCAACATTAAAAACGCCGTGATCGCGCGGCAGATGTTGTCGCCTGTGGATCTGGAAGCCCGCTTTGGCCTTGTGGGGGGCAGCATTTTTCACGGGGAAATGACGCCGGATCAAAGCTACAACCTGCGGCCCATCTCCGGCCTGGCCGACTATCGATCCCCCATTCCCGGCCTTTACCTCTGCGGCTCAGGGGCCCACCCAGGAGGCGGAGTGACCGGGATCCCTGGCCACAACTGCGCACAGGTGGTGCTCAGCGATCTACCCAAGCTCTGACCGACGAAAAGGCCAAGCCAGAGCGGATCCCTGCTCTGGGATCAAACGGGTTGCCTGGGTTACAGGCGTACCTCAGTTCCCTCAAAAAACCCACGGATGATCAAAATGGCCCCTTCTCTAGCTGCAAGGTTGTTAGTAGGGAACTCCTGTTCTATGAACCACTGGCCGGAGATGCGTTCCGCAGAAGTGGTTGAGTCAAAGATAAGGTTCAGGTTTCCCCTTTGAACGCTTCCCCCTACGTCAAGCCGGTTAAACGGCCCCGCTAATTGTGCTCCGGCCAAGGTGCGGAAGACGAAATCTCCTGTGGTGGGCACAATGCCCTGAAGGATAACGGGCTCAGGGTTGGTTCCTTCCACAGGCGAGCCGGGCAGGGTATCTGTAGAGCGCTCTGTGCGCAATGAGAAAAAGTAATCAAAGGCTGTTGGGTCACCCGGCGTGGGTGTCGGAGTCGGGGCGACAGGTAACTGGGGAATCGGGGTGGGGAAAGGTCGCGGCGGCGGGCTAACCTGGACGAAGTTGAGGACTGTGCTGACATTGGCCGGGTCAAACTCTGCCTGCACCCGACCGTTCAACAGGCGCCGGATGCGCACCAACTGATTGGGCAAGATATTGGGCCGCGTCGGATCCGGGGCAAACAACACCGACTGGGTGCCCACCTGGGCGGGACGATAGACGATCTCCGCCTGGTTGGGCCGGAAGTTCAGGCGAGCAAAGAGAGCCAGGGCATCTTCAGGAGTGCCATCGCCGGCCACGCCCCGCTGCCGCACCACAAAGCTGGCGGAAAAGCTTCCGGTTTGCAGAATGGCAGTGACAGGCCCTTGAGGTGGGGGAGGATTGACAAAAGAGCCTGGCGCCAGAATCTCACCACCGGGGCCAGGGCCACCATCTTCAAACAACACACCCACGGTGGGGACAATGAGAGAAGAATCTCCCTCGAGAACGACCTGATTGCCATTCCTATTCACCAAGATTCGGCGCACGGTGAGAGTCAAGACAGTACCTTCCCTGACGGCTCTAAAGGTTGTGTTCACTCGAATGCGCTGATCATTGGGGTTTGTCGAAATTGCAACCAGCCCGGCGATATTGAATTGCGTAGATAGCCTGCCGTCGTTGGGTCCAAAGGCAGTGATATTCACCAGCGGTGTGGTTCGCCCAATTTGGATGGCCAGGGTGCTGGAGCGAAGGGTGGAGTCAATCGTCAAGTCACTGGCTGGGATCTCGTTCACAGGCAAGATGCGGGCTTCAACATTGGCGATGCGAGCTTCACCGCTGCCTTGGAGGGGGTTGGTGCGCACAGGGATCCCGTTGTCAAACCTCGGATTGACATAGTCCAAGCGGAGGCTGGTGGTCTCCAGCACTGAGCCAGGGGTAAAGCGATACTCCTGGGCCGAGACAAAGGCAGCCGGATCTACCTGGACGGGCCCAGGCAAGGTCGGAGACTCATTAACTTCTCCGCAGCCGCCTAGCAGCAAGACTCCACACAAAACCGCCAACGAGCGACCTTTGAAGTTCATACGGCACTTCCTCACACACCTTAAATCTGGGCAAATCCACACACAAAATGGGGAGAAGGCACCCAACCCCTAACGCTACAGGTAAGCTGGCCGCCCCTGCTCGAGGCTATGATACCCCATATCTAGGGGATGGGCCATTCCCAGAACAATTTCTTGCATTTGCTCTGCCGCTCGCTTGACAACGCTCTAGGATGCAGTAGAACTAACAGCAGGCATCCCCCTTGAAATTGTGCAGATGCATAAGACTTGAGCAAGCTCGGTGGATCCCCGCTGGACGCTGCCTAAGACGTTTGCTGTGGTGTGAGTGAGTGGAGATTTTTCGATGAGACGACGTTTTGGCTCAGCCCTTGGCCGTGGCGGCCTCTCTCTTTGGGCAACCTGTGCTTCGGTTGCGCTAATTACCGGCTGCAGTAGCGAGACCACCAGCGGGGTGCCGCCTCTACTGGCTTCTAGCGGTGCCACGCCTCCTCCTGTGGCCGTTGCCCCCACGATTGCCCCCAATCTCACGCCTATCACCTTCCGCCCTGGTCCGGATTTCGCCCCCATCACCCCGCCGCCCATCCAGCCCGACCTACCGGATCCGCCTAGCTTGGCAGGCTCTTTTCAGATCGGCCTGGTGAGATCCGCTTTCGTAACCATCACTCTGACAGACTTGCGTGCTCCAGGAGTGATCAGGAGCGTAGAGGTTCAGTTTTTCAACATCAGTCGCGGCACGGATATTACCAGCATCTTTTTGCCGACGGCAATCGAGCAGTTTAGAAATACTCTAATAGGTCGCAACGAGATCACGCTTACCAACGGCTTCACCTTCCCGGCGGATCCAGCCGCCTACAACACCAACGTTGCTGCGGGAGAAACGGTTTTGGTAATCGTGGTCATTCGAGATTCATTTGGTCAAGCTCTGAGGCTGGAAGCGCGCGCCCAAGCCACCTAAGCTGGAGCTGAGTAAGGCTGTTTGGGTTTGTGCCACGAGAGAGTTGAATGGCAGGAGGATGAGGGAATGAAAACGGGAAAAGTAGCTGGGGTTTTGGCTTGCTTGTGCTTGGGCTTGCTAACAGCTTGTCAACAAACTAAAGAGGGGAATCCAATCAGCTCGCTGCCAGGGCCAATCATCCCTGTGCAAAACCCGAATACAGAACCCGGAGGAACGGGGGTAGGGCTGCCATCCACTCCTCCGATTGGATCTGTTCCCCCAGGTCAACCCAGCCCTCTTGTGCCCCCTCCTGTGTCGGCGCCGACGATCCCGCCCCTGCCCACTCCAAATCCCTCTCCTAGCATTATTGGCTTGCCCCCAGGCCCCTTGGCTGCTCCAGCGTTCACTAAGAGCTTTAATCCTGCTTCAGCAGTGGGTGCCCCTGTAACTGTAACGGTTATCTTCACGATTGTTAATAACTCAGGGATTCAACTAACCGGCCTCAACTTTGCAGACAGCCTGCCTGCAGGGTTGTCTGTTGCCACTCCGCTCAACTTCACCAATACCTGTGGTGGATCAGTTGCTGCGGCTGCAGGCGGAGCCTCAATTGCCCTGAACGGTGGAATACTGGCTGCCAATGCAACTTGTGCAGTGACTGTTCAGGTTGTTGCTGGGACTCTAGGCACTTACGTCAATCCCCCTGTAACTCTCACCAGCGCCCAAGCTCCCCCTGCGCAAAGTGGGACTGTAACTCTCGTGGTGGGTCCAACTTTTCCGGTTTTCACTAAAGCATTTCCAGGTACATCTTTTGCAATTAATACTCCTGTACCTTTGACCTTTACCATCACCAACAACACGGCTACCCCTCTGACCGGCCTTGCCTTTACAGACATCTTACCTACTGGGCTCGTTATTGCTAGTCCTCCCTTTTCGACCAATACTTGCGGTGGTGTACTTAACGTGGCTGTGGGTGGAACGTCTATTACTTTCTCGAATGGAACTCGGCCTGCTGGCACTATGTGCATGATTTCAGTGAACGTTACTTCTAGCGCAGCAGGTACGTACATCAATCCTCCTACCACACTCACCAGCAACGAGGCAGCCCCAGTGATAGCGCCGCCTGTGAGTGTGACCTTCTTCTAGCCCGCGGCTGTGGGTTTGAGGAGAATCCAAAAACACAGGGTTAGGATGCGGCCACCACGCAAGGGATCCGCATCAACCTCAATCAACCTGGCTGATCAAGCCGGCTGCCCAATCCAGGAGGGCGTTCACTGCTTCTAGGTCTTTCGCTTCTGAGTACAACCTCAGCAGAGGCTCGGTGCCGCTGCCGCGTCACCCCCCAACACTTGCGCAGGACTTTGGAACCAGCAGACAACAGCAGGCAGCGAGGCTAAGAGGAGGCGGCTGCCATCTCCCGTGCCAAGACCCATTCCACGAGGGTGCGCACGCCGTAGCCAGTGGCGCCTTTGTTGGTGTAGCCCGAGTCTTTTTCAGCCCAGACGGGGCCAGCTATGTCTAGGTGGGCCCAGGGGGTTTTCTCCACAAACTGCTTAAGGAAGAGGGCGGCAGTGATGGAGCCGCCGGAGCGGGGGCCGGTGTTCTTCATGTCGGCCACGCTGGAGTTGAGGCCCTCAAAGTAGCTCTCTTCCAAGGGCAGGCGCCAGATCTTTTCGCCGGAGAGGTTGGCCGCCTGCTGCAGCTCTTGAGCCAGGACCTCATTGGGGGTAAAGAGGCCGGCAATTTCTTCTCCCAGCGCAATAACACAGGCACCGGTCAGGGTTGCTAGGTCAACAATGGCGTCCACCCCCAGCTTTTCAGCAAACACCAAGGCATCGGCCAGGGTGAGGCGGCCCTCGGCATCGGTGTTGTTGACCTCGATGGTCTTGCCGTTGGAAGCGGTGAGGATGTCACCGGGGTGGAGGGCCCGGCCGCTGATCATGTTTTCGGTGGCAGCGACGATAAAGTGCACCTCTACCTGCGGCTTGAGGGCGGCCAGGGCTCGCGCAGCTCCCAAGACGGCTGCCGCCCCGCCCATGTCAGTTTTCATCATGGCAATGCTGCGGGAGTCGGTTTTGATGTTGAGGCCGCCGGAGTCGAAGGTGAGGCCCTTGCCCACCAAGGCCAACTTGGCAACAGGCTCCCCTTCCTTGGGCTTGTAGGTGAGGTGGATGAACTGAGGCGGCAGATCCGAGGCTTGGGCCACGCCGAGGAAGGCCCCCATCCCCAGGGCTTGGCACTCTTCCCGCCCCAGGATCTCCACCTCTAGGCCGTAGTCTTGGGCCAGTTGCCGGGCAGTTTCGGCCAGGGCAGGAGGCGTGACGACGTTGGCCGGGGCGGCCACCAGCTCGCGGGCCAGGATTGTCCCGGCGGCCATCTCGGTGGCCCGTTGCAGGGCATTCTCATAGTCCTGGCGGGCCTGGGCCAGCCCCGGCACCAAGAGCGTGACTTCTTCAACGGCAAAGCCGCGCTCTTCCTCGGGCTTAGGGGGAGATTTGAAGCGGTTGTCCTGGTGGGCCACCAGGAGGCTGGCTTCGGCCACCGCCTGCACCGCCCGCACCTGATCCAGCCCAGTGTCTGGCAAGGACAGCACCACCTGCTTGGCCTTGAGGCTGTGGGCCTGGCGCAGGCCGTTGGCAGTAGCCCGTCGCAGCGCTTCCAGAGTCAGCGCGGCGGGATCCCCCAGCCCCACCAGCACCAGCTTGCGGATAGGCCCCGGCAGGCGCAGGGCGAGGCTGCTGTTGGGCTTGCCCTGGAACTTCTGTTCTTGAGCTGCTTCCGCCACCAACCCCGACCACACTTTCTCGTCCAAGGAAGCAATTTCGGCAGGCAGCGAGAAGGTGGCGTTTTCGCCGCTGGGGGCAAAGCAGTAGACCAGGGCACATTCTGCCTGCGTTAGAGGGGGCTCGCCAAGACGAAGCTGCATGGGAAACCTTTGGCCAAGCTAGGGACAGCAGACTCTCAGTGTAGCCAATTTGCCGCTTCTAGGACAGGGGATCCCTCGCCTGCCCTCGACGTTGGCTTCCCCAGCCAATAGCCTTTAATCAGGAAGGGAGAAAACCAAGGTATGGCCTGGCGGCGGCGTCACGTCCTTCAGCTTGGGGTTATTGCCTGCGCAATGCTCCTGGCTCTGGCGGTAGGAGGGGTGGGATCCCTGGCCCAGGCGCAGAGGTCGCTGGAAGAGCTGCCGCAGCCGGTTCGCCTCAAGTTGCCCCCCGGCCTAGCCCGCTACACCTACGACAAATCGGCGGGAGACTACTTCGAAGAAATCGAGCCGCTGCTGCCGGGCGGAGCTTATGCCCAGTGGGCCTTCTATCCCGTCCCCGTCTACATCCAGGGGGATCACCCCCAGTGGAAAACCTTTGTGGAGCAGGCGGTGAAGGAGTGGTCTGCTTATATCCCGATGCGGGTGGTGGCCAAAGAGGAAGAGGCCCTCTACGGGATGAGCATTTATCGCGTTCCTGGCATTGGCGACGGGATAGCGGGGGCAGCGCGCCCAGAGTTTTTCTTTGCCGCCGATGGCTCGCTGCAGCAGCGGGTGCGCATTGTCATCGCCGAAGGCCAGGGGCTGGCAGAAGTTACGGCAGTGGCTCGGCACGAGATTGGCCATGGGCTGGGGCTGTGGGGCCATAGTCCCAACCCGCGGGATCTGATGTACGGCGGCCACCACGCCGAGGCTACTGGCAATCGCCGCCTGCTGCGGGTGCCCACCATTACCAAGCGGGATCTCAACACCCTCAAGCGGGTCTACGAGCAGCCCACCCTGATGGGCCAGGTCTTTCCAGAGAGCTACCGCCGCCTGTTTGGCCAGGTTCGTGAGGAGATCCCCGCACCTGGCTAAAGCCGCAGCAGTTGCGACGCCCCCTTGGCCGCCATAGCCAGGAGAAAAAACAGCAACTGGGTGGCCACGATGCTGGGGCCGGAGGGCAGGTTGAAGGCGGCCGAGAGGAGGATCCCCAGCACCGCGCTCAAGCCCCCGAAACCCATGGCCAGCAACACATAGGTTGTAAAGCGGGATCCCAAAAGCCGCGCCGTCGAAGCGGGGATGACCACAAAGGCGCTTACCAGCAGCACCCCCACCGAGCGGATCGACAGGGCCACCACCAGGGCCAGCAACACCACAAAGGCCAGCCGCTGCCAGCCCACTTCCACCCCCCGCGCCCGCGCCAACGACTCATCCAGGGTCAGCAACATCTGGGCAGTCAAAGTCAGCCCAATGTACCCCAGGGCCAGCAGCAGGAGCAGGCCGCTCATCCAGAGGGCCGGCGGGCTGATGCCCAGGATGTCCCCGAGGAGCAGTTGGTTGAGGTTGCCGCGGTAGCCGGGGATCAGGCTGAGGCCGATGATGGCCAGGGCCAGGGAGGAAGAGTAGATGATGTTCAGCACCGTATCCGGCGAAAGCTGGGTGCGTTCCAGGATAAAGGCCACGCCCAGGGCAAACACCACCCCAAACACCATCAGCACCGCCGTAGGATTCAGCCCCAGGGCTACTCCCACGACAATACCCAAGAGCGCCGAATGCCCCAGGGCATCGCTAAAAAACGCCAACTGCCGAAAGATGACAAAACTGCCCAGCAGTCCCCCCGTCACCCCTGTGAGGATCCCGCCCAGCAGGGCCCGCTGCATGAAGGGCAACTGCAGCAATTCCACCACCCGCGCCCAGGTCTCCGGCATTTTTTCTCCTCAGTGATGGTGGATGTAGCGGGCAAACTCCGGCCCATAGACCTGACTCAACACCTCGGGCAACAGCGTCACGCTGGGGGATCCCTGGCAGATCAGGGAGCGGTTGAGGCACAACACGCGGTCGCAGTGGCGAGAGACCATCTCCAGGTCGTGGGAGACCTGCAAAATGGCCCAGCCCAGGGATCGGCGCAGCTCTTCCAACAGCCGATAGAACTCCCCTTCACTGGGGCTATCCAGGCCAGCGGGGGCCTCGTCCAGCACTAGGAGCCGCCGCGGCCAAACTAGACAATAGGCCAGCAACACCCGTTTCAGCTCGCCGCCGCTTAGTTGACCCAGGAGTTTAGAGGCCAGGTGTAGAGCCTCGGCCCGTTGCAGGGCTTTCTGGACGGCTTCCTGCCGAGCAGCTTGCTGCTGCCAGGGCCAGCGGGGTCTGAGGGATCCCCAGCCCAGGGCGACAAACTCGGCCACGGTCAGGGGAATGGCGGGGTTGAACTGCAACCGCTGGGGCACGTAGGCAATCTGCTGCCGCACTTTCTGGGGCAAGTACCCCGACAGGCGCAGCGGCTCTCCCAGAATGCCAATCGAGCCACACTGCCGCGGCAGGATGCCCAGGATGGCCTGCACCAACGTGCTCTTGCCGGCACCATTGGGGCCGACAATGGCGGTATGGGATCCCGCCTCCAGCGCAAACGACACATTCTGCACAGCCAGCTGGGATCCCCGATAGACCGTCAGCCCCTCCACCCAAAGGACAACTTCGCCCAAGTGGGAGGTCATCGCCCCCTCGCCAGCAGGTGTTCGAGGGCAGCTTGGCCCACCACGGGCAACTGCAGGGGAACCCAGGCCTTTTCCTTCTCAAAGGCGGAGACCAGGTTCTCCACGTTTTGCCGCATGATGGCTAGGTAGTATTCCGGCTCGATCCCCTCCGGGCCGGCGGTTTCGATGGGATCGAACACGCGAACCTGTACCCCCAGATCTCTGGCCAAAACCTCAAAGGGGTTGTCACTCCCCACCTGAGGTTCCACTAGGATCGTCTTCAGGCCCGATTGCCGTACCGTATCCATCACCCGCCGCACATCCTCAGGGGAGGGGCTGGCTTCCGGGATCTCCACCAAGAACTCCGCTTTGAGGTTGTAGCGCTCAGCAAAATAGGGGGCAAAGTCGTGGAAGACCACAAACTTTCTGCCGGCAAAGGGCGCCAATTTCTGCTCGATTTCTTTATCCAAAGCTTCCAGTTGCTCGATAAAGGCGGCAGCATTGGCGCGGTAAATCTCTGCCCCTTCTGGATCCACAGCAATCAGGCCGTCGCGGATGTTTTCCACCTGCTGAATGGCCCGCCTGGGATCTAGCCAGATGTGGGGGTTCAACTTGCCGTGGCTGTGCCCATGAGAGTGTCCATGACCGTGAGAATGCCCATGCCCATGGCTGTGCCCATGAGAGTGCCCATGACCGTGAGAATGCCCATGCCCATGGCTGTGGGAGTGCCCATGTTCTGGCTCCTCAGTCCGCAAGGTCGGGATCCCTTGGCTGCTATCAATGATGCGCAGCTTCGGATTCCCAGCATTGGCAATCAATCCCTCCAGGAAGGTCTCCATTCCCAACCCATTGATCACCAGCACATCCGCCTGGGCCAGCAGACGCGCCTCTTCCGGTCGAGCCTGAAAGTCGTGGGGTCCCATCTGGGGCGGAATGAGAGGCGTCACCTCGGCCCGCTCCCCGGCCACCGCGCGGGTAAATTGCGTTATCGGCAGGATCGTGGTCACCACCTTCGGGGGGGTGGATCCCTGCTGCGCCTGGGACTGTTCTTGGCGCATCTGCAAGCCGCCCAGGATCCCGACCGAGAGGGCGGCCACCAGCGAGACCAGTGACCGCACAGGTCGAGCCGAACGCAGAGAGTTAGCTTTATCAGCCATGAGCCTTAGTACCTCACAAGACGACAGAGACAGCAGAGCCGGAAGCGCCTGACTTCTGAAAAGCCAAGGCCCGCTGCTGCAGCAGCGAAAACATGCTCACCAGGCCATTGCTGCGGGAAGGGCTAAGGCTAAAGTTGAGGCCCATCTCCCGCACAAACTCTAGGGAAACCTCCAGGATCTCCTCTGGGCGCAGACCGCTCAACCCCTCCGCCAAAACAGCCACCAAGCCCTTGACCAACTGGGCATCGGCATCCCCTTGGATGTAGACCTTGCCGTCTTTTAGCTCGGTGGCCAGCCACACCCGCGAGGCACAACCCCGCACCAGATTCTCCTCTGTTCGCTGCGACTCGGGGAAAGGGGGCAGCCGTTTGGCATAAGCCAACAGAAGCTCGTACTTCTGCTTAGAAGTTTTGGCTTTTTGGAAGCGCTCAATAATTTGCCGCAGAGCTTTGGGCATCCGCCAGCTCGTCTGATGAGAATGATAATCAGATCCATAATAACACCCTTCCCAGGGGAGTCAGTTGCTCAGCCGGGATCCGGAAGATTCCAAGCATGCGGCAGGGGATCCCTACTGGGCTGAGAGGGATGGCTGCTGCAGAAGGATTGGATCACTGGACGTTGTGGAAGTGGATCCCGTGCTGGATCGGCGCAATTGGCTTTTGCGCTGACAGCTCCGCCGTCGGCCAAGCCATTCTCTAGTCACCGGCTGCTTTATCCAGCGGTCTCTGCAGCGCTTGACTGGCGCGCACGACTGGGCCGGCGTTGGCCAGCGTCCAGCGCAGTGCCTCTTGGTTGATCCGCTCGGCAGCAGCTCCGTCGTGGATGGCAATTGCTTCTAGCAGCTTGCGATGAAAGTCAAGCGACTCCTGCATCTTGCCTTCAACGTTATAGGCCAGCCTTAGATACCGCTCGGCGTGCTCGCGCAGATTCCTGATCCGCTGGATCAGCTGTTCCCGACCCGTGATGGCGTAACACCTGAGACGAAAGTGCCACTCCTCGCGCAGATAGGTCCATAGATCCGTGCCATCGGCCAGCGTTGTAATGGCAGCTAAGAGTTTTCGCAATTCGGCCACGTCCGACGGAGTAGCTTGCTCGGCAGCCAGTCGTGCAGCCAACCCTTCCAGCCCAATGCGCATCGCATAGAGTTCTTCAAATTCCTCCCAACTGAGCGGCACCACCCGCACCCCATAGTTGGTAACAAACTCAACCAGGTGTTCCTGGCTCAGCATGCGCAGGGCCTCGCGAATAGGTGTGCGGCTGACGCCGAAAAGAGAGGCCAACTGCTCTTGGCGCAGCCACTCGCCCGGTTGCAGCTTGCTGTTCAGGATCATCTCCCGTAGCTTTGTGTACACCAATTGCTGCGGCGTTTGGCCAGACTTAGCAGGTCGGAGTTTGAGCTTTCCTTGCGCGAGCAGGTCGGCTGATTTTGCCCAGCGTCTGCCAGGTCGAGATTTGGCTGGGGTGCCGTCGTTCGCTGTAGCCATCCGTGCTCCTGCTGGTTTGCCCATAGTAAGTGCGTGGGCTTGCTGCTACGAAGTGCTTGAGCAGCAAGAGATAGCTAGCCTTCTGAGAACCTGTAGGTCAGCGTCTGTTGAAGTCGTGATTGTATAGGTACCCTTTGCCCCCGACAAGACACTGACAAGGTAGGAGATCAAGGTAGGAGAGGCTGCAAAGTTACTCACCGTCCGGCAGGGCTCCCTTGGCAGTATCAACCTGCTTCAACTCTGGAAAGCATACGGCAAAAGGAGGCGCGAGTTGAAGTTGGAGAACTGCCTTCACGGCCAAGCCGACAACAGCAGATAGCTGATTATCCCAGGTGTTCAGGGTAAACCAATCCTTCGGTGTCTTCGCAGGCCAGCTCGATAACTCAGTTGTCTCTGGCAAAAGTTATCCGCTTTGACTGGGATCCCTAGCTTGGTTGCAGTAGGGACACTGGCCAACGGTAGAAAGGATGTGGCCCGGCTTGGCGCGAACAGGATATCTCTGCCCTGGGATAACCGGTCGGTTGTGCAGAAGCGTGACTCTACCTGCGCCTATCAGTTCTCCAGTGATCCTAAAGGCATCGCCTGCAAACTCAACGGTCATGGGGATGAACTGCCCTGCTTCCGTCGATGGGCTAACCTCGGGCAGAAGCTCCAGATCGCCGCTGCGAACTGCCACTTGTACCACTTGGTCGTCACAATGCAAAGGAACGTCGGCTTCTAGTCCGGGTGCGAGACGCACGCGGCCTGGGCCGATGCGCCGAGCTGTAAGCACAGTTGCGCCGCCAAAGAACTGGGCAACAAACGAGTTGGCTGGTGACTGCCAGATCTGCTGCGGTGTCCCGAATTGTTCTACTTGACCAGCCTGCAGCACAGCTACTCGGTCGGCAATGGCCAGGGCTTCCTCCTGATCGTGGGTGACGAAGAGGGTTGTCACGCCACTGGCGCGCAGCAGAACTTGCAAGTCAGCCCGGATAGCTGCCCGCAGTTGGGGATCCAGGGCAGCCAGAGGCTCGTCCAGCAATAGCACGCGCGGCGACACAGCTAGGGCCCGGGCAATAGCCACGCGCTGGCGCTGACCTCCAGAGAGTTGGGTAACTGGTCGGTCGGCCAGCTCAGCGATGCGGCAAAGTTCCAGCATCTCGCTGATGCGCCGGCTCATTGCTTCTTTTGCCACCCGGCGCATGCGCAGTCCGAAAGCCACGTTATCCCGAACATTTAGATGCTCAAACAGGGCATAACTCTGGGGAACCCAACCCACAAGTCGCTTCTCCGGTGCTAACGTACTTGTGTTGATCCCATCGAGCAAAAGACGGCCCTGGGTAGGGATCAGCAAACCGGCTACCAAGCGCAGCAGAGTGCTCTTGCCACAGCCACTGGGGCCGACCAACACCACGATCTCCCCAGGTTGCACCTCCAGGCAAATGTCCTGAACCACCCAACGTCCAGGGGTGTAGGCATAGAAGATGTGATCGAATACCACAGAGGCTGGGCTGGTCATGCTTGTCCTATCTTGCTACCGCCTAGCCACTCAATGGCGATGGCAGCAGGCACGACGAAGAAGAGAAAAATGGCTGTAATCGCCGCCGCCACTTCCACCCGGTTGGTGATGTATGCCGAGTACAACTCGATGGGCAGCGTTTTGTTCAGAGGGGTGAACAAGAAGAACGAGACATTGAACTCCCCCATGGACAGCGTGAACACCAAAATCAAAGCAGCCAGCAACGCGCTGCGGATCGAGGGGAGCGTCACATACCACAGCCGCTGCATGGCCGATGCGCCCAGGGTGCAGGCCACAGCTTCGCGCTCGATCAATGCCGCTTGGGCCAGCGCCGGCACCAAGGTTGCCACCAGAAACGGTAGGGTGTAGATCACTTGACCGAGCAGAAGCAGTAGCCCGCTGGCTCGAGCTGCTGGGTAAGCCAAGATTAAAGCCAAGGCAATGGCAATGCCGGGGATGGCCAGCGGCAGATTGATCAAGGCCATCAGCGCCTGCCGGCCAATGAAGTTATGCCGCGCAATAAGCCATGCGGCGGGTAAACCAACAGCCAGGTCAATTGCTAGCACCGTGCAGGCTAGGCGCAGGCTAAAGAGGGCGTAGGGTCGCACAGTTTCCCATCCCTGCCACAGCCAGTTGGTGGTGACCCCGCCAGCCCAAAAACCAAGCGGCCAGTTAACAGTGGTCGCCACAACAATCAGCAAGGGCACTGGTGCCAGGCACAGGATCACTGCAGCCAAGGTGAACCCCTGCCCAATCGCTGTGACGGGATCCGCTGCGTGCTGGCGCTTGCAAGCTAGTGGCTTCACTTCACCAGCTCCCTCTGCAACATATCTGGCGGGCGATGAGGCTGTAGGCCACGTTCAGCAACCTGACCCAGACCCAGTAGAATGGCCGTAGTCAGCAGAGTGAGAGCAATGCTCAGGCTGGCCGCGCGTTCTGGTTGAAAGCTTTCTGTGAATGACGAAGCGATCTCAAGGGGTAGCACGCGAAAGCCACGGCTTAGGGTGGCTGCCGTGCCAAAAGCCCCGAGGGCTGTTGCCAGACTGACGCTGGCAGCGCTGAGCAAAGCCGGGAGAAGCGTTGGTATCAGCACGTTGAGGTAAACCTGCAAAGGGGTGGCACCTAGCGTGCGGCTGACGTCGATCACGTCCTGCGATAGCGCTGAGACTGCACCACGCAACACCAACACAACACGGGGGATTTGAAAATACAAGTAGCCCAGCAACATCCCCCCAAAGGTATAGGCAAGGCTTAGCTGGCGTTCACCTGTCAGCAGCAGAAAAAGCTGCGGCACAACGCCGGTCGTTCCGAAGAACAAGATGACGAAGAAACCTATGACAATTCCAGGCAGGCTAAGCGGTACGGTCAAGGCTATTGCCAACGCATTTCGGTAAGGGCCGTTGGATCGCTCGATGTAAATGGCCACCGGAAAACACAAGATCAGCGCCAGCAGCGTAGAGGCGACAGCAATCAACACGCTGTTGAGCAAAGCGCGGCGATAAGCCAGTGAAGTGACAACTGCCGCGTAGTTCTGCAGCGTTAGGCGACCGCTGCTCCCGTCCAGCAGACTCTGGCGAAGCAACACAACTAGAGGTACCAGCAGCCCCAGGGCGAACAGTAGAACAACGGGTGCCGCGAGCAATACTTGTCTTGTTGCCCGCGACCCCCCGAGAGAGCAAAAGTTTGTGCTCAAGATCACCGGATTACCTCGGCCTTCCAACGCTCATTGAATCGCTCTTGCACAGCGCGCATTTGCCCGTAGTCCGGCACAGCTACTTTTTCGTAGGCGCTGGCCGGGAGCATCTTGGCAGCAATTCCGGGATCCACAGTTACTTGCCGCACGGGCCGCAGATAGCTCTTGGCAAACAACACCTGACCCTCGTTCGACAGCGTGAAGTCTATCAACCTCTTGCCACCCTCAGAATTGGGTGCGCCCTTGACCAAGCCAATCACATAGGGAATAGCGATTGAGCCCTCGCAGGGGATCACGACTTCAACCGGGGCATTCTCGTTGTTCTTGAGCTGATATCCGTTGAAGTCAGCATCGATCAGGATAGGAATCTCTCCCTGCTGAACCAGGGCAGTGGCTGTCTGGGCTGGGAGCTGCAAGTCGTTGGCCTTAAGCTGAGCCAAGTATCGAATGCCGGGATCCCAGTTCTCCAGCGTACCGCCTAGCGCCAGGTTAGCAGCTGTAGCTACCGAGTACCCAATTGCTGCTTGGGTGGGATCCAGAAAACCCACCTTGCCCTTGTATTCATTCTTGGTCAGGTCAGCCCAGCACTGAGGGACAGGCGCGTTGCCCAGTACCTTGGTGTTGACCAAGAAGGCTACTGCTCCTTGATGAATCGTCATCCAGCGGCCCTCGGGATCTTTCAGCCCCTCTGGGATCTCATCAAACCCAGCTGGCTTGTAGGGCTCCAGCAAACCTGCCTCAGCGGCCTGAATGCCGAAGACAATTCCGAAGTAGGCAGTATCCGCTTGTGGGGCAGCGGCTTCAGCTTTGAGGGCAGCCAGTGTCTGGCCCGAATTCTTGGGATCCGAGGGGGCTTGCAGGCCAGTTTTGGCAGTGAAGGACTTGAGCACCTCGCCCCAGTTCGCCCATTTCTCCGGACTGTTGTAGGCCACCACCAAGGCAGCACGCCCGCCAGCCGGAACCCCTGTTGCTGGAGGAGCCGAGGTTGCCACTGCCCATGCTGTCAACAAAGCGGCGACCGGGAGACTAATTAGGGGAAGCTCAGCCAGCTTTTTCATCTTGACACCCTCCTTGCGCCAATAAGTGTATGCGCTTATTAGCAGGCTACACGACTGAATTTAAGCTGACGTTAAGAGCTGGCTCCCTCTTGGGGTTTGCAGAGATCCTTGAGCTCGTGGATTGAAACAGGATTTGACAAGGGATCCCTACCGGGCCGGCGGTTTCTCTGTGGCGGCCTGTTCTGGACAGAGTTCGTTGTTCTTCGTGGGGGAAGCCTATTCTGCGTGACAGGGATCCGGCTCGATCTGTGAACCCCTTGTGCAGTTGGGAAAAGCCGTGTGGGTAGGGCTATTCCGACTTCTCGCTACCGCACCGAGCGATAGCCGTCCCTTACTCCCCTGGGCGAGAGGACCAGTTGCCAAAGCTGGCTGGCACGGGCCTTGAAGCTGCCGGCGCTCATCAGCAAATAAAGCCGCCACAGGCGGCGAAAGCGCTCGCCGTAGCGGCCGGCCAGTTGTGGCCATGCCCGCTCAAAATTGGCGTGCCAAGCTTTTAGGGTGGCCACGTAGTTGATCCCAAAGTTGTGCCAGTCTTCCAGTACAAACAGACCCTCAAAAGCCGCTGTTATCAGACGAGGCGAGGGCAGCATCGAGTTGGGGAAAATGTAGCGTTCAATCCACGGATCCCGACCCTGGTAGGCAACGTTGGCGCCGATGGTGTGGAGAAGAAACAAGCCATCGTCTTTGAGGAGGCGACGGGCTACCTGCATAAATGTTCGGTAGTTGCGGTAGCCCACATGCTCAAACATGCCCACAGAAAGGATCCGATCAAACTTTCCCTGCGTCTGGCGATAGTCTTCTAACCGAATCTCGACCGGCAGGCCGCGGCAGCGTTCGCTGGCCAGTTTGGCTTGCTCTTTGGAAACAGTAATCCCCACAACCTGCACCCCGTAGCGTTCGGCCAGGTACTGGGCTGTGCCGCCCCAGCCACAGCCGATGTCGAGCACCCGCATGCCGGGTTGGAGTTCCAGCTTGCGGGCAATGAGGTCAAGCTTAGCTTCTTGGGCTTCATCCAGAGTTTGCGCGCCCCCATCCCAATAGGCACAGCTGTAGATCATGCGGCGATCCAGCATGGCCTCATAGAGATCGTTGCCAATGTCATAGTGGCGCCGGCCAATGACAAATGCCCCCTTGCCCCGCTGGCGGTTGATGAGGCGACTGTCCAGCCCAAGTAGGGGCTGAATTAGCCAACCCACCTGCTGCGGTGCCTGGGCAGTTAGGAGACGACAAACTAACTCATCAATGGCCTCGCAATCCCACCAGCCCTCCATGTAGGCCTCGCCAAAGCCCAGGGATCCATAGAGCAGGCAGCGCAGGTAGAGCCGCTCGTCGTGGATTTGCAGATCCCAGGGCCGCGAGCCATTGACGGCTATATCGGCAGCACTCAAGAGCCTAAGCCCATATCGGCGGGCCAGCCGATGCCAGATGCTAAGGCTTTTTTCCACTTCCAGGAACCCCCTGCTGAGGGCTAATCGCAACATGTATTGTAAAATGCGGTCTCTCCAGTTTGTTACTCGGCAGCGGCTCAAGCCATTGCTTCTTCTCGGCTCCCCAGCTTCTGTTGTTAATGCCAACCACTGCAGCTCTGGAGGAAGTTGAAGAGATAGTGCTAGCAAGCCCAAAGGAGAAATCGATGCTCAAACTGAACCTGCCAACACTGCAAGTTGGTGGTGCTATTCAGTAGGGCGGCTTTCAGATTTTCCCGCTGTTTTCTCCAGAGGATACAGAGAGAGGCTGCCTATCGCCTTCCAGATCATGGAGCTCAGGAAGCAACGATTAGTGAAATCAATCAGAACGGCGTTGTGCCGTATCTAGTTGTGGAAAACTACAGCGGTTTTCTCTTGCTTTTGGTGGAAGGGCAGGAGCTAGTCGGGGCTAAACAGAACCGCATCTTGAACACCGCTGTTTTGAACAAGCCAAAAAGCAAGATCACGATTCTGGCTTCTTGTGTGGAAGCTTTCAGGCGCCACTTCCGCTCCCACCAAATGGAGGATGCCAATGCCTTGTTCCCAGCAGCTTGTGCTACGAGCTAAAAAGAGGAGTTTATCAGTCGCTCAAAAATAAAGCTGGTTACCGCTCAGACCAGGGAAGAGTGTGGCAAGCCGTTGCTGCTATCCAAAACTTTCTCAGGGTCAGCTCCCCCACCAACCCGTTCTCTGAAGTTTGACACTCCCACCGTCTAAAGGCGGGGGATTCTTACACGGTCGTCGCAAAGGCTTTGTCAAAGCGCCTCTAGACAGTTCCTGAAGGCAAAGCCCCAAGGTTCTGCTGACTTTCTTAAGCAGGTTGGCGGCAGCATTTGCCTCAGCGTTGACCAACCACCCCTTTGCCGTTTGGTACAGGCCCCGCTTGACACGCTTTCCAGCGGGTCTCCACCCGTCGGGTTTTTCACCATAACTAGGTAGCTCATCTCTATCTAGGAAGCTTGCCTGCGAGCTGTACGCCTCCTCTACCTCAATAAACTCCATGCCATAATGCCGACATAATTGCGCAATACGCTCCTTGAACCGACCTGTTGGGACGAAAACAAAGTTTTGGTTAAAACCGCATTCTTGTTTTTGTTCTTTGTTCCAACCTAAGTAAGCGATAGTGCGAGAGGAAAGTCAACGGTACAATCACTACAACCATGGTGTGGGGCTAGCGGTTGTTTATCTTATTTTTTGGCCAAAGAGAAGGAAAGAGGTCTTGGTAGGAGAAGTCAGGGACAGGTTGTTTGAGCTATGAAACTATATCAACGACCCCCATCATGGGTAAGCAACTAAAGTGGCTAGCGGGCTTTTCCGCCCCGCACTCAAGTGCGGGGCTACCAAGCTATCCTTTTGTGTGGTATGAGTCTTACGAGGATGAGATTGAGGAGTTTCGCAAAAACTTTTGGTAGTCGGCTTTGCGTTGGAGTCCATCCGCCACAAAGATTCTCCACAGGCTGAGGCTACTCCTCAGGATGTTCTCCACTACTGCCTGAACCAATGGCCTTGGGAGGCGGTACAAACGGTAGTGGAAGGCCGGGCATACCACGCCAAATCTCAAAGCGGTGACCAAGGTGCCGCTTTGTTCTATAACGATAAACTGGTCTACCCGTTAGTCGTCACACCAGCAGCTTCTCTCTTCTGGGAAGCTCCCCTAGACAAGGAGGGCCTGATGGCGAAACCATTGGGCCTTTTCACTCTTTCTTTATCTTGTGGGAGGATCCCCCCAGCCTAAGGAACTTTCGGCAGGATAAGAGACGAATACAATGGTAGTATCATGGCTGCTTTTATTCCCAATCTGCAGGGATCCCGCGGTAAGCTGCAGTGCCGCGCCTTAGCCTGGGCGGTATTTGTCTTTGGCCTGCACTGAGGACTGCACAAAACAAGGAGACGACCGTGGCGCGGGCAAGATGGGATCATTTCGAACACATGGCCGATGTCGGCGTCCGCGGCTATGGGGCGACCCCGGAGGAAGCTTTTGCCCAGGCAGCTTTGGCCCTGACTGCGGTGATCACCAGCGTGGATGAAGTAGCTCCCAGGGAGCGGCTAGAGATTGAGCTAGAAAATTCAGGCGATCTGGAACTGTTGTTGGTGGATTTCCTGAACGCAGTGATCTACGAGATGGCAGTCAGAGGAATGCTCTTTGGGAAAGTTGAAGTGCATCTTGCAAAAGACCATCTCAAGGCCAGCCTGTGGGGGGAAAGAGTTGACCGCGCCAAGCACCGACCGGCAGTAGAAGTTAAAGGGGCAACTTACACGCAACTCAAGGTAGCCCAAGAGGGTGAGCTTTGGGTGGCACAGTGTGTGGTGGATGTGTAAAGGAGGCAGTCTATGGATATCAAGAAACTTGAGCGTGTAGATGAGACTGTCTGGCGCATTCCTCCTAAAGGCAAAATGCGTGCCCCAGTCTTGATCTTTGCCGATGAGGAGTTAATCCGGGAGATGGACGACAAAGTGGCCGAGCAGGCCAGCAACGTGACCACCTTGCCAGGGATCGTGGGAGCCTGCTACGTGATGCCAGATGCCCACTGGGGCTATGGTTTTCCCATCGGTGGGGTGGCTGCTTTCGATGCGGAAGAAGGGGGGGTGATTTCCGCCGGCGGCGTGGGCTTTGACATCTCCTGCGGCGTGAGAACCTTGCGGACGGGGCTGACGCGCGAAGAAGTGGAGGAAGCGGCAGAACCCTTAGCCAATGCCTTGTATGCGAGCGTACCGGTAGGGCTTGGCAGCCGCAGCAAGATCTCCTTGAGCGACAAAGAGATGGAAGCCATGCTGGAAGGCGGAGCAGAATGGGCTGTGGCTCAAGGCTACGGCAAGAAAGAGGATCTGGAGCGCATCGAAGAACATGGCCGCATGCGGGGAGCAATGCCGAGCGAAGTCTCCGCCTATGCGCGTGAGCGCCAGCGGCGGGAGATGGGGACTCTAGGCTCAGGTAACCACTACCTCGAAGTCCAGGTTGTTGACGAGATCTACGATCCCAAGGCTGCCGAGAGCTTCGGCCTCAAGCAGGGGGAAGTGGTCATTACTATTCACTGCGGCTCCCGGGGCTTGGGTCACCAGATTGGCACGGAGTATTTGAAGAAGATGCAACAGGCGGCTAAAGAGCACGGCATAGAGCTGCCTGACCGCGAGCTGGCGTGTGCGCCCTTGAAGTCCAAAGTGGGGCAAAGCTACCTGGGAGCAATGCGGGCAGCTATCAACTGCGCCTTGGCCAACCGCCAGATCATCACCCACTGGGTGCGCCAGGTATTCGCCGAGCTTTTTCCCAAGGCTGAACTCGACCTTATCTACGACGTCTCCCACAACACCTGTAAGGAGGAGACGCACGTGATAGAGGGGAAAAAACGTCGCCTGTTCGTCCACCGCAAGGGGGCAACGCGCGCTTTTGGGCCTGGCCACCCAGAGATCCCTCAGGCTTTCCGCTCTATCGGTCAGCCGGTCATCATCGGCGGCTCCATGGGCACGGCCTCCTACATTCTGGTCGGCACGGAGCAAAGTGAGGCCCTTTCCCTCTCCTCGGCCTGCCACGGCGCCGGAAGGGCGATGAGTCGCAACCAAGCTCTCAAAGCCTGGACAGGGCAGGAGATCGTCGAACAACTGAGGCGGCGCGGCGTCATCGTCCGCAGCCCTTCTTTGCGGGGGGTAGCCGAAGAAGCGCCCCAGGCCTACAAAAACGTAGATAAAGTTGTGCGCGCTGCCGACCAAGCCAAGATCGCGAAACTCGTAGCGCGCCTAAGACCCATTCTGTGTATCAAGGGCTAGTTTTTTCTTTCTGACTTCTCAAGATCCCCCCGAAGGGAAAACACTGCTAAAACCTTTGCCGCTCTCGGAATGCCGGGAGCGGTTTCCAATTTCTAGGGATCCCTCTGAAGGGATAACTTCAGGGGATCCAGATCATCCCTGGAACACAGCAGGGGGAGTTTCCAAAGTTTCCAATTCCTAGGGATCCCCCCGAAGGGGGAACTCGGAAGGAGAAGCCTTGTCGGCAGGCTTCTCCTCGTTTCCAATTTCTAGGGATCCCCCCGAAGGGGGAACGTACTTGGCTAAGGGCAGAGGCTCTGCGGAAACGCAAGTTTCCAATTTCTAGGGATCCCCCCGAAGGGGGAACGAAATATTCCGTTGCAAGAAGAGCCGTGTCCCTACGTTAGTGTTTCCAATTTCTAGGGATCCCCCCGAAGGGGGAACTTAATCA
>NZ_AXUX01000001.1:1950476-1991366 GCF_002760475.1 Synechococcus sp. 63AY4M2 | reverse complement strand
GTTTCCAATTTCTAGGGATCCCCCCGAAGGGGGAACATCGTAACGCCTACCGGACTGTTGCCCTAATTGTTGTTTCCAATTTCTAGGGATCCCCCCGAAGGGGGAACTCTACCCCTATTAAACCCAAGCAGGGCAAGGAATGCAAGACCCATTTGCGAGGGGGTCGGTCGAAGAGGGCAAAAAAGAGCTTGGGAGAGGGGGGTGAGAGGCCTGAAAGCCTTGTGGCGCAAGGCATCGAGCGGGTCAACGAAAGAATCGGCCTTTGCGGGTTTTGGCGAGGCGCTCGCAAAAGCGTTGATACCGTTTTTGTGTGCTTTTGAGAACATCAAGTACTGAAGTGGGTGGAGAGTTGCTTGAGCTAGACAACGATCGAGTGGGGGGGTGCAGTTAAGGGGGGCCCACCCCAGATTTCCACTTGGTCAAGGGCGTGGCTGGTGAGGGGATAGAAGCGGACGCTGTCCTCATCGGGCTTGACCCTTTTCCGGAGCCGTAGCTTGAGCTCCTCGAACTTGTTCTTGTCGAGGACACACTCGAACACGCTGTATTGCACGCGCTTGCCGTAGCCTTCTAGCAGGTCGGCAATTTTCTTGCGGCGCTTATCACAAGGGGTGTCGTAGGTAACGACATAAAGAAACATCAGCGAATCCGGTAAGGCTGATACAGGTCTTGAGGATTATAGACAGAATGCTTAAATTTCTTAACCTGCTGCGTCAGCAAATCCCAGCGGGGTTGATCCCCATCGGGGGTTTGGATGGATCCCTCCATTCTCTGGAGAAAAGCTTTGAGATACTTCTTTCTGCCAGCATCGCTGAGAAAACAGCCCCCATCTCGATACTCGAAGTCTTCTTGGATATCCATAACACCGCTGTTGACCAGCCACAGTACCAGTGAGTCCACAATAGGCGCTCGGAACTCTTCCAGCAAATCGGAAACCAAAGCAGCGTGGCGTTCGCTGCTGGCATGTAGGCAACCTTGATAGGGATCCAAATCTTGCAGCTCAATTAAGGTTAATAGGTGGTTCCAGAGCACCATGTAGCCAAAGCTGAGCATGGCATTCACTGGATTGGTGGGCGGCTGTCGGGTGCGCTTGATCAAAACAAATCCTTTTTGTTGTAAGCAATTGCCCAATTCGGGAAAATACAAAGCTGCGCCGATCCCTTCAATGCCTCGCAATTGATCCAGCGAAGTAGCCTGCAGAGCTTGAGCGGCCAAGTGTTCCAGGCTGCGCAGGGTTAGATCCCTGGTTTCGCTGGGGCGCTGCCTAAGTTGTCGCATCAACAGCACGCGGCCATTGAGGAGCTTAGCTCGCACTATTTAGGCTGCTGTTTGCAGTCTCCATGCTTCAGGGAGCGCCTGTTGCCAATGGGCCAGGCGGCGGTAGCCCCTTTCAATGGGAATGAGGCGACCGTAGCAATAGCCGAGCCGGGAGAGGTAGGCAATGGGGATATTGCGCTTCAAGCACTCCCTCACAACATCGGTAGTCACCTGAGAGCGGCCAAAGATTAAAATTTGCTCCAGCAAGGGCAGAGGCATCTCTTGCAAGAGCGACTCGCCCAAATGAACCAGCACAAACTCTTGCCTGAGGCTTAGCCTGCACCCTTGCTGGGAAACATACAAGGTTCGCATTATTGATCATCTCGACGCAGACTCTCTGAGCCTCGCCTTGGCTCTATGGAAGTGCTGGTCTTGGATTGGCGCTCTTCTGGCAAAACCTCCACGTCAATTTCAGGGCTTGACAAAAGATCCATGACCATCTCTGTTAAGCTTCCAGAAAAGAAGCTGGCAATGGCAACCAAAATAGTGTTGGTAATCACGGCTGCCAGGCCCAAGGGAGCAATGAGCAAAATGGCCAGTGTAATCGAGCCATTGATTACGGCTGTAACAAGGTTTCTGAGAACTTTGGCATTGATCCTCTTTTTGGACATTTTATTCCTCCAGAGATTCTCCAAGATCTCTACTTCAAGGGCCAGATTATTCCAAAATCATCAGCATTTTTCCTGAGCTGTTCAAGATAACTTTTCCTAGGATTCACCGTTGCCCCAAAAACGGTAACCACTTGGTAATCACCCAAATCGGCAATCCAAACCGGAGAGGGCAGAGCACCTCCCTGTACACCCCCGCACAAGAATTTGTCGTACCGGCCTTCATCTTGTCGGCCTAAGCGATGCAAAGTTGCCAGGGCATAGGGTTTGTTGAAATCTTCCTCGCCGCTGCAGACTACGATCCTGCAGTTGGCATCCACCGCTTGCGGCCATTTATCCCTCTGAACCTGGCCAGCACTTCTTGGGCTATCGGGGTTAATGGCCTGCTTGGTTAGAGTCTTGAGAGCGTCAAAGAAGTTGCCCAGGCGCTTTTGGAAAAGCTTCTGAAACCCGGCCACCGACTCCGCCAGCTTCCAAAAGGCATCCTCCGACCTGGGAATTAGGGTAGAGCCGCGCCACCAGGGAGCCCGCTCCCGGTTCTGGCGGGAGTAGCAGGGTCTTCTAGCTCCTTGACCCACACCTCCCAGATGGAACATCATCCAGGTGAGGTTAGTAAAGAGCTTTTCCACCGCCTCTTGATCTTCCTGGGAAGCATAGTTTTGACACTCGCCAGAAAGACTTAAGATGAGGATCCCTTCTTGTCGGCCTGCGGGTCTATTTCTTCCTTCCCGATTGGGCTCTGGCTCCGGCTGAGAGACTTTGCCATTTAGGAGATCTACATGGATCCAGCCGTGTTTTTGCTGGGGAGTGATGGCCCCAAAAAGTTGCCCTTCCCACTCCTGCACCTGATCGACCGGCAAAACTCCCAGGGCAAAGGTGCGGAACCAATAGCGCAGCATATTCTTAAAGGCTACGGGCCGCACTTCGGCGATGGATCGGTTGTCGTAGCGATTCTTATCGGGCCTCCAGTTGACTACCTGCCGCCCGTGAATGAGTTGGCCTTTTAGCTCAAAGGGCAGGCGCAAGAATTCTCCTTGGCTCTTGTCCAGTGATTTCCCTAAGGGGATCAGCCGACCGTAGCCGGTATTCACCTGGGATCCCACCCCTTGCTCCAGCCCTTGGATCAGCCACTCTTTGACTTGATCCAGCATCTCATCGGTGCAGCCGGGGCCTTTGCGCAGGCCAATTAAAAAAGTGGCTTGCTTGAGAGAAAAGAACAAGTTAGGGTTAGGCGAGTAGTCAAGATTTTTTCCATTCCATTTCCAGATACTATTGGCAATATCTACAGCTAGACCCCCCGTTTTAGAATTATCGGGATCCTCTCGCCGTTGGGGCCGAGTGGGTACCGGGTAGGCATCCAAAAAGATAACCTTGCCGGCCCTGTCTTTTTCGTCAGCTTGTAGGTGCCCAAACCAAGGAGCTACGGCTTTGTCTGCTTGCTCCCAAGATAAATTGCGCTCCTGCATCAGCTCTCGAATGGCCTGGGAGCGGGCCACGCCGCACAGGGTGGAGCTGGGAATGTAAGGGATCCCTAAGGGATCGAAAGCGGGGAGCAACATGCTCTCTGGACCCTTGGCCCCACCGACTCGAATTCGCCAGGGACAAGTAACCTGAAAGGTGTCGCTGGCAATGCGTTGGGTGCGCTCATTCAAAACTTTCAGGCGGGCTCCAAGGTTGATCGTTGTTTCCACTTGGTGCGCCAGCTCCGCTTTGGTGCCGTCTTTAGAAGCATCAAGCGGCGCTCGCATCCAGCGCAGATATTCAATAAAGCCAGCGGTGGGATCCGGCCTGGGCGTGGGATCCAAGGGGTGACCCAGCCAAGGCGAGGGCGGAGGATTGTTGCCTCCTCCACCGCGCGGCTGGTTTCCCCCTCCATTGCCTCCTCTAGGAGAATTAGGGCCCCGATTTTCCTGAGGCGGCCGGCGGCTGGGATCCCCTGGCCTGGGGGGACGAGGAAGCGGCTGAGGAGCGTTGCCAGGACGAGTAGGGCGATTGCCAGTCATGGGATCTTCTCCAAAAGTGGGAAACAGCGTTAGGAATTGCCAAGGGTTTGCCGAAATTTGCGCAACATAGCGCTGGTGCCAATTTCTAGGGCGCGTCGAATGAGTTGAGGTACAAGATTGGGGATGTCGAAGTCTGGAAAAAGCCAGCTGCAGCTTGATTCTACGTAGTCTTCTCCCTGCAGAATAAAGATCCGCAAACTTCGCTCACCCAAGATCCAAACTTCCGGCACGCCGATGGCTCTATAGGCCTCGATAAAAGTTCGGGAAGTAACGTCGGACTCGATGGCCAGATCAGGTGGGGGCAACTGATCGACATCGATCCTGCCCTCGCAACCTCGCACCAACTCCAGGTGATTGACATAGAAGCAGGTGTCGGGCTCCACGCCAGCTCTGCCTGGCTTTTTGAGGGTTGTTGAGCCAAAGTCTTCCCAATCTCTCCCCTGAGCATCTAAGAGAGCCTTTACAATGTCACTGGCAATGCGATGAAGGCGCTCGTGTTTGGATAAAGGAGACATGATCTCAAAAGTGCCATCGTAGTAGGCAATGCGAGTGTGGCGATCTTCGCCCAGCTCCTCCAGAATGCTCTCGCAGTCTTGCCAGGTAAGAGAATGAATAACCACTCGGCTGCCTTCTTGCAGGGAAATCGCTTGCAGGGGGATCGCGACGCCCATTACTCTCCTCCTTTAATGTCGTGGTAGATGGCCATAGCCCAAAAGCCGAATTCCTGAGCCAAAGCCAGACCTAGCCCTGTTAAACCTAGATACTCTTCAACTCCCAATTGCATAAGACGATCCAGGCCGTTGGAGTTAGCAATTCCCTTTTGGCCAGAGATCTCTTCTAGGCAATCAAAAAACTCCTTGACTACTTGTTTTTTCCCTTCCTGGTTGAGGGCATCTTCTTCTGCCTTAAGGCGCAGCAGGCCCCAGGTGGAAAGGTAGGTGTAGAGCTCCACAGTCTGGTTTTTCTGCTCCTTAAGCTTTTCTTGGTCTCTGGTTTGAGCCCTTAACTGGCGAAGGGATTCGTAAACGGGCTTGGCCAACGTGCGGGGATCAAAAGTTTCCATAAAGCCTCCTCAACTAGTTCCAAGACAACTCGACAAAGCCCCGGCCTAGGCTCTCTTGGCCGCCAATTTGTAGAAGTTGGTTCTTCTGGAGAAGCTTCTGAAATTGCTCCACTGCTTCTTGGGAACTGCCGTTGGCCTGGGCTGTTACCCCCCAGGTAAAGTACATCAGGCTATCGGGGGGGATGGCCTCTTCGTAGCGAAAGCCGCCTTCTACAACTTTGTGCTCGCTGAGCTTAACTTTTACCTGCCGCCACAGGCTCATTTGAATAAGGGTGGCACAGTGCTGATCCGGCAAGACAAGGACGCGGCTGATGCTGGAAGATTTGACAAAGCTTTGCCAGTTTTCCCACTTTTTCAGGCCATTTTTTAGGATGGCATCCTTAAGGTAGATGGGTCGGTTTGTCTCCAAGTTGGTGCTATAGGGATCCGGCGCATCCAACTTTTGACCACTTAGCCGCAGCCAGCGCTTGAGCAAGAGGGGGCAGCTAATCCAGACTACCCCGTGGCTGAGGGAAGCCACCGGCACCCACAAGAGGGATCCATCCCCAATCCAAATGGAGCCTTGGGTAAGCTGATCCCCTTCCCCAATTTCGTTGCCAAAGAGCTCGAACTTTAACTCTTTCTCGGCCACGCTGGCCCGCAATTTGCCGCGGATGGTGCTGGAAGGAATGTAGGGCAAGTTGGTGTGGGCCTCGCGGGCAATGCCCAAGAGGTTGCCTTCTTGGGTGGTGCCGCCGGTGTGCAGGGGGGTTAACAGGGTGAGATAAACCAGGTGAAAGCTCATAGAAAAACACTCCTTATCCGTCAAAACAGGACTTCAAAAGTTGACCCAAGGCAGCCAGAGCAACTCGCTGTAGCCCAACAGCCGCCAGCGGTGGAAGACGTTGAGCCGGCCATCTTCCAGCTCCGGCTCGTCCTGGGCAAGGGGAGCCGGCTGCTCCAGGTAGTAGACGCTGCCGGGCGGGGCGGCAAAGACTTGCGGAGCCGGTAGGCTGGTCTTGCGCGGCTCTGTTAGGGAGTCCACCCGCAGGCGACCGCTGATGGGAACTGGCTTGCCGGTGGCCACGCTCACCAGAGGACCGGTGAGGGAGTGGGCAGGATGGGGGGTGACCAAGCGCCATTCCCAAGGCCAGGCGCGGCAGAGGGAGCGCCCCTCCACCTTTTTGATGAACACCCCAGGCGTGACGAGGTAGGCCAGGGATCGCTGGCCTTGCCGGAAGGTCTGCCGGGAGAGCTCCTGCAGCGCTTGCCATTGCTCGCCCAGCTTTGGACAGGGGCTTAAGAGGGCGCCGTGGCCTTCTCCTCCCAGCCGCACCACCACTTCTTGCTTCAGAGGCAAGGGATCCCAAGTTTCGCGATCGGGATCCCAGCACTCGATGGAAAGGGCCAGGCTCCAGCCGGGCTGCAGGCGGATGCAGGTTTCCACAAAGTAGCCCTCGGCCTCCCGCACCTGGCGTTTGCCTGCCTGCAGGGTGTTGTGGGGCCGCACCTCCGCCACCCAGGGGGACTTTACTGCCTGCTCCAGATCCCAGCCCTTGCCCTGCAGTGCAGTTTGCACCGCCTGAAAGGGCAGGTAGCCGGCGGCCTTTTGCTTGGAGCTTGGCCGTTCCTCCTCCGGAGCTGCTGCCACCAAAGGGGCGGGCCGGGTGGGATCCCAACGGTAGCCGTCATAGGAATGGCCCTCTTCCAGCCAGGGGATGGGCACCAGCGGGGATCCCTGGTAGAGGTGCAGAGGGCCGGGGAAGTAAAGCTGCTCATCCCAGCAAAGGAAAGGGCCGCATAGGCGCAGGGTTGCCGGCTGGCCCAGGTGAGCCAGAATGGCGCCGGCCAAGGTGTGGCCGCTGGGGGGAAAGCCGCTATTGGCCCAGGCCCGCTCCCCCGGCGCAAAGGGCTTGGCATCGCGAAACATCCACACATCTAGAGGCGATAGCGTGAACCAACTCATCGACCGTTCCTCCCCAAAGTGACGGTGCGGTTGCGCAGCACAAAGGCCGCCAGCTTGAACCAGTTTTTGATGGCCAGATCCCAGGCCCCCGGCTGGGCGGGCAGGCTGTGCTGCCAAAAGTGCTGGATAAATGCGATTAGCTGGGTCTGGAAACGATCCGTCTGCTCGCTTTCGCCGTGGAAGAGATCCCGGCGGCTGCAGAACAGGCGGGCCCAAGCAGGCACCGCTTCCAGGCTGGGGGCTGGGTGCTGCTCCCAGAGCTGGGCGGCGTGTTCAAATAGGGAGCTTTGATCCTGCTTTTGGCCCAACAGCTTCCAGTCAAAATCCAGCAGGTCTTTCCACTTGTCGAAGGTGTCGAACTTGCAGGTGCTCACCAGTTGGTTGCCGTTGGCAAACAGTACCCGCACCTGGGCGCTGTCTTTGGAGCTGCCCTGGGCATAGGCCTGCTCTTTGGCGCCTTGTTCTGCCTCCCAGAGATTCTCCAGGGCAATGGCCAGGGGCACCGAGTGGTGGGCAATCACCACGCCAAAGCTAATACTGGCCAGGGATCCCAGAGTAAAAAGAGGGCGACGGCTGAGGCCAGCCGGCAACTGCGCCTTTTGCCACTGCCAGTAGTCCCCTTCGTTGGCAAACTCGCGCCAGTCGTCTTCGCCGCCGCGGAAACATTGGCGGATGTCCCAGAGCCAGCCATCCCACTCCCAGAGGTTGGTGTAGGCCAAAACGTCGTCTCCGCCGGCGTAGATAAGCCTGCCGGCATAGCGCTGCTCGGTGAGGTAGGGCACCAACTGGCCGGAAAAATCCAACAGAGCCCGGCTGAGGGCGCTGTGGGTGGCCGGGCCCATGCGCTTGCGGCTGGCTTTGACAAACTCGCCGAAGGCGTCCTTGACCTGGTCGAGCTCTCCGGAGTTGATGACCTGGCCAATGGCGTCCTCTTGTTTATCGGCTAGGCGCTGCAGCGGCTGGGGCAGGTAGTCGTAGTAGGGTCGCATCTTCTCGCCACTCAGCCACTTGCCCATGTCGTCCCCGTCGCCGGCGGCCACCACGTACCAACTGGCGGGGTTGATGCTGGGGTAGTAGCGGCTGAGGGTGGCTTCTATCTCCTGGCGGCAGCGCTTCTGGGTTGCCTCGTCTGCTTCCAGGTCCTCCACCAGCCAGCCGGCGTTGAGCAGGCGGGGGTGGTAGCGCAGGTTTTGCTGGTCGGCCCACGGGATCCCCCACTTGCCGCGCATTTCTCGGATGACCTCCCGAATGGCGGGGTGGATGGCCTCAACGGCGCGGCAGGCCTGCTCGAAGTGCTCCAGCTCGCGTCGCCCGTGGGTTTTCAGGTAGCCGGCCACGCCAGCGGTGAGATCTGGGTAGGAAGCGGCGACCTCGTCTTCGTCGAGGGTGGGGAAGAGCTCCGGCAACACCTTGTCTAGGGCCCGCTTAACCGTTTCGGTGGCGTTGAGCTGCTCGCGGCCATCGAAAAGCCCTGCCTGGCGCTGCCAAAGCCGCCGGCTCTCCCCTTCGCTAATCCAGCGATTCCTGGGGGAAGGGTGAACCACCGGCCCTAGGCCAGAGACGGTGCTGCGCGGCCCAAAGGCCACCGGCAACTGCCAATCGCGGGCCTGTTTGCAGGCAGCCTGCAGCCGGCGCGTCGCCTCCACTGCCGCTGCCCACCAGGAGCCTACGTTTAGCCCTGGCTTGTGCTGGCGGCACTGCTGCCTTTCGGGATCCCAGAAGCTGATCCGCAGGAACTTCAGCTCCGGATCGGCAAAAAGCTGCCGCTCTCCTTTGAGGTGGTAGGTGCGGTTTTGGGTGCTGACCCAGGGATCCCGCTCGATGGACTCCTGGGACCTGAGGATGGCGGTGTCTTTAAGCCTTTGCTGGGGGGATCCCAGGGGCGCCGCCGCCCAGTAGATCTGCCACTGGTGCTCCAGCCATCCCCCCCAGGTGGGATCTTCTGGGCGCAACTGCACCAGCCAGCGGCGCTCCAGTTGCAGGTGCTCCAGCGCTCTTTCCGCCAGGTGGCGCCATTCTTCTTTGAGGGTCTGCTGGGCAAACTGCATGGCCGCCTGCAGCCGCTCTTCGGGCAACAGCAAGAGGATCACGTTGGGGAAGCCGGCGGTGAGCAGAGTGTTGGCAGAAGGCTGCGGGATCCACTCGGCAAAGGGGGGGTACTTCTCCAGCAGCCAAGCGTCGATCAAAGGCTGGCCGTAGAGGCTGGGGTAGAGCAGGCAGTCGGGGCCGTATTTCTCCGCCAGGCGCCAGCAAAGCCGCGCCGAGAGGTAGTGCAACAGCCAGGATCCGGCCCAAAAGTCCCGCATCTTGCGGCTGGCTTTGATCAGCTCCTGGATGGGGTTGAAGGTCAAGCTGGCCAAAAAGGGCCGCGTGAACTTGGGCTCGTCGTAGCCGGCCAAACAGCCCGCCAGAGCGGCCACGACGCTAGTGTGGCTCCACAGGGATCCATCGGGCAGCCGCGTTTCTGCCGGCAAAAGCAGGAGGCTTTCATCGCCAAACTCCCGCGCCAGCGCCTGGGGAAAACAGCGCCAGAACCACCAGAACACCTTCTGGATATCCTCCTGTTCTTGCCAAATCCAGTCGGGAACTACCCTTGCTTCCTGCGCCAGCAAGTACTCGGCGCGGGAGCGGGCCTGCTGCAGGGCCCGGTGCTCCTCTTCGGGCAGTTGCCAAAAGCGCTTGCGCCCCGAAAGGAGATGGCTCATCTCTAAGCCCGGCCCCAGGCTCTGGCCGCGATCCGCTAGCTGGTAGTCGATGGCAACGGGCAGGTGGCCAATGGCGGCCCGATCGCTGGCGGAGGCGACCAGATCCGCATCTCCCACCTGTGCCAGAGGGGATCCCTCTGCCTTGGGCGAGATCCACCCCTGCATCGCTGCTAGGTTTGGCCACAGCCCTTCCTTAGCGCGGCCAGAGGCGTCGTGGAGGGCTTTGAGGGCAGGATCATGCAGCAGGCCCCAGAGCTTTGCTTGCCAGTAGTAGTGATAAGACATGGTGTTTTCGCAGGAAAGATAGGAAAGTTAAGAACTGAACGTGCAAGAAACAAAGTAGACAAAACCCCAGCAGCCACCCGATAGCCGGCTGTAGAAGCTACAAAACAAAGTCCACCGATCCCGACCGGCCCTCAGGTTTTTTCAGTATTTCTCCAGGTCAATAGGACTTGTTCAAGCTCAGCCCCTGCCAACCGCTGGACCGAAATTGAAAACCCAGAACCTGAGGGTGGGCCGACGTTGGTAGCCTACCGAGAATTGGAAGGATCCCCTTCCAATTCCCCCTCTGTTCGAGTCAATTCAGGAAACAGCGCTTCCAGTTTCGGCAGCAGATCCTGCAGCACAAAGCTCTCCAGAACTTCGCTGCGTAGAGATTTGGGTTTCATCTGCACATGGGCCACGTCGTTGCGGTATTCGCTCAGCCGAGACCAGAGCTTGGCTAGCTGCTGCACATCTGGGACATGGGCGGCAATGGGAGGCAGGGACTGAAGCTGCTCTTGGTGTTGGATAAGGGATCCAGTCGCAGGGAGATCTCCCAAGAGCTGCTCTTCCCGCGGGATAAGGGATCCCAACTGGTGTTCAATTCCCTGCCGCGCTTCTCGTTCGAGGTAGTTTTGGATCCCCTCACAGAGGCAAAGGGCAGAAACCACCCACTCGCGAGCCAAGAGAAGGGCTTGGGTGGTGAAGCGCTTTTCCACATACCAGCGCAGCAGTTGAAAGTGCTTTTGAACTTGAGCGCGGGGATCCTCCTTCTGGTCTGCCGGCAGCGCCAGTTGGCTGTAGCTATTTTGAATGCTTTGCAGCAGCAGGCCGAAGGGCTTGGCAAATTGGCCCACCTCTTCTGCCAACTCCTGGGTAGAGTGTCTTTGTAACTTGCGCAAGTCCTCCTGCAGGCTGACCGGCCTCACCAGCTCCAGAGAACGGGAGATGTCGCGGATGGCTTGTCCAAAGCTCTGCAGCCGGGTGGGCCTGGGATCCCCTTTGCCGGGCCTTTGCTGTCGGTAGAAGTCCCGTTGAACGGTGTCCAAAAGCTGGCCCAGCTCTACTGCCGAGCCGGTGCTGATGAACTTGTCGCTGGCCGTCAGCCAGTCCAGAAGCCGAATGGCCGGCGTGAGATCGATGATGGGGGTTTCTGCCTGGCCATGGCGGTAGAGGCCGTAGTAGAGCCCCTGGATCTCGACATTTTTGGCCTTGCGCAAAAGGGCGGCTCCCAAGAGCACCAGCAGCGGGATGGAGCGAAAGGCGTGGGTGATATCAAAAAGCAGCCGGCTGTTGGGCTCGATGCCATCGACCAGCACGTCGAAAATCTCCCAGGTCTCCGCTTCCGTTTTGCCCTCAGGAATGGCTTTGGCCACCTTCTCCACCTGGGGTGGCAAGGACTCCTGCAAGCGGCCCCAGTGCTTGGCGCGGGCCTCCTCCGTCAGCAGGAGGATGATTCTATCAATTTCAAAGAGCTGGCAGAGGGCCTTGGCGACGTAGCAGGTTTTGTCTGCCCTTTGCTCCCCAAAGAAATACGTCGTCTCGGTGTAGTCGCCAGTGCCCAGGGTGGTCAAAAGGGTTTTAGCCATAGGGATCCTCCAGGTGGGTCTGCAACGCATCAAAGCACAACCGCTGGCAAGCTACCGCAACCTGGAAGCCCCCCCTTCCCAAAAACAAGAGGCCTTTTCCCGCGCAGTGAAGGCGAAAAACCCAAAGTTAGCCTAGAACTAGAAAGCAGTTGGCCTCTAGAACGAGAGGGATCCTGGCATGCTATCGACCGAAGAGCTGTCGATTGCTCATCCAAAACTTACTCCCGAACAGTTTCTCGCCTTGCCAGAGGAAGATACTACCTATGAGCTGGTCAATGGACAAGCTGTTCCCAAAGATTTGCCGATGTCTCCTCAGAGATTTCATGCCTCTTTGCAGAAGCGGCTGCTTTTCATTCTGGATGCCTGGTGTCAAGGCAAGGGGGATGTGTACACAGAGCTGGCAGTTGTTTTGCAAAGGCAGGATCAAGATTGGCTTCCTGTTCCCGATTTGCTCTATGTTTCCTTTGAACGCTGGCCAGCGCAGCTTGAGGAAGACGGCCCTTGTCCCGTCGCTCCCGAACTGGTAGTGGAGATTCTTTCTCCCGGCCAGAGTTTTGGGGCTGTACTTCAAAAAGCAGCGGACTATCTGGAAGCTGGGATCCCTCGCGTTTGGGTTGTGGATCCCCAAGCCAAGAGCATCACCGTTTTCTACCCCGATGCCCCGCCGCGGACTTTTACGGGATCCCAAGCCATCCAAGATGAGTTTCTGCCCGGCTTGAAGGTTGTCCCCCAGGATGTGTTTGCCCAAGCGAGGATCCCTTAGTTGTTTTAGCTATCTGAGAGGGCTACCATGATTGAAGCTCTGGAAAGGCTAGCAAAGGAACCTGCCGAAAGCTCTGCAACAGCTTCTCGGAAGATTTGGACTGATGAAGAGTTTATGGCTCTGCCCGATGATGGCAATTGCTATGAAGTTGTCGATGGGAAGCTGATTGCTTTGGGTTCGGCAAGTGCAAGGCATGGATACTATGTAAGTTTGATTCACATCCTCCTAGGTGCCTATGTTCGCAGCCAAAAGATTGGCTTTACTTTTGACTCCGATACTTCGTTTAAGATGAAATCTGGCAATCGCCGCTCCCCAGATTGTTCTTTCTTCTCCAAGGAGCGGCTGCGATCTCTCGGCGGGATCCCCAAGAGCTATATCGAGGGATCCCCAGATTTGGTTGTAGAAGTTCTCTCTGAAGTCAACACAGTGGGAGAGATCCACAATAAAATCGTCGAGTACTTTGAAAATGGATCCCGCCTTGTTTGGCTTATTCATCCCGAAGAAAAGTATGTTTTGGTTTACCGTCAGCCTGAGCCCGCAGCATTGAAGCGGCCAGGAGATATCCTGGAAGGCGAAGAGGTGATCCCTGGGTTTGCCTTGGATTTGTCAGAGTTTTTTGCCGAACCTGAGTTTTAGCTGTTTGCCAAGCTCGCAAGTCTTCCAGGGTTCCGCGGCACCTGGTAAACTGGCGCCAAAAACGGGATCCAATTTCATGAGGCCGGTTTACCTGCAAGTTCTGGAGCGCAACCCCAGACGGCTGCGAATTGCCCTGCAAAGGTTTACCCCTGAGCAACTGGCCTGGCGGGTGGTGGCGGGTTTGGGGCTGTTGGCGCTGGGATCCCAGCTCTGGGGCCGCTCGCCGCTGGTGGGGTTGCTGGCCGTAGCAGCGGGCCTGGGGATTGGGATCCCTTGGGGGCTGGGGCAGATCCTGAGCTTGGATCGGGAGCGGCAGCGAGCGACCCTGACCCGGCTGGGTGGCCCCTGGGGGCTTTGGCGGCAGCAGGTATTCTCTTATCCCCTCGCCCAATTGCAAGGGGTGCGGCTGCAGCGGCTGGGACAGGAGATCTTGGATGAGGAGGCGCGGGAGAGCTTTCAGATCCAAGCTCAGGTGCGGTTGCAGTTTCGCCGCGGCGCTTTTGAACAAAAGCTTGAAGAAAAATTTCAAGAAGAGGTTATTGCTTGCTTCAGCAGCCAATCGGCGATCAAAGAAGGCGAGCCGGAAGCGCTTACCCTGGCACAGCGGCTGGTGGGCTGGATCCAGGACTATCTTAACCTGTGAGGTTCCCTTCTGGGCAATTGCCGAGGTTATATAGAAGTTCGTGAGTTGTTAATTGTGATACTTGGCAATCCTTGGCAAACTGCCGAGAATTGGTGTGGGTTTGAATAGGCACTCTCGCCTATCTTAACAGAATTTTGGCAATGCTAAGCTGTCATGATCATTCCTTGGGAGACCATTGTTGAGGAAGCTTTGGGCAACTGGCCGTGGCTGCTTTTGTGGGCAGCCTGGCTCCTGGCGCTTGTCTTCTGGCAGAGGCGGCGGCCGCATCAGGCCCAGGTTGGTTTTCCCGATGTCATCATGCTGGCGCGGGCGGATACAACGGTGGTGGAGTGTAACGAGGCCTGCCAGAAGGTTTTCGGCAATTGGCAGGGCCGGCGCTGGATCGAGGCCTTGCCGCCAGAGGAGCAAGAGCAGGTGCGGCAGAAGATATCCCAGCTTACTCCTCAGCAGCCTACCTTTGCTTGGGCTCACCCCTTGTTCGATGCGGAAGGAAAGGTGCGGTGGTTTGAGTGGATCAACCAGGGCCTTTTCGACCGGCGGGGCCGCTTGCAGTTTATTCGCGGGGTGGGCCGAGACATTACCGAGAAGAAGCAACTGGAAGAAAATCTGCGCCTGCGGGAAGCCCAACTGAGGGCTCTTCTGGACGCCCTGCCGGCAGCCATATGGGCCAGGGATCCCCAGGGAGTGCTGATTTTGCAAAATGCCACCGACTGCGCCTGGTATGGCGATCTGCTGGGCACTTCTCTGCAAGAGGCAGCGCAGCAACATCCCCACTGGCTGGAGTACACTGGGCAAGCCTTGTCTGACCTGGAGCGGCAAGGGTTTTCCCGATTGGAGAGCAAGGAAATCATCCAAGGCCAAGAGCGCTACACCTATCGCCTGGCTGTCAAGCTGCAGGATGAGTCCAAAGGTTTGGGATGGCTCGGCATTGTCTTGGATATTACCGAGCAAAAGCGGCTGGAACAACAACTGCGAGAACAACAGGAGCGCTTTCGCGCCTTCCTCGACAACAGCCACGACATTTTGTGTTGGATCGATGCCCAAGGCTTGGTTCATACTCTCAATCGCCCGGTTACCGAGAAAGTCTTGGGTCGTTGTCCTGAGGAGGGAGAACCTATACCTCTGGATTGGGTTCACCCGGAAGATCGCCAGATCGTTGCCGACGCCCTTGAACAACTGAAGGCTCGGCCTGGCGAGACGCTCAGCTTTGTCTATCGGATGCAGCATGCCGATGGCCATTGGGTGTGGTTGGAGAGCCGCTGCACCAATCTTTTGCAGGATCCTGCGCTAGGGGGAATTGTCTGCAGCACCCGCGACATTACCCAGCAAAAAGAGGCAGAACAGGCGCTGCGGGAAAGCGAAGCCCGCTTTCGGGAAATGGCCGAGGCTGTGCCGGTTTCCTTCTTTCTCTATTCTCCAGATCTCAGTCAATTGTTTTATAAAAGCCCTCAGTGCGAGCAGATCTGGGGATACAAGCCGGAGGAGTTTTACCAAAAGCCCGATCTGTGGCGAGAAAAGATTCATCCGGAAGATCTGCCGAGGATTTTGCAAGCCGTACCTCAGGTCATCCAAGGAGAGAAGCCGATTACCTATCGCATCATTCATCGAGATGGCCGGGTGCGCTGGTTGCGGACTTCCTGCCGGCCTATTTTCAATGAACAGCAAGAAGTGATCCGCATTGCCGGCATTACCGAAGATATCACCCAGCAAAAAGAGGCGGAGCTGGCCCTGCAAGAAAGCGAAGCCCGTCTCAAAGCTATCCTCGATGGGATCTCTTTTCCCATCTTTGTTAAAGACCTGCAGGGCCGCTACTTACAGGTCAATCGGGCTTACCTGCAGAAAAAAGGTAAACTTCCAGAAGAAGTTCTCGGCAAAGTCGATGCGGAACTCTTCTCGCCAGAGGAAGCTCTGAAGTTTCGCGAGGAGGATCAAAGGGCAATCCAATCTGCTCATCCCATCAGCTATGAGCACACTGTTTGCCGTGATGGGCAAGAACTGGAAAAGTGGATCACCAAGTTTGCCCTGCGGGATCGGCGAGGGGATCCCTATGCCGTTTGCGGCATTGTGGTAGATATCACCCCCCTCAAACAAGCCCAGGATCTGCTGCTGCAAGAGGCAGAGCGAGAGAGACTCCTGGGATCCCTGCTGCGCCGCATCCGCGAGAACTTGGACTTGCAGCCCCTCTTGCAGACCACGGCGGCGGAAGTGCGAGAGTTTCTCCAGGTGGATCGGGTGATGATCTACCAGTTACAGGACGGCATAGGGGGATGGGTAGCTGCCGAGGCGGTGCTGGATCCCTGGCCCAGCCACTTGGGCCGCTCCGTGTGGGATGCTTGCTTTCGCCAGGATCCCTGCTATCGCAAGTACCAACAGGGCTTTGTGCAGGCCATCGACAATGTGGCGACAGCCAGTTTGGATCCCTGCCATCGGCAACTCTTGGAATCCTTTCAGGCTCAGGCCAACTTGGTGATCCCGATTCGGCGGAGGGAGGATCTCTGGGGCCTCTTGGTGGCGCAGCACTGCCAATCCAGCCACCCGTGGCAGGAGTGGGAAATTGAGCTTTTGCAGAAACTGACCGACCAGTTGGCTGTCGCGTTGCAACAGGCTCAGTTGTACGAGCAGATAAAAGCTCTAAAGCAAACGCTAGAAGAAAAAGTGCGGCAGCGCACTGCGCAGCTAGAGCGGGCTTTGCAATTTGAGGCTCTCCTAAGAAGCATTATCAACCGCGTGCGCGATTCTCTCGACGAAGCTGAGATCCTCAGCGCCGCCGTGCGCGAGCTGGGAGAAAGTCTAGATGCCGATGGCTGCGATATCGGCCTTTACAACGCCGATTTCACCCTTGCCACCATCCGCTACGAGTATTGCCCCCGCTCCGATTCTTATCTGAACCTCTCCATCCCTTTGCAGGGAGGGCCTTACGAAACCGTGTATCGACAATTAACTGCAGGGCAGCCTTGTCTATTTTGCTTCTTAGGGCGAGCCTCGGAAAACCGCCAGGTAGTAATGGCTTGTCCCTTGCTAGATAAAGGCCAAGTGCTGGGGGATCTGTGGATCTTTCGCTCGGCGGCGCGTCCTTTCGACGACCAGGAGATCCGACTTATCCAGCAGGTGGCCAACCAATGTGCCATTGGGCTGCGGCAGGCGCGCCTGTTCCAGGCTGCCCAAGAGCAGGTGCAAGCCCTGGAGCGCCTCAACCGTCTCAAAGACGACTTCATCAGCACCGTCAGCCACGAGCTGCGCACTCCCCTGGCCAGCCTGAAAATGGCCCTGAAAATGCTGCAGATAGCTCGCTCAGAGGAGAAACGAGCGCAATACTTCCTCATTGCCGAGCGGGAGTGCCAGCGGGAGATCGAGCTCATCAACGACCTGCTGGATCTGCAGCGGCTGCAGGCGGGGGCCTATGCGCTGGAGGTGCAAGCCCTCACCTGGCGAGATCTGCTGGGGGATCTGCTGACGGTTACCCAAGAGCGGGCCCGCGCCAAGGGGCAAACTTTCCAAGCCAGCGTTCCCCTGGAGAGCTCCCTCACGACAGATCCCTTGCTGTTGCAACGTATCCTGCGGGAGCTGCTGCACAATGCTGTGAAATACACCCCGGCCCAGGGATCCATCCGCCTACGGGTAGAAACCGAAAACCGCCGCAGCATCGTCGAGGTCAGCAATAGCCAGCCGATCCCCGCCGAGGAGTTGACCCGCATCTTTGAGCGCTTTTACCGCATTCCCAGCAACGATCCTTGGAAGGAAGGGGGCACGGGTCTGGGCTTGGCCTTGGTGAAACAGATGGTGGATCAGTTGCGCGGATCCATCGAGGTGAGCAGCGCCGCCGGCTGGACAACCTTTACGCTTCACCTACCTCATCTGCCCCAACTTTGACACAAAAGGATAGCTTGGTAGCCCCGTACTTGAGTGCGGGGCGGAAAAGCCCTTGAGCCACTTTAGTTGCTTCTTTGTTATAGTTAGTACAGAGCTTCTCCAGGAAAACAACCTACTGCGGTGCAAAACCCGCGCGGCAATAACTAACCTAGAGGAACTTAAGTCCGAAGTAAGCAGAACTTTGAGGTTATGCCTCAAAGGACTGTCTAGGGGCGTCTTGACAGCGCCTTCGCGAGTCTATTTGGGTGGGAGTGTCAAATCCCACGCTGAGGTCTCAGGCTTCTGCCATAGTGGAATTGGTCTTTTGTTGCTCCGTCTCTATGCTCAACTACCCGCCCAGCCATCCGGATCCCACTGTTGTCGACTTCTACCATGGGCAAGCGGTGCCGGATCCCTATCGCTGGCTGGAGGATCTGGATTCTGAGCAGACGCGAGCTTGGATCGAGGCGCAAAACCGCCTAACTTTTGACTACTTGCAGCGGATCCCGGCCCGGCAGCGGCTTCTGGAGCGCCTGAGGCAACTGTGGAACTACGAAAAATACAGCCAGCCCTTCAAAGAGGGCAACCGCTACTTCTACTTCAAAAACGACGGCCTGCAAAACCAGAGCGTTCTCTATACCCAAGAAAGCCTGGAGGGAGAGGCGCGGGTTTTGCTAGATCCCAACACCCTCTCGGAAGACGGCACGGTGGCCCTCTCAGGGATTGCCATCAGCCGCGACGGGCGCTACCTGGCCTATGGTCTCTCCCGCTCCGGCTCCGACTGGCAGGAGTGGAAGGTGCGGGATATCGAAACGGGAGAAGACCTGCCGGATCACCTGCGCTGGATTAAATTCTCCGGGGCCAGCTGGACGCTGGACGGGCAGGGATTTTTCTACAGCCGCTACGACGAGCCGGCCCCTGGCAGCGAGTACGAAAGCGCCAACTACTTCCAAAAACTCTACTACCACCGCCTGGGCACCCCCCAGTCGGAAGATCTCTTGGTCTACCACCGCCCTGACCAAAAAGAGTGGGGCTTTGCCGGCGGGGTTACCGAAGATGGAGACTACCTAATCATCTCCGTCTGGCGGGGCACGGATCCCAAAAACCTCCTCTTCTACAAAGACCTGCGGGATCCCAGCTCGCCGGTGGTGGAGCTTATCCGCGAGTTCCAGGCCGAGTACGCCTTTGTCGGCAACGACGGCTCCCGCTTTTGGCTGTTGACGGACCTCCAGGCTCCCCGGCGGCGACTGGTGGCCATTGATCTCGACAACCCAGGTCAGTTGCAAGAGGTGATCCCCGAAGCCGAGGAGACCCTGCAGGGAGTTAGCCTAATCCACAACCAGTTCGTTGCCTTCTACCTCAAAGACGCCCACACCCAGATCCGGACCTTTGCTTTAGACGGCACCTACCTGGGGGAAATCCCCCTGCCGGGGCTGGGATCCGCCAGCGGCTTTGGCGGCAAGCGCCACGACACCGAGACCTTCTACACCTTCACCAGCTTTACCACTCCCCCCACCATCTACCGCTACGACTTCACCAGCGGCCGCAGCACCCTCTTCCGTCAGCCCCAGGTGGATTTCGATCCCCAGGCCTATGAGGTGCAGCAGGTGTTCTACGCCAGCCAAGACGGCACCCGCATCCCCATGTTCCTTGTCCACCGCCGCGGCCTAGCGCGGACAGGGGATCACCCCACCCTGCTGTACGGCTACGGCGGCTTTGGCATCTCTCTGACCCCCAGCTTTTCGGTGGGCCTGGTGGCCTGGCTGGAGATGGGAGGGGTTTACGCCCAGCCCAGTTTGCGCGGCGGCGGCGAATACGGGGAAGCCTGGCACCAAGCGGGCACCAAGCTCAACAAGCAAAAGGTCTTCGACGACTTCATTGCCGCGGCTGAGTGGCTCATGGCCAACGGCTACACCAACCCCTCCAAGTTGGCCATCGCCGGCGGCAGCAACGGCGGCCTCTTGGTGGGGGCCTGCCTGACCCAAAGGCCGGATCTCTTTGCAGCAGCCCTCCCCGCCGTGGGGGTGTTCGACATGCTGCGCTTTCATAAGTTCACCATCGGCTGGGCCTGGATCTCCGAGTACGGATCCCCGGAAGACCCGGAGGAATTCAAGGCCCTCTACGCCTACTCCCCCCTGCACAACCTCAAGCCCGGCACCGCCTACCCCGCCACCCTGATCACCACGGCAGATCACGACGACCGGGTGGTGCCCGCCCACAGCTTCAAGTTTGCCGCCGCCCTGCAGGCGGCCCAGGGGGGATCCCAGCCCATCCTCATTCGCATCGACACCAAAGCCGGCCACGGGGCCGGCAAGCCCACTGCCAAGCTCATCGAAGAGACCGCCGACCGCTGGGCCTTCTTGGTGCAGGTGCTGGGGATCCAAGCGGGCTAGCGACTCCGCGCCGGCAACCCCCTAGGCCCCAGGCCCACCCGACCGGCATAGACGGCCGCTTCCCCCAGCTCGTCTTCGATGCGCAGCAGTTGGTTGTACTTGGCGATGCGCTCGCTGCGGCAGAGGGATCCGGTTTTGATCTGGCCGGCGCGGGTGGCCACCGCCAGGTCGGCGATGGTGGTGTCTTCTGTCTCACCGGAGCGGTGGCTGATGAGGGTGCGAAAGCCCGCCTGAACGGCCAGTTGAATGGTCGAGACCGTCTCTGTCAGGGTGCCGATCTGGTTGAGCTTGATCAAAATGGCGTTGGCAGCGCCGCTGTCGATGCCTTTCTGCAGCCGGGCCGGGTTGGTTACAAACAGGTCGTCCCCCACCAGTTGCACCCGGGATCCCAAGCGGGCGGTCATGGCCTGCCAGCCGGCCCAATCTTCTTCCGCCAGCCCGTCTTCCAGGGAGAGGATGGGATAGTTGGCCAGCAGTTGCTCGTAGTAGTTCACCATCTGCTCGGCGCTGCGGGCTTTGCCCTCGAAGTGGTACTGCCCATCCTGCAGCAGCTCGTTGGCCGCCACGTCCAAGGCCAAGGCGATATCCTCCCCTGGCCTGTAGCCCGCCTGTTCAATAGCCGTCATCAATAGATCCAAAGCTGCGGCGTTGGAGTCGAGGTTGGGGGCAAATCCGCCTTCATCCCCCACCCCCGTGGACAGTCCCCTCTGCCGCAGCACTTGTTTTAGGGCTGCAAACACCTCGGCTCCGTAGCGCAGCGCCTCGCGAAAGCTGGGTGCTCCGATGGGCACGATCATAAATTCTTGAATATCGAGGTTGTTGTCGGCGTGGGCGCCGCCGTTAAGCACATTCATGAGCGGCACTGGCAGCAGGTTGGCAAAGGGTCCACCCAGGTACCTGTACAAAGGCAGGCCCACCGCATTGGCAGCCGCCTTAGCCGTGGCCAAAGAGACCGCCAAGATGGCGTTGGCTCCCAGTTGCGACTTGTTGGGGGTGCCATCCAGATCGATCATCAACTGGTCGATGCGGGCTTGGTTGAGGGCATCTTCCCCTCGCAGCTCCGACTGGATGGGGCCAAGAATGTTTTCCACCGCCCTCAACACGCCCTTGCCGCTGTAGCGCCTGGGATCCCCATCCCGCAGCTCGTGAGCCTCAAAAGTGCCGGTCGAAGCGCCACTGGGCACCTGGGCCAAGCCGGTTGCCCCATTGGCTAGGCCCACCAAAGCTTCTAAGGTCGGCTGCCCCCGGGAGTCGAGGATCTCATGGGCGGTAATCCACTCGATGGCCGTTTCCACAGTTGCACCTCAGCAATTGGCTAGACAGTTCTGGCCGAAGCCAGATTGCCAATAGACTAGTGGATTTTTGCCCCCGGATCCCTTTGGCTTCCGGAAAACTTTAATGGGCACAGGCGGCACAGTTGCTTTCGGTCTGAGCTAGGAACAGGCAGGGAGTAGCTGAGAACATAAAGCCCTATCTCCGTCCACAGCTTCAGATGTCTCGACATCTCCTCTGGGCTCCTTACCCCTTGGCTGGGCCAACTCTGGCTTGATTGAAACTAATCTCAAGAAAAAAGAGATTTTTTATCACTAGCTGCCACGGGATCCCTTGCTTAAACCCGGCCCTTTAGGAACAACTACCGCCTACGAGAGCCGCAGCCTGCGAAGTCAATCCAGCTTTTAACAAAACTTAACCCTAAGTATATTGATATCTTTTCTCAAGAAGCTTAGAGTAGACTACAGCTTAAAGTTGAGATTTACTATCAATAATTGGTTGTATGGCTCGAAAGGATGTGTCCGTGCGGCCAGAGGCAGCTCTGGGGCAAAGTCTCTGGCCTTTTCCTAAAAAAGCTTGTTTAGCAACGCAAAAGGAGCGGGGATGACAGCGACAACATTGAGGGCAAGAAGGGGGATCTAACTTGCAAAAGTAGATCCCCTAGGGGGCGGGCAACGCCCGTTTGACTGATCTTTTTGGCTGCTGGGGGCGCATGTGGCCCATGCAGCGAAAAATGTTTTGCTGTAGCCGAGAACAGCTCCTGGTGCGTATAGCCCAGAGCCTTCTGCCAGCTTCAGAACAGTGGCGAGCGCGCTCACTCTCCTATGCCCTGGCTAAAGATTTAGACACTTCCCCCATACCTCACTCCCTATTTCAGGTGGTAGCGATTCCAACCCAGAAAGTGTCGGTGCCGATGTTGGTTTGCGCCAGCGAGGATGACCCCATTGTGGATCCCGCTTCGCTCGAGAAGTGGGGAAACCACTTAAAGCCAGGGGATCAAATGTGGTTTTGCCCTGGGGGACGACAGTTTTTTCATTATTCTTTTCCAAGTTTGGTCAATCTGAAAATCATGGATTTTTGGCAGGAATTGCGTAAATTTCAGCCCAGCATGGCCTAAGGCGGCTGGAGTTTTGCGGGATGATGGGCATGGCCGCTCATCCCAACAGGAGAGGGGCTCCGTTTGCAGCCCAGGTCGAGCCCCTGACAATAGAAAAACGGGCAGGGGTGGAAGGAGGCCATTGAGCTTCCGGTAAAATTGATTGGTAGAATAGGGCCAGCCCCCGACGTGGATAGGGAAGGGGCGGGCTTAAGTGTGGGATCCGCGACTATGTTCGACAAACTGCTCTTTCCCATCGACAACTCGCGCGAAACTAGCCACGCCCTGCCCTTGGTGGCGGACATAGCGCAGCGCTACAAGAGCCAGGTCTATCTGCTCTCCGTCCTAGACAGCACGGACCTGAGCCCAGAGCAAGCCGAGCAAGCCCGCCAAAGTATCCACAACTTGCTCAAACAGGCTGAGGCTGGCCTCCAGCAGATTGGCATCCAAAATGTCAAGAGCGAGTATCGCGAGGGGAAGGTTCCTTTTGTCATCTGCGACGTGGCGGACGAGCTGGAGATCAGCCTGATCGTGATGGGATCCCGCGGCATCAGCTTGTCTGCCGAGGGACAGAACAACTCCGTCAGCCACCGCGTCATCGACCTCTCCCCTTGCCCGGTGCTGGTGGTGCCTTGAGGAAGGGGATCCCAGCCGACGCCATTCTTGCTGTTTTGTTCTATTCTGTAGAGTGCGTTGAGGCCGGCTCTGGCTGAAGAACCCGAATGTTGCCTTCTGTAACAGCAAGGCGGCTGATATTTGTATTGTCCAAAAGTCTGCAGTACAACGAAGAGCGAGATACAGCTTTTTCCGACTCTGTGAGAATCTTGTGGAGAGGTAGGATCCCTGTCATACAGGAGAAGCATCTGATTTTTATGAGCGTTGGTCAGCGTTGCTGGGAAAAGCTGTAAGCTCCATTGCTATTCACTAGTGCCACCTTTAGGAATCGTCATGGAAAGTCGTGGTTACAACAAGGCCTCCCAGAAGACCTTCGAGGTGATGCGGCATTTCGCAGAAACCTACGCCAAACGTACCGACACTTTTTTCTGCTCTGATCCTACGATTACGACGGCAGTGATCGAAGGCTTGGCTCTCCACAAAGAGCAGTTGGGCGCTCCGCTCTGTCCCTGCCGCTTTTACGAAGACAAAGAGGCGGAAGTGAAAGCCGGCTATTGGAACTGCCCCTGCGTGCCAATGCGCGAGCGCAAAGAATGTCACTGTATGCTCTTCTTAACCCCAGACAACCCCTTTGCCGGCACCAGCCAAACCCTAGAGGAGGTGCCCCTGGAATACCAAACGAAATAATCGGCCAAGTGCCTGTCATTGGAGGGGACGATCGGGCGGGGAGGGGTGACAAAGATCGGTATAGTCAGAGAATAGCTGGGTAGTTGCTATTCGCAGGAGGAGGAAACTCTTTTATGACTCCCTCACTGGCTAACTTTCTCTGGAGCTTGCTGTACGGCGCAGTGGTGCTGGGGCTTCTCTTCGGCGCCATCGTCTTCGTCAGCCAAAGAGATAGGGTGCGTCGTCGCTGAGTCTCCTGCTCGCCAGGGCTTGTCTGCGGATTGCCCACCGCCCTTTATGATCTAAAGCTGATCTGGCGACATCCCGGGAGCGTTGACCCACCCCCTGCACTACTGGCGGCAAAAAAACCGCTACTACCACGAGGATCTGGAGCGGCTGCACCGCTTCTTCGTTCCCCCAGGCCTGCGCATTCTGGAAATCGGCTCCGGCACCGGATCCCTGCTCAACGCTTTGCAGCCCAGTTTTGGGGTGGGGATTGACTGGGACGCAGAGATTGTTGCCCAGGCGCAGAGGCAGTTTCCCCATCTTCACTTTCGGGTGCAGGATGCCCACACGCTGGACAAGCAGGATCCCATCTTAGCGGAGCCTTTTGACGTTATTTTGCTCGTCAACACCTTGGGCTACCTGGCAGACGTTCAGCAGGTTTTTGAGCGGCTGCGCCGTTTTTGTACCCCGCGCACTCGCCTGATCCTCTCGTACCACAACCCCCTCTGGGAGCCGCTGCTAAGCCTGGCGACCGTCCTCAAGCAGCGCATGCCCCTGCCGGCAGCCAACTGGCTCTCGGCAGGCGATGTGGCCAATTTGCTGCACCTAGCAGGGTACGAGGTCATTCAGCAGGGCAAGCGGCTGTTGTTGCCGCGGCGGATCCCACTGCTTTCGACGCTGATTAACCGCTTCATTGCCCCCTTGCCCGGGATCAACGCCCTTTGTCTAACGGAATACACGATCGCCCGCCCCCAGCCCGATCCCGCCTGGGATCCCCCCCTTGAGGAGCAACCTTCTTGCACAGTGGTGATCCCAGCCCGCAACGAGGCGGGCAACATCCGCCGCTGTGTGCAGCAGTTGCCAGAGATGGGATCCCGCACCGAGATCATTTTTGTAGAGGGGCATTCCAGCGACGACACCTGGGCTGAGATCCAGCGGGTTCAGGACGAATACCAGGGGATCCGCACCATCCAGGCTCTCCGGCAAGAGGGCAAAGGCAAGGGAGATGCGGTGCGCAAGGGGTTTGCCGCGGCCAGCGGCGATGTGCTGATCATTCTCGACGCCGACTTGACTGTCCAGGCGGAAGAGCTCCCCAAGTTTTTCCGCGCGGTGGCCTCCGGGCGGTGCGACTTTGCCAACGGCTGCCGCCTCGTCTATCCCCTGAAACCAGAAGCGATGCCGCGCCTCAACCAGTGGGCCAATCGTTTTTTTGCCGCTCTCCTCTCCCACATTCTCGGCATCCGCATCAAAGATTCCCTCTGCGGCACCAAGGCCCTGTGGCGGGAGGACTATTGGCAGATTGCCAAGCTGCGGCAAGAATGGGGGGATTTTGACCCGTTTGGGGATTTCGACCTGTTGTTGGGGGCGGCCAAGCGCACCCTCAAGATCCTGGACATCCCGGTGCGCTACTTCCCCAGAACCTATGGGCGCTCCAACATCCAACATGTGCGGGACGGGCTGCGGCTGCTGCAGATCTGCGCTTTTGCCCTCAGCCGCTTCAAGGGATCCTGAGCCCTAACCCCTTCAACACGGTTTTGATCCAGACGGGCCGCTTCCCCATCCGGATCCCTGCCCAGCCTCCCAGAAGTTGTTACAATAGTTAGCCATTGAAAAATGCATGGATCAGCCCTGAGAAAAACCGCCACAGGAAAAAGCAATGGGGGAATCCGTGTTGAGCAGGCTCGGCCAATGGATCTCAAGTACTCCCCTACGCTCCCTCGATCGAGCCTATGAAGCTGCCCTGCGCATCAAAGCCATCGAAGACCGCTACTTTCAGGGGGGATCCATCGGCAGCAACGGAAACCACGGCCAAAACACCAGCCGCTACTTTCAGATCCAATTGCGCCAGGAATTGCGTCAAATTGATCTTAGTTTAGCGGAGTTCAGGGCCAGTAGCGTTTTTTCTCGCCTGCCGGATCCCGAGCAAAATGGCAGCGGCCCTCCCTTCTCTTCCGACAAAGATCAGGCCAAAGAGGCCCCCGTCGGCCCTTCTGAAAACGACGGTAAAGACGCTGAAAATGGCCGGCAAAGTCGGGATCCCTCGATTTTGGAAAAGCTGGAGTTTATCGATCAGGTGACCTCGCGCTACAAGCGCCCCGCTGCTCAACCCAGGTCCACCTCCCCTCCGCCCAAGTCTCAAGAGCAACCAGAGCCACTGACCTCAAGCCAGCCGGAGCCCTCCGATCCCTCCATCAAGACCAATCTTGCTAAGACAAACCTCGACAACAGCAATGCCCCGGTTGCCTCTAAAACGGCCCTCCTGCCTCGCTCCATCCTGCGTACGGCCAACCAGATCCGCCGTGAGCTGAGTTCGCAGGCAGAAGAAGAGCTGCTCCAGGAGTATCGCAGCCAACGCACGCGCACACTGGTGGCAGTTCGGTTTTTGTTGCTGCTGGCCATTTTGCCGCTGCTTGTCCAGATTTTCTCGAAACACTTCCTGTTCGGGCCGTTGGTGGATCGCTTTCAGCCGCGGGAGCCCACCATCCTGGCTCTGAGCTACGAATTTCAAGAAAAGGCTCTCTCCGAGTTTGAGTTTTTCAAGGAAAAAATAGAGTTTGAGCGGGCTTTACACCACCAATCTCCAGAGCTCGACCTGGAATCCGAAGACCAACTGTCCAAGAAGGCAGAGGAGTTGCTGCAAAAATACAGCCGTAAGAATTTGGAAGGCCTCAAGAACGTCCTTGCCGACGTGCTATCGCTGCTGGTGTTTGGCTGGCTGATCTTCATCGGGCGCGAGGAAATTGAAGTTCTCAAGTCTTTTTTGGATCGCCTGATCTATGGCCTCAGCGACAGTGCCAAGGCTTTCATTATTATTCTCTTCACAGATGTGTTCGTCGGCTACCACTCTCCCCATGGCTGGGAGGTGCTGCTGAGCAGCTTAGCTGCCCACCTGGGTCTGCCAGAAAACCGCAATTTTATCTACGGCTTTATTGCCACTTTTCCGGTTTTCCTCGATACACTCTTTAAGTACTGGATCTTCCGCTACTTGAACCGCGTATCGCCGTCGGCGGTGGCCACCTACCACGCCATGAACGATTGAGGGTTTGCAGTTGCCTTCATCGAGAATCCAGGCCGCTGCCGCCACCATCCACAACCTCAGGGGGAGTTCCCCTCACCCCCGGCCCCTCTCCCTCTGGGAGAAGGGAGCTGGGGATCGACCTAACGAGTTGTTTCGTTGCCCCTGGAAACAGCCCTAATTTGAGTTCCCTGAGTTAGCTGCGCACGCGCAAGGACTGGCGATGGCAAAACCCGCAGACCAACCAACGCTCCAGTTCGGCGGCAGGGGCGGGGCAGCCACAGGCAGGGCAAGGGAACAGGTTTTGCTGAGTTTGTCTCTGTTTCACCAGTCGGGCCCAACGTTCGAAAGCGGCTTTAGCATCGGCGGGAGACGGCCGTGAGCCGGAGCGGCGAGCGGTTGCAGGCTGCTTTTGGGCTGGGGTTGCAGATGAGATGGGGTAAAACTTGCCTACCAACTCCGCATCAGGGTGGGGAGCGGACGGGCTGGATCCCTCGTGCCAAGCGCCGGGGCTGAAGCGAATGTCGCTGAGAGGAGGGTGCAGGCGGCTGTTGAGTTTCCTGAGAATGAGCTGGCGCTGCAGAGTTAAGTTTTGCGCCCAGGACGGGGTAGAGGTGGCCACCTGTAGCACCTGGCGGCGCAGGTTGAGGGGATAGGTTTGCGCTGCTACCGCCTCTCCCACCACTTCCGGCCAGAGCTGTCTTAGGAGCTGCATTTGCTTCAGTTCAGCCCAACACGGATGGCTGCCAAAGCTACCCAGTGCCTCATCTAACCGTTGCAGCATGGTGTCGCTCAGGAAACGCCATTTTGGTCTTCCAACGATTTTGCCGCTTCGCTGAGGGCGGACTGAATGGAAGCGGCATCGGGCAGGGAACGGGATCCGCCGTTTTGACTGGGGGGAGCAAATCCTTCGAGGCTGCGAATGTGAATATCTTGCTGGGGGAAGGGGATGCGGATCCCACGCCGGCGAAACTCTGCTTCGATGGCAAAGTTCAGCTCGCTGATCAAGACAAATTGATCCTGGGGCCGGTTGATCCACACCAGCAGCTCAAAGTTGAGGGAAGAGGGGCCAAAAGACTTGAGCCACACCTGCGGGGCGGGGCTGCTCAGTACCCGCGGATTTTCCTTGGCGGCGCTGAGCAGGGCTTCGGTGACCAAGGTGGTATCGGAGCCGTAGGCCACGCCCACGGGAATGTGGATGCGACAGCGGGGATCCCGGTAGCTCCAGTTCACCACCTTCGACTCGGTGAAGCGGGAGTTGGGCACGATTACAAAGATGCGATCCAAAGTGCGCAGGACGGTGGCCCGCGGGCCAATGCGCTCCACGATGCCGAGCAGGTTGTCCACTTCCACCAGATCCCCGACTTGGATGGGGCGCTCCAGCAGGATGGCGATGTAGCTGATGTAGTTGTTGGAGAGGTTTTGCAGACCAAAACCGATCCCCAAACCCACCGCCCCGGCAATCACCGCCAGGGATCCCAAATTGAGGCCACTGAAGGGCAAGACCAAGAGGATCCCGAACAGGGTGAGGATGTACTTGAAGATGGCCGTTGTAGACTCCTGGGTGCCCAGATCCAGTCCCAGCCGGCTCAGAAACCGCTGCTTAAAGCCAACGCTGACGTAGTGGGCAACGGTGAAGACCAAAGCGGCCAGCACAAAAAAGACCAGCAAGCTGGCGATGGAGACGCTGGAATTGGGCAGCGGTTGGGTGAGGACGCCCAGCGCCGTGGCCACCACGCGCCCCAAGCCCAGGTAAAAAGCGCGCTGAAAAGGCCGCAGGGCAGGTATAAAGCTGATGCCGCGATCCAGAGAGATGCCGGCAATGAGAATTGCCCCCAGGCCTCGCAGCAGCAGCCCTGCGATGTCGATCCAGCTCCCCCAGGCCGGGTCGGCCTTGAGCTCCAACCAACTTTGCAGGCGGACGAGACTGCGGTCGAACAGCCGCCAGAGAAAGAACCCCACTGCCACGGTGGCCAGCCCGGCCAGGATGGTGAGCATCAGCACGCGCGGATCCTGCGCCCGCTGCAGATCCAGCCGATCCTGCCGGTACTCGGCAATGGCTTGCTCCAGCCGCCGCGCCCAAGTGTTGGCCACCAGACGCACGTCGTTGAGGCTCACCTGGCCCAGCGGCACCCTGCGCTCGGCGGCGGCGTCGGCATAGGTGACGGTAAACAGATACCGCTGGGTGGCCTCAAAGCGACCTCTTTCTCCCAGGCGGAGGACGTACTGGCCGTTGGCATCCTGGGCCACCCGTACCTCCGGCTCTGGCAACTGGCCTTCTTCCAAGAAGCGCTCAATGATTGCCCGCACGTTGTCGGCCCGCACATCGCTGGGGTATTCTGCCGTCTGCAGGCGAAACACCGGAATGTTCCCCACCAAGACTTCTGTGCCCTCTTGGCCGGTCAAGGGGATCCGCAGTGGGCTAGAGGTCGGGGAAGGGGATCCCTCAAGAGTTGGCGCTTCGGCAGGAGTGGGGTGGGAAAAGCCGGGATCCCGCAACTCGAGGGCTTGGGCCACCGGGATCCCAGCAGCCTTGGAGACCGGAGCGGGCAGGAGCCAGAGGCCAATCCCGGCTATCAGCCCCACCGCCAGGGCCGCTCCCTTCAGCAGGACAGAGTCTCGAATGGCTCGTTGGACCCGAACGCCCATTGTCTCGGGGATCCCTAGGATGCTGCTGTAAGCCTATGGTGGCATAAGCAAATCCCGATTTTGGCCGATCCAAGCGAGGACCTTAAGTGCTCTGATGGTGGCCCAAAAGGCGTTGGCGCAGCTTTTTAATTTGGTCTCGCAGTTGCGCAGCTTCTTCAAATTCCAGGTTTTTGGCCGCTGCTTTCATCTTCAGTTCCAGTTGGCCGATCAGCTCTGGAATCTCCGAAAGAGGGATTTCGTCTGCAACTGGAAAGGCTTTTTCCAGGTCTTGGCTGTTGAGTTTGCGGGAGATGGCCAAAAAAGACAGAATGGCGTTGCTGTTTTTCTTAATAATGGGCTTAGGAGTGATGTTGTGTTGGCGGTTGTATTGCAATTGAATCTCCCGGCGGCGCTGGGTTTCGGCGATGGCCCGGGCCATGCTGCCGGTCAGGGTGTCGGCGTACATCACCACCGTGCCACGGACATTGCGCGCTGCTCGCCCGATCATCTGAATCAGGGATCGCTCCGCCCGCAAAAATCCCTCTTTATCCGCGTCCAAAATGGCCACCAAGGAGACTTCCGGCAAATCCAACCCTTCCCGCAACAAATTGACCCCTACCAGTACGTCAAAAGCTCCTTCGCGAAAATCTTGTAAAATTTCGATCCGCTCAATTGAGCTGATCTCGGAATGCAAATAGCGAACCCGGATCCCGCGTTCTTGCAAGTATTCTGTGAGATCTTCGGCCATGCGTTTGGTGAGGGTGGTCACAATGACCCGTTCCGGGAGGCCCTGCTGCGAACGTTCCAATCGCAGGTAGATCTCTCCCAACAAATCCTCCACCTGCCCGGCTGTGGGGCGGACATGCACTTCCGGATCCACCACCCCGGTGGGCCGAATGACCTGTTCTATAACCCGACCGGTGCCCGGCACATAGAACTTCAGGGTTTTGCCGTTTTCCACCACCGTTTCAAATTGGGCTCCGCTTTGCTCCAGTTCCCAGTTGCCGGGCGTGGCGGAAACAAAGACGCATTGGTGGACTTTGGCCCAGAACTCCTCGGCTTTGAGAGGGCGGTTGTCGAGGGCGCTGGGCAGGCGAAACCCGTGATCCACCAGCACCTGCTTGCGGGCGCGATCCCCATTGTACATGCCGCGGATTTGCGGCACGGTGACGTGGGATTCGTCCACCACCAAGAGCCAATCGTTGGCCTTGAAATAATCCACTAAACAAGCAGGCGGCTCCCCTTCCTTGCGCCCCGTCAGGTGCCGAGAGTAGTTTTCGATGCCGTTGCAATAGCCCACCTCCCGCAGCATTTCCAGGTCGTAGCGGGTGCGCTGTTCTAGCCGTTGGGCTTCCAGTAGCTTGCCTTGTTTGCGAAAGAAAGCCAGTTGCTCCTCCAGCTCCTGCTCAATGTTGAGGATCGCCTGCTGCAACTGGGCTTCTGGCGTTACAAAGTGGCGAGCCGGGTAGACTCTGAGGGCGCTGAGGCTGGTCAAAATCTCACCTGTAACCGGATCAATCAGGCGAATGGCCTCGATCTCATCGCCAAAAAATTCAATGCGGATCACCCGATCTTCATACGCCGGCACAATTTCCAGCACATCGCCCTTGACGCGAAATCGCCCCCGCGCCAGCTCCAGGTCGTTGCGCTCGTACTGAATGCCGGCCAGATCCCGCAAGACCTCCCGCTGGTTGATCTCCTGGCCGACTTGGAAGGGGATGGAAGCCTTCAGGTATTCCTCCGGCATGCCCAAGCCGTAGATGCAGCTTACCGAGGCCACCACGATGACATCTCGCCGTTCAAATAGAGAGCGGGTAGCGGAGTGCCGCAACATGTCGATCTCATCGTTGATGGAAGAAGACTTGGCGATGTAAGTATCGGTGCTGGGCACATAGGCTTCCGGTTGATAATAGTCGTAATAGCTGATGAAATATTCGACGGCATTGTAGGGAAAAAGCTCTCGCAGCTCGTTACACAGTTGGGCGGCCAAGGTTTTGTTGGGAGCCATCACCAAGGTGGGCCTGCCGACTTGCTGGATAGTATGGGCAATGGTAAACGTTTTGCCGGTTCCGGTTGCCCCCAGCAGGGTTTGAAAGCGATGGCCCTCTAAAATCGACTTCACCAAGCCGGCAATCGCCTTGGGTTGATCCCCCGTGGGCTGATAGGAAGAAACCAGTTGAAACTCCGACATAAGTCTATCCGTTGATCTTTTGAGGATCCATGGTTGAGTGTTCTGGTTAAGACTTTTAATTTAGACAACTGGGCAGTTACAGCCTGCTTGGCCAGAACCTATATCGTCCCATAAGCTAAAACCTTTGTCAGTGGAGTTTCCGTCGGTGCGCTGGATCTCCTGACGAAAGAGCAAGCTGTAGTTGAATTCGGCGGCTACACCTCACAGGCTGTAAATTTGTCCATCGATTAGCAGATGGGTAATGCCTTTCTTCTGCAATTGTGGGCGTACAATCTCCAGAATGTATCCGGGAAATTGGATGACCCGGTAGGGCGGATAGGTGTTGCTGCCACGACGGCTCATCTCGGAAAAGCGCCGAGCCACCTTGTGGTTGTCGAAAATGGGCAGCGTATTGGCGTTTTCGATCCCCTCTACGGGCAGGGATCCCAGCCCCAGAAATTCCTTGAGGGGGCGGGTGGTCAGCTCTTGGTAGCGATCCACCACAACATAACAGGTCTCAGGCAGGTCGAGCTTCTCTAGGGGGAGTACTTGGATGTGATGGACGGGATCCGCCAAGGGATCTTCTGAGGGCACCGCTGCCGCGTCGTCTAAAAAATCGTCGGCATCCTCTTCTTCGTCGTCATCGTCTTCTTCGTCTTCCAGGTCGTTGTCCTCGTCGTCTTCTAGGTCTTCTTGAAGCTCGGCTACGAGCTGGGCCGGCAATTCTTCGGGGGCCAGTTCTGCCACCGTGGCCGTCCTGTCCTCAGGGATCCGCTCCCCTTCGCTGACATCGCTGAGATCGGAGGCGTCGGCAGCCCCCTGTGGGGGCAAGACCTGTTGCCCCTCCATGCCGTCCAGGGGAAGGGTGGGTTCCTCGCCCGTGTCTTTGCGGCGAGCTGCTGAGCGTTTGAGCTGGATCAGCCGCTGGTACTCGTCGGCAGCGATGTTTTCCTTGAGGACACGGGTGATGGTGGTAACGCTTACCCGAAATTGCTCGGCCAATTCGGCGGCAGTGGCTGCCGAGCCGCGGTAGGTGCTAACAATTTGCTGTTGTTCTTGTTCTGAAAGTTTGCTGCGGGCCATCGCGGTTATCCCATCCCAAAACTTGGACTCATGGGCAGGCGGCGGTTGCCCGACACAGCCGGTTGAGGCCGGCGGCCAGCGCTTCCCGCTCTAGTTCCTTGCCGATGAAGACAATTTTTGACCAACGCGGCTCATCGGGATCCCACTCCCGCTCCAAGAAGAGGGTCTGTCGTCGGCCCACCTGATGAAAGATAACCCGCTGCGGCTCGTCCGCAACCCACAGCACCCCCTTGGCGCGAAAAATCGTCTCCGGCAGATCCTGCAGCCAATCGCGGAAGGCCGCCAGATCCAGCGGTTGCTGCAGTTGAAAGCTCAGAGATTGGATCCCGTCTTCTTCCAGATGGTGACTGGGGTGAGCGTGACCTTCAGCCTCGGCAGCGGAGAGCTTGGGATCCCACAGCTCTGGGCGAAAGGCGTGCACATCCAAAATGCGGGCCAGGGGCACCTGGGCGTGGGTGGTGGGCAGACAGGGAGCGTCGGGGTTGTAGCGACGCAGATCTAACAGGATCTTCTCTTGTTCGGCTGGGGTGATCAAATCTACCTTGTTCAGGAGCAAGATGTCGGCGCTGCTGATCTGGTGGGCGGTAGTTTGGGACCGCTGGAAGTTGCGCCAGTACTCGGCCCCATCTACCAGGGTCACCATCCCATCCAGGCGCAGCTCCTCGTGGAAGGTTCTCTGTACAAACAGCTCGGCCACCTGCCTGGGATCCGCCACGCCGCTGGTCTCCACCACCAGGTAGTCCAACGCCTGGGCATGCTGAAGCAGCTCGCGAGCCGCCCGTTCGAGATCCTCCCGCACCGTGCAGCAGAGACAGCCGTTGCTGAGCTGCATCAGCCCTCCTTGGGGCATGTTGACCAGTTCGCCATCGATGGAGATCTCGCCAAACTCGTTGAGGATAACCCCGATGCGCAGCCCGTGTTCCTCCTGCAAGATGCGCTTGAGCAGGGTGGTTTTACCACTGCCCAAAAAGCCCGTCAAAATTGTAACCGGAAGCTGAGCTTTCATACATTCATTACATATCAATCACTCAAGACTCAATCGACAAGCGGCCAACAAACCCTTTTCTCAGGTTCTCTGGAGGCTCTACTAGCTTAGCTCCAGGGCCAGTTTTCCAGGATCTGGACTGAATGGCGGCGCTGCTGGGATCCCTAAGCCAGCAGGTTCGGGTGGACGAGGTGGGCATGCAATCCACCTACCCCGTCTGGGTGGGCTGCGCCGGCAGATCCGCTGGGCCGATGTCGAGCGCCTTGACCTCGCTCCACCAGCCAGGGGGGCCTGTTGACACTCCCACCGTCTAAAGGCGGGGGATTCTTACGCAGTCCACAAAAGAACCCGCAACGGCGTTGTCAAAGCGCCTCTAGACAGTTCCTTAACGCAAAGCCCCAAGGTTCTGCTGACTTTCTTAAGCAGGTTGGCGGCAGCATTTGCCTCAGCCCAGAGGGTCTCCACCCGTCGGGTTTTTCACCATAACTAGGTAGCTCATCTCCATCTAGGAAGCTTGCCTGCGAGCTGTACGCCTCCTCTACCTCAATAAACTCCATGCCATAATGCTGACATAATTGCACGATACGCTCCTTGAACCGACCTGTTGGGACGAAAACAAAGTTTTGGTTAAAACCGCATTCTTGTTTTTGTTCTTTGTTCCAACCTAAATAAGCGATAGTGCGAGAGGAAAGTCAACGGTACAATCACTACAACCATGGTGTGGGGCTAGCGGTTGTTTATCTTATTTTTTGGCCAAAGAGAAAGAAAGAGGTCTTGGTGGGAGAAGTCAGGAAGAGGTTGTTTGAGCTATGAAACTATATCAACGACCCCCATCATGGGTAAGCGACTAAAGTGGCTAGCGGGCTTTTCCGCCCCGCACTCAAGTGCGGGGCTACCAAGCTATCCTTTTGTGTACTACCTGGTCAGCGGCCCTATGTCCAGCCTTGGATGGACAGGCTGCTGGGGGTTTGCCCTGTTGCTCTTGCTCTGGATGGGATCCTGGCCTTCTGGGTTTGGATGGGGAGCTAGCTCCAGCGGGGCAAGTAGCAGGAAAAATCCTGTTTTTTAACAAACCGAAAGGGCCCGGAAAGGGATCCCCAGACCACCTGATCTGTTTCGGGATCGCGCCCCTGATCCAGGCTGTGGAAGTAGTCGGCCCCGATTTCAAACTCGCTATAGAGGTAGGTGGTTCTGCCCTTGCGCTCGACGATACAGCCCTTGCCGGGTACGCTGCGGCCCCGGTAGCAGGATCCCGTCCATTCCACCTGAACCGCGCAGCCGGGCAAAAGCTCCAGCTCTGCCGCCGCTAGGCTGGCCAGTTTTCCCAGATCTCGGCCAGCACATTTGTAGGCCTCCGGGGATCCCAGGGCGTAGTTTTGAATGCGGATCCCGTCTGGCGTCTCGAAAAGGTGGATGACCCGCTGCCGGTAGGGCTGGTCGGGGTAGATATCGTACAGTTGCTCCACGTAAAACCCTATCCCCTGAAACACCGACCACGGCAGAGGGCATTGGTAGACGTGAATGTTGGCGAACCAGACCGGCTCGGCTATAGCCTGGTGCAGATTGTTGAAATGTCCGGCCATCCAGGTGGCCAGTTGGGCCAGTTGCGGCGAAACCGACATAGCGCAAGTGACATACTCCCGTCTCTCACCCTAAAGCGCTCTGCGCCGCTGACGCGAACGGGTAGAGAGCAGGCTTCTCGCTTCGAAGGACTCCGTTCCGCTAGCGCGAACGGGGAGCTATTGCAAGAACCCTCTGCAAGCAGCCACGGAATGCCCTATCGCAGGGCTGTACCAGATTCCGGCAACGCCGTTTTGTACAGCCAATCTGATTTTACGATATTTTTTGCGGGGGTGGCTGTATCCCGACCCTGACTGCCCCCCAGTCGGATATAGGGGGGTACAGGGCGGGGCTTATCCACCCCCGCACCCCCAGAAGCGTAAGCGTGCAAGCCTATTATCCGGGACGGCAGGCCCGCTTGCCAAAACCAGCTCTAGGGATCCAGTTTGGCCGACAGGCTAGAGTAGAGAAGCTCGATCCCCTCCGCTTGGGATCCGATTTGCCTTTCAATGGATTTGCGAACGGCGCTATGTCTGCCCCACCCCTTCCCCTGCTTGGGCAATCCCTAGCTGCCTTGAAAGACTGGGCGGTTGAGCAAGGGCAGCCGGCCTACCGCGGCCAACAACTGCACACCTGGCTCTACCACAAAGGGATCCGCTCCCTGCAGGAGGTGACGGTCTTTCCCAAGGCCTGGCGCGAGGCGCTGCAAGAGTATCCCGTGGGGCGCTCCCAGGTGGTGCAGCGGATAGAATCCCGCGATGGCACGGTCAAGTTTTTGCTGCAGTTGGCGGATGGGGAGTTGATCGAGACGGTGGGGATCCCGACCGCCAGGCGGCTGACCGTCTGCGTCTCCTCCCAGGTGGGCTGCCCCATGGCCTGCAACTTCTGCGCCACCGGCAAGATGGGCTACCGGCGCAACCTCAAGCTGCACGAAATTCTGGATCAGGTGTTAACGGTGCAGGAGGACTTTGGCCGCCGCGTCAGCCATGTGGTCTTCATGGGCATGGGCGAGCCCCTGCTCAACCGCGACACCGTGGTGCAGGCCATTCGCAGCCTCAATCAGGATATTGGCATCGGCCAGCGGCACATCACCCTCTCGACAGTGGGCGTGCCCCGGCAGATCCCCTGGCTGGCCCAGCAAAAGCTGCAGATTACCTTGGCCGTCAGCCTGCATGCCCCCAACCAGGAGCTGCGGCAGCAGTTGATCCCTTCCGCAGCCCACTACCCCCTGGACGCCCTTATTCAAGATTGCCGCGACTACATGCTCTGCAGCGGGCGGCGGATTAGCTTTGAGTATACGCTGCTGGCCGGGGTCAACGACCTGCCCATCCATGCCCGCCAACTGGCCCACCTGCTGCGCCAGGCCAGCCAGGCGGGGGCACGCCTGCACGTCAACCTAATCCCATACAACCCCATTGCCGAGGCCAACTATCAGCGCCCTCACCCAGCGCGGGTGGCGGAGTTCGTCCGCCTGCTAGAGGAACACCACGTCCAGGCCAGCGTGCGCCAGACCCGTGGCCTAGATGGCAACGCTGCTTGCGGTCAGCTGCGGGGATCCTTTTTGCGCGCTTCCCCTGAGCCGGCCCCTGGCCGTTCCTAGGCGCTGCCGGCTCTAGAGAGGTCTTTTGCCGCCGCCGGAGCGGGATCTGGGCTTTGGGGGAGCCAAACGCGGAAATGGGTCCATCCTTCCAGGCTGCTGACGGAGATCCGGCCCCCCATGTGCTCCACCAGTTGCTTGACCAGGGACAGCCCCAGGCCGGTGCCGCCGTGCTCCCAGCGATCCGCCTTCGGGATCCGATAGAACTTTTCAAAGATGCGGGGCAGCTCCGCCTCTGGGATCTCGCTGCTGTTGCTGCAGACGAAGAGGATCCCTTCTCCTTCCTGGGCCACCCGCAGGTGGATGGATCCCTCGGGGGCGGTGTACTTGATGGCATTGTGCAGCAGCTCGCGCAAAATGCGGCCCAGAGCCGTGGGATCCGCCTCAAGGGGTGGGATCCCCTCTTCCAGGTGCAGTTGCAGGTTTTGCTGTTTGCTCTGTGCCAGGGGCTGAGCTGCCGCCACCAGATCCCGCAAATAGCGCGGCAGGAAGATCTCTTCCGGCTGGAGCAGATACTTCTCGGCTGCCAGCCGCTGCATGTCCAGCAGGTCGTTGATCAGCTCAATTTGTCGGTTACACTCCTTGAGGGCAATGGCGAAATAGTGCTGCTGTTTCTCGGAGTTATTGTGGGCTATTTGCAACATTTGCAGGGCCATGCGCACATTGGCCATGGGGGTGCGCAGCTCGTGGGAGACGGTGCTCAAAAAATCGTCCTTGAGCAGGTTGAGCCGCTCCAATTCCTTCACCTGGGCCTGGGCCGCCTCATACAGACGGGCCTGCCGCAGGGCCAGAGCACACAAGTTGGCCACCTGGTAGGCCAGTTGCCTTTCGGCTTCCGAAAACTCCTGCTGTCGCTCCACCAGCAACACCCCCAGCCGCTCTTGCTTGTCCCAAAGGGAGCAGGCCAAAAGCTGCACCCAGTGCCCGCCTTTTTCCTTTTGACAACAGCAGTGGACTTCCCAGGGCTGCTCGAGAAAAGCATGGGAGTGCAGCAGGTGCACCAGCTCAGGGTCGTTGAGATAGACGGGATCCGCCTCCTCCGGAAACGAGCAAGCCGGGATCCAGCCTGACCCCCCGGCGCCGGTCAAGAGAATGTGGCAGCCGCTTAGGTGGAGGGCTTCGGCCAGGCTCTTGACCACCTCTTCCAGGATCTCCCCCTCGTTGAGGCTGGCCACCATCTGGCCGCTGAGGGAGCGCAGCACCGCCTCAAAGCACAAAGCCTGCTGCAGCTTAGCGGTGCGCAGCGCCACTTGCGCTTCCAGCTCGCGGTTGAGGGCTTCTAGCTGCTGTTGGGCCCGCTTTTGCTCGGTGATCTCCCGCCCCACCGCCAGGATCTCCACCAATTGGCCTTGGCTGTCGAAAATGCCCTGATCCACCCAGCTCACCCAGCGGGACTGGCCACTTTCGCCGGGGTACTCCCGCTCGCTGCGGTAGAAAGGACGTTCAGGCGTAAGAGCCGCAAGAGACTGCAGCACCGCCTCCCGTTCTTGCGGCGGCAGAGAGTCCACCCAGCGCCTGCCTATTGTTTCTTCTGCCGAACAACCAAAAAAGCGCAGGTAGGCAGGGTTGACATAGGTAATGCGGCTATCGGGCAAAGAGCGACAGATCAGCTCCGTCTGCTGCTCCACCACAGCGCGGTACTGCTGCTGCTGTTGCCAGAGGCGATCCAACAGCGCCTGTTGGCTGGCCGCCGCCTGTTGCCAAGCCTTGGCCAGGGTCTGCACCTCCCAGATGGGGCCGGGATCCACAGGGGGCCAGGCCGGGATCCCAGTTTGCACAAATTGCTCCGCTATTTGGGTCAGGCGGCGCAGCGGGCGAGAGAGGGCTTCACTGAGGAGGATCCCAGCTCCCAGAAAGCCCAGCAGCAGCCCCCCGCCCAAGAGGGCCGCCTGCTGAGTGCTGCGATAGACAGGGGCGAGAAGGATCTCCTCCGGGATCCCCTGTACGAAATAGAAACTCAGCCCCCCTTCATCCTGAATGGCCGTCACCTGTGCCAGATAACGGATCCTGTCCACCCTAAGGCGCAGCAGATCTTGCGAGGCCGCCGTCTCCCAGGATCCCACCTGCGCTTGCACAGCCAGCAGCAGCGGGTGGGGGGAGAGCTCCTCCGTGCCGGCCACCACCTGGCCCTCTTCATCCAGCAACCAGCTCACCCCCGGATACCCCAAGCTGACCTGCAGATCTTCCAGAAAAGCCTGCAGTTGCTGAGCCGAGAGAGCAGCCACCAGGCTGCCGTAAACCCCGCCCTCCCCATCCGCCAAGGGCAGCGCCCTCAGGACCAGCCGCTCCGGCCTTTGATGGGGAGACTCGACAAAAAAGTTGCTCACCACCCAGGTACGGCGGGCCCCTTCCTGTTGCAGGACTGCGGGAAACCAAGACAGCCGCCGCAGATCCACAAAGCCCAATTGCCGCGTCAAGCCGGTGGGATCCCCGCTTTCCGGATCCCGTTGGCGGCCTTGGACGGATCCCGGCTTCAGGCCCGGCGTGTGGTAAGTCCAGATCGAGCCATCGGCGTGGCGGCGGGCCGTGATAAACCCCCCCTGCTCAGAGACAAAGCCGACATAGCTCAGCTCGGGAAACTGCTGCAACTGGCGGGCAAAATACGCTTCCAAGACTTCCAGATCGGGAGGCTGAGGAGCGGCCAGATTGGGCAACAGCCCCCAGCGCACCGCTCCCTCAGTGAGGGCATTGACCTGCAGGGGGGCCTGCAGATACCGGTGTAGGTTCTCCTCGGCTCGGTGGTTAACCTCACGCTTCAGGTGCTCGGCCAACTGCAGCGCCATCTGCCGCCCGGCTCGCCAGGAGAGGTAGCTCACCCCGCCCGCCCCCCCGGCCACCGCCAACAGCAGCGGCAACAGCAGCGCCACCTGCAAAGGGATCGACCGAGAAGCCAGGGAGGGCAAGCGCATCCGGGAAGCAATCGAGGAAAATAGCATGGGATCCCTAGGCTTGAGGAGGTTCTAGCGCTCGCTGCACAGCGCCGAGGACAACTTCGGCACCCATGGCCAACAGCGCCACCGGGATCGCCCCCACCAGCAGGATGGCGGTGTCGTAGAGGGCAAACCCCAGCGTGATAAAGCTGCCCAGCCCGCCCGCCCCGATAAAGGCCGCCAACGTGGCGCTGGCAACCACCTCAATAGTAGCGGTTTTAACGCCGGCCAAGATTACCGGCAACGCCAAAGGGATCTCCACATAGCGCAGCACCTGGGCAGGGGTCATGCCCATGCCCAAGGCGGCTTCGCGTAGGGCCGGATCCAGGCTGCGGAAGGCCACGTCGGTGCTGATTAAAATGGGGGGCAAGGCCAAGATCGTCAGGGCAATGGCCGCCGAGCGGAAGCCAAGGCCAAAGTAGGGAATGGCCAAAAACAAAATCGCCAAGCTGGGGATCACCCGCAAGCTGCTAAAAGCATTGATCACCACCAGAGAAACCACCTGCGAGCGGGAGCTGCCAAAACCCAGCGGCAGACCCACCAGCAACGCGATCCCCAGCGGCACCGCCACCAGTTGCAGGTGTTGGAGGAAAGCTTGAAGTAGCAGGTCGCTGTTGCTTTGAGCATAGTCCAAGGAGCGGGCCAGGAGGCTCATCGAGAGCATGACTTTAGTCAATGATATGCTGGACTATACTGAAAATAATGTACAGTATGTTCAGTATGGCTGCTTGGTATGGCTAGGTATGTAAAACCGAGAGAAGCGGCGGATTATTTTGGGGTGTGTCTCCACACCTTGAGGCGATGGGAACAGAAGGGCTGGATCCATGCAGTACGTACTCCATCTGGTAGGGCGAGAAGGTATGACCTCGACAGCTACATCAGAGCGCCCAAGAAGGCCAAACGAGTCGTTTTGTACGCCCGAGTCAGCAGTCGAGGGCAGAAGTCAGACTTGGAGAGACAGATTGCAAGACTGGTTGACCTCTATCCTGGAGCCGAAGTGGTCGGAGAGATTGGCGGCGGTCTCAACTTCAAAAGACCAAAGTTCCTTGCCTTATTGGAACGAGTTCGTGCGGGAGATGTCGGAACGATTGTGGTCGCTCACCGGGATCGACTCTGCCGGTTTGGATTTGAGTTCGTTGAGTGGTACTGCCGTCAATACGGATGCGAAATCTTGGTTCTCGATGACGATCACCTCTCTCCCCAGCAGGAACTGGTTGAGGATATCCTCACCATCCTGCACTGCTTCAGCAGTCGGCTCTACGGACTCAGAAAATA
>NZ_AXUX01000001.1:1941274-1949636 GCF_002760475.1 Synechococcus sp. 63AY4M2 | reverse complement strand
TATCGGTTCAAGCAGTTCCTGAAGTTTCAAGCCAAGAAGAAAAACGTGGTTGTCGTGGAAGTATCGGAAGCGTACACCAGCAAAACCTGTACCAAGTGCGGGCACATCCACACCAAGTTGGGTGGCGCAAAGGTGTTTCGATGCCCAAAGTGCAACCATAGGCTACCACGAGATTGGCAAGGCGCTCTGGGTGTTATGCTCAGGGCTTTGCGGGATACCGCCTTTCTGTTTGGACTCCGTCCGAGTAGCGCGGTCGCGTCAGCATCGCGTAGTGACAACGGAAACGGACAGAATGCTATCGCTTCACCGCTGAGCAGTAATGCTCAGCAGTGTTCAGCGTAAATGTATCAGGTACAGATCTCAGACCAACCCCAGTGTAGAGTTTGCAGCTAAGAAACCCCAAAAATCCTCAGCAAGACTCCGGCACGGACGGAAAACTGCGCTCCCAGCCATAGCGGTCTGGAAGAGCCTCCCCAGCACCTCAAGGTGCCAACTGCGCGATAACAACAGAACCGCAAAATCTAAGATTGAGAACCCCAATCCCTGCCACCGTGCTTTCTGCTCTCTCCGCAAAAGAGGCGGCAGCCAAGGGATCCTAAAATAGGGGAAAAGCTCTCTCCCGGCTCCACCGTGGCACCTCGTGGTTTCAAACCCATTCAGAACCGCTCCGGTAGGGAGAGCCTGGCTCCCTACGTGCGCACCTTGCCCCTGGTGATCGACGCCATGCTGGATCTGGCGCAGGTGCGGGGCGACGATCTCCTCTACGACTTGGGCTGTGGGGATGGCCGCATTCCTATCCGGGCAGCCCAGCGCTGCGGCACGCGGGGCCTGGGGGTGGATATCGACCCAGAGCGCATCCTAGAGGCACAGCAGGCGGCCCAAGCCGCTCAGGTTCAGGATCGGGTCAGTTTTCGGCAGCAGGACTTGCTCACCCTGGATCTCTCGCCAGCGACGGTGGTGACCTGTTATTTGCTGCCCCGCTCCCACCTGCTGATTCGAGACAAGCTGCGCAGCGAGCTCCGGCCTGGCGCCCGCCTGGTCACCCACACTTTCGATATGGGGGATTGGCCGCCCACCGCCACCACCACCGTGTCAGATGTTATCAACACCTACACCATCTATCTCTGGCGGATTTAGCCCCCACTTTTTGCCAGCCCTCTTGACTTGCCTGTTCGCTCCTGGCCTAATTCAACTCAGCCCTCTCTCCCGTTCCCCCTTGAGACGCCGTCTACTTGAGTTCTGGCGCCGCCGCTTCCCCCACAGCCTGCGCACTCAGGTGGCGCTGGTGATTGCCAGCCTTTCCTTTGTCCCCAACTTGGTTTTCATCCTGTCGGTGCAGTGGATCCTCCCCGGCACAGAGCTCAGCCCCGAGGGATCTGTCCTGCTGCTGCTGTGGATCCCTTTGCTAGCAGGGCTATCGGCAGTGGTGGGCTATGTCCTGTCTTCCCTAATCTTGCGGCCCCTCACCTTGCTGGCCCGCGAGCTGGGCCATCTGGAAACCTTAATTAGCCAGCCGGCCCGTTGGAATTTGCTGCTCCGCCCCGGGGATCCCCAAGAGGCTTTGATCCTGCGCCAGGCCTTTGCCCATCTGCTGCGCCAGATCCAGATTGACCAATTGCGGCGGGAAGCCTTTACCGCCACCTTGGTGCATGACCTGAAAACCCCTCTCATTGCCTTTGGGCATTTGCTAAGTGCCCTCAAGCAGGAGCAGCAGTTGCAGCCGGAAGAGCGGCTTGCCCTGCTGGATCGCATCTTGCAGGAGAACCAACGCAATCTGTCCCTGGTGCAGCGGATGGTGGAGGCCCACCGCCTAGAGCGGGGCGAGATCGAGCTACATCCTCGTCTTTGCGATCTGGGATCCCTGGCCCGACGGGTGGCCGAACGCATGGGATCCCTGGCCCGAGAACGGGGGATCGACCTGCGAGTGGAGGGAGAAGGGTGGGCCAATGCCGATGAGGCCGAGCTGGAACGGGCGCTGGTGAACCTGGTGGACAATGCCTTGCGCTACGCCCGCCAGGTGGTGGTGCTGACCATCAGCCCTCGCCAGATCCAGGTGCGGGATGACGGGCCCGGCCTGCCGGCTCCCCTGGAAGAGCTGGCCCAGCCCTACATCGCCCAACCCATTCACATCGCCGGCCAGCACTACCCGACCGGCTCAGGAGGTCTGGGGCTGTACATCGCCAAACGTATCCTGCAAGCCCACGGAGGAGACTTGTGTTTGGTGGAGACGGGATCCCAGGGCACGACCCTAGCGCTGGTGCTGCCCTGATCCCCAACCCCGCCAGGGGAGAAAAGCGCCCAAGGGATCCCCTCTGCTTCGCGTTAGTGGTGTGGAGCGCTTGCAGCTCACTCGACAGGGCGGCCCCGATACATCAATCGATACTTTGCCGGCGGGAGCGCAGCCGTTTGCTCTTGGCGTTCTTCTGTTGCAACGGACGGGGAAGGAGGGGGGCTGTCTTTTTCAGACCACAAACCCAGCTGCTCGAGAACCGCGTGAAGAGCTTCCGTGTCGATGGGAAAAGACCACCTGGCTGCCTTGTAAATTTGCTCGAGGGAGTGGAGAATGTCGTCGGCTTCGGCCAAACCGGGGATCACCTCGGCTGCCCCCTGGTAAATGGCCCAGCGCCGCTCTGCCGGCTCGATGGGGCGACGAGGGTAATGAGTGAGAATCACAGGGATATCCGGAAGCCGGCTCCGACACTCTCGACAAAAGGCATAGGGGTTAAACAGCCCCGTCGTCATATCCACCACCATCAGATCCGGAGAATGAGTTGCCGCCACCTCCACCAGATCTGCCTGAGGAGAAACCAGCACCACTGTATGGCGCTGAGACTCCAGCACCAGCTTCCAGAGCTGGGCTTGCAAAAGCTGACCCTGAGCCACCAGAACGGTCTTGGTCACGGTGAGCAGAGAAACGACTTGCCTTAGTTCACAACTTTGCCTACGGCGCAAGGTAGCATTTCCAATAGAGAAGAAACAGTAACTAGCTATACCGGTAGTGCTGGGCTGACCCAGCCGCTTGGATACGTAAACTACCCGACTCCGACCGCCCCCCCTTCCCCCCCAACCCCCCGTATATGGGGGCAGGGGGGCGGGGGGATTGAGGGGGTACAGTGCGGGGCTCCTGCAGTTTCTAGCTGAAACTCCACCGATCTGCGACAGGTTTTTGGGTACAGCTTGCCCGGCGGCCTCAGCACTTGCCTTGCTCGGTCAAACCACCCTCAGCTTCCTCTTCGGTTTCGGAGGCCAGCTCGGCCTGCAAGGCCTGCCACTCCTCCGGGGAGAGGGAGTGAAGTTTTTCTTGGATTTGCTGCCTCTCGAAAGTGGCCCACTGGGCCTTCAGAGTCATTTCCCTGCTCAACACCCGCTTCAGGTAGCCCACCGTCCAGCCCAGGCATCCCAGCAGAAACACCACACTCGACACCTGCTGCGCCGCGCCCGTATCTAAGCCGGCCCAAAGCAGCAGCCCGTAGAGAAGTCCTCCCCCCAAGAGCAGGGCTAGGCCAATGCCGAGAACATCCCGTCTGCGCATGGCTGGTAGGTTGCAGAAGGGCGAGCTCTAGAGCGAACGCGGCTTGGGCCGAAACGTCATGAAGGGAGCCACGAGCACCATACCGGGGAAGAAAAACAAAACTAGGAAAAACATCAACACCTTTTCCCAGGCACCGCTGTAGTTCCAGCGCTTGTCCACGTACACCAAAAACAAGAACGGCAGCACCAGCAGGTAGAGAACTGCTAGCGCAGCATAGGTCAAGCCAATGAGCGTCGAGGTAGAGAGCATATCCAGTTGCCTCGAATTAACCTGGGCAAATCCAGTCCAATCGGGGTCATATTACAGCATTGTAATAGTGAATGAACTTGTCGGCTTAGCCGGCTCTTCGCCTCATCGCTATAAACTCGTGCTGATGGCCCCGACAGGGCAGGTGGGGATGCATTGTTCGCACATAACACAGCGATTACGCAGAAACTCCAGTTTCCAGTCGGGAGCGGAAATCTTCAGTGCCTCGGTGGGGCAAACGCCCGTACACAAGCCGCAATCCACGCACAAATCTGGGTCGATCTGAATTTCTTTAGCCCGCTCGGCCACCTCAATGCCCAAAGACTGCACCCACTCCAGCCCCGCCTCCACCTGGTCGATATCTCCCGAGAGCTCCACCACCAGGGTGCCCACTTCGTTAGGGGTTACTCTGGCACGGACGATGTTGGCGGCTACATCGAAGTCTTTCGCCAGACGATAGGTGAGGGGCACATTCACCAAGTGGCGAGGAAAAATCAGGGTCACTCGTTTGCGCACGGATTTGACTTGCGTAGCTGAGGTACGACGACTCTTCCAGTATGCCAAGGCCGACTGCCAAGTTCGGCCATACTGCAAGCAAAAAATCTCCCCTCACCGGCAGAACAGATGGGGTGCTTTCTCGCCTGCCCGCAGGTTGGAAGCTATGAAAGGCGCCCCGCGGCCTGCCACAATAGGGGCAGAGCGTCTTCGATCCCCATGAACTCGGCCCGGCCCCGTCTCAACTCCGAGCACTACCGACAGATGTTGGTGCGCGATGGTGAGCGTCGCTTCCGCGAGTGGCACACTGCCTTTCTCAACTACCAGCGGCAGTTTTTGCAAGAGATGAAGCGGCTGCAGCTCCGTTCTTCCTCGAATGGCTAATTTCTTCAGGAATGCCTACGCCCACTACTTTCAACCTGCTGCCGATCTGTTCTGAGCCCGATCCTTCCCTCCGCCAAGAAACTTTGGAATTGTTGGAGTGGCCCCGCCTCTGCCAACACTTGGCCAGCTTTGCCGCCACACCCCTAGGCCGCCGCGCCTGCCTAGAGCTGGATCCCTGGCGGAGCCGCGCCGAGAGCGAGGTCTGTCTTGATCAAACGGAGGAGGCCATCCGGCTGGATTGCAGCCAGCCAGGGGGGATTTCTCTGGACGGGATCCACAACTTGCTGCCGGCCCTGGAACGGGCCGAACGGGGGGGCATTCTGAGCGGGGAAGAGCTGGTGCAGATTGCCACCACCTTGGGGGCTGCTCGCCGCCTTCGCCGACTCATCGATGCTGACGAGCGCCTGCCCCGCCTGCAGGAGTGGGTGAGCAATCTGCGCACCTATCCTGAGCTAGAGCAGGAGATCTTCCGCTGCCTGGACGAACACGGCGAGGTGAGAGATAGCGCCAGCGCCGCCCTGGCAGACCTGCGCCGTCAGCACCGCCAGTACCGCAGCCAGATCCAAGAACGCCTACAACAGGTGATGAGCCAGCACCCCCAGGCGCTGCAGGACACGTTGATTGGCCAGCGGCAGGGGCGCTTTGTGCTGATGGTAAAGGCCACCCATCGGGATCTCATCCGCGGCATTGTGCACGACAGCTCTGCCAGCGGGGCCACCCTCTATGTAGAGCCCTACGCTGTGGTGGAGCTAGGCAACCGGCTGCGGGAAACCCAGGCCCAGATCCAGGCGGAGGAAGAGCGGATCTTGGCCGCCCTCTCGGCCCAGGTGGGATCTGTTGCCGAGGATTTGGAGCATCTGCAGGCGGTGATGGTGGGGCTGGAGGTGGCGTTGGCTCGCGCTCGCTACAGCCTTTGGTTGGGGGGCAATCGCCCCCAGTTTGTCCCGGCAGGATTGCGCCTGCGCCAAGCTAGGCACCCCTTGCTTCTGTGGCAGTCTCGCGAGGAAGGCAAGGGCCCGGAGGTGATCCCGATCGATTTCACCCTCTCGGAGTCCATCCGCGCCGTGGTCATCACCGGCCCCAACACTGGCGGCAAGACGGTTGCCCTGAAGACCTTGGGGCTATTGGTGCTTATGGCCAAGGCGGGGATCTTCCTGCCCGCCCAGGATCCGCCCCAACTGCCCTGGTTCGACGGGGTCTATGCCGACATCGGCGACGAGCAATCGCTGCAGCAAAGCCTCTCCACTTTTTCCGGGCATATTCGCCGCATCAGCCGCATCGTGCAAGCTTTGCAGTCGGAGCCGGCGCCGGCCCTTGTTCTGCTGGACGAGGTGGGGGCAGGCACGGATCCCAGCGAGGGCGCGGCCCTGGCTGCCGGGCTATTGGAGTATCTCGCCGAAAAGGCCCTGCTGACCTTGGCCACCACCCACTACGGCGAGCTGAAGGCTCTGAAATACCAGCATCCCGGCTTTGAGAATGCCTCGGTGGAGTTTGACGAGGCCACCCTGGCCCCCACCTACCGCCTGCTGTGGGGGATCCCTGGTCGCTCCAATGCCTTGGCCATCGCCCGGCGGCTGCACCTGGAGCCGGAGATTCTGCGGCGGGCGCAGCAGCATCTGCAGGGGGAAAGCCAGGTGGATAAGGTGATCGCGGGGCTGGAGGCGCAACGGGCCCAGTTGGAAGAGCGGGCCGCCCAGGTGGGATCCCTGCACCAAGAGCTGGAAACCCTGTACCGCCAAATGCAGCAGCGCAGTCGGCAAATGGCTGAGCGAGAGGCGCAACTGGAGTACCGGCAGCAACAGGGGCTGCAAGCCCTCTTGGCCGCCGCCCGCCGGGAGGTGGCCGCCGCCGTCCGCAAGCTGCAACAGGGGGACGATCCCCAGCAGGTCGCTGCTGAGCTGGAGCAGATTCGCAGGCGCTACTCGCCGCCGCCGCCGCCCGTTGAGACTGAGTTCGTGCCAGAGGTGGGGGATCGGGTGCGGCTGCGGGGCCTGGGACAGACGGGAGAGGTCATTGCCGTCGAAGGAGAGGTGTATGTGGTGCGCAGCGGCATTCTCAAGTTCACGGTGCCGCGGGGCCAGTTGGATCCCATCGATGAACATCAGGCCAAACAGCGCCAGCGCCCCAAAGCTCCTCCTTCCCCACCGCCCACCACTGCTCCCCTGAACCTGCGCACCAGCCGCAACACCCTTGACCTAAGGGGGAAAACTGTAGCCGATGCCGAGGCGATTCTGGAACAGCACTTTGCCCAAGCCCCTCCTGGCCCGGTTTGGATCATCCACGGCCACGGCACGGGACGCCTGCGGGCCGGCGTCCAGGCCTACCTCCAAAATCACCCGCGTGTCCAGAGGTTTGCCCCAGCGGATCCCCAGGACGGCGGTACGGGTGTGACTGTGGCCCACCTGCGGTGAGGGTCAGGCTGTTTCAAACTCCCTGACAGTCGTTTCAAACAAGGTTAAGGCACTTTGCCGCTGGCCTTCACCCGCCCCTCTTCCTCAGGGGGAGAGGGAAGCTGAAGCTCCACGAACAGGCTGTTTGGTAACTGTTCAAACTTGACTTTGGAGCGCCGCTGCCAAGCTGACGGGCTGGGATCCCGCTTGGCGGTGCCGACTTTGCCAAAGCCAGTAGGCGCGCAGCAGTTGGCTATCTCCAATTAACTTGAGCATCACCGCCACCGTCGCGCCGGTCCAGCAGAGGGGGCCGAAAGTGGCACCTGCTGCTGCCAACAGGGCCAACCCGGAAAGATTCAGCCCCAAGCCCTGTACCCACATCCACCAAACAGTCTCACGCTCTAACATTGGCCAGATCCCAGAGGAAGAATTGGATAGCCCTACTCTCTTGAATCTGAGGTGGGATGGGGATGTGGCCAAGCCTCAGCCCAGATGCCCAAAGCTGCATACTTCGAGGGGCGTTATGTCCATAGCGCTTAACCACCTAGCCCATCCACTCCTGCAATCGGGCCAGGGCCCGCCGCTTTTGCGTTGCAGAGCGGACGCTGCTCTTCGTCAGCCGGTTGCAGCCATGCACCAGACCCTTGCCTCCCAGCGCCACCAGAGTGACCCGCTGGGTTTGCCCCGGCTCAAAACGCACCGCTTGGCCGGAAGGGATGTTGAGGCGCCTGCCAAAGCTGGCGGCGCGATCCAACACCAGGGCTCGGTTGACCTCAAAAAAGTGAAAGTGACATCCTCTCCCGCTAAGCCCTGACGGGCTGTAGACGGGAGCTTCCGAGAATCACTTCCCGGAGTTGCTGCTTCAACGGACTGGTAAACCAGGATCCTCCACAGCCAGAGAGCGGCAGTCCCACCGCCCCCCTATATCCCCCCGTATACGGGGGGACCTGAGTCCTCGCTTCAAAATCTCGATAGCAGCGTTCAAGTCTCTGTCCCACGACCCGCAACGAGGGCAATCATGCACCCGTTCCGACAAGGCCTTGGGAACACGCTCCTCACAAACACAACAATTTTGGGACGTACCACGGGGATCCACTCTCAACACCTGTTTGCCGCGTTTGACCGCCACTGCTGTCAGAATGTCAAGAAATTGTCCCCAAGCCGCATCCAAAATCGATTTAGCCAACCGAGTCCGTGCCAGCCCTCGGACGTTGAGATCCTCCACCACCAACAGGTCGTATTGCCCCACCAGCCAGTGCGCCACTTGGTAGTGGAACGCTTTGCGTTGTCGGGCAACGTGCAACTGCAAACAAGC
>NZ_AXUX01000001.1:1920251-1940239 GCF_002760475.1 Synechococcus sp. 63AY4M2 | reverse complement strand
TCTGTTGGTGAGTTTTCCGCCGGATGTTCAGGTCTCGAAGCTGGTGAACAACCTGAAAACAGTCTCCAGCCGGTTGATTCGCAAAGAGTTCGCCACAGAGGTGGCACGGTTCTACAGCAAGCCTGTATTTTGGACAGGGACCTATTTTGTTGCCTCTTGTGGTGGGGTCACTGTTGAGGAGTTGAAGAAGTATGTCGAGCAGCAGGCAACGCCCAGATTGTGAGACTCAGGGGCATTGAACCCCTTCGTCTCACCGCCTATCCTCCATCCCGCCAAGCTGCGCTGTGGCGGGAGTACCCCGGAGGTTCTGATGGACAACCTCCTAAAGTCTCTGGGTCTTTGGGGGATCCTTAGAAAGCAGCTAGCGGATGGTTAACAGCTTGGTTTCGTCGGGAAAGGTGGCCTCTACTTGAATTTCCGGGATCCCTGGCATCACGTCCTCTCGGCTCAGCCACGTCAGACCTTCGCTCATCACCTGAGCAACGGTTTTCCCTTCCCGCGCCCCTCCAAGATAGCTGCGCTCAGGTAGGTCACCGTCTTGGGGTAATTGAGTTGGAGGCCCCACTGCCGCCGATCCCGAGCTAGCTGGACGGCCAGGTAGAGCAACCTCCTGGGGGGACAAGTACATGGAGCGACCTCGAAAGATACAAAACGATACAGAACAGGCAGCAGCAGGCTCACTTAGCCTAGAGTTGACTTAACACTTTAGTACCCCCTTTGGGCAAAAATAAGGATGCAGAGGCTACAGGGAGCTCCGCTTTTCTCGCCAAACCAAGAGCCTCCACCTCTTTCCACCTCTGCTGTTGCAATTTTCCGCGCCTGCAACCCAAGATGAAAGGGTAACAATAAAGTTAAAGAGAGAAGTAAAAGTTTATCTGATCCTCATTTAGCCCTAGCTTGGTTGACCTGAGATCCATTGGCTAATTCCCCTTAGCAGGTGTTGATTGGGTTCTTTTGAGCAGCCATGAAACTCGAACTGACTCCTAGACAACGGAAGATCCTGTGGGCAACGGTGCGCAGGTATATTGCCACGGCAGAACCTGTCGGCTCCAAAACCTTGGCCCAGTCCTACAACCTCGGAGTCAGCACGGCTACCATTCGCAACGACTTGGCCACGCTGGAGCAGGTTGGGTTGCTGTTCCAGCCTCACACCTCTGCCGGTCGGATCCCTTCTGACTTTGGCTATCGGGTCTATGTGAACGATCTGTTGAGCTCCGCCAACATGGATGGGATCCCGAACGATGCTCCCCAGCCGGAGCCCCATCCTGCGCTGCAGCAGTTGCTGGATCAGCTCAACCGTGAGCTGGGGGACGACCTCGATAGCTTCCTACAGAGGGTGGCACAGCTTTTGGCCCACTTGAGCGGTTGCATCGCCCTCATCACCCCTCCCCAGGGGCCGGTGGTAGCCGTTCACCACGTGCAGTTGTTGTCGGTGGGGCCGGGGCGGGTAATGGTGCTGGTGGTTACGGATTCCTATCAAACCCACTCGGCCTTGGTCAGCCCACCGGATTGGCCTGACGATCGGCGCGAGGATCTGGAAGATGAACTGCAGCTACTGAGCAACTTCCTCACCCTGAAATTGCGGGGCAAGACTTTTGCCGAGCTGCAGGATCTGAGCTGGTTGAAGCTGGATGAGGAGTTTCGCGCTTACAGCCATTGGCTGCAGCAACTGCTGCGCTCGGTAGTCCAACGCTACCTGCGGCCCTCTCTAGGACAGGTGTTCAGCGCGGGCATGACGGAGCTGATGCGGCAGCCGGAGTTTTCCCAGGCTCAGCGGATGCAGGCGGTGGCCCAGTTGCTCGAAGAGGGATCCGAGCAGCTGCAGGGGATGATCGGGCTCTATTCCACGCCAGGTTGCCTGTTCACGAGCGAAGCGGCTCTCTCGGCCCCGTCGGCCAGGGAGAAGGCATCCTCCAGCACCGCAGATCAGGATCCATCCCACAACGTTCCCGTGATCATCTACATTGGCAGCGAGAACCCGCTGGAATCGCTGCACCACTGCACGGTCATCGCCTCAGTTTATCGCCGCCGCTCGGCGCCGCTGGGGACGGTCACCTTGCTGGGGCCGACTCGCATGGCCTACGAGCGGAGCATTGCGGCTGTGCAGACGGTGGCCTCGCATCTCACTCGGGCCCTTGCCTGAGGGATCCCAGGTCTGGGTTGCCCCCGAGCAATAGCCAACTGTGGCCAGGCTTTCTCCTCTTCACTTGCGGGTTCAGTGTGCCATTCGCGAGCGGCAACTGCTTCGCCCCGGCCAGCGGCTGCTGGTAGCTTTTTCCGGCGGACAAGATTCTTTTTCCCTGCTCCAGATCTTGCGGGATTTGCAGCCGCGCTGGCGGTGGCAGATCTTTGTTTTGCACTGCGATCACCGTTGGTCAGCCGATGAGACGGCGTGTGCCCAGTTTTTGCAGGGATGGCTGCAACAGCAGGGCCTGCCCCACGCCGTTGAGACTGCCGATCCCATCCGCTGGGATGAGGCGGGGGCCAGGGCTTGGCGCTACCAGCAACTGGACAAATGGGCGCGCACCTGGAGCTGCGAGGCGGTGGCCACGGGGCACACGGCCAGCGACCGGGCGGAGACGTTTTTGTGGAACCTGCTGCGGGGCACGGGGGCTGCCGGCCTGGTCAGCCTAGATTGGCAACGGCGTTTGGACGAGCGGGATCCCACCTCCGCTTGGTTGGTGCGTCCCCTGCTGGGCCTTTCCCGCTGGGAAACGGAAGAGTTCTGCCGACAATACCAGTTGCCGGTCTGGCCGGATCGCAGCAACCAGGATTTGGCTCATGGCCGCAACCGCCTTCGCCTAGAGGTGATGCCCTATCTCAAGCAGCACTTTAACCCGCAACTGGAAGCGGCTTTGAATCGGGCGGCCACGCTGTTGCAGGCAGAGCATGAGCTGGTGGTGGCGCAAGCCGCCCAACTATGGTTGCAGGTGTACGAGCCGGCTTTGCCGGGGCTGCGACGGGATCCCTTGCGGGCTGCGCCCCTGGCTCTGCAGCGGCAGGTGATGTTCCAATTCTTGTCGCTGCTGCTGCCCCATCACCCGACTTTTGAGCAGGTGGAAGCCGGGATCCGGCTCCTGAAAGCAGGCCGCCGCAGCCGCAGCCCCGACTACCCAGGGGGTGGCTGGTTGGAGGTGAGGGGAGATTGCGTGGTCTGGGTTGCTGCTTCTCAGCCCGCCAGTTTTGTCCCCTAGGCCGGGATCGGCATGCCCACAAAAGCTCTTGGGCAAAGTTGTGGCTGCCCTATTTAGGTCCACTCCGGTCTTAACCAGAAGAAGCCGGCCAAGGGTGAACCCGGCCCGTTTGCGGCTGAAGGGCAACCTGGGGAGATGGGCACCCCTGGCAACCCAGAGCAAGGGGGAGTAGGTCAATCCGGCAACCGGCCAAACCTGACGCCGGGGTAGTAGTAGGCCAAGATTTGGCGGTAAGTCCAGCCCCGGCGGGCCAATTCTTGGGCGCCCCACTGGCTCATGCCGATGCCATGCCCGTACTTGGGATAGGGGCTAAAATCCGGCAGGCTTTTTAGGTAAGGGATCCCGCTCACCCCGACGGTTTGGCTGCCGGCGCTGGCGCTATACATGGCATTCACGAATTGCCCCCCATACACCATGACGATGCCGCGGGTGGCGTGTGTTGCTGCTAGGGCGGCTGCCGAGCGCTGCGACAGACCCCGATACACCTGGGAGCGGGTGTCGCTAAACACGTCAAACCAGCCGCGGGAATTGCGGTGGTGAAGAACATAGGTGCGGGCTGCCACCGCCTGGGCCTTGAGGGCCTCGGGCAGAAAGCGGGATCCCATCTCGGCTTCCACCACGCCGGCCACGTAGTCTTCCAGATCCACGTAATTGATGGCCAGCAAGCGGTTGTAGCCGGTCAGGAGCACTTTGCCAGAATACCAGCGGCCATCCACCGCCACCAGGCCACCCGCTTGCGGCTCGATGAACAACACCGGGCTGACCACCCCCTGCAGGCGCACCCCCTGAGGGCCGGGCTGGGCCAGAAACCCTTGCATGGGGGGCAACTCGGCCAGCACCTCTTGGCGGCTATTGGTCAGTTGGGCAGGGAGAGAAACCCCCACCACCAAAGGGGCGGTGGCATCGGCCAAGGCCACCCGCACCGTTACCCCCCAAGCGCTCTCGATCCATCCCCCTAAGGCGCCCACCAGCAGGGATCCCAGGAGGGCAAGCCAACCCCGTGCTCCCATCTGCCCAGAGTTCTTTTTTGTACAGCAACCCCAGCCTAGGATAGGGCAAATCGGACTTGGGGACAAAAATCAGGGTGCCTAGAGGGCAGGACGGGATCCCGTTGGCAGGGGAGGGGACGGCTGGGGCTGTTCCGAAGGGACAGGATCTGGCTGTCGAAACCGATCGGTTTCCAGGCCCAAGGCAAAGCGCAGGGAGGATCCCGGTCGCCCGTTGGAGAAGCAGAGAAAAGAGCCCAAGGAAGCCAACGCCAGAAGGGCGGCGTAGCCAAACATGGCCCGATACCCGAACCCCCCCGCCAGCGTGCCCAGGATCGGCCCCGCCAGCCCAATGCCCAAGTCAAAGCCACACATCACCAAGCTAAACAGGCGACCGCGCTCCGCCGGCTCAGAGCGATCCGCCACCAGGGCGGAGATCAGCGGGATCAAGGTGCCAAAACCCGACCCCACCACGATCCCGGCGGCGAGAAAAGCCGCAGCGCTGTCGGCAACCCTCAGGATCCCCATCGCCAGAGCATAGGTGGCCAGGCTGAGCGAGATGAACGGCCCCCGCCCGTAGCGGTCGGAAGCGCGACCAGCCAGCAGGCGCACGCCGAAGCTGGACAGGGCCACCGCCGTATAAAAAAGACCTGGATTCAGGGGAACTCCGGCCTCTTGGATCAACAGAGCCACAAACGTGGTCTGGGTGCCAAAGGCCAGGCCAACCAACAACATGACCCCGGCGAGAGAGCACACCTTCGGGCTGAGCACAAGGCCCCAAAACGCCCCATCCGAGGGCAGGGATCCCCAATCCCCACGGCGCTGCTCTCGAACCAATTGGGTACAGAAAAAGCCCACCAACCCCAGCAAAGCGGCGAAGAGAAACAGAGGGCCATAACCGGCCAGCTCCTGCAAAAAACCGCCCAAAGCAGGGCCGATGGCTACACCCATGGGATTGACCAAGCTCATGTAGCCCAAGATCTCGCCGCGTTTTTCTTCCGGGGCAAAATCCGCCACCAAAGTAACGTAGGCGGTGGCAAAAGCGGCGATGCTGATCCCATGAAAGGCCCGTACCAGCGCTATCCACGGGATCCAATCCCAAAGCCAGTACCCCAAAGGCGCCATCCCCGCCGCGCCCATGCCGATGAGCAACACAATGCGCCGACTGTGGCCATCCGCCAGCCGCCCCAGCCAAGGACGAAAAGCCAGCAGCCCAATCGAGAAGGCCCCCATCACCAAGCCCACCTCTTGGCTGGTGCCGCCCACATCCCGGACGTAGAGCGGCAGCGTGGGCAACAGCGCAGACAGACTGGCCCAAAAGAGCAGCCCGGCCACGAACAAAATGCCCAAGTTGCGCCGCTGTGCTGGCTGTAGCCGCCCAAATGCCCTCACGCCCACTCCTGATGAAACTCTTACAACCATGCCGAGGAGCAAAGCCGTCTCCACGGCATCCCCGAACAGAAGTATTACGAAATGTATATTTGGGTGGTGACTTTTTGGATCTTAACCTCTTGTCTGGAGCTGCGCAGGAGGGCAGACGTTAGCCTGGAAATGGCCTTTTTGTACGCTGGCCTATGGCGGAACGGTCGGATCCCTTGACTCGCGGTTTAGTTGCCCTGATTCGAGGCTACCAGGTGGCCATCTCCCCTCTGCTACCGCCTGCCTGCCGCTACTACCCCACCTGCTCCCAGTACACCCTGGAAGCCGTGCGGCGCTACGGTGCCATCCGAGGCAGTTGGCTGGGGATCCGCCGCCTCTGCCGCTGCCACCCTTGGCACCCGGGAGGCTACGACCCGGTGCCCGACTTGCCGGGATCCGCACCCGAGGAAAACGGTCGCCCCAGCCCAGATGGCCAACATTCTGGATCTGGGGGTTGAAGAGTTGCAGCTTTTAACCGCCGCTATCGGTAGCAGGCCACCGCCTCGATTTCCACCAAGGCATTCAAGGGCAGGCCAGCCACCTGCACGCAAGAGCGGGCCGGTGCCGGATCGGCGGCAAAAAACTCTCGATAAACCGCGTTCATGGCGGCAAAGTCTTTCATATCCGCCAAAAAAACGGTGGTCTTCACCACATTGGCCAAGCTTGTTCCCCCTGCTTCCAGCACGGCTTTCAGGTTCAGCAGCGCCTGCCGAGTTTGCGAGGCAACATCTTCCCCCGCCAGCTTGCCGGTTTTGGGATCCAGGCCCACCTGTCCGGCGGCGAATAGAAATGGCCCCGCAGCGGCAATGCCCTGGCTGTAAGGGCCGACAGGGGCAGGAGCAGCCTCGGTTCGCACCTCCTGCGGCCCTGCCTCAGCTCGAGTGGGGTGGTTAGGCTCAGAACTGACCGGCTTCCTCTGCTCCATGGGGATCGGCGGAACTCTGCAGCTAAGCTACCACAGGGGGATCCCGCAAAAAACAAGCCGGCAACGGCAAGATCAACTTGTCGACAAAAAGCAGTGCCTATGCCCTTGATCAAGTTGCAAACGCCTCTAAAGCCGGAACCTGCCGCTGTAGAGGCGCTGCTCAAGTCGCTCTCTGCTGCTCTGGCCAAACAGGTGGGCAAGCTGGAAGCCTACGTGATGACCGCCTTTGAAGGAGGGATCCCGATGACCTTTGCCGGCAGTGGGGATCCCTGCTGCTATGTGGAGATCAAGATTGACACTCCCACCGCCTAAAGGCGGGGGATTCTTACGCAGTCCACAAAAGAACCCGTAACGGCGTTGTCAAAGCGCCTCTAGACAGTTCCTGAAGGCAAAGCCCCAAGGTTCTGCTGACTTTCTTAAGCAGGTTGGCGGCAGCATTCGCCTCAGCCCAGAGGGTCTCCACCCGTCGGGTTTTTCACCATAATTAGGTAGCTCATCTCCATCTAGGAAGCTTGCCTGCGAGCTGTACGCCTCCTCTACCTCAATAAACTCCATGCCATAATGCTGACATAATTGCGCAATACGCTCCTTGAACCGACCTGTTGGAATGAAAACAAAGTTTTGGTTAAAGCCGCATTCTTGTTTTTGTTCTTTGTTCCAACCAAAGACGATTCTCCCAATTGAGTGGTGTAAACAGAAGTCAATGACCTTGCGCGCAGCTTTGTGGATTGCATCCCGCATCCGCCGGTTTCTTTTTTCCGTAATTCGACCAAGCTTTTGCAATCAAAACCCCGGCAGTTTGTGAGTCTTGAGCCTAGCCAGCTCCTTGTTGTACCCCTGGTTAAAGGACTTGACTTTGCGGCCACCAATGATGAAGCTATGTCCTAAGTTGCTAACGCACGTAAGCCAGTTGTTGACTCCGTGGTCAATTGCTAAAGCTTTTCTCGGATCCAGCGATTGAGGTCGAGCAGGCTTGGCATAGACCCACTTCAGCTACAGACTTGCAGGTCTGTTGCGCGGCGGAAACATACATTGCGATGAAGTGCTTGCTTTGGGTTCTCCCCATCTCAGCGCAAAGCTCACCATAGCTTGCCCATCGCTTCGTTTTGAAATAGACTTGTCTCGCATAGTACAAAGCACAGTTGCTTATTAGACTGTTGACACACTAATAGGGGGACTAGCTCTCTGTTCCTGACTATAACCTGCTGACAGCCGTACTCCATCATTGTTGGCAAGCGGCATGACAACCGCAGTCTGACATGGGCAAGCGATAGTGCGAGAGGAAAGTCAACGGTACAATCACTACAACCATGGTGTGGGGCTAGCGGTTGTTCATCTCATTTTTTGGCCAAAGAGAAGGAAAAAGGTGTTGGTGGGAGAAGTCAGGAAGAGGTTGTTTGAGCTATGAAACTATATCAACGACCCCCATCATGGGTAAGCGACTAAAGTGGCTAGCGGGCTTTTCCGCCCCGCACTCAAGTGCGGGGCTACCAAGCTATCCTTTTTTGTGAGCGTTAGCAACAACGGCGCCAAGCACGTCGATCCGGTTGTCACTCAACCCGGCTGGATCCCTGACAGGTGGACAAAGCACCCTGGCAGTTGCCTACCAGAGCAAACCTTAGCACCCGAGTCTCTTTCCACTCAGCAACAACAGCAAAGAAGTAGAGCATCAGCGCGAGCAGAGGGATCAGCGACGACGCACCCTATCTCTTTGGCTGACGAAGACGATGGCGCCGAAGAGAAGCCCCAGCACCACTGCGCCGTACACCAAGCTCCAGAGAAAATTAGCCAGTGAGGGAGTCATAAAAAGAGTTTCCTCCTCGTGCGACTATCAACCACTCAACTATTTCCCGATTATACTGGTCTTTGTCGCTCAACCCAGAGACAGACGCATTGCCGACTATTTCGCCTGGTACTCTAGGGGCACCTCCTCTAGGGTTTGGCTGGTGCCGGCGAAGGGGTTATCTGGAGTTAAAAAGAGCATACAGTGGCATTCCTTTCGCTCCCGCATGGGTACACAGGGGCAGTTCCAATAGCCGGCTTTCACTTCCGCCTCTTTGTCTTCATAAAAACGACAGGGGCAGAGCGGAGCGCCCAATTGCTCTTTGTGCAGAGCCAAGCCCTCGATCACCGCTGTCGTAATCGTAGGATCAGAGCAGAAAAAAGTGTCGGTACGTTTGGCGTAGGTTTCTGCGAAATGCCGCATCACCTCAAAAGTCTTCTGGGAGGCCTTGTTGTAACCACGACTTTCCATGACGATTCTCGGAAGGGAACTGACCGGCTGTTGCTGGTAATGAGGCTCACAGCTTCTTCCGGCCACACTTTCTGAAGTTAATACAGATGTGCGTATGCCGGGATCCTGCTGATTCTACAGACCTCCCCCGAAGTCGGACAAAGCTGTATCTTGCTCTTCGTTGTACTGCAGACTTTTAGAGAAGACAAACAGTGACAGCCGTGCTGTTACACAAGGCAACATTGTTTGGACTTGGCAAGACCCCGCCCTAGGGTACTCTACAGGATCACGCTGACCGGGATCCCTTTTCTCAGGGCACGACCAGCACCGGGCAGGGAGCAAGGTCGATGAGGCGGTGGCTGACGGAGTTGTTCTGCCCCTCGGCAGACAGGCTGAGGCTGCGGGATCCCATCACGATCAGGCTGATCTCCAGCTCGTCCGCCACGTCGCAGATGACGAAGGGTACTTTTCCCTCGCGATACTCGCTCTTGACGCTGTTGATGCCGATTTACTGCAGGCCCAGCTCCGTCTGTTTGGGCAGGTTCTGAATGTTCTGCCGGGCTTGTTCTGCTCGCTCCGCGTCAAGCTCCATGTTGTCCAGTACCGAGAGCAAGTACACCCGACTTTTGCAGCGCTGCGCTAGGTCTGCCACCAAGGGCAAGGCGTGGCTGGTCTCGCGCGAGTTGTCGATGGGAAAGAGCAGCTTGTCGAACCTAGTCGCGGATCCCCCGCTTAAGCCCGGCTCGACCCCTCCCATTTTACTTCTAGCGGGGAGCCGGGTGGACGCCGTCTCTCTGGGGGCGCTGTGGGCGGCGATGAGATCCCTATGGCATGAGAGCTCTTTCTGTCTGTTTGGAGGGTTAGAGCCACCAGCAATCTGCGGGGGTTGGGGGTTGCTGACAAAACTCGCAGTTGAGCTAAGGACAAAGGCCAGTCTTTCAGGCAAGGCTGGTCTGCAATTGCTGCAGCTTTTGCCAGAAATCCATGATTTTCAAGTTGACCAAACTTGGAAAAGAATAGTGAAAAAAGTGTCGCCCCCCAGGACAAAACCACATTTGATCCCCTGGCTTTAAGTAGTTTCCCCACTGCTCCAGCGAAGCAGGATCCACAATGGGATCATCCTCGCTGGCGCAAACCAACATCGGCACCGGCACTTTCTGGGCTGGAATCGCTACCACCTGAAATAGGGAATGAGGTATGGGGGAAGTGTCTAAATCTTTAGCCAGGGCGCGGGAGAGTGAGCGCGCTCGCCACTGTTCTGAAGCTGGCAGAAGGCTCTGAGCTATACGCACCAGGAGCTGTTCTCGGCTACAGCAAAACATTTTTCGTTGCACGTAGAAATGGGCATGCCAGGTGGCGGCAGGCTGACTGCCTACAGCCAGCAGGGTTAGAGACCGTATCCGCTGGGGGTAATAGTAGGCAAAAAGATAGGCAACCACCCCGCTCAAGCCGTGGCCGATGAGATGTACCGGTCGATCCCAAGCTTTTAGGTATTCGTATAGCAGCGTCACGACTGTCTCCAAACTACAGGGCTCATCCTGGGTTTGGTGATACTCCCAGTAGGCTACACGGAAACATTTTCCCAGGGATCCCAACAGAGGCCGATCGAAAAGCTTTAGACTGGGAGAAACGCCCAAATAAAGTGCTTCAAAAGAAGGCGCAGAAGCGGAACCTAAGCTCATTTTAGCCATCTCATTTCGACGGTCGAAAGATTAAAGTTGCTGGCTGACAAAAGCTTCATAAAAAAGGGTTATCGGATCCAGAAGCCGGCAGGCAAAAGGTAGAGCCAGATCTCGACAGAGAGGAGGGGATGAGGATCTCCCCTCCCTGCTTTGAGAAGCCTCAACCCTCCTTTACAGCCCCGGCAAAATCTGGGCTACCACATCGCCGCTGCCCAGGAGCATGTAGGCAAACAGGGCACCGCCAACGCCGCCCACCAGAAACCCTCCGGCCAACTGGCTCCAACCGGCGCGGGTGCGCAAGTTTTCCGGCAAATCCTCAGAGCCTGCCGGCACGCGCACCGGCTGAGGGGATCCCTGCGATTCGGCCATCAGTTGCACGCCCGGCGTCGGATAGGCCACCTCGCCGTAGGGGGTATTGACCACTGCCACCAGCCGCGAGCGAGGAAAGGACACCCGTCCGTAAATGGAGAGACAAACCGTCAGGATCAGCACCAGGCCGATGGTCGCCAGCGTCCCTGCCGTCAGGGCCTGCTCCGAATTCCGCAGCGGACTCAACTTGTAAAACGGCCCCACCAGGAAGTACCCATGGGCCATGCCGATCTCCAAACCGCGCAGGAAAGGCGACAAGCCCTCCCGGTAGATGGGCAGGTTTTGCAGCAGCAGCAGGGTGAGATCGCCCTGGTTTACCGGCGTGTCCAAGTTGCCCACCTGGGGATCTGTGGCTCGCACCCAGCCCCCGCGCTGGAAGTCAAAGCCGCTGGCTGCCGCCCGCGCCCGGATGGCATGCCAGATGTGCCCCGCCAAAAACAGGATCCCCAAGACAAAGTGGGCTGTGGCCAACCAGGTGCGGCTGCTCACCACACCCATCTCGTCGGCAGCCAGCCCCAGCGGCCCGTAGAAAGCCACCGGATAGGCGATCTCGTTGACGCTGACAAAATAGGCCGCCAAGATGCCCATGTAGGCCAGGGCCCCCAGGCTGTAGGAGAGGTAGGCTTCGCCCGAGTAGATCAAGACTTGCTTGGCCCAGGCAAAGGGCCGTGTGGCTATGTGCCACCATCCCCCCAGCACACAGAGCAGGCCGACATAGATGTGCCCTCCCACCAGATCTTCCAGATTGTTCACGGCGGCCATGCCCTGCTGGCCCATGAGCGGCGTCAGGTAGGCAAAGATCCGCAGCGGATTGAGGGTGGGATCCGTAACTACGCGCACGCGGCCCAGTTGAGCATCGTACAGCCCTCCCCAAAAGAGAGCCTTGGCCACCAGCAGCCATGCACCCAGCCCCAGCAGCAGCAGGTGGATGCCGAGGATGGTGGTCATCTTGTCGTCGTCTTCCCAGTCGTAGCCGAAAAACTCGGCAAAGGTTTTCCCCTTGCTCAGCACCTCTGGTCCCAAAAGGGCATGGAAGATCCCTCCTGCCCCCAGCACTGCCGAGGCAATTAGGTGCAGAACGCCCACGACAAAAAAGGGATAGGGATCCGTAACCACCCCTTCTGCGTTGACGCCGATGCCCAAGCTGGCCAGATGGGGCAACAAAATCAGCCCCTGGCTGTACATAGGTTGATTTGGATCCCAGTGGGCCACCTCAAACAAAGTCATGCCGCCGGCCCACAGCATGATCAACCCCGCATGGGCCACGTGGGCCCCCAGCAGCTTTCCGGACAGATTCACCAAGCGAGCATTGCCCGCCAGCCAGCTCACCTGAGGGGATCCCTCAGCAGAGGTAGGCGATGAAGATAGAACTGCGCCAGTCATGACAAACTCCCACAGTATCCACAACAAGCTAAGAAGCCGAGTTTGAGATTACAGATTGAAGAGTGTTTTGAGTTTGGCCGTCCACTCTTTAATTCGTTTTTCCGTCAGCTCCGGCTGATTGTCTTCATCCAGAGCAAGGCCGACAAACTCGCCGTTAACCACTCCCTTGGACTCATTGAACTCGTAGCCTTCTGTAGGCCAGAAGCCGACGTTTTTTCCGCCGCGCTCGGCAATTTTTTGGGCCAGGATCCCCATGGCATCTTGAAAGTTGTCGGGATAGCCCAACTGATCCCCAACTCCAAAATAGGCTACCGTCTTACCGGAAAAATCGATCTCATCCAAATTTGGGAAAAAACCATCCCAATCAGCCTGAAGCTCCCCAATATTCCAAGTTGGACAGCCGATGATTAAGTAGTCGTACTTCTCAAAGTCCTCAATGCTGGCCTCGGCAATGTCAATTAAATCTACATTGTCTTCGCCCAGCTCTTTTTGAATCATCTCGGCAGCTCTTTCGGTATTTCCGGTTTGAGTGCCGAAAAATAGACCTATTTTTGCCATTGCTCCTACCTCGAAACTGCAAGTGCGAAGCTCAAAATCAGATGGCTAGATAGTCAATGCCTTCAGCGTGCCGTTAGGCCTGCTGTGCAGCGAGCTCTACTCTGCCGGTACGGAAATTGAATCCTCGGGCTTTCAGGGCATGGAAAAGGTGGCCCTGAAGGAAGAAAAAGGCCAGCCAAAAGTGGGCATTGGCCAGCCAAACCCTAGACGTGAGAGCTCCCCCTTGCTCAAAGAAGGGATAGCGATCCAAGCCCACCTGCAGCAGCGGCCCATAGAAAACTTCGGGATAGACCACTGGGTTAACGGCAACGAAATAGGCGGCAATAAATCCCATCAAGGCCAAAGCTCCCAAGCTGTAGGAAAGATAAGCTTCCCCAGACCAGATAAAAATCCGTTCTGCCCAGGCAAAAGGCTTGGTCGCGATATGCCAAACCCCACCTGCCACCAGGAGCAAGCCCAGCCAGAGGTGGCCGCCCACCACGTCTTCTAAAGTGTCCACCCCGGCGATCCAGTGGCGCCCTTCTATGCCCAACAGGTGGCCAAAGGGGTTCCAGTTGGGAGACACCAGGCGCACCTCTCCTGCCACCGGGTCGAACAAGCCGCCAAACACCACTGCCTTGAGCACCAAAAGCCAGGCTCCCAATCCCAGCAGCACCAGGTGGATCCCTAGGATGGTGGTCATCTTGTTTTTGTCTTGCCAGTCGTAGCTAAACAGGGGAAAGGCTTTGGGATCCAGCACCGCCGGCCCGCGCAGGGCATGAAAAATGCCGCCAAACCCCAAAAAGGCAGAGCTGATGAGGTGGATTGCTCCCACCGCAAAGTAGATATCCGTATCCAGGACTTCCCCGCCGGATCCCACCCCCAGCCCCAAGCTGGCCAGGTGGGGCAAGAGAATCAGCCCCTGCTCATACATCGGTCGGCTGGGGTCAAACTTGGCCAACTCGATCAGGGTCATCGCCCCTGCCCAGAGAACGATCAGCCCGGCATGGGCCACATGCGCCCCCAGCAGCCGGCCAGAAAGATCGGTCAAACGGGCGTTGCCCGCCCACCACGGGATCTGTTGTTGCGAGCTAGATCCCCCTTCTTGCTTGAGTGTCGTCGCTGTCATCTCCGCTCCTCTTGCGTTTCTAAACAAGCTTTTCTAGGAAAAGGCCAGAGACCTTGCCCCAGGCCCGCCTCTGGCCGCACGGACACATCCTTTCGAGACACGTAACCAACTGTTGAGAGTAAATCTCAACAGCGAGCTGTGACCTACTCTAGGCTTCTTGCAAACAAATATCAATGTCTTTAGAGTTAAGTTTTGTTAAGAGTCGGACTTGTATCCGCCCATAGCCCCACCTGGGGAAGCTGCAGATGGAAGCTGGCCCGCAGAGGGACGAGCCGGGCGATCCGGTGGCAGCCGGTGATAAAAATCTCTCCCTTCTTAAGATTGAGTCGCAATAGCTGGATTACAATCAAGCCAAAGTTGGCCAAGTCGAGGGCAAAGGAGTCGGAGGAGATGTCGAGGTATCTGAAGCTGTGGACGGGGATAGGGCTTTATGTTCTGGTCAGCGGGGCCGCTTGCGGGGAAACCCAAAAGGATCCCTCGGCTGCGGGCGGCGGGGATCCACCGGCCCTGAGCCAGGCTTCGCCTCAGCAGGCAGCTCAAATGAACCCGGAGTGTCGGCCTATCCCGGTGGATGGCGGCGGCGAGGGTGGGGAAGAAGGGGCAGGCTCTGGCCGGCCAGCCGTTGTGCTCTCTCCTGAGCAGCGGTTTCAGGATCGGCAGATTTTGCTCGACTTTGCCGATCAGGTGGTGATCCCTGCCTATGAGCAGTTGGTCGCCGATACCCAGGCCCTGTCTCAGGCCATCCAGGCCTTCGTGCAAGATCCCAATGCCCAGACTTTGCAAGCGGCTCGCCAGGCTTGGTCTGTTGCCCGCATCACTTGGGAGGAGAGCGAGGCTTTTGCCTTTGGGCCGGCGGCTTATTTGGGGCTGGATGCGGATTTGGACGAATGGCCCCTGAACGAGGTGGAGGTGCTGGAAGTTCTCAACAGCGGCGATCCCCTCACTCCAGAGACCGTGGCCGAGTTGGAAAGCGGGCAAAAGGGATTTCATGCCGTGGCCTTCTTGCTCTTTGGCGTGGATAACAACAAGTCTTTGCAAGACTTTACCGAGCGGGATCGGGAGTACTTGGCTGCCCTTGGCCCAGTTTTGGCGGATACGGCGGCAAAGCTGCTCAAAAGCTGGACAGAGGGAGTGCAAGGGCTGCCTGCTTTTCGCGAAGAATGGGTAAAAGCCGGCGAGGGCAGCAAGAGTTATCTCACGCTGCAAGCTGCTGCTGAAGAAATAGCCCAAGGTATTCTCGGCATGTTGGACGAGCTGGGCAAGGTCAAAATTGGCGAAGCCTTCGCCCAGCAAAATCCTTTTCTGCTGGAAAGTCGCTTTGCCCACCATTCGCTGCCGGAGTTCCAGGCCAATGTGCGCAGCGTTCAGTATGCTTACTTGGGCGGATTTAGAGATAGAAAAGGTCGTGGCCTGAGCCAATTTGTCCGGGACATCAATCCCAATTTGGATAGTCAAATTCAGTCGGAGTTACAAGCAGCGGCGGCGGCTCTCCAGGGGATCCCTGCCCCTATCGAAAAAAGCCTTTGCGATGCCAATGCCCGTGGATCTATTACTGCCGCTATGGAAAAAATTGAAGACGCTTTCGACAGCTTTGCTCAGGAAGTTGTGCCGCTCCTGCAGTAGTAAGAAAGTCCCAAAAGAGCTGAGTTGCCGATATTTTGATAGCCGATGCGTCGTCTTCTCCAGATTTTCATGCTGGGATTGGCCTCTCTTTGGGCGGCGAGCTTTCTGGCTTTCCCCGCTGCCCCAGAGGGATCCCAGCCATTGCCCCCTCGAGCGGGTGGCGAAACAACCCTTTGGAACCGCACCTCAACAGCCTACGAGCAGCCGGCTCCCAACTTGGATCCCCGCTGGGCCAGGTTGCATGCCCTGGGGGACATCGCCTTTGAGGCTCGCTTCGTCACCGCTCCGGCGCCTGTTAACCCCGGCCTTGGGCCTCTGTTCAACAACAACTCCTGCGCCGGTTGTCATGTTAAAAACGGCCGAGGTTTTCCTGACAAGGGGCAGCGGGTCGTCAGAGTCAGCCAGGTTGGATCCCTGGATAGAAGCGGGGATCCCCAGCCTTTTGGATGGGAGGCCATTGCTCCTCATAGCAACACTCCCCCTGTGGCCGGCATCGGCACGCAGGTTCAAGAAAAGGCCGTTCGGGGCTATCGGCCAGAGGCCAAGGTGGAGTTGCACTGGGTAGAGCAGACCAGAGAGTACGCCGACGGAACTCCCTACAGGCTGCGTTCTCCTGTTGTAAAGCTGTTAACTCTGGAGGGATCGCCCATCGATCCTGTCCTCATCTCCCTGCGGATCCCCCAGCCGGTGTTTGGAGCGGGCCTACTGGAGGCCGTTCCCGCTTCTAGGATCCTGGCAGCAGCCGATCCTGACGACGCCGATGGGGATGGCATCTCTGGCCGCCCCAACTTGGTTTGGGATCAAGAGCAGCAGCGTCTGGTGCTGGGACGGTTTGGTTGGAAAGCCAATACCCCCAACCTCAGGCAACAAGCTGCGGCCGCCTACGCCAACGACATGGGTGTCACGAATCCTCTTTTTCCGGCCGCGGATGGCAGCCAAGATATCGACGAGGCCACTCTCCAAGCGACAACCGTTTACGTGCAAACCCTGGCCGTGCCTGGCCGCGCCCTTTGGCAGGATCCCCAAGTTCAGCGAGGGGAAAAGCTCTTCGTCCAAGCCCAATGCGCCAAGTGTCACCGACCAGAGCTACAAACCGGCATTCATGAGATCCCTGCCCTGGCCAACCAAGTCATCCACCCCTACACCGATTTGCTGTTGCATGACATGGGCGAAGGACTAGCAGATGGCCGCGCTGACTTCGAGGCCACGGGCCGAGAATGGCGCACCCCCCCTTTGTGGGGCATCGGCTTGTCGCAGACAGTTCTGCCCTCCTCCGGCTATTTGCACGATGGCCGCGCCCGCAGCCTCGAGGAGGCCATTCTCTGGCATGGGGGAGAAGCTGAACGCTCCCGCGAGATCTTTAAAAATATGGCTGCTGAAGACAGAGAAGCCCTGCTCTATTTTCTTCGATCCCTCTAGAGCTCTGCCCATTTCCGCAGCAGGTTCGCGTAAACTTTGGAGATCAAATCAAAGTGGCGTGTCTTGCCCGATTCCTGAAACATCTGCTGCCGCACAGTCTGTAAATCAAAGAGGATCTCGCGTTCTTGCGGATCCCTAATTAGGCTTTGAACCCAACTGACGGCAGCATAGCGGATCCCACGGGTTACAGGCTCAACTCGGTGCAAGGTGGAAGCAGGATAGAGGATCAAAGCACCCGCCGGCAGCTTGTAGGCTTGCTCCCCCTCGCTACTCTCGATCTTCAGCTCACCGCCATCATAGTCTTCAGGGGCACTTAGAAATAGCGTAAAGGAAATATCCGTGCGCATCAGCTGATGCCGATCGAGCATCAGCGCATCGTCGGTATGAGTGCCATAGGACATTCCCGCTTCGTAGCAGCTAATTAAAATGGAATGAATGAGCTTGGGCCGGGCAGCCATCTGGAACAACAAATTACGCTCTAGAGCTGCCAAGATAATCTCCTCTATCTTCCGTTGCTGAAGGGATCCCTTTGGCATTTGCCTATTGTTTTTGACAAGCCTGGCATTCCAGCCTGCCGTCAGAGCACCATCCACAAATTCAGCATCGGCTATGAGGGACAGAATCTGTTGCAATTCTGCTAAACTAAGAACATCGCCAATACACAAGATCATTATCAACCTCTAAAAAGCAAAATACATGACACCTTCTACACTAGCAAAACAAGCCTTATGAAAATCATGCCTACTTCGAGCATCCCTCGGAAACCTTAAGCATCTAGCAGAGAAAGTAGAGATCTTTTGCCCTATGCAGCCACCTTCTGGTATTCGACAAAAAGAGCTCTGCGAGCTATTGGGCTTAGACTACAAGGCTGTTGCCACCGAGGCAAAGCGTCTGGGCTTGAGCACACATGCCTATCTGCAACAGAAAACAGGTTGGATCCTGAAGGATGAACTCTATTATCCGCCCGGCACTACCTTTGACAAGTCAGCAGATGGCGAGTCAGTAGGATCGTCCCCTACCCCCTCAGAGGATTTGTCCTCTAGCAGCAAAATCAATTCCAGAAAAAGGAAAGACATCCTCTCACTGCTGTTGTTGCTTGTTGTCCTGTTAGCTGCCATCTTGCTGGCCCGTCGCTTAGATCCAGAGGCAACTCGAGAATTTATAGCAAAACTAGGCCCCTGGGCACCCCTTGCCCTGATTGGATTACGCTCCCTGAGTATTATTATTCCTGCCATACCCAGCACCCTTTACTCCATCTTGGCAGGAGCCCTCTTTGGATTTGGATCGGGAATCCTTTACATTGCAATTGCTGATTTTATCTCTTGTACACTTAACTTCTACCTAGCCAGAAAGTTTGGTAGAGACCTAGTACAGCGAGTAGTTGGGCGACAATGGATGTACAAAGTCGATGCCCTTTCAGCTAACTATCTGGAAAACAATATTTTTCTTACAGCTGGTTTTTTAATGACGGGCCTATTCGACTTTGTCGCCTACGCCGCCGGCCTAACCCAAATAAAATGGCAGAACTTTCTTCTCGCCCTAGCTTTGGGCATTGCCGTCTCTACACCCCCAGTAGTGGCTCTGGGGGCAGGGATCCTAGAGCAGGGAAGGTGGCTGCTGGGCTTTGCTTTGCTGGGAATGTTTGCTTTGGCGATGTTAAGCGGCTGGCTGAGTAAAAGGCGGCGTTCTTAACTTGCCTTTGATAAAGTCAGAACAAAAGCAAGGTCAGCAGTGGCTTCTAACTCATGGGGAACATTTGCCGAAATTAAGACAAATATGCCCGGAGATAGAGAGATCTTCTCACCTGCAAGGGTTAAGACTCCAGTTCCTTCAATGACGTGGAGAGTAGCGTCCCTTGTGGAGGTATGCTCGGAAATACTTGTGCCTCCCGCCATACAGAAAAGAGTATGTTGGCAGACTTCACTTTTCCAAATGATCTTGCTGAGAACTCCTTCCACAGAATAAGCAATGTGATCTTTGAGCTGCAAAAAAGGTGACTCAGGGGAGACAAGAGACATCATTAAGCCTCCTTCTTGGCGATCAGTATGATGTAGCCTAGGTTATTTCGATATCGGCTAAAGATTTGCTTCATAGATAAGATCCGCTGCCGGATTACAGGACGTGTAAGCACATTCCACACCATAGTTAAGAGCGTCGGCAATCCTTCCTCTGTAGCAATAGCAACGGGATTGAGCAAAGTTAAGGGGCCGGTGGCATACTGGACAACCGTAAGATTTGCTTGCTGAACAGTTGCAAGCCAGCTGTCAGTAGATAAAGGATTGGCATTGACATGGATTACGGAGGATAACTCCTTGCGGATAGCGTCGCTGTTGGATCCCTCAACTCGCAGCTCATGGCTGAGGAACTTACCCCCTGGCTTGAGGCAATTGTAAATCCCTGACAAAATCTTAGATTTTCCTGCATCGGACTGCATTGTTAAAATAGCTTCCGCCAAGACATAGTCAAATTTCTGATCGATTTGATCTAGGTGAAAGATATCGCCCTCGAGGATCTCAACTTGGCCGGCTAGCCCTGCTGCAGAAACATTAGCGCGAGTGCGAGCAATGTTATCTGGATTTTTCTCAATGCCGGTAACATGTATGCCATAGCGCTTTGCCAATCGAATAGCCGTGTAGCCAAGGCCTGAGGCAAGTTCCAGCACAGTTTCTCCTCGACGGAACTCGGCAAACTTGAAGAGCCGTTCGGTAGCGCCAAAGCCCCCCGGTCGAAGTGCCTTTTTACCTGCCGCAGCCAGTACCTGGTGTCCAGGTGCATTTTTTAAGTCCAGCTTAGACATAGGTAACTCCAAAAAAGATACAGCCTTTTAATTTAAAATAGGGTACAGGTATTCAAGAGGAAGGAGAGAAAGGAATGCCGACTCATTCTTTGGATTTGCGGCAAAGAGTTGTAGCAGCCTATCAGGCAGGTAACACCTCCATCCGCCAGGTAGCTAAACGCTTCATGGTGACCAAAAGAACAGTACACCGCTGGGTGCGTCAGTACCAACAAACTCAAGATTTAGCCCCTAAGAAAGCAGGCACCAAGCGAGTGGGCATTTTGGAACAACATCGGCAGGAAGTGATGGCAAT
>NZ_AXUX01000001.1:1893623-1915201 GCF_002760475.1 Synechococcus sp. 63AY4M2 | reverse complement strand
GATGCGAGGAAGGTTGTGATTATGGACAATTTAAATATCCACAAGAGTCGGGAAGTTGAGGAATTGATTAGGGGGACAGGAGCACGAATCCTATACCTGCCTGTGTATGCGCCGGAGTTGAATCCCATTGAGATGATGTGGTCGGTGTTGAAGCATTTTATTCGGCAGCTTTGCAGAATTGGGAAATATAGCATGGAGCAGATAGTGAAGACTTCTTTACTACTGATCAATCCATCCTCCTTCCGAAGTTGGTTTGCTAAGTGCTGCTATTGTACCCCTTGAGTCTTTAACAGGCTGTACCCTGTGGCCATCTGTTTTGAGCTTGGCTGTGAGCACCTCATCACCTTCTATAATGAGAGATGCCCACAGCCGCAAAGAAAAACTTATTTTTCTCAGCTATTCGAAAAATCGAATATTAGAGAAGAGGAAAAGTTGAGGGGATGAACTTTTTTGGCCATCCTGCTCTTCCCAAATTCTTCTCTCAACCAGAATCCAATACCGACCTATTTTTTGATAACGATCTTCGTAGATCATCTTTGCTTGAGTTTTTTCTCCAGTTCCTGGGCTACAATACTCAGCAGTGTAGTGAGTGGGTAGGTAGCCCTCACCTGTATCGTAAAACTCTTGAACTGAGACTGTAATTGTCCGATTGGCAAGATGGCGATGTACCATTTGAATGTGCTTGCCCTGAACCCAGTACCTATCGGTAGAAGATAAGCCCGAAACAAGAACTTCAGTGATGTCTGAATTTTGTGGCTCTCCATAGGCAAAGGTGTGGCCACCGTGTTCCTCGTCGAAGGAATGACGAACGCGATGCACCATGACTTCCCACATCTGTTCCCGTATTTTCTGGCGGATCTCCTCGTCCTCGACGCCGGCAACATCGATCTTCATGTTGCGGTCAATACTCACAACTCCTGAGAAGGAGAGGCTGCTGTCACCTTCTTTGGGAAAGTAGGTTATCTCAGCTCGGTAGCCAGGAAAGTCTTTGTCCCAGGTGTAGCGATTCTCAAAAGCCTCCTTGAATAGCTCTCGGGCCGGAGCTTGCTGTGCTGCCATAATCTCCTCCTTAATGAGAAGTTTTACTATTTAAATCCTAGTAGAGGCTGATGGCTGGCCTTGGGATTTTAAGGTTTCCTTATGACTGGCCACCCGCTCAGCTCTCTTGTTCTCGAAGTTTCTCGAAGTTCTTGGCGGTTACCGATGGGCAGGAAGGCGGAACCTCAATCCTTCACTTGGCCTGAGGGGAGCCTTGAAGTTAATGAAAACCATTGGCAAGGCGCTGTCCACTGGCAACAGAGGGAGAGAGCTAAGCTAAAGCTCGGCGCTGTTGGCCTTTTGGCGACAAGCTGGCAGGAAGAGAGTCTGCTTTCTCAACTCACTCCATGTCCAAAATCCAACCCCTGAACCCAGAGCGGATCGCCCAGATGGCCGCGGGAGAGGTGATCGACTCGCTGGGGGCTGCTCTGCGAGAATTGCTGGAAAATGCCCTCGATGCTCAGGCCACCCGCATTCAGGTGGAGATCTGGCCCAGCCGCTGGCAGGTGCGGGTGGCCGATAACGGCCAAGGGATCCCCGCTTCGGAGCTGGAGCAGGTGGCCCGTCGCCACACCACCAGCAAGTTGGACGGTTGCAGCCTGGGGTTTCGGGGCGAAGCCTTGCACAGCCTGGCCCGGCTGGGATCCCTGACCATTCAGACCCGCCACGCTGACGATGCCCACGGCTGGCTGGCCACCTACGACCGCCAAGGGGAGCTGGCCCACCAGCAGCCGGCAGCCACTGCCTTGGGAACGGTGGTGACGGTGGCGGATTTGTTTGCCGATTGGCCCTTGCGCCGCTGCTCCCTGCCCCAGACTCGCCCGCTCTTGACGCTGGTGCAGAATGCGGCCTTGGCCCATCCTTGGGTCAGTTGGCAGGTGCGCCAGGAGGGGCAACTGTTGCTCAGCCTGTGGCCAGGCCAGTCTCTGCAAGATCTGCTGCTACAAGTGTTGCCGCAGGTGGATCTTTCGGATCTGCGCTATCAGCGGATCCAGGAGGGGGATAGCGATTGGGAAGTGGTGCTGGGCCTGCCGGATCGCCTGCATCGCCCCCGCCCCGATTGGATCCGCGTGGCCGTCAACGGGCGCTTTGTGCAGATGCCGGAGTGGCAACGGCTGATCCAGTCAGTCTTTCAGCACACCTTGCCTCGCCACCGCTACCCGCTGGTGGTGGTGCATCTGCGCTTGCCACCTGAGCAGGTGGACTGGAATCGCCATCCTGCTAAGAGTGAGCTCTATCTACAGGATCCGGAGATCCGACAGGAGCAATTGCGCCAGCACTTGCACGCTCTTCTGCAATCGGGATCGGAGCAAGCCAGCCGCCGCTCGCTGCATCTCATCCGGGCTAGCGAGGCCAAGTCGGTCTACAGGGTTACCTCAAGTCCCAAAAGCCCAGATCCAGCTCCCTCTGGCCAGCCGTCTACCCCCCTACCTCCTCTAAAGGCCCTAGCCCAGCTCTACCGCACCTACATCCTGGCGGAGCACCCTCAGGGGCTGTGGCTGGTGGAACAGCACCTGGCCCACGAGCGGGTGCGCTACGAGTACATCCAACGGCATTGGCAGCCGGTGGAGCTGCAGATGCCGGTCATGCTGGAGGGATTATCCTCCCAAGCGGTGGAGCAGTTGGAGCAGTTGGGCCTGGAGCCGGAGCCTTTTGGCCCCAACACCTATCTGATGCGCCGCCTGCCGCTGGCCTTGTGGTCGGAAGATCCGGAGGAGGTGCAGGGATCCCTCCGAGAATTGAGCCGCTGCGCTGACCTGGAAGCGGCCCAGGTGGCGGTGGCCTGTCGTGGCGCCCTGCGCAACGGGATCCCCCTGACCCTGGAGCAGATGCAACAGTTGCTGGAAGCCTGGCAGCGCACCGCCAATCCCCACACCTGTCCCCATGGCCGGCCAGTGTATCTGGCTCTGGCCGAAAAAGATCTGGCCCGCTACTTTCGTCGCCGCTGGGGGATCTGCGACCGGCCCATCTCTGACCCCAAGCTGGGATCCTGGTGGGAGCTGGAGCCGCTGGGGGATAGGTTTGCTGCCCAAGTGCGGCGCTCGAGCAGCGCTTCTGCGCCGGATCCCAAGGACGAGACCCGCTCCGCCCCACTATAATCGGGGGTGTCCAACTGCTGAACCCCCCATGGCCTCTTATCTCAAACTCAAAGCCCAAGAAGAGACCTGGCTACAGCGCCATGCTCGCCCGATCTTGGCAACCTTGGCGGGCTTGGGATCCCTGTTGACGGCCTACCTTACCTACACCAAGCTGACCGATCAACCTGCCGCTTTCTGCACAGGAGATGGGGGGTGTGACCTGGTGCTCTCCAGCCGTTGGGCAGAGTTTTTGGGGATCCCGACGGCAACAGTTGGCCTACTGGGGTTTCTGGCCGTTTTGGCCTTGGCGGTTTTGCCGGATGGCATCCCGCTGGTGAAGCGGTGGCGCTGGCCGGCCCTGTTTGGCCTGGTTTCCGCCATGACCGCCTTCGAGATGTACATGCTTTACCTGATGGTGGCGGTGCTGCGGCAGTTTTGTCTGTATTGCACCACCGCCATAGTCTTGGTGGCGGGGCTGTGGGCGGTAACCCTGCTGGGCCACCGCTGGCTGGATTGGGGCAAGCTGGCCTTCAGCTATATTCTCGTAAGCTTTCTCACCTTGGTGGCCACCATTGGGGTGTATGCCAACCAAGTTCCCCCACCCAGCCCCCTGGCGGCAGGGTTGGCGGCCCACCTGCGGCAGATCGGCGGCACCATGTACGGGGCCTATTGGTGCCCCCATTGTCAGGAGCAGAAGGAGCTGTTTGGGTCGGCTTTTGAACAGGTGCCCTACGTGGAATGCTCCCCCAACGGCCCCGGTACGCCCCAAGCCCAAGAATGCACAGAAGCGGGGATCACCAGCTATCCCACCTGGATTATCAACGGCCGCACCTACGTGGGGCTGCGCTCGCTGGAAGCCTTGGCGGCAGCTTCTGGCTACTCCTTTGAGCCCGGCGAAGGACAGTAGTTCTCCGGCGGCGGTGGCAAGAAAAGATGTACGCGGTTGCGCCCCGCCTGCTTGGCCTGGTAGAGGGCCTCATCTGCCTTCTGGAGAGCGGCCTCAGGTGCTAGGGGGCCATCTTCGCTGAGGACGATCCCGCCAATGCTGATGGTGACAGGCAGGCTGCGCTGGGGCGCAACCTCAATTGGCCGGCTGGCGATGGCCCGGCGCAGAGACTCGGCGTAGCGGTGGCAGCGGGCGGGGTTGAGCCCAGGGGTGACGCAGACAAATTCTTCGCCGCCGTAGCGGTAGAGCAGGCTGGAGGGGCGCAGTTGATTGTGCAGCCGCCCAACGATGGCCTGCAACACGCAGTCGCCGATATAGTGGCCGTAGGTGTCGTTAACCTGCTTGAAGTAATCCACATCCATCATCAGCAGGCAGAGATAGCGATAGCGGGCTTGCTCACGCGGCCCCACCTGTTTGAGCAAATGTGGCAACGCCTGGTCGAGGGCGCGGCGGTTCAAGGCACCGGTCAAGGGATCCGTCAAAGACAGAGACTCCAACAGCTCGTTGCGGGCCCGCAGTTGCCGGTTGGCCTGAGCCAAAGCTTGGGTAAGCCGCTGCAGGCGCAGCCCCGCCCGCACCCGTGCCCGCAGCTCCTCAGGATCGATCGGCTTGGCGATAAACTCATCTGCCCCTGCATCCAGTCCCTGCACCCGATCCTCAACTTCGGAGCGGGCGGTGAGCAAGATGAAATAGATGAACTGTCCGGCGGGCAAGTTTTTTAGACGGCGACACAACTCCACTCCAGACAAACCCGGCATGACCCAGTCGCAGATGATCAAATCCGGCCATTCGCTTTCATCCAGGGTCTGCAGGTGCTCCCAGGCCAACTGGCCGCTTTCCCAGCTTTCCACCCGGTAGTTGGAGCTTTTGAGGACTTCGCCGATGTAACGACGGTTCACCGGGTCATCGTCGATGACCCAAATGCAGGGAACCTGAGCCGGCACCTGGCTCCACGAAACTTCCTCCAAGGGCAAGGACTCCGCCCCGCCAACGCGAGCAGAAGGCAGGCTGGAGGAAGACCCCCAGCCTTCGAGTTCAGCTGACAACATCAAAAGAAAGCTAGAAAGCTCTGATACGGTGAATAATGCCGATCCTATCCCCAAAGGCTAGCTGCAGCTAGAGCTGGGAGTGGCCAGGCAAGCCGGATTGGTGGGCCGTTCGCCCAGGCCAAGGTGCAACGCTTCCACAAACTGTCGCACCCGGATTGGGTCGATGAGGGGAAAGGGATCCGCATAGCCCGCTGGCATGCCGGCGGAACGGGCCGGCCGTTTCAAAGAACTGGCCACAATCACGCCATCCGCGTGGCGGATGAGGTTGCCGATGTTTTCGGCGGTGGCTCCTGAGCCAATCAACAGAGGTACCTGAGGGGCGACTTGGCGGGCCAGCTTCAGATCTTTCAGAAGAGGCGGCTTTCCGGTGGCCCAGCCAGAGAGAACGATGGCATCGGCCAGGCCGCGCTCCACCGTGTCGGCGATGGCCGCCTCCAGGCTGATGGGACTCAGGGGCTGGGCGTGCTTCACCAGCACATCGGCAAAGATCTTGATGTCGGCCCCCAGCTCGCGGCGGTAGCGCAGCAGGCGGTGGGCATTTCCCTCGATGATGCCCTGGTCGGTCACCATCGCCCCGCAGAGGACATTGACCCGGATAAACTGGGCCCCCACACAGGCGGCAATGGCTAGGGCGCTGTAGCCATCGTTGCGCAAGACGTTGATCCCGATGGGCAGGGAAACCAGCATCTTGATCCGCTGCACCACCACGGTCATGGCGCTCACCACCGCCGCATCCACCCGCTCCTTGGCAAAGGGGGCATCGTAAAAGTTCTCGACGAGGATCCCGTCCACGCCTCCTGCCGCCAGGGCGGTAGCGGCCTGTTCTGCCTGCGCGATCACCCACTCCAAGTCCCCTCCCCAACGGGGCGAGGTGGGCAGCGGCAACAGATGAACCACCCCAATAACCGGATGGGGGGTTTTGAAAAGATGTTGCAGCAGAGTCACCGGCAAGTTCCCTCAGGGATCCATAACAATCTTACGCCCGGATTGGATCCCTGTCGGCATTCTCTCCGGGGAGGAAGGGGCGGGATTCCTGGCAGCGGCCAGGCCGCGCAACAGGCGGGGAACTAGGCTTGGCCCTTCATAGACCCAGCCTGTATAGACCTGGAGCAGGCTGGCCCCGGCCTCCAGTTTCTCCATGGCATCGGCCAGGGTGAAGATGCCCCCCACTCCAATAATCGGCAATTGCCCCTGAGTGGCCTGGTGAATGTAGCGGATCACCTGGGTGGAGCGCTGCCGCAGGGGGGCGCCGCTGATGCCGCCGGCTGCCGCGGCGAGGGGCCCCAGCCCTGGCAGGAAGCGGGTTTTCAGGTTGTCGCGGCGCAGGGTAGTGTTGGTGGCTACAAGCCCCGCCAGTCTGTAGGCTTGGGCCAGCTCCAGGATGGCGTCAATTTCTGGCCAATCTAGGTCAGGGGCAATCTTCACCAAAAGGGGCTTCTGTCCGCGATTTTCCCCCTGCAACGTCGCCAGGATGGGCGCCAACTGCTCGGCAGCCTGCAGGGATCGCAATCCCGCTGTGTTGGGGGAGCTGACGTTGACCACAAAATAGTCTCCCAGCTCCCGCAACAGACGAAAGCTGGCCAGGTAGTCAGCCGCCGCCTCCTCCAGGGGGGTGGCCTTCCCTTTGCCCAGGTTGATGCCGATGGGAATGGGACGTTGGCGCAGCCGGCGCAGCCGTTCGGCCAGAGCTGCCGCCCCCTGGTTGTTGAAGCCCATGTGGTTGAGAGCAGCCCGATCCTGGGGCAACTGGAACAGGCGCGGCTTGGGGTTGCCCGGCTGAGGCCCAGGAGTGACGGTGCCCACCTCCACAAAGCCAAAGCCCAAACTGGGCCAGACGCCCACAGCTAGGCCATCCTTGTCAAAGCCTGCGGCCAGGCCAATGGGATTGGGGAAGGTGAGGCCCCAGAGCCGTACTTCCAGCCGCGGATCCCGATAGCAGAACAGGCGCTCCAAAAGAGCCAGGATCCCGGTGGCCTGGGTGGCGTCCAGCCACTCCAAGGCGCGCAAGAGCCCCACCTTAACCGTTTCCGGGTCAGCCCTCAGGCCCGAAAAAATCAAGGGCCGCAGCACATCTCGGTACAGGTTCACAGCAAAGACTCGCTCCCAAGCTGTCACCCCTCTTGTTGATCTTCCCCAAAAAACAGGGGCCTGCAAAAGTCTCCTCTGCAGGCCCCCGCTTTTGAGCTTAGGCGGGAACTGGCCCGGCCAAGCCGAGCACCACCGGCCTAAAGACTCTTAGCCTTCCGGCTCAAACACTTTCAAGTCGACGATCTGCCCGCCCTTGAAGGTCCAGTGGGCAAAGGTTCCGGCCACGTCTCCGTTCTCGTCGAAGTTCAGCGAGCCGGAAGCGCCAGTGTAGTCAATGTCCTCCCCTTTCTTGAGTAGCTCCACTGCCTTGGCCCACTCTCCTGGCAGGATCTCGGTGCCGGGGGGATTGGCCACTTGCCGCAGAGCATCGCGGATGGCGGTGCCGTCGGCGCTGCCGGCCTTTTGAATGGCCAGAGCCAAGACAAAAGCGGCATCGTAGGCCGTGTCGATGTAGGGGGTGGGGGGCAGCTCCCCGTAGGCAGCTTTGTAGGCTTCAGCAAAGATTTGGTAGGCTTTGCTGTCGGTCAGAGCCTGGGGCGAGGTGCCGATGGATCCCTCTAGCTTGTCCGCCCCCACCTGGGTGGCCAGATCGGGAGAGCGCATGCCATCTGTGAAGACAAAGCGGTCAAATAGCCCCCCTTCCAAAGCCTGCCGCAGGATGATCGCGCCGTTTTCGGGATACCCGATCAGCACCAGCGCCTGGGGATCCCCTTCCTTGAGCTGATCCAGCTCGCCGCGGTAGGAGGCTTGGCCGGGTTCGTAGGGAACCGACTTGGTAATGGTGCCGCCCCGCTTTTCAAAGGCGGCCTTGAAGCTGTCGGCCAGCCCCTTGCCGTAGTCGTTATTGATGTAGATGATGGCCAGGCGCTCCAGGTTTTCTTCGCGGGTAATTTGCGCCAGGGCTACCCCTTGGAAGGCATCGGAGGGAACGGTGCGGAACAAGAAACCATTGTCGTCCAGGGTGGTGATGGTGGGAGCGGTGGAAGCTGGCGAAATTTGCGGAATCTTGCTGGGAACCGTGACTGTCGTGGCCACCGGAATGGTAACGCCACTGCCCAAAGCGCCAACAATGGCGGCCACCTTCTCCACGTTCACCAGCCGCTGGGCAGCATCGATAGCCGGCTGGGCTGAGGTTTGGTCATCCGCCTCCACCACTTGGATTGGGGATCCGAGGACGCCGCCAGCGGCGTTAATCTGATCCAGAGCCAGCTTGATGCCCTTGAGGCAGTTTTCCCCATAGGCCTGCAGGTCGCCCGTCAAAGACAGCAGCGCTCCTATCTTGATCGGGGCTTTGGCTGCTTGCTGAGCTGTGCTTGGCAGCAGGGTGGTGGCCAGTGCTGCTGCTGTCAGGGCTGCCGCCGTCGCGAAGGCCCGCCGGGTCAGTTTGTGCATGGGAGACATAACCAAGAACCTCCAATGAGCTCCAATGAGGGAATAAAACTGCAATTCTCAAAGGTCGATGGTATAGAAGTAGACGTTAGCCCACCTCAAAGGGTTCCCTCCAAGAGCCAACCCAACCCCTGCCAGGGGGCTTCTTGGCAAGCCTATCGGCGAGTTTGGTTAAATAAGCTTCTTTACCCTACGACGAAAGCTCATAAAATAGTGAATCTACTAGGGAATGGAGCTTTCCCAGGGTAGCGGTGTGATCGTTATTGACAACATCTCCAAACAGTTTGGCGGCGTCAATGCCCTAGATCACTGTTCCTTCCGCATCGAAGCTGGCCGGATCACGGGCTTGATTGGTCCCAACGGGGCGGGGAAAACAACTCTTTTCAACATCATTGCCGGTTTTATTCGGCCCAATAGCGGACGCATCTGGCTAGATGGGGAAGACGTCACGGGCTTGCCTCCCCACCAGTTGTTTCAACGTGGGCTGGTGCGCACCTTCCAGATCCCGCGGGAGTTTGGCCGCATGACCGTTCTGGAAAACTTAATGGTTGTTCCTCCCCATCAGGCTGGAGAAAACCTATTTAACGCCTGGTTCCGCTGGCAGCGAGTACAGCGGCAGGAGCGCCAGCTTCAGGCTCGGGCTGGAGAAGTTTTGGAACGGCTCAACCTCATCCACCTGCGCGATCAACTGGCGGTCAACCTTTCCGGCGGGCAAAAGAAGCTGCTGGAACTGGGACGCACCCTAATGGCGGACGCGCGGGTCATCCTCTTGGACGAGCCGGGGGCTGGGGTCAACCGCACTTTGCTGGCAGACCTGATCCGCTTTATCGAGTACCTTAACCGCGAGCGCGGCTGCACCTTCTGCATCATCGAACACGATTTGGATCTGGTGACCCGCCTCTGCCACCACGTGGTGGTCATGGCGGGGGGGAGGGTGCTGACTCAGGGATCCATGCAGGAGATCAAGCAAAACCCAGCCGTGCGGGAGGCCTATTTGGGATCCATTGCCCTGGCTGATGCCCTCAGCTCCTCCCAGACTTCCACCGTCTCGCCGGAGGGATCCCCGCCATGACCCCCTTGCTCGAGATTCAAGATCTCTACAGTGGCTACCGCGGCGTGGACATCCTCAAAGGGATCCGCCTCAAGGTCACTCCAGGCCAAATTGTAGTGATCATCGGCCCCAACGGGGCGGGCAAATCGACAGTGCTCAAGTCTCTTTTTGGATTGGCCACCGTCCGCTCGGGCCGAGTGCTGTTCCAAGGTTCTGACATCACGCATCTTGCTGCCGAGCAACTGGTGCGGCGGGGGATCGGCTTTGTGCCTCAGACCAACAATGTCTTTCCCTCCCTCACCGTCGAGGAAAACCTGGAGATGGGAGCCTTTATCCGGCGCGACGACTACACTGCCCAACGGGAGCGGGTTTACGAGCTGTTTCCGCCCCTGAAGGAGAAGCGAAAGCAAGCGGCGGGATCCCTCTCCGGCGGGCAACGGCAGATGCTGGCCATGGGGCGGGCGCTGATGGCGGAGCCGCAGCTGTTGGTGTTGGACGAGCCGACAGCCGGCCTGTCGCCGCTGTATGTCGAGCAGACCTTTGCCCTCCTGCAGGAGATCAACCGCCGCGGCGTCAGCATCCTAATGGTCGAGCAAAATGCCAAGCAGGCCTTGGCTATAGCGGACTGGGGCTACGTCCTCTCCATGGGAGAAAACCGCTTTGAGGATACCGGCCCCAACCTATTGCACAACCCCGAGGTGTTGGAGCTATTTTTGGGCGGCTGAGGCCCTCACCCTCGGGGAGAGGGGAGCTAAGCAGAGCCGGCCAGTTGCAGTTGGCGCAGTTGGGCTGCCTGCTTGAGAAGGGCTTCCACAAAGCCCATTGCCTCCTGGGCGGAGTGGCCGGCAGCCAGTTGGGCCAATTCTTCCCGGCGCTCCCCTTCTCTCAGCGAATCCACCCGCACGCAGGTTCGCCCTTCTTGCACCACTTTGTAAACCCGCAGGTGGTGATCGGCTAGGGCGGCAACCAGGGGCTGGTGGGTAACGCAGAGAACTTGGTGGCTACGGGCAATCTGGTGCAGTTTGGCGGCGATGGCCTGCGCTACCTTGCCGGATACGCCAACGTCGATCTCGTCGAAGACCAGAGTAGCCACCGGATCGACGCGGCTGAACACCGCTTTTAAGGCCAGCAGAAAACGGCTCATCTCGCCGCCGGAGGCAATGTCGGCCAGCGGCTGCAGGGGCTCGCCGGGGTTGGGGCTAAACCAAAAGCTCACCTGATCCACCCCTTCGGCGGTGGGGGATCCGGCTTGGATCTGCACCTGGAACTGCACACCGCTCATCCCCAGGGGCCCAAGCTCCTCCACGAGAGCCTTTTCCAGTTGGTGGGCCACCTGCTGCCGCAGATGCGAGAGCATCTGGCAGTGGCGCTCCAGCTCCTGGGCTGCCTGGTCTAGCCGCGCCTCTAGTTCCTCCAAGTCGGTGCTCTCGTCCCGCAGTTGGGCCAGCTCTGCCTTGAGCCGCTCCGCGTGGGCCATCACCTCGGCCAGGGTGGGGCCGTATTTGCGGCAGGCCTGTCGCAGTTGGGCTAGGCGCCGTTCAATTTTGCTTAGCCGACTGGGATCCGCCTCCAGGGTCTCGCCGTAGCGCAGCAGCTCCCGCCCCGCCTCCTCCACCTGAACGAGGGCGCTGCTGACCATCTCGACTAGGGGAGTTAGGTCGGGATCCCGCTGGGCCATGCTCTGCAGCAGACGCTCGGCTTGGGCCAGGAGATCGGCAATGGCCGGCGAGCCGCTGTCATTTTGGTAGAGCAGTTGGTGAGCGGCATAACTCTGCTGCTGCAGTTCCACGCGGTGGGCCAGGCGCTCCCGCTCCCGCTCCAATTTGGTCAGCTCGTCAGGATCCTCCAGGCGCAGGGCAGCCAGTTCTTGGGCTTGCAACTCTAGGAGATCTAGCCGCTGCAGCCGCAGGTGTTGGTTTTGCTGGCGGGAGGCTATCTCTGCTTTGAGCTGGCTCCAGGTTTGGTAGCAAGCTGCCACCTCTGAACGCAGGCGCAGCAGCTTTTCGCCGCCAAAGGCATCCAGCCAGCGGCGCTGGGTTTGGGGAGACTGGAGTTGGCTTGTCTGGCCCTGGGCGGTGATCTCCACCAGTTGGGAGCGCAGGCTGAGCATCTGAGCCTTGTTCACGAGCACCCCATTGACTCGCAGGCGGCTGCTGAGCTTGCCGTTGCGCATCACCAGCTCGCGGCTGCAGACCAGGCCTTCTTCCAAAGGTTCAATTTGCTCTTGCTCTAGCCAGGCCTCCAGCGCGGCCGTAGGCTGGAAAATGGCTTCCACCAAGCCCCGATCGCTGCCGCTGCGCAGAGCGCGAGCCGGTCCCCCGAGCGCGGCATCGAGGGCATCGAGAATGATAGATTTGCCCGCCCCTGTTTCTCCGGTGAGCACGTTCAGCCCCGCCCGAAAGGGAATCTCCAAGTACTCGATCAGGGCGAAGTTCTCGATCCGCAACAGGCGCAACATAGGGATCCCGTTGGCCTTCCTGTCTTAGGTTAGCCCACCTGCCGACTTAGGCGGAACGGGGGAAGAGCAGCTTCAAGGGGTGGCCTCCGGCGTCTCCTCTGTTCTAGCAGCGGTATCGGCAAGCGGCTCGGAGGTAGCGGCTGAGGCATTGGGTGTATTAGGCGCTACCTCTGCCTCCTGGAGAGAGGCGGAGGGTTCGAGCTCGGCTTTTGGCTCTGTGGCGGTGGGCTCGGGGGCAGCGGCAGCGGCTTGGGCAGCCTCTTTTTGCTGTTGCCGCTCGTAACGGCGTCGTTTGATCCCCTCATCCACCCACACGTACACCAGACTGAGAAGGGAGAGCCCCGCCGTTCCAATTAAAACCCAGAGTAGAGTGTTGTCTATCGTCATGAGTGAGATCCGTCAAACTCTGCTGCCAACGGAAAACGCCGCGCCCAAGGCTTGATCTTACCGTTGAAGCTGCTCTGCCCAATCTTAAAAGACGGGATCCACACTTTTGCCATGCGCTACCTCAAGTTTTACAAACCCTACGGCGTGCTCACCCAATTTACCGACCGGCAGGGGCGGCCAACCCTCAAGTCTTTCATCCCGGTGCCCAAGGTCTATCCGGTGGGGCGGTTGGATCGCGATAGCGAAGGTCTGCTTCTGCTCACCGACGATGGCCGCCTCAACGCCCGCCTGATCGATCCCAAGTTCGGCCACGAGCGCACCTACTGGGTGCAGGTGGAAGGGATCCCCACGCCCCAGGCCCTGCAGCAGTTGCAAGAGGGAGTGGTCATTCAGGGGCGAAAGACCCGGCCGGCTGAGGTTAGAGTGCTAGCCGAGGAGCCGGAGCTGCCGCCGCGGGATCCGCCCATCCGCTTTCGCCGCTCCATCCCCACCACCTGGCTGGAGCTGATGCTGCGGGAGGGTCGCAACCGCCAGGTGCGCCGCATGACCGCCGCTGTCGGCATTCCAACCTTGAGATTGGTGCGAGTGGGGCTGGGGCCCCTCTCGCTGCAGGGGCTGGCCCCTGGCCAGTGGCAGGAGCTCAGCGAGGCGGAGTTGGCCCGCTTGCGGCACTACTGTTTTGGCCAGTCGCGCTGTCCCTTGCTCGGGCGGAGGTTAAGTCTACAGAACACCTTTTGAGCTGGGGATCCCATCCTGTCGGCGCGGATCCCGTTCTACGGCCATGCGCAGGGCGCGGGCAAAGGCCTTGAAACTGGCCTCGACGATGTGGTGGGCATTGAGACCAGCAACCTGGCGGATGTGCAGGGTAAGCTGGGCGTGGTTGGCCACCGCCTGGTAGAACTCGCGCACCAACTGGGTTTCGTAGCGGCCAATGCGTTCGACGGTCAGCTCCAGACCATAGCTGAGGTGGGGGCGCCCGGAAAAGTCCAGCACCACCTGCACCAGCGCCTCATCCAACGGAGCCCAGAAGTGACCAAAACGGTAAATGCCGCGCCGATCCTGCAGCGCCTGCGCCAGCGCCTGTCCCAGGGCAATGCCCACGTCCTCATTGGTGTGGTGGTCGTCGATGTGCAGATCCCCCACGGCCTTGATCTGGAGATCAATTAGCCCATGGGTGCTGAGCTGGGCCAGCATGTGGTCCAAGAAGGGGATCCCGGTGTCGATCTCGTACTGCCCTCTGCCATCGAGGTTGAGATGCACTTGAACGTCCGTTTCGTTGGTGCGGCGGTGAACCGAGGCCGTCCTGGGCTGCAGCAGGCGGGGGGAGTCGATGGCTGTCATGGCAAGGGTAGGGGAGCACTAGGAAGTCCCAGCTCTAGGATCGCACAGGTAGGGGTGCCAGAATCAGCGTCTTTGGCCAGGGGGGCAGGCGGGCTCAGGTTGCAGAGGGGGAGAGTGTTCCTTGCAGGATTGGCAACAGATTCAACGGGCCCTCAAGCAGTATTGGGGCTACGAGGCACTGCGCCCACCTCAGGAGCGGGTCATCCGTGCCTTGCTGGAGAAGCGGGATGCACTGGTGGTGTTGCCGACGGGTTTCGGCAAGTCTCTGTGCTTTCAACTGCCGGCCTTGCTGCAGACAGGTCTGACCCTGGTGGTCTCGCCTCTGATTGCCCTGATGGAAGACCAGGTGCAGGATCTCTGGAAGCGCCGTCTGCCGGCGGCCTGTTTGCACAGCGAGCTGGATCCAGCTCTGCGCAAGCGGGTGTTGCGGGCTTTGGAGGAGAACCGGCTGCGTCTACTGTATCTGGGGCCGGAAACCCTCTTCAGCCCGCCAGTCTGGGAGCGGCTGCAGCAGGTGCCCCTCAACGGCCTCATTGTCGACGAGGCGCACACCTTGGTGCACTGGGGGGGATCCTTCCGGCCCGACTACCCCCGTCTGGGATTGGTGCGCCCTGCCCTGGGCCAGCCTGCCTTTCCCATTGCTGCCTTTACCGCCACTGCCGATCCCGAAACCCTCAGCCGCCTGCGCCACATCCTCGACCTGCAGAATCCGGAATGCATTCGCGCTGACCCGCTGCGAACCAACATTTCTCTCAACGTGGCGGTGGCCTGGAGCCCAGCGGATCGCCGTCGGCGCCTGCTGCGCTTTCTGGCGGAAAACCCCGGCTCGGGCCTGGTGTACGTGCGCACGCGGCGGGATGGGGAGGAGCTGGCCGAGTGGTTGGGCCGCCGCAACCAGAAAACCGCCACCTACCACGGCGGCCTGGAGGCGGGATCCCGCCGTCGGCTGGAGCGGGCTTGGCTGGAGGGCGAGCTGCGCTTTCTGGTCTGCACCAACGCCTTCGGCTTGGGGATCAACAAGCCCGACGTGCGCTGGGTGCTGCACTTTCACCCGCCCCCCAACTTAATGGACTACCTGCAGGAGGTGGGGCGGGGTGGGCGGGATGGCGGCCCCTGCCGGGCCCTGATGTTGGTCTCGGAGCCGACGGGCCTGCTGGATCCCACCGATCGCCAGCGCCAAGCCTATTTCTATTCCCAGCAGGAGCGCCTGCTGGCCCAGGCGCGGCGTTTGCTGACAACTCTGCCCCCCCAGGGATCCTATGCCGACTTGCCCCCCGGGGAGACGCGGGTGGCCCTGGGCCTGCTGCAGGAGATGGGCTGTCTGCACTGGCCAGATCCCTTTCACTTCCAGGTGCTGCACCGCCACTGGCAGCCGCCGCCGCGGCAGGATCCCTGGCGGGGGATGGACGACTTCATCCACAGCCGCGGCTGTCGCTGGCAGGTGATCCTGCGGCATTTTGGCTACCCTGAGAACCAGCCCGGCCTGCCCTGCGGCACCTGCGATCGCTGCCGGGCTGCCCAAAGGCGTTGATGGTTTCGGCAGCCGGCAGAGGGGTTAGGATCTTTGCGCTTGCCCGGCGTTTTCGCAAAGGATAGGATCCCCTCGCTTTCCCCTTGCTGATGGTGTCCATGAGTGGTTCGGGATCCCCGGTCGCTGCCCTTGAGCAGCCCTTGTCCTTAGCACGGCAGGTGGCGCAACTGCTGGTGGTGCCGGTCTCGGCCCGTTTGGGATCCCAGTCTCCTCCCCGCGAGATCCTCAAGCGGCTGATCCAAGAGGTGGGGATTGGAGGCATCTGGATTACTGAGGGCCATGTAGCAGAGGCCCTGCTGCTGATCGAGGAGGCGCAGTCTTGGGCGACTCTGCCCCTTCTTGTGGCAGCCGAGGCCAGCCGCGGCCTGGCTCTGCAGGGAGCCACTTCCTTCCCCCACCCCCTGGGCCTGAGCCGCCTGGGATCCGAAGCCGAGCGCTGGGCGGAACAGTGGGGAAGGATCACGGCGCGGGAGGCGGCGGCCATCGGCATTAACTGGCTGCTGGGCCCGGTGGCGGAGCCCCTGGGGCAAGGCCCAGCAGAGCTGGCGCTGGCGGAGGAGCCGCACCTAGTTTTGCAACTGGCGCGCGCCTTTGTGCGCGGCTGTGAGCAGGCCGTCCCCGGCGGGATCCTGACCACAGCCAGATCCTTCCCCGGCCAGGATTGGGTAGAACCGCCCCAGGCAGGTGCGGCGCTGCGGCCAAAGCCAACCGATGTCCCCTGGTGTCCTCGCCTAAGCCTCACCTTGGAGGAGCTGCAAGCAGGACTCTGGCTGCCGTTCCGCAGCTTGGTGGAGCAGGTGGGAGCCATCTCGGTTGCGCCAGTGGTGCTTCCCGAGTGGGACGAGCGCTGGCCGATCTCTTTTTTGCCGGGGCGGCTGACCCAACTGCTGCGCCAAGAGTGGGGGTTTAGTGGACTAATTGTGGCAGAGGGCCTCGATCAGGGCTTCTTGGACGAGCTGGCCGTTGGCGTCGGCTCCTCTCCCCACCTGCTGGCGGTGCGGGCCCTCCAGGCCGGCGCCGACCTCCTTTTGGCCCCTCCCGACCCAGTGGCGGCCGTCACAGCCATTGTGGAAGCTGTGCGGCAGGGATCCCTGGACGCCCAGGCCATTGCCCAATCGGTGACGCGGGTGCTGCGGGCCAAGCAGCGGCTTTTCCCCTCCGCCTCCGCCCTGCTCAAGCAAGTGTGGCCGGCCCTGGCGGAAACGGATTTCAGCCTGGTTCCCGGCTGGATGGGGGCTAAAGACCCCACCGACCCCGCCCTCTGCCGCGGCTTTTCCGACGAGCAACTGAAACCCCTGCTGTTGGGAGATCCCCTCGCCAAGGACTCACCTCTAGCCAAGCTGTTCGGCACACGTCCGCCTCTGCCCAGAGTCGCCCGGTTGGGATCCCTCTTGGCCGAGCAGGATATTGCTCCCTGTCAAGCTGCCATGGCCCGCGGCGGCGTGACAGGCGGCCAGGCTTTGCCCCTGCCCGCTCCCCCCGGCAGTTGGAACTGGATCTGGCAAGATCTCGCCCCTGGCGCTGAGACAGCAGGGCTATCGGCGGCCTCTCCCGCCCTCAGCATTCCCGCCGGCCTCGGCTTCTCTCCTTTGCTCAGCCATCCTCTCACCCCTTTGAGCTTGCTGGAGACGGCCCTGGGCAGCGCCGGCCAACTGATCTTCCAGGCCTTTGTCGAGGAGCCTTTGCCCAACTATGTGCTGGATTGGCTGCAACAACAACGAGAGCGGGTGGCAGCCGTCGTCGTTTATGGTAACTTATCCTTCTACCGACGCCTGCAGGCGCACTTTCAGTGGGCCAACGCCATCCACAGCCTCAATCCTGATCCCTGGGCCCAGGCAGAAGCTATGCAGCGTCTGTTTCCCCACCGGCTCATCCCGGAGAAACCCGAGCCTCAGCCAGCATCGACAAATAATTAAGAAAAAGTAAATACCATTGCAGATTGTTGGCAGAAAGGGGCCCCTGAGCTATCGTATTGATGGAAATGTAAACTATTGAAACGGTTTCTCTCAGGGTTGTCTGTGCCTTCCTTCCTCTCAGACATCGCTGGATCGGGCAGTTCTCGCCCCTCTGGTGACGGTGAGTGTGAGCTTGAGCGAACCTCCCCGCAGCGTCCGCAACCGTTCCTCCACTCTTTGCAAGCGCTGCTGTCAGGGCGCTGGGCGACAAAGCTTGGACTGGGCTTGGCTGTTGTGGGTCTGGCAATCCTCACCTGGATTTGGCTGGCTGCAGGAGCTGGGCTGGATCCTTACACTAAAGCCGTCCTCAGCCTAGAGGGTCAGCCCAGCCATGGTGCTTCGTTGTTTGCCCTCAACTGTGCCGCCTGTCATGGAGAAGAAGCCGATGGCCGAGTTGGCCCCAGCCTGCGGGGAGTTAGCAACCGCCGCTCCGACCGGTTTATCATTCATCAGGTAACCAGTGGCAAAACTCCGCCTATGCCCCAGTTTCAGCCGGATCCCCAGGAGATGGCAGATTTGCTCAGCTACTTGAAAACCCTCTGAGGCCAGCTCATGGGCCTGACCCAGCAGCTTGCTTGCTACGCTCTCTGGCTGGCCTCCGTATTTGCCTTTGCGGAATGGCTGCGCTCCCGACAGGTGGATGGGGAATGGGTGCGCAAAGTCGTCCATATCGGTGTGGGCAATATCATTCTGCTGGCCTGGGCCTTGCAGGTGCCCCGCTGGCTTGGGGTGGGGTTTTCCTTGGTGTTTGCCGGCCTGGCGCTGCTCTCCTACCGGGTGGCTATTTTGCCTAGCTTGAATGGGGTCGGGCGGCGTAGCTTCGGCACTTTCTTCTATGCTGTCAGCATTGGCCTGTTGCTGTATTGGTTTTGGCTGCCGCAGCGACAGGTATTCGCGGTGATTGGCATTTTGGTGATGACCTGGGCCGATGCGCTGGCGGGCTTGGTGGGCAAAACTTGGGGCAAGCACCTCTATCAACTGGGATCCCTTCAAAAAAGTTGGGAGGGATCCCTGACCATGTGGGCAGTGAGCAGCTTGGTGATTGCGGCGCTGCTGCTGGGGTACTTCGGCTTTTCTCCCTCCTTGCTCGCCATCAGCCTCTTGGTGGGAGGCCTGGCCATGGGCCTAGAGGTCTTCTCTTGGTGGGGGCTGGATAACCTGACCGTGCCTTTGGCCAGCGCCGGGCTCTGCTTTGCCCTGCTGCAGCTTCTGGACGAACTGTACCTGTAGCGGAGTTGCTACTACTGTGACGGGTTTGGCGCGGAAGCGACTTCTAGGCCCCGCGGCGTTCTTGTTCTCGCTCTTCTTGTTGCTGCCACTGCCTGATCAGCTCTTTCGCTGCCTGGGGGGTAAAGTAGTCCAGCTCCATCAGCTTGCGATAGGTGAGGAGCTGCCGCATCTCCAGGGGCATGTCTGCCTTCCGGTAAAAGTAATGGATGCGGCTGATGTTTTGCTCCATCTCGGCGAACTCCTGCTCCCGCTGCATTTGCCTTTCCTGCTTGAGCACCTTGTGGGGAGCAGACATGCGATTCGGGATCCGCTGCGCGCTGGTGGCTTTGCTGGCGAGAACCCGATGGGCTCCGCTTTGCCGACTGTTGGCGCCGTTGAAACGGCTGAAAAAGAAAGAGAGCATCCGTCAACCTCACACAGGCAGAGAAAAGAGGGTCGTCTTACACTAACTTTACAATATCAAGCTTAGATAAAGCTGTGAAGCCGCCAGTGATCTGGATCCCTTTTGGGAAAGCCCGTACCTTTCACAGGGCAAGGAGTGTATCTCTCCTGTCCCTTAGGAGAGTTGAGGCAGAGACAAGGCTTGGCTTGGGCAGGCAGACTTATAGAGGATGTTATCAGTATTTACACGTATGCTTGGACGAAGATAGGGTCAAAGCGCAAAATTATTTGCGGGCTTTCACGCACAATGACAGGGATCTTGAATAACTGTTACATGGTGCTTGCCCGGAGGCGCTACAGGTGAGATTCGTCGCCGCTCAGCAGCCAGGTAACCGAGACACCCAGCGCCTTGGCAAAAGCCACCAGCTCTTTGTCGATGACGCGCCGTTTGCCCTTTTCCACCTGGCCGATCTTGACGTAGTCCAACTGCACGCCGTACTTAGCCAGGCGACCCGCCAGTTGATCTTGGGTCAGTTGCAGCTTCTCCCTTACCCAGCGCACCCGCTCTCCGATCAAGTTGGCCGATGGAGGGTGCTGGTTGAGGTTAGACTCCATAGGAGCAAGAGATTGTGAATATTCTTTTCCAGACTGAGGAAGCCGATGGCTCCCGCGGCGCCCCATGGTAGCCTATGCTGGCAAGGCTACCCCTCCTCTTCCACTTTATAGAACCTGTGGGAGCCTGCTCGACAGCAGGCGAGCTAGCTGTCTCCTGAATATCTTACACAAGGTCTAGATCGAAAATCGCTTATGGATGTTTTCGCGCAGGATGCGCTGCCGGCGAGAACTTGGCAGATGGGATCCCTGCCACTCCCGCACCCAGCCGGAAAAATTTCCGGGCAAAAAAGAGGGCCATGATCGATTTTCGCTCGCGCCAGGGGGAGAAACTTTTCTAGACTAGGAGGTGACGTTTTCTCCTCACTTGGCCGTGGTTTTCTCTCGTCCTCATCCTGAAAACATTGCCTCGTCCCGCCAGGAGCTCGACGATCTCTGGCTTGAGGCCGAGTCTGCCTCTCAGGATCCGGCTGCAGAGGCCGACCTAGAGCCGGGCGCCAGCGGGTTGCGGCTGAATGAAGACGCCGTCGATCACTACTTGAATACAATTGGTCGGGTGCCCCGCATCGATCACGCGGAGGAGATCGAGCTGTCGCGCAAAATTCAGCAGAAGCTGCTCATCGATCAGGCCCGCAGGGAATGGCGGCAACAGCGGGGGCAGGATCCCAGCGATGAGGAACTGGCAGCAGCCCTGCAGATTCCTGTGTCTACCCTGCGCTCCCGCATCCGCCAAGGGGAACAGGCTCAGCGCAAGCTAATCAACGCCAACCTGCGCCTGGTGGTCAGTGTGGCCAAGAAGTACCTCAACCGGGGGGTGCCCTTTTTGGACTTGATCCAAGAGGGCAACATGGGTCTTATTCGGGCCACTGAGAAATTCAATGCCGAACGAGGTTTTCGCTTCAGCACCTATGCCCACTGGTGGATTCGCCAGGGCATTACCCGCTGCATTGCCAACCAAGCCCGGACGATTCGCCTGCCGGTGCATATGGTGGACAAAGTGCGTCTGCTCAAGCGCACCAACCGCGAGCTGATGAAAGCCCGAGGGCGACGGCCCACAGAAGCCGAACTGGCGGAGGCGCTGGGCATCAAGGTTAAGAAGTTGCGCATGATCCAGCAGGCTGCCGCTTTGCCCCTGTCGTTGGATGTGCCGGTTGGCCAGGAAGGGGAAAGCCGCCTGGGGGATTTGCTGCCGGATGAGCGGCAGGAGCAACCCTTTGAAGAGATCCTCGTGCAATCTCTGCGGCAAGATGTGCGTTCTGCCATGCAGGCCCTGAAGCCCATCGAGAGGCAGGTGCTGGAGCTGCGCTATGGGCTGGATGGGCAAAGGGCGAGAACTCTGCGAGAAGTCGGGGATCACTTTAACTTAACGCGGGAGCGGATTCGCCAGATCGAGCGGGATGCTCTGCGCAAGCTGCGCCTAGGCCATCCTTCGCGGGCTTTGGCCCAGTACATTCGCTAGCTTTTGCCGCAGCCTCCCGGGGTTCGGGCGGGGATCCCCGCGCGAGACGGGTTTTCAGCCCTTGGGATCTGCCTTGCAGCCCCCTAAAATGGCGGTAAGCCAGATCGCTGGGGATCCCCATGTCCACCGGTTCCACGCCTGCTTCTGCCAGGGAGTGCTCGCCGCAACAGGCGCAGCTTTGGTTACGAGGGCTGCTCAGCATTGCTTGGGCTGGTGACATCCTCTCCCGCTAAGCCCTGACGGGCTGTAGACGGGAGCTTCCGAGAATCACTTCCCGGAGTTGCTGCTTCAACGGACTGGTAAACCAGGATCCTCCACAGCCAGAGAGCGGCAGTCCCACCGCCCCCCTATATCCCCCCGTATACGGGGGGACCTGAGTCCTCGCTTCAAAATCTCGATAGCAGCGTTCAAGTCTCTGTCCCACGACCCGCAACGGGGGCAATCATGCACCCGTTCCGACAAGGTCTTGGGAACACGCTCCTCACAAACACAACAATTTTGGGACGTACCACGGGGATCCACTCTCAACACCTGTTTGCCGCGTTTGACCGCCACTGCTGTCAGAATGTCAAGAAATCGTCCCCA
>NZ_AXUX01000001.1:1847722-1891568 GCF_002760475.1 Synechococcus sp. 63AY4M2 | reverse complement strand
GCTGGTGAACAACCTGAAAACAGTCTCCAGCCGGTTGATTCGCAAAGAGTTCGTCACAGAGGTGGCACGGTTCTACAGCAAGCCTGTATTTTGGGCAGGGACCTATTTTGTTGCCTCTTGTGGTGGGGTCACCGTTGAGGAGTTGAAGAAGTATGTCGAGCAGCAGGCAACGCCCAGATTGTGAGACTCAGGGGCATTGAACCCCTTCGTCTCACCGCCTATCCTCCAGCCCGCCAAGCTGCGCTGTGGCGGGAGTACCCCGGAGGTTCTGATGGAGAATATAGCCTCGAGGAGCAGCGACTTATCGAAGATCTCATCCGCTTCGACTGGCCGGAAGACCAGGGGAAAGATCTCGCTCCCCTCTCCCCTGAGAGGAGCTGGCGGCCCAGCTGCAGCGGGAGTTGCGGGAAGATTTCCTGCGCACGGCGGTGATGACAGCCGTTGCCGACGGGGTATATTCCGAGCCGGAGGACCGTCTGTTGCACCAATTGGCCGCTGCCTTCGGACTGGAGCTTCCCCAGCTCCACCTGCTCGGGGCCACGCTGGTCAATAAGGGCGCCACCTCGCCATTGCCGGCAGAGGCTCAGGCCGAGAGCGGCTATACCGACCTTTTGGCTCCCTTGCAGAAGTGGCTGGACGGCATCCAAGTCTGCGACGCGAAGGTAGCCCGCTTCTTGTGCCGTATGATCCCCGGCCAGTGCCCCTTTGAGCGGGAGGTGGTGCTGTTTGGCCGCAAGGTGATGCACATCCCCCCATGTGCAAGCTCAACCCTCTCTACGACCAGGTGGTGGCCTTGCGCTGCCGTGCCCTCTCCTTCCTGGCAGAAGCCGGGGAAGACATCAGCCAGTACACAAAAGGATAGCTTGGTAGCCCCGCACTTTAGTGCAGGGCGGAAAAGCCCGCTAGCCACTTTAGTCGCTTACCCATGATGTGGGCCGTTGATATAGTTTTGAATTACCTCAGCCCTAGCATTCCCCGCGGTACAGAAACAATAACTTCTGCTCCAAACGCTAGGCAGTTTTCGCAGGTTAGCAAACTCCTGCCTTAAATATTTAGAAGCTCTACTTTTGAATGCTTTACGAAGCGATGGGCAAGCTATGGTGAGCTTTGCGCTGAGATGGCGAGAACCCAAAACAAGCACTTTATCGCAATGTATGTTTCCGCCGCACAACAGACCTGTAAGTCTGTAGCTGGAGTGGAGCTATGCTAAGCCTGCCCAGCCCCAATCGCTGGATCCGGGAAAAGCTCTAGCAATTGACCACGGAGTCAACAACTGGCTTACGTGCGTTAGCAACTTAGGACATAGCTTCATCATTGGTGGCCGCAAAGTCAAGTCCTTCAACCAGTGGCACAACAAGGAGCTGGCTAGGCTCAAGACTCACAAGCTGCGAGGGTTTTGGTTGCAAAAGCTTCGTCGAATTACGGAAACCGGAGAATGCGGTCCACAAAGCTGCGGGCAAGGTCATTGACTTCTGTTTACACCACTCAATTGGGAGAATCCTCTTCGGTTGGAACAAAGAACAAAAATAAGAATGCGGTTTTAACCAAAACTTTGTTTTCATTCCAACAGGTCGGTTCAAGGAGCGTATCGCGCAATTATGTTGGCATTATGGCATGGAGTTTATTGAGGTAGAGGAAGCGTACAGCTCGCAGGCAAGCTTCCTAGATGGAGATGAGCTACCTAATTATGGTGAAAAACCCGACGGGTGGAGACCCTCTGGAAAGCGTATCAAGCGGGGCCTGTACCAAACGGCAAAGGGGTGGTTGGTCAACGCTGATGCGAATGCTGCCGCCAACCTGCTTAAGAAAGTCAGCAGAACCTTGGGGCTTTGCCTTCAGGAACTGTCTAGAGGCGCTTTGACAACGCCGTTGCGGGTTCTTTTGTGGACTGCGTAAGAATCCCCCGCCTTTAGGCGGTGGGAGTCTCAATTGATAGTTCGCACTCAAGCATGGCGAAGCCGAACGCCGTCTCCACCTCTAGCTCCTCTCTCCCTTTGGGAGAAGAGCTGGGGGTGAGGGGTGCCTCTAGGAGTGCGTCTGATTGGCAGCCAGCCCCTCAAGAATAGGTGATGTCCGTCTGTCCCAAAGGGATTGCCTCCATCCCTGCCTCGGCCTCTTCCGCGCGCACCTCCTGCAAAAAGGCTTCGAGAGAAGCGTGGGCTTCCGCCTCCAGATCTGCTCCCCCTTCCGGCACCCAGCCCAAAAGCGGCAGGGGCAAGAGGGTGGACAGGTTGGTCAATAGCAGCAGCAGCCCCAGATGGCTGAAATCGCTCTCGGTTACCCCCAGCGCGTGCATGAGCAGGGATCCCAACTCTTGAGAGAGAAACCCCGCCAGGTTAAAAGCCGACATCAGCAAGGCGAAGAGGGTAGCTTCGATTCCCGGCGGGCAGAGGCGGGCAGCCAAGACCAACACCGGCATAAAGGCAATCTGCCCTGCCACCGTCAGCACCAGGCTATCCCCCAGACTAAACCAGTGATCGTCGATGCCCCAGGCCCGGTTGAGGTGATAGACCAAAATGAGGCTGGTTAGGCCCAGCCCTGCCGAGAGAACCGTCATCCAGCCAAATAGAGGCCGCAGCGGGATCCGCCGCAGATACACCTGAAAGATCGCCACCCCCACCAAGCTGGCGACGCTGGTAACCAGCCGCACCTGGCCTAAAAACCCCGGCCCAAAGCCGAGATCGCTGGTAAAAAAATAAAACAGGGCCACGTCGGCGCTGGGGGTTGCCTGCCAGATAAAGACAAACAACACCGGCAAGAGAATGCTGGGTTGCCGCAGCGCCCGCCACACCTGTCCCACCTGCTGCCGCAAGGGATCCCAGCCAAAGGAGCAGGCCACCGGCTGATCCACAATCACCCAAGCCGCCAGGGCGATCAGCAGCGGCAACAAGGCCGTCAGCCCAAACACCACCTGGGGGGGATAGTGGGCTAGGAGTGCCCCTCCGGCATAGGCCGTGAGCAGAGATCCCAGCGCCGTCGCCCCCCAGGACAAAGACTGCAGCGTGCCCGTCCCCGCCCAGTCGCTGCCGTGAACCCGCTCCACCACCAGCGAATCCACAATGACATCCCCCACCGCCACCGCCAGGGATCCCAAAACCATCCACAGCATCGCCAACTCAGCCGTTGGCGCCCACAGGGCCATCCCTAGCCAAGCCCCACACCCCAGCAGCCCGGAGAGCAAGAGGTAGGGACGGCGGCGGTAGCCTGCCAGCGGCAGCGTATCGGAGAGGAGGCCGTAAAGAGGCTTGAGGGTCCAGGGAATGACGGCAAAGCCCATCAGCGCCGCCGTCTGCGCCGGCCCCAGGCCCAGGCTATCCTTCAAGTAAAAACTGGTGGCCAGCCGCGCCAGCCCCACCGCCCCCTGCACAAAGTACACCAGCAGGATCCCGATCAGTTCCGGCGTCCAGCAGATCTCTTGCAGGGGATCCAAAGTGGATCGGCGCAGCTGTTGCAGCAGGAGGTGAAGCATGGGCAATCTTGTCCTTGTCGCTTCCTGTCTTGGCCGTTGTCCCGTAGGACTGCTCTTGCAGCATTGTCTTGCCGCAACAATAGCAACAGCAGGAAATGAGAGTTAAGAACTTCTTTACAGTGTAACCTGCTCAACTGTAACCTGCCCAACCGGCCCACGGCTGCGATCCTCCAGACCCCCGCCTGTCAAGGCGCCGGCGGCACTTCTGTAGAGATTCCAAGCCGTGAGCTGCCTCGGGCGAACATGACTGACAATGCGAGGGATCCTTTTTTGAACTGCTCATGAGCTGGCAACGCCCCGATGGTCGCACGGCTGCCCAATTGCGCCCGATTTCCTTTCAGCGCCACTTCACCCGCTACGCTCCGGGCTCAGTGCTGGTGAAGTTTGGCGATACCCATGTCCTCTGCACCGCCAGTGTGGCCGAAGAAGTCCCCCCCTTTTTGCAGAACACCGGCCAAGGCTGGCTGACAGCGGAGTACCGCATGCTGCCCACCGCCACCCAACAGCGCCAGCCGCGAGAGACGCTAAAAGTCTCAGGCCGCACCGCCGAGATCCAACGGCTCATCGGGCGTAGCCTGCGCGCCGCCTTGGATTTCCACAAGCTGGGATCCCGCACCATCACTGTCGATGCCGACGTCCTGCAGGCCGATGGCAGCACGCGCACCGCCGCCATCACCGGTGGCTATGTGGCCCTGCACGACGCCATCACTTGGCTTTACAAACAGGGGCTGCTGGATCCGGCGCAGGGATCCCCCTTGCGGCAGCAGGTGGCAGCCCTTTCGGTGGGGATCGTGCGAGGCGAGGTGCTGGTGGATTTGTGCTACGAGGAGGACAGCCAAGCGGAAGTGGACATGAACATTGTCATGAACGAGCAGGGAGCCTTGATCGAGATTCAGGGCACCGCCGAAGCCGGCTGCTTCGACCGCTCGCAACTGTTGCAAATGTTGGATATGGCCCAGGCCGGCATCCAAGAATTGCTCCGGGCCCAGCGAGAGACTCTAAACTTGTAGCCGACGGGATTGTTGCAGCCGCGAGCCCAGCCTGAGCCTTGCAGCGGTTCCGGTCGGGCGGCTGCTGGTAGGGTTCCCAGAGTTCTGCCTTTGACACTCCCACCCAGGGGATTCTTACGCAGCCCAAAATGGACTCGCGAAGGCGCTGTCAAGACACCCCTAGACAGTCCTTTGAGGCATAACCTCAAAGTTCTGCTTACTTCGGACTGAAGTTCCTCCAGGTTAGTTATTGCCGCGCCGGTTTTGCACCGCAGTAGGTTGTTTTCCTGGAGAAGCTCTATATAACAAAGAAGCAACTAAAGTGGCTCAAGGGCTTTTTCGCCCCGCACTCAAGTACCGGGCTACCAAGCTATCCTCTTGTGTTTCTTTTTGGTAAAGAGACGATAATGAGATGAAGCAGCCGTGAATCACGGCTGCCTCTGCAAGCTTGGGTGTGTGGCCGAGGTGAATCCCTGCGCATTTGGACTGCAGAGGCTGGCCGGGAGGATGTCCCATGTCCCATTTTGTGTTTGCAGCGGGGGAACTGGCGCCCCTGCTCCGGCAGCAAGGTCGGCAGTTTAGCACCGGCTATCTGCACCTCCACCTCAAAGGGGGGGATCCCGCCGAGGGCACGGAGCCTTGGGTGCTGACCTACTACTACGGCAGACTGCTCTTTTCCGCCGATCAGCCCCTCAACCCTCAGATCCTGCTAAAGCGCCTATCCCGCTTTATTCCCCGCCTCAACTTGGAATGGTCGCAGCGGGCTATCCGAGTGCTGCAGGAGCGGCTGATAAAAGACAACTCCCTGCCGGAACTGCTAGAGGCCATCGCCCAGTTGGGCCTGATCAAGCCAGGTGAGCTGGAAGACGCGCTCTGGCTCAACCTGCTCACCGATTTCGATCGCTATCTCTTTGAGCGGGCAGGCACCTGTTCCTTTGAAGTGCAGGAACGGGTTGCCCAAGAGGCCCCCATTGGCGGGTTTGAGTTGGAGCCGCTGGCTGTTCCCACCATGCTGGCGGTGCCGGTGGTCAACTGGGATCGGGTCAACCGCTATCGCCTTACCGACGAACAGCGGCAAAAGCTACACGCCCTCACCAAAGATGGCCAGTCGCTAGAGGCCATTGCCAAGAAGCTGTGTCGGGATCGGCTGGAGGTGGCCGGCCTTTTCGCTGCCTGGGCCAAAAAAGGTCTGGTGAGCCTGCAAACGCCCCCAGAACTGCTGCAGGCTAAGCGCCACGCTCCCACAACCCTCTTGGCGGTGGACGACAGTGTCGTGATGCAAGAAATCCTGCGGCAGTACCTATCCAAATATCACGTGATCACAACGGGCAACCCCGCCGAGGTGCTCCCCCTTTTGTTTCAGCACCGGCCTCACCTGTTGTTGATGGACATCGCCATGCCCGGGATCGACGGCATAGAACTCTGCCGCATTGTGCGTAGCCTGGAAGAGTTCAAGTCTCTCCCTATCCTGATGGTTACCTCGCGGGATAGTTTGCTGGATCGCATCCGCGGCAAGTGGTCGGGAGCAACCGGCTACCTGACCAAGCCTTTTAGCGAAAGCCAGCTCGTCGCCGAGGTGGAGCGGCTTTTGGCCCAGGCCCAGCAGCAAGAGCACACCCCCTACTCTCCCCGAGGAGCCAAAACCAACCCGCCCAGCCCATGGCGGGGATCCCCTGCCCCCCTTGGGGATCAGGCCAAAGCTTAGAAAGCGGGCCAAGGAGGCCGAAACTATGTTTACGGGTCTGGTGCGCAGTTTGGGTACAGCTCAGTTGATCTCCTCTTCCCAAATACGGGTTATCTGTCCAGAGCTACAGCCGCAGTTGGCTTATGGCGACAGCGTGGCAGTGGACGGCCTCTGCCTGACGGTGGTGGAGATCCTGCCCGATGGCTTTTTGGCCGATGTCTCGCCGGAAACGCTGCGGCGCTCGGTCTGGGGCCAGGGATCCGGCCCGCGCACCGTTAACCTCGAGCCGTCCCTGCGGGTGGGAGACAAGCTGGGGGGGCATTTCGTCAGCGGCCATATCGATGGGGTGGGACAACTGTGGGAGCAAGCGGCCACCGGCAACGCCTGGGAGCTGAGCTTCAAGGTGCCGGCGGAGATCGGTCGCTACATCGTGCCCAAAGGCAGCGTGGCCGTCAACGGGGTCAGCCTGACCGTTGCCGAGGTGCGCCAGGGGGGCTGCTGGTTCAAGGTGGCGGTGATCCCGCAGACCTACCGCGAGACCAACCTCTCCTTGCTGCAGGTGGGGGATCCGGTGAACGTGGAGGCGGACATGCTGGGCAAGTATGTGGAAAAATTGTTGGGCCTGGCTCCGCCGGAGAGCGGCCTTTCTCTGGAGTTTCTGGCCGAGCACGGATACGTTTAAGTCCCTAGCGGATCTTTGCCCATCTCATGATTCAGCCGGAAGAAGCCGAACGCCTGCGTGGCGTGACCGTCTATTTGATTGGCATGATGGCCAGCGGCAAGTCCACCCTGGGAGCTGAGCTGGCCGCCCAGTTGCGCCGCCCCTTCTTCGATACCGATGCCCTGGTGGAGCAGGTGGCGGGCTGCTCGATTGCCCAGATCTTTGCCGAGCAGGGGGAGGCCCACTTCCGGGAGCTGGAAACCCAGGTGCTGGCTCAGCTCAGCGGCTACACCCGCCTGGTGGTTGCTACGGGGGGCGGCATCGTGCTGCGGCCCAAAAATTGGAGCTACCTGCACCACGGCCTCACCGTTTGGCTGGATGCGGCCCCTGAGCTCATTTGGCAACGCCTAAAGCGGGATCCTGGCCAACGGCCCCTCTTGCAAACCCCCGATCCCCAAGCTGCCCTGCAGAGGCTGATGCAGGAGCGAGAACCCTTCTACGCCCAGGCCGACGTGCGGGTGCCCATCCATTCAGAAGCCAGCCCGTCCCAGTTGGCGGAACAGGTTTGGCAGGCCATTTGCGCCCGCCTGCGAGCCCAGCCGCCTTGCAACCGATAAAAAAAGGGATCCGCAAACCTCTGGGATCCCTAGACTTGCCAGGAGCGGATCCCTGGCAAGGGGCAGGCAACGATTCCTTAGAGCGCGTTGCCGCGGGGCAGGACTTCCTCGGGGAACTCAAAGCGCTCGTGCGGCTGGTCCTGCGGCGCCATCCAGGCCCGAATCCCCTCGTTGAGCAAAATGTTCTTCGTGTAGAACGTCTCAAACTCAGGGTCTTCCGCCGCCCGCGTCTCCTGACTGATAAAGTCATACGCCCGCAGGTTCAGCGCCAACCCCACCACACCAATGCTCGACATCCACAATCCCGTTACCGGCACAAACAACATGAAAAAGTGCAGCCACCGCTTGTTGGAAAACGCTATCCCAAAAATCTGGCTCCAGTAGCGGTTCGCCGTCACCATCGAGTACGTCTCTTCCGCCTGCGTCGGCTCAAATGCCCGGAACGTGCTCGCCGCTTCCCCATCCTTGTAGAGCGTGTTCTCCACCGTCGCCCCATGGATGGCACACAGCAGCGCTCCACCCAACACGCCGGCCACCCCCATCATGTGGAACGGGTTCAGCGTCCAGTTGTGGAACCCCTGGAAAAACAGCAAAAACCGAAAAATCGCCGCCACTCCAAAGCTGGGCGCAAAAAACCAACTGCTCTGCCCCAGCGGGTAAATCAAAAACACGCTCACAAACACGGCAATCGGCGCGCTGAAGGCAATGGCGTTGTAGGGCCGCACCCCCACCAGCCGGGCAATCTCAAACTGCCGCAGCATAAAGCCAATCAGGCCCAGCGCCCCATGGAAGGCCACAAAGGTCCACAGCCCGCCAATCTGGCACCAGCGGGTAAAGTCCCCCTGGGCTTCCGGGCCCCACAGCAGCAGCAGGCTGTGCCCCATGCTGTCGGCGGGGGTGGACACGGCCACCGTCAAAAAGTTGCACCCCTCCAGGTAGGAGCTGGCCAACCCGTGGGTGTACCAAGAGGTTACAAACGTGGTGCCGGTCAGCCAGCCGCCCAGGGCCAAATAGGCGCAAGGAAACAGCAGCAGCCCCGACCAGCCGATAAACACGAATCTGTCGCGCTTGAGCCAGTCGTCGACGATGTCGAACCATCCTCGCTCCTGGCGCGCGCGCCCTACTGCGATGGTCATAGGACAATTTTCTCCAGAAAAAGACAACCAACCAAAAATGCAGTGCAGCACCGCCCCCAGCATTTCTGAGCGGCACCGCCCTTCTATCTTACGAAAAATTAATAAATTGCAACACTTCTCAGGATGAGGCTCTGCCCCAGCTTGGCCGGCACAGGGATCCCTTGTGTTTTAGGATGGGAAGGGTTTTGCCGGGATCCGCTTGCCTCAGCAGGACGAGGGTCATCGCAACACGGAGGGCATTGTGGTGCAAGCCAGGATTTTGTTTGCAGCGGCGGAGGCTGCCCCCATTGCCAAGGTGGGGGGTATGGCGGATGTGGTGGGATCCCTGCCCGTCGTTTTGCGCAAGCTGGGGCAGGATGTGCGCATCATCATGCCCCTGTACGGGTTTCTCTGGGACAAGTTCGGCCCGGAACCGGGGCAATACCCCCGCTCCAAGGATCCCATCTGGTCTAAACAGGTCATGGGGCAGGTGGCCGATATTTACGAAAGCGTTTTGCCCGGCACCGATGTGCCCCTCTACTTGGTCAGCCACTATTGTTTTGCTCCCCACCGCATCTACTACGGCGAGGACGAGTTCTGGCGCTTTACTTTTTTTGCCAACGCCGTGGCTGAATTTGCCTGGACCTACTACCCTTGGAAACCCAACATCATCCACTGCCACGACTGGCACACCGGCATGATCCCGGCCTGGATGCACCAGGCTCCCGACATCGGCACCGTCTTTACCATCCACAACCTGGCCTATCAGGGGCCTTGGCGTTGGCAACTGGAACGCATGACCTGGCTGCCCTGGTATTTTTCCGCCCACAACACCATGGCTGCCGGGATCCTCTACGCCGACCAAGTGAATACGGTTTCGCCCACCTACGCCCTGGAGATCCGCACCAGCCTCCATGGAGAGGGCCTCCAGGATCTGCTGGCCTGGAAAGGGGAGCGCCTGCGGGGGATCCTGAACGGCATCGACACCGAGAAGTTCGATCCCCGCACCGATCCCGCTCTCGAGGCCAACTTCAGCATCGACGACCTCAGCGGCCGGGCGGTGAACAAGGCGGCGCTCCAGTCTCGCTTGGGTTTGACCGTTAACCCCGACGTGTTCTTGATGGGCATGGTAGCGCGTTTGGTGGAACAAAAGGGGATCGATCTGCTTATCCAAACCCTGGATCGCTTTTTGGCCTATAGCGATTCACAATTTGTCTTGCTGGGCAGCGGGGAAGCCTACTACGAGGGGCGGATCCGGGAGATGGCCGAGCGGCACCCGGGCAGAATGGCCTATCAACAGGGTTACCAGCCGCAACTGGCTCAGTTGATCTATGGAGGAGCAGACGTCTTTTTGATGCCCAGCCGCTTTGAGCCCTGTGGCATCAGCCAGATGATCGCCATGCGCTACGGCTGTGTGCCCATTGCCCGCCGCACGGGAGGGCTGGTGGATACGGTCAGCCATCACATTCCCAGCAAGGGGATCGGTACGGGCTACTGCTTTGATCGCTACGAAGCCCTGGACTTCTACACCTGCTTGGCGCGGGCTTGGGAGGCCTTTCAGCACAAAGACACTTGGCAGGCGCTGCAAAAGCGGGGCATGGCCACCGACTTCAGTTGGCAGCGCTCGGCGCTGGAATACCTGCGCCTGTACGAGCTGATTATGAACTTGCCGCTGAGGCCGGAAAAGACCTCCTCTGAGAATCAGCCCGCCCCCACTTAGCTCTACTCCGTCCAAACAGCCAGCCTCCCAGCAACTTCTGGCTGAGGGGATCCCTGAGCTGCGGCGGAGGCACCCAGAGTGAGATAAAGTAGAACGGGTTAACGAGGTTTTGAGGACTGCCTGCCAATGTTCGGACGACGTCCCGCTGTTATTGGCCAAGGTCGGCGCCAAGACGCCACTGTCCAAGGGCTCAACTTTCTGCGCCGTTCTTGGGCGCGGTTGGCTTTCGGCTTGTTGCTTGGCCTTGTCCTGGGCGTCGGCTCGACTCTCTGGGCCACGGCTCAAGAGCTGCCCCCTGGCCAGCAGCTCATTCCCAACCCGCAGCAGTTTCGGGCCCTAGAACAGCCCAACAATGCCCTCAGCGTGTTGCGGGCTGAACAACTGGCCGCCGAAGCCGATGCCGCCATCCAAGCGCAAAACTACGACCGGGCCATCGAGCTGCTGCAACAGGTGTTCAACGCCTACAACCAGCGCTCCAACTACCACCAAGATCTCTCCCGGGCTTTTGCCGGGATCCAAAACCGCATCTCCGAAGAGCAGCGGGAGCTGGCCCGCGTTGCCGCCCAGGCCCGAGATGAGGCTGCCTACGATCTGGCCGTGGTCTATCGGGCTGCCGGGCGCCCCGAGGAGGCCGTAGCCTGGCTGATTCAGGTCATCAAGAGCCAGACCCCAACCCGGGAGCTAGGCACCCAGGCCTACCAGCAGCTTCTGGAGATCGGCTTCGTCAGCACCCCCTTCCCCTAGCGCTCCTCTCCCAGATGCCGGTAGAAAGCCAGCGCTGTTTGCCCGTAGGCCCGCTGGTCAAAGCGCAGCAGGGATCCCACCTGGTCGGGCAGCTCGTGGCTGCTGCGGTGCTCGACGATCAAAGTTCCGCCTGGCTTGAGGAGGGGCGGGATCAGCGGCAGCAGGGGGGCATACAGACCCGCCTCGTAGGGGGGAGCAAAGTAGACGTAATCAAAGGGATCCAAACCCAAGCCTCGGCTGAGCAGCTTGCGGGCATCTCCCTGGATGACCTGGAAAGATTGCCCCGGCTGCGCCACCTTGGCCCAGTTGGCTCGGATGATGCGACAGGCAGGGGCGGCGATCTCGATCCCGGCCACGAAGGCCGCCCCATGGCACAGGGCCTCTGCCCCCACTGTGCCGGCTCCACAGCAGAGATCCAGCCAGCGACAGCCCTCCACCTGCCCCCGCAAGATGTTGAACAGGGCCTGCCTCACCCGCCCAGGGGTGGGTCGAGTGCCCAGGCCGGCAGGGGTCTGCAGCGCTCGTTTGCCGCTGATACGCAGGCCCATTAGTGTTAGGGGGAGGGAGTCGGTGTAGGCAACTGGCCGGTTAACCCGCTGCGCTGGGCGGCACGATCCCGTTCCATCTGGATCTGCTCCACCAAAGCTTCAGGCAACTGGGCAGCAGCCTGCAGGGCTTGGTCGAAAAGGGGAACTGCCTCCCGGTCTTGGCCCTTGGCAACCAAAATTTGCGCCTTGAGGTAGTAGAGCTCAGGGTTGTTGCAGGAAGCAGCAATGGCCCGCTCCACCGCCTCCAGCGCCTCGTCAAAGCGTTTCATATCCCGATAGGCCAGGGCTTGGCCGCGGTAGGACAAATAGTCAGGCGCTGCCAGGCGAAATTGATTCAACGCTTTCTCCCGATAGGTCAGCAGCAAATCCATATAGCCGTTGAGGAGATTCAGCTCTGGGTCGCTGCTGTCCACGGCCTGGGCGGCCCGGATGGACGCAAACAATTGATTGAGGGTGGGCAATGCCTTGGGCAGCCCGATCACCACCCCCTCCCGCACCACAGTGTTGGCCGCCTCCAGCCCATAGCCCACGCCCTCATACAGGTTGCCGCGCAAGGGATCCGTCTTTTTCAGCTCGGCAGCCACTTGTCGGGTTTGGGTGGCCAACTGGGCAAAAGCATCCAGATCCCCCTCCTGGTAGGCCAGCGCCGCCAACAGGGCATAGACCATTGGCTCGTCGGGGGAAGCTTTCTTGGCTATTTCCAGCTTCTCTCGGCTCTGGGTGTAGCGGCCTGCGCAGAAAAACTCCTCAAACGCCGCAGCCACCTCAGGGCTGATGGGGCGGGCATTGGCCCCGCTGCGAAAAGGATCCTGCGCCCAAACCGGCAAGGCGGATCCCCACACCCAACACAGGATCCCTGCGAGCTTGGCCCCTCTGCCGAACTTGTCGCTTCTCATCCCCTGGCCTCAGCACCCACTACGAACTTTTAGCGAATCGACGCGTCCTTGACCTGCTCTTCAGCGCAGCATTTGCGCAATCGCAGCAATGGCTGCGTCCTGAACCAACTCATTGGTCTCGTGGGCCAGGAGAGCGTGCAAGGGATCCAGGGCGCGCGGATCCCCGATTTGGCCGAGGGCGCGGGCTGCCGCCTCCCGCACCGCCGGTTCGCCGTCAGAAAGCTTGGTCAGCAAAGCCGGCACCGCCTCAACTGCACGCATTTGACCCAACTGATAGATGGTTTGCAGTTGGGCCTCAAGAGGGGTTGTCGCAGCTGTAGGAACAGAGCCGTACACAGAGATGCCAGGAGAGTAGCCGTAGGAGCCCCGGCCCGCCATGGCGATGGCCGAAAGGGCCTGCAACGCCTCTAGGGCATGATACCGCTCTGCCTCGTTCATATGCGGCAATTGGGCCACCAGGTTGTCAAAGGCTTGCTGTACAGGGTCAGCAGCCGCAGCCTGTTGGACAATGCGAGCAAGGTTTTGGTCGGCCCGCATCTGTTGCCAAGACTGGAGCATCGCCAAGCCGGCAACCACCAAAGCAGCATCGGCCAAAACAGCCAGCAGTGCCATCCCGCCCCAAATCTTGCTGCGACGGCTGAGCTTTCGCATCTGCTTATCCAGGTAGACGAAAGCCTGGTGCTGCCGCTCCCAAAAGTCAGGGGCCACCTGCAGAGTTTGGGCGCTCAGATCAGGAGACAGAAGGTTTTCCTCGCGGGCCACCTCCAAGCTTTGCAGCCTCTGGTTTAGGCGAGAAAAGTGTTTCGTCCAGAGCCAAGTAAACATCAGATCCCATCCTCTCTCCGAGCCTGCCAATGGAGCCAAATCTCCCTGACACAGCAATCTAGGGACTCGTGCTTGCATCCGTTAAGCGACAGGATAACAAAAGCCTCGGCCCCCCACCACCCGCTCTCGAGCGAAAAAGCGCAGCGCGGAAGCAAGCCATGGCTGCGGTGAAGCGCTCGGTGGTGACCCCCCCATAGACAGCCGCCCGCACCTTAGGCAGGCGGGAGCATAATCCGCTCCGAAAGACCTAGGAACACCGGGTACTGAGCACAGCCGAGCACCGTTCAGCGCTGCATCGAGATCGTCATCCTTCTCTAAGCGATCTTTCTGGCAACGAAGCAATTTTCGGCCCGGCGGCATTTCCCGCCGGAGCAGCATCGCGTTTGCGCCAGCAGACTGTGGGCCCTACGCAGTTGGCTGGACGGACAAAACAACCTGTCTTGTCCACTTCCAGTTCCCCAAACAGAGGATTCCCAGGGGCAACCGAATCCTGGCAGATTCCTTACAATCTACGCTCAGATCAGCTCGCTTACCGGGAAGCGATCCAGCAGTTTTTGGGCTTTGCGAGCGTTTTCCCGCAACTCGGCTGGCAGATGGGGTATGTAGGGAATCTGGGAGAGCAAATCCAGCGTGCGGCGAATCAGGCGCACAATATCCCCAGCATCCAGGTTGGTGCTGGCCTCTAGCTGTTCCCAAGGGATCCCTTGCGCCCAGTGTTCCACGATCCCGGCCAAGCCAGGCTCAAACCCAATCGGCACGTGAAACACCTGGTGTTGCCGCTGGCTGCGGAACAGTTGCCGCCGCAAGCCTCGTAAGCCATGCAGCACATCCTCGACTAGCCCGGAAGTACGCAGCCGGCTGTAGGTACCCGAACGGGGAGGCTCGGCCACCAGGGCAGCGATCACCCCAGCGAAGTGATGGGGAGCACAGCCTAGACATTCGCCAGATAGCAAAGCCAGCGCCAGCCAGAGCTCGTTATCTCCCCGCAGAGCGGCTACCACCTCTCCGCTGGCGGTAGGTTGATACTCCCGCAAACAGTCGAACTCCTGCAACACCCCCACCAAGGCCATAAATTGCTGCCAGCGCAACTCCTGTACCGAGTCGCTTTGCCGCTCCAGGTGCTGCAGACGCTTGCGCAGGCGCTGGCGCTTTTCCTGTAAACCCAGCAGCTTTTTCCCAACCCTGTGGGCAGGGTTGACGCGGATGCGGGCTTCTAGGGCGCGGATTTTCTCCTCTTGGGCTTGGATGTGGGGAAAGGCCAATAGGCGCAGGGTGGGATCCGGCTCGGCTTCTCGCTGTTTGAGCAGGTAGCGCAAGATGCGCCGCTCTTCCCGCCGTTGCGCCTGCATTTTCTCGTAGCGGGCGATATCTTCGTCGGAAATCCCCTCCAGGAGGCGGTCAATTTCCTCCAGCTCGGCGCGGGTGTGCTGGAGCTCCTGTTGTTCGGGCAGCTTTTGCAGCGAGAGCAAATACTGGCCAAAGCTGCGGTTAATGAGATCCCGCGCCGCCTCCAGAGAATGCTTTTGCAGCAGGTTCAGCACCATGCCATAGGTGGGAGTAAACTGGCTCACCAGGGGATCTGCTCCCGCAGTGGCCAGCCGCGCCGCCTCTTGCGCCCCTTCAAAGGGAGATTGCAAGGTCACCACATGCCCGATCACATCTTTGCCCCGTCGTCCGGCCCGGCCCGACATTTGCATAAACTCAGAGGCAGTCAGGAGGCGATGGCCGTCGTCGGTGCGCTTGGAGAGGGAGGAAATCACGGTCGTGCGGGCGGGCATGTTGATCCCGGCAGCCAGCGTCTCGGTGGCAAAAACTAGCTTCACCAGCCCCTGCTGAAACAGGTGCTCGACCAGGCCCTTCCAGGCGGGCAACATGCCGGCATGGTGGGCGGCAATCCCCCGGTAGAGGGCATCCAGTTGATCCCGGCGCACTGCCTCTGGCATTTCCTGGCAGAAACGGTCGATCTGCTCGGCCAACTGCCGCCGCTCTTCTTCAGAGCTAATTAAGTCCAAGTTTCCCAAACTGGCCACCGCCAGGTCACAGCCCTTGCGGCTGAAGATGAAATAGATGGCCGGCAGCATATCCCGTCGGCGCAGGTTTTCCACCACCTGGGCCATATCCGGTACTTCTCCGTAGGGAGCCTGGCCTGACTTGGAGGGCTTGCTTCTCAGGCGGCGATTGCAAACCCACTGGCCTGACTCGGTTTGCTCCAGCAGGGGGAACAGCCCTTTGCGATTGGCAAAGTGAAATTGCAGCGGCACTGGGCGATGGCTGGAATCGACCAGTCGCGTGGGGCCATGCACCTGGTTCATCCAGTCGGTAAGCTGGTCGCTGTTGGCCAGCGTGGCCGAGAGGGCAACAAGCTGGATGTGGGCAGGGCAGTAGATAATTGCCTCTTCCCAGACAGTGCCCCGCTGTTGGTCGTTCATGTAGTGGCATTCGTCCAGGATCACCGCCTGCACGTCCCGCAAGGGATCCCGGCTTAGAGCCTCCGCCTCTTCCCACGCATCCCTCTCGCTGCCGTAGGGCCCGCGCTGGACAGCCAGAGAGAGCGGCGTGCCGTAGAGCATATTGCGGAAGATCTCGGTGGTCATCACCAAGATGGGCGCCTCCCGGTTGATGGAGATGTCGCCGGTGAGGAGGCCAACCCGCTCCGGGCCGAATTGCTGGCTGAAATCGCGAAACTTTTGGTTGGAAAGAGCCTTCAGAGGAGTTGTATAAAAAACCCGCTTGCCTTGGGACAAGGCCCGGTGGATGGCATACTCTCCAATCAGGGTCTTGCCGGATCCTGTAGGCGCACAGACCACCACCGATTCCCCAGCGGCCAGAGCTTGAATCGCTTGGATCTGAAACTCATCCAGCTCAAAAGGGAAAAGCCTGCGCAACTCGTCCAGCAAGTCGGTCGCCGGAGAGAGAAGCAAGTTCATGGGATCTGAAAAATCAAAAACAACCTAAAAGCTAGCCACCTTGCTGCTGCTTGTGTGCTATACCTCCCAGGATACAAGCTTGACTTGGGTGTTGGCTCCGGGTTGCGGGCCCTGAAGCCTGGGCAATGCTAAAATGGGGTGCCGTTGCCGGGTACCATCGTGCTGGTTGTTATCGACAACTACGACAGCTTCACCTACAACCTGGTGCAATACCTGGGGGAGCTAGGCGCAGGGGTACGAGTTTTTCGCAATGACGAGATTTCAGTGGCCCAGCTGCGCCAGATGCGTCCCCAGGCGGTTGTCATTTCTCCAGGGCCAGGACGGCCCGAAGATGCCGGCATCTCGCTGGAGTTGATCCGCGAGCTGGGGCCGGAGCTGCCGATTTTGGGCGTCTGTCTGGGTCACCAGTGCATTGGACAGGTCTACGGCGGTCGGATCGTGCGCGCACCTGAGCTGATGCACGGCAAGACTTCCCTCATCTATCATCGAGGGGTGGGAGTGTTTGAGGGGCTGAGCCAGCCTTTTGTTGCAACCCGCTACCACAGCTTGGTGATTGAGGCTTCCACCTGTCCTGACGAACTAGAGGTGACGGCCCAAACTCAGGACGGCATCATTATGGGGATCCGCCACCGCCGCTATCTTCATGTACAGGGCGTGCAGTTCCACCCGGAGAGCATTTTGACCGCGGAGGGCAAACGCCTGCTGAGCAACTTCCTGCGCTTGGCCCAGATCCCTACCTCGGGATTGCTCCAGCCGGCGGCTGCCGGGGTTGTGTCAAGGATCCCCACCCGATGAAGCGTCGCCAACTTTTGCAAGCCAGCGCCAGCTTGCTGGGATCCCTTGCCGCAGGGGGTCAATGGGCAAGGGCGCAAACTGATCCTTCTCCAGGGGGATCCCTGGAGTTTACCCCCGGCTCCAGCGCCCAGGGCCTGCAGCTGACCTGGCTGCACCACAGTTGCGTTTTGTTTGAGGGGGAGGGCAAGCGCTTTCTGGTCAACCCCTTCCGCCCGGCGGGCTGTACAGCCGGCTACCCTGCTCCCAGCGTTGCTGCCGATCTGGTGCTGCTCAGCAGCCGTCTCCTGGACGAAGGGGCTTTGGACGTGGTGCCGGGCAACCCCAGGGTGCTGTTTCAGCCGGGGGACTACTTCATCGACGGGATCCGCGTGCAGGGGGTGCGCATGCCGCGGGGCCCCCGCTTTGGCCTCAACGTGGGCTGGCGCTGGCGCATGGCCGGGATCGACATTGTCCATTTGGGAGGGGCACTGCAGCCCATTGGCCGGGAACAGTCCATCCTGCTGGCTCGCCCTGACCTGTTGCTGGTGCCGGTGGGGGGTGGGCCGAAAAACTACGATCCCGCCGCAGCCAAGGCGGCCATCGAAGCGCTGCAGCCCAAGTTGGTCATCCCGACTATGTACCGCACCGCCGCCGCCGAGGAGTCCCAGTGCGAGCTGCAGCCTCTAGAAGCGTTTTTGCGCCTCTTTCCCGCCGCTGCCGCGCAACCTGCCCTCAGCAACCCCTTGCTGCTCTCGGCCCAGGCCCTGCCCAGCCAAGGGATCGCCATCCTGTTCTTTGAGGAGTAGGGCCATGAGGCGCAGGCGGTGGGCTGTAGGTGTCGGGTTGGGATCCCTGCTGCTAGGCGGTCTGGGGCTCTATGGGTACAGCTTGCCGGCAGATCCCCAGGCTCTGGCCACTGCCAACCCGCTGCGGCTGCAGTTGGCCCTCTGGCTGGGGAAAGACGCCAACGCCGTTGAGGAGCGGGGCAAGACGGCTCTGTTCTTCGTAGAAAGCGGCCTCAACACCCGCCTTTTGCTGGCTGCCGGGGCGGATCCCAATCAACTAGACCATGGGGGAGCTAGCCCACTGCACCAAGCCGCTCGCCTGGGCAACCCTGAGGTTACGAAAGCCCTGCTCCAGGGAGGGGCGGAGGTGAACGCTCGTTTTGGCGCCGGTGGCCTTCCCCTGCATTTTGCCGCTTGGTCCGGCAACCCCGAGGTCGTTCGGCTGCTGCTGGAACATGGCTCTGAGATCGACGAGCCGGACGGCTACGGCCTCACGCCCCTGCGCATCGCCCAGGATCTGCGCCGCTGGGAAGCTGCAACCCTGTTGTCCCGCTGGCCCCGCTCCGCCTCAACCGACGGGCATACAGATTGATTCCCCTTCTCTACCACCCCAGCACCCAGGCGAAGATCAAAGGCGCCACGATGGTGGCATCCGACTCGATGACAAATTTGGGGGTGTCGATCCCCAATTTGCCCCAGGTGATCTTCTCATTGGGCACTGCCCCCGAGTAGGAACCGTAGCTGGTGGTGGAGTCGCTGATCTGGCAGAAATAGCCCCACAGGGGTACGCCCTGGCGACCCAGATCTTGATGGAGCATGGGCACCACACAAATGGGGAAATCCCCAGCAATGCCGCCGCCAATTTGAAAGAAGCCAATGGAGCACTCCGCCGAGGTGTGCGTGTACCAGTCCGCCAGGTGGATCATGTACTCGATCCCTGTGCGGACGGTATGCACATTGCGGATCTCACCCGTGATGCAGTGGGCGGCATACATGTTGCCGGTGGTGGAGTCCTCCCAGCCCGGTACGTAGATGGGCAAGTCGGCCTCCATGGCCGCATAGACCCAAGAATCCCGCGGATTGATCTGGTAGTAGGGCTCCAGCCGGCCGCTGCGCAGGATGCGGTAGATGAACTCGTGCGGGAAGTAGCGCTCCCCCGCCTGATCGGCAGCCGTCCACTCTTCCAGCAGAGCTTTTTCCAGGCGCCGCATCGCCTCTTCTTCGGGAATGCAGGTATCGGTTACCCGGTTCAGGTGCCGCTCCAGCAGCTCCTGCTCCTGCTGCGGGCTGAGATCGCGGTAGTGGGGCACCCGCTCGTAGAAGTCGTGGGCGATGAGGTTAAAGATGTCTTCCTCCAGGTTGGCGCCGGTGCAGGAGATGGCGTGCACCTTGTTCTGCCGAATCATCTCGGCCAGAGAAAGGCCCAGCTCTGCCGTGCTCATGGCGCCGGCCAGGGTCACCATCATCTTGCCGCCTTTCTCCAGGTGAGCAGCGTAGCCCTTGGCGGCATCCACCAGGGCGGCGGCGTTGAAGTGGCGAAAGTGATGCTTAAGAAATTGGCTGATAGGACCTTTGGCCACTGCTTCTGCGGTTATCATGGTTGAGTTTCTAAGCAAGGCGGGTTCGCCTTCCCAAGGCACAGACTTCGTATCATAGCCAAACCTAAGAGCGCTGGCAAGCTTTTAGGGATCCCTTCAACCTTTTGTTTTGGACATTGCCGGCATGGCCATTGCTCTAGAGTACGTTCGCGAGATCTACTATCGGCCGCTGCTGCAGTTGGTGTACGAGGCGCAAACGGTGCATCGGCAGCACCATCCGCCTGGCCGGGTTCAACTCTGCGCCCTGGTCAACATCAAGTCGGGCCGCTGCCCGGAAGACTGCGCCTATTGCCCCCAAAGCGCCCGCTACTCGACAGGGATCGAGACCTACCCCTTGATCTCGCTGGAGTCGCTGCGTCAGCAGGCCATGGCCGCCCAAAGGGCCGGCGCCACCCGGCTGTGTATGGGCGCTGCCTGGCGGTCGGCCCCGGCAGGGGAGGCGTTTGAGCGGGTGTTGGAGATGGTGCGCCTGGTGCGCAAGCTGGGGATGGAAGCCTGTGTCACCCTGGGGATGGTGTCGGCTGCCCAGGCGCAGCAATTGGCGGCGGCGGGTCTGACGGCCTACAACCACAATCTGGACACCTCGCCGGCGTTCTACCCCCGCATCATCACGACGCGCACCTATCGGGATCGCCTGGAGACACTGGCCCATGTGGCGGCAGCCGGCCTGCAGATCTGCTGTGGCGGCATTGTCGGCCTTGGGGAAAGCGACGAAGACCGCATCGGCCTGCTGCACGTTCTGGCCAACCTGACGCCGCCCCCCACTTCAGTGCCCATCAACGCTTTGGTTCCCGTGGCCGGCACGCCCCTAGGCCAGCTTCCCCCGCCCGATCCGCTGCTGCTGGTGCGCACCATCGCCACGGCCCGCCTGCTGCTGCCCACCGCCCAGATCCGGCTCTCGGCAGGGCGAAAAAACCTGTCCGAGAGCGAGCAGGCGTTGTGCTTCTTGGCGGGGGCCAACTCCATCTTCACCGGGGAAAGGTTGCTGACCACGCCCAATCCGGGCCAGGCTGCCGATGCGGCTTTGCTCGAGAAGCTGGGCCTGCAACCTCTGTAGAGGCATCTCCCCTTGCCCTTTCGGGATCCCTGCTTGTAACAATCTTTGCAGAAAATCGAACCCTCTTAACCCTGTCGGCAGCCATGCCAGAATGGTGGCGACAGTGTTCTTCAGGGTTGTCACGTCGGGTTCATGTCTCCTGTCAGCACTGCCGAGCCCCTTGCCGAAGTCCAATCCCCTGAGGCGGCTGCTGCTTCTCCTCCCCAGCCCTTGCCGGGGGAGACTGGGGAGCCGTCAAGGGGGGGGTTCTTTTGGGGATCCCTGCGGCGCTGGTGGTCTCGCTGGAAACAAAAGCTGCGCCTGGAGACCCAGTTGCTCTTTGTGGCCACGCTGGTGGTCTCGCTGGTGGTGAGCAGCTTCACCTTCTGGGCCGTCAGCACCGTGCAGCAGGATGCGCGCTTTAACGAAGCCCGCTTTGGCCGGGATCTGGGGCTGCTGTTGGCGGCCAATGTCGCCCCCCTGATCGCAGAAGATCGCATTGGCGAAGTGGCCCAGCTGTCGCGGCAATATTTTGAGAGCACCAGCAGCATTCGCTATTTGCTCTATGCCGACCCGGAGGGGAACATCTACTACGGGATCCCGTTTTCCAACCAGGAGGTGAAAACCTCCCTCAGCCTTACCCGTCGCATCCAACTGCCGGACAACCGCCCGCCTGCCGAGGGTCAGCCGCTGGTGCGCACCCACCTCACCCCTGCCGGGCGGGTGACGGACATTTTTGTCGGCATCTATCATCAGGGCCGCTTTTTGGGCACCCTCGGCCTTGGCATCAACCCCAACCCCGCCCTCGTGCGCTCGACGCAACTGGCGCGGGAGGTCGCGATTGGAGTGTTCTTGGCGGTGTGGGTTCTGGCCATCCTGGGAGCCGTGGTCAACGCCCTCACCATTACTTACCCCATCAAAGCACTGGTCAAGGGCGTCCAGGAGATCACCAAGGGCAACTTCAAGCAGCGCATCGACCTGCCCTTTGGGGGAGAGCTGGCCCAGCTCATCGACAGCTTTAACGAGATGGCGGAGCGGCTGCAGAGCTACGAGGAGCAGAACATCGAAGAACTGGCCGCCGCCAAGGCCAAGCTGGAGACTTTGGTTTTCTCCATCGTCGATGCCGCCATTTTGCTGGACGCTGAGTTTCGCGTACTCTTGCTCAACCCGGCGGCTTCCCGCATGTTCGGCTGGGAGGGCGAGCCTGTTTTGGGCAAGCCCTTGCCGGAGCTGTTGCCCGAGGATCTGCGGCAGCAGTTGGCCCGCCCCCTGATGCAAATTGCCCGCGGGGATCAAGAGGCAGAGGAAATTCGCGTCAACCTCAGCGGCCCCACCAAGCGCGTCATCCGCATCCTGCTGTCGCCGGTGTCGGATCCGCGGCGGCAAAACCTCAAGGGGATCGTGATGACGGTGCAGGACATCACCCGCGAGGTGGAGCTCAACGAGGCCAAGGCCCAGTTCATCAGCAACATCAGCCACGAGCTGCGCACCCCACTCTTTAGCATCAAGTCCTTCATCGAGACCCTCTACGAGTACGGCGAGCAGATGTCGCCAGAGGAGCGGCTGGACTATCTGGAAATTGCCAACCGCGAAACCGATCGCCTCACCCGCCTGGTCAACGATGTGTTGGATTTGTCCCGTCTGGAGTCGGGGAAACAGTACCACTTCGAGGCTGTCGATATTGCAGCGGTGATCGAGCAAACCCTGCGCACCCACCACCTGCAAGCCCGCGACAAAGGGATCCAGTTGCGCAAATTCGTTGATCCCGATCTGCCTTTGGTGTGGGGCAACTACGATCTGCTCTTGCAGGTGATGACCAATCTCCTGGGCAATGCCCTCAAGTTCACCCCCTCAGGGGGCCTGGTGACAGTACATGCCCACCTGGTGGTTCAGGCGGATGGATCCCCGCAGGCAGTGCGGGTGGCGGTGGCCGATACGGGCATCGGCATTGCCCCGGAGGATCAGGAGCGGATCTTCGACCGCTTTTTCCGGGTGGAGAACCGCGTCCACACCCTGGAGGGCACCGGCCTGGGCCTGGCCATCGTGCGCAACATCCTGGAGAAACACCACACCCGCATCTGCCTGGAAAGCAAGCTGGAACAGGGATCCACCTTCTGGTTCGACCTGCACCTCTACACCGAAAACGGGCCGCTGGAGTTTGCCGCCCAGCCAGGCGAAACGGATCCCCCCAGTTGCCGCTGGCGGGAGGACTCCCGTCACACCCATCAATCTTGAGGAGCAGAAATGGACAGCCTACCGGCAATTTTTTGGGATTGGGCCTCAGCGCTGCCTGCGGCTTTCGCATTTTTGTGCCGCTGTTGGTGATGAACCTGGCAGCTCGCTCCGGGCATCTGCCGTTGGCTCCCGATCTGCAGTGGATTGGGTCGGAAGAGGTGCTGTCGGTTTTTGCGGTGGCTACCTTTTTCGAGGTTGCTGCCTACTGTGTACCCTGGGTGGATAACCTGCTGGACGTGGTGGCAACGCCGGTGGCGGTAGCGGCCGGGATCCTGGTGATGTCGGCGGCAAGGGATCCCTCTACACTGGAGAAGGTTTTGAGTTGTGAGGGGTTGCTGCCATGCCGCCTCGCTGGCCCCGGAAGCCCTCCCGTCGGGATCCTGAGTTTCGCAAGCTGGATGACCGCTACACCTACGCGGCGCATCTGGCTGTTTTTCTCTGCAGCGCGTCGGGGCTGGTGTTTTTCCAGCAGCTGTATCGGGCGGATTGGCCGTGGCTGCTGCCGCTGTTGGGCGGGTGGGGCCTAGGCCTGGGGATCCACAGCTTCTGGATCTTTTTTGTGGCCCGCTATCCTGCCGATCCGGATTTGGTGGAGCTCCCCCCCGAAGCCAACGAAGACTCTGCAGAAGCCGGCTAGCGGCCTCCTTCAAGGGGAGCCAGAAGAGAAGAGGCGCTGTCGTCGTTGCCGCTGCAGCAGCAGGGGGGAAAGGTCGCTCTCGTCGTAGATATCCCCCACCAGCTCTTCCAAAATGTCCTCCAGCGTAATGAGGCCGGTGGTGCCGCCAAACTCATCCACCACGATCCCCAGGTGTTGGCGGGAGCGCAGCATCTCTTTGAGCAGCAGGCTGACGCGCTTGGTCTCGGGCACAAAAAAAGGCGGGGACATGGCCTTGGTCACCTCGGCATTGCCCTTTTGCTCCAGGTAGCGCAGGGCCTGCTTGAGGTGGATGACGCCGACGATCTCGTCCTTGGATTCCCCCTGCACGGGGATGCGGGAGTAGCCCGTCTCCAGGCAGAGCTTCACCACATCCTGCAGCGTTTTGTCGTGGGAAATGGTCTCCATTTTTACCCTTGGCTTGGCCACATCCCCAGCCTGGAGCAAATCCAACGCCAGCGCCCCGCGAAACAGGCGCCGTTTTTGCCAATCCAGTAGCCCTCGCTGCCCCAGCACATCGATCAACAGCTCCAAATCCTTGAGGGAAGCGGTGGCTGTCAGCGGCGAGAGCTCCAACAGGTTGAACAGTCTCCTGACAACCCACTCAGAGGCAGCGGTAAAAGGGCGCAGCAGCACCGAGAGGACATGGACAGGCCGCACCACCCAGCGGAACACTGCCAGCGGATGGCTCACCGCCAAAGACTTGGGCGCCACTTCCCCCACCAGGAGCACCAGGATCGTGGTGGGCACGGTGGCGGCCAAAGCTCCAAACTGGGATCCCAGCAGCTCAATAGAGATGGTGGTGGCCAGGGCGGCAATGCCGATGTTGACAAAGTTGTTCACCAACAACAGGGTGGTGATCATCCGCGAGCGCTGTTGTTGAGCCAGTCGATAGAGGCCTTGCGGATCCCCTTGTTCTTCGATCAGGGACTCCAAGCGCAGGTTGTCCATAGCCGTGATGGCGGTTTCCGCTCCGGAGCAGGCCCCTGAGAGGAGAAGCAGAAAAGCCAGGAGGAGGAAATTACCCATAGTGCTCGCGGCTACCCAGAGCCGGATACGAGTGATTTGGGCCGAGGGGGAGCAGGGCAGGCCAGTATCTCTTCGTCAACAGGATTCCTACCTTAGCGGTTCTGGCCAAGCGCATCGCCCCCCCAAGGCTCAACACCTCAGAATTGAATTGGCCCCATCTCGCAAGCTTGAGAAAATCTTCAGGGTTCAGATAACTTCAGATAATATCGAAATGGGCTGCCCCGGATCGCTCCAAAAGCTGCCGGTACAGCCTCACAATTTTGTCTTCCACCTCAGCTTGGCTCAGGTGGTCCGTGTCGATCAGAATGGCATCGGGGGCAGGCCGCAAGGGAGAGATAAGCCGCTCGCTGTCGCGGCGATCCCGCTGCTCGATCTGAGCTTTTAACTCTTCGAGGGACACCACTTGTCCTTGGGCTTGCAGTTGGTGTTGCCGGCGCTGGGCCCGCTCCCCCACCGAGGCGGTCAAAAAGACTTTCAGCTCGGCATCAGGAAAAACATGGGTGCCGATATCTCGCCCCTCCAGGACGGCCCCCCCATCCCGTCCAATGAGGCGTTGCCGCTTCACCAGCTCCTGCCGTACCCCCGGCACTGCCGCCACCTGAGAAACCCAGCGGGTCACCTCTGGGGAACGAATGGCCTGGGTAACTTCCTCACCGTCGGCCCAGATGCGGGTGGGTTCGTCGGCCGAGGGGCCACTTTGTAGGGTTAGTTGGGTTTGGGCAGCCAGTTGGGTCAGTTGCTCGGCGTCGTCCAACGGGATCCCCCGCTGCAGCGCCAGCCAGGTGATGGCCCGGTACATCGCCCCCGTATCCAGGTACAAGAGCTGCAGTTGAGCGGCCACTGCCCGCGCTACGCTGGACTTCCCGGCCCCTGCCGGGCCGTCGATGGCAATCAGCGGGCGACGCCCCCTTTTCGGGGAAGGAGGCACTGCACTCTGCTGTTCTTGGGGCAAGGGATCCACCCCTTCCGGGGAAAGGAGCAGGTTGTCGATGAGGCGAGTTTGCCCTACATAGGCGGCGATGGCCAGTAGCCCCTTATCTTTCACCTCCGATAGGGGCTGGAGGGTTTGCGGATCCACCAATTCCAGATATTGCACGCGCAGCTCGGGGGTGCGCTCCAGCTCAGCACGGGCGGCGGCCAGGATCCCTTCGGCGGAGGGATCCCCGGCTTGCCAGTGGTCGTAACCTCGGCGCAGGGCGCGGTACAGGCTGGCGGCCACCTGCCGCTCCACTGCCGAAAGGTAGCGGTTGCGGGAGCTGTAGGCAAGGCCGTCGGCTTCTCGCACGGTGGGGCAAGGGACAATGGTGGTGGGAATTTGCAGATCTTGAACCAGCCGCTGGATAATTGCCAGTTGCTGGGCATCCTTTTGGCCAAAATAGGCCCGCTGCGGCTGCACCAGGTTTAGCAGTTGCAGCACAATGGTGGCCACGCCGCGAAAATGCCCCGGTCGGTGGGGGGCGCAGAGGGTCTGCAAAAGGGACTCAGGAGGCATGACCCAGGTGCGATCGCCGGCAGTGGCCGGGTCGGCCCCCATCTCCTGCGGGTCGGGGGCAAACACCACATCCACGCCCGCGGCTTCACACAGAGCCCGATCCCCTTCCTCGTCGCGGGGGTAGCGATCCCAGTCTTCGTTGGGGCCAAATTGGAGGGGGTTGACAAAGATGCTGACCACCGTGTGGTCACACTCTTGGCGGCAGCGGCGAATTAGGCTGAGATGTCCTTCGTGCAGGGATCCCATCGTTGGCACCAGGCCTATGGTAGATCCCCGCCAGCTCGCTACCTGCTCCCGCAAAGCCGCCACCGTGCGCAGCCACTGCATTGCCATGCCACCTCACCTGCTGAGCCACTCTCTTGCCGACGGTTTGGTGCCAGCTTTTTCCTCCCTGGCTTTCACAGACCCATCTTATTGCCGCGCTGATACTGTCTGTAGGCGGCCACAAACAGGCCTGCCAAGGTAACCAGCACCATCCCCAAAACGATCCCCAGCAAAATTGGCTCGATCACAACCTAGGCCTCCTACTTCAAACCTAGATCATGATAAGCCAAGCCCAAACTCTTCCTCACCTTGCCCGGGGGGATCCCTGCCAAAAGTCAAAACAACGAAGGTACAGGGGACGCCCCCAATTGCCTCGGTGGAGGGTCAAGTCTCCACGGCTATGGCTTGCTCTTTGATCGCTTTGATCGCTTCGTTGAACCTGCAACTGTCCCGCCCGAACTTGCCGAAAGATGTTTCCCAACCACAACTGCTCTCCCGCTTTGAAGGAGTGTCTGGCTGGGCTGGAAGAGCAACTGCGCCCTCTGGCAGACAAGGCCGTTCCCCTGTTGGTGGCAGACTCGGATCCGCTGCAAGTGTGGGCTGCCGTTTTGGCCTGCCAACACCTGGGGATCCCCCTCTTCTTGGCCAATCCCCACTGGGGAGGACGAGAGTGGGGGCAGGCTCTGGCCAGCCTGGGATCCGCTTGGCGCTGGCGGCGAGGGCAGTTGCAGGAGGGTTCTGCCTCCTCCCACCCCCCTCTGCAGCATTGGCAACAGATCCTACCCAGCGCCGATTGGCCAGTAATCGGGAGCCCTACCGGTGGCTCCGGCGGCCAGGTGAAATGGGCAGTGCACTCCTGGCGTACCCTCAGCGCCTCTGCCAGAGCCCACCAGCAGCACTTCAGCGTGGATTGCGTCCATAGCTATTGTGTCCTGCCCCTGTACCACGTCAGCGGCCTGATGCAAGCTGTTCGTTCCTGGCTGAGCGGCGGCCAGTGGATTGTCTGGGATTGGAAACGACAGCAGCAGGCCGAGGCCTGGGATCCGCCTTTGCCGGGCAGCTTTCTGTCGCTGGTGCCCACCCAGTTGCAGCGGCTGTTGCTCAACGCCCAGCCGGGAGTCTTGGAGAGCCTGCGCCAGTTTCGAGCCATTCTGGTTGGCGGCGGCCCCACCTGGCCCAGTTTGCGGCAACAGGCCCGGCAACTGCACCTGCCCTTGGCCCTCACCTATGGCATGACCGAAAGCGCCTCCCAGGTGTGTACGCTCCTGCCGGAAGCCTTTTTGCAGGGGAGCGATAGCCTGGGGCGGCCCCTGCCCCACGCCACCCTGGAGATCCGCGGCGAAGCAGGGGATCCCTTGCCCGCCCAGACGGCGGGCCACATCCACGTGTGGGCGGAATCCCTGGCGCTGGGCTACTACCCTTTGGCGAGGGAGGCTGATGGCCTGGGCAAGTGGCAACAGCGGGGCTTCACCCCTGGAGATTGGGGCTATCTGGACTCAGACGGCTATCTCTACTGGCTGGGCCGCGCCGACGACCTGATCCTGACCGGCGGGGAAAAGGTGATGGCGGCCGAGGTAGAAGGGGAGATCCGGGCCAGCGGCTGGGTGGAGGATGTGTGCGTGCTCGGCCTGCCCGACGGCGAGTGGGGCCAGCAGGTGGTGGCGGTGGCCGTGCCCAAGGCTGGGATCCCTGCCCTCCCCGTAGAGCTGGAGAGGCACCTAAAGCAACACCTGAGCCAACAACTGAGCCCCTTCAAGCACCCTAAGCAATGGCTATGGTGTGCCGGGATCCCGCGCAACGCCCAGGGCAAAGTCAGCCGCCAACAGCTGCGGCAGTGGGCGGCCCAGCAGTTGAGACTGGCAACGCCAGGCAGCTAGCCGGATCCCTCCCGGATGCCCAGACGGGCCAAGTCTCGCCAGATTTCAAAGGCCAACTCGCGGTTGTGTGGCTCTGTGGCCAAAGCTTTTCTCAAGTAAGCCTCTGCCTGCTGGTAGCGACCCTCGCAGATTAAATGATTGCCGAAGCGCTGATAGGCCAAAGCCAAGATGTGGATGGCTTCCTTGGAGTTGGGAAACCGCTTCAGCAGCGCCTCCGCCAGAGCCACTGCCGTGGGCAACTTACGCTCGCGCCAAGCCGCCTTGACGCGGGCAATCCCTGCCTCAAGGGATTCCCGAGCCGGTGGTTCTGCTGAGATGGAGCCTGACCCAGTGGTGCGTACAACCACGCGCCTTTCCCCCCTCACAGAACTGGGTGGAGAGTGTCGTTGGGCGTCGTAGCGCCGCCGCTCTTCAGGGTTGCTCAGCACTTGGTAGGCCTGGTAGATCTGCTCAAATCGTTCTCGGGATCCCTCTCCTGCCACATCGGGGTGAAACTGCCGCGCCAACCGGCGAAAGGCTCGCTTGATATCTTCGCTGTTCGCTTGGGGAGAGAGGTTCAGGATTGCATAGTAGTCCATGAGCGGCAGCAGAAGAGAGGGTGAGGGGCTGCTGAACCTGGGCGAAGAGTCAGCTCTGGCTCGGAGCTACGCCGATCATGCCATGCCAACCTGGGCTGAACCAAGGGATCCCCTCGGCGCTCATGCAATTTAGATCCAATCTAGTAGAGAATCATTCTCATGTTGAGGCATGGTGCTGCATTGACCATTCTGACTGAGCGCTAAGAGGCATCTCTTCGCACAGCTACCTCAGAGGCAGGGATCCAGTGCTAGACTTTGCCCAAGTTGTAAATTCCAGACTTTGCCTAACTCTACTCCTAACTGTTCTCAAAGTACTTTTAGCTGTCTCTAAGTCCTAATTTCTGAGTGACTATGAGCGAAGCACTGCACCGCGCCCTTGCCAATGAAGACCCGCAAGGATTGCTGGCTTACTTGCAGCAAGGGGGACATGTGAATGCTCCCGATTCGCAGGGGTTCACCCCGCTTCACAAAGCAGTACTCATCGGCAATCTGGAGCTGTTGGACTTGCTTTTGGCTTATGGCGCTTCCGTCGACTCGATGGATTCCACAGGGGCTACGCCGCTCCATTTGGCTGCTGCCAGCGGCCAGGTGGAAGTGGTGGAGCGGCTTCTCAAGGCAGGCAGCGATATCGATCTGCTAGATCGCTATGGATACACTCCTCTCCATCGGGCTGCCCTAACCGATCAGGCAGAAGTTATTGGTCTGCTGATCCAAAAAGGGGCAAAAACCTGTGGCGTTCTCCACTGGGCTACAGCTACGGGTAGGAAAAGCGTTCTCGCCCGCTTGCTCTCCAAGGGGGCACCGGTGGATGCCGTTGATGAGACGGGGCGAACTCCTCTGCACGAGGCGGCCACACAAGGACACTTGGGCATCGCTCGCTTTCTCATTTTGTACGGGGCCGATGTCAACGCGCGCAACCGCTTCGGGGCGACACCCATGCACTGGGCTGCCTGGGAAGGGCATATCCAGATCCTAGAGCTGCTGTTGGAAAATGGGGCCGAATTAAACCCCCGCAATCACGATGGACACACTCCCCTCGCCTATGCCCAGAAACGTCAGCACAGGCTAGCTGCCCAATGGCTGCAAGACCGAGGCGCAACCCTTTAGTTTGGCTTAAGGGATCCCTACTTCTTGGGAGACGGGAGATAGAGTTGGAAGGAATTCCACAGAAAAAGGAGAGAGGATGTTAGATTTCCCCTCTCCGATCTCTTCGTCGCGGTTAGCGTTAACGCCATCTAGATTCTAATCGATAACTTGCATCTGGTTCAATTCCTTTCTCCAGATTTTAATCTTCTTCCAACATCATTTTTTAGAGAACAAAACAAAGACGGAACAGCTAGCTTGTTCCGAAAACATCCGTTTATCTCCTTACTTTCTAGAGGATTGGTAGCCATTCCAAATAGCTCAAGATACTTCCCCAGCGCTTCACGCCGCTTTCGCTTGCTGGCCCGCCGACGCAAGCGCGATCACCCTCGACTGCTACCTCCTACTTCAACACGATGTTGGCGGAAAACCTCCCCCTCTCCCATTAATTGATATTTAGTCTCATTAACTTTGTGGAGAAAAAGGGATCCCTGCCAAGCGCAGGATGGCCAGTTCCGCCGGCGCGGGATCCCTGCTGCGTCCAAGACAAGAGAGGAAGACTGATGGATATGACTCCACCACTCAACCGGGTGACAGTATAGCACTATTGAGATTAAGTTGCAATATATCCCCATGGCACATCGGTTCCTCTTTGATAAAGACTTGCATCAAACCGAGTGAGTCTGGTAGAGTACCTAGCTAAAGTAGTTGGAAAAATTTGCAGCTAGGTCTTCGCAGGTTGCGGAGTGGTGAGCATGACATGGCAACAGGTTCAGGCGGGCGTGTGGTGTCGGCAGTTGGGGCAATTGGCGCCCCAGTGGTGGCTGGGGTGGAGTCCTGAGCAGGGCTTCCGGCTCTATCGCCAAGAGTCCCTACCTTCTCTCTCTGCTTTGCGGATTCGCTGCCAAGAGCGAGATGGCTGGCTGGATGTGTTTTTGGGAGAAGCGGAGCAACATCTCCAGCGGCGGCGCAGTCTCTTAGACGCAACGGCGCGGGTGGCTTTGCACTACTTGCCGGAAGAGCTGGTTCAGATTCGGTCTCTTCCACGTCCTCATGAGCGCATTCCTCTGGAGCTTTGGCAGCGGCTAACCCAGCAACGGAGTTGAGGTCTACCCAAGAATTCTTAAAAAACCATTAAAACCCTTACTGAGCTGCATTCAAAGTCACTTCACCCCGCGGGGATCCGAGGCGACCGGGAAGGCGGAAGTTCTCTTCCCTTCCAGCCTTTCTTGCTCTGGGGAGCGATAGCCCCTCTGCTCTTTTTCTCTCCGCCTGGCCAGGCTTAAGCTGGGAAGGGAAGTGCAGCGGCTGAAGCCATGACCGTTTCTGAGCACCAACCCAAGCCACGCTTTGAGCAGCAAGCCGGTGGGCTGACTGCTCGCCGCCTTTTGAAGGGATCCATCATCGGCGCCGGGCAGGTGGGCATGGCCTGCGCCTACGCGATGCTTATCCAGAACACCCTCGATGAGCTGGTGATCCACGACATCGACCGCGCCAAGCTGGAAGGGGAAGTGATGGATCTGGTGCATGGGATCCCTTTTGTGGAGCCGACGCGGATCTGGGCAGGGGAGCTGGCCGATTGTGCCGGGTCAGACGTGGTGATTGTGACGGCGGGGGCCAAGCAGCGGCCTGGAGAAACCCGTTTGGATTTGGTTCACCGCAACGTCGAGATCTTCAAAAGCTTGATCCCGGCCCTGATGGAGCATTGCCCCAGCGCCATTTTCCTGGTGGTGAGCAACCCCGTTGACGTCATGACCTATGTTTCCCTGAAGTTAGCGGGGCTGCCGGCGGGGCAGGTGCTGGGGTCGGGAACGGTTTTGGATACGGCTCGCTTTCGCTATCTGTTGGCCCAGAGGCTGGGGGTGGATCCGCGCAGCCTGCACGCCTACATCATCGGCGAACATGGGGATAGCGAGGTGGCCGTCTGGAGCAAGGTGAACATCGCCGGCACGCCGATTGGCCAGCTCTCGCCGGAATGGGATCCCGCCCATTTGGGCGATATCTTCGAGCAGGTGCGCAATGCCGCCTATGAGATCATCCGCCGCAAAGGGGCCACCAGCTATGCCATTGGTCTGGGGGTGGCACAAATTGTCCAGGCCCTGGTACGGGATCAGCGGCGCGTTTTAACCGTGAGCAGCCTCACCCAGGGAGAATATGACCTGCCGGAGGTCTGCCTTAGTTTGCCGAGAGTGGTCGGTCGGCAAGGGGTGGAGCGCACGCTGGCCATGTCCCTCACCGAGAGCGAGCGGCAGCAACTGCACCGCTCTGCCCACATCTTGCGGCAAGTCATCGACAGCATCCGGTGGTAGAGCTGGGCTGCCGGATCCCGTTTGTTTTGGATCCACCGTTGGGTTCGCTACGGCTGTGGCTGACGGCAGGAGGTGGTCTGTGGAAGCGGACGTGCAGCGAGCACAGCAGGCCCAACTTGAGAAAGGCTCCTCTGTTCCCCCCTGGACAGGGATCCCGCTGCAGAAGGGTCTCGGCCAGCGACTGCGGCAACACGTCAACCCCCTGCAGGCTCAGTACCAACAACCCACCCCCCCACCCCACTGGGAACGGGTGTATCGGCGACTGGGGCAGCCCTTGCATTTGGATATCGGCTCAGGGAGCGGACGCTTTTTGCTGCGCATGGCCCAGGAGCAGCCCGACTGGAACTTTTTGGGGGTAGAGATTCGACAGCCGCTGGTGGAGCGGGCCAATGCTTGGCGGGACGAGCTGGGGCTGGATAACGTCCATTTTCTGTTTGCCAACATCAACGTCTCCCTGCGGCATCTGTTTGCGCCGGGAGATCTCAGCCGGGTCACCATCCAATTTCCGGATCCCTGGTTTAAAAAGCGCCATCACAAGCGGCGGATCGTCCAACCGCGACTGGTGGCGGATCTGGCCCTGCTGCTGCAACCGGGCAGCCCCGTCTTCCTGCAGTCGGACGTGCGGGAAGTGGCCGAGGAGATGGTCGATCGTTTCCTAGAGCATCCGCAGTTTTGGAATCCCTACCAGGGGCCCATCGATGACAACCCCTTCGGCATTCCCACCGAGCGGGAGTGGCAGTGCCTGCAGTTGGGTCTGCCCATCTACCGTTATTGGCTAGAGCGACGCTGACCCCTTTATCCGGCTGAAGCCAATAGAAGCTAGGATATAACCCGCTGGAGTTGCCTCGGTTGCTGCCATGTCTCCCTCTGAAGCCACGGCCTCTGTCGATCCCTTTTCCGCTTGGCTTTCTGTTCGCCGAGGGATCCTCAACCTGCTGAGCCTATTGGCCCTTTTGATTGTCGGGCTTTCGCTTTCCAGCAGTTGGTTTCAGCCGCCGCCGCAAACGCAGTTGGATCTGTTGCAAACCAATCTCGCCCTGCAGGCTGCCCGCACCCTCGACGATCCCCGCTATCAGGACCTGGCGCGGGCTCTCCTGGGGCAGAACGTTTTCGAGCTGGCCCACAATCGCTACCAGCAGGTGGCCGACAACTACGCCGAACGCCTGCAGCGCCTCAAACGGATGGCACGGCTGGAAAGGGCGACTTCCTCGGCAGGGGGCAAACCCGAATTGGCCAGGGTATCAGATGCGGTGGGGCCGGCCTCAACCCCAGAAGAAGTGGATCCCGTCCTCCTGGCTTCTGTCCAGGATCTGCAGGCGGAGCTGGACGCCCTGCGGCTGCGCCTGGGTCTGCTCTACGTCTACCAGGAGGATCTGGAGGCAGCCCAGCAGCAGTGGCAAGAGGTAGTCGATCCAGAACGTCCCTTGGAGCTGGAATCCGGCCAGAAGAGGGTGGCACAGGTTTTACAAGGGCTGTGGGGAACGCCACGGCGCATCTTGCCAGAGGCCGAGGTGCAAATCCGCAACCACCTGGACGGTTGGTTTGAGGCGGTGGCCCTGCAGCAGCTCTACCGGCTGCAACAGCGCAGCGACAGCCTCAATGCCCTCAACCAGCAGCAGGAAAAATTGGCCTTGGCAGCCCTGTTCCGGCTGGCGGTGGTGGGCGGGATCCCGCTGCTGGGGGCGCTGCTGGGGCTGGTGCTCTTGTTGGGCTGGCTGGGCTGGAGCTTCTGGCGCCAACGTCCTCTTGTGGGCCCGCCGTGGGAGGTGCCTTGGCCGGGGATCGGGGCGCAGGCGGTCCTGACCGGTTGGTTTTTGGGTTTCATTCTCCTCAATGCGCTGGTGCCTCGCCTTTACACGGTCGGGCTCGGCCTGGGGACGCAGCAGCTCAGCCCTTGGCATCAGGCGGTGGCCCTGTTTCTCACCTACAATGCGGGCGCTCTGCTGGGGGCGGCGCTGTTGTACCGGCTTCTTCGGCTCTATCCCGGTTGGCAGAAGGTGCTGCAGGTGCGGCTGTGGGGCCCTTGGATCCTCTGGGGCCTGGGCGGCTACTGGGCGGCCCTGCCTTTGGTGGTGCTGGCAGCGGCGCTGTCGCAGTTGCTGCTGCCCCAGGCAGGGGGCGGGAACCCCATCTTGCCTCTGCTGCTGGAGAGCCATGGCTGGGGGGCGCGCTTGGTGTTTTTGGCCGTGGTGTCTGTCTGTGCCCCTGTTTTTGAGGAGGTGCTGTTCCGGGGCTTTTGGCTGCCGACGCTGAGCCGCTACTTGCCGATGGGGGCTGCCATCTTGCTCAGCGCCTTCACCTTTGCCCTTGCCCACCTCAACCTTTCCGATCTGTTGCCTTTGACCATGCTGGGGGTGGTGCTGGGGGTGGTGTACAGCCACAGCCGCAACCTGCTGGCCCCCATCCTGTTGCACAGCCTCTGGAATACGGGATCCCTGGTCACGCTGCTGGTGTTGGGGGGCGCTTCCTGAGGGGAGTTTGGCCTACTTTTTCTTGCCGAAGAGGCGGCTCCAGAAGCCGCCGCTATCCTCTTTGCGCGGCGGTGGCACGATTTTCTGGGCCTGGGAGGTCTGACGGCTGGCCGAGGGAACGGGAACCGGCTGTTGGGTGGTGACCTGCTGCAGCCAGCGGCGCACCTCGGCCATCAACTCGGCGTTGGCCGGCTCGAGGCGGCTCGCCTGCAGGAAGTCGGCCTTGGCCATGCCAGCGTTGCCCTGCTTGAGGTGGGCGATACCTCGGTGCAGATAGTAACGGGCCACGTTGGGCTGGGCGCTGATGGCGAAGTTTAAATACTGGATGGCAACCCGGTACTGCTTGCGCTCGATCATGTCCAGCGCCTGCAGGAAGCGGGTCTCAGCGGGGCTAAGTTGCGGGGTTGGGGGCGAAGGAGGGGCGGGCTGGACAGGGGGAGCGGTGGGTGGAGCAGCCGGGATCCCGCCCAAGGTGGTGCGGCTGGGGGAAGGGGTTGGGATCCCCGTCGGGGTGGTGGTTTTGGCAGCAGGGGCGGGGATCCCTTTGTAGCCGGCCTTGAGCAGCAGGTAGGCTAGGTTGAGCTCGCTCAACTGCTCGGTTTTCTCCAGCAGGGTGGCCATAGAGCTGTATTGCTCTTTGGCCAGCTTCTCCACCCGCCGGACATATTCTTCCTGCCAATCGGCGCGCTCGGCCAGGTCTTTGACAGCTTCTCCAGTGGGCCACAGATCGGGGGGTGGCGACTCCAGCAGGCGTTGAACGCGCAGCTTGAGCACAGTCTCATATTCTGACCGCTCTCGCTCCTTGGCCAGCACCTCGTTGGCCGGGCTGACCAGCTTGGCGAAGAGGACGTTGGCCCGCTCTGCCCCTTCCGGATCCCCGACAAAGCGATCCGGGTGCAGAGCCTTGGCCGCCTGCAGGTAGCCGCGTCGGATCCCTTTGGCATCGGCGGTGAGGGGCACGCCCAAGATGGCGAAATGGTCGGTCTCGTAGCGGGCTAGCCCTCGGGTGAGGCGGGGGACATCAGAGTTGGATCCCATAGTTGCCACTTCTCCAAGATGCGTTGCAAAGTTCCGTTTTCGGTCAGGACTGCGATCGCCCCATCCACGGCTTCCTTCAGGGAAGGATGCTGTGAGGATACCACGCCCACCAAAGGAATCGGGAACAGAGGCGGCCCCGCCAGGCGCAGCCGGGATCCCGCCTGGCGCAGGCTCAGGGCGGCAACGGGCTGATCGACGAGCACCGCATCCAACTGGCCAGCCTGGAGCTGGGCAAACAAGCGATCCGGGTTGCTGGTGGCAAAAAGACGAATGGCGTTGCCCCGCCTCTCGTTGTACGCCTCCAACAGAGCGGCTCCCGTACTGTTAACTACAATGCCCACTTTGCGGCCAAAGAGTTGCGACAGCGCCTCAATGGGAGCTTCCTCTGGCCCGGGATCCCGTACCACCAAGCGCTGCGGGCTGAGGTAGTAGGGTCGGGTGGCGAGAAACTGCTGCGGATCCAAGCCCAAAGCTTCCCGCGCCCCCCAGATGAGATCCACCTCATCCGCTTGCAAAGCCGCCAACTGCTCGCTCCAAGCCACATAGACGGGCTCCACTCGCACCTGCAGCGTCTGGGCAAGCGCCTCCAGGATATCCCACTCGAAGCCGGCGTAGGTTTGCCGCTCCAGGTCGGTGTAGAGGTAAGCCGGGCCCAGGCTGGGATCCAGGCCAACCCGGATGCGCCCCCGCGCCTGAATCTCGGCCCAACGGGAATCGGGAACCTGTGCTCGCTCGCTGGCAGGAGCGGGCAGGGTCGGCTTTGGGGCAGGCTGAGGGTAGGCCGGGATCCCCAAGAGCAGCGCCAGGCCAAACCCTGCCGCCCAACAACGACGCCGGAGCTTTTTCCCGGCCAAGTTATCTCCCTTGCCTTGCGAAAGAGCCATGAGGGCCTTTGCGTAAACCTTACCCAATTTTCGCCTGATCTTTACCTGATCTTTAAACTTTGGCCGTTTTGCTCCCCAGACCGGCGATCCCGCCGCATGGGGAAGGAGACCGGCAGAGGGCTGACCTGGGCCAGTTCTTCCTGAAGAGCAGCGTGTAGCCAGCCGTTGCTGGCCAGCAGGCGGCCACTGTACACATCCACCGGGCTGCCATCGTAGGCGGTGACCTTGCCGCCCGCCTCTCGCACCAAGACAATCCCGGCGGCAATGTCCCAGGGGGAGAGGCCCCGCTCCCAATAGCCGTCCAACTGGCCGGTGGCCACGTAGGCCAAGTCCAGGGCAGCCGATCCACCTCGCCGCACTCCCTGGGTGAGGTGGGTGAAGTGGCAGAACTCGGCGTAGTTGTTGTCGGGGGTTTCGCGGCGGTCGTAGGCAAAGCCGGTAACCAGGAGACTGCGGGAGAGTTCGGTAGTAGAGGAGACGCGGATGGGTTTGCGGTTGCGGGTGGCGCCCATCCCTTGTACGGCGCGAAAGAGATCCCCGCGAAAGATGTCGTAGATCACCCCCAGCACCGGCTCCCGCCCCTCCAGCAGACCAATAGAGACGGCAGCAAAGGGATAGCCATGGGCAAAGTTGGTGGTGCCATCGAGGGGATCGATCATCCAGGCGTAGGTGCCCTGCGGGGATCCCTGCTGGCCGGATTCTTCCGTCAAGATCACATCTTCGGGGAAGTGCCGCCTTAAGATTTTCAAGATAAGCTCCTCGGAAGCGCGATCCGCTGCTGTTACCAAGTCGCCCGGACGTTTCTCCTCAATGGCAAGGGTGCCCCCCACGTAACTGCGCAGCAAAGCCCCTGCCTCCAGGGCCGCCTCTGTGGCCACATCTAACCGACGCAACAGGGCCTCCGTCACACCCACACCTCAAGGCTACAAACCTGCTACCCAGAATAGCCCGCCCGCGGCCAAGGCTGTGGCTCCCAAGGGATCCCTTAAAACGGGAATAGCTCCGACCTGAACCCAAACCCAATTTTTCCAATTTTTTTTAGGAAAAGGGAGTATCTCCAAGGCTGCCTGTGGTGTATAGTAGTGTACATTAAGGCCTATGAGTTTTCCACTAGCCCGCCAACGCCGGGGGGATGTTGGGTGTCTCCTAGTTTCTGGGAACTCTAGGGTTCAGGGAGTTGGACTGGAAGAGCCAGGCTGCCGGGCAGGTAGTTGAGCGTCGAGGAGGAAACGCTGTTGCCCCAGAGCTACGACGATTTTTTTACCTCTACTACGGCAGTGGGCAGAGGCCATCTGTCCGGCAGTCAGGACTTCGATCTGCCGTTGGATCTGTTCGACCAAGTCCCGCAGCAGCCGGTGTCTCACCCGGAGTTCACCCTGTCCGTCTGCCATCCTGTGCGGCCCTGCAGCTACATCCTGCGGGAGAGCATTTACACGATCGGACGGGATCCCTCCAATGCCATCCAGATTGTCAACCGCTTCGTCTCCCGCCGCCACGCCTATTTGGTGCGAGTGCCCACCAAGTCCAATCGCACAGGATTTACGTATTGTCTAGTCGACGGCAACCGCAAGGGGCAGTCCAGCACCAATGGGGTGTTCGTCAACGGCACGCGGGTAGCTACCCACTACTTGAGGAGTGGCGATGTTATCTACTTTGGGCCGGAGATCCGCGCCTACTTCTTCGAGGTGGCCCGCATTCCCCCTCTGCCCAACCCTTTTGAGGTCAACCCTGACCTCGGCAAAGGATCCAACTTGGTTCCTGAGGAGATGAGAGGTGGCCGCAGCCCGTTGACAGATCCAAGGTTGCATCGCTAAAGTAGTCAAGCAGTGTAAATTGGGGCATCGCCAAGCGGTAAGGCAGCGGGTTTTGGTCCCGCCATTCGGTGGTTCGAATCCATCTGCCCCAGTCTTAAGCTGGGCTAGGTCTGCTTGAGACAGCAGAAGGCTTTTTTGGGCAGTTCCCCTTCGCTGATTCGGGAACTTCCCGCTAGGCGCAAGGGTACGCTTTTTGCATTGCTGGCGCGAAGACTTTGGCCAGCAGAGGGCCAATCCGTCAACCTAGCGCAGTCGGCTTAGGGGAGAGGGTGGACAATCGGCCTGGGAGGGAAAGGGAGCCGAATGAGCAGTGCTTGCCGATCCTTGATGGTCGTGGGGACTTCTTCCCACGTGGGCAAAACCCTTTTGGTAGCTGCCCTCTGTCGCCTTCTCAAAAAGGCGGGGAAGAAGGTTGCCCCTTTCAAGGCCCAGAACATGTCGCTGAATGCCTACGTCACCCCGGAGGGCCATGAGATTGCCTATGCGCAGGCTCTGCAGGCTTGGGCCGCCGGGATCCCGCCCGCGGTGGAGATGAACCCGATTTTGCTCAAGCCGCAGGGCAACCTGACTTCCCAGGTCGTCCTCAACGGCGTGGCAGTAGATACCTGTCGCGCCGGCGAGTACTACGAGCGCTGGTTTGCGCCGGCCTGGGAGGCGGTGAAAACGGCCCTGGCCCGCTTGCAACAGCAGTACGAGTGGATTATCTGCGAGGGGGCAGGCAGCCCGGCGGAGGTAAACCTCAAACACCGGGATCTGGCCAACACGCGGGTGGCTTTGCATCTGGGATCTCCCACCTGGCTGGTGGCGGACATCGACCGGGGTGGGGCGCTGGCCCATGTGGTGGGCACCCTGCAGTTGCTGGAGCCGGCCGAGCGGGCCCTGATTCGCGGCATTGTTATCAACAAGTTTCGCGGCGCACGGGAGCTGCTGCAGCCCGGCCTGGATTGGCTGGAGAACTACACCGGGATCCCCGTGGTTGGAGTTCTGCCCTGGCTGGATTGGGTGCTGCCGCAAGAGGATTCGATGGGCCTTGAGGCGGGCCCTCAACTCTGGGAAAATCGCCGCGAACGTGCCGGGCGGGGGAGCTGCCTGGAGATTGCCGTGATCCGCCTGCCCCAGGTGGCCAATTTTTCCGATTTCGACCCCTTGCTGGCCGAGCCCAGCGTCCATCTGCGCTGGGTTCACCCCGGCCAGAGCCTGGGATCCCCCGATGTGGTCATCCTGCCCGGCAGCAAAACCACCCTCAAGGATCTGTTGGCATTGCAAAAGACCGGCCTGGCCGACCAACTGCGCCTCTATTCCGGCCACATCGTCGGCATCTGCGGCGGGCTGCAGATGTTGGGGCAAACCATCGCCGATCCCGCCGGCCTAGAGGGAGTTGCCGGCACCTACCCCGGGCTGGGCTTCCTGCCGCTGACTACTGTCTTGCAACCCACCAAGGTTACCCAGCAGGTGCAGACGCAAAGCCGCTGGCCCGCCCCCGCTCCCGTCCAGGGGTACGAAATCCATCAGGGATCCACCCAGGCCGATCCCGCTGGCTGCCTGCCGATCTTCGAGCAAGAAGGCCTGGGCTGGCGGGATCCCACAGGCCGGGTCTGGGGCAGCTATCTGCACGGCCTCTTCGACAACCACCGCTGGCGGCGCCACTGGCTAAACGAGCTGCGCCGCCAAAAAGGCTGGGATCCCTTGCCGGAGTTGGACGGCCACTATGCCCAGCAACGCGAAGAACTGCTGGATCGTCTGGCAGAGGCCTGGCGGCCTCATCTGGATTGGCATCAGCTCCTGGAATAGGCCGGGGCCATTGCCAAGGTCTGCAAGAGTAGCTGTATTCTAGACAGGAATTTCCTTCCCCCTGACCTATGCGGCTTCTGGTTACCGGCGGCGCGGGCTATATCGGCAGCCACACCTGTAAGGCCCTGGCAGCCCACGGCCACCTGCCAATTGCCTACGACAACCTGGTTTACGGCCACCCTTGGGCCGTTCGCTGGGGGCCTTTGGAAATCGGCGACATTGCCGACCGCCAGCGGCTGGATCAGGTCATTCGGCAGTATCGGCCCGAAGGGGTGATTCACTTTGCCGCCTATGCCTACGTGGGCGAGTCGGTCAAGGATCCGGGCAAATACTACCGCAACAACGTGGCCGGATCCCTGACCTTGCTGGAGGCCATGCGGGATCACGGGATCCCCTACCTTGTCTTCTCCAGCACCTGTGCCACCTACGGCGTGCCGGAGCAGATCCCGATCCCGGAAACCCACCCCCAGCGCCCCATCAACCCCTACGGCCAGAGCAAGCTGGTGGTGGAGCAGATGCTGCGGGACTTCCAGACCGCCCACGGGATCCGGTTTATCAGCCTGCGCTACTTCAACGCCGCCGGCGCCGATCCCGACGGAGAAATCGGCGAAGCCCACGACCCCGAAACCCACCTCATCCCCCTGGTGCTGGAAGTCGCCGCCGGCCAACGCCCCCACATCACTGTTTTTGGCGACGACTACGACACCCTCGATGGCACCTGTATCCGCGACTACATCCATGTCGCCGACCTGGCGCAGGCCCATGTGTTGGCCTTAGAAGCGCTGGCGTCTGGCCAGCCTGTGCAGGCAGCCTACAACCTGGGCAATGGCCAGGGCTTCTCTGTTCAGGAGGTGATCGCCACGGCAGCAGCGGTAACTGGAAGACAGATCCCGGTGCAAGTTGGAGCCCGTCGACCGGGGGATCCCCCCTGCTTGGTGGGCGATGCCACGGCCATCCAGCGGGATCTCAACTGGCAGCCCCGCTATGCCGACTTGGCCGAGATCCTGCAGACAGCTTGGCGCTGGCACCAAAGGCGGCCCTATTTTGCCAAGGCCACACCGCCGCTCCGGGGGGCTTGACCCAACTGGGATGGCGATCCGAGGATCCAGCGGTACGATCAGGGGAGGTCGACGCCTAGAGCTTGCTTCCGATGGAGGAAAAGACCGCCCCCGATACCCTGGCGGTTGTCATGACCACCGTGGGATCCGAAGCCGACGCCCATCGTTTGGCACACACTCTGGTGGCCGAGCGCTATGTGGCCTGTGCCCAGGTGCTGCCGCCGATCACCTCCTACTACCGCTGGCAGGGATCCCTGCAGAGGGAGGCCGAGTTTTTGCTGTTGCTCAAATTGCCCTCCACTGCTTATCCCCGCCTGGAACAGCGGCTGCGGGAGCTCCACCCCTACCAGGAGCCGGAGATCCTGGCTCTGCCGGCTGCTCAGGTAAGCGCTACCTATCTGGCGTGGGCCCGAGAGCAGGTAGGCTAAGAAGAGCGGTACCCTCTCTAGCATGATTGCCCTCTACCCCGGCAGCTTCGACCCCATCACCTTTGGGCACCTCGACATCATCGAGCGGGCCAGCCGTCTGTTTTCCAAAGTCATCGTTGCAGTCCTGAAAAACCCCAACAAGACCCCTCTGTTCAGCCCGGAGCAGCGGCAGGCTCAGATTAGCCTTTCTGTTGCCCACCTAAAAAACGTTGAGGTCGATACTTTTTCCGGCTTGACAGTGGCTTATGCCCGCCAACGGGGGGCAAAAGTTATCGTGCGCGGCTTGCGCGTCTTGTCCGACTTTGACGTGGAGCTGCAGATGGCCCACACCAACAAGCTCCTGGCTCCTGAGTTGGAAACCCTTTTCCTTGCTACTGCTAGCGAGCACAGCTTTGTCAGTAGCAGCTTAGTTAAGGAAGTGGCCAAGCTAGGCGGCCCCATTGACCACCTGGTACCCCCGCCGGTGGCTCAAGATCTGCGGGAGCGTTTCCCCTTAACTTGATCCGCTCTGTCCCCAACTACGAAAACAGGGCCTTGAGCTCTTGCAACGTCTTTCTCACCTTGGCCTGGGCAGCTTCCACCTCTGGTTGGTCGTAGGCTTTGGCGGCAAAGTCCAGTTCTTCCAAGCTGCGGCCCATTTCCTTGGCCAAGCGCAGCATCTCCCGCTTTTGCTGCTGGGGCAAGGTGTTTGCCAGGCTGGTTAGGGTCTTGCGGGTCAGGCCCATCGGCCCATGGATGTAGGAGCGGATCTCGAGCCAGTCCTCGGCATCCACCAGGCTCTGCAGCTGCTCCACCTGTTGCTCCAGCTGCTGCAGCTCTCGGGGCAAGGCGGCAGCCGCCTGGACAGGAAGGGATCCCAGCCACAGACCCAATGTGAGGATGGCAATCAGCAGCAGATTGGGCCAACGACGCATCATCTTACACCTCCCATCCGCCTTCACAGGCTTGCTTTCTGGCCGTTACTTCCTTGGCCAGCCATAGGCAATCAATAGTGTACCTGGTAACTGCCCTCCAGGCCGCTGTGGGCAGAGGGGCAAATCGGTTAGCCTAGAGCTGTAAAAGAACGTAAAGAGCGCTCCCATGCAACGCATCATCCTCATGACCGGCAAAGGTGGGGTCGGCAAGACCTCGATGGCGGCAGCAACCGGCTGGCGTTGTGCCGAGCTCGGCCTGAAGACCCTGGTGTTGAGCACGGATCCGGCCCACTCCTTGGCCGACAGTTTCGACCGGCCCCTGGGCCACGAGCCGGTGGAGGTCAAACCCAACCTCTGGGGAGCGGAGCTGGATGCCCTGCAGGAGCTGGAACTGAACTGGGGATCCGTCAAGGCCTACATCACGCAGGTGTTGCAGGCCCGCGGGCTGGACGGCGTGCAGGCGCAGGAGCTGGCGGTGCTGCCGGGGATGGACGAGATCTTCGCCCTGGTGCGGGTCAACCGCCACTACGACGAGGGCAAGTTTGATGTGCTGATTATCGACTCGGCTCCCACCGGTACGGCCTTGCGCCTTTTGAGCCTGCCCGATGTTTCCGGCTGGTACATGCGCAAGTTCTACAAACCTTTGCAGGGGTTGGCGCGGGTGCTGCGCCCCATTGCCGAGCCGATTGTTAAAGGGCTAACCGGGATCCCCCTGCCGGATGACCAGGTGCTGGATGCCCCCTACGAGTTCTACCAGAAGATCGAGCGGCTGGAGCGCATCCTCACCGACAACCGCATCACCTCGGTGCGCCTAGTCACCAACCCCGAAAAGATGGTGATCAAGGAGTCGCTGCGGGCCCATGCCTACCTCAGCCTCTACGGCGTCGCCACCGATTTGGTGATTGCCAACCGCATTTTGCCGGAAGGGGTGGTGGATCCCTACTTTGCCGCCTGGAAGGCCGCCCAGCAGAAATATCGCCAGGAGATCCACGAGAACTTTGCCCCCCTGCCGGTGGTGGAGATCCCGCTTTACCCAGAGGAGCTGGTGGGGTGGGACGCCCTGGCCCGCCTGAAAAAGGATCTCTGGGGGGATCGCAACCCGGCGGAGGTGTTCTACGCCGAGCAGACGATGAACGTGGCTAGCGACAACGGCCAGTACCGCCTGGATCTGTACTTGCCCGGGATCCCAAAAGAGCAGGTGGAGCTGAGCAAAACTGGCGACGAGCTCAACATCCGCATTGGCAACCACCGCCGCAACCTGGTGTTGCCCCAGACCCTGGCCGCCATGAAGCCGGCCCGTGCCAAGATGGAGGAAGATTACCTGCGCATCCATTTTGCCGCCTGAAGCCGCAGGGCAGTGTCCTGCTTGCCGTTTGCCAAAAAGTAGGCTTGTTGGAGTTGTTCCTGGTCGAGAGTGGGCATATTTGCAGGACGGGAGGAACTCTGGCTGGAAGAGAGCCCACGGAGGGGTGGGGAAGCGCCTTCATCTAGCTGTAGCCCTCTTCGGGCAAGGAGTTGGGCAGCAGCCTGGTTGGCCT
>NZ_AXUX01000001.1:1810209-1835101 GCF_002760475.1 Synechococcus sp. 63AY4M2 | reverse complement strand
GGCAGATACCTTGAGCTTGCAGAAGATAGTCAGGACTTGGGTCATGCTGGTTATATTAGGCGCTATCGCTCCCCACCGTATAGACGGTGGGGTGTCCCGCGCATTCAGATGAAGGCTGCTGGCCGGACAGGCGCTAGATTGGCTGATTAACCATGGATACTCGCCTAATCAACATCGGCTTTGGCAATATCGTCGCCGCCGGGCGCGTTATCGCCATTGTCAGTCCTGAGTCAGCTCCCATCAAACGCATCATTAGCGACGCCCGCGAAAGAGGCCAGTTGGTGGACGCGACCTACGGTCGCCGCACCCGCGCCGTAATCATCACCGATTCCGGGCACGTCATCCTCTCGGCCATTCAGCCGGAAACCGTTGCCAACCGCTTCCTTACTGCCAAAGTCGGTGCGCCGGAGGAACCTGAGTAAGGGCCTCACAAGCAGCCTGCGAGGCCGAGAGTGAGATATCCTAAAACAAACCAAACCAGCCAACTGTCCAGCCGTCCTTTGTCGCTCTCCGCCTATGGCAGTTTCTTCCACTACGCTCTCCTCGCCAACTCCCCCTGAGTGCCTGCAGCAACAGGAAGCCCCTCGGCCTCCTGCCACTCGCGGTCGCCTGGTGGTTTTGACAGGGCCCAGTGGGGTGGGCAAAGGCACTCTGGTCAGCCAATTGCGCCAGCGCCACCCTGAGCTGTACTTTTCTGTCTCGGTAACCACCCGCCCCCCCCGCCCTGGGGAACAGGAAGGCGTCAACTACTACTTCCGCACTCGCGAGGAGTTCCTCAACCTGATTGAAGCCGATGAGTTGTTGGAATGGGCCCAGTACGCAGGTAACTTTTACGGCACTCCCCGCGAGATCGTGTTCCAAAAACTCAGCCAGGGTCAGGATGTGCTTCTGGAAATTGAACTGGCCGGGGCCCGCCAGGTGAGACAACAGTGTCCCGATGCCATTCGCATCTTCCTGTCTCCTCCCTCGCTAGAAGAGCTCGAACGCCGCATTCGCGAACGCGGACAAGACTCTGAAGCCAGCATCCAACGCCGTCTGCAACAGGCTCGCAAAGAATTGGATGCCAAAGACGAATTCGACTACGTGATCGTCAACGACAATCTAGAGCAGGCTCTACAGGAGCTGGAAGCCTTGCTTTATCCTCCCTCTCCAGGGAAGGGGCAATCCTAGGAGCTCTGCGACTCTACGCGCTTTTTTCCGAGAGCTCGCGTCTTTTTCTTAACTAAAAAACGGCGACACAAGCCTCGGCATCCACGCCAAGTGCTTTTTGACACTCCCCCGACTCAAGTCGGGGAATTCTCACGCAGTCCACAACCGGAATCGCGAAGGCGCTGTCAAGACGCCCCTACACACAAAGGGATAGCTTGGTAGCCCCGCACTTGAGTGCGGGGCGGAAAAGCCCGCTAGCCACTTTAGTCGCTTACCCATGATGGGGGTCGTTGATATAGTTTCATAGCTCAAACAACCTCTTCCTGACTTCTCCTACCAAGACCTTTTTCCTTCTCTTTGGCCAAAAAATGAGATGAACAACCGCTAGCCCCACACCATGGTTGTAGTGATTGTACCGTTGACTTTCCTCTCGCATTATCGCTTGCCCATGTCAGACTGCGGTTGTCATGCCGCTTGCCAACAATGATGGAGTGCGGCTGTCAGCAGGTTCGAGTCAGGAACAGGGAGCTAGTCCCCCTACTAGAGTACTTGTGTCAACAGTCTAATAAGGTGTACAACTGTGCTTTGTACTATGCGAGACAAGTCTATTTCAAAACGAAGCGATGGGCAAGCTATGGTGCGCTTTGCGCTGAGATGGTGAGAACCCAAAACAAGCACTTCATCGCAATGTATGTCTCCGCCGCACAACAGACCTGTAAGTCTGTAGCTGGAGTGGGTCTATGCCAAGCCTGCTCAGCCCAAATCGCTGGATCCGAGAAAAGCTCTAGCAATTGACCACGGAGTCAACAACTGGCTTACGTGCGTTAGCAACTTAGGACATAGCTTCATCATTGGTGGCCGCAAAGTCAAGTCCTTTAACCAGGGGTACAACAAGGAGCTGGCTAGGCTCAAGACTCACAAGCTGCGGGGGTTTTGGTTGCAAAAGCTTCGTCGAATTACGGAAACCGGAGAATGCAATCCACAAAGCTGTGGGCAAGGTCATTGACTTCTGTTTGCACCACTCAATTGGGAGAATAGTCTTTGGTTGGAACAAAGAATGCGGTTTAGGGAAGGTCAATAACCAAAACTTTGTTTTCATTCCAACAGGTCGGTTCAAGGAGCGTATTGCGCAATTATGTCAGCATTATGGCATGGAGTTTATTGAGGTAGAGGAGGCGTACAGCTCGCAGGCAAGCTTCCTAGATGGAGATGAGCTACCTAATTATGGTGAAAAACCCGACGGGTGGAGACCCTCTGGGCTGAGGCGAATGCTGCCGCCAACCTGCTTAAGAAAGTCAGCAGAACCTTGGGGCTTTGCCTTCAGGAACTGTCTAGAGGCGCTTTGACAACGCCGTTACGGGTTCTTTTGTGGACTGCGTAAGAATCCCCCGCCTTTAGGCGGTGGGAGTGTCAAATATACCTACTTTTCGAGGCAAGGCAGCAATCTCTCTGGACGCTTTCCAGGTCTAAGTAGGGGAGTATCTTTAGTCATTTAGACAGGCCAAAACCCTTATAGGAACTCAGGTACGGCCTGTTAAAGAATTAAAGGGCACAGTAGCAACACCTAGCAAACCAACTTCGGAAGCAGGATGGATTGATTAGTACCGCCAGTTCCCACGGCTAGGGTATGCTGGTGAGCAGTGAGCAAGTTTCCTGCCTTTTCTTTTGAGGAGAGAATATGCCAGAACCGGAATCCTCCTCAGCCCACATTCTGGTGATCGAAGATGAGGCCAAACTGGCCCGTTTCCTGGAAACCGAGCTGGCCTATAGGGGATATCGGGTGAGTGTGGTCGGCGATGGCACGGTGGCCTTGGCGGCAGCCCGCGACCAGAACCCCGATTTGGTGCTGCTGGACTGGATGTTGCCCGGGATCTCGGGGTTGGAAGTTTGTCGGCAGTTGCGCTTGACGGGCAACCGCGTGCCCGTGGTGCTGATGACTGCCAGCGACGAGGTGGCAGATCGGGTGGCAGGTCTGGATGCTGGGGCAGATGACTATGTGGTCAAACCCTTTAGCCTTCAGGAGTTGCTGGCGCGGATACGGATCTATCTGCAGCCCCCCAAGGGATCTGGCGACAGCCGGTTGGTGTTTATGGATCTGACGCTGGATCCGGTGACACGCCAGGCAAGCCGGGGAGAGCGACAGGTGGAGCTGACGGCCAAGGAATACGACTTGTTGCGCTACCTGATGGAACACCCCCGCCAGGTGCTCACACGCCAACAAATTTTGGAGCATGTGTGGGGCTATGACTTTACAGGCGATTCCAACATCATCGAGGTCTATATTCGCTACTTGCGTCTTAAGATCGAAGGCCCAGGGGAGAAGCGCCTGATCCAGACGGTGCGCGGGGTAGGCTACGTGTTGCGCGAATAGGAGGCCGACATCCCCCAGAAGAATGGCCTGGGCAGCCTGGGGGGATCGCTGCTGCGGCAAGATTGGGGAGAATGGATCCCTATCGAGGCGCGGGAACGGCTGCTCAAAACTGGAGAAAAGAACCCGGAGAGGATTTCGTCCTGCTAGCAGGTGAGGTTGATGGAAGCCGACTGCTGGAAATGAATGGGGGGATTTTGGGGTGCAGAGGGTGTTGTCGATGAATCTAGGGAGTGCAGGGCTGCTGGGCCTTACCTTCAGCTCACCGGGAGAATTTGTCTTCCGCTTTCCCCCCGAAACCCCTCTCGTAGGTGGGCTGGGGCTGCGCTGGTACGGCCTGCTGATGGCCATTGCCGTGTTGCTGGGGCTGCTCTTGACCAAAGCCTTGGCGGAGGCCCGCCACCTGGAGAAGGAGCCAGGCGAGGCCAGCGAACGGGTCGAGATCCTGGCCCTGTGGCTAGTGGTATCGGGATTTCTGGGCGCCCGCCTCTACTACGTCCTCACCCACTGGTCAGAGTTCCAAGACAACCCCCTCCTGGCCTTTGCCATCTGGCGGGGAGGCATCATCATCCACGGTGGGATCTTGGCTGGTGCACTTGCCCTCTACCTTTACTGCCGCGCCACCGGGATCAACGGCTGGAAGTACGCCGATGTGATCACGCCGGGGCTAATCTTGGGCCAGGCCATTGGGCGCTGGGGCAATTTTTTCAACTCTGAGGCCTATGGAGCCCCCATTCCCCCAGACAGCAGTTGGCCCTTGCGGGTATATATCCCCCCCCAAGCCCGCGAGCCTGACTACAGCCAGTTTGAGTTTTTCCACCCCATCTTTTTCTACGAAAGCCTGCTCAACCTGCTTCTGTTTGCTCTCTTGATGGGGATGTTCTGGCGCTTCCCCAAGCTCAAAGATGGCACCTGGGTCTGGACCTATGTGGTCGGCTATAGCTTGATCCGCATCCCTTACGAAATTTTGCGCGTCTCGGCGGTGGCCTATCTGCCGGGAACTTCCATCAAGGCCGCCTACGTGGCCAGCGCCGTAGGCCTGGTGCTGGGGATCGGCATGCTGGTCTATATGTACCGGCTGCGCTTCGACCCCGATTTGGAGCAGTTGACAGCTTGGCTGGCCCAACAGGCAGGGCTAGAACAGGAGACGGCTGCTGAGCTGGTGCAGCGGGCCTGGGCCATCCAGCAAAAGCACCGCCGCGCTGACTTGCTGGATCGCGTCACCCTGGCCATGCCCCACTTTCCCAGCGCCCTTGCCCCCCATCTCTCTTTGGGCCAACGGGAGCTGCTGCTGCGGCAATTGTTCTGCCGCTTGGAAGGTCGGGATCCCGCTGGAGAAGGGCTTCCCCAGCCAAGTTAGCGCCAGAGCTATCGGGCCGGACTAGGCCACCCAAACTAACCTTCAGGTCTTCAGACTTTGCAGCCACGCTTCTAGGGCGCGGATGGGAGCGGGATCCCGGTAGAGGCGCTCTTGGCGGGCTTTTACCCGCTGCCCTATTTCCTCACGCCAGCGGTCATCCAGGCCCAGCCGCACGGCAATCTGGATGTACTCCTCTAGGCTAGAGGCGATGGTCTCGTAGATCCCCATCTGCCGCAGGATGGCGTAGGTGTGGCGGCCCCGCATCAGGGATCCCGGCAGCGTGACGATGGGCAGGCCATGGGGCAGGGCTTCCAGGGTGGTGTTGCCGCCGGACCAGCCGATGCTATCCAGGTAAACATCCCCCAGGGCGTTGTAGGCGGCATATTGGGCAGGCGAGAGCTCCGGCAACAGCAGCACATGGTCTTCAGCGGCCAGGCCGTAGGCTTGAAAGGCCCGCTGCAGCCGTTGCCAAAAGCGCTGGCGGATCCCTTGGGAGAGGCGGCCTCGCAAAAACAGGAATTGACACCGCCCCACTTCCCGAGCAATGCGGGGGAACACCTCGTCGTACTGCGGCAAGTACTTGAACAGAGATTGGGCGCAGAGGTAGAGCACCCTGTCGGGATCCACCCCCCAGGCTAGCCAGTCCACAGGGGCGGGGTCAATGTCCAGAGGGATGTAGTAGGTGCCGATGCCGGGCAGGGGCAGGAGCTGCTCGGTGTAGTGGCCGGCCCCGTCCGGCGGCTCCATCAGCTCGCTGCTGAGGAAAACATCCATTGTTGGCAGGCCAGAGGTTTGCGGATGTCCCCAGGCCATGGCCTGCACAGGGGCCAAACGCAGGGCGGCCAACTGGGCACAGACCGGGTCGATGCCCACCTCCGGGTAGAGGAGCACGTCCAGTTGCGCCTCCCGAAGGGTTGCCTGCCACTCCGCCAGGCTGCGGGATCCGGCCACAGACTGCTCAAAACGAGGGGGCAGGGAGCGCGTGATCTCGTCTTGGACGGCCGAGGTGTGGAAGCCGTAGAGGGCCACTTGGGAGCGATCCAGAGCTTCTACCCAGCCGCCGGTCAAGATCTTCCACACCGAATGATCCCGGAACAGGCCGGAGACGATGCCCACCCGCAGCCGGCCAGGACCTCGCCGCAGGACAACAGGGGGCTGGGGGTAGCGGGCCGCCATCACCTCCCCCACCAGGGATCCGTACAGGTGCTGCAGCTCGCGGTCGTTCTGGCCCTGGTAGGGCAGAAAGAAGGGTTGGACGGAGCCGACGCCGGCGGCAGCGCGCTCTAAAGCAGCGGGATCCCGCGGCAGTTGGGCCCAGCGGGCCTTGACCTGTTCCAGCGCTTGGCGGTAGCGCTGGCGGGCGCTTGCAATTTGCTCAGGGGTGTCGTAGAGCAAAGGCAACTGGCTGAGGCACCAGCCCAGGGCCGCGGCCAAATCGGCGGGATCGGCCTGCCAGAGGCGGTAGAACAGCTCCGCTGCTTCCGCCTCCCGGCCACAATCGCGCAGCAGGATGGCCAGCGTGTAGGCGGCATCGGCAAAGTCCGGCTGCAACTCCAGAGCCTGCTTCAGGGGTACCAGGGCCGCCTCCAACTCCCCCTGTTGCCGCAGCACCAGCCCCAACTGGTACAGAACTTCCGGATCCGGCCCCCCCTGCTCCAGAGCCTGTTGGAGGTGAGCTTTTGCCTCCTCCAGGCAGCCTACCTGCTTGAGGACAATTGCCAGATTGTAGTGGGCGTCGGGAAACCACGGCTGCTGGGCCAAGGCCTGCTGCATCAGGGCAATGGCTTCTTCCAGGGATCCCTGCTGCTGCCGGCAGATCCCCAAGAGGTGCAGCGCCTCCGGGTGGGCGGGCTGGGCTTGCAACACCTGTTGGTAGAGGGAGATGGCCTCCGGCAGTTGCCCCGCCTGGTGATGGTGGACAGCCTGAACCAGCAGGCGCTGCAGGTGCTGTTCCTGGTTCTCTCGGCTGGGGCCAAAGCCCTTTCCCGGCGGCGACATCTTTAGCCGTTGGGAAAATTCAAAAAGCCTGCCAAGGCCGGGGCAATCGGCAGCAGGGTCATCACCATCAAAAAGAGGGCCAGCAACGCCAAGGCATCCCGTTGGCCGTCGGTCTCGGTAATCTCATCCTGCGGGGGACGCTCCGGCTCGCGGGCAATAAAGAGAATCAGCAGCGCCCAGTAGAGGGCCAAGACGTTGCTGATGGCCGCCACCGCCAGGGCAATCAGGGTAATCACCGTGGCGCGGGCCGCCGTCTTCCGCCCGTACACCGCCTGCACAATGCGACCCCCGTCCAACTGCCCCGCCGGCAGCAAGCTCAAGGCGGTGATGGCCAGGCCAATCCAGCCCACCGCCACGAAGGGGTGAATGGGCACCAGCTCCGCCTGCAACTGGGATCCCAGCACCAGCCGCGCCAGCGTGCCCACCAGGATGGAGCTGCGAAAGATCTCCGTGGGCACGTACAGCCCCCCGGAGCCAGACAGCCTTAGGCCGACCAGCAGCACCACCAAGGAAAGGAGGCCGCCCGCCGCCGGGCCGGCAAAGGCGATGTCGAACAGGGCCTTGCGGTTGGGCACCGGCGACTGGATGCGGTTTAGGGATCCCAGCGTGCCAATGCCCAAGCTGGGGATAACAAAGGCAGGGCTGAGGCGCACCCCGTACTTGCCCGCCATCCAGCGGTGTCCGGTCTCGTGCACCAGCAAGATGGCGAAGATCCCGGCCGCCACCGGCAGGGCCTCCACCCAACGCCCCGGCGCCTCCAACAGCCGGAAGCCGAACAGGTTGGCCCCCACCTCCAAAGTGGCCAGAAAGCTAGCCAGCATTAGGCCTGCTGCCAGAATCTGGGCTCCCCTCGAGGTGCGGTAGTTAACAATCTCATCTGGCAAGACCACCACCGCCGGCTTTTCTGAGGCATCTTCCACCAAAAACAGTTGGTAGCGGCTGCCCAGCCGCTCCCTTAGCCTTTCCTGCAGCAGCGGCACCACCCCCTCCGCCTCCCGCCGTAGGTTGCCCTTGAAGATCGCCCCCTCCCCATAGGGGATGGTCTCAGTCACAAAAAAGGTGTCCAGGCTGAAGATGGACTGAATGGCCTGCAAATCTTCCGCAGAGATGCCCCGCAAGACCAAAGGCTGCTCGGCAGGCGTCTCCCCAGCCCCTTCCGAGGGGATTTCCTGCCGCTCCTCCATCTGGGCCAACTGCTGCCGCCGCGCCTGCAGCTCCTGCTGGGCCAACTGACGGGTTTTGCGCCCCACGGCAATGTAGAGCCCCGTGAACACCAGCAACAGCAGCAGGAAGCCGGCGAAGTTGAGGTAGATCCCCAGCAACAGCAGCCCCAGAAAGACCACCCACGGCAAAAGGAGCAGGGATCCCTGTAACCACACCCAGACGGCCAGGGATCCCCGCCGGCGGGCTCGCCAGAAGCCCCAACCCAAAAACGCCAGCGTTCCCAACAAAAAGAGGGGCGTAATCTCGGCGGCGATGTTCATGGCTAACCCACGAGGCTTACCAATAGGGAGCTGGAGTCAAAACGGCTCAAGCGGAAACAGCCGTTCCTTCAAACCGAGGCTCCGGCTGCTCCCACAAGTAAAAGCCAGCTTTGCGCGGTTTGAGCAGGAACAGCCGCAGGAACTGGTAGGCGTTGTTGAGGTAAAGAGGCAGCTTGCGCAGGCTCTTGAAGGGCCCAGCTCCGCGGGCAATCTCCCTCAACTTGGCGTTGTTGGCCACGCACTTCTGCAGCCGGCGCACAAACTCGGGGTTCTCCACATCCAGCACCACCGGGAAGACCTTGGCCGCCTCGCGGTTGGTCTTGTAGATCACCTCCATGTCGTAGGTGTGCGGATCCAGGCCCAGGAGGCGGTAGAAACCTGGGCGCTCGCCCACGTCGTTGAGGTACATGGTGGCAAACACCGACAGCAGGAAGAAGCGACACCACAGCTCCGCCACCCACCCCTCGAGCAGCCGCGGCTGGCTCAGGAGCATGAGGGCAAAGAAATCGCCGTGGCGGTTCTCGTCCTGGCACCAGTTCTTGAAGAAGTTGAAGATTGGGTAAACGCGGTTTTCGGGGTGAGCCTCCAGGTGGCGGTAGATGAGAATGTAGCGCCAGTAGCCGATCTTTTCGGAGAGATAGGTGGCGTAGAAGATAAAGCGGGGCGCAAAGTAAGTGTAGGACTTGTGCTTGGTCAAAAAGCCCAAGTCAAAGGCCATGTTGAAATCGCCCATGGCGCGGTTGAGGAAGCCGGCATGGCGAGCTTCATCGCGGCTCATCAGGGCAAAGCACTCAGCCAAGACCGGGTTGGTCTCCTTCAGCCTGCGGGATAGCTCCTTGTAGAGGAGGAAGCCGGAGAACTCCGCCGTGCAGGAGCGCTCCAAAAACTCCACAAACAGCCGCCGCGCCTCCGGATCGAGCCGGCTTTCCCAATCTTGGTTGAACTCCTCGCCGCGGACGAAGTGGTGGCGGTTGTAGTCGGCGCGAAACTCCTCCAAGATGGCCCGGAAGTCGGCCTCTCGATCGCCTAACCCCATCTTGCCGATGGCCTCGAAGTCGGTAGTGTAGAAGCGCGGCGTCAGGATGGTCTCGGTGGGCACTCGCGCCTGGGTTTGGGCAGCTCGCAAAGTGGAACTCATAGGGGTTACAGGATGAAAAGGCCAGTATACTCTCGCAGTTTACCAGCCCTTGTGGCCGGCGGGGGGATAAGAAGTGTTACCGACAGGCCCCACAACCCCCTACGACTGCACCGCCGCCGGCTGGGATCGCGCCGGATCCGTCAGCTCACTCCCCTCCTCCGAAGGAGGGATCACCTGCCAAAACAGAGGCAGGTAGCGCTCCCAGTTCTGCAGGATGCGCTCGGCTTTGGGGGAATGGGTGCGGCGGTAGTGCTCTTGGATCAGGCCCTTCAGTTGCGCTTCCGCCGCCGCCGTCTGTATCCGCTGGATGCGCACGATCTCGCCGTTGACCTTGGCGGGGAAGTTGCCCTCTTCATCGAGCACGTAGGCCAGGCCGCCGGTCATGCCCGCCCCCAGGTTGCGGCCCACCCGCCCCAGCACCACCACCACACCGCCGGTCATGTACTCGCAGCAGTGGTCGCCGGATCCCTCGATCACCGCCTGGGCGCCGGAGTTGCGCACGGCAAAGCGCTCCCCCGCCTGGCCGTTGGCAAACAGGGATCCGCCCGTGGCCCCGTACAGACAGGTGTTGCCCAGGATTACATTTTCCGCCGGATCCCGCGGGGCTTCTGGGGGAGCCAGAATGACAATTTCACCGCCGCACATGCTCTTGCCCACGTAGTCGTTGGCTTCTCCCGTCAGGGTCAGGCGCATGCCCGCCAGGGTAAAGGCCCCAAAGCTCTGGCCGGCTGTGCCCACAAAGCGCAGATCCAACAGCCCCCCTTGTCGGACAAAGCCGGTATCCCCATACAGCCGAGCCAGGGTGCCGGCAATGCGCCCGCCCACGCAGCGGTCGGTGTTGGCGATGGGCAGCTCCAGCATGGCCGCGCCGCAGGTCTCGATGGCCTTTTGCACCTCGGGCCGGGCCAAGATGGCGTCATCCAGCACCGGGCCATTGGAGTGCACCGGCTCGTGCTCCAGCCACTCTGGGCGCTTGTGGGGATCAAAGCCCGGCGGAGTTCGCAGCAGACACTCCAAATTCAAGGACTGGGTTTTCGCCAAAGCCACATCGGCGCGGGGGCAGAGCAGATCCACCCGCCCAATGACCTCCTCCAGGGAGCGGTAGCCCAGCCGGGCCAGGATCTGGCGCACTTCCTCGGCCACAAAGGCGAAGAAGGTCACCACCTGGTCCGGAGTGCCAGGGAAGCGCTTGCGCAGCTCTTCCTTTTGGCTGGTCACCCCCACCGGGCAGTTGTTGGTGTGGCACACCCGCGCCATGATGCACCCCTCGGCAATCATGGCTACTGTCCCGAAGCCGAACTCCTCTGCCCCCAGCATGGCCGCCATCACCACTTCCCAGCCGGTGCGAATGCCGCCGTCCACCCGCAGAATTACCCGCTGCCGCAGGCCGTTTTCCAAGAGAGCATGATGCACCTCCACCAGGCCCAGCTCCCAGGGTGCCCCCGCATGTTTGATGGAGCTCAGGGGAGAGGCCCCTGTGCCCCCCTCGTGGCCGGAGATCTGGATGATGTCGGCATTGGCCTTGGCCACTCCCGCCGCCACGGTGCCGATGCCCACCTCCGCCACCAGCTTCACCGACACCTGCGCCTGCGGGTTAACCTGGTGCAAATCGAAGATCAACTGCGCCAGATCCTCAATCGAGTAGATGTCGTGGTGGGGCGGCGGCGAGATCAGGGTCACCCCCGGCTTGGAGCGGCGCAGCTTGGCGATGTAGGGGCTGACCTTTTTGCCGGGCAGTTGTCCGCCTTCGCCCGGCTTGGCCCCCTGGGCAATTTTGATCTCGATTTGCCGCGCGTTGAGCAGGTACTCCGGCGTCACGCCAAAGCGGCCCGAAGCCACCTGCTTCACCGCCGAGCTGGCGTTGTCCCCCATGCGCAGGCCCTTAAGGTGAGGAAAGCGCGCCGAGGTCCCCTCGGGTGTTACATCGGTGATGGGGATGTAGCGCTCCGGATCTTCCCCGCCTTCGCCGGAGTTGGACTTGCCGCCGATGCGGTTCATGGCAATGGCCAGGGTCTCGTGGGCCTCGCGGCTGAGGGCCCCCAGCGACATTCCCCCCGTGGCAAAGCGCTTGAAGATCTCGGTGGCCGGCTCCACCTCCTCCAGGGGAATGGGATCCCGGTCGCTGCGAAAGTCCAGCAGATCCCGCAAGGCTGTGGGGGTGCGGCCCCGCAGATAGGTCCGGTAGATCTCGTAGTGGTCGGGCTGGCCTGAGGCAATGGCCTTGTGGAGCAGCTTGGCCATCTCCGGGCTGTTGATGTGGTATTCCCCCTTGGGCCGCGCTTGGATGAAGCCAAAGTTCTCCAGCTTTTTCGAGGTGAGCTGGGGGAAGGCTCGCTGGTGATTGGCCATGCCCTCGCGGGCCAGATCCGCCAGCGTCATCCCCCCCACCCGCGACACCGTGCCGCGGAAGGCCAGATCGATCACCTCTTGGCTGAGGCCGATGGCCTCGAAGATCTGGGCCCCGTGGTAGCTGGAGAGGAGGGAAATGCCCATCTTGGAGAGGATCTTGAGCAAGCCCGCCTCGATAGCTGCCCGGTACTTCAGTTGAGCTTCGGCCAGAGAGAGCTGGGGCAGCTTGCCGGCGGCCATTTGGGTTTGCGTCTTGGGCTTGTGCCACCACTGGCGCACCGCCTCATAGGCCAGGTAGGGACAGACGGCGCTGGCCCCGTAGCCAATTAGACAGGCAAAGTGGTGGGTACTCCAGCACTGGGCTGTCTCCACCACCAGGGAAGCGCGCAGGCGCAGCCCCTCCTGGATGAGGTGATGGTGGATGGCCCCCACGGCCAGCAGAGGCGGGATCAAGGCCTGCTCGGCGCTCAGGCCGCGATCCGAGAGGATTAAGATCTCTGCTCCCTCCCGCACCGCTTGCGCCGCCTCTTGACAGAGGGCTTGCACCTGGGCGGCCAGCCCTGCTGGCCCAGCGGCCACCGGGTAGAGGATCGGCAGCGTGCGGCAGGGAAAAGGCGTCTGCTGCAGGGCGGCCAGCTCCGCCTCGTTGAGCACCGGGCTGCGCAAGTGCAGCAGACGGGCATGCTCTGGGCGAATCTCCAGCAGGTTGCCTTTGGATCCCAGGTACACCTCCAAAGACATCACCAGGCTCTCCCGCAGGGGATCAATAGCCGGGTTGGTTACCTGGGCAAAGCGCTGCTTGAAGTAGTCGTAAAGGGGGTGGGGCTGGGTGGAGAGCACTGCCAGCGGCGCGTCGTCCCCCATGCTGAAAACCGGCTCTTTGCCTGTGGCGGCCATTTCCTCGATGATCATCTCCACATCTTCCGAGGAGTAGCCGCAGGCAGTTTGCAGTTGGAGCAGCTGCTCTTCGGTAAGCTGCGGGGCGTTCTCAAAGTCTTGGCTAGCCAGCTGAACGCGGTGAGCCCTTAACCACTCCCCATAGGGGTGCTGAGCTGCCACCTGGGTCTTGATCTCCCAGTTTTTGTAAAGCTGGCCACTTTGCAGATCCACCGTCAGCATCTGCCCTGGCCCCAGCCGCCCCTTTTCCAGGATCTCGGCTTCCGGCAGCGGAACCACCCCGGCCTCTGAAGCCACCACCAGCAACCCATCGCGGCTGAGGGCATAGCGGGCCGGGCGCAAGCCGTTGCGATCCAGGGTGGCGCCAATGGTTTTGCCGTCGCAGAAGACCACCATAGCCGGCCCGTCCCACGCTTCCTGCAGGCCGGCGAAGAACTCGTAGAAGTCCACCACTTCCGGGCGATCTTGCAGCTCCGGCTGGTGGCGGTAGGCCTCCGGGATCAGCGCCATCATCGCCTGCTGGCTGGAGTAGCCCGACGCGATCAAGAGCTCAAAGACCGCGTCCAGGCCCGCTGAGTCGCTGCTGCCGGGATCGATGACGGGTTTGAGCTCCTCGATGGCCTCGCCCCAGAGGGGATGGGCCAGGGTGGGCTCGCGGGCAGCCATCCAGTTGACGTTGCCGAGATACGTGTTGATCTCGCCGTTGTGGCAGAGGTAGCGGAAGGGCTGGGCCAGCGACCAGCGGGGCAAGGTGTTGGTGCTGAAGCGGCGGTGATAGGTGGCGTAGGCGGTGGTGTAGAGGGGGTTGTGCAGATCGCGGTAAAACTGGCCCAGCACCGCCGATTGCACCATGCCTTTGTAGACAATCAGCCGGCAGGAGAGAGAAGCAAAATAGATGGAATAAAAGCCAAACCGGCTTTCCACCTGCCGCCGCAGACGCCGCCGCAGCAGATAGAGCTGCCGCTCCAGCTCATCTCCCGCCAGCCTGGGATGGGTGAGAAGCATCTGCCAGATAGAAGGCAGGGTTTGCCGCGCCATCGGCCCCAGGCACTCCGGATTGACCGGCACCTGGCGCCAGAGGGGCCGCCCCCACTCGCTGGTGGCCAAGTAGTCGTCGATAAGCTGGCGTACCGCCTGGCACTCGGCGGGAGCCTGAGGCAAAAACACCATGCCCACCGCGCTGCGGCCGGGATCCCAAGCCCGGATCTCGTCCCTCTCTGCCTGCAGCAGTTGCCAGGGAATGGCTGTGGCAATGCCGGCCCCATCGCCGCTTTGGTTGTCGCCGCCGCAGCCGCCGCGGTGCTCCATGCAGGCGAGAGCTTGGAGGGTTTTTTGCAGCAGCTCGTGGCTGGCTCTCCCCTGGCGATCCACCAAAAACCCAACGCCACAGGCATCCCGCTCTTGAAAGTGCCAGCTTTCCTGCAGGATGGGAACCGAGACCTGGGAGCGATGGGGATTCATGGGGAAAAACGGCTTGGAATGAATCACGCTTTAGAGTTGGGAAACTAGCATATCGCAATCCAATCCGGCAGGAAAAGGGGTCAGCCCCAAGTCAAGCTGGATTTTGCCGATAGGACAATCGGATAAGCGAAGAAAGCCAAAAAAGGCTCGCTACGAACAGATTTTTCCAGTTTTTCTGCCAGCTTCTTCGGCAGACTTTGGACGATCTGGGACAACCAGAGGGTATGCCTCAGCTGGCGCTGGCTTCGCTTGCCGCCAACCGGCCATGTGGAGAACTGCCATTAACTGTTATCTGAAGAAGTCGGAAAATGTATTTCGCAGATCGGAGAGCCGGTCGTTGAAGCAGGTGAGCCGGTCATCGGTGGAGCTCACCAGGGTTAAATCTGCCCTGCCGGTTGCGCCCTCGGATCCCAAGAGGGGGACGCTCATGCGGCTGGGATCCGCAGGATTCTGGGAGACGCGGATGACAGCTTGCTGGCGGTTGAACTGATAGGCCTCGGCCACGTAGCGGATGGGCTCGCTCAAATTGGGATCCACCGGCAAGCTGGGGGCCGGCAAAAGATCCACCAGCTCGGTAAAGGTGCCGCTCCGCAGGCCCACCACGGCAGCAGCCCCCAACTGGTTGCAGATGGCGATGAGCACCGGCTCTTGGGCGCTGGCGCTGACGTTGGCCAAGGTGACGGTGACGGTGGCCCGGCTGGGCGCTGGGGGATAGGTGATCTCAAAGGTGCGGGCAGAGGCGTTGCCCAGCTCGTCGCGGATGCGAAAGCGAAGCTGCCCCCTGTAGGGCAGGATGGAAGAAAAGTAGAAGCCGAAGCGGTCACTGGGGCCACGTCCAGGGATGTTGGCCTGGCCAGGGACGTAGGCGAGGACGGCCCGGCTTTGCCAGTTGTTGGGGGGCGCGTAGGGCAGCAAGGGGCCGCTGTCAAGGCTGGGGGGATCCTGGGGAGGTGGATCCGGCTGGCCATCCCTGTTTAGATCCAGGCCATTGCCCAAAAAGGCCACTGAGCGCTGGAGCAGGATGGGACGGTTTTGGGTATCGACTAGAGGAGGTCGCCCTTCCGCCAGCCCCGCATTCTCCACATAGACGTTGAAGGGGCGATTCAAGATCTGGTTGTCCCGCTGCCGCCGCACGTTGAACTGCAAGTAGGGCCCCACCGCGCCCGCTGTCGGGGATCCCCCTGTAATTTCAAAGTCGTCGGCCCGCAGAAAGGCATTTTCCAGCGGGCTAAGCGGCGTTGTCGCCTCGCCACAGCCGACCAGGCCGAGCGCCAAGATCGCCCCAGCTGCCAAAGATCCCAGTCTAGGTTTGACGAGATTTGGGATAAGAGATTGAACAGGGGAAGTCGGGCCCGCACAGGTGGGATGCGCAGGCCGGCAGGCAAGCTTTGGCTTCACCATTCATCTTCTCCCCACAACAGAGATTGGCGACCGGGCTGAGCGGGAAATCGGCGAAAATCCACCTGCAGCCCCCCAGCGTCGCCTGAACCACTATATCCTGAGCTTCGGTTTGGATCCCACCATCCCTATGGGGTTGGGAGCCATGAGTCGGCGATAGGGAGGGAGGAATTGAGGGAATCGCTACTCCTTTCTCCTGAGCCGGCTTGATAGCTTAGAGGGAGCGAAAGGTGGATGCCCATGTCAGATACCCCTGCAGTCTTGGTAGAACAACTCCAGAAGCGCTACGGCTCCACAGTGGCCGTGGCCGATGTCTCCTTCCAAGTAGAGCCCGGCCAGATCTACGGCATTCTCGGCCCCAACGGCGCCGGCAAAACCACCACCCTGCACTGCCTGTGCACCCTGCTGCGCCCCGACGCAGGCCGGATCGAGGTGTGCGGGATCCCCGTCAACGAAAATCCCAAGGCAGTACGCGAAAAGCTGGGCTTTGTTGCCCAGGAGGTGGCTTTGGATAAGGTGCTGACGGGGCGAGAATTGTTGCAGTTGCAGGCCGATCTCTACCACCTGCCGCGGCCCTTGGCCCAAGAGCGGATTGCCACCGTCCTCGAATTACTGGGGCTGGCCGACCGGGCCGACCAACGCATCGGCACCTACTCCGGCGGCTTGCGCAAACGCCTCGATCTGGCGGCAGGACTGCTGCACCAGCCCCAGGTGTTGGTTTTGGACGAGCCCACGGTGGGCCTAGACGTTCCCAGCCGGCAGGCCATCTGGGACTTCCTGCGCCAGCTCAAGAACACCGGCGTTACAGTGGTGCTCAGCAGCCATTACCTGGAGGAGATCGACCTATTGGCCGACCGGGTGGCCATCATCGACCGCGGCAAGGTGATTGCCGAAGGCACCCCAGAAGAGCTAAAAGCCCGCGTCGGCGGCGAGCGCATCACCGTCAAGCTGCAGGAGTTTGCGCCGCCAGAACTGGCCCAACGGGGGGCCGAACTGCTGGGATCCCTGCCCTTTGTCCAAAAAGTGGTGATCAACAGCGCCCAGGGCAACGCCCTCAACCTGGTGGTGCAGCGCAACGGGGAGGATCCCCTCAGCCAGATCCGCGCCCACCTCGAGGCCCATGGGCTGGAGGTGTTTAGCAGCAGCCAATCTCGCCCCAGCTTGGATGACGTGTATTTGGCGGCAACCGGGCAAACCCTCCTGGATGCGGAGCTGGCTGCCGCCGAAGCCAACCTGGGCAAAAAGAAAAAGTAACTTCATTTTCAAGAGCAATGCAACGGTTCCCCACGTCGATCCCTAACTCCCCAATTGAGCCATACTGATTACAAGCTGATATGTACAAAGTTCCATTGATATTGATTGATCGATTGAAGATTGCATTGATGATTATTGATCGCAACATTGCAGGAGCCTTGGTATGACCTCTGCCGCTTCCCCCATCCAATCCAACCCGATTCCTCTATTTACAGCCGACTTTTGGCAGGAGACCTTTGCCCTCGCCCGCCGCTTGTTTATCCAATTGCAGCGTCGCCCCGCCACCCTGCTGGTCGGCATCATCCAGCCGCTGCTCTGGCTGATTTTGTTCGGGGCCTTGTTCCAGAATGCCCCTGCCGGCATTTTCGGGGCCGGACAAAACTACACCCAGTTTTTGGGGGCAGGCGTGATCGTGTTTACGGCCTTTGGCGGGGCCTTGAACGCCGGTGTGCCGGTGATTTTCGACCGGGAGTTCGGATTTTTAAACCGATTGCTGGTGGCTCCCCTCACCTCTCGCTTTTCCATTGTGCTGGCCTCTAGCCTGTTCATCGTCAGCTTGGCGCTGCTGCAGACGGCGGTGATCGTGGGGGCAGACTACGTCCTCGGCGGCGGGATCCCGGACGGGCCGGGCTTGGCGGTGGTGGCGTTGATCGTGGGCCTGTTGGTCTTGGGTTTCACCGCCCTGAGCTTGGGCCTGGCCTTTGCCATGCCGGGGCACCAGCAGTTGCTGGCCTTTATCTTTTTGGTGAATCTGCCGCTGATCTTTTCCAGCACCGCTTTGGCTCCCCTCAGCTTTATGCCCACCTGGCTTCGCTGGGTGGCCAGCCTCAACCCGCTCACCTTTGCCATCGAGCCGATTCGCCACGTCTATCGCAGCAGCACCTGGAGCTTTGCCGATGTGGTGCTGCAGGCCCCCTGGGGCGAACTCACCCTGGCGGGATCCCTGGGGCTCTTGACAGGGTTTGTGGTGGTGTCAGTGCTGCTGGTGCAGGGGGTGCTGCGCAAGAGTTTGGCCTGAGCATTTTGCCCAGGCTGTGCCCCTCAAAGCCACTGGCGGGAGACGGACTTCTCTAGCTCTGCCTGCGCTTGCTGCACCAGGGCCAGAGGGCTGTCCTTTGCTGGCGAGAGATGTAGAGGAGGGGTGAGGCTGCGGGCCTGCAGGGCCATGTGGAGCTGCAGTTCGGTTACATAGTCGCGCAGGTCAAAGCCAGCGGCAGAAGAGGAGCGAGCTGTAGCGGAAGCGTAAGAGGCAGACATCACGGCAAGAAGTCCCTCGGAAAATGGCCACCGTCGCCCTGCTACGCTATCACGCCTGCTCCCCTCGAGGGAGTTCCAGAATGTTAGCTTTGATTAAGCTTTGCAACAGATTTTGGCCATGGCGGTTCTTGAAGATTGGCAGCGCTCCAAGTTGGATCCCAGCGACGATGCCCTCTTTTACGACTATCCCCGCTTCGTAACCCATGTGGATGCCGGCTTCATCGGCCAGCTCACCGATCTCTACCGCGAGTATTTGCGGCCTCAGAGCCGCATTCTCGATCTAATGAGCAGTTGGGTTTCCCACCTGCCGCCGGAGATGAACTTTGCCCATGTGGAAGGGCATGGGATGAATGCTCAGGAACTGGCCGCCAACCCCCGGCTTGACCATTTCTTCGTCCAGAACCTCAACCAAAACCCGCTTCTGCCCTTCCCGGACTGCACTTTTGATGCAGCGCTGAACGCGGTTTCGGTGCAATACCTGCAGCAGCCGGAGCAGGTGTTTGCCGAGGTGCATCGCATCCTCAAGCCCCAGGGCCTTTTCATTGTCAGCTTCTCCAATCGCATGTTTTTCCAGAAGGCCATCCAGGCCTGGCGGGATGGCTCGGAAGCAGAGCGGGTGGAGCTGGTCAAGCGCTATTTTGAGTCGGTGCCGGGATTCGAGATCGTCGAGGTGATCCAGCGGCCTGCTCCCCTGGGTTGGCTTGCCCTTTTGGCTGGCGGGGATCCCTTTTACGCTGTGGTCGGTCGGCGAACCGAGGCATGAGGCCATCCATCTTGCGCGTGGCGCCCTTGCATTTCTGGACTCCAACCGGCATGCCGCTGCGGTTCCCCGGCCTTGAGGGGCGGGTTGCTCCCTGCCGAACGACGGGGGCAAAGGCGACGAGACTGGATCCCTGAGGCAAACTGCCATCCCGAGGAGGTTCTGCGGGGGTTCTCCGGGCAAGCTTAGGAAGGGGGGGGCAAAGGGATCTGCAGCTCCACCACTGTGCCGCTACCCAAGCGGCGGTTGCGCCAGGTGATGGTTGCCCCGATTAGCTCGGCTCGGTAGCGCATGTTGAGCAATCCATGGCCGTGGCCAGGTTTCTGATCGGGATCGATCCCACCGTTGAACTCCGGCATGCCACGGCCATCGTCGATGATCTTCAGCTCCAGGTGGGTGTAAGGGGCTTCGGGATTGACAGAAGGCTCCTCTGCGCCGCTACCGGCTTGAACCTTGGGCTGAATGGTGATGTCGATGCGCCGTGCCCCTGCGTGTTTGACGATGTTGTTCAGCGCCTCCTGCACGATCCGAAAGATGTTGCTTTGGCAGGCAGGGCTGAGACGGGAGAGCAGGCCATCGGCGCGGTTGTCGAAGCGGGTGAGAAGCGGGTGAGGAGAACGCTGGGCCGCCCGTTCCAGAAGGCTGCGCAGAGCCGGGCCCAGGTTAAAAGCCCGCATGGCCAGCGGCTGCAGATCCTCGACGATCCCCCGCAACTCGGCCATGGTCTCCTGCAGTTGGACGCTCATGACGCGTAGCTGAGCCTGGCCGGCAGGGCTGAGGGTCGGATCGCCGGCGAGCTCCTGAATCTGACGAGACAGAGCTCCCAGATCCGCTAGGGTCTGATCGTGCAGATCGGCGGCCAGGCGACGACTTTCCGCCTCTCGCCCCTCGGTCAGCCCTTGCAAGGCTGCTGCCGTCGCCTCTTGACGGCGAACCTGCTCGTAGAAGGAGGCCCGCTGCAGCGCCACTGCCGCAATGTCCGCCAGCGCTTCCACCAAGTCCCTATCTGCAGGGGCAAATCCGGCGGCTTCGGGGGCAGTATCGGCAGTTGGAGGCTTCCGGCCTGCCGTCGCCAGGGGCGGAATGGAGGCGCAGAGCACACCCGCAATCTGGTTGGCATCGGTAACCAGAGGTACACACAGTAGGGAGCGGATGCCCTTCTGCAACAGCGTCTGGCGGGTGGGAAGGGGCAGCGGAAAGGTTTGGACATCGGGGATCAGCAGCGTGTCCAGATGGGTGTAGCAACTTACCCAAATGAGCTGGCTCAGCTCAGGGGTCAACGTCTGCCCCACCTGGGAAGGGATCCCCGGCTGACGGCGGTATTCCTGAAGAATGGCGAGGGGTTCTGGAGCCGCTGCAGGCTGTTGGGCGCTCGGCCCATAGCCGCTCCGCGGCGCCACAAAAGTACAGCGATCGACCTGCAAAACTTCCGCCATGCCCTCGAGGGCAATCTCTACCACTTGGTGGGGATCATAGGTGCCGCTGAGGCGCTGGGCGACCTGGCGCAACAAGCTTTCCCGCTGGGCCGAGATGCGGGTTTGCTCGTAAAGTTGCGCCTGTTGGAGGGCGATCCCCGCCTGCTCGGCCACGGCTTCCGCCAACTCCAGATCCTCCGGCTGCCAGGGGGATCCGCCGTGAGGGTAGCGCAGCAGGGCAATACCCCCCAACACTTCCTGTTGTCGCTGCGGCTGGTCAGAGGCAAACAAAGGCACCCACAACAGCCCGCTTCCCTGCCGCTGCGGCTTCAAGTCATCCGGCACCACCACCGGCTCCTTCAAGGTGGTCAGCAGGCTGGCTGCCAAGCGCAACTTGGCCTGAACCGTTTCCGACAATTCCGGCGGGATCCCCGGCTCCGGCCAGGGCTTCTGGAGGGATCCCGTCAGCGGGGCATCCAGCAAGGGCTCCGTCCCGCTCACGCGCACGGCAGGGGTGAGCTCCGGCGCATAGATGCCCACAGGATGCAGCATCTCCTGTTCCGGCTGCCAAAGGGCCAAGATACACACATCCGCCTGAAAAGCCGCACCAATCTGCTGGGTAATCGCGTGGAAGAGAGTGGTGGGCTCCAGGCTGGAGCGAATTGCCGCTGTGATCGAGTGCAACAGCGCCAGCCGTTCCGCCTGCCGATGGGCCCGCTCAAACAGGCTGGAACGAGTTAGGGCAATCGCCAGTTGGTAGGCCACCGAGCGCAACAGGTCAATCTCCTCCGGCTGCCAGGGGTGGGGTGTAGTTAGGTATACCCCCAGCAGCCCGATCATCCCCCCTGGCGCAGCAGCCAAGTCGGATCGGCCCGTCTGCGGATCCCTGCCGCCGGCTTCCCCCAGCCCGGCTCCTGCTGAGCCCACCGCTTGCAACGGGATCAGCACCGCCGAGCGAGCCTGTAGCGCCTGGAAAGCGGCCAGTCCCTGCGGCGGCAACAGATGTTCCTGAGCCGGCTGCATATGCAGGGCTATTTGCACCACCTGCCCCTCCTGCAACCGCTCGCACAGCGAGCCAAAGTCTTGGATCCGGTACACCTGCCCCAGGGACGGGGCCAGCCCAGGGCTTAGGGCCTCGTGGGTGACCTGAACCGTCTCCTGATCCGGGTTGATACTGTAAAAACAACAGCGGCTCAGCCCCTTCACCCCTTTCGAGAGAAAGGCGTGCTGCAGCTCCTTCAGGGCAGTGCTGACGATTTGATCCCACTGCAGAAAGCGGTGGACAGTGCTGGTGATGCGGTTGAGCAACGCCTCCCGCACCGCCTGTCGGCGGCTGCGCTCCAGCAGCTTGGCATTGATAATGGCGCTGGCCGTATAGGAACAAAGAAACTTCACTACTTCTACAAAGCTGGCCTCCAAGGGTGTCCGGCTCAGCAGAGCCAAAGCGCCCAGCCGCTCCTCCCCGCGGTTAATTGGGTAGGCGACAAAGCCCCGCAGGCCATTGGCCCTCACCCACTCCGGGGCAGGCATCCAGACCTCTTGATCCGGGTTGTTGCTCAAGAGGGGCAACCCTTGCTGGACCACACGCCCCATAGGGCTGTCATCGGGGTAGATTCGCTCAATTTGGGCGTGGGCAGGGCTGAGCAGGCCAGCATGGGCCACCGACCGAAAGCAACCCTCTTGCGGGTCGAAAAACCAGAGGCGAGCGGAGGCCACGCCCAGGCGGCTCACCATCTGGTGCACTAGGGTTTGAGCCAACTTGAGCAGGCCTTGCTCCCACACCTCCGGCTCCGCCGCTTCTGAAGCCTCTTGCGAAGAGAGCAGCACCAGTTCCTGAACGATTTGGTTGGCAGCCTGAAGCTGGATCAAGAAAGTGGAATCCGGATCGACAAAAGCCTGCAAAGGCATAGCAGCAAGCAATAGAAAAGTCAACTCCAACAGCCTGAACTCAGGCAACCACCTTCTGCACCGCCTCCAGCCGCCCCAAAGCCCAGCCCCGCCGCTGCAACAGCGCAAAAGAGGCCATCAAATCCGGCCCCTGCAGATCCCCTGTCAGGGCGGCCCGCAAGCTTTTCAGCAGCAGGCCCTTTTTCATCCCCTGGCTTTTGGCCACCTCTTCCACCAGCGGTTTTAGGCTGTCCGCGGAAACTGGCTGGGGCAACTCAGCAGCAGCCAACGTGGTGGCCATGGCGGCCATCGCTTCCGCCACCCCCGGCAGGCGCAACTGTTCCAGAGCCGGCAACGAGTAGCTGAGGGGCTCTTGAAACAAAAAGCGGCTCAGGGGAGGAGCCTCCGTCAGGCGGTCGATGCCCTCGGCGATTAGGCAGGCCACCTCTTCCAGCCAAGTGGGATCCGGCACGGATCCCAGGTCAAACCCCGCCGCCTGCCAAAAGGGTGTCAGCCGCTCCACCAATTCTGCCGGGGAGAGCTGCTTGATGTACTGGCTGTTGATCCAGTTGAGCTTGTTCCAATCAAAACGAGCGGCAGCCCGGTTGACCCGGTCGAAGTCAAACATCGTAGCCGCCTTTTCCAACGAGAAGATCTCTTCCCCATCGGGAGGCGACCAACTGAGCAAAGCCAAGTAATTCTTGAGAGCTTCCGGCAAGAAGCCCATCTGCTGAAACTCCGCCACCGAGGTCGCCCCATCCCGCTTGGAGAGCTTCTTCCCTTCTGGATTCAGGATCAGGGGAGAATGGGCAAACTGCGGCGGTTCATGACCCAGAGCGCGGTAGAGCAAGATCTGCTTAGGCGTGTTGCCGATATGGTCTTCGCCACGGATGACATGGGTGATGCCCATGTCGATGTCGTCCACCACCACTGCCAGGTTGTAGAGAGGGTAGCCATCCGCCCGCGCGATCACCATGTCTCCCCCCAAATCCTGGGTGTTCCAGGTAATGGGGCCGCGGATAAGATCCACCCACGACACCTCCAGGGGCTCCTCGATCTTGAAACGGATCACCGGCTGCCGACCCTCGGCTTCATAGGCCCGTCGCTGCTCCTCAGTGAGAAAGCGGTGGCGGTTATCGTAGCGGGGAGCCTTGCCGGCGGCCTTCTGCGCAGCGCGCATTGCTTCTAGCTCCACCTCGCTGACATAGCAGCGGTAAGCCAGCCCCTGGTCCAAAAGCTGCTGCACCACCGCTTGGTAGCGCGCGATGCGGTTGGACTGGTAGATGGGCCCCTCATCCCAATCCAGTCCCAGCCAGGCTAGCCCTGCTAAGATGTTGCGGGTGTAGCGGGGGGAAGAGCGCTCGCGGTCGGTGTCTTCGATGCGCAAAATGAACTGGCCACCGTGGCGGCGAGCGTAGAGCCAGTTAAACACCGCCGTCCGGGCGGTGCCGATGTGCAAGTTGCCAGTTGGGCTAGGGGCAAGGCGAACGCGAACACTCACAGGCAACGGTTCTCAAACAGTGCATCCCGATCCTAGTCGGCAGGGGGATCCCGTGTCATGTTGGGGGCTGCAACCGTTGTCAACCGAAGTCTTTCGGGTAGAATCCGCCTTAGCTGCCGGTCAAGAGGTAGGCTCCCCGGGGGTCAAGGTTGGTGGGCAACGCCCAGCTTCTGCTTTTTCCGGTGTTGAGGAACGAACTACAGTAGCGTAGGAGGAACTACAGCACATGCGTCTAACCCTGGCGATTGTTCTGGGCTGTCTAGCCGCCGGGATCCCGGCGGGGGCTGTTTTTGCCCAAATTGCCTATCCTTCTTACCCGGTGGGGGATGCCCTGGATGCGATCCTGCTGGATAGGGGCAGAGATGCGGATCCGGTGGTTTTCCCTGAAGAGGTAGTGCGCTCCCAGGCCCGGCGAACCACCGCCTTCTTCACCACTTTGCTGAACCAGCGCACCAACATCCCGCCCTTGCGCTCGCTGGATTTGCCCAGCCCCTACCAAGCCTCGGTCCGCACCCAGGCTGGCTATTACCGCGTTACCCAGACAGAGCCTGTTTTGGACGCCGAGCTCCTCCGCTAGGCAAGGCAGATACCCAGCCTGCATTGTGTAGAACCTCTACAAATTCGTGGTTTCGGCCAGGGGGCGTCGGGCCGAGAGGCTAAGATCGGCTTGTAGCGTGTTCAGGCTGCCTATGTCTGCCCGATCCAAAGTAGAAGCCCTCCCCAAGGGCATGGATCCCCGCCAGTTCACTGCAGCCGATGTGGCGGCCATTGCGGAGCGTCTGGAGCGCAACGAGTACCCCAACGTGTTCGACTGCCTGGAGGATTGGCACACCCTGCGGGCCATTGCCTTTTACTCTCCCGAGCTGGTGGCTCCTTATGCCCATCTGTTGGAGTGGGAAGTGGATGAAGACTAGAGCTGTCCTTGTAGCTCTGAGCTTTGCTTAGAAGGGATCCCCCTCCTCAACCAGAAGGGGGAGAAGAGCTTCCATCTAGCCCCTGTCTGCGAATAAGATAGCGCACTTCTTCGAGGAGAACGTTAAACCTCTGGTCATTCTCGATCTGACGCTGGTTGATGGCCTGGATAGCGCGTTCGTGCTCTTGTTGCAATGCAGTGAGAGTGATGAGAGCTTGAGTTACTTCCTCGGCCCATTCGGCCAAGTGTGCTAAGTCCGAGCGGGTCTCACGGACAACTTCCTGTAAGTCTCTCAAGCCTTGC
>NZ_AXUX01000001.1:1783521-1807926 GCF_002760475.1 Synechococcus sp. 63AY4M2 | reverse complement strand
GCCAGGGATCCCAACCTTGGAGCAACTCTCATTAGGATGGCCAGTAGCCTTGCTGTCTATCCCTATGTCTGAGCTGGCATTGGCCCTGCTGGGGGCAGCAGTTGCCGTTGCCCTGTTCCTAGGAATTAGACAGGGCCAGGGGCTGTTGCAGCGGTGGGCAGCAACGCAACGTCTGGGTGAGGCTAGGGCACTGGTGGCTGGGGCTTTTGTCCAGCCAGATGGAAGAGCGGTGGGAGTAAGTTGGGGATGAAGCATGGAAGGGAGCAAGGGCTGGAAAAAAGAGCAGTTGGGATTCTTGAAGGGAATGCCCTGGCTGGCTTTGGGACTGGCGCTGGTCTTATTGGTGTGGAATGGGCTTGGCAGCAATGGAGGAGCGATGGCCAGTCCCGGTGAAGGATCCCGAACTTTGACGGTAACCGGCCAGGGATCTGTTGCGGTGGAAACCTCCATTGCGGTAATCCGGCTGGGGGTGGTGCTCCAAGGGGAGACGGCGCAATCGGTACAGCAACAGGTGGCCGAGCGCTCGGAGCGGCTGGTGAACCGCCTCAAAGAGCTGCAGGTGAGCGCCCTGCAGACCACCGGCATTTCCCTCTATCCCCAATACGACTACCAGCAGAGCCCACCCCGCCTGAGCGGGGTACAGGGGCAGAACAGCTTGCAATTTGAGGTGCCCATAGCCCGAGCCGGACAAGTGCTGGATGAAGCCGTGGCCGCCGGAGCTACCCAGGTGGAATCAGTCAGCTTCCGGGCCGACGAGGCCACCTTGCTGCAGGCGCGCAGCCGTGCCTTAAGGCAGGCTGTAGAAGATGCCCAACGTCAAGCCAACGATGTGTTGAGGGCCTTGAACCTGAGCAGCCGTTCCGTGGAGCGCATCCAAATTCACAGCGAGGGCTACATCGCGCCGCCAGTTCCTCTGGCAGGCATGGGTGGAGCGGAGTATGCTCGCCTACAGGCAGCCTCCACGCCAGTGGAGGGAGGACAACAAACCGTGCGCGCCCAAGTCACGCTCGAGATTCGTTTCTAGGTTCCTGTGGCGGCCATGAAATCGCGTCGAACCCTGCCTTCCCTCTCGCTGGGGCAGAGAAGGATTCCCCCTGGGAGAGGGAGGAACGCCTAGAAGCCTCTTCCTCGGGTTGGGAATGACTACGAAACTTCAAAAATCTCAAAAAAATAACCCGGCAAAGTTAGGTAGTGGCTGCCAATCCCTACGTCTAGAATGGCGATGGAAAACCATTGGAAAGTTTGCTTTCCCGGATTTCCTTCTCATCTGGCTTTGGCTTGCCCGTGGATCCCAATTTGGAGAGCGCTGCTGCCACTGGTACGTCTGAAGGCCCTCAGGCAAGCTTGGGCGCTAGCAAAGGCGAAGCCAGCAGCTTGCGGGCCCATGTGCTGATCGTGGATGACAGCTACATGGTGGCGGAAATGCTCTCTAATTTTCTCGGCAAGCAGGGCTGTAGTATTTCCTATGCCCTGGATGGCCTTTCTGCCCTAGAACAAATCCGCCGCCGAACTCCAGATCTCATCATTGCCGACTGGGTCATGCCCGCTCTCGACGGCCTAGAGCTGTGCCGGCAGTTGCGGCAAGCGCCCGAATATGCCTGGGTGTACTACATCCTCATGACCGCCCGCGAGGGCAACGACAACATGGAGCGAGCTTTAGAAGCCGGAGCCGACGAGTTTCTTTCTAAGCCTTTTCAGGCGGCGGAGCTGCTGACGCGGGTGCGGGCAGGGCTGCGCATTGTGGAGAGCCGCCGCCAGCAATATCTGCTCCAGACTGGACAAAAACAAGTCTCATCTCCTTCTGGCTCGGTTGCTTTGGGCAATCGGCAGGATCTGGTTACTCGCCTGCCGTTGCGGGTGGCCCAAGCCCGTGCCCAATTGGATCCCCTCAGTTTGTTTGTGCTGCGCTTGGCCAACCTCGCTGCTCTGGGGCAAGGACTGGAGGCCGGCGGTCGGGCTGCTCTTCTCAAGCTGTTTACGGATCGCTTGGCCCACAATTTGCGAGAGGGGGATGATCTCTTTTGCTACGACGAGGGCCAGTTTATCGTGGTGCTGCCGGGGAGCACTCTGGCCGCTGCCCAGATCGCTGCCGAGCGCTGCTGCCAGCGGTTGATCCAGGATCCCTTTGTGGTGAATGGGCAAGCGCTGCCGGTGCAGCTTCAATTTGGGGCGGCCACGCTCACAGATAAGGACGATCCCAAGGGGGTGGCCCTGTTGCGACGGGCTGCCCAAGCCCTGCGAGACAGCAAAAATGTCCACACCTCGGTGGTGACTGCTCCCCATCCCATCCTCGTTTCCGACCGTGTCAGGGGGACGGAGTCTTCAGAGCTGCTGAAATCTCTGCAACGTCTGGAACAAGAAAATGCCAACCTGCGCCAGGAGTTGGAAACTCACCTCCGGCAGCTCGAAGAGTTGCGGCAACAAAACCAAGAGCTAAGCCAAAGGGTTGGCAGGCTTGGATCTGAAACCTCTGCAGCGGGATCCCGCTCTCAGAGGCCCTTGTGGATCCGCCGGCGGAAACCGCGGCGTCGTCTAGAGCGTCAACTGGGCCGCGGAAAATGGCGACTGCGCCGGTAAGTCCGATCCCCAAAGTTTGCCATCAGGTTGGCTTGAGCAGAATGGGTGGGGGAGAGGTGTAACAGCGATGTTCAATTCTATTCAGGGCCGAGGAGCAGGATCCGCTACCTGGAAGTCAGCAAGAAGGTGGTTTCTCGACAACATCGAGCTGATCCTGACAGCGGTGGGGATAGGCGTAATCCTGCTCAGCGGTTGGGTGGCCAGCCGCAGCGCTCTTTCCGTAGCAATGGCAACGGCAGTCAGCGCCACCGTGGTGGGGGTTATCCACGGCATTCTGTTCTGGCTGTTGCGGCGGCGGCAGCGCCGAGTGCGGCAGGAGGCCATCGGTCAGATTCGGGAAATGCTGGAGGATCTGGGCAAAAACCGGCTGCAAACCATCAAGATGAGCCTGTACATGGTGCAGGCGCGCCAACCAGATCAAGAAGAGCGCACCCGCCAAAGCTTTGACCGCGCCTACCAAATTCTGGGAGAGATCAGCAACTTAATCGATCACATTTCCGAGGAATCCCTGGCCAGTTGGCGGCAGCGCTACCGGCAAACTCTAGATCGCGTGGAGTCGGAATCTCGATAGCCGAGACTCGCAGACAATTTGGAGTTGGGATTGGAGTGGACAGGCGGATTTCGGGAAGCACACAGTTGCTGGGCCTGATCGGGGATCCGGTGGCCCACAGCCTATCCCCGGCGATGCACAACGCCGCTCTGGCGGCCATGGGAGAAGACTACTGCTATGTGCCCTTTCCGGCGGCGGCAGAGCGCTTAGCGGTGGCGGTGGCCGGCCTGGCGGCCATCGGCGTGCGGGGGTTTAATGTCACCATTCCCCACAAGCAGGCGATTCTGCCTTTGCTCAGCCAGGTGGAAGCGCGGGCGGCAGCGGTGGGAGCGGTGAACACGGTCTACGCCCTGCCGGAGGGAGGCTGGGGCGGCACCAACACCGATATCGACGGCTTTGTCCAGCCTTTGCTGGGCCTGGAGAAAGGGATCCCCACCCTGATCCTGGGATCCGGCGGGGCGGCGCGGGCGGCCATCCAGGGCTGTTTGGAGCTGGGGCTGGGGCCAGTGCGGGTGGCCGGGCGATCCCCTGAGAAGTTACGTGCCTTGCAACAGACCTGGCCGCAGGTGGAGACGCTGAGCTGGGCAGAACTGGATCGCCACCTGGCTGAGACGCGGCTTTTGGTCAACACCACCCCCGTGGGCATGCATAAGCCGGGATCCCTTGCTGAGCTGTCTCCCCTCAGCTGGGAGCAACTGCGCCTTCTGCCCGCCGGCGCCACTGTCTATGACTTGGTCTATGTGCCGGATCCCACACCGCTGCTGCGCATGGCTGCTGAGCTGGGCCACACCCCTATTGGCGGCCTGGAAATGTTGATCCACCAGGGGGCCAAAGCCCTCTCCCTCTGGCTGGGGGGCAAGCTCGTGCCGGTAGAGGTGATGCGGCAGGCGGCCCGGCAGCAGTTGGCCCAGATCGGGGATCCCAACTCCTAGTTGTCCTCTTGGCTGAGTCTTGAATTCAAACAGAGCCGTATTTTTTGCTACAAAGATAGGCTCCTCACTCTGTTGAAATCGGTAAACGATCGAGCTTCCTGCAATGTTATTCTCCGCGCTGAGAAGCCCACAGTCGTGCGAGAAGTTTCAGGACAACGGGCTCGAAGTTAAATGAGCTTGATTGAGCTTGTTCGAGCGGGAACAATTGCTTTTGATTTGCCGATCTTTAGAGGAGAAAGAGGATAGGATTGAAGCCATTCTCAGTAGAGGTTGAGAGTGTCGGGAGTGCTGAGGCAACGGTGGAAAAAATACGGGATCCGTTGGCTGGGGGGCGTGCTCGGCGCGCTGATACTCCTGGGATCCGGGATCGCCGCCCAGGCCCAATTCCTCTGGCCCGGCCATTCCGGGTTGCAGGGTAGGGGGGAACAGAGGGGATCCCTCGACGCCTTCTGCCGGCAGCCGCCTGAGGAAGTGGCGCGCAAGGCCCAACTGCGCCAGCGGGCCGCCCAGTCAGATGCCGCCCGAGCTGAATACAACCAAGTTTTGGCAGAACATCGCGCTGCCTTGATCGCCTGCCGTAGCCGCCGTTGGCCGCAAATCCAAGCCATTTGGGTGCGCTTGCATCCCTGCGATGCCAATCCGGGCGTGTTGGATCAGGTGTTTGACCAGGTGGTGAACCTGGGCTACAACCGCGTCTTTATCGAGACGTTTTACGATGGCCGCTCCATTTTGCCAGATGGTGGGGGCGGGATCTGGCCCAGCCTACAGCCCAACGCCGATTTGTTGGATTTGGCCCTCAAGGCGGCGCGACGGCGAGGGCTTTCGGCTTATGCCTGGGTGTTTTCCCTCAATTTTGGCTACAGCTACGGACAGCGACCGGATCGTCAGGCAGTCTTGGCCCGCAACGGCCGTGGCCTCACCACCGTCTTGGATCCGGCAACGGCCCTTCTGGAAGATTTGGGCAGCCCGGATGAGGTGTTTGTGGATCCCTTCCATCCCGTGGCGCGCCGGGATTTTGCCGAGCTGATCCGCCGCATCCTGCAGCGGCAGCCGGATGGGATCCTCTTCGACTACATTCGCTATCCCCGCGGCTCTGGGGGATCCAGCCTGGCAGCCACCGTCCGGGATCTCTGGATCCATGGGGAGGCGGCCCGGCAAGCCTACCTGGATTTGGCAGAAAACGCGGCAGGCCGAGCCTTGCTGGAGCGTTACCTCAGCCAGGGCTACGTGACAGTGGCGGATGTGCTCCACCTGGACGCCACCTATGGCGAAGAGCCCAAGTGGCGTCAGCCAGGGGATCCCAGGCCCAGCGCAAGCGGGGAGCGGCCGCTTTCTCCAGAGCTATGGGACGGGATGGCCCAAGGCAGAGCAGGCGGGAACGAAGATCTACATTCAAGCCTTGCAAACGAGGATTCCCAGCCGTCGGCGAATCCCACCCCCTCTCCGACACCCAGCGCCGCTTTCCGACAGGAGCGCTGGCAGCAGCAGCTCTGGCAGCTCAGCGTCGAGTTTGCCCGCTACGGGATCCTCGATTACCTACGGCAAGCTGCCCAACCGGCCCAAAGCCTTGGGATCCCGAGCGGAGCCGTCTTTTTCCCCGATGGCAATCAGGCGGTGGGAGAAGGGTTTGACGCTCGTCTCCAGCCCTGGGATCGCTTCGATCCCGGCATGGAGTGGCACCCAATGGCCTATGCCAAGTGCGAGGATGGCTCCTGTGTGGCGCAGCAGGTGGAGCAGGTCTTGGCCGTGGCCTCTCCCCAGACCTTTGTCTGCCCGGCCATTGCCGGCCTGTGGGGACAAGCGCAGCGAAAACGCCCCAGCCTGGAAGCCCAAATGGCAGAGCTGGCCCGCCGCTTCCCGCAGTTGCCCTGTGTGAGTCACTTTGCCCTCTCTTGGATCGAGCCGGAGCTGGAACGCAGCCGTCGCACTTGTCAACTCTGATGCCCATCTCAATCTATGAGCGCCGAACAATTCGAGCTGATTAACCGCTTGTTTCAACTCACGTTTCAAATCGGGGATCGCTTGGGATGTGAGTCTTCGGATCCTGCTCAGTTATTGCTGACCAGCCAACCTAGCCTGGAAGCAAGCCATCTATATTTCCCTTCCGATTACGTTTATGAGGCTCTGGATCCCGAAGTGTGGGCCAATCATGTGCTGAGGTGCCAGCTTTAGCCCAGATGGCCGATATTTTGCAACCTTACCTTTTCACCGGTGGCATCTATCGCCAAGACGAGGTTTCGTGGTGGATTTGCGCTTTTTGGATGGCTCAAGAGAGGCTAGGAACCAACGTGCTCTTGCCCGCCCATAGAGTCGAAACTTAGGCAGTTGATCCCCAAGTTCCCTCTCGTATTGAGATGGGGATCGGTGTTACTTAAAATCTACATCGACTCCGGCGCGCTCAGGCCGAGAATGCCGGTAAGCACGTTAAACAAAACCTGTCGCGTGGCCTGCACCAATTGAATGCGGGCTTGAGCCAAGAGGGGATCCTCTTTCAAAAGGGGCAAAATGCGGCAGTTGTCATAAAACTTGTTGAAATCGGCGGCAATCGCCTCGGCATAGCGGATGATCTTGTGGGGGGCGCGCTCTTCGGCAGCGGCGATCAGCTCATCGGGCAGGGCCAACAGGCGCAGCAACAGGGCCCGCTCTTCGGGTTCTTGGTAGGGCAGTTTTTGTTGCTCTGTCAAGGTAACTTTGTTAGTTAGCTCCACTTTTTCTTCTTCCTGAAGCCGCCGCAGCAGGGTACAGCAGCGGGCATGGCTGTAGTGGACATAGACCACCGGGTTGTCGAAAGTTTGCTTGACGGCCAAATCCAAATCGAAGTTGATGGGGCTGTCCATGCTGCTGCTGAGCAAAAACCAGCGGGCCGCATCCACCCCAACGCCAATTTCGGGATCGTCGATGAGATCGTTTAAGGAGACAAAATTGCCGGTGCGCTTGGACATGCGCACTTCGGTTTTCTCGCCGGTTTCCGGGTCGGTTTTGAACAATTTGACAAATTGTCCAATCAGGATCTCCAGCTTGACATCCGGGCTGAAGGCGCCCACCGCCGCATGCAAGCGACCGATATAGCCGTGGTGATCCGAGCCGAGGATGTTGATGAGCCGTTGATAGCCCCGCCGCACTTTGTCGCGGTGGTAGGCAATGTCGGCGGCCAGGTAGGTAAAGGAGCCATCCGCCTTCTGCACCACCCGATCCTTGTCGTCGCCAAACTCTTGGGTTTTGAAATAGACGGCCTCTTCCGCTCCCGGCTTGGGATCCTCACCCCGCGGCGCTTTGGCTTTGTAGAGAAAGCCGCGCTCTTGCAGCTCCTGTAAAGTCTGTTGGATGGCGCTCAGGCCTGTCTGGGGATCCGGGGTGTGCAGGCGGCGCTCGCTAAACCAGTGATCAAACTCGGTGCGTAGTTGTTGCAGGGTCTGCTTTTGCCAGGCCAGCATTTCCCCATAGGCAAAATCGGTGTACTCCTCTAGGGTGGTGGGCAGAGGGCGGATCCCGGCTTTCACCTGCTCCAAGAGACGTTGGGCCATCTCGATCAAGTAGGTGCCGTGATAGGCATCTTCCGGCAAAGCGATGTCTTCCCCCTGCAGTTGCCGCACCCGCACCTCGAGGGACTGGCCCAGGAGCCGCATTTGGTTGCCGGCATCGTTGATGTAGAACTCCCGCTCCACCTGGTGGCCCGTCCAGTGCAGCAAGTTGGCCAACGTAGAGCCAACGGCAGCCCAGCGCCCATGGCCGACGTGCAAAGGCCCCGTCGGGTTGGCGGAGACAAACTCCAGCAGAATGCGCTCGGGATGGGGGGTGGCTGTTTTGCCGAAGTTTTCTCCCAGATGTAGCAGCTCTTGCAAGCGCTTGGCCAAAAAGGGATCCCCTAGCCGGAAGTTGAGATACCCTCCTCCCGCCACCTGAGTTTCGATGTCCGGCAGATCCAGATGGCTCTGCAGGGTTTGGGCAATCTGTGTCGGTGCCATGCGACAGGCTTTGGCCATGCCCAGGGGGGTGGGACAGGCGTAATCGCCGTAGCGAGGGTCGCTGGGGATCTGGATCACGGGGGCAATCGCTGTGGCTTGCTGGGGGGCCAGGGATCCCAGTTGCCCCGCCTCTGAGGCCCGTCGAATGCTCTCGGCTACGGCGGCGGTGAGAAACCGAATCAGCGAGGTGGATACGGGTTGAGTGGCCATGGCTGTTCGTGTCGGCAGACGTCGAGAGAGGTTCCAGGAATGCCTGGGGCAGTAAAAGCATCATCATATCGACAGCCAACCGGCTCTGACAAAATCTGACAAAAGAATAGATGCTCCTCCAGCCAAACTTTAGCCAAACTTTGCTTTTGCTCGCCTGCTTTGCGAAGATGGCTCTGACAAATTGACGGGACAGAGCTTTAGGCCAAGCTTTTGGGTACAAAGTATCACCGAATACAAAAGTTTAACTCTGCTTTGCTAAGTTGTTTGGCGGTAATGCTCGCCTTCCCGCTTGCGGATTTCTGCTGAGACAGCTGCTGTGGAGTTTACTAGTATGTCCATCCCGAAATCGTCGCGTCGTCAATTCCTTCAATCTGCTGCTGCGGCTGCCTCTTGGGTTGCCGTTGGAGGGCTAAAGGCGAGGGCTCAGAGCCGCGGGCCGCTTCTGGTTTCCCAGGGACTGACGCCCCTGAAGTTTACCCTCTCTTGGTTGCCCTCTTCGATGGATACCCCCCTTGTAACGGCGATCTTGAAGGGCTACTTCGCCGAAGAGGGGCTGGAGGTCACCTACGAGCGCGGCTATGGCTCCGCCGATTCCATCACCAAGATTGCCGCTGGCCAGTACGACCTGGGGGAAGGGGATCCCTACTCCATGATCGAGTTCAATGCCAAAAATCCGGACGTGCCCTTGGTAGCGATCTATGTCCACTTCAATCGCTCTCCCTTTGGCATCTACACCTTGAAAGATAAGGGCATTGGGGAGCCGGCCCAACTGGCGGGCAAGAAGCTAGGAGCACCGGCAGGGGATGCGCCGCGTCGGCTCTGGCCGGTCTTTGCCAAGCAAGTCGGCATCGATCCGGGCTCGGTGGAGTGGGTAACTATGGAGCCACAGTTGCGCGAACCTTTCCTCATCCAAGGTCGGGTGGATGCCATCAGCGGCTTTATGACCTCAGCCATGCCCAATCTGGTGCGGGGCGGCGTCAGCTTGGAGGACATCACGGCTTTCCTTTACAACGACTATGGCCTTGAGCTGTATGGCAATGCCGTCATCACCCGTGTGCAATTGCTGCGTGAGAAGCCTGAGCAATTCAAAGCTTTCTTGCGGGCCTATGTCAAGGGTTGGCAAGACACTATTCGTGATACCGATGGCAATATGTTGGCCCTTCTGGACAAAGCCAAAGCCGAGGGACAAGTGCTGGATACGGCAATTGAGAAATTGCGCCTTACCCTGGCAATGCCGCGCCTGTTTGTTACCGATGAGGTGCGACAAATTGGTTTGGGGGATGTAGTGCCCGCGCGTATGGAAACCTCGATTGCTCAGGTGGTGGATGGCTTTGGCTTGCCCACTAAGCCCTCTCTAGAGCAAGTGTTTGATGGAAGTCTGCTCCCACCCAAGTCTGAGCGGATGATTGGATAATCTGGGTTAGGCCAGCAACGATTTTGAAGCCTCTGTCTATTGGCTTGCCGGTGCAGGCCAACTTGTCCTGCTTGCTGGGAGGCTATTTCTGGCTGCAGGTGCGGTCTGCGTCCTTATTGGATCCCTCATCCGCGAAGTATCCCCAAAGCTTTTCATGGCAGGGATCCCAGGCTGCTCCTGAAAGAGGCCGACGGGAGACCTGTTCGCGTTAGTGGATGGGAGACCGGAAGCGGCATGGAGCAGTAGGGGAGTGTCTCGAACTTTGTTTAGGGTTACCCAAGAACGCCGTAAGGCCCCTGCCTTTGGGCATGGGGAGCATGTCAATGAAATCAAACCTGAGAAACAGATGTATTGGGAAGAGTAGCTTAGGGGTGCTTGAAGTCGAGATAGCTTTTCCGATCCCGAAAAAAAGCTGAATAAGTTTGTGGTGCTCAGGGATCCCTTTTAACCTGGAGGGGATCACTAGGGAGTTTAGGCCCTTGGAAACTTTTGTTCTGATTAAGCAAGTTCCCGATCAAAACGCCAAGGCCGGCATCAACAGTGACGGCACGATCGATCGCGCCAAGGCCAAGCGGATGTTAAACCCTTTTGATCGCTATGCACTGGAAGCAGCTCTGCAAACCAAACGGCAACACGGGGCGAGAGTAACAGCAATTACAATGGGGCCACCCCCGGCCATTGAGGTGCTCTACGAGGCCATTGCCCACGGCGTGGATCGGGGCATTTTGATGACCGACCGCCGCTTGGCCGCTTCCGATACCCTAGCCACTGCCTATACTCTGGCCCAGACGGTTCGCTATGCTGGCCGGCCCGATGTGATCTTCTGCGGGCTCCAGACCACCGACGGCGATACGGCCCAGGTGGGGCCGCAGTTGGCGGAGCGGTTGGGGATCCCTCAGGTCACCTATTGCGAAGCCTTCGAGATTCGGGATGGGATCCTGGTGGCGCGGCGGGCCATCGAAGGGGGATCCCAAATCGTGATGGTGCCTCTGCCGGCCTTGGTCACGGTAGCCAATTCGGCGCGGCGTCTGGCCTATCCTACCCTGCGCGGTGTGCAGCGGGTGCAGCGGCTGATGCGGGATGAGGCGGCGCGGGCCGAGGCCATCCAGATCCTCAACCTGGACGATGTGGGGGCCGATCCAAAGCGCTGCGGCCTCCAGGGATCCCCGACCATCGTGGCCGCCACCGAAAAAGTAGGGGAAATCGGCGGCAACTGTCAGATCTTTCAAGGGCAGCCCGTGCCGCAACTGGTGAAGGAATTGGCTCAGGCACTTGACTTGAGCCTCTACCTGGCTACCCCAGAGGCTTTACCCTCTTTCCCCTTCCGCTAACTCCACCCTCTAAACCCATTCCTTAACTTCTCAGTTGCAGCCTGCCCAAAGGTGAGTTATCGCTAAGTTGCGGAAATCTGTATAGGAATTGACCAAACTTCCCAGCCTTTCTACTTTGATGAGGAGTCGTAAGCTCTATGGAGCACAAGCGGGTGTTGATCTTCGCCGAGCAGATCAAGGGTGAGTTGCAGCCCATCGGCCTGGAGCTGTTGGGAGCGGGGCGACGGCTGGCCGATAAGCTGGAAGCCACCCTGAGCGCCCTTGTCCTCGGGCACAACATCGCTCACCTGCCCCCAATCCTGATCGGCCATGGGGCGGATCAGGTCTTCGTTGCCGACCACCCCGAGCTGGCCGAATACCGCACCCTGCCCTACCGCCGCGTTATCCTGGACTTGATCAAAAGCTGGCCCCAGCCGCCCCACACCATCCTGCTGGGATCCACCACCACCGGTCGGGACTTGGCCCCCCGTCTGGCCGCCCACCTGGAAACCGGCCTGACCGCCGACTGCACCGAGCTCGACATCGGCCCCTTCGAGTACAGCAACAGCAAAGATCCCGGCAAGTCTGGCTTCTTCCCCGACTGCCTGTACGCCATTCGGCCCAGCTTTGGCGAGTCCCTCAAGGCCCGCATCCTCGGCCCCTGGAAAAACCCGCAGATGGCCACCGTGCGCCCCGGGGTGATGCAGCCGCTTCCCTGGGACGGATCCCGCCAAGGAGAAGTGATCCCGGTGCCGGTTAACTTGGAGCCGGAGGATCTCAAGCTGCAAATTGTGGAAACGGTGCGCAACCTCTCCCAGGCCGTCGATCTGACGCGGGCCAAAGTGATCGTTGCTGGCGGCTACGGGCTGGGATCGGCAGACGGCTTTGAGCTGATGCGCGAGCTGGCCGCCTGTTTCCCCAACAGCGCCGTCGGCTCCTCCCGCAAGGCTGTGGATGCCGGCTGGATCCCCTATGCCCACCAGGTGGGGCAAACTGGCAAGACCGTCCGCCCCCAGCTCTACATCGCCTGTGGTATCTCCGGGGCCATCCAACACCGCGTCGGCATGGACAAGTCCCAGACCATCATCGCCATCAACAAAGACAGCTCTGCCCCCATCTTCAAATTTGCCCACTACGGCATCGTGGGGGATCTCTACCAGGTGGTGCCCGAACTGATCCGGCAACTGCAGCAGATGCAGGAGAAAACCCAGGCGGACTCTCCTGCCCGGCCTTCGCCAACCCCCGCCCTGCAGATCCCTATCTTGCAGGGCCGCTAATCCTCCTGGGAAAGCACTTTAGTGCAGGGCCATGGTCAACAATCCCTGCTGTCCCAGCAACACCTCCCGCAACAGGGTAACCAGGCCCACCCACACTACAGGCGCCATGTCCACCCCCCCCAGGGGCGGGATCAGGCGGCGTGTCGGGCGCAGCAAAAACTCCGTCAGGCCGACCACTGGCGAATAGGGCAGCCGAGAGGTATCCAGTTGCGGATACCAGGATAAGAAGATGCGCAGCACAAACAGAACGGTGTAGAGCGCCAGCAGCGGGCCCAGCACCCAAGTGGTGAAAATCGGCAGCATTGCTTTTGCAACAATTGAGTTTCAGGGGAGGTTCTTCACCTATTCTGCTCCAAGGAAAGCCGCCTGTGCAGATCCATCGGCTTGCCTTCAAACCAGAAGTTAGTCCTTTGGTCGCTGAAAAGGGATCCCTGGATCCGCTTCTGGCCAGTTCCAACCTAAAAGCCCGAGGAACCCAGAAATCTTCAGGATTCAAAGTGGGTTATTTCCCCAAAAAGCTCCCCTTGTGGGATGGCAGCAAGAAGGCTAGCGTCATAATGGTCATATCTTGCTGACTGCAGGCAGGGATCCCATGCAGGGAAGATTACAAGAGATCGATATCCGAAGCATCCTTCAATTGATCGAGTTGGGCCAGCGCACCGGTGAGCTTTTCGTAGAGGCCAGACCCTCCATCTACTGGTTTGTCTTTTTCTTGAACGGGCGAATCATCTACGCCTCTGAAACCGAAGGCCACATCGCCCGCCTCAAAGACTACCTGCGCCGCTTCAAGCTGGAAGCCGCCCTAGACGAAGTTCAGATCCCTCCCAAAGCTGCGGTCAATGCCCCCGAATACAACCGCCTCTGGTCTTTGCTGGAAAACCACAAGCTCAACCCCAGCCAAGGCAAGCAAATCCTGCTGGGCATGGTGCGGGAAGTCCTCTTCGACCTGCTCAGCCTCCACCAGGGCTCCTTCATTTTCGAGGCTGGATCCCCCTTGGCCCCCCAACTGACCACCTTTCCTGTCACCCCTCTGCTCGCCGAGATGGTCACCCAGGTGCAGGAGTGGAAAAAGCTGCACCCCTACATCCAAGACCCCAACCAAGCCCCCACCATCGTCAACCCCCTGCCCCTCCAGCAAACCCTGCCCGCCCCCGTCTTCAAGGCGCTGAGCGAGTGGTCGGACGGCAAAACCAGCATTCGCCAAATGGGTCGCTACCTGGGCCGAGACACCCTGGTGGTAGCCAAAGCCATCTATCCCTATGTTCGTCAAGGGGCGATCCACCTCTCCGATCCCGTCCTGATCATCGAGCCCCAGCGCACTCGTCCCCTCAAACCCAGCGACAAGCCCGCCCACATCCTCTGCATCGACGACTCCATGGCCATCCAAAAAACCGTGGAGTTCATCTTGCAAAACGAGGGCTACCAGGTCACCACCATCGGCAACCCCCTCAAAGCCCTGGGACAGGTGTTTCTCCTCAACCCCGACATGATCCTCTGCGATGTGGCCATGCCCAAGTTGGATGGGTACGAGCTGTGCGCCATGTTGCGCAAATCCAGCCAGTTCCGCGAAACCCCCATGATCATGCTCACCGGCAAGGACGGCTTCACCGACCGGCTCAAGGCCCGCATGGCCGGGGCCAACGAGTTTCTGAGCAAGCCCTTTTCTGAGAGGGAATTGTTGACCGTCGTCGAATCTTATGTGGGCCCACCTCCCAAGCGGGGCGGTGGCGAATAAGCGGGGGGCCAGCCGAAATCCCTAAAAAATGTCGAGATTCGAGCCAAGCAAGCAGAGTACTGCAGAATACTGGACAGAAGAGGAACTTCACCAAACAATAGGAGGTAGCCCAACCAGCCTGGGGCTGCAAGGCCAGATGCAGCCAAAAGCGCTGAAAGACAGGATCCCACTTCAGGTAGCCGCCAGGGTTGACCGGACACGCGAAACACAGCAGGGGCGAGATGACCATGAGCAAAGTACTGGTGGTGGATGATAACCGTACCTATCTGGAGGCCATTTCCAGCCTGCTCTCCGAGAGCGGGTTGGAAGTCTCCACAGCCATGGACGGTGTGGAGGCGATGGACATCATTCGTCAGCAGAAGCCTGACGTGGTGGTGCTGGACATCGTCATGCCTGGCATGAACGGCTACGAAGTGTGCCGGGAAGTGAAGAAAGATGAAAGCACCAAGCACATCCGCATCGTCGTGTGTTCCACCAAAGATCAAGTCTTTGATATCGAGTGGGCCAAGCGCAATCAAGCCGATGCCTATGTAACCAAACCTTTCAAGCCTCAAGAGCTATTGGCTACTATCAAACAGCAGTTGCGGGAGATCAAGGAGACCAGCCAAAAATGAGTCGCGTTCTGGTGGTGGAAGACAGCCAATCCCAGCGGGAGATGATCGGCAAGTTGCTGCAGGAAAACGGCTTCGAGGTGATGACGGTGGAAGATGGCGTGGAAGCCGTAGAGGCGGTGAAGCAAAACAAGCCCGACCTGATCGTGCTGGACATCGTCATGCCGCGGATGAATGGCTACGAAGTGTGCCGTCTCCTCAAGGCCGATCCGCTCACCCAAAAAACCCCGATTGTCATGTGTTCTTCCAAAGGCGAAGAGTTCGACCGCTACTGGGGGCTCCGCCAGGGAGCAGATGCCTATATTGCCAAGCCTTTCCAGCCGCAGGAACTGGTGGGTACGATTAAGCAATTGCTGAGAGGCTAGGAACCGCCCATCCCGCCTCTATGCCTGCTGGCAGAGCCCAAAGGGGTTCCATGCCCTGGACAAGGGAGCGGCGGCCACCCCTCCACAAGACCATCGATACGGGGGAGCGTCATGCTAGGGGATCTGGATCTGTTGATGGGGGATGAGACCCAAGAATTGCAGGAAATGGAGGCTCCCGAAGGTGAGCTATTCCTGAAATTCAAGGTCGCCACCGGAGAAGAATTTGCCCTGCCGGCAGTATCGGTTGTAGAGGTGATGAGCATCGGCCCTGAGAAAATTACTCCCATGCCGAATGTCGCGCCAGTTCTGCTGGGCACTCTGAACTTGCGGGGCGAAATTATCTGGGTTGCGGATCTGGGGCAGTTTTTGGGGATCAGCCCGCCCCTCAACCTCGACCGCGCCGAGCTCCCTGTGGTGGCCGTGATGGATCAACCGGATTTGCTGATGGGCCTGGCTGTGGATTTAATTGTGGGCATGGAGTGGCTGAAGACGGAAGCGGTGCGGCCTGTTCTCGTGGCTCCTGAGTCGATAGCTCCCTTCTTGCGAGGGGAATGGGTGGTGCCCGCGACGGGAGCCCGCTTGCCGCTGCTGGATCAGTCAGCCATCCTGAGATCCGACCGTTGGGGTTGAGGAATGGCTAGCCGCAAGTTCGGCAGAAATGCGGAAATTCCAAAGCCATTCACAATGGAAAGAATGGAGCCGATCTTGTTCCCTAGAGATTGGCGCCCGGCCACCCGGCGAGTGTGGCCGTGCTGCCCCAATGGTCTGTGGAAAGAGGGCAAGAGCCCATTCTTTTTGGGAGCAAAGCAGCCAGTTGGGAGAGGTAACCTATCTGTAGCTTAACAATCTAAAGGGTTTAGGCGGGTTGGTGTTGGGGGAGTTCTGGGCATTTGGGTTGAAGTAGCAACAGAGGTAGCCAAGCAGGGAAGGGAGGATCCATGGTTTCGAGCGCAAACAATCAGAGAGACTTTACCGAGGCAATGGTCGCCTTTTGGCAGGGAGACTACGTCGAGGCAGTGCGGTTGTTCAACCAGGTAGCCGCTGCTCAGCCGCAGGATACTGCTGTCAAGTTGCTGCTGGCCTCGGCCCAGAAGCAAGCGGGGCAGTTGCTGGAAGCCCGCCATACCTACGATACCATCCTCAAGACGGCCAGCGATCCTGAGGAGCTGGAGTCGGCCCGCAGGGGCCTGGAGGAGCTGCTCCAGATGGCGCCGGAGCTGGCGGATGTTCCCTCTCCGGCGCAGGAAGACAAGCTCCAACCTCAAGGGGAGTTCCCACCTCAACCGGAGGAGGCGGATCCCTTTCCCCAGTTTGAGTTTGAGGCGATGAGGGAACAGGAGGCCGACCCCTTTGCTCAGGATCTCTTCTCGATGCGAAGCGACAGCTTTGCCGCCGATGAGATGACTTTTGGCGAGGAAGAAAGCTTTGCGGATCCTTTTGAGACAAGGCTAGAAATGGAGCCTGCGGATCCGTTTGCCTCCTCTCACCCGCTGCCCGCCAACCCTCAGGTAACGCCGCCAGCGGTTCCGGGAGAGACCGCTTTGCGAGCGGGCAGGGAGCAGCCTCAAACAGACCCAGTGGTCGATGACGATTTTGCCTTCCTTAGCGAGTTCGACCGGCAGCACCTGCAGGATCTAGACAGTGATTCTATTACGCAGTTGGCTGGCGACGCGGCTTTTCCCGAGGAGATGGGCTTCTCCCTACCCACTTTTGGGGAAGAGGAGGTGGGATCCCTGGATGAGGGCCTGCCGACGGAATTGGCCACCCCCATGAGCGAGCCGATCCCTGCCCCCGAAGAAGACACGGCCGGTCCTGGCCCTGCTCTTTTCGAGCTCAACGAGCTGGACAGTCTGGATCGCGAACTGGCCGGCATGGAGGGCGGCGAGGTGCCGGTCTTCTCTCCCGATGAGGGGGAGACGCAGGAGGCGGGCGGAACGGCTCGCAGCTCGCCTACAATCTCGATGCCCCTCCCAGGGGGCCAGGGAGCGGGGATGTTCGCTGGGATCGCCAACCGCCCGCTTGCCGATCGGCAGTTGGCCACAGCGCTGATCCAAGGAGCCGTGAGTTTGGCTGCCGGGTTGGCCATTGGCCTGGGGATCCCCGCCAATGGGGGAGCTCGCTTGCTTGCCGGGGTCATCGGGGGTGGAGTGATCGGCACGGGAGCCGGGGTTGTGCTGGGGGCCAGCAGTGCCAAACACATTCGCTCCACCGCTCAAGAGCTGGCCAGCCACTTTGCCGCCTTGGCCCAGGGGAATTACTCCGTCAGAGCAGAGGCGAGAGGGGATGACGAGTTGGGCCGCTTGGCCAACAGCTTTAACCAAATGGCTGCCGCCCTGGAGGCCCATTTTGCCGATCTGAGCCAGCGAGCTGCCGAGCAGGGACAGGCCAAGGAGGACTTACAACGCCAGGTCATTCGCCTGCTGGACGACGTCGAGGGGGCAGCCCGCGGGGACTTAACGGTGCGGGCGGAGGTCACTGCCGATGTGCTCGGCGCCGTCGCCGACTCTTTCAACCTGACCATTCGCAGCTTGCGGGACATCGTTGTCCAAGTGAAGCGGGCCGCCGCTGCCGTCAACGATGCGGCTTTGCAGAGCGAGAACTTTGCCCGCAGCCTCTCTGCCGATGCCTTGCGCCAGGCGGAGGAGATTTCCAACTCCCTCAACTCCATTCAGGAGATGACGGAATCAATTCAAGAGGTAGCCAGCAACGCCCGCGAGGCGGCCAACGTAACTGCTCAAGCCACGGAAGCAGCCGCCCGCGGCGGAGAAGCAGTGGATCGCACGGTGGCCAGCATCCTGGAAATTCGGGAAATGGCAGCAGAGACGACCCGCAAGGTGAAACGCTTGGCAGAATCCTCCCAAGAAATCTCCAAGATCGTGGCCTTGATTTCTCAAATTGCTTCGCGCACCAACCTGCTCGCCCTCAACGCCAGTATTGAGGCCGCCCGGGCGGGCGAGGCGGGACGGGGCTTTGCCATCGTGGCCGACGAGGTGCGACAACTGGCCGACCGGGCCGCCAAAGCCTCGAAGGAGATCGAGCAGATTGTGCTGCAGATCCAGTCGGAGACCAGCAACGTGATGACGGCCATGGAGGAGGGCACGCAGGTGGTGATCCAGGGGACGCGGCGGGCTGAGCAGGCCAAAAGCAGCCTAGACGAGATCATCGAGGTCAGCCGGCGGATCGATGGGCTGGTGCGGGCTATTTCTCAGGCTACCGTGCAGCAAACAGAAACCTCTCGCGCCGTGGCCCAGGTAATGCAATCAGTGGAGCTGACTGCCAACGAGACGTCCGAAGAGGCGCAGAAGGTAGCCAGCTCGCTGCAACAGTTGGTGAGCATCGCTCGCGAGCTGCAAGCTTCTGTCGGTCGCTTCCGGGTGGGGGATGAATGAGCAAATCTGCTCGGTTGGCGGGCATCCTAGGGACAAGCAAGGATCCCGATGGGAAGTTGCCGCACTTCAGGGACATCGGGATCCCTCTGTCCCAAGACAGAATCCGGGCATGGGAGAGCTTCCCCTGTCCGATCTGCTACTACTGATATGAGTACCTGTGGGCTGTAGGAGGAACCTCCTGCCATGAATGAAGAAGCACAAAAGCGGATCCTCGGTTATTTTATCGAAGAAGCCCGCGACCACTTGGCAACGATCGAGCAAGGGCTCCTCAGCCTGCGGGACAGCGTGAGCGATCCTGAGCTGATCAACGAGTTGTTCCGAGCTGCCCACTCCATCAAAGGCGGAGCGGCCATGCTGGCCCTCGCCAGCATTCAGCGGACTGCCCACCGCCTAGAGGATTTCTTCAACGTGTTTCGCTCTCGCCCGGGCGAAGTGCCGGTGGATCAGCACTTGGAGACGCTGCTGCTGCGAGTTTTTGATGGGTTGGCGGCGTTGTTGGACGAGCTGCAGAGCCCTCGCGGTCTCACCCAGGAGTTCAGCAACGCGACGCTGGCGGAACTGGAGCCGGTTTTTCAGGAGACTGAAAACTACATTCAGAGCCTTCTCGGCGCTGGCCCTGTCGCTAGCTCTGCTCCGGCTGCCCCCCCGCCGCCGGCGGCCCGCACCCTACAACAAGAGATGGCGGAAGTGGTGCCGCAGCAATTGCGGCAGATGTTGGAGCTGTTCAAGCGAGGGGATCAGCCGGGCATTCGCGAGCAGTTGCGGGAGGCAAATGCCGTTCTCAAGCAGATCGGGCAAGCCCATCATCTGGCGGGCTGGCAGCAGCTCACAGAAACCTTCGAGCAAGCCCTGGGCAACCCCGACGCCGATCTGCGAACGTTGGCGTTGGTCGCCCTGCGAGACTTGAAGCAGGGGCAGCAGCTTATCTTGGCGGGCAGGGCCGAAGAGGTGACGGCCTCGGCGGAATTGCAGCAATTGGCTCGCCCGGCGGCTCCCGCTCCGCCGCCGGATCCTTTGGAGGTGGTGGTTCACCAGCAGATCCCGGCCCTGTTGCGCCAGATGCTGGAGCTGTTCAAGCGTCCTGACGACCCGGCAACGCGGCCTGCCCTGCAAAGCTTGGCCCAATCGCTCCAGCAGGTGGGACAGGCCGAAGGTGTGGATCTGGGCGGCTGGACGGCCCTAGCCCGCCTGATTGGCGAGATCCTGGCAGATCCTGCCCAGGATTTGCGGCAACTGGCTCTGCCGGTTCTGAGAGATTTGAAACAGGCTCACCAAGCTCTGGCCAGCGGAGCAGCGCAGACCATCCAGCCCTCCGCTGAGTTGTTGGCCTTCCGCCCTGTGCTGCCGGCCCTTGAGGAGCCAGAGCCGCTCTTCCTCGAACCCGAGAGCACGCCTGCCCCAGCGGACTGGGCCGCTGCTGGGATCCCGGCAGAAGAATCCTCTGCCCCTGATGGGAGCCAAGAAGAACCTGAACCAGGAGAGGCGATCCCCGTCGAAGCAACCCTGCAAGCGGAGGAGGCGGCCTGGGATCTGCTGGCCGAACAGCCGCCGTCCACTTTGGAGATGGACAGCGTTCTGGCGGGCGAGGAGGGCCCAGGGCTGAGCTGGCCGGAGATGTCCACCGAGGCTTTGCCAGAGGAAGACTGGCAAGCAGCCGCCGACCTTGCCCAAGAGGGCGTCGCCGCGCCGGAAGAAGCCGCAGCAGCCCGCGGCTGGCTCCAGGATAGGCTGAGCTTTGGCTCAGGCGATTTCGACGCCCCTCCTTTGAGCCTGGAAGCAGAAGCCTCCGCCGCCTTTGACGAGCTGTTTGCCAACGCAGAGCAGCTATCCGATATTGAAGAGCCGCCGCCGGAGCTGATCCCTCCTTCCCCCGAGCCTTTTTCGCAGGCGCTTGAGGAGCTGAGCCCAGAAGAGGGGGGAGCGGAAACGGATTTGGCGGAGCTGTTTGCCGAAGTAATGGGCGAAGCGGCGGCAGAGCTGTCACCTGTCGAGCCTGCCGAGCTGACAGGAGCCGAGGAAACCAGCCAGGCCATCTGGGATGTCCCCGCCCAGGAGCGGGCGGCCCAAGTCGCTGCGGAAAGCCCCGAGGAAGCCTCGGCTGCAGACGAAGCTGCAAGTGTCGGAGTGGAAGCCTTGTTCGAGCTCGAGGAGCTGGCAGTAGAGAGCTCTCCTCTGCAGGAGCTGTCTCAGTTGCCTGACTTTGGGGCTGCTCCCGACAGCGGGCCGGAAGCGGATCTTTGGGCAGAGGAGCCGTCTCCGTCCCTCCAGCCTGGGGATGGGGAGGCGGCCGCAGACTTGTGGGCTGAGTTCCCCGCCGACATCTGGCCGGGGGACTTTTCTGTCCCCGATGAGACGGGATCCCTGACATCTTTGGACTCTGCGGCTGAAGGCGGCCTGGAGAGCCTTGTCTCGGCGGCGGATCAGGCCTGGTGGAGCCCAGAAGAAGCAGGCGAACCTTCCCCCTCTTTCGAGGTGGCTTCTCAACCCTCTTCTGACCTTGCCGACTCTGCCGCAGTCGAGCAACTGGAAGACCTTTTCGCCGAAGAATCTTCGCCCGGCGAACCTGCCGCTGCGGCGGAGAGCTTCTTGGCCCCTTCCGACGAGTCGACGGCGGCGGAAACCCCGGACTTGGGGGCCGAGCTGAGCCTAGCCGATCTCTTCGCCGGGGAGACGCTGGAGGATGCCCCGGGCACGGGGGATGCGGCACAGGCCCAGGACTGGGCTCTTTTGGAGAACCTCTTCCCGGTTCAGGAAGAAGCTCTCTATCCTGAGGGCCAGCCCGCGGAGGCCTTCGACCGCCTCGAGGCTCTATTTGCCGAGGAGCCCGCTACCGAAGCACTGAGCTTAGAAACCAGCGGATCCCTCTCGGCCATGGATGGCGAGGTGGATTTGGATGAGTTGAGCCGGTTCTTTGCAGAAGGGGAGGCCGCCCAGGAAGCGATCCCCTCAGATCTGGCCACTTTCCTGGGCGAGGCAGAGGCTTTGCAAGGGAGCAGTCTGGAGGGAGTGACTCTGCCTGAGCCAGAACCACTTGTAGCTGCAGCAGAGCAAGGCGGAGCTTCCCAGCCAGCAGAGGACGATCTGGCCAGCCAACTGGAAAGCCTGTTCGCGGAGGATGAGCTCTTGGCTGCCCAGAGCGCGACTGTTTCCCCAGATGAGACACAGCCTTTGGAGGAAGAAGCGCCGGAAGCCTCTCCTGCCCCAAGTTTGGACGATTTGGCCGCCCTTTTCGATGCCGCCGAACCAGCGGTGCCCCCTGAGCTAGAGGAGGTCATCGCTCCCATTGTGGGATCCCCTACAGCCGTGAGCGGCGAGGTCGCCGACGATTTCGCAGCCCAACTGGAATCCCTCCTAGGCGATCTCGAGGTCGCCCCCCAAGTCTCTGCAGCAGCGCCGGCGCCTTCTCCGCCCGCTGTCGCCGCCCCAGCAACAGCCGCCCCCACGGCACCGGCTACCCCAACAGCACCGACCACACGGCGATCTGCCCTCAGCAATCCTGTAATGCGGGTGGAGGTGCGCCACCTCGACTCCATCAACAACTTGGTGGGAGAGCTGGTGGTCATCCGCAACAGCATGGAGCAAAACCAAACTCGCCTGCGCCAGTTTCTGGATGGCCTATTGGGCCGGGTGCAACAGCTAGGGGAGCTGGGCCAGCGCATGCGGGATCAGTACGACCGCTCGTTGCTGGAAGCGGCGCTGTTCTCCAGCCGCAGCAGCGCGGCAACGGTGGGGTTTGGTCGGAACGGCGAGGAATCCCCTCGGGGACGGGTGGGTCATTCCATAGGCCAAGAGTTCGACAAGTTGGAGATGGATCAGTTTACGGCCTTCCACACGCTGGCCCAGGAGATCATTGAGCTCATCGTGCGGGTGCGCGAGTCTTCTTCCGACATCGAGTTTGCGGTGGACGAGGCAGAGCAGATCACCCGCCAATTCCGCCAGGTCACCACCCAACTGCAAGAAGGCCTGAACCGGGCGCGCATGGTGCCCTTCTCGCAAATTGCCGACCGGCTGCCCCGCGCCGTCCGTGACCTCTCCATCAAAACGGGCAAACAGGCCAGCCTGGTGGTGGAAGGCCGCGACACCCTCATCGACAAGGCCATCCTGGAAGAGCTTTCCGACCCGATGACCCACCTGGTGAACAATGCCCTGGTGCACGGGATCGAGCCCCCTGAGGAGCGGCGCCGCTTGGGCAAGCCCCCTGAAGGCAAGATCACCGTCAAAGCTTTCTACCAGGGCAACCAGACAATCATTGTCGTCGCCGACGACGGTGCCGGCATCCCGGTGGAGAAAATCAAGGCCAAGGCGCAAAGGCTGGGGCTGCTGTCAGAGCAGGCAACCGAAGAAGAAGTGTTCAACGTCCTCTTCCACCCCGGCTTTAGCGTTCGCGAGGCCAGCGAGGTGGACGATCTGGCCGGGCGGGGGGTTGGCTTGGACGTGGTGCGCCGCAACATCACCGATCTGCGCGGCAGCATCCAAGTGGATTCCGTGCGCGGCAAGGGCACCACCTTCACCATCCGCCTGCCGCTTACCCTGAGCATTTCCAAGGCAATGGTGTGTGTCAGCGACAAAGCCCTGATCGCCTTCCCCCTCGACGGTGTGGAGGAGATGCTGGATGTTCCCGTCGACGAGGTGCAGCCGGATGAACAGGGGCGGCCCTCCATTCCCTGGCGGGATCAACGCCTTCCCTTCCAGCCCCTCTCGAATCTGTTGTCCTACAGCCGCAGCCACAGCCGCAGCCGCTCAGAGGTCTACAGCATCGCCCAAGAGGAGGGCATCCTGCCCATCGTCGTCCTGCAAAGTGCCGGCCAGTACGTTGCCCTGCAGGTGGACAGCTTTGTGGAAGAGCAGGAAATCGTGATCAAGCAATTGCGCGGGCCTGTGCCCAAACCACCTGGCATTTCTGGGGCAACGGTGCTGGGCAATGGTCGCGTGCTGCCAATTGCTGACGTCCTTGAACTGGTAGATATGGCCCAAGGCCGCCGTCGCGATCTCAGCCGCCTCTGGGCGGAGCGTCGCGCTGCGGAGCCACGTGCCGAGGAAACCCATCAAACCACGGTGCTCATTGTGGACGACTCGATTGCAGTGCGGGAACTGCTCTCCATGTCCTTTCAAAAGGTGGGCTACCGGGTGGAGCAAGCCCGCGATGGCCAGGACGCCTGGGAAAAGCTTCGCGGTGGCTTGCGCTGCGATCTCATCTTTTGCGACATCGAGATGCCGCGCATGGACGGCTTGGAGTTGCTCTCCCGCATACGGGCAGACAGCAACCTCAGGCATATTCCAGTAGCTATGCTCACCTCACGGGGGGCAGAACGGCACCGGCAGACAGCCCGCGAGCTGGGAGCCACTGCCTACTTCACCAAGCCCTACTTGGAGGAAGAGCTGTTCAGCGCTGCCGCTCGCATGTTGCAAGGGGAGCAGTTGTTGGCACCCAACCCCACTTCCTGAACTGGCGACGCCAGGGGCGCCCAGATGGAGGCACCAAGCTAAGGGATCCCACTCTGGCGCCAGGATCGCCAAAGGGTTTGACTCCAGAGGGGGCTGGAAGGCGTAGGATATTGACCTGTTGTCCTCGGAGAGAAGTGGCGATGCGCCTGACTGTCTGTGCTCTCATCCTGGCTGGTGGGTTTGTCCTGGGCAATCCCTGGCTTGCCAGGGAGCTGGGGCTAGAGGCAACTGCTCATGAGAACAAGGGGGGGCTCTCAATCCAGAGAGCTCATCGGCTAGGCCTAGGCCCTGCCGACGAATCCTTCGAACTGCGGTTTCTGGATGCGATGATCCTGATACATTTACGCTGAACACTGCTGAGCATTACTGCTCAGCGGTGAAGCGATAGCATTCTGTCCGTTTCCGTTGTCACTACGCGATGCTGACGCGACCGCGCTACTCGGACGGAGTCCAAACAGAAAGGCGGTATCCCGCAAAGCCCTGAGCATAACGCCCAGAGCGCCTTGCCAATCTCGTGGTAGCCTATGGTTGCACTTTGGGCATCTAAACACCTTTGCGCCACCCAACTTGGTGTGGATGTGCCCGCACTTGGTACAGGTTTTGCTGGTGTACGCTTCCGATACTT
>NZ_AXUX01000001.1:1681300-1778571 GCF_002760475.1 Synechococcus sp. 63AY4M2 | reverse complement strand
GGCGTACAAAACGACTCGTTTATCCTTCTTGGGTGCTCTGATGTAACTGTCGAGGTCGTACCTTCTTGCCCTACCGGATGGTGTACGTACTGCATGGATCCAGCCCTTCTGTTCCCATCGCCTCAAGGTGTGGAGGCACACCCCAAAATAATCCGCCGCTTCTCTCGGTTTTACATACCTAGCCATACCAAGCAGCCATACTGAACATACTGGGCATTATTTTCAGTATAGTCCAGCATATCATTGACTAGAGTCATGCTCCACCACGAGGGAGCGGTGAGCATGGCCGCGGAGGCCCTGCAAAAATCCCGGCGGCGGGAAATTCGTCAGTTGGCCAGGGCCATTGGGGTCGCCCAAAGCCAAGAAATCAAGCAGATGCAAGGCTGGCGGCTGAGCTGGTACCCGCTAGCTCCCCAGGAGCCCGTCATGTGGCATGAAGAGATGGGCCACCAGATGGCCATGACTCCAGAAATGATCTCGGCTATGCGCATGGATACCGACCTGGGAGCCGCTGACCCTGAGTTCGATCTGCGCTTCCTGCAAGCAATGATCCAGCACCACGAAGGAGCCCTGGTCATGGCTAGAGAGGCTCTGGAAAAATCCAAGTGCCCCGAGATTCGGCAACTGGCAACAGCCATTGTCACTACCCAGCAAGCGGAGATTGAGCAAATGCGGGCCTGGCAAAAGCGGTGGTATCTGCGCTAGGGCCGCTGGGATCGTTTGCAGGCCTCAGCAGGCTCTGTAAAGATGATGGGATGCGAGCAAGGCCGGCTCTTGCGGCTGCCCGCAGCACTCAGAGGATTCCCCTGCATTGCCAATGGCCCTAGAGCTGCCCTCCTTCCCTCAACACCCGGCTTTGCTCCCACCGCTTCGCCCAGAGTGGAGATCCCGCTGGCTGGCGGGGCTGGCCGTTTTGCTGCTGTGTTTGGGATCCCCCAACCGCTGGCTGCACTGGTTTCCGGGAGCGCTGCTGGGCCTAGCGCCTCTGTTTTACCTTTGCGAACAGCAACAGGGTTGGAGGCAGTGGCGTTTGGCCTATGGCCTCTGGTTTTGCGTGTGCCTGTACGCCTTCTGGGTGGATCCCTTCTCGCTTCAAGTGCTCAGCGCCTGGGAGATCCTGGGAGGAGCAGTGGTGGCTCCCCTGATCCCTCTGTTTTTCACAACAGCCACGGTCTTGAGCTTGGCGCTGAGCCGGCCCCTCCCCCCCTGGGCACGTCCCCTGGGCCTGGCCACGGTCTGGACAGGCCTGGATGGGCTGCTGGGCCTGCTCTGGTGGCCGATCCCCTTTCATTGGGGATCCCTGCTCTTTGACTGGCCCCTGGGGATCCAAATTGCCGATCTCACCGGGATCTGGGGAGTGACCTTTTTTGCCGTGTTCGTCAATGGCGTGGTTTGGCAGTTGGCCGAGCAGCTCCGCTGCCAATGGAGGGCAGAGGGATCCTGCTCGGGGGCCGAGAACCCGGATATCCGGCGCACGCTGGCCTGCGGCTTAGGTCTGGGGGGGCTGGTCTTGGCCTATGGCAGCCTGCGGCTGGCCTACTTTGATGTTTTAGCGGCGGCGGAAGGGGATCCCAGCTTTCGCGTGGGGACGGTGCAGCAGGTGGCCTGGTTGGAAGCCGATCGCAGTTGGGAGTACCGCAGCCAGCGCTACCGGGAGTTGCACCAGCTTTCGGCCCAAGCGGTGGCCGAGGGGGCGCAGTTGGTGATCTGGCCGGAAGGAGCCTTGCGGGCCCGGTTGCTGAACACCCCCCTGCAACCCCATGTGATCGAGCCAATGCGAGCCATCCTCCCCCCAGAAGGGGCTTTGATTACGGGGGCCACGGAGCCGGATCCCCGCACAGCCCACCTGCCGGAGGAGGAGCAGCGATTTTTCAACACCGCCCTCTTCTTCAACGCCCAAGGCCAAGTGCTGGATTGGTTTGGCAAGCAGTGGATCTTCCCCTATTTTGAGTCGGGGCGCTACGCGCCCTCCCCAGATGGCTATCGGCCGCTGGCGGGAGGGGAGCTGTTTGGGCCTTTGGGGGTGATGATCTGCTTGGAGAGTGTATTGCCCGCCCCCAGCCGAACTCTGACCCGCAATGGAGCAGAGTCGTTGATCGTGATCTCCGACGATAGCTGGTTTGGCAACAGCCACTGGCCCATGCTCCACGGCCGGCTTTCGGTTTTCCGGGCGGTCGAAAACCGGCGCAGCGTGGTCTTTGTCAACAACACCGGCGGCAACCTGGTGGTGGATCCCTCAGGTCGACTCCAGCAGGTGGGCCCGATTTTTCAGCGCGGAGTGGTGACCGGAGAGGTCAGGCGGCAATCCCAGGTAACCTTCTACACGCGCACAGGCGACTGGCTGGCCTGGTTAACCTTAGGTCTTTCTCTAGGATTGACGGCCTGGGGATCCCGAGCAGGGCAAGGATGCGCTAAGATTGGTGAGCATCAATAGTCTAAGTCAGCTTTCCCGTCCCGCGTTCCCAGTTTGCGCTGCTGAACTGGCTGAACAAAGGGATGCGGAATTGCTTACCCTTGCTGATGTAGCTCAGTCGGTAGAGCAGCTCACTCGTAATGAGCAGGTCATCGGTTCGAGTCCGATCATCAGCTTTGGAGCCTTGTCCGGCCCTCACGGGGCTACTGACCTAGGCTGGCCTAGCGCGGGGATCCCCTCTCCCAGGAGGGGGACATGAAGAGCGTAGCCAGTTGGTCGGGGCTTCGCCTTATGCTGAGAAGTATGGCCATTTCCCCGGCAGCGGTCTTTGGCAATGGCAACCCCCTTCTCTTGGCCCTATCGCACCCCAGGGATCCCGGACTCCGCCTTTGAGCGGATCCCGGGGATCCCGATGAGCCCCCGCGAGGTACGCGTGCTGGTGCTGAGCCAGTTGCGCCTGGGAGAAGACCACTGCCTATGGGATATCGGCGCCGGGACAGGCACCATCGCCATCGAAGCGGCCATTCTCTGCCCCCGCGCTCGCGTGATTGCCATCGAGCGCGATGCCGAGGTGGTCAGCTTGATCGAGAGCAACTGCGAGAAATTCGGCCTCAACAACGTGCAAGTAATCCAGGGCACCGCCCCCGATTGCTTGCATCAGCTCTCTCCGCCCCCCGATCGCATCTGTATCGAAGGTGGCCATCCCCTACGGGAGATCCTGGAGGCCTCCTGGAACCATCTCAAACCCAACGGCAGGATTGTGGCGACCACCAACTCTCTGGAGGGGCTCTACGGCCTCTCTGCCGGGCTGGCTGCCGTGCGAGCTCATCATGTGGAGGTGATCCAATCAGCCGTGAACCGCCTGGAACACCGCGGTCGCAGCCAACTGTTGCTGCCTCTGGATCCCACCTTTGTGTTAAGCGGGGAAAAATCCAGCTAAATCTTGTAAGAAATCCGTTTATATTTTTTGCAAATCCCTTCGCAAAGTAATGGGCTCAAGAAAATTGGGCTAGCCCAAGCCCTCTTTGGAGATCGGCAAAGCACAAACCTTAAGCTATGCCGATATTTCTAGATTGCAGACTTTCATTTGCCCTTATACCAGAGACAGAGAGCTGCGGATCCCAGGGCCATGGATGAATTGCAACACCCCTTTCCCGAATCACGAGAAGTGAGGCTGCGACAACTGCTAATTCGAGAGCGCTGGCCGGAAATGCTGAAGGGCTGCCGGGCCTGCATCCATTGGGACGACTTCAAGCGACCCGAATGCTGCGGCGACTGCGGCATTGGCGATCGCCGCAGACAAGAAGCAGAAAACCAGCCCAGCAAATCTTCAGGCATTTAGCCTGGGCAGATTCTCCCCATCGGGAGCCGATTCTAGTAGTTATTTTTGCCCAGCAATTTCTACCTTAGGCTCATCAAAACGCCGGAGAGAGGAACTTCTTGGGGAGGCAGCAGAGGCACCTCTACTTTCGCCACTTCCTGCTCGTAAATGCCCAGCTGGCGAGCGGCAGCCGTCGCAATATCCAGATCTCGACCGCGAACAAAAGGGCCCCGAGCCAGAACACCCACCACCACTCTAGGCCTGGGATCCTCAGAATTGGTCAAAGTCTCCCAAAAACGTGTCCGGGAATACACTGATGAGCCCCACGGATCCCAGGTTCCGCAGAGGGATCTTTCGGCTGAAGTCAGTGGGCTTGGGTTGGGGCAATGCTCCCAGAAGCCGGCGCGGCTCCTCAAGGGCGAGGGGATCCCGGAGAAATGCAAACCACTGTATCAATTTCTACATAGTTCTCTACATTCCGCAGTCTTCGTTAGGGGCTGAGCTAGAGTGTTTCCAGCAGGCTCCTGGGGTGGGCTGCCTTTTCAGGAGGCCAAGTGCCGCGACTGATCGCATCAGCGGGCTGGAGGCACTTGGTTAGCAATTGGCAGGAGTAGCGATGCCAGCATCGCAACGGCAAGCTAGGCGCGAGAACAGCCTGGCCAAGCTTCGCAAGGAACGCCGGAGGGCAAGCAGAGGATCTAGGCCCAGCGGCCCAAAACATGTTACAGGTTCTCCCCCAGCCTGAAACCTCCGTAGGGGCGAGGGGGCGTACACAGAAGAGCTTACAGCCGTGTTGGTACCTATGTTTGCCGTGGATGGGAAAACCCCCCTGATGTTAATCAAACCCAGCCCCGCCAGACGGTGGGTAGCAAGCGGCGAAGCCACACTCCCCTGGCAGCGAGGTGAGCGGGGCGTGCGGCTGAAAGCAACCAATCGAGTGAGTTTGCAGGAGGTCGCTCCTGGCAAGCAGCTATGGCAAAATGCCAACCTAGGGTATTGCAAGTTTTTAACGTTCAACGGTTGGAGGGCACGGCTCCTAACAGCGCCGTGTAATGGTGTGTGATGAAAGTCGGAGATCGAGTGCGGGTGCGTACCAGCGTGATCGTCTATCACCACCCGGAACATCGCAATCAACCTTTTGACCTCAAAGGTATGGAGGGAGAAGTGACGGCTGTGATCCAAGACTGGAACGGCCGCCCGATCAGCGCTAATTTTCCCTTTCAGGTGCAGTTTGGGAATAAGTTCCGCGCCCACCTCCAGGCCGACGAGCTGGAGGTGATCGAGGCGAGCCCTTCCTCCGAGCCTGCGGCCTAGGTGAGACCCAGCAGGGTACGGTTGGTTTCCAGAATCGGCTGGATCAAAGCAAACTCCGCGGGGGTGAGGTACTTGGCTATCACCTCTTGCAAGAAGCGGTAGGTAGCCTCACAACTGCGCTGGGTGCGGAAGGCCCGCATCAAGGTCTGAAACCAGTAGAGAAATCGCTCCTTGTAGCGCTGCTCATCGTCTAGGAGCATGGCCAAAGCCGAGAGGCGCAAAACCCGCACGGTGTCGGCTCTCCATTTGTTGCGGAAATCCTCCACCCCTCGCATGAGCAAGTAGGGATCCAGAGCGCGCAGCTTCGCCTCCACCTCGCCGACAATCTGGGCTTCCGCCGCTTGGATTTTGCGATAGGCGCCCAGGCGCAGCTCAAAGGAGGCCAGGTAGCTCTCCATGAACTGCATCTCCTCATCTCTGAGGTAGCGTCCGTCGGCAGCCAGGCTCAGTTGGCGCAGTTGAGTCAGCATGGAGATTCCCTAGAAAACCAAGGAGAGAGGGGGAGTGCGGCCCTTTCGCCCCCGATCCTAGCCGCAAGCCCGTTGACAAAAGTGCGCGATCCTGCGGATCTTCGGCTATTCTCCCCGGCCTCTCAGCCGGGTTAATATTAATTAATAGTCTATCGTTGCAAGAATCCACTCGACCCCAGATGCCATCTGTGAGTTCGATAAAAAGCACCCTTTGGGAGGAAACGCTTCCGTGAGTCAGAAAGGTAAAAACAAAAAATGGAGAAGCGCCGGATTGTACGCGTTGCTGGCCATTGTCTTGATCTCGCTGGCCACAACCTTCTTCGGCACCCGTCCGGCTGAGCGTCTGGAGATCAGCTACTCCGACCTGATGAGCCGCATAGAACGGGGCGAGGTCAGCAAAGTCTTGGTCGAGATCGCCCCCGATGGTCGCCAAATTGCCATTGCCGAGGCGGAAATCAACAACCGCGCCACCCAAGTGCTGGTCAACCTGCCTCCCCTCACCCCCGAGTTTGAGAACACCTTGCTTGCGCAAGGGGTGGAGCTGGCGGTGCGCCCGGTTCAGGAGGAGGGTCTGCTGGGGCGCATCCTCAGCACCTTCTTCCTGCCCGTCTTGCTGCTGCTTGGCCTGTTTTTCCTGTTGCGCCGAGCCCAAAACGGCCCTGGCAGCCAGGCGCTCAACTTTGGCAAGTCGAGGGCAAGGGTGCAGATGGAGCCGAAAACTCAGGTTACCTTCAACGATGTGGCTGGTGTTGACCAGGCCAAGTTGGAGCTGGCCGAGGTGGTGGACTTTTTGAAAAACCCCGAGCGGTACAACGCTCTGGGCGCCAGGATCCCGCGCGGGGTGTTGCTGGTCGGCCCCCCAGGTACAGGTAAAACCCTGTTGGCCCGCGCTGTGGCCGGAGAGGCGGGTGTGCCCTTCTTCTCCATTTCTGGCTCTGAGTTTGTGGAGATGTTTGTTGGAGTGGGGGCCTCGCGGGTGCGGGATCTGTTCGAGCAGGCCAAGCAAAATGCCCCCTGTATTGTCTTCATCGACGAAATCGATGCCGTGGGTCGGCAGCGGGGAGCCGGCCTAGGAGGTGGCAACGACGAGCGGGAGCAAACCCTGAACCAGTTGCTGACCGAGATGGACGGCTTTGAGGGCAACTCCGGCATCATCGTTATCGCCGCCACCAACCGCCCCGATGTGTTGGATGCAGCGCTGCTGCGGCCCGGTCGCTTTGACCGCCAAGTGACGGTGGATCGCCCCGACTTCCAGGGCCGCCTGGAGATCCTCAAGGTGCATGCCCGCGGCAAAACCTTGGCCGCCGATGTGGATCTGGAGAAATTGGCCCGCCGCACCCCTGGGTTTACCGGCGCAGACCTGGCCAACCTACTCAACGAAGCGGCCATCTTGGCGGCCCGCCGCAACCTCACCGAGATCTCGATGGACGAGATCAACGACGCCGTGGATCGGGTGTTGGCTGGCCCAGAGAAGAAGGATCGCCTCATGAGCGAGCGGCGCAAGGAGCTGGTGGCCTACCACGAGGCAGGACACGCCCTGGTGGGATCCCTCTTGCCCAACTACGATCCCATTCAAAAGGTCAGCATCATTCCCCGCGGCCAGGCGGGCGGCCTCACCTGGTTCATGCCCAGCGATGATGACATGGGCCTGACCACCCGTGCCCACTTGAAAAACATGATGACCGTCGCCCTGGGGGGTCGGGTGGCAGAGGAGGTGGTCTATGGCGAGGCGGAGGTGACCACGGGGGCAGCCAGCGACCTACAGCAGGTGGCCCGCATTGCCCGCAACATGGTCACCCGCTTTGGCATGAGCGACCGCCTGGGCAACGTGGCCCTGGGACGCCAGTATGCCAATATCTTCCTAGGCCGTGAGATCGCTGCAGAGCGGGATTTCTCCGAGGAGACGGCGGCCCTCATCGACGAAGAGGTGCGACGTCTGGTGAATGAGGCCTACCAACGGGCCACTTACCTGATCCGGGAAAACCGCGCCCTCTTGGATCGCATCGCCCGCCGCTTGGTGGAGGCCGAAACCATTGATGGGGAAGAGCTGCAAGCGATCATCGACAGCTCGGAGGTGGTGATGCTACCGCCTGAGGAGGAGCCGGAGCCGCTGACCTTCCCGATAACCCTCAACGCTAGTGCCTAGTCTCCATGGACACAGGCCAGGGATCCCTGCCTTTTCGCCTGAGGAGGGCGGGGATCCCGATTTTTGCATGATGATTCCCCTCTCCCAGAGAGAGGTTGGGGGTGGTCGCGTCGGCGGCGCGGCGCGCTTGGGCCATCCCTCAGGGAGAAGGGCTGGGTTGAGGGAGGCTAACTTAGCTAACGACGGCCGAGCCCGACAAGATGCGACTCACCTCCGTTTCGATAGGCTGGGGCTCATACATTTTCAGGACGTACTCAGCCACCATGCGGTCGGTGTTGAAGACCGGGTTGAGGGTGCGGATTGCTTCTTTCATGCGAGCAATCCAGCGGCGCGGGATCCCTTTTTCATCCCGGTCGTAGAACATAGGGATAATCTCGTATTCCAACACATCGTAGAGGGAGCTGGCGTCCAGATCGTCTTGGGCGGCTGGATCCAGACCTTCGATTTCTTGGCCGATGGCCCAGCCATTGCGACCGTTGTAGCCTTCGGGCCACCAGCCGTCCAAAACGGAGAGGTTGAGCCCCCCGTTGAAGCCCACTTTTTGGCCGGAGGTGCCTGAGGCCTCCAGAGGACGCCGCGGGTTGTTCAGCCAAAGATCCACCCCTTGGACCAAATTGCGGCTGACGTAGGCATCGTAATTCTCAATAAAGGCGACCCGGTGAGCCACCTCAGGCCGATTCGACCATTCCACCACCCGTTGGATCAGGCGCTTGCCTTCTTCATCTCGCGGGTGAGCCTTGCCGGCAAAGATAATCTGCACAGGGTACTCTTTGTTGGTGAAGATGCGGGTCACTCGCTCGAGATCGCGCAAGATTAGATCTCCTCGCTTGTAGGTGCTGAAGCGGCGGGCAAACCCAATCGTCAGGATCTTGGGATCCAACAACTGGTTGACGGCCTGGAGACGTTCGTTGCTTTCGCCGCGGTTGCGCCGCGCCCGCAACACCCGGTGGCGGGTAAAAGACACCAACCGCTCCCGCAGGGCTTCCTTGCGCCGCCACAGCTCCTCATCGGGAATTTCTTCCACCTTGGCCCACAGCTCCGGATCCGACACCCGCTCCGGCCAGTCGGGACCCAGGTATTGGTCGTAGAGGTTCCAGAAGAGGGGGGCAACCCAGGTGCGGGCGTGAACCCCGTTGGTAATGGAGCCGATGGGCACCTCCTCCACCGACCGCTCTGGGTAGAGCACATGCCACATTTGGCGAGAGACGCGCCCATGTAACTTGCTCACCCCGTTGGCTGCACGTGCGTAGCGCAAAGCCAGCACCGTCATATTGAAGCGCTCCCAGGGATCCCCGCCGCGCCGCGCCCCCAGAGCCAAAAATTGCTCCCGCGTCAAGCCCAGTTGCGGCCAGAAAGAGGCAAAGAACGCATCCATCTCGTTGGGGCTGAAAGCATCGTGCCCAGCCGGCACCGGCGTGTGAGTGGTGAAGACACACTTTTCCCGCACCTTGGCCTCTGCCGCCTCAAAGGGCGTACCCCGTGCCACCTCCTCCCGCAGCAGCTCCAAAGTCAAGAAGGCAGCATGCCCCTCGTTCATGTGATAGACCATGGGATCCAGGCCCAACTGGCGCAGCAGGCGCACCCCCCCAATGCCGAGGATACACTCCTGGGCAATGCGCGTATCGGTGCTGCCGCCGTAGAGATGGGCAGTAATCCAGCGGTCGATGGGATCATTCTCCGGCAGGTTGGTATCCAGCAGGAAGAGGGGCACCCGCCCCACGTCCACCCGCCAGGCGCGTGCCTTCACCAGCCGCTGCCGCATTGCCACTTCCACCAACAGAGGGCTGCCATCTGGCTGCCGCACCAACGTCAGAGGCAGCGCGTCAAACTCGCAATCTTCGTACAGCTCCCCTTGCCAGCCGCTGAGATCCAGGCGCTGCTGGAAATAGCCTTGGCGGTAGAGCAATCCCACGCCCACCAGCGGCACCCCCAGATCGGAGGCGGATTTGAGGTGATCGGCAGCCAGCATGCCCAGGCCCCCGGAGTAGATGGGCAAAGACTCGTGCAGGCCGTACTCAGCGCAGAAATAGGCAATAGGACGCTGCCAGTCGTAGGTCTTCATGGTGCGCTTGGCCCAGGTATCCTCAGCCGCCATGTACTGCCGATAGGCCTGCACCATGCGATTGAGGGTGTTGAGGTAGTTGACGTCAGTAGCCAAGGCCGCCAAGCGCAAGTAAGAAACCTCCTCCAGCATGCGCACCGGGTTGTGAGAGGTTTTTTCCCACAGGGCGGGATCCATTTCCCGGAAAATGGTGAGGTGATCGGGGTTCCACGTCCACCAATAGTTACGGGCGATCTCGCACAGGGGCGTGAGCGCCTCCGGCAGCACCGGGCAACGTTCGGGAAAAGCGGGGGCTAAAGTGGCAAGGGACATAGGACAGATACCTGGGGTTGAAGCTATAGGCCGGAAAAAGAAGCGGCAGAGGTTAATCGTGCCTGGTAAACGTTTCTAATTTTTTATTATTGAGCCAACTTTGAGAATTCTGGCAGGAGGATTCAGGATCTCTACAAAATCTGCAGCAGCTCCAAGCCAGATTTCCTCAGTCTTTTCCCAGATCTTGCAACAACAATGGCCACCGGCAGTTCGGTTTTCAATCTCAGAGAAGGCTGCTGATCGATCTGCGGCCTGTCTGAAGAGACGGTGCTGCATCGGAGTTAACAGAGTTTCCAGAATTGCCACTGACTCCTGATCCCGGCAGGGCAATCTAAACTGCCACAAGCTCGGCAAAGCTTTAGCTGCCTTCGCTACCAAATGGCCTTTTTCGATAGGAGCTCCGACTGAGCCTAGCGTCCCTCCACCACGGCCAAGCTGGTGTTGCGGTAGTAGTGGCTGAGGATCTGTTGGTAGGAATAGTTTTGGCTGGCCAGGGCGGCAGCTCCCCATTGGCTCATGCCCACCCCGTGCCCGTAGCCGCGCCCTTGGATTTGGAAGAAAGCGGGAAAGTTTGCCCCAGCAGGGGTCAGGCTGGCGGTGGTGGCCGCCTCCCCTCGTGGGCTGATGGCGATCATCGTGCTGCGCAACCCCAGAGCCCGCCGGAATTCGCTGCCGCTGACGTCTTTGCTGCCTTGGGATCCCACTAGGCGCAGGGTGATGGCCCGTCCCCAGGGAGAGCTGCGCAGGATCTCAATGGAGCGGATGGCCCCGATCCCGCCGGCCAACTGCTGGAGCTGTTGGGCAGGAATGGTAGCCGTCCAGCTAAACACCGGCGAGTGGTGATCGAAATCGGGCACCCCCTGCAAGTAGGGCCGCGACTCCAGCCAAACATTGCCGGCATCGTCTGTGTGGCCGCCGCCGGAGGAGTGGAAAACGGCGTTGATCAACTGCCCCTGGTGGACGAGAACCTGGCCGGCAGTCTCGCGGGCTGCTGCCTGGGTGCGGTTGGATTCGGCAGCCACCCCTTTGTAAACCTGCCAATCAATCCCACTCCCCAAGTCAAAAGGCTGCTGGGAGCGACGACTGCGATGGTAGAGGGCATAGGTGCGGGAGGCCACGGCTTGGGCTTTGAGGGCCTCCATCGGGAAGCGGTGCCCCATCTCGCTGCCCACCACGCTGGAAACGTAGTCCTCCAAACCAACTTGATTGATGGCGATCACTCCACTTTCGCCGGGGATCAGCTCCACCCAGCCGCGGTACCAGTTCTGGTCGATGAACACCAACCCATCGGGGGTGGTGGGCTGTAGGTAAAGGCGTTCTCCCTGCTGGCCGGCCAAACTGACCGCCGAGCCTATCCGGCTGGCCTGCAGCGGCTGCATGGCCGGAACTTCGGCCAGCGGTTGTCCCTGGGCATCCAGCAGGCGGGCCGGGGCAGAGCTGCCGAGCCTGACCTGCGGCTTGTTGACGGCAATCCCCACCCGCAGCAGCACCCGCGCCTGCACCGGAAAGGCCAAGCAGAGCCAAGCCCAAACCAGAAGGCCGATCCCCCTAAGCCAAGCCGAGGGCAGCGGGGACACAACCGGAGAAGAAAAGAGAGCTACACTCACACGTCACTCCTCTGGGAAAGACCACCCAAGAGCAACGGATCCCTGTCCGCCGATAAACCACTTCGGAGGAGGGATCCAGAAGGAAACTGCGATCCTGCGGTGAGGATTGCCCAACCAACCCCTCAAGCGACCGACCAACCAAAGCGCTCCCGCCTTCAAAGAGCTTTGCCTTCGAGGCCGCGGCCGGATCCCAGCCAGCTGCTCGCGCTGGCAGGCCGGGGGCCTTCCGATATGACAGTATCAAAAACCGCTTGCCGATGCACGACCTCAACCCGGCCTTTTTGTCGCCCAAGTTCCCCGTCAGGTTGCCAGAGGGATCCCCCGCCGGCGGCTAAACCACTGCTGCAACAGGCGACGACACTCGGCCTCGCAAACTCCGCCGATGACCTCTGGGCAATGGAAGCTGGCGGCAGAAGCGGGCAGGTTGAGCACGCTGCGCAGCGCGCCGGCCTTGGGATCGTCGGCGCCGTAGATCACCTGGGCCAGCCGCGATTGGCTGATCGCCCCCGCGCACATGGGGCAGGGCTCCAGGGTCACGTACAGCCGACAGCCCTGCAACTGCCAGTCGCCCAGGCGCTGCCCCGCCTGCCGTAGGGCCAAAATCTCCGCGTGGGCCGTAGGATCCCGATCCCGTTCCCGCCGGTTGCTGCTTAGGGCCAACAGCTCTTCCCCCGGCCCCACCACCAGAGCCGCCACCGGCACCTCGCCCGCTTCTCCCGCCCGCTCGGCTTCTTGCAGGGCCAACTGCATCCAGGCGCGGTGGCGTTGCCATGGATCCCGCTCCGGCGGTGCTGAGGAAGGGAGGTGAGCTAGATTCCCGGTCATCGCTAGGCTCTTGAGCCCTGTCTTTGCCCGCAAGATTTGCTAAGTTAAGCACATATCCCCTAAACAGCTAAAAGAAGAATAGGCCAAAGTAAACCGGGTCTGCTTGCGCAGGTGGGTAGCGCCGGTCTGCCTGAGCTTCCTCAGTGCAGTGTTTTTGGGGCAATACGGCTGAGCTCTGGGAGGGATCATGACACGGCTTCTACGGCAAACATTTCTGGCGATGGCTTTGTTTGGCGGAGGCATTGCCTATGGGGTCTGGTTGTCCTCGCCAAGGGGGCAAGCATGGCTGCAGCAAACTCCCCTTGCCACTTGGTCGCAGCGGGCTGGAGAGGGGGTGGGATCCCTTCTGCCTTGGTCTGAGTCCCCTCCTGAGTCTGCCTCTCCTGCCGATGCCGTGCGGCCTTCCAATTTCATTGCCGCCGTTGCCCAAAAGGTGGGACCGGCGGTGGTGCGCATCGACGCCACCCGCACCGTGGCCAGCCCTATTGATCCCGAGCTGTTCAACCAGCCCCTGTTCCGCCGCTTCTTTGGGGGCCAAATCCCCCAACTGCCGCAAGAGTTTCAGCAGGAGGGCACCGGATCCGGATTCATCATCGATCCCAATGGCCTCATTCTCACCAATGCCCACGTGGTGGAAGGCAGCGAGCGGGTGAGGGTGCATCTGCTGGATGGGCGCACCTTCGAAGGCAAAGTCAAAGGCTCAGACCCGGTAACCGACATCGCCGTGATCCAGATCGAGGGCGAAAATCTGCCCACGGTTACCTTGGGCAACTCCGACCAGGTGCGGCCAGGAGATTGGGCCATCGCCATCGGCAACCCGCTGGGCCTGGACAACACGGTAACGGCGGGGATCATCAGCGCCGTCGGGCGTTCCTCCGGGCAGATTGGGGCCACCAACAAGCGGGTGACGTTCCTGCAAACGGATGCGGCCATCAATCCCGGCAACTCGGGCGGCCCGCTGCTGGACGCAGAAGGTCGCGTCATTGGGGTGAATACGGCCATTTTCCAGCGAGCCCAGAGCGTCGGCTTTTCCATCCCCATCAACCGCGCCATGGAAATTGCCGAGCAACTGATCCGCAATGGCCGGGTGGAGCATGCCTTCTTGGGCATCCGCATGATTACCCTCAACCCCGATTTGGTGGAGCGCCTCAACCGGGACCCGGGCCGATCCACCACGCTGACAGTGCAAGAGGGGGTGTTGATCGGGCAGGTAATTCCGGGATCGCCGGCTGAGCAAGCTGGCCTGCGGGAAGGGGACGTCATTGTTGAGATTGACGGCCAACCTATTCGCGATGCCGAGCAGGTGCAGCAGTTGGTGGATGCCGCCGGTGTGGGCAAGACGCTGACGCTGCGGGTCATCCGCGACGGCCAGGCGCGCACCTTCCAGGTGAAGACGGGGGTGCTGCCGGTGGGCTCTTGAGCAGGCAGGCTGGGATCCCGATCCCTACCTTATTCTCAGCAAGCTCCCCTCCAAAGACTTGGAGTCGTTTTAAACTAGGTGAAAACACTCTGCCGCCATCCAAGCGCTCCGCGCCGCTGGCGCGTTTGCGACAGCCCTGCCTACCAATAACGACGTAGAGAAACGTTTCGTTGCTATTTGAAATGACCACAATCCCTGGGGCGATAGAGCCACCGCTGTGCCCGCCAGGGGGTCTGCCCGGCAACGAGTAGTTTTACGTGCCGTCCGTTGTTGATCCCCGTGACAGAATAGCCCTAGAGGCGGGGAGCGAGATCGCGTATGGCTTGGGCAGTTGGCGAAGAATTGCAGGGGGGGCGCTACCGCATCGAGGCCGTTTTGGGGGAAGGGGGCTTCGGCATTACCTACCGCGCCTGGGACAGCGTCCGTGCTGAGGATGTGGTTATCAAGGTCTTAAAGGACAGCATCCGCGAGGATCCCGACTATCCTCGCTTCCAGCAAAACTTCATGAACGAGGCGCTGCAACTGGCCCGCTGCCGCCACCCCCACGTGGTGAAGGTGGAAGAGGTGATCTGGGAGCAGGAGCGTTGGTGCATTGTGATGGAGTACATCCGTGGCCAGACGCTGCACCAGCTTTTGCGGCAAAAGGGGCCGCTGCCCCTGCCGGAGGCCCTGCGCCTGACGCGAGAGGTGGGATCCGCCCTCATGGCCCTGCACGAACAGGGGATCCTGCACCGCGATGTGAAGCCGGCCAACATCCTGGTGCGGGAGGGATCCGGGCAAGCGGTGTTGATCGACTTTGGCCTGGCGCGGGCCTACGCCCAAGGTTTGATCCAGCGCCATACCTCCTACGGCACCGATGGCTACGCCCCCCTGGAGCAGTACGACAGCCTGCGCCGCCGCGGCGCCTTCACCGATGTCTATGCCTTGGCCGCCACCCTCTACACCCTGCTGACGGGGATAGTGCCCTTGTGCGCGCCGGTGCGGGCCACAGGCCGGCAGTTGGATCCCCCCCGCAGCCTTAACCCCAGCATTCCTGAAGAGGTGGAGGCCGCCATCCTCAAAGGGATGGCTCTCCACCCCGAAGAGCGCCCACAAACCATGGCCGAGTGGCTGGCCCTGCTGCCGGGAGCGGCCTCTCAAGAAGAGAAGAAGCCGCTGACCTTTGAGCCCGCCATCCGCACTCAAGATCTGCGGCAACTGGAGCGGCTTCTGGCCCCGCAACCCCAAGATGAGCTGGAACAGCTCCTGGCCCAGCACTCGGCAGAAGAGCTGGAGCAAATGGTGGCGCCCCCTACCCCTGCCACGACAAAGAAAAAAGAGGGGGCATCCGGATCCCTGGTTTCTCCCGAAGTTTGTCTAGAGGGACAGGGATCCCTGCCCGCTACTCTCCCCTGGCCAGACTGGGTGGGAGAAGCGGCTCCTGCCCTACAAGGGCTGTGGGATCGGCTGCGGGCTGGCCAGTGGGGGGAAGCCGATCGCTGGACGACGGCTCTAATGTTAAAGCTGGGCGGGCGATCCCAGGTGGGCTTTTTCGATCCCAAGGATGTTGAAGCTTTCCCCTGCCCGATGCTGCGGCTAATCGACCAACTTTGGACGCAGGCCAGCCATGGACGCTTTGGCTTTACCGTCCAGAAGCAGCTCTGGCAGGAGTGTGACTCGGAGAAAAGGGGAGGGCTCAGCTCGAGATCCTTCTCGGCCTTACCCCGCGAAGAGTGTATGGGAGAGAAAGTGGGCTGGCAGATCCAGGGCCGCTGGCTGGAGTACGGGGAGCTCAAAACCAACTTGGAAGCGCCCAAGGGCCATCTGCCGGTGGGCTTTTTCTGGGGATACTCGGGGGGGTTACGCGCAGCCCTGCTGATGCTGGATCGGGCGGTATTGAAAAAGTTCAAAGCCTGCCTGTAAAAAACTTCCCCCTCCTGGGGATACAAAGCCAGAACGGCGAAAAAAGGGAGAGTGGACGCCTATCCCCTCAAGAAATCGAGGAGGATTGCCGGGCACTCTTCTCCAAAAGGGAGGTTGCCTGAGGGCTTTCGCGAACGGCCAGTCCCAAGTGAATCAGCGCTGTCTCAACAGTATTGACCTGCTCTGCCAAAGCTTTCCACCCTCTTGCTTTTATGCCGTAGCGCTTACTAAAGTAAGCTCGAGCGGCTGCAAAGGAAGCAAAAGCTTTTTTTAGGGTCGCTGCTGTCCAGGGCTTGGCATTCAGCCGTAGCCAATTCCTTTGACCTTGCTGCTGTCGCTCGGCAACAAGCTGTCCTGTCAACTGAAGGAGCTCAATATAGTTGCGACGCGAGGCCGCGATTGCCGTTTCAAGGCTCTCGATGAGACCCATGGTTATCCTCCAAATTCGCTTGATAAATATCCTGCTCGTTCTTCTGAAGCAACTTTCTAGAACCCGTAGAAGGCAGGTTAGCCTTAAAAATAGCCATGATCCTGTTCAGGTAACTTTGCAGTGAGCTCCTAATCTCTGGAATGGGAATGTAGTTTACCGCGTTCTGAAGCTGGTCAAAGATATGTTTAAGTTCCTTCAGAGCTAAAATGGCACGGCTGACGATCTCCTGGACTTGCAGCTGCTCTTCTGCAAGCTCTCTTATTCTATTGGCCAGCTTCTGATTTTCGTGTTCTTTCTCGACGAGCAAATCTAAAGCTACTTCCTCGCTCTCTTCTATTCTACGCTTAAGTTTTAGGTTTTGCTCTTCCAGAAATTCAATCTGCTCGATTAATAAACCTAACTCGCGCAAAGAACTAAATTCAATACCTCTGCCCACGAGAAAGTTAACAATTTGGTCGCTGCACTCTTGTCTTTGAAGCTGTAGTTCTGTGAGTTTAGGCTCTGCCAATTCCTTTAAGACTCTATGAGCTATTCCTACCCCCAGGAAATCGCCGTCGCCATGTCCAGGAATACTAACCCTCAAATGCCCGCGAACAGCTTGCGTGGGATGTCTGGCACGACGACGGACAATCTCCCAGCCCCACTTTCTTGCCTGAGACAAAATGTCTCGTTTCCGCCAATTTCTTGAAGACTGAATAGTGGTTTGAATCTCTCTCTGCTCCTCTATAACTTCTTCCCGCCTCTTAAGGAGATAGCCAAGCTCGTCTTCTCTGAGACAATCCATAGAACAGAACCTTAAGTGAAACTTCCTTACCTAGTCTACTCGGTTTTCACGGAGACCTGGGCTGATTGTACGGCAAAACCTCACCTCTCAGAAGCTATTGACGTTAAGAAATACTTAGTAGTTTTTCTAACAAGGTTTCTAAGTAACAACACAGCGGCAGAGCGAGCCAGCTCTGTAAAAAAACTCCCCTCTCCCCTTGGGAGAGGGGCTGGGGGTGAGAGGGTGGAGAGCCTTAGTAGCGATGCACCAGCTTATTGATGGGCTTGAAGATGTCGGCCTCAAACCTCTTGCCCTTGAGCATGCGGTTCCAGTACAGCCAGGGCAACAGGTGCACCTTGGCCAAGTACATGGAGTAGCGCTCCCGCGTTGGATCCAGGGGGAAAGAGGGAGCTAGCTTCCCGTCGTAGGCAAACTCTGCCATGATCAGGGAGTTGTAGCCGGTGATCAGGGGGCAGCAGGTGTAGCCGTCGTAGCGGGCCGGCAGCGGCTTGGACTGCATGGCCGCCAAGAGGTTTTCCGCCAGCACCGGCGCCTGCTTGCGGGCCGCGGCTGCCGTCTTGGAAGTTGGCAGGGAAGAGGCATCCCCCAAAGCAAACACGTTGGGGTAGCGGGGATGCTGCAGCGTCCATTTGTCCACCTCCACCCAGCCGCCGGGCCCTGCCAGAGGGCTGCGCTTGACAAAGTCCGGGGCGCTCATGGGCGGAGCCACGTGGATCATGTCGTAGTGCAGGCTCACCTCCTCTTTGCCGCCGTCGGTGGTGACTTCAAAGATGGCCTCCCGGGTCTCGGGCCGGATGGCCTTGAGGTTGTGCCTGAACTTCACCTGGATCCCGCGGCGCTCCACCACCTTCTCCAGGGCGGCGCTGTATTCGGGCACCGCGAAGAGGGTAGGGGTGGCGGTGCAGAAGATAACTTTGGTGTTGACGCCAACGCCGCTTTTGCTCTTGAAAACGTCGTCGGCCATGTACATGATTTTTTGGGGCGCGCCGCCGCACTTGATGGGAGTGGCAGGGTAGGTGAAGATGGCCGTGCCCCCCTGGAAGTTGCGGATGGTCTCCCAGGTGTAGGGGGCGTAGTCTTTGGAGTAGTTGCTGGTCACGCCGCCCTTGCCCAGCGCCTCCGGCAAGCCCTCGATCAGGTGCCAGTCAATTTGGATGCCGGGGGCCATGATGAGGTAGTCGTATTCGATAACTTGGCCATCCTCGGTGATGACGCGGTTGTGATCCGGATCCAGCTCGGTTACTCGCGCCTGGATCCACTTGGCTCCCCTGGGGATCACGGTTTTTTCATCGCGCACAAACTTGGCCAGCGGCGCAATACCCCCACCCACCAACGTCCAGCCGGGCTGGTAGTAATGCTTGTCGGATGGCTCGATGATGGCAATGTCAAGGTTGCGCTGGCGCTCCAGCAACTGGGCTGCTGCGCTGATGCCGGCTGCCCCTCCCCCGACGACGACAATCTGATGGCGGAGAACCGCCGCGGACCCCTTCGATCCGATCCCTTGCACCTCAGAGCGCGCGCCGTTTTGCGGCACTGCTGCTGACTGCGCCTGGAATTCCCTTGGCTTTGTAGTCGGTACCACGATAACTCCCTCTAAAACTCAAAACGGAAACAAAAAAAAAAGAGACCGATAGACCCGTCGGCCATATTAAAAACAGCAAGAGAGCCAACCAACCCATCCAAGAGCCCGGACAGATCAGCTAGCATGGAAGGCCGAAGCACTTCGGCTCCCCACAAGCTCTAGCTAATCATACTACCTAATAAGAATATATTCATCCTTTCTATCTATCTGTCGAGAATTTTCAGCAAATCTTAGCCGCCTCCTTAAACGTTGTTGACGCTTGCCTTAGCAAGAGCTGCTCGGGGAGCGTTTTACTGGGAAGGGCAGGCGGCATCCGCTAGGCTGTCAGATGGAGGAAGGTCGGCAGCTCGTCCTGCCGTTGTGTTGTTGTAACTCAAGATTCCGAACATGGCCAAACCTTCATCCCCTGAGCTGCTCCCGGCCCTTGCCTGGCATGCCCTGCCGGAGGAGCAAGCCATCCAGCAGCTCCTCGGAGAGGAGCTCTCTTTGCCGACGCTGTTGGAAAAAGGCCTCTCCCAGGCGGAAGTGGAGCGGCGGCAGAAGCAGTATGGCCCCAATGAGCTGAAGGCCAAGGCAGCTACCCCCGCATGGGTCAAGTTTCTGCAGCAGTTTAACCAGTCGCTGCTCTACATCCTGATGGTGGCCGGGGCGATCAAGGCGTTCCTAGGCTCCTGGCGCAACGCCATCGTAATCTGGGCGGTGGTGGTGATCAACGCTCTCATCAGCTACATCCAAGAGTCCAAGGCGGAGGAGGCGATTGCCGCCCTGGCCAAGTCGGTGGTGACGGAAGTAACGGTGATGCGGGAGGGGCAGAAAGTGCGGGTGCCCTCGCGGGAGCTGGTGCCGGGGGATGTGGTGCTCTTGAGCTCGGGAGACAGGGTGCCTGCCGACCTGCGCCTGGTAAGCGTGCGCAACTTGCAGGTGGACGAATCGGCCCTCACGGGAGAGTCGGTGCCGGTGGAAAAACGGCTGGGATCCCTCCCCGAAGACACGCCGTTGGCCGAGCGCCAGAACATGGCCTACGCCGGCAGCTTCGTGACCTTTGGCCAAGGGGCGGGGGTGGTGGTGGCCATCGGTAACCAGACCCAAACAGGCCGCATCTCCAAGCTGATCGAGGAAGGGGGATCCCTGCAAACTCCCCTGACACGTAAGTTTGAGGCGTTCAGCCTGACTTTGCTGAAAATTATCCTCACCTTGGCTGCGCTTACTTTCCTGGTGGGGCTGGTGCAGGGCCAGGCGGCAGCGAGTGTCTTTGAGGCGGCGGTGGCGCTGGCGGTGAGTGCTATCCCCGAAGGGTTGCCGGCAGTAGTTACCGTAACCCTGGCCATTGGGGTTTCCCGTATGGCCCGACGCCATGCGATTATCCGCAAGTTGCCGGCGGTAGAAACCCTGGGCAGCGCCACGGTGATTTGCTCGGACAAAACCGGCACCCTCACGGAAAACCAGATGACGGTGCAGGCCATCTACGCCGGATCCCGGCTCTACCGGGTTAGCGGCAGCGGCTACAGCCCCCAGGGCCAGATCCTACCTCAGGAAGACGATTCCCCCGTCGAAATCCGCCAATCGCCTGCCCTAGAGGCTTGCCTGGTGGCCGGCTGCCTCTGCAACGACACCCGCCTCCAAGCCAAGGACAACGGCCAGTGGGAAGTGGTAGGGGATCCGACTGAGGCGGCTCTGCTTGTGGCGGCTCAGAAAGGGGGCTTGGATCGAGAAGATCTGCAGCGCCGCCGCCCTCGCCTGGACAGCATCCCCTTTGAATCCGAGTTTCAGTACATGGCCACCCTGCACCGGTTGGGGCCGGAGGAGCACTGCATCTACGTCAAGGGATCTGTAGAAGCTCTCTTGCCCCGCTGCGGCAGCCAGATGGGATCCCAGGGGGAGATCCAGCCCTTGGAAGCGGAGCGGATTCGGCAGCAGGTGGAGGCCTTGGCGCGGCAGGGGCTGCGGGTTCTGGCCTTTGCCCAAAAAACCGTCCCCAGCAGCCAAACGCAAGTGGATCACCCAGATTTGCAAGAGGGTTTGATCTTCCTCGGTTTGCAGGGAATGATCGACCCGCCGCGCCCAGAGGCCATTGCCGCCGTGCGCTCCTGCCAAACCGCCGGGATCCAAGTCAAGATGATTACCGGCGACCATGTGCTCACCGCCCAAGCCATTGCCGAGCAGATGGGCCTGGGCGGCGGCAAACCGGTAAAAGCCTACAGCGGCCGGGATCTGGAGCAGCTCGGCCCAGAGGAGTTTGTCACTGCCGCCAACGAGGGATCCGTCTTTGCGCGGGTGGTGCCGGAGCAAAAGCTGCGCCTGGTGAAGGCCTTGCAGTCGCAGGGTCAGGTCGTGGCCATGACCGGCGATGGGGTCAACGACGCCCCGGCCTTGAAGCAGGCAGATGTGGGCATTGCCATGGGGAGGGGCGGCACGGAAGTGGCCAAAGCCGCCGCCGACATGATCTTGACCGACGACAACTTCGCCTCCATCAAGGCCGCCGTCGAGGAGGGGCGCACTGTCTACAACAACTTGCTCAAGGCCATCGCCTTCATCCTGCCGGTGAACGGGGGGGAGTCGATGACCATTCTCCTCAGCGTCCTCCTCAACCGCGAGCTGCCCATTTTGGCCATTCAAGTGCTGTGGCTGAACATGATCAACTCCATCACCATGACGGTGCCCCTCTCCTTCGAGCCCAGCACGGGGCGGGAGATGGCCCAGCCGCCGCGGGATCCCGATGCCAACTTGCTCTCTCCTCGGCTGCTGCAGCGCATCCTGCTGGTGTCGGTGTTCAACTGGATCTTGATTTTCGGGGTTTTCGAGTACATCGAGCAAACCACCGGCAACCTCAGCCTGGCCCGCAGCATGGCCATTCAGGCGCTGGTGATTGGGCGTATTTTCTATTTGCTCAGCCTCAGCCAGGCTATTCCTACCCTGTTGGGCCGCGGGCGGGCCAGCCAGTTGGATCGCCGCGAACGCCTGATGGATACGGCGGCTATCGCCATCGGCGTTGGGGCGGCCATCCTGCTGCAGATCCTCTTCAGCCAGTGGGGCGTGATGAACATCATTTTCGACACGGCACCTTTGTCTTGGGATCAGTGGGGCTTTTGTCTGTTGGTGAGCCTGCCCATGATTGGGGTTGCGGTTCTGGCCAACCGGCTGGATCCGGGAGGGGTCTCGCTGGCTCGCTCCCGCTAGCTGCCTAGGCCAAGGGGGCGTCTTCGGCGGGCTTGACCGGACCCGGGTGGAGAAGAGCCGAGCGCCACTGCTGTGCCGAAGAGGCCTTTTGGAGGGTGCAGCGGCGCCTGAATTCTTGTCCACAGGGATCATCCAGCCTCCTCCAGTCTCTGGGAGGGGCGGCAAGGGCTTGCCGCCAGTTGCGTTTTGGCTGAATGGCTGCCCTCAGCGGTTGACCTGAGGGATGAGCAGTTGCCGCAGGGCTTCTTTGAGGTGGGGATATTGGAAGGGGAAACCTAGCTGCAGCGCGGCCTGAGGGATCACTTTCTGCCCTGTTAGAACCACCTGAGCTGCTTCGCCCAGCAGCAGTTCTAGGGCTGGGGCTGGTACCGGCAGCCACGAGGGGCGGGCCAAAACTTGTCCCAAAGTGCGGCAGAACTCTTCCATCTGCACCGGGTTGGGGGCAGTGGCGTTGAAGACGCCGGATCCCTGCTGCAGCAGGAAGCAGGCTAGGCTCACCCAGTCGTCGCGGTGGATCCAGGAGACCCACTGCTTGCCAGAGCCAATGGGGCCGCCGAGGAAGAACTGAAAGGGGGCAAGCATTTGGGCCAGCGCTCCCCCATCGGGCCCCAACACGATCCCGGTGCGCAGGATGGCCAGGCGGATCCCCAGCTCCTCTGCCGGGCGGGCGGCAGCTTCCCAAGCTTGACAGACTTCTGCCAAAAAGCCTTGGCCCGGGGGATCCGCCTCCGTCAGGGGATCCCCTTCGGGATGGGATCCGTAGTAGCCCACCGCCGAGCTGCTGAGGAGCACCCGGGGCTTTTGCTGCAGGGAAGCAAGAGCCTGGACAAGAGCCTGGGTAGTTTCCACGCGGCTGCGGCGGATCTCTCTTTTCTTAGCTTCTGTCCAGCGGGAAGAGGCCAGGGGCTCTCCGGCCAAGTTGACAATGGCCTCGTAGCCTTCCAGAGCTGAGGCCCAGGCTTGCGGTTGGTAGGGATCGTACTCCAGCAGCTTGAGGTTGGGGGATGCTCCCAGAACGCGGCGGGCCTGCTCAGGGCGGCGGCTCAAAACCAACACCTCATCTCCTCGCTCCAGCAGGCGGGCCACCAAGCGGCGCCCGATAAAACCACTCCCACCCGTGATGGCAATGCGCATAGGCGGATCCCGATAAGCACCCTACAAGCCCCTGGGCTCTCTGTTGCCTTCGTCCTTTGGACGGCGTAGAGCTTGCCCAAGGTAGGAACCTCTAGCCTAGCGCGTTTCCGGGTTTGGCCATAGCCGGTTTTTCTCTGGGCTGTCCGGCAGTTCCTGCTTGGCGTTGACCGAAGACCCGGAAAAAGAGCCGAAATCCGCCTCCGCCGTACCGGAGTAGAGCTGAAAAGAAAAATGTTTTGGACCACCGCCTGACACGTTCGGAAAAATCGGCTTCAATAAGCCCTAGCTGCGCTTCCCAGTAGCAGAGGTGGTCTTTCATCCCCCGATTGCTTCCCTTCACCCGTGACACCCAAGTCTACTTCGCGTACCTCGGCTCGCCCCATGTCTGTCAATGAGGGGCAGGTTCCTCGGCCTGAGCTGGGCGTCTCTATTGCTCCGCGGCTGCGTCGTTTGCAGGGGCAGGGATCCCTGGTTCGGGCCGGAGCGCCCCCTTCTCTCCCGGTTCCCGGCCCGCGGACGATCCCCGTCCGGCCTTCCTGTTCAAGAAATCTGTCTCGCCTGCGGGAACGACGAGCCCCAGAGCCGGAGCCCCAAGCTTGGGAACTGCTCTGTCGCATCGGGGTGAACCTCGTGTTTACGGCGGCTGCCCTCGGCGGCCTGTATCGCCTTTTACCGGTGCAGTTGGCCCAGCACCACCGCCTGCAGGTTTTGGAGCAGAACCTCGAAGTCCTCTCAGCCCGAGTCTCACGGTTGCGGGAGGGAGTGGATCGCGGCATGGATCCCTTGCAGCAGCAAGCCCTCATCAAGGAACGCCTCAACCGCGTGCCGCCCGATCAAATCCAGGTGCGCCTGGTGGATCCCAGCGACCTAGTAGCCGACGCGGAGAAAAAGGCACCCCCCACCTGGATTGGACAATCTCCCCAGTTGTCCAGAAGGCCCTAGCTAGGACTGTTGCAGCAGCAGGGCCGCCTCTTTGGCAAAGTAGGTGAGGATCATGTCAGCGCCGGCCCGCTTCATGGCCAAGAGGGATTCCATCATCACCTTCTTGCCGTCGATCCAGCCCTTTTGCTCGGCAGCCTTGATCATGGCGTATTCGCCGCTCACGTTGTAGGCGGCCACGGGCAGATCTGTCACTTCCTTGACCCGATAGATAATGTCCAGGTAGGCCAAGGCCGGCTTCACCATCACAATGTCCGCCCCTTCCGCCTCGTCCAGCTCCACTTCTCTAAGGGCCTCGCGGGCGTTGGCGGGATCCATCTGATAGGTTTTTTTATCCCCCCACTTGGGCGCGGATCCCAGGGCATCGCGAAAAGGGCCATAGAAAGCGGAGGCATACTTGGCGGAGTAGGCCAGAATCGCCACGTCGGTATAGCCTTGCTCATCCAGGGCCTCGCGAATGGCGCCGACGCGACCGTCCATCATGTCGGAGGGGGCCACGATGTCGGTTCCCGCTTCCGCCTGGGAGAGGGCCTGCTTAACCAACACCTCCACTGTCTCGTCGTTGAGGATCACCCCGTCCCGCACAATGCCGTCGTGGCCGTCGCTGTTGTAAGGATCCAAGGCCACATCCGTGATCACCAGGATCTCGGGGATCTCCTGCTTGATCCGACGCACCGCCCGCTGGATGAGGCCCTCCGGGTTGAAGGATTCTCGCCCCGTGGGGTCTTTCTTTTCTTCGGGCACCACCGGGAAGAGGGCCACCGCCGGGATCCCCAAGTTGGCCGCCTCCTCCACCTCCTTGAGGAGCAGATCCAGGGTGTAGCGGTAGCAGCCGGGCATCGACTCCACCTCTTGCCGCTGGTTCTCCCCTTCCATGACAAACAGGGGGTAGATGAGATCCTGCACCCGCAGGTGGGTCTCCTGAACCAGCTGGCGAAGGGCCTCGGTGCGCCGCAGCCGGCGGGGACGGTAGATCAGGTCTTGGCTCATAGGAGCAGGAGAAAGAGGGCCTCTCTATTTTGCCATGAGGGCCCCAGGAGCTCAGTCAAAGCGGAGGGGGAAAATGCCGCTCCAACCAGCAGCCAATTGCTTGCTGAACAGCTGCAGCCTCGCAGTCGTGCAAAAGGTCGTGGCGCGACTGGGGAAAATCGTAGACTTCACCCTTGGGAAGCCGACAGGCAAACTCCACAGCGCCAGCAGGATTGACAACAATATCGGCAGAGGTGTAGAGCACCAAAACTGGCAGCTCCAGCCGGTGGGCTTGTTCAAGGCAGCGCCGGCCGCTGCGCACCAGCTCCGCCGTAAACCGGGCCCGGGTAACACCACACACGTAAGGATCTGCAGCCAAGGCTGCCTGCTGCTCCGCTAGGGAGGTCACCCGCCCGGGTTCGTAGAGGCCGGTCAGGGCCAACTGGGGCAAAACCTTGTCCAAGACCTGTAAAAGACCCCAGGTAAAGTGGTTGAAATAGTGGTCGATACGAAAGGCCGGGGAGATAAGGATCAAACCTTGCACCTGGTCGGGGTGAGCAAGCGCACATTCCGTAACCCAATTGGCCCCTGCACTGTACCCACACCAGATCTGCGGGAGCTCTCGCTGGGGCCAAACTTGCTTGACGATTGCCTCTAGATCCGCTTGGTACTGGCCGAAGCGGTCGATCCAGCAGCGAACCAAATCCCCGCATGTCGGGCGCCAAAGCTTCCCACCCCTGAGCCGCCAACTCCGCCGCCAAGGGGCCAAACCCGCCGCCGTGATCCCCTTTGCCGTGCAACAGCAACACCCGGCCCCGCGGGGATCCCTGTAGCCAGTGGCGCAGAAAAACCGCGGTGCCGTCTGAAAGCTGTAGTTCCCGGGAGCAATAGATCTCTTGAGACGACGGAGGTCTTGCCTGACTGGGCAACCGCTCCTCTGAAGCATCCCAGTGGTTTAACTGATGAACTGGATTACCGGACAAGTCAAAAGGCATAGATAGGTACCCAGCCAGCAAAGCCGCAGATCCCATCCTCCCATTCCCCAGCCTTCTCCAACACTGCTGCCGCTGAGCGAGCGCAATGTTGCTTTTCGCTTTAAAACATTTCTTAACAATTTTGCCCCTTGCCAGGGATCCCTATCTGGCCGAGCTTTGCGGCTCTTTTCCGGCAAGTGTCCGAGGCGTTTTGGGGACAAATTGGGGCCAACGGCGGGAATGAGGAGCTGTTGGGAGGTATGATCTTGTGAAGAACTTTTGCCGAGCCTCAGGTCTGACGGGATCCCGTCTCCGTGGCTCTCGGTCTTTGCTCTACCATTGCTTTGTTGCTTGTTCGCTTCATCCACTTGGAAACGGGTCGCTGAAACTATGCTGTTACTGAAAATCTCTGTTTACGCGGTGGTAATCTTTTTTGTGGGGCTGTTTGTTTTTGGTTTCTTGAGCAATGACCCTGCCCGCAACCCCAACCGTCGGGACATGGAATGAGGGATCCCGCATTTGGGCGTTCCTGGTGAGAAGGGCTTACGCCTTAAGGGGGTGCTTGACGCATCCCCTGCTTTCGCTTAGCTCTCAATCCAAAGCAACGGCTCGGCTTGCCTACTGAAAGACTGTAATCAGAAGAGTCTGGGATCCAGAGCGGTTTTGCTGGTCAAAGGCAGTGATTCGAAACTGCCAAACGCCGGCAGGATCGCCAGGAGCAACCCGGAAGTCGGTGTTGAAGCTACAGAAAGTGGCACCTGGGCTGCAGCCAACCTGCTGGGGGCTAAAGACTTCCCTTTGCACGCGCGTGCCAAGCGGGTTGAAGGTTTCCAGTTCCACAAACTGGGTTGAGCGGGCGCCGCCCGGCACACTGACCTGCACCGTGAAAGCCGGTGTGGAGGTGCCTACGCGCCCAGAGGTAGGCGGATTGATAAAGGAAACGGTTGGGCTTTGGGGTGGAATGACAATCGATCCGCCAGAGTTGCCGCTGTTGCCGCAGGCGGTCAGAGTGGTGGCTAGAAAGCCCGTTGCCAAGAGAGTTAGCGCAGCGCGTCGCATTCTTGCCTTTTCTCACGAAACTTTGCAGAAACCTGGTGAAACCTTGGAAACCCCTTGTCCCTTCTCTGGGGCAAGTTTGCCTCTAGGCTAATCTTTGCTGCTCCAGCCCAAGAGCAAATGCGCAATCGCGCAAAGATAGAAGGTCTTTTGCGCTAAAGCAGCAGCAAGCGCCGCAGGATCAGGGCTAGGAGGGCAGCGAAGCTGACCACGATGAGCTGTCCTGGCAGGGTATAGCCAGAGTAGAGCCGAAGCAACTGCAGCAACTCTCCATTCCAGGGCTGAGTAGCTAAGAGATAGGTGATCCCGGTCAGGTGAACCAGGGTCAGGGCCACCAAACCGGCGGCGGCCAAGTCTTGCAGACGCACCGGCGCAGAGAGGCTGGGCTGCACGTAGGGGTTGCGGCGAGGGGGAAAGGAGGCGCGCGGTAAATGAGGATCCGTTTGTCGAAAGGCCATTGTCCCGCAGGCCCAGGCTGCAGGCAGAAACCCGAGCAAATAGCCGAAGGCGGGCTGGTACAGGTATTGCCATCCGCCTCCTTGGGCAAACACCTGCAGCCCCGCCAACCCCAATCCCAGATAGACGATCTGAGCGCACACTGCCGCCACCGGCCCCGCCAGACAGGCCGTCAGCAGCACGCCGCCGATTTGCAGGGAAAAGCTATATCCGCCCACCCCTGGCCACTGAGGCGGCAAGCTCACCTGGGTTAGGGTGCCCAAAATGGTCAAGATCACCCCAATCGCGATCCAGAGCCATTCCAGAGGGGTTAACAGTCGGCCAGAGCGCATAGCCGAGGGGAAGTCTTTTTCTATGCTAGAAGAGGACAAAGTACAGAGAGAGTAAGGTGGTCAAGCCAGAATGGATTGAATTGGCGCAGGCCCTGGCCGAGGCTGCCGGAGCGGTGATCCGACCTTTGTTTCGCGGGGAGCTGAAAGCCGAATACAAGGAGGCCCGCTCGCCAATTGTAACGATAGCCGACCGGGAGGCGGAACGGGCGATGCGGGCGCTGCTGGCCGCCCACGTGCCGGAGCACAACATCCTCGGCGAGGAGTTTGGCTTCCACCAGACCGGATCCCCCTACACCTGGGTTTTGGATCCCTTGGATGGCACCATCGCCTTTTCCACCGGCAAGCCCACCTTTGCCACTTTGATCGCCCTGTTGGCGGAGGATCGCCCCATCTTGGGCCTCATCGATCAGCCGGTGCTGCGCGAGCGCTGGCTGGGGGTGCAGGGACAACCAACCCGCTGGATAACCCCCTCCACCCAACAGCTCACGCGCACCAAAGCCACCACTGAACTCAGCCGCGCCTACCTAAGCTGCACCACCCCCGATTTGTTCGCCCAGCCTGACCAGCGGCAGCGCTTTCAGCAGCTCAGCCGCTCGGTTCACATCACCTCTTACGGCGGCGACGGCTACCAGTACGGCTTGTTGGCCAGCGGCTACATCGATCTGGTGATGGAGTGTGGGCTTGCCCTCTACGACTTTGCTGCTCTCGTGCCTGTTATCGAGGGATCCGGCGGCCTGATTACCGATTGGTCGGGGGATCCCTTGACCCGCACGTCTAGGGGGGAAGTGCTGGCGGCGGCCAACCCCGACTTGCATCGCCAGGCCTTGGCTGCAATAAGCTCCGAGAGGTAGTCCCTAGCCCGAAGGTAAGCGCTGGGGAGCGATTGTTAGAAATTGTTGCTGACAAGATAAGGCTCTAGCCAAGTTCTTCGTCCGGCGCCCCCGTCGACAACCGGTACCGCCACCCCCGGCAGTGCCAGTTCAGACCAAAAGCGTACCAAGCTTTCCCTTTTCTCCATAGCCGTTTCCTGACACTTTCTGACCCCAAACTCAACTGCAGTTTAAGGCTGGAAGTGCTTATCTGGAGCGGGTTTATGGCTTTGGGTGGCTGGAAGCGGGCGAACGGAATCGAACCGTCAACAGCAGTTTGGAAGACTGCGGTTTTACCATTAAACTACGCCCGCACAGGCATTTGCCTCTGCAGCTACCTATACTAGCATCTGCCGGCAGTCTCCTTCTAAGACCATCGCCGCTCAAAGCAGAGAGACGAGATGCTACTCATCGACGCTGAAGCTTCTTCTGGCGTTTCTTTTGCCACTGCTGAAACTCCTTTTCGTAGCGTTCACCCTCCGTTTGATAGGCGTTCCAGCCTTTGAGGGAAACTGTCAAGCCCCAGCCCATGAGTATAAACAGCGACCAGGATAGCCCTCCGCCGGAAAGCCAGTCCAAGCCCAGCAGAAAGCTGTTGACAATTGCATATCGCCCCAGCAACTGGTAAAACTGCCGGCGGCGGTAGCGCTGGAATTCGCGATGTTGGCTGTTCAGCTCTTGCCAAGCCTTCCATTCCTGTTCGGCCAGATCCAGCTCTTGGGAGGAGATCCCCAGTTCGGCGGCCATCTCCTGCAGTTGGGCGCGGGTAAACTCGCCCAGACGCGGCTGGCGGGCCATGGCCCGCTGGAGAATTTGTTGCACGTCCTCTTGGCTGTACCGGGATCCCGACATTGGGTCTACACACAACCTTACAATTCTTAGCCCAAGTTAGCCAGATCTTGCAGCTCGTTAAGTTCGCCTTGCTGCAGAACCCAACCGCTAGACTAAACCTAGGCCAGCCCGCCAGGCGCTTTCTCCACGGCTAAGTTACTCCTTGCCAACCGAACTTGCCAATAGGGCTATGACTTCTACCCGCCCTAGATCCCGCCAGAGCCGTCAGAGTCGGACTTCCCTATTGAGCGATCTGCTGGAGGCTTTGCCCCATCTGCGCCCGCAACTTTATTTCAAGTCTTCTCTGGTTGCCCTTAGCCACGCCATCGAGGATCAGGTGTTGCAAGGTCAGGGATCCCCGTGGGTGTTCGCCAATTTTCAAAAGGAGCGCTACTACCGCCAGGAGGCGCGGCGCTACCGTCGCATCGGCGCGGTTGCCCAAGATGTGTTTGTGTTGGCTGCTCCCGATGGGGCTCAGGCCGACCTGCCCCCTGACTTTATCCCCCTGGATCCGGAGGATCCGCTGGCGCAGGAGTGGCATTTGATCGTTATCGACGCCCACTATGCCACCTGCTTGGTGTGTCGGGAGCGGCCCTGGCAGGGCAGCGACATGGATGCGGCCCGCCAATTCGATGGCATCTGGTCATTTGATCGCTCCGTCACTGCCCAGGCGGCTTTGGCTCTGTTGCCGAAGATCCTTGGCTACCGTCCGGATCTGGCCCCTCGCCTGGAGCCGGTTCGCCAGTACCTCGAAGGAGCTCCCCAGGATGCTGACAGCCAACTGAACCCCGGCCCTTTTACGGAGCGGCTGATCACCTATCTCCAGGTAGGGCAATACAAGCTGCAGCGGGCCTATCGCACCATTCAAGCTCAAGAGCGCAAAGAACACCTGATCAACCGCATCAGCAGCGCCATTCGCCAGTCTTTGCATCCCGGCGATATCCTGACCATTGCCGTTCAGGAATTGGGTCAGGCAGCGAAGGTGGGGCGCTGTTTGATCTACCGCTACGACGGTCAGGTTCCTGCTGTCCAGATCGATCACGAGTATCACACCCTGACGATGGGCAGCCTCAAGGGATCCCTCTGGCCCGTGCCAAGCAACCCTTTTTTGCAGGAGGCGATGGCCTCGGCCCAACTGGTGTGTTGCGAGGACACCCAAAAGGATCCGCGCTTGCAGCAAGTGCCGGAGCTGTGGCAGGCGGCGCAAATTCGCGCTTGGGTGGCCATGCCGATTCTCTATCAGGGGCGGTTGCTGGGCCTATTGGAGCTGCACCACCAACACCCCCGCCGCTGGCAGCTGGCCACCCTGGAGCTGGCGGAAGCCATTGCCAACCAGGTAGGAGTAGCCCTCCTGCAGGCAGAAGCCTATCAGCACCTGGAAGAGCTGAATCGCCAGTTGCAGGCTCTGGATCGGGCCAAGTCGGAGCTGATTGCCGTGATCGGGCACGAGCTGCGCACTCCTTTGTCCACCATTCAAGTGTGTCTGGAGTCTTTGGCCGGCGACCCCGACATGCCCTTGGAGAGGCGCCAGGAGATGTTGAATGCGGCCCTGCAGGATGCCGGTCGGCTGCGGGAGCTGGTGCAGGATTTTCTCACCCTCTCCAAGCTGGAAAGTGGTCGCGTTCGCTGGCATATTGAGCCGCTGTCTGCCCAAGAATGCGTGGAGCTGGCCCTGAGCAACGTGAAAGCGCGACGACGGCACGAGGAGTTACCCACCATCGAGCAGGCGCTGCCCAAACGGCTGCCGATGGTCAGGGCAGATGGCGAGTGGCTGGTGGAAGTGTTGCGCAAGCTGTTGGACAATGCCTGCAAGTTTACTCCTCCCAGCGGGCGGATCTGGATCCGGGCAGAGGTGGAGCCACCAGCCGGCGAACCTGGAGAAGCGATGGTGAGATTTACTGTGGCCGACAGCGGGCGAGGCATTGAGCCGGAGCGGTTGCAAGCCATCTTCGAGCGGTTTTACCAGGCAGAGGGATCCCTGCGCCGTTCCGTGGGCGGGACGGGTTTGGGGCTGGCCATCTGCCGGCTGATCGTTGAGGCGATGGGGGGGCGCATCTGGGCCGAATCGCCGGGGATCAACCAGGGCAGTGCCTTCCACTTCACCCTGCCGATAGCAAACCCACGAACCCAGACTCAGCCCTCGATGGCCGCCTGAAAAGTGGGGGGCTGCCAGGCTGCTACGATGAGCTGGGATCCCAGCCGGCAAATGCAAACCGCGAATGTCCAACAAATCAGGTTGCCGCATAGCTCCCCTCTCCCAAAGGGAGAGGGGCTGGGGGTGAGGGATGGCACGCCCTATTGGGAGTATAAACTCAGGCAGCGCTCCCGAATGGCCTGGAGATTGAAGGCCAAGTCTCGGCAGATGCGCCGTTCCACCAGGCCGACCGGCATGCGGCGCGGCGGCTTCACCTGCAGGTGGTAGGTGAGCAAAGTTTGCTGGTTTAGCCACTCGGCCAGCTCCCAAAACCCCTCGAAAAGGAGAAAGTCCCCCTCTATTTCTTGGAAGCGAAGCTGGTGGGGAAAGATTTCCTCAATGGCCAGCACCACTGCCGCCGAAAAGCGGGCAAAGAGAACCTTTTGGGATCCCACCTGGCGTACCAGCTTGCGGCCGTTCTCGCTGCCGAGGAAGCGGCTTTCCACCAAGTTGGGCACAAACTCCGCCAGATGGTCGTAATCGGTTAAAACCTGCCAAACCCGCTGCCGCTCCACCGGGATCAAGACGCAACCTCGCACTTGGCGGCGGCGATCCCCCAAGTCCTCCACCTCCACTTGGATGTCTTCGGGAACTGGGATCCCGTCTTGCGGGGCAGGGTCTGGGAGGCTTTGGGGATCCTGTGCGGAGTCGGAAGGCATGGCCAGCAATCGAAGCGCGTCAGGGTTGCAGAACAAAGGGGAAGGGCCGGCAGCCCCAACCCAAGCCCAGTCCATTGTACGAGGAATTGTATAGGGGACAACGCGCTAGGGGAAAAAGGCCCGGAACCAGGCGACGATCACCTGCCACACCTGCTCCAAAAAGGCGAAGGGATCCCGCAGCTCCTGCAACACCTGCCGCGGGCCAATTCTAAAGACCACGTACAGCACGGCCAGGAGGACCACGATCCCCACCGCCGTCCAGATGGCCTCCCGAACCACCCGCACCCAGAAAACCAGCACAAAAATGGCGATGGCCACCGCGGCCACCAGCGGCAGGGTCTCCAGTACCATCGCGTCCTCCCTTTGGCTTGGGTTTTGGCCTCTGACCTTAATCTACCCAGTCGAGCCCTGTTGTAGATGCGCCGGGGATCCCATCCCGTAAAATGGGATCACCCCGATGAGCCTTCTTTGCTTGGCTAGACCTATGGACATCATCACCTTTGGCTGGGTTGCCGTTGCGGCTTTCTTCGCCCTTTCCATTGCCTTCGTGGTTTGGGGCCGTAACGGCATGTAGCCCCAAGCATCCCCCTTGTCCTTCGCTACCTCTGGCTCTATGGAAACCGACTTGCCCTGGGTGGCCCGCCTTGCGTATGGGAGCATCTTTTTGCTCTTGACGGCTGTAACGGTGGGCGTTGGCTACATCACCTTTATCGACTGGCGGGATCGGCGGCGGCGCAACGAGGCAGAACGGCAGGCTCGCCGCTCCAAGCGTCGCTAGCTCCTGGGGTTCTGGGAGAGGGGCCAAGAAGTTTCTCATCTCAATCCGGCTTACCGCCAACAACCCTCAGAGTAGGAGAGGCTACCGGGGGCAAGGGATCCTCAGGCTGGAGGCAAGAGAGCTCTTGCAGGAGGCTCTGGTTGGCTTCCCAGAGAGCTTGCAGGTTGTAGCCAGCGTAGGTGGGCAGAAAGTCGGCCAGCTTGCGGTTGGCCTCCCCCAGCAGGATCATGCAGCCGCGGCGGTTGCCGTTTTGCAGGTGGTAGTAGGCCACGGCGGTTTGCAACAGCCCCTGGTAGAAGCGCCGCTCCGGATCCACCGCTTCCATCCACAGGGCCTCCAGGGTGTCGTGGCAGGCGTAGAATTCCCCCCGGTTGAATTGCTCAACCGCCCGTTGCAGCGCTTCCAAATCGCAATCGCCCATCACGCGGTGCAAGAGGTCTGCCCAGGCAGGGATCCTTGCGGCAACACCAGGGTAAAGCACGTCTTGCCCTGGCCGCTTTCTATAGAGACGCAGCCCCCCAGCCGCTGCATCCACTGCTTAACCAAAGCCAGCCCCAGGCCGGTGCCGCCCCGCTTCCAGGGATCCCCGCTGGGGATGCGGTAGAACTTCTCGAAGATGCGCTCCCACTCGCTGCGGGGAATCTCCACCCCCTCGTTGACCACCCGAATTTGCACTTGTTCAGGGCTGAGGCGGCGCGCCGTCACCGTGATGCGGTGCTGAGGCGGGGTGTACTTGCAGGCGTTGTTGACCAGCTCCTGTACCACCCGCGTCAAGGCGGCCTGATCCGTCACCACCTTGCCCACCTTCGGGTCAATCTGCCACTGCAACTGTTGCTGATTGGCCTCGGCCCGCTGCACAAAGGGCTGCAGCACAGTGGGCAGCCAGGCGGCCAGGGACACTTCTTCAAGATGAAGGGGTTTGGATCCCTGCTCCAACCGCTGCAGATCCAGCAGATCGTTGATCAATTCCGCCTCGCGCTCGCACTCCTGCTCTAGGATTTGCAGATATTGCTCCCGTTTTTGGGGGGTGCGGGCCATTTTCAGCAGTTGGATGGCCATTTTCATGTTGGTGATGGGGGTGCGCAGCTCGTGGGAGACGGTGCTTAAAAAATCATCTTTGAGGCGGTTGAGGCGCTCCAGCTCGCTGATTTGTTGCACCGAGGCCTGGTAGAGGCGAGCCTGGCGGATGGCGATGGCACAGTGATCCGCTACCTGCTGTACCACCTGCATCTCCAGGGTATCAAAGCACTCGGCTGCCGCCTTGGCCAACCACAGATCGCCCAACGCCCCCTGGTCATCCCGCAGCGGGCAAACCAAAAGCGTCAGCCCTTCCCGCCGTGGGATCCAGCTTTGCCCCGGCAGATGGCACAGTTGCGCCGCCTGCCCCCTTTGCAGTTGTCGGTAGAGATCTGGGTAGTCGGCCAGGGTTAGGGTGATCCCGCCGGCGGGCGGCAGGGCGGCGGTGTATTCATAGCGCACGGTGGCCTGGCCGGCTGCTCCCTCGTAGAGGCAGAGATCGCAGCCTTGGATGGGCAGCCCCAGCGCCAACTCCTGCACCACCGCCCGCAGGATCTGGGCTTCGTCTAGGCTGCTGCGCACCTGGTCGGTAACCCGCTGCAAGAGGGCATCCATGGCCAAAGAGCGCTGCAGGGCCGCCGTCCGCTCCTCTACCTCGTGCTCCAGACGGGCGTTGAGATCTTGCAACTGCCGGTAGAGCTGGTTTTGCGCAATCGACAGGGCCAGGTGCACCGCAGCGCGGCCGACTAGCTCCAGCTCCGCGGCCGACCAGGCCTTGGGCTCGTCAACTTTCAGCTCCCGCCAAGCGGCAAAGGAGATCAACGGCAGTTCTTGACGGGGATCCTCCCCACCTTCCCCTTGGGCGGGCCAGCGGTAGCCGGCCCAGTGGGTCTCTTGGCAGAGGGCGCCGCGAAAGACGCTCAGCCAGCCCACCAGCTGCTCGTTCCAAACCAGCGGCACCGCCAGCAGCCCGCGAATGGGCGTCTGCTGCAGCTGGGCCTGCAGTTCTGGCCACTTCTCCAACTGGGAAAGCGACCACGTCTTCACCCCGTTTCCTGCTGTCTTGGGCCTTCCCACCTGCTCCTGCAGCCAGGCGTCGTAGCCTGCCGGCGGCTGGATCCCATGGTGGCAGAGGGTGTCCAGGCCCAGGAACCGGATGCGCAGCCGCGCCCCGATCCCTTGGAGGCCGGCGGTAAGCTGCTCCAGCACAGTGGTCAAGGTGGTCTCGGGGTGGAGCGGCGAGTACACCAGCGCCGCAATTTGGTTAATCAAACGTTCCTGCTGCGCCTTTTGCCGCGCCTGCTCCAGCAATTCCGCCTGGGCAATGGCAATCGACACCTGATCCGCCACCAACTGCACCACCTGCAGCTCTTCGGCAGAGTAGGAGCGGGGCTCGGCGTGGTGGGAGACCAAGAGCCCCCACAACTGCTGGTGATGCAGGAGGGGTACCACCAGGGAGGAGGCCACCCCCATGCACTTGAGGTAGTGGGCATGGCAGGGATCCACCAGCCGCTGCGGCACCTCGCCCAGGGGCAAAGGCCGGGCCTGGGCAAAGTGGCCCAGCGACTCCGGCTGGCTGAGGAAGCGGGTCTGGGCCTCCACATCCACGATCACCCGCACCTGGGCCAGGCGAAACAGCTGCCGCGCCTCTTCTGGGATATCCCCCGCCGGAAACGATAGGCCCAAGAGGGAGGGCAACCGCTCGGCTTGTCGGGCTTCCGCCACCACCGTCCCATGGCCTTCCGGGTCGAAGCGGTATACCTTGACCCGATCCGTGCCCAAAAAGGCGCGCACCTCCTCCACCGTTGCCCTCAGGATCTGATCCAGCTCCAGGGATTGCCGGATCTGGTGGGTAATGCGGTTGATGAGGACATCCCGGCTGGCGCAGGCTGCAGGGGCTAAGGTTTCCATAGCTATAGGGGAGTGCAAAAGTATTGGAAGCTACACCTCCTCTTTCACGATAGCGCCCCCTGCCGGGAAGTTAGAGAGCCCCAAGTAAAAAGCTTAAAAAATGCCAAAAGTTCTCCACCCTTCTTCACAAGGGGGGCTGAGGCAGGCGGAAGAGGCGGGCGGCATTTTGGCTGGTCTGTCGGGCCAGGTCTTGCAAGGGGATCTGCAACAGCTCCGCCAGGGTTTGGGCCACCCGCTGCACATGGGCCGGCTCGTTGCGCTTGCCGCGGAAGGGGGTGGGGGCCAGGAAAGGGCAATCGGTTTCCACCAGAAGCTGGGACAGAGGCACCTCCTGGGCCGAGCGGCGCACCGTCTCAGCGTTCTTAAAGGTGACGATGCCGCTAAAGCTGATGAAGCAGCCCAGCTCCACAAACAGTCGCGTCTCCTCCGGGGATCCGCTCCAGCAGTGCATCACCGCCCGCAGCGGCCCCCTGGCAGCCATGGCCTCCCTCAAAATCTCGTAGGTGGCTGCTGCCGCCTCGCGGCAATGGACGATCAGGGCCAAATCCTGCTCCTGGGCAAGGGCAATGTGGGCGCGGAAGGATTCTGTTTGCCGCTCCACATCGGCCGGGTCGGACTTGTAGAAATCTAGGCCTGTCTCCCCAATGGCCACCACTCGGGGGTCGCCGGCGGCCAACTGGGCGATCTTTTCGGCCAGATCCGGCTGCCACTGGCGCGCCTCCAGAGGGTGCAGCCCCACCGACAAAAACACCTCCGGATACTGGTCGGCAATGGCCTGCAATTGGGGAAACTCCGCCGGCGTTACGCAGGAGTGCACCAGTTGCTGGATCCCGGCCTGGCGCCAGCGCTCGGCCACCTGCGGCAGATCTTCGGCAAAATCGGGATAGTTCAAGTGGACGTGGGTATCCACGAGGGGGGCAGCGGGCAAGACGGCGGTGCTCAAGGCTCAGCTCCCGAACCAAATGTTGCGGACTCTATCCAATTGTAAAAGCGGTTCCCGGCCTGCTTGGGGTGGGGGCTGCTGCGGGAGGAGCAGGATGATCCATGATGATTGAGGAAACCTTACGCTGGAGGTTTGCTATGGCCCGTACTCCCTCGACCATGTTGCCTCTGGGCACCCCTGCCCCTGACTTCAGCCTGCCCGATGTGGTGAGCGGCCAAACCATTTCCCTCTCCACCTTTGCCGACAAGCCGGCCCTGTTGGTAATGTTTATTTGCCAGCACTGCCCCTATGTGAAGCATGTGCAAGAGGAGCTGGCCCGCATTGGCAGAGATTATAAGGATCGCGGCGTCGGCATTGTAGCCATCAGCGCCAACGACGTGGAGAAATACCCCGACGACAGCCCCGAGAACCTGAAGAAGATGGCCGAGACCTTGGGCTTCACCTTCCCGTTTTGCTACGACGAAAGCCAAGAGGTGGCCAAGGCCTTCACGGCGGCCTGCACCCCCGACTTTTTCTTGTTCGACGCGGAGCGCAAGCTGGTGTACCGCGGCCAACTGGACGACAGCCGCCCCAGCCTGCCGGATGTGCCGGTGACGGGCAAAGATTTGCGGGCGGCGCTGGATAACCTGCTGGCGGGCAAGCCCATCGATCCCGACCAAAAGCCCAGCCTCGGCTGCAACATCAAGTGGAAACCCGGCAATGAGCCCGACTATTTCAAGCAAGCCTAAATTCGCCAGCAACCCTTGGGAAAGCCTGAGCCGACCGGCCAGCCAAGCCCGCCGGGCGCCTCTAGTAGGGGTGGGCTTGGGGGAATCTGCGGAAAAAGTAGCCAGGGCAGTTCCGGGTTCCTTTGTGCCAGCAGGCTGCAGGCCTTGAAGCTAGGGTTTTTGCCTGCGGCGGCGCCCAGGGTTTTCCCCTCTCCCAGGGGGCTGCGGCATCAGCCGCAAGTTCTGGGTAGCCCAGGGCGCAGAACTAACTCTGACAAACCGGAAAGGACTCCAAAGGCAAGCTGTAGCCGCGGGGAGAATCTCAACATCCTCGATGAATCCAGAGATAACCTCGGGTTAATCTTCCTGGGGTAGTTTAGCGATGGCTGACTCTTGCCAAAGGCAAAAATTGCAGGGGGCGAAGGTCGAAGTGGATTTTCACTGTCGCGATCTGGACGCGATCTGAAATCCGAAAATGCCTTTGCCTTTGGCAAGTTGGTAGCGGAGTCCAGGTCAAGCTTTCAAGCGAGGGAAAACGATGAAGCGTCCTCTACCTTTGTTGGCGGTACTCTGGAGCCTGGTTTTTGCCCAGCCCCTTGGGTGGGGATCCCTGAACCCAGCCTGGGCCAAGCCGTCCGGCACCTTGCGTTTGTACACTTCCCAACCCGATGCAGATGCTCAGAAAACCGTGGCTGCGTTTCGGGAAGTTTATCCAGAGGTTTCGGTGGAGATCTTTCGCTCCGGCACCGAGGAGGTGATCAGCCGCTTTTTGCTGGAAGCCGAAAAGGGTAGTCCCCAGGCTGATGTGTTGCTGGTGGCCGATGCGCCTACTTTTGAGTTGCTGAAATCCCGCAATTTGCTGGAGCCCTACTGCAGCCCTGAAGCCAAGGCCATCGCCGCCACCTACTACGATCCAGACTGCCACTATTTCGGCACCAAGATCCTGGCCACGGTGATCGTTTACAACACGGCCAAAGCCCAGCCCGTGGATAGCTGGGCGGCCCTAGCCCAGGTTCCGGAAGGCCAACTGGTGATGCCCAGCCCCACCTATTCGGGTGCTGCCGCCTACAATTTGGGGGTGATCACACGCACCCCCGGCCTGGGCTGGGAGTGGTACGAAGCCCTGAAAAAGAACAAAACGGTGCTGGTGCAGGGCAATGGCGCTGTCGCCCGCAACGTCGCCAGTGGCGAACAGAGCTACGGCATGGTGGTGGACTTTCTTGCCATTCGCAGCCGCAACGAGGGATCCCCAGTGGAGGTGGTCTATCCCAAGGAGGGCGTGCCGGTGATTACCGAGCCGGTGGGAATTGTCAAAGGAACGTCTAACCTGGAAGCTGCCCAGGCTTTTGTGGACTTCTTGCTGTCTCAGAAGGGGCAGGAGGTCGCTGCTGAGATGGGCTACATGCCGCTGCGGCAGGGTGTGACGCCGCCAAAAGGGTTCCCCGCTTTGAGCGAGCTGAAGATCTTGAGCGCCCCGGCAGCAGAGTTGGCCCAAAGCCGCGAGGCCGACAAGGCCCGCTTTGCCAAGTTGTTTGAGGAATAGGTGGGATCCCTTGGGCGTCGGCAAAGGCGTGGTCTAACGTTTCTGGGGGAGGGTTTGAGTAAAGGGTTAAGGCACCCCATCATTCCCTGGCTGGTGGCTGTACCGGGCCTTTTGGTTTTGACCCATGCCTATCCCCTCTGGCGGCTGCTGCAGCGAGCTTTGAGCGGGGAAGGTGAGAACATCCGCTGGTTGCTGGAAACGCCCCGTGTCCATCTGGCGCTGGTTCACAGCCTTTGGGTGTCGGCGGTCTCAGCCACATTGGCGCTGGTCGGCGGCCTGGTGCTGGCGGTACTCACCACCCAGACAGATTTGCCGGGCCGCAGCATCCTGCGGGTGCTCTTTTTATCTCCCCTTGTGGTTCCGCCCCAGGTTTTGGCCTTGGCCTGGATCCAATGGGCCGGGCCGGTGGGCTATTTGCAGCAGGGGCTGCGCTGGATTTTGGGGGGTCAGGGATCCCTGTGGAGCCTCTACACGCCGGGGGGGATCATCCTGCTGCTGGCTCTTTTTGTGCTGCCAATTGCCTACCTGACGCTGGTGGCGGGCTTGAGCCGGCTCTCCAAGCAAGCTCAGGAGGCGGCCCAACTGGATGGGGCCAACCTGCTGCAGGTTTGGCTCTTCATCACGCTGCCCCTGTTGCGGCCCTCTGTGGCGGCAGCAGCGGCGCTGGCCTTCTTGGGGGCCTGGGGCAATTTCGGGATCCCGGCCTTGCTGGGGATCCCAGGACGCTACCTGACTTTGCCCACCCTGCTGTACCAAGAGGTGATCAACTTCGGCGGGGATGGGTTTGGGCGCAGCGCGGCGCTGGCGTTGCTCTTTGGCCTGCCGGCCCTCTTCTTTTTGGCCTGGTCACAGCAGCCTCAGGCGGGGCTGGATCCGGGCGAGGCCCCTCCGGATCCCTATCGCTTGGGCTGGCTGGGTTGGCTGCTCAGCGGGATCCTCTTTGCCGCAGCCTTGCTGGTCATCCTTGGGCCTTTGCTGGCCATGGCTGCAACTGCCCTGCTGCGGGCCTATGGCCTGCCCTTGGTCTGGTCTAACCTGACGCTGGAGCATTTCCGGCTGGTTCTGTTTGAGCTGGAGCGGGCCCGCCGCGCCACGCTGCACAGTTTGGGTTTGGCGGGAGGAGCAGCGCTGCTCTGCAGCGGGATGGCGACGATCTTGGGCTACGCCCTGACCCGGCTGAAAGCACGGCTGCTGGCGCTGCTCAGCTTCATTGTGGACTTGCCCTATGCCCTGCCGGGCCTGATTTTTGCGTTGTCCCTCATTTTGGTGTGGTTGCCCCCTCCCCTGCCGGGGCTGAGCCTCTACGGCACCCTGTGGCTGATCCTGATGGCCTACTTGGGGCGGTTCTTGGCCCTGGCGCTGCAACCGATGCAAGCTGCTTGGCGCAGCCTGGACACCAGCCTGGAGGAGGCGGCCAGCATCGACGGGGCCTCCCTGCTGCAAACTTTTCGCTACATCCTGCTGCCCCTGCTGGCACCGGCCTTGACAGCAGCGGTGTTGCTGGTGTTTTTGCAATCTTTTGCCGAGCTGACCCTCTCCGCCCTCTTGGTCACCTCCCGCTCAGAAACCTTTGGGTGGCTCATCTTTGGCTTGCAACAGGGGGGCTACACCCACCAGGCAGCAGCTCTGAGCACCCTGCTGGTACTCGTTCTCTTTGGCTTGGCTGCCGGGATCCAGGCGCTGCGGCGGCAGGTTGGGCAGCCTTAAGCAGGGGATCCCACCAGATCCTTCACGGATGGGGGTCGATGGTGGTGGTGCGACGGATGGGTTGCCCCTTCAGGATCCCCGGTTTATAACCTGCTCTTAATGTCGCTGCGCTAGTATCAGTCCTGCCCTTAGTGGATGCGACTGCATTTTATTTTATGAATACCCGTCGGACTTTCCTGGCTGCTCTGGCCGGCCTGGCGGCTGCCGCTGGTGCTGCCTTCCTGGCTGCTGACAGCTTTGCCCAGTCTCCTGCCAACGTCAAAGTTTGGATTGCCTTTACCGATAACCGTCTCGATTGGGCCCGTCAAAAGGCGGCAGAGTTCAACAAGCAATTTCCTCAATACAATGTAACTGTTGAGGGCTACGGCAACTACGAAGAAATTCAACAGGCCACCGACCTCGCTATTCAACAAAAAGCCGCTCCGGCAGTGGTGCAGTGGTTTGAGGTGGGCACCCAACGGGCACGGGATTTCGGCTACTTCAAGTCCATCGCCGAGGCGCTGGGCAACCGCACCGAAGTGAACGGGATCCCGGTGAACTTCGAGGATTTTATCGAGCCGGTGGTGAGCTACTACACCCTGGATGGCAAGTTCACCTCCATGCCCTGGAACAGCTCCAGCCCCATCCTCTACTCCAACACCGCCATTTTGAAGAAGGCCGGGATCGAGAAGCCGCCGGCCACCTGGCAGGAGCTAGAAGCCGCCTGTGAGAAGATCATGGCGCTTCCCGACGCTCCCCAGGGCTGCGTCACCTGGCCCAACCACGGCTGGTTTTACGAGCAGTGGATGGCGCAGCAAGATGCTCTCTTGGCCAACAACGAAAATGGCCGTGCCGCCCGGGCCACCCAGGTCTTTTTGGACTCGCAGCCCTCGGTGGCTATCGCCACCTGGTGGAAAGGGATGTATGACAAAGGCTACTACATCTACAGCGGCAAGCAGCGCGATTGGGCGGCCACGGAGCAAGCCATCCAAACCGGCACCGTCGCCATGGCCATCACCAGCAGCGCCGACGCGGCCAACATCACCAACGCCGCCAAGCAGAACAACATCGAGCTGGTCACCACCCGCATGCCCTACAACGCCGACAAGGGTTGGACGGGGAACTTGATCGGGGGCGCCAGCCTTTGGTTGGTGAAGGATCTGCCCAAAGAGGTGGAAGAGGGGGCGCTGACCTTCATGTTGTGGCTCAATAACACCGAAAATGCTGCCGAATGGCACCAAGTGACCGGCTATCTGCCCATTCGCAAAAGCTCGGTAGCCTTGCTGGAGTCGCAGGGCTGGTTCAAGGAAAACCCCAACTTCTTCACTGCTATCGACCAAATCAACAACTCCAAGGTCACTCCTGCCACCCGTGGGGCGTTGCTGGGAGCCTTTCCTGAGATTCGCAATGTGGTAACCCAGACCATGGAAGATCTCATGCTCAAGGGCGGGGATCCGGCCCAAGCCATGGCCAGGGCCAACGAGACTGCCAACCGGCTTCTGGCCGAGTACAACTCCCTCTATCAGTAATTGGTCAGGAGCTGGGCTACAGCAAAGCAAAATCTGAGGATGGGGGGTGGGCGGCGGCCTGCCCCTTTTTGGCTTTTGCAAGGTTGGATGGGAGAGAGAACATGGGGAAATGGATCCAAGTGCTGCTGCCGCTGCTGGCGGGGTTGTCGGGGGCCCTCTGGGTGGGATCCCGTTTTCGGCGCATCGAGCGGCCTGTGCTGCTGGGGGCGGCTCTGGGGGGGCTGGCAGGAGGGTTGGGATCCCTGATTTTTATGGCGCCCCTGGATTTTTGCACTTTTGAGCCGGAGCGCAAGGCCATCGACATGGCCTTTGGCGTGGGGCTGGTGCTGGCGGGCATGGCCATTCCCCTCTGGCCGCTGTTGGCGTGGACGCAGAAGGAGCAGGAGCGCCGCCTGGGGATCCCCGGCCCAGCTGTTCAGGAGAGGGGCATCTTTAAGCAGTGGTGGCTGGCGTGGCTGCTCTTGTTGCCCACCTTCGCCATTTTGGTGGTGTTTCTCTACTATCCAGGGCTGGATACCCTGCGCCTCTCCACCCTGCTCACCTTTGTGGGCGCGCCGCGCAGCCGCTTCGTCTGTGTGGACAACTTTACCGCTCTGCTGACGGATGCCACCTATCTGCGCAGCCTGGGGATTACCTTCGCCATTTCGGCGGCCATCGTGGTGTTGGGGCTGAGCGGATCCCTGTTGATTGCCACGCTGGCCTACCAGCCCATCCGCGGGGCGGCAATCTATCGCATCTTGCTGATCTGGCCCTACGCCATTTCGCCAGCAGTGGCCGGTATCATCTTTTTCATTATCTTCAACCCCTTGGGCGGCGTAGCCAACTACTTGCTGGGGTTAGTAGGGATCCCACGTTTGAACTGGCTGAGCGATCCCAATTTAGCCCCTTGGGTGGTGATCTTTGCCAGCGTTTGGAAGCAAATGGGCTACAACATTTTGTTTTATCTGGCTGGGCTGCAAAACCTGCCTAAAGATTTGCAGGAGGCGGCTGCCATCGATGGGGCGGGGGCCCTTCGCCGCTTCTTTTCCATCACTCTACCGCTGCTTTCCCCCATCACCTTCTTTTTGGTGATCACCAACATGACCTACGCCTTTTTCGATATTTTCGGCACCATTGATTTGCTGACTGCCGGCGGCCCTTCCGGATCCACCTCGGTGTTGATGTACGAGATCTACAAGATTGGCGTATCGTCAGGCAATTTGGGCAGGGCAGCCGCCCAATCCATTGTGCTCTTCTTAATTGTGGTGGGCCTGACGATCCTGCAATTCCGCACCACCGAGCGGAATGTAACGTATGGGGGATAACGGGGCTGGGGGAGAGAGCAAAATCTAGGATTCGTCAGCTTCCGACGGCTTAGAAGGGTCAGACAACTCGCGCCATTGCTTGAAAACATTGCCTAGGTTGCGGCGGAACTCGTCAATCCCCAGCAGGGATCCCGGCTCTGGATCCCAAGAAGCCGAGAACACGCCGTAGCTAATGCCCAAAAAGCCAAGGCCGAAAAAGGCCAGCGACTCCACCAAAGTAAAGTAGGGGGGCAGGGCTATCACATGGTTGGTTAAGAGATAGTAATTGACAAAAAAGCTGCTCAAGCCAAGGCCAGAAGGGATCCCGGAAAAGACCAAGATCCGCCGCACCATACGCCGGCTGACCTCAGGGGGAATGACAGCAACCGGCTCTCTTTGGGTCGGTTGCGTCTCCACCTGAGCAGGGGTAGAGCTGGAGCGGCGGCGGGAGGCTTTGGAATAGCGGCTGGACTTGCCCACGAAGGTAGCTCTCCGACAGTGATTTAGCTAGCTGCCTACTTTTTCACCCGAATGTTCAACCGTTCGGCCAGCTCCCGGAAGCGGTCGGGAGAACGTTTGGCAATGTAGTTGAGCAGCCGCTTACGCCGACCGATCATCATCATTAGGCCGCGGCGCGAGTTGAAATCTTTCGGGTTTTTCTGAAGGTGCTGCGAGAGTTGGTTGATACGGCTGGTTAGAAGAGCAACTTGTACCTCGGCAGAGCCGGTGTCAGTGTCGTGAAGTCGGTAGGTCTCGATAATCTCCTGCTTCTCTTGCTGCAGTAAGGCCATAAGTTCACAAAAACTGGATGCACTGCCTCAGAATGATAACATCGGCTTTTCGTCCTTTGCTATAGCCGGGTTAGGGGGAGAAAAGGAGATGACGACAACTTCTGGGGATCTGCCGGCCTTGCTGGAGCTGTTGAGCTCTCAGAACTTGGGGGATCGGCTGCGCGCCGTCAACAAGGCCAGAGAGCTCCCCGCGACCGAAGCCTTGACGCTGTTGCAGCGAGCTGTAACCGACGAGAATGCCCGCGTCCGCTATGCCGCCATTAGCCAATTGGGCACGCTCTCCGGCGCAGGTGTCGACCCGGCTGCCCTTTTGCCGATTCTGCAACAGTTTTTGCGAGAGGACCCCGAGTTCGATGTGCGGGCTGCCGCCGCCGCCGCCCTGGGGGATCTGAAGCAGCCACAGGCCCTAGACGATCTGCTAGAGGCTTACCGGCGAGAGACGGAGTGGCTGGTGCGCTTTAGCATTGTCGCCGCGCTGGGCGAGCTGGGCAACCCCGCCGCCTTCGACACCCTAGTGCAGGTTTTACAGGAAGGAGACGAGCTGCTAACAACAGCCGCTGCCGCTGCCCTGGGAGATCTAGGGGATCCGCGGGCCATCCCCCATTTGGAGCCCCTCATCGATTCGGACGATTGGCAGTTGCGCTACCGCGTCTGCATTGCTCTAGCCCAGCTCGGCACCGAAGCCGCCCGCCCCGGCCTAACCCGGCTGGCCCAGGATCCCCAAGAGCAGGTGGCCGCCCACGCCCGCACCGCCCTGGCATCTCTGTAGGCAGCAAGACCACCAAAGCTTGCCTCTCCACCGCCCAGACCGGCCTCCCTCCTCAAGAGAGGCGAGCTAGCTCATGGCATTGATGATGTAGTCGAAATAGGGGGCAGCCTCGGCGGCGGAGTCCGGATCCAGCAGGCTGAGGGCTGCTTCCTTCAAGAACACGATCGCATCGATCATACCGGCAATGGGCACGTTGAGGGCATTGTACATCTCCCGCACCCCTATCAAGCCGATGGACTCGATCGGCTCTTTGCTGCCGGCAATGATGCCATAGGTCACCAGGCGGAGATACCAGTCGTAGTCCCGCAGGCACTGGTTATAGCGCTTTTCGCCGTAGGCATTGCCGCCGGGTTGTATGTATTCGGGTCGCTTGGCAAATAGCTGCTTCTGCGCCTGATCGATAATGCGTTTTTTGTTCTCAGTTAACACCTGAGCGATCTGCAAACGCTTCTCGCCGCTGCTCATGTAATCTTTGATAGCTTGCAGTTCGCTGACGGAGAGATAGCGCAGTTGGTCGTCCGCGGTCTCGATGATCTGGTTGATCACGCTCACGGTAGGAATTCTCCTGTTTGCTAACTTGCTTTCAATTCAATTTGTTCACCAATCCGGCACCCATCCCGCAAGCCAAAGCTCGGCTCAGGAGATGAGAATATGGCCCAGAAAGCCAGCCTTGCCGCTTGCTCTCAGTTTAGGATAGGGCGAGCTTTCCCTCAAGCACCCACCCTGCGGGGCAGCGACCTCAGATGCGCCCCCGCAGCCATTGGGCCATCTCGTTGCGCCGCGGAGCCGCCTCCAGACACACCTCCTCTGTAATGCGCCCCTCTTGGTAGAGCCGAAACAGCGACTGGTTCATGGTACACATCCCCTCGTAGGAGCCGTCGGCAATCAGCTCCTCGATCTCGTCCACGGCACCCCGTTTGATGTAGTCGCGGATGGCATCGGTGTTGCGCATAATCTCGTGGGCAGCGGTGCGCTTGCCGTCGGTGGTGCGCACCAGCGTCTGGGCAATAATTGCTACTAGAGTCTCGGCCAGTTGCAGACGCATTGGCTCCTGCTCCTCTGGCCGGTAGATCCCCAAGAGACGCTCGATGGTGCGGACGGCGCTGTTGGTGTGCAGGGTTCCAAACACCAGGTGGCCCGTCTGGCCGGCCTTGAGAGCCGTATCCACGGTTTCGCGATCCCGCATCTCCCCGATGAGGATGATGTCCGGATCTTCCCGCAGCGAAGCCTTGAGGGCGTTGGCAAACTCCAGGGTGTGGATGCCGACCTCCCGCTGCCGCACCAGCGATTTCTTACTCTGGTGGACGAACTCGATGGGATCCTCAATCGAGATGATGTGCTTAGCAAAGTTGGAGTTGATGTAGTCCACCATCGCCGCCAGGGTTGTGGACTTCCCGGAGCCGGTGGGGCCTGTCACCAGTACCAGGCCCTTGTGCTCCTCGGCAATGCGCTTGAGCACCTCCGGCGCCCGCAACTGCTCCAGCGTCAAGATCTTGAGCGGGATCAGGCGCAGCACCATGGCAGGCCCTAGCAGAGAAACAAAGCAGTTAACCCGGCAGCGCACCAAGCCCTCGTACTGGATAGCGGTATCCAGCTCCAGGCACTCCTCAAACTGGCGGATTTGGTTCTCCGGCAGGCTTTCCCGCAGCCAGCTATAGAACACCTCGGTGGTGGTGACCGGGTAGTTGCCTATCACAATTTGCCCCCGATCCCGGAAACGGGGCACCTCTCCCACCCCCAGGTGAATATCCGAGTAGCCTTTTTCGTAGGCTTCCTGCACCAGTTGGCGCAGCGTCGGTCCAGCGGGGGCAGACTTAGGAGCAGCGGCGGCCACCGGGATCCGTCCAGCAGCCGTGGGGCGAGCCGGCGGCCCAAAAGGCGGAGCAGCCGAACCGGGGCTGGGGGGAGACACCTGAGGCCGGGCAGCAGGAGCTGGAGGGGGCGGAGACATCTGCGGGGGAGTGGCAGGGCCCGGCATGGGCACCGGCGTCTGCGGGGGGGCGACGGCCACATCTGGGGGGACGGGCCGGCCCAAGATGGGCTTGGGGGCGCTGGGGACAGGACGGGATCCGCTCCCGACAGGGGGAGGAGCAGCCCTGCCCAGCACCGGATCTAGCTGGGTTGGGGGTTCTGCCGAGGGCGCTTGCGCGGCCGCACGCGCGGGGCGCTGGATAACAGGCGGGGTCGGCGGCTTCCAACCGGAGTCTAAGTCGGTGGGAAATTGATTTTCGGGGCTAACCTCGCTCATAACAGGCCTCGCTTCTGGCAGGATCTGCGTCGATTTTAAGCTAGTATGCCCAGCCAGAGCAGAGGATTAGCTTTCTTGCCGGCAAAGCGCCGCGGCATCCTTAAAGGTTGGACGGGTGGCGAATGAGGCTCAAAAACTCCTCCCGCGTGCGGGGATCCTCCTGGAACACCCCCACCATCGAGCTGGTGACCGTCCAAGAGCCCGGCTTTTGCACCCCCCGCATCACCATGCACATGTGGGTAGCCTCGATAACCACCCCCACCCCATAGGGATCCAGCATGGTCATCAAAGCTTCCGCGATCTGGCGGGTAAGGCGCTCCTGAACCTGCAGGCGGCGGGAGTACATCTCGACAATGCGGGCGATCTTGCTCAGGCCCACCACCTTTTGGCGGGGGATGTAGGCAACATGGGCCTTGCCGATAAAGGGCAAGAGGTGGTGCTCGCAGAGGCTGAACAAAGTAATATCCCGCAGCAGCACCATCTCGTCGTGGCCCTCGTCGAAGATGGCGCCGTTGATGAGATCTTCCAGGGACTGCCGATAGCCGCTGGTCAAAAATTTCAGGGCGGCCACCACCCGCTCCGGCGTTTTCTTGAGGCCCTCCCGCTGCGGATCCTCCCCAATTCCCCGCAGCAACGTCTCCACTGCCGCTACCATCGCCGGATCCAGGCTCTCTGAGCCCTCGGGCTCTTGCCCCGCCGCATGGGACAGATCTCGGACAAGGCGAGACTTCAGGTTGGCTTTGTTGTTGAGTCGAAACTCGGCACCGGATCCAGGCTTGGCAAGAGTCATAGCAGGATATTCCTTGGGTTGAACGAAGGGTTGAAGGAACTTGTCGAGGGAGGCGGTGCAGGCAGATCTCCTCAAAAGCTCAGTCACAAAGGCCGTTACAGGAAAAGCCAGCTCCAGCCCGGCCTAAAAGGCCCCTGCTGCCGGCATGAGGGTCAGATCTTCCACCACGGCACCCTTGGGCAGGCGAACGATGTGGGCAATCAAGTCCGCCACCCACTCCGGCGAGAGCATTTTGGAACGGTCGAAATCGACCTGAACTGTATCCCAAAGAGGTGTATCCACAGCTCCGAGACACAGGCTGGTCACCCGAATGCCATGCTGCCGTTCCTCTGCGGCCAGGGCTTGAGAAAAGCCCAGCAGGCCAAACTTACTGGCGCAGTAAGCCCCCCAATTGGGAAAGGCTCGCTTGCCCGCAATGGAGATAATGTTGACAATCGTGCCGCAGCGCTGCCGGCGCATCGCCGGCAGGACGGCTTGGGCACAGAGAAAAGCTGCCGTCAGGTTCAAGTCGATCACCCGCTGCCAATCGGACAAAGATAAGGTGGCCAAAGGCCCGACATGGGCTATGCCGGCGTTATTGACCAAGACATCACAAACACCAAATTGATCCAGGAGAGCCTGCAACCGCTGCGGCAGGGCTCTTAAGTCGGCCAAGTCGATGGGAAAAACCTCCGCCTTTCCTCCCTTTGCCTGGATCTCCGCCTGTACCCCCAGCAAATCGGGATGGGAACGGGCCACCAGAGCAACTGCCACCCCCTGCCGAGCTAGGGCTAGGGCCACTGCTTTGCCGATCCCTCGACTGGCCCCCGTAATCAGGGCACGTTCGGGAAACTGGGTCTCAAAACTCATCCACAATAAAACTCTGGGATGCGCCGTCGAGAATAAGCGCCACCAGAGCCTGGGAAACTTCGTTAACCCAGTGTAACACTAATTCCTGCCTGCCCCTCCAAGCAAACAGGAAAGACTGGCATCGATCCCTCTCCGCCGCCCTCTAGCTGACTGGCGTCGGGCCGGGAAGGATCTGAGGTATGGTAGTCTGGTAAAGATAGTGAAAATCTTTTGCAACAACGATCATGGCCGAGTTTTTGATTTCCTCGACGTCCACCGCTGCCCGGACGGACTCTCCCTACATTCTTGAGGTTGAGCACATCAGCAAGGGGTTTCCCGGCCAGCGGCAGTTGGTTTTGCAGGAAGTGGCGTTTCGCCTGCCCCAGGGAGACATTCTGGGGATTGTCGGCCCATCGGGCTGTGGGAAGACCACTTTATTGCGCACCATTGCCGGCTTTGAGCAGCCAGACAGCGGGCGGATCCTGCTGGGGGGGCGAGTGGTGGCCGGGGAGGGGCAGTGGATCCCACCGGAGCGGCGGGGGGTGGGGCTGGTGTTTCAGGATTTTGCCCTGTTTCCCCACTTGGATGTGTTGGCCAATGTGATGTTTGGCCTCCGGCCCACTGCCCTGTTCGCGTCGGCAGCGGGGGGCGGCAGTCGCTCCTCCTCGGCTGAGGTGGGAGGCGCTGCCCAACAGGCGCGGGAACGGGCTGACGAGGTGTTGCGGTTGGTGGGTCTAGAGGACTACGCCCACCGCTATCCTCATGAACTTTCAGGCGGGCAGCAGCAGCGGGTGGCCCTGGCCCGAGCTCTGGCCCCCAAGCCCAGCCTAATCCTTTTGGATGAGCCGTTGAGCAACTTGGATGTGCAGGTGCGCTACTACTTGCGGGAAGAAATCCGCAAAATCCTCAAGCAAACCCAGACCTCGGCCATTTTCGTTACCCACGACCAAGAGGAGGCTCTCTGCCTTTCCGATTGGGTGGCGGTGATGCGGGAAGGGCGTATTGAGCAATGGGGATCCCCGGAGGAAGTCTATCGGGAGCCGGCTACCCGCTTTGTGGCGGAATTCATCGCCCAGGCCAACTTTCTTCGCTGTGAGCGGCGGGAGTTCGGTTGGCAAGCTGAGGGGCTGCTGCACATCCCATTTCAGGCTTTGAGGGATCAGCCCGATCCCCATCTGCGCCAGGGAGAGCTGATGATCCGGCAGGAGGAGTTACGTCTGCATCCCAATCCCCAGGGGAGAGTTACCATTCGGGATCGACAGTTTCTGGGGCGAGAGTATCGCTATTGTCTGGTTACAGAGACGGGCAAGCAATTGCACGCCCTGGCGCGGGAAGCTTTGCCGGTGGGCACGCGGGTTCAAGTTACCGTCGAGCAGGGCCGTCTGTTTCCCATTTCGGAACCTCAGTCAGTAGCGGGATCGGGAAGCAAGAGCTTTGCCTGATGGGATCTTTGCCCTCAGCCCAGGCGCCCCACGCCGCTGCCGCGTTCCCAGGATTCTGCCTTCTCAGCCCAGACTCTACAGCCAGAGGATGGAGGGGCTATCTGTATTTGGTGTGGATCCGCTTTGTTAGACTCCGTATATAGTAGGAGGTGATGCGGGATCCCCACCCAAAACGAGGGCTTTACCCCTCGACAGGGGTTGAGCAAATGCTTTAACCTTGCCTTCTAGGGTGGCCCAGGGGGCGCTCGTCAAAAAGGGTAGAGGGGCGTAGTGTCAGCAAGGGCCAGCTTCGCCAGGCGCTGTCCCCAAAGTCCCAAGAGTGCGCCGCATGGCCAGCCTGAGCTGTGTTGAGCAAGGTGAGCTTGGTCAGCTCCTCTTGGGCAGAGGTCGTCGGTTAGTGTTTCAGGGATCTGACCCAATAGCAACGAAGACAAGGCGTGATGCCAGGAGTAGAGATGAAAATGATGCGCGGTAATGCAGTGCCGCTTTTGGGATCCCTCTGCCGCCGTAGAGCTCAGGCAGGCGGGCGGGCCGCGTTCGTAGCGGCAGTTCGCAGCACCCTCCTGCTGGGGTTGGCGGGGGTGATCTGGGGGGGAGTTCCTACTTTTGCTCAAGGGGGGCCCCTCTCGACTCAGGCAGTGGCAGCCCCCATGAGTCGTCAAGAAGTGGCGGAGCGGCTGAATCTGGTGCCGGTTTTTGCCATTGTGTCTCAGAACGGCACCCCTGTGGTCGCTAACGTAGAGCGGGAGGGTCGCACCATCCAGGTGGCTTCTTTCTGGCTGGATCAGAACCAAGCCCAGCAAGCGTTGGATCAGGTGAAAGCCAAGAACCCTGAGGTGGGCCAGCAAGCCCAGGTGGTGCCCATTCCCTTGGGCTACGCCTACGAAAAGTCGGAAGAAGAGCGGGCCAAGAATAGCAATCTGTACTTTGAGGTGGTGCCTCGGGCTGCTGATGTGGAGGCGGCCAAGCAAGTGCTGAAAGAAACGGGTCAGGAGGTGCCGCCGGAAGTGATCGGCGTGCCGCTGTTCTATGGCCGCTCGGGAGAGGGGTTGCTGACCATCGAGCAGGATGGCCAGGAGGTGGTGCCTTTCTTCTTCGACCGCAACGACCTAAAGGGGGCTTTAGACCGGGCGGCGGCGCAGAACCCCGAGGTGGTCGGCAAAACCCAGATCGAGGTCACTTCCCTGGCCATCGTGGTGGAGCGCATGTTAGCCCCTGACGCCCAGGAGGATGTGCAGAAGATCGCTTTCATTCCGCCGCGCGCGTCGCTGGAGTACGTGCAATCGTTAATTCGCTCTGCCACTCCCCAGCCCAATCCACCTGCCACTCCCCAGCCTCAGCGGCGTTGACCTAGCTCCTGATGGGATCCCCCTCTGCGCTGGTGCAGCAATTGCTGGCCTGGCGTGCCCAGGCTCTGCAGGCGGCGCAAGCCGCCGGCATCCCTCCTCAGGAGGTGGAACTTCTGCTTAGGGAACGGCTGGGCTGGGGATCGTTGGAGCGCTTGCTAGGTCGGCCCCCGACGCTGCAGGGGGATCCGCTGGCGGAGGTAGAGGAGCTGTGGCGGCGCCGGCTGACAGAGCGCATCCCCCTGCAGTACCTGCTGGGAAGGGTAGAGTGGGCAGGTTTGAGCTTGCGGGTAACGCCAGCGGTGTTGATCCCGCGCCCGGAGACCGAGCTGCTGGTGGAGCAAGCCTCCCTTTGGTTGCAGTCTAACCTGCTGCCGCCGGGATCCCCTTTTGCCGACCTGGGCACCGGCAGCGGGGCCATTGCCATCGCTTTGGCCCAGGGGCATCCCCAGTTGCAGCTTCTAGCGGTGGACGTGAGCCCAGAGGCTTTGGCCGTTGCGGCAGCCAATGTGGCGGACTATCATCTGCAGGAACGGGTGAAGCTGTTACAGGGATCCTGGTTTGCGCCTTTGGATCCCTGGCGAGGTCGGCTGCGTGGCCTGGTTTCCAACCCGCCCTATATCCCCACCGGGGAGCTGGCCTACCTCATGCCCGAGGTACGGCTGCACGAGCCACGACAGGCCCTCGATGGCGGGGAAGATGGGCTGGTGCACTTGCGGCTTTTGATTCAAAAAGCACCGGATTACTTGGCCCCCAACTCCTTTTGGGCGGTGGAGGTGATGCAAGGCCAAGCCCCTTGGGTGGCGGAGCAGTTGCAGGCCAGAGGCGGCTATCAGCAGATCCAAGTCCACCGGGATTTGGCCGGAATTGAGCGGGTGGTCAGCGCCCACTTCGTCGGCTAGAAAGTTGGGAAGAAAAAGGTAGGATCCAGGAGCGCGCCGTTGTCAAACTAGCTAAAACCCAAGGCTCTCCATCCGAACGCCCTGCTTCGAACATCAACGGGATCTCCTACCTTTTGTCCGAAGTACCTCTGGAGGAAACCCTTGCCCGCAGCAAAACCCGATCCTCCCTCCCAGCAGGCCGCTGCTGCCGTCAGGCAAGAGGCGGTGGATTGGCAGTTTGCGTTTGAGCGCTCGGAGGTGATGCGCGCCTTTCAGCAGGAGCTGCTCGTCAGCATTGGCCACGAGCTGCGCAACCCCCTCAGCAGCCAGATGGGATCCCTGCAGTTGGTGCTGTCCGATCTGTGCGATTCCCGCGAAGAAGAGCGGGAGTACCTTCAAAGTGCCAAAGAAGCGGTGGAGCGCCTGATCCAGTTGCTCGAGGAGTACAGCCGCCTGGCCCGCCACGACCTGCCCATTCAACCCTTGCAACCGAAGCCGACCCGACTCCGTCCCCTCCTTCAGGATGTGTACAGCCTAACTCGCCTACAGGCCCAGGATCAGGGCATTCGCTACGAATGGCCGATCCTACAACCGCCTTCTGCCTCTGAGCTGCCCGCCCTCCCGGACAGCCTTATGGTTTGGGCGGATCCCCACGGTTTGGTGCAGGCTCTGCTGGGGGTGTGTCGCTGGGGTATTCGCACCCTACGCTATGGTTCGATGGCTCTACACCTCTATCCCATCGCAGCAGCGGAGGGGCGCCTGTGCCTGGAGTGGAATCTGGAAGGGCGGTGCCATGTGCCCATCCAAACAAAGGGTTGCGCTGCTTGGCGGGTGAGCGAACGGCTCCTGAGAGAAATGGGGGGCGATCTGGAGCTTGGCGAAAGCAGCCTCCACCGGGTTGTCATCAAGGTAATCCTGCGCCTCGCCCAGTGATTTGGATCTGGGAGATCTGAAAAGCTTAACCTTCGCGGCGCAAGGCCAGCTCAGCGCGATCCAGTTGCATCAGCACCCGCTCCACCTTCTCTGGGTCAAGAGGCCGCTTGGAGGTGCGGTAGTGGGAGGCCACGGTGTTGAACACGGTGCGCAGAGTCGTAAAGGATTGCAGCTTGTCGTAGCGATGGCCATGGTAGCGCCCTGCAAATTCTTGAATGGCCTCCATCGCTTCCACCTGCGCCTCCTCTGGATTCATCACGGGATCCGCTTCCGAGAGAACGGTGCGCAGGGTTTGGATCAGGGTCATGCTGTCTTCGTAGTACTTGCCGGTGAGGCGGGCCGCCTGAGCGCTTGCGGTCGCCCAGCCCAGCATCAGGGTGACCGAGAGGAGCAGGCCGAGAAAACGTAGAAAAAAAGGTTTCAGCATCGGAAGGTTGCCCAATGTAACTTATCTTTAAGCATAAGTCACAGCGACACCGGAAGAGGAGCCATCGAAAAGATGCTGTCCACTTTCTTCAACCACTTGCTGCCGGAGCTCGCCCGGTACAGATCCCACGCGATCATGTTGGGCATGATCTTGGGGTTTGCCTGTGCTCACAGTGGGCTGGCCCACTTGCGCCCCTGGGGGGAAGCTTGGCTGGGATCCCGTCTGTACCGCCTTCTTTTTGCGCTGGTCAGCCTCAGCTTGGCTCCGCTGTTGCTGATCTACTTTTTGAACCATCGCTACGACGGGGTGATCCTCTGGGATCTCCATGCTGTCCCCGGCATTCACACCACCGTTGTTCTTTTGTCGGCGCTCTCGTTTTTCTTTTTGTATCCGGCTACCTTCAACTTACTGGAGATTGCTGCCATTCACAAGCCGGAGATTCACCTGTTTGAGACCGGGATCATCCGCATCACCCGCCACCCCCAAATGGTGGGCCAGGTGATCTGGTGTGTGGCCCATTCCCTTTGGATTGGCTCCAGTTTTATGCTGGTCACTTCCCTGGGGCTGGTGGCCTACCACCTGTTCGCCGTCTGGCACGGGGATCACCGTCTGGAGCGGAAATACGGCCAGGCCTTCCGCGATCTCAAGGCCCGTACTTCTGTGATCCCCGGCTTGGCCATTCTGCAGCGGCGACAACACCTGCAACCGCGAGAGTTTCTGCGCTGGGCCTATCTGGGGGTGTTCAGCTTTGTTGTGATTCTTTATGCCTTTCATCCGCAAATGGTTTCTGCAGCCAGCGGGGTTGCCTGGTAGCATGATCCCAAACAACTTCTTTAGTCTGGGAGTGATGAACTTGCAAGTTGCTTTAGATGCTTTTAATCAAGAACTTTTGACAAGTGACGGGTTGGTGTTGGTGGATTTTGGTGCCCCTTGGTGTGGCCTGTGTCGCTTCATTCAGCCGATTACCGACCGTCTCGCAGCAGAGTGGGGCGGCGCGGTCAAGGTGCTGCGGGTGAATGTGGACGACAATTTTTGGCTGCCGCGCCGCTATCGGGTGCGCTCGCTGCCGACCTTAATTTTGTTTGAGAAGGGTCAAGAAGTGCAAAGGCTGGAGCACTTCGCCAGCCGCGATGATGTGCTCCGCCGCTGCGAGCAGTTGTTTCTCGCTCGCCTGCGCTATGTGGGTTCGGGTGCCTGCTCCTCCTCGCTGGACCCCCAAGCCCCGCCGCCAGGGGTGTAGAGGGTGAGCACATCGCCGGCTTTCAGGGGGCGGCTGATCTTGCTGGGCAAGGGATCCCCGTTGACGAGGTTGATCCCCAGCTGGCCAGGTTCGCCGCCTTCTTCCCCTTGCGGGGCATGGTGGCGCCGGTCGGTGAGCAGGGAGAGGGTGCAATCTTGCAAGGTCTGGATGGAGCGGATCAGCCCCCACCCGCCCCGCTGGCGGCCATGGCCGCCGGAATCTGGGCGCAACTCGTAGCGCAGCACCCGCAGGGGATACTCCAGCTCCAGGGCTTCGATGGGGGTGTTGAGGGTATTGCTCATGCCCACGTGCACCCCATCCAGGCCTGGTCGCTGCTGGCTGGCCCCCTGGCCGCCCCCCAGGGTTTCGTAGTAGGTGAAGTGGCGGTTGCCCAGCACGCAGTTGTTCATGGTGCCCTGCCCCTGGGCGATGGCACGGGATCCGGCCACCGGGGCCAGGGCTTTGAACACCACATCGGCAATGCGCTGCGAGGTTTCCACGTTGCCGGCCACCACCGCCGCCGGAAATTGGGCATTGACCAGGCAGCCGGGCGGGGCCACAATCTCGATGGGATCCTCCAGGCCGACATTGCTGGGGGCAGTGGGATCCAACAGGCAGCGCAGGGCAAAGAGCACCGCCGAGCGGGTCACGGCCAGAGGCGCGTTCAGGTTCCCCGCGGTGGCCGGGGCTGTGCCGGCGAAGTCCACCCGCAGCCTCTCCCCCTTGACCTCTACCTGCACCCGGATCTCAATGGGCTCAGGCGGATCCCCGTAGCCCTCCAGGTAGTCGCAGGCGGTGTAGATCCCATCGGGCAGAGCGCGGATCTGGGCCTGCATCCGCCGTCGGCTGTAGGCGATCACCCCGGCAATCAACTGCCAGGCCTCCTCTTCCCCGAACCGGGCCAGCAGCTCGCCAAACCGGCTCACCCCCACGGCGCTGGCCCCCACCTGGGCCTGCAAATCTCCCCGCCGCTGCTCAGGGTTGCGCACATTGGCCAGGATCAGGCGCAGCAGATCCTCCTGCCAGCGCAGCTCCCCTGTCGAGGTCATCTGGGCCAGCCGTAGCGGCGGGATCACCAGCCCCTCCTGCCAGATTTCCGTAGAGTCGGCGGGCATGGAGCCGGGGCGCATCCCCCCAATATCGGCATGGTGGGCGCGGTTCACCGCATAGGCACAGACCTGTTCTGGATCCCGCAGGCCGGGGATGGCCGTAACCACCGTGATATCCGGCAGATGGGATCCCCCCTGGTAGGGATCGTTGAGGACGAACACATCGCCGGGCCGCGGGCCGGCTGCCACCACCGCCCGCACCGCCTCCGAGAGAGCTCCCAGGTGAACTGGAATGTGGGCCGCCTGGGCAATACAGGCCCCTTGGGCGTCGAACAGGGCTGTCGAGCAATCCCGCCGTTCCTTGATGTTGGCCGAGTAAGAACCGCGGATGAGGCGCGCCCCCATCTCCTCGGCGATCCCCGCCAGCGCATTGGCCATCACCTGCAGCCGGATGGGATGGGTATCCATGCCCCTCACAGCCTGCGCCCCAGCCAAACAGCCACCCTGCGGATCCCTTGCCAAAACTGCAGACGGCGCTGCCAGCGGTCGAGGGTATGGCGATTCTCCCGCAGCCGATCCCGCAGGCGCAGCAACTCAGCCGGCGTGGGAGCCAAAGCCCGCTCAGCGGCTTCCCGCCAATCAGCCATAGCCCGCTCCGTAACCCAGAGCGCCGACCGCAGGTTCAAGAGGACAGGAATCAGGGCAAGCAAGGCTAAAAACAGCAGCCCATTGAGGCCGCAAACCGCCCAAACTGCCCACTCTGTCCCTAGTCCAGCAGTCACAGAGAGCTCAGCAAGGGATCCCTGGCAACACTCACTGCTGCTGCAGCATCAAGGGGCGCAACACACGGCCATCGCCGACCACAACCACCGTCGATAGCACTTGTCCGCCGCGCCGGAAGGTAATGGGTACCCGCTGGCCCACGGGGGTGTTTTGGATAATTTGCTGCACATGTTGCACCGAGGTGACCCGCTGCCCGTCCACCCCAATCAAAATATCCCCCTGGGCCAGACCCGCTCGTTGAGCCGGGCCATCCTGGAGCAGGCCAACCACCTGCACCCCTTGAACTCGAGGCGCAGGGCCGAACAGGCGACGGCTGATAGCGCCTTGAGCCGGCTGTCCATCCACCGCTTCGATGGCAACCCCGATGAAACCGTTGCCTACGACAGCAGGCGACACCTGAGCCCCGAAACTGTCAACCTGAACCGTGGGGCTGTAGAAGTTGTAAGCTTCACCCCCAACCGAGTCACAGGGGTAGGCCACAACAGCATCTGCCAGCAGGAGGGAGGCGGGCAGGGCGAGGGCAAGCTTGAACAGAGGGTTCGGTTTCTGCATAGTTCGAGCCTGGAAACGGCGAAGAATAACAAGTTGAGATCCGCAAAAGCATTGGGATGGATCGACCAGCCCGAGAGAGACAGCGGAAGCCATCAACCGGGCAGCTTGCACCGCCCTTCCCTCAGTGATAAACCCAAAATCGCCAACTGTCGATAGGCTTGGCCGTGCTTTGGGGCTAGATCCCAAGGTTTTGCCGGCATTTCTGTAGCAATTCTTCAAGCTCTTGGGATCCTCAACCCGGCCTATCTCAGCGGCTCACAGACCAACGCAGCGATCGGTGGCCTGCAGCAGGGCGGTGCGGATCCCGGGCTCGGTGATGGAATGGCCGGCATCGGGAATGAGATGAAACTCCGCCTCTGGCCAGGCCTGGTGCAGTTCCCAGGCGGAAATGGGGGGGCAGACCACATCGTAGCGCCCCTGGACAATGACAGCCGGCAGATGGCGCAGGCGCTCCACCCCCCTGAGGAGCTGATCTTCAGGATCCAGAAAGCCGCCGTGGACGAAGTAATGGCACTCGATGCGGGCAAAGGCCTCGGCAAACTCTTCCCGGCCAAAGCGCTCGATGAGCTCAGGGCTGGGGATCAACTTGCTGGTGCTGGCCTCCCAGATGGCCCAGGCGCGGGCCGCCCTCAGGCGCACCTGGGGATCGGGGTCGTTGAGGCGGCGGTGGTAGGCTGCCAGCAGGTCATCCCGCTCGTTGGGGGGGATGGGATCCAGGTAATGTTCCCAAGCATCGGGGAACAGGTAGCTGGCCCCCGACTGGTAGAACCAGCGGATCTCAAACGAGCGCAGCAGAAAAATGCCCCGCAAGATAAACCCCAGGCAGGATTGGGGGTGGGTTTGCCCATAGGCCAAGGCGAGGGCGCTGCCCCAACTGCCCCCGAACACCCACCAGCGCTCAATGCCCAGGTGCCGGCGCAGCTTTTCGATATCGGCCACCAGATCCCAGGTGGTGTTCTCCCGCAGCTCGGCGTAGGGGCGGCTCTTGCCGCAGCCGCGTTGATCGAACAGCACCACCCGCCAGCGGCTGGGCTCGAAGTACTGCCGGTAAAGGGGATCGATGCCGCCGCCGGGCCCTCCGTGCAAAAACACCACCGGCTTCCCGTCTGGGTTGCCGCACTGCTCGTAGTAGAGGGTGTGCAGGGAAGAGACGGGGAGAAAGCCGTGATCGTAAGGCTCGATGGGCGGGTAGAGGTCGCGCTGCATAACCAGAGATTCTAAGGATCAACGGCCAGCCGCTCAAGGCCTGCGCAGGGCGATGGTGGCCTTGGGCGGGATCCCTTCCTGGAAGGTCTCGCCATCGGCGGCCACGATGACGAACTGCAGCTCTTGTCCCGGCTGGGCGCCCAGATTGCTCCAAGGAATAGCCACCTCCAAACAGGCATCCACCACCGCTTTCACTTGGTGGCTGATGGCGTGCCAGGTGTGGTACTCCCCTGCCTGCAAGAGCTGAGCCTCGACAGGGGCGGGATGCTGGCCGGTGCCGGGGGGCGGCAGCGATAGCTTCAACAGGTGGCGGTAGTGGTAGTTGAGGGGGGCTTCTGCCGGCAACCCTTGGAGGGGAATGGGGCTGTTGACGGTGACGCAGTTGGGGTAAAACCACAGCACCTGCAGTTGCTTGGGCCGCTGCACGACCGAGTTAAAATCCAGCCGCAGGTAGAGGTTGAAGTGATCGAACCCGTACCAGAGGCGGCGGACGACGCTGTTGCGGTGCATGGTGCCGCGGGCGGCGCCGATCTCCACCCGCCCGGCTTGGCTCCACTCCCGTTCGGCGGGGCGGCCGTTGATGGCCGGGTGGATAAATCCTTGCGGCAGGCGATCCCCCAGCCCATCGTGATCCTCGAGAGGGAACTGCAGCACTGCCGGCACGGCCTCTCCCAAAGCGGTGTAGAGGGCCTGCAGATGTTCCCGAAACAACTGGTCGAAAACGGCATCGTGGGCCGAGGAATGGCCCGCCCCAAACCACCAGAACCAGTCGGATCCCTCGGCGGCCCAGAGGGCTTCCCAGGCTTCGGGATTGGCGTGAGGGTGATCCTGAATGACCTGGCGGGCTTGGGCCAGGAGCTCCCAGGCGCGGTTTTTGACGGGATCCCCGATCCAAGTGGTAAAGTCAGCTTCAATCCAGGAGCCGCTGTGCAGTTGTTCGGCTGGCAGAAACTCCGTAGGGGGAAACTGGTCCAAAAACTCCGAAACCGTCACCAAGCGCAGCGCCGGGTGCTGGCTGAGGCGGGCATAGAGGTTCTCCAGGAAGGGCCGGCCATCTTGGGGGTAGTACTCCCAGCAATTTTCCCCATCTAGGGCGATGGTGACCAGCCAGGGCTGTTCCTGGGGCAGGCGGTTGCGGATGCTCTCCAGGTGGCCGATGAGATCCTTGGCGGCAGCATCGGCGGGCATGGCGCTGTAGCTGAAGCCGATCAAATCGGAGAGGCGGTGATCCCGAAAGACAATGGCCAGATCCCCTGCCTCGCTCTCCAGACGGTAGGGCCGATAGAGCTTTTCCGGCTCGAGGATATGGCCCTGCCCGTCGCGATGAAAGGGTTGGCCCAGGCTCCAGCCCAGCACGCCCTCGTCGGAGATGATCCACTCAAAACCCTGCTTTTGCACGATGGGGACAATGGCCGGGCTCACGGATTGCTCCGAAGGCCACAGACCCCGCGGCTCGCGGCCAAAGCGCTCCCGGTAGATCTGCTTGGCCCGCTCCAGTTGGCTGTGGACATCCTGCTCCCAGTGGAAGGGGTAGCGGGGCAGGGGCAAGCCGGGCCGAGCCACCCGCGCCGAGCGCTCGCTCACCAGCAGGGGCAAGATGGGATGGGTGTAGGGGCTGGTGGTCAGCTCCAGTTGGCCGCTCTCTTGCAGCTTGGCGTGCTGGGGCAAGATGGCGGCCAGGATCTGCTGCTGCTTGGCATAGATCCGCTGCCGATCCGCCAGGGTAAAGCCGGATCCCATCTTGATCCAGCCCTCGATCTCGGGATCCTCGTGGAAGAGGGGATCGAACCAGGAGAGGTTGTGCCAGGCCAGCAGGTCGCTGAAGTCTTGCGGTGTCCAGTACTGTAGGCACCAGTTGATCCCCTGCGATTCCCGCTGTTCGTAGAGCTGGCGGTAGCGGGGATAGGGCTCAATCATGGTGGGGTAATGGCTGTCGAAGAAACGCTCGACAATGAAGCGCCGCTGCTCCGGGGTCAGCTTTTCGACAGGAGATAAAGTCAGCTCCAAATAGGGATCGAAGGCGGAGCCGGCCACGTAGTCTTCGATTTGCACAATCAGAGAGGGCACCAGGTTGACCGTTTGGTGCAGGCGAGGATAGCGCTCCAGCAGCAGAACCAAGTCGAGGTAGTCTTTGATCCCGTGTAGGCGCACCCAAGGCATGCGATATTTACCCGCTATCGGACTTTTGTAGAGGGGCTGGTGTTGGTGCCAAACCAAGGCGATATGCAGCGGGTAAGTCATGGGAGGCACGGGATCCGACCATCACCCGGATACTAGCCCATCTGTCCGGCTCCCGATCGTCAGAAACTCTGGAATGTTGAACGGTGGGGATCCGCCTGGATGGTGCCCACTGCGGGAAAACCTTGTCATTCGCCGGATTTCTCAGGACAATGGCGGCAAATGGAAGAGCTAAGTCATGACTGCTGCTACCCACGTCCTGGAACAGTCGATCGTTGTCTTCTCCCAAAACTACTTGCCCATTAGCCGGGTCAACATTAGGCGGGCGATTGTGCTGCTGCTGACGGGCAAGGCAGAGCCGCTGGCGATGATGAATGTGCCGGTATGGAAAGTGCGCTCCCCCAGCCAGGTGATCGAGGTGCCCGAGCACATCCGCCTGACCATCAAGGGCAAAGAGCGGGCCTGGCGAGTGCCCCCTGTTAACCGGCGGGAGGTTCTGCGGCGGGATCACCACACCTGTCAGTACTGTGGCAGCACCCACAACCTAACCCTGGATCATGTCGTGCCTCTTTCTCGCGGGGGATCCCACACTTGGGACAATGTGGTGACTGCCTGCGAGCGCTGCAACCAGCGCAAGGGCAACCGCACGCCCGAAGAGGCGGGCATGGTTCTGCGCAGCAAACCCCGCGCCCCCCTCCACCCGACGGTGGCTTTTGCCGAGCAGTTTTGGCGCGAACAGCAGAGCCGGCAAGAGCCAATCTACGGCTACAGCGCAAGTTAGAATCGGCAAATTTCGGTTGTTATCGAGGAGGATCCGCGTCGGCCATGATGACCGTAATGGAGTTTTTTGCCCTCAGCGCTGGCGAGTGGATGTGTCAGCGTACCAGCCATCACTTGGCCTTTCGCCGCTCTGAGGGGGGGAGATCGCGGATGCAAATTGCTACCCTTTCGCCCGCCGATCCGGCAGTTATCCAGGTTTGTGAGCTGTTCAAGGTGGATCCACGGCGGGCCGTGGGGGCGGCGCGAGTGCAGTGGAATGGGGAGCAGGAGTGGGACAACGAAGAGTACAAAGGCGATGTGGTGCTGGTTCCCATTCCCGATCCCGACAACCCCATGCGGGGGCAACTGTTGCGGGATCAGGGCTATGCCGAGAAAGTGCCGGTGGCCGGCACCTACGTCATGGGATCGGACGGCGCCCTCACCCTCTACACCGAGTACGAGATGACCGAGTCGGAGGAGCGCATCTGGTTTGCCAGCCCCAACCTGCGCCTGCGGGCCAGCACCGTCAAGCGCTTCGGCGGCTTCAGCATGGCCTCTTTCTGCTCCGAGGTGCGCAAGCTCTCCGCCAGCCCTTCCCCCATCTCGGCTGTGGCTGAATCCCGCTCTCTCTAGGCTGTGGGCTGACCAGAAAGCTTGCCGGCGCCGGATCCCTGGCTTACTGGGGAGAGCCTCAGCCGGCAAGGGATGGGCTAAAACCTCTGTTGGTGGGTCATTTGTAGACGGAAAACCCGGGCTGTGGCGGATCTAAGCGACTTTATCCAGGGTATTGAGCAGCTCATCGAGCTAGCCCAGAAGCTGGACGAGAAAAAAAACACGGGGGGGCTGCGAACCGAAGTGCGCATCCAGGCCCGATCCCTGGGCAGCTCCATCCCCCCTTCTGGTTCTATCCCCCGCCGCCGCAGTGCCCAGACGGGGGATCCCTCCTGGAGCAGCGAGCCTCAGGTGATGTCCACGTCAGGCTGGCGCGAGCCGCCCAAGGCTGACCCTACGCCTGAGGCCACTGTCGCCGACCCCCCCGGCAGCCCAGACACCTGGCCGGGACCGCGCCTCAAGGATGTGGGGGGGTTGAAGGAACAACTGCAAGCTTTGCGGGAGCTGGTGGAGATCCCCCTCAAGCGGCCCGATCTGCTGGCCAAGTTGGGTTTGGAGCCGCCCCGTGGCGTGCTGTTGGTTGGCCCCCCTGGCACTGGCAAGACCCTGACGGCCCGCGCTTTGGCCGAGAGCCTGGGGGTGAACTACATTGCCCTCGTCGGCCCGGAGCTGATCGGCAAGTACTATGGGGAGGCGGAGGCGCGCCTGCGGCAGGTATTTGAAAAGGCGGCCAAGTCGGCCCCCTGTCTGGTGTTCATCGACGAAATCGACGCCCTTGTGCCCAACCGCGCCGCCGTCGAGGGAGAGGTGGAAAAGCGCCTGGTGGCTCAAATGCTGGGGCTGATGGACGGCTTTGTGGCCCAAAAAGGTGTTGTGGTGCTGGCGGCCACCAACCGGCCCGAGGCCCTGGATCCGGCGCTGCGGCGACCGGGCCGCTTCGACCGCGAGGTCATTTTCAAGGTGCCGGATCGGGAGGGGCGGCGGGAGATCTTGGCCATCCACACCCGCGGCATGCCGCTGGCAGAAGATGTGGACTTGGACAGCCTGGCGGATCAGACGCTGGGCTTTGTGGGGGCAGATCTGCGCGGCCTGTGCCAGGCGGCAGCCTATGCGGCCTTGCGGCGGCAGGTGCCGGATCTGGGATCCCCCATCCCCGACTCCTTGACAGTTTCGGCGGCGGACTTTCAGCAGGCCCTGCAACAGGTGAAGCCGGCGGTGTTGCGCTCAGTGGAAATCGAGTCGCCCCAGGTGAGCTGGGATCAGATCGGCGGCCTGGAGCAGGCCAAGCAGGTTCTGCAGGAGGCCATCGAGGGATCCCTGCTGCACCCGGAGCTGTACGAGCAGGCCCAGGCGCAAGCGCCCAAAGGGATCCTCCTCAGCGGCCCTCCCGGCACCGGCAAGACCCTGCTGGCCAAGGCGATTGCCTCCCAGGCCAAGGCCAACTTCATCGCCGTCTCCGGCCCAGAGCTCTTGAGCAAGTGGGTGGGATCCTCCGAGCAGGCGGTGCGAGAGCTCTTTGCCCGCGCCCGCCAGTGCGCCCCTTGTGTCATCTTCATCGACGAGATCGACACCCTCGCCCCGGCGCGGGGCAGCTACTCCGGCGATAGCGGCGTCAGCGACCGCGTTCTGGGGCAACTGCTGGCCGAACTGGACGGGATCCGCCCCAGCCAGGGGGTGTTGGTGGTGGCCGCCACCAACCGCAAAGCCAGCTTGGATCCCGCCCTCACCCGCGCCGGCCGGCTGGAGCTGCACCTGAGTGTGGAGCTGCCGGATCGGGCCGGGCGGCGGGAAATCCTGGCCGTGCACAACCGCAGGCGGCCCCTAGGGCCAGATGTGGATCTGGAGGTGTGGGCCGAGCGCACGGAAGGCTGGAGTGGGGCCGATCTGGCCCTGCTAAGTAACCGTGCTGCCATTGCTGCCATTCGCCGCCACCGGGCCACTGCCGAGTCGGTGGATCCCAAGACCCTGGTCATCCGCCAGGAGGACTTTGCCCAGGCCTTTGCCGAGCTGCAGCAGCAGCGCCAGGCCACCTAGAAGACCGGGATCCCTTGCCATTCCGGCTGCCGGTGGGCGTGGGCCGCCTCGCCGCAGGTGCGGGGGGTGGGAAAGATCTTGTCGGGATTGGCGATGTGCTGCGGGTCGAGCACCTGCCGCACCCACTGCATGCTCTCCAAATCCGTGGGCGTAAACATCTCCGACATGTAGCAGCGCTTGTCGGCCCCGATGCCATGCTCGCCAGAGATGCTGCCTCCCAGGCGCACGCAGAGCTTGAGGATCTCGCCCCCCAGCTTCTCCACCTGCTCCAGGGATCCCGGCACCGACTCGTCGTAGAGAATCAGCGGATGGAGGTTGCCGTCGCCGGCGTGGAACACATTGGCCACCGGGTAGCCGTACTGGCGGCTGAGGCGCTCGATTTCTTTGAGGACATAGGCTAGCTGGCTGCGGGGGATCACCCCATCCTGGACGTAGTAGTTGGGGCTGAGCTTGCCCATGGCGGCAAAGGCCGCCTTGCGCCCCTTCCACAGCCGCGCCCGCTCTTCTGCATCGACGGCCACCTGCACCTGGCGGGCCCCGTTTTTCAAGCAGAGCGCCCTCACCTGTTGGCCGACTTCCTCCACCTCCAGCTCCAGCCCGTCCACCTCCACCAGCAAGATGGCCGCCGCATCCCGTGGGTAGCAGCCCAACTGCACCACATCCTCCACAGCATTGATGCTGAAGTTGTCCATGATCTCCAGGCCGGCGGGGATGATCCCGGCGGCGATGATGTCGGAAACGGTGGCTCCTGCCGCCTCGACGCTGTCAAAATCCGCCAGCAAAACCTGCACCTGGGCCGGCGCCTTGAGCAAGCGCAGGGTAATCTCGGTAGCAATGCCCAGAGTGCCCTCGGAGCCGACGAACAGGCCCACCCAGTCGTAGCCGGGCATCTCCGGGATCTTGCCCCCCCAGCGCACCACTTCCCCATCCGGCAGCACCACCGTCAGGCCGAGGATGTGGTTGGCCGTCACCCCGTACTTGAGACAGTGGACGCCGCCGGAGTTTTCCGCCACATTGCCGCCGATGGAGCAAACCGACTGGCTGGAGGGATCCGGCGCATAAAAATAGCCCTGGGCGGCCACCGCTTGGGTAATCCAGGCGTTGATTACTCCCGGCTGCACCACCATGCAGCGGTTGTCTAGGTCAATCTCCAGGATCTGTTTCATCAGGGTGGTGGCGATGACGACGCTATTTTCCAGCGGCAGCGCCCCTCCCGAAAGGCCGGTGCCGGATCCCCGCGCCACGAAGGGCACCTGGTAGCGGCTGCACAGCTTCACCACCTGCGCCACCTCCTCCGTGGTGCGCGGCAACACCACCAGAGCCGGCCTTTGCCGGTAGCTGGTCAGCCCGTCGCACTCGTAAACCAGCAGCTCCTCCGGCCTGCTGATCACCCGCCGGGGATCGAGAATTTTTTTGAGCTCAGCCCTCAGTTTGAGCCAATCGAAGGTGAGGCCAGCTTGCAACGGGTGAGAGGAGCGAACAGCCATAGGGGGCGGCAGAACATCTCGTGAGGGGGATATCGTCACTATAGTCTGGATAGTCTGGCCGGAGAGCCTATGCAGTCCCGCAACGCCGAACAGATCCTTGAGCAAGTGCGGCAGCTCTACGACCTCTACCCCTTCCCACCACAGCCCATCGGCACCGTTCCCCCGCCGGGGTGGAACTGGCGCTGGAGCTGGCCCCAGGCCTATGCTTTTTGCACCGGATCCCATCCGGGCCGGCGCAAGGTGCGCATCCTGGATGCCGGCTGCGGCTCTGGGGTAGGGACAGAATACATCGCCCACCAAAACCCGGAAGCGGAGATCTGGGCCTTTGACCTAAGCGGCCGCGCCCTGGAGATTGCCAAGGCCCGCTGCCGGGCTTCCCAGGCGCCGCCGGTGCAGTTTTGCCAGCTCAACGTTTACGACATCGACCAACTGCCGGGGCAGTTCGACTTCATCAACTGCGTGGGCATGCTCCACCACCTGCCGGATCCGCTGGCGGGGCTGCAGGCGCTGGCGAGCAAATTGGCCCCTGGCGGGATCCTGCATTTGTTTGTCTATGGCGAGCTGGGCCGCCACGAAATTCGCTTGATGCAAAAGGCCATCCGCCTACTGGTCGCCGGCTCCGAACACCAGCCCCTGGCTTCCGCAGAACACCTGCAACAAGGGCTACAGGTAGGCCGCCGCCTCTTCCGGATTTTGCCGGAGAGCAACCGCATCCAGCAGCAGGAACGCGCCCGCTGGGCCGTTGAGAACGTGGACGACGAATGCTTTGCCGACATGTACCTGCACCCGCAGGAAGTGGACTACAACATTGAGACCCTGTTTGAGCTGATCCGCGCCTCCGGGCTGCAGTTTTTGCGCTTTTCCAACCCGGAGTTCTGGCGGCTGGAACGGGTGTTGGGCCAGGATGAGGCCCTGCTGGCCCAGGCGGCTCAACTGCCAGAGCCGGAGCGCTACCGCCTGATCGAGCTGCTGGATCCGGTGGTGGCCCACTACGAGCTCTTCCTCGGCAAGCCTCCCCTCCCCCGCTGGGAATGGACCAGTCCGGAGGCGGTGGCCTCGGCTGTTGCCCACCTCAGCCCATGTCTAGGCCTGTGGCCGGGCCGGAGCATCTTCAACTACGCCTACGAGGCAATCTCCCTCAGCGAGGAAGCCTTCGCCTTCCTGCAGCAGGTGGACGGGATCCGCACCGTCCAAGCCCTTCAAGACAGCCTGGAGTCTCCCCTGGGCTGGCCGCAGTTGCAGCAGTTGCTGCGCTGGCAAGTGCTGCTCTTGGAGCCACGGGAGGGCTGTCTTTGAGTGCCTCTGAGCAAATGTGGGCAGCCAAGACCGGTGGCAGCATTTGCCTTCTTGGACTTTCCTGCTCTATGCTGGGAGGCTGTGACCTTTTCTCCAGCCCCACCCATTCTGGGGGTACTGCCATGCCCAAAATCAAAACTCGCAAGGCAGCCGCCAAGCGCTTTCGCCTCACCGGCAGCGGCAAGTTTATGCGCCGCCGGGCCGGGCACAACCACCTACTTGAGCACAAAACCAGCAACCGTAAGCGCAAGCTGGCGGGTGTAGCCCTGGTAAGCAAGCAGGATCTGGCCAATGTGCGCCTGATGCTGCCCAACACCCACTAGCTGGGTCCTGTTCGCGCTACGCGCCGCTTCCCCGACGCCTCGGCACGTTGGGGACGGGTTGAAGTCTCAAGGTTTGCCGGGGGCTCGCCAACTTCTATATCCGTCTGTATTGGGTTACTGCCATGAGAGTCAAACGCGGCAATGTTGCCCGCAAGCGTCGTAAGAAGATCCTCAAGCTAGCCAAAGGCTTCCGCGGAGCCGGCTCCAAGCTGTTCCGCACTGCCAACCAGCAGGTGATGAAGGCTCTGCGCAGCGCCTACCGGGATCGCCGGCGCAAGAAGCGGGATTTTCGCCGCCTGTGGATTGCCCGCATCAACGCGGCCACCCGCGCCCAGGGCCTGCGCTACAGCGAGTTCATCGACGGCCTCAAAAAAGGCAATATCCAACTGAACCGCAAAATGCTGGCCCGCTTGGCCTTCCTGGATCCAGAAGCCTTTACCCAAGTGGTGGAAGCAGCTCGCCAGGCCCGCGCCTCCTAAAGAGATGGGGTCTCGGTCTCCGTTGGCCGCAGCAATCCAGAGGTCTTGCATGGCAGCCGGCCTGGCCTTGGCTTGCTTGGGGAGGGGGATCCCTGCGGCTGCCCGCCCCTGGCCAGAGATTGTGCGTTCGGGTCAGGTGCGAATTGCGGTCAAAGACAACCTGAGGCCGTTGGGCTTTCGCGATCCCATGGGCAAGCTGCAGGGGTTTGAGATCGAGCTGGCCCGCGAGCTGGGATCCCGGCTCTTGGGATCCGCGGAGGCGGTGGAGCTGGTGCCGGTAGCCAACGTGAAGCGGCTGCAGGCAGTGGCCGCTGGGGAGGTAGATCTGGCTATTGCCCAGCTTGGCATTACGCCGGATCGGGCGCGACAAGTGGAGTTTACCTCGCCCTACTATCAGGATGGCCCCAGCTTGGTTGTGGCCCGTTCCCACAACTGGGAAAGGTGGTCGGATGTGGGCGGCGCGCGGATTGCCGTCCTGCGCGGATCGGCTGCTATTCCTTACCTCCAGCGCTACCTCCCAGGGGTTGAGTTGGTGGCGGTGGATTCCTACCGGGAAGGGGCGGAATTGCTCCTAAAGGGAGCGGTGCAGGCCTGGGCAGCGGATCGCTCGGTGCTGGCAGGGTGGCTGGCGGAGCACCCCCAGTTTCAGTTTTTGGGATCCCCGTTGGCGGCGGTGGGGCTGGGCATTGCCCTGCCCAAGGGGCTGGAGCATGCTGAATTGCGGCTGCGGGTGCGCCGCGAGCTGGAGAACCTGCGCGCTGAGGGCTGGCTGGCGGAGCGGGCCAGAGCCTGGGGTCTGCCCTAGTGCAAAAAGTGACGGATGCCAGTGCAGACCATGGCGATCCCAGCAGCATTGGCAGCAGCAATGGAATCGGCATCGCGGAGACTGCCTCCCGGCTGGATGATGGCGCGGATCCCAGCACGGGCTGCCGCCTCCACACTGTCGGCAAAGGGGAAAAAGCCGTCGCTGGCCAAAACCGCTCCTGCTGCCTGCGAGCCGGCCTGGCGAAGGGCAATCTCGACGGCGCCTACCCGGTTCATCTGGCCTGCGCCAATGCCGAGGGTCTGCCCCTGCCGGGCAACGACGATGGCGTTGGATTTCACGTGTTTGCAGACCGTCCAGGCAAACTCCAGATCCGCCCACTCTTCCGGTGTCGGCTGGCGCTCGCTCACCACCCGCCAGGACGGGCGGCGGTCGGATCCCTGGGCCAAGTCAGCCTCCTGCACCAGGAAGCCCCCAGCCAGGGTGCGAACGGTTTGGGCCGGCCCAACCGCAAAGTCCGGCAGAACCAAAAGCCGCAAGTTCTTTTTGGCTGCCAGTTGCTCAGCCGCCTCGGGGGTGCAGTCCGGGACAACCACGCATTCCAAAAAGGGCTCCGCCAGCCGCCGGGCAGCCTCCCCATCCAAGGTTTGGTTGAGGGCGACAATGCCCCCGAAGGCGGAAACGGGATCGGCGGCCAAAGCCGCCTCAAAAGCGGCAGCCAGAGTTGGGCGAACGGCTACCCCACAGGGGTTGTTGTGCTTGACAATCACCGCCACCGCTGGCCTAGGGCCGTTGGCCAGCCCTAGGCTCAGTTCTGCCGCCAGGGCGCGGGCCGCCTCTAGATCCAGCAGGTTGTTGTAGCTGAGCTCCTTCCCCTGCAACTGTTTGGCCCGATGCCAGCCGGGAGCAGCCGCATCCACCACATACCAGGTGGCGGCTTGGTGGGGATTTTCCCCGTAGCGCAGGCGTTGCCAAGGGATCCCTTGCAGTTGAAAAACCTGCTCGGCAGCGGTTGCAGGAGCTGGAGCTTGAGAGGGGCGGGACAGCTCTGAGCGAGTTAGGTAGTCGACAATGGCGCGGTCGTAGGCCAGTACCTGCTCGAAGGCGCGGCGGGCACACTGGAAGCGAAAGGCCAGCCGCTCCGCCTCGCTGGAGGGGCTAGAGAGCAATTGCAAATACTGAGGGTACTGGCTGGGATCGGTGAGCACGGTAACGTGGGGATAATTCTTGGCTGCCGCCCGCGCCAGCGTCGGCCCGCCGATGTCGATCTGTTCAAAAGCCTCCTCCAGCGACACCCCTGCCCGGGCCACCGTCTGCTCGAAAGGATAGAAATTGACCACCACCAACTGGATGGGAGGGATCCCCAGCGCCTCCAGATCCGCCCGGTCTTCGCGGCGCTCCAGGCGGGCCAGAATGCCCCCGTGAATGCGGGGGTGCAGCGTTTTTACCCGTCCCCCCAAGATCTCCGGCGCGCCGGTATGCTCCGAAACAGGGGTGACCGGGATCCCAGCTTCTGACAGCGCCTTGGCTGTGCCTCCGCTGCTGAGCAGCTGAAAGCCGTGCTCCTGCACGAGGGCCTGGGCCAGCGGGATCAGGCCGGTCTTATCGGAGACACTTAGGAGAGCCAAAGGTGGGAAGGGCTGAGCAGACATCGGTTGTTAGCGATCTCAAGAGAGCAGAGTTGCCTAGGAGATCCCAACAGGTGGAGATCCCACGCCCCAGCATAGCGCCCCTGCCGGGAGGGGGATAGGAGGTTGTTGCCACTACTGAGAGGTCGGAGAGGTGGCTGGGGTTCACGTGGGATGATCCAGGATGCCAGAAGGTGCAATTCCAGCCACTCAAAAGGGATCCCAGCCCTGCCGAGAAAGTGCTATGACAAGATGAGCGTGAATTGCCGCTAGAAGGGGGTAACTAGGATCGTATGGATAGAGTCTTGCAGCTCCTGATCCAGGGTTGGTACTATTCCATCCCCCTGTTGACGTTCTCAGTCTTCTCGGTGGCCTGTTGCATCGAGCGGGCCTTGTTTTGGTGGAAAGTCACCCACCGGCAGGAGGAGGTGGTGCGGCAAGCCCTGAGCCAGTACCGCCGCAACCCACGCGCTGCCCAGTACCTGCTGGAGCAAAATGCGGATCTCCCCATTGCCCGCATCTTTTTGGCCGGCCTGGAGCTGAACGAAGCCAGCCCCGAAGATTTTAAGCTGGCCCTGGAGACAGCCTTGGCGGCAGAGGTGCCCCTGCTGAAGCGCTTCAATACGGTCTTCGACACCGTCATTACCGTTGCCCCCTTCCTGGGCCTGCTGGGCACCGTTACCGGCATCATCCAGATCCTCAGCTCCATCCAACTGGGGGATATCGGCGGCACCGATACGCAAGGGGTAGGGCAGGGGATCGCCGAAGCCCTCTACTCGACCGCTTTTGGGCTGATCGTGGCCATTCCCACTTTGCTAATCTCCAACGTCTTCCGCTCTCTGTACCTGCGGCAGCTCTCCAAGATCCAGGAGTACGGCGGCGAGCTGGAGTTGCTGCATCGCCAGCGGCAAGAGATGCAAGCCCAACAGCTTTCCCAGTATTCTTACGCCAAGCCCAGCCCCAGCGGCAGCTCCACTCTTCCTCCCTACTCCCCCCTTGAGCCCTCCTAGCCTATGCGCATCCCCGAAGAAAACTTTCGATCCGGCGAGATCAACATCGTGCCCCTGATCGATGTCATCTTCTCGATCTTGGTGTTTTTCGTCATCGCCAGCCTGGTGCTTACCCGCTCGGAGGCCCTCGATGTCAATTTGCCAGAGGCCTCCACAGCCGAAGCCCGCCGCCAGCCAGACGTTACGGTGAGCATCACCGCTGAAGGCCAAATTGCCGTCAACCGCAAGGCGATTGCCAATCTTGCCGCCCTGATCCCAGAGGTGGAACGCGTCCTGGCCGAGAAGCCGGCTGAAGGGCGCCGCCTGGTGGTGATCAACGCCGATTTGGCTCTCTCCCACGGCAAGGTGGTGGAGGTGATGGATACCCTGCAGCGACTGCCCAACGTCAGCCTGGCCATCGCTGCCCGCCGCCCTGCCAATAACCGTTGACAGGCTCCCCTCTGGGGCCGGGGGTGAGGGCCATCACCCTGCCCCCAGCAGTTGGATCAGGAGCGCTTTTTGCACGTGGAGGCGATTTTCTGCTTGATCCCACACCCGGGACTGGGATCCCTCCAAGACCTCGGCGGTGATCTCCTCTTCCCGGTGCGCGGGCAGGCAGTGGAGCACAATGGCCTCGCGAGCCGCCTGTTTCAGCAGCTTAGCATTGACCTGGTAGGGCAGGAAGTCGGCTTTGCGCGCCTCGGCCTGGTCTTCTTGGCCCATGCTGGCCCACACGTCGGTATAGACCACCTGGGCTCCGGCGACCGCTTCGTAGGGATCCCGCAACACCCACACCTGCGATCCCTGGGCCAAGGCTTGCGCTTCTGCTACTACTGCCGCATCTGGCTCGTAGCCGGGGGGGGTGGCGACGCGGATGTGGATCCCGCTCATGGCACAGCCCAGCAGCAGGGAATGGGCAACATTATTGCCGTCGCCGCAATAGGCCAAGGTCAGGCCCGCCAGTTGGCCGAAGTTCTCCTGGATGGTGAGCAGATCGGCCAAAACTTGGCAGGGGTGAAACTGATCCGTGAGGGCGTTGATCACGGGGATCTCGGCATATTCGGCAAAGATTTCCAGCTCCCGCTGGTTGTAGGTGCGAATGGCAATGGCGTCCAGGTAGCGGGAGAGAACGCGGGCCGTATCCTGCAGAGGCTCGCCGCGGCTCATCTGCATCGCCGTCGGCACCAGATCTAGGGTGCTGCCCCCGCACTGGGCCATGGCAGCGGTAAAGCTGACACGGGTGCGGGTAGAAGCCTTCTGAAACAACAGCCCCAGCACCCGGCCGCGCAGATCCACCCGATAGGGATCCCGCTTCAGTTGCGCCGCTTGGACCAGCAAGGCCGCTAGCTCCGCCGGGCTCAGGTCGCTGAGTTTGAGCAGATCCCGCCCGGCTAAGTTGATGGATCCTACAGCTTGCAACCCCGCCATCGCGCTTCACCGCCTCCGCAAACAACTTCCGGCCCGCGCTGCTGCCTGCTCGCCAGCGCAAGGCCGCTACTCAGCAAGGTCTCGCAGCCTGGGCCCCAACGCTGGCTAGAGGGAAGAGGAACGCATTGGCTCCTTGGCCTGTTGCTGGCGGGCCGAGATCTGCGCCTGGAGGGCCTGGATAGCGGCGGCATATTGCGGGTCGGCGGGAGTCGCCACCAACTCGCGATCCCGGCTGAGGCGATTGAGATCTTCTTCGGACAGTTCCACGACAATGTCAGGGGTGATGCCTTTGTGATCGATATCGGTGCCTTTGGGGGTGCGATAGCGGGCGATGGTCACCGCCAGGCCCGACCCATCGGAGAGGGGATGCACCGACTGCACTAGGCCCTTGCCAAAGGTTTGCGTGCCCACGATCACGGCGCGCCGGTTATCCTGCAAAGCCCCCGACAAGATCTCGCTGGCGCTGGCGGATCCTCCATCCACCAAGACAGCCAAAGGCTTGTCGGTGAGGGCGCTGTTGTTGGCCGTGAGGCGATCCTGCTCCCCTTGCCGGTTCACCGTCGAGACAATGCTGCCCCGGTCGATCCACATGCGGGCGATCTCGGCGCTGGAGTAGAGCAGCCCCCCCGGATTGGCCCTCAGATCCAGCACATAGGCGGCCACTCCTTGTTTCTCCAGCTCGCGAATGGCCTGGCGCACCTTGTCGGCGGCATTGCCGGAAAACTGGGTGATGCGGATGTAGCCAATGGGCAGGCCATTTTCCTGGTGAACCGCATAGCGCACGGTGGCCAGCTCAATTCTCTCCCGCACCAGGTCGAACACCTTCAGCCCTTCCCCCTCGCGGCGGATGGTCAGCCGCACCCGTGTGCCCGGCTCGCCGCGAATGAGGCTGACGGCGGTGTTGGTGTCCATCCCTTCGGTGGATTTGTCGTCGATGCGCACGATTACATCTTTGGACTTGATCCCGGCCCGGTCGGCGGGGGATCCTTCGATGGGGGAGATCACCACCAGCTCGTTGGTCTCTTGATCCATGCCCAGCGTGATCCCCACCCCGGTCAGCTCACCGGATGTGTCAATTTGCATGCTGGCGAACTGGTCGGGATCCAAGAAGCGGGTGTAGGGATCGTTCAGTTTCTTCAGGGCTTCGCGAATGGCTGCATAGGCATCTTCTCGGGTGGCATATTCTCGGCTGAGCAGATCCCGCCGCACCGCCTCCCAGTCGACGGAGTTGAAGGAAGGGTCGACGTATTCGCGATTAACAATCTGCCAAACTTCGTCCACCACTTCCTTGGGATCCCGGCGAAACCCTGCCCAACCCGGCATGGATAGCTGCACCCCGACAAGCGACACGGCTGTGACCACTGCAGCCGTTGCACTCACCACAAACCCACGCTTTCTCATTGGCTCTCCTGGAAGACAAGGTCTAAAAGTCGAGGTTAATCTCCAGCTTTTGGGGGTTTCGCCCAGAGGCTCTTCCCTGCCCCAACTTTATCTCAGGGACAAAGCAGTGCTGCCTGCCCCAGCCGGTGGTATCCAAAGTTTGGTAGGCTGCAAATGGTACAGCCCAACTGTGCCCAACGTAGCACAGGGATCCCTGCAAAGGTGCTCTCGCGATCACATTTGCAAAGGCGCTTTTTCTTCTGGAGTCCATGTCTCTTGTAACCGACTCTCCCAGCCTGCCGGAAGCTGCTGCTGACTCGCCCCTGCTGGCCCAGGTGCAGTTGGCTCGCGCTGCCGCTCGATGCACGGCTACCTTGCCCACTGCCATTAAAAATGCCGCCCTAGAGGCCATGGCCACCGCTTTGCTGGAACACCAAGAGGCCATCTTGGCAGCCAACCAGGCGGATTTGGAGCAGGCAGCGGAGCAGGTCAAGGCCGGTGAGCTGTCCGCCTCGGCCTACGCCCGCTTGAAGTTGGACGCCCAGAAATTGGCCGACGCGGTGGCCGGGGTGCGGCAGGTGCTGCGGCTGCCGGATCCGGTGGGGCAGGCCTTGCTGATCCGGGAACTGGATGAGGGGCTGGTGCTGGAGCGGCGCACCTACCCTCTGGGAGTGCTGGGGGTGATCTTCGAGTCGCGGCCCGATGCTCTGGTGCAAATTGCCGCCCTGGCGGTGAAAACCGGCAACAGCGTCCTGCTCAAGGGTGGCTCGGAGGGGCTCTGCTCCTGCCAGGCATTGATGGCGGCCATCCAGGCGGGGCTGCAGCAGATCCCCGAGTTTCCCCAGGGATCTTTGCAGTTGCTCACCAGCCGTGCCGAGGTCAAGGCCCTGCTGCAACTGGAAGGGCTGGTGGATCTCATCATCCCCCGCGGCTCCAGCAGCTTTGTCCGCTACATCATGGAAAATACCCGCATCCCGGTGCTGGGCCATGCCGATGGCCTCTGCCACTTGTACGTAGATCGGGCTGCCGATGTGGACATGGCGGTGAGGCTAACCCTGGACAGCAAAACCCAGTACCCCGCCGCCTGCAACGCCATCGAAACCCTGCTGGTGCACGCAGAGATCGCCCCCCGGTTTTTGCCCCTGGCCGTGCAGGCGCTGCGCGAGAAGGGGGTGGAGTTGCGCGGGGATCCCCGCTGCCGCCAACTGGTGCCCGATCTGATCCCGGCCAGCGAGGCCGACTGGCGCACGGAGTACGCCGACCTGATTCTGGCCATCAAAATGGTGGATTCTCTCGACGAAGCCATTGCCCACATCGAGCGGTACGGATCCCGCCATACCGAGGCCATCGTGACCGAAGATGCCGCCGCTGCCCAGCGCTTCCTCGACGAAGTGGACGCAGCAGGGGTCTTTCACAATGCCTCCACCCGCTTTGCCGATGGCTTTCGCTACGGCTTGGGGGCAGAAGTGGGCATCAGCACCCAAAAGCTGCCGCCGCGCGGCCCGGTGGGTTTGGAGGGCTTGGTGACCTACCGCTACCAACTGCGAGGGCGAGGCCATCTTGTAGCCGACTATACAGGCCCCCAGGCCCGACCTTTTCAACATCGAGATCGCCTGAACACCACCGGTTTGTCTTAGGGATCAGGGCCTGCTGCAGCGGCCGACTGTACAAAGCAATCCATGACGGAAACCGTTCTGCTCGTCTGGGTGGCTCCAAGTTAAGGTAAATTAGAAGATAGCCTTGTGATTTGCAAAGGTTGTGCTTTGTGCCCCGCTGTGGTGCAACAATAGACCACCGAAGGCTACTGGGTTTTGAAATTTGCTGTCGGCTTGAGCGCCTTTGACCTAGCACCTTGCTTTTTGGCTGCCTTTTGTTATTATTTCGATAGGAGCTTCGCTGCATCATGCCCGTTCGTCTGTATGTCGGAAATCTGCCGGAAGAGGTGGATCGTCAGGCATTGGAGAAGCTCTTTAGCTCTGCAGGTGAGGTCATTTCCACCAAGGTGATTCGGGATCGGCGGACAGGCAAATGTCGCGGCTTCGGGTTTGTAACCGTGAGCACCGAAGAGCAGGCGCAGCAGTACATCGAAAAGTTCAACGGCCACAGCTTTGGCGATGTCAACCTGCGCATCGAGATTGCCCAGCGGCGGGAGAAACGGGAAGACGCCGAAGCCAGGGCAGCAGCCTCCAGCTCCCCAGCTAAGGAGTCTGCCAAAGATGCTGGCAAGGATTCTAGGGCGCCCGGGGATCCTGAGCCCCGAGGTTCTTCCAAAGACTCCAAAGAGTCTGGGGAAAAGTCCGCTCCCAGCAAAAAGCAACGCCAGCGGGGCAACAAAGGGAGTGGAGGCAATGTCGTTGCCGAGACTGAAGGGGCCTTTGAGCCGGATCCCCGTTGGGCCAGTCAGTTGCAGCGGATTAAGGAGCAGCTTCTCCAAGCGACCAACTCCTGATCCCCCCAAAAGCGTGGTGGACATCGCCGCCATCTGGCGTTAGCCTGGTTGAGCTGTACAGCTCTGGGCATACTCGAGAGGGGGTTTTGGGATGGATAGTCTGGCAAGGGTTTTTCGCGCGTGGGGACAGTGCTTGGCCAAAGCTGGGTTCCTCGGCGCGCTGCTGGTTTGGCTGGGGATGAGCAGCGTTGTCCAAGTTGCCCTCGCAGCTCCAGCCGATTTGGAGGAGCAGGTGCTGCAGATCATTCGCAAGCACCCCCAGGTGATCCTGGAGGCGGTGCAGGAGTACCAGCAGCGGCAGTACCAAGAGCAGCAGCAACAACAGCAGAAGTTGGCGGAAGAATTTGGCCGGCAGTTGCGGGAGAACCCGCGTGCCGTCATCGGAGACTCTCCTCAACTGGGATCCGACGCTTTGCGGTTGGTGTTGGTGGAGTTTTCCGATTTTCAATGTCCCTTCTGCGCCCGCGCCCACGACACCCTCAAACAGTTCATGGCCGAGCACGGGAATGAGGTGACCTTGGTGTACAAGCACCTGCCCTTGACCAGCATCCACCCGGAGGCGATGGCGGCGGCTCGCGCGGCCTGGGCTGCCCACCGTCAGGGCAAGTTCTGGGAGTTCCACGACGAGCTGTTTGCCAACCAATCCCAGCTTGGGGATGAATTTTATGTAGCTACCGCCGAGAAGTTGGGCCTAAATGTGGAGAAATTCAATCGGGATCGGCGCAGCCGGGCGGCGGAGCGCGCCATTCAGCGAGATATGGATCTGGCCTCTCAACTGGGCATCGGCGGCACCCCTCATTTCATCTTGAACGGCCTTTCTTTTTCGGGGGCGCAGCCTTTGGAGGTGTTTGAGCAGACGCTGCAACAGGCCAAGCAAGCCCTCTAGCCCGGTTAGAGCCTCAAGTCCAGATGTCGAGTCCCTATCGTTGCCCAGAGTGCGGAGATAGTTTCCTGTTTCGGCCGGATCCCTGCCCCACCTGTGCCAGCCGAAAACGCCAGAAACAGAAGGCTGCCCGCGCCAGGGAAAAACGGGGCAGCTACGACCTGACGGGCCAGGTGGCCGCCGCCGAGTTCTGGCAACTGTTGCGTTGGTACCCCTGCTGCCCTTGCTGTGGCAAGCCCTGGCCGGAGGTGGGATCCGCCCCTGTCCAGGATCACATCATCCCCCTTAGCCGTGGGGGGCCCAACACGGCTGCCAACCTGCAGCCTCTTTGTCCAGCCTGCAACGGCTGGAAGGCGGATTTTCTCATTTGTTTTGACAGAGCCGTGCCGGGGCGGGTGCGACCCTTGCCTCAGCACCTTTGGCCCAGCTTTCGGCGTTGGCTCGGCCTCGGCGGCGTCGAGGAAAAGCAAGCCCGCGAGCGGCAGTTGGATTGGTTGGATCCCGGCCTAGATCTTGGCGGCGGGGATCGCCCCCAACTGGTGCAACAGTTGGCCTATCCCTTGGCCAGCCCAGCCCAATTGCAGGCGGAAACCTTGCGCCTCACGCTGGCGGCGATCTCACTGGAAGAAGGATCCCTGGCGATTCCAACCAGTGGTGCAAAGGGCAGCGAGGCCCAAGCAGCCCGATGGAGCTATTCCCAACAGCCGCGAAACGGTTCCTAATCTCCCCTCTCCCTGAGGGAGAGGGGCTGGGGGTGAGGGAATCCCTGAGGGAGAGGGGCTGAATCCGGCTGCCGCTACTCGACGGGCAGGATGCGGGCGTCAAACCCTGCTTCAGCCAGAGCACGCCGCGCCTGTTCGGCATTGGCCCGTTGCCGGTAGGTGCCCACCTGAATCACTGAGCCGCGCACAAAAGCGTCAGGGGCAAACTGCTGGAGCTTGGGCAGCGCCTCTGCCCCGGCGGATACCACCACCCAAAATCCGCCCGTGCCTTCTGCGCGCAGGGATGCGGCAGAGGGGGTGGGATCCTGAACCAGAAGCGGTCGAGAGCGGCGCAGATCGGCGGGGAAGATCCCGGCTTCGTAGCCTTGGTCGGCCAAGTACCGCACCTGTTCGGCGGCAGCAGCGGGGTCGGCAAACCCGCCGGTGCGCACCACCCGCAGGTCGTCGTAGATCAAGGGCAGGGATCCCTCTAGCAGTTGTTGGAGTGCAAGCCATTTTTCACCGCTGGGATCGGCCACCAACACCCAGTAGCGCTCCCCCTGAGGTGGGTTGGAGTCGGGATCCCCCACAGCTTCCTCTCCTGCCAACGACACCGCCACCGCCGGCAGGCCCTGGGCGGTCAGCCAGCGGGCCTGATCCTGCGCCAGCGACAGGCGGGAGAAGGTGCCCGTCTGCAAAGCCGCCTGGCCGCGGTATTGCACCACAGCAGCCCCTGGAAAGAAGCGGCGCACCCGCTCTTCCAGCCGGGGATCCCCAGTAGGGTTGGGCACTTGGGTGGCAAAGGGCCGCTGCGGATCGAAGGGGGGAGCCGTTGGCGCTGGCGGGGCAGGACTGGGGGAGGGAGCGGGAAAAGCGGGCGGCAGGGGCGGATCCGTCTCTTGGCGGCTCACCACCCGCACCGGCAACCCCAGCCGTTCCAATTCCGCTTGGCGGCGTTGGGCGTGGTTGCGGTTGATGAACGTCCCCGCTAAGATGAACACTTGTCCATCCCCTTGCACGAAATAGGCGTCCGGCACCTGGGCGCGCACCTTGGCCAGCTCGGCTGCCCCATCGGCCAACACGTGAACTTGGTAACGCGTCAGCGCCAGAGCAGCAGGCAGGGCGAGGGCAAAAGCTGCCAGAGATCCGGCCACGAGCGCCGTCGCCATCGCCGGTCGCAGCCAAGGGACGCATGGAAGGAGGCCTGTACAAGTCGTCCCCCCTGAGGCAAGCCACAGGCGAGCAATCCATCTGCGGCGGTTACGCAGCCCAGCGTTCACGGGAGAAGCGCAGATTTAGTGTACCTCTAGTATAGACACGCCGCTGGCCGAGGAGGGTTTGACAACCCCTGTCACCTGCGGTCTTCAGAAGCGACGGCGACGATAGCGCTGGCGACTCGGTCGGCGGAGGGCCGGGGATCCCCCCAGAGCAAAGCGGATGATCTCCGTCTTGTACTGCTGTGAGCCCTCCGTGTAGCGGGCAAGCTGGATGGCGGATCCCTGGCCGGAGGGGAGGGCTGGCAGAGACTGCTCCGGCGTTGCGGCTTCGATGGCGATGAAAAACCGCAAGCGCAGCAGCACCTCCAATTTAGACAGTCGCTCGGTCTGTTCGGGCACGAGGCGGCCCAGAGAGATTTGGAGGCGCGGCCCGCGTCGCCGGGATCCGGGGCGGCTCCAGAGCTGTTGGGCCAACGTCCCCAGAGAGGCCTGCTCAGGAGATTTGACCAACAGCTTCAGTCCCGCCAAGGGGTTGAGGCCATAGGTAAGCAGCAGAGAATACATGGGCAGCGGACTGAGGAGCAGAGAGGCGTTTTTGGGTTAGGGTCAAAAGATAGCTCATAGGCCAACTGTAGCACTGCTACCCGCTATCTGAAGACCGATGGCCATGGCCGGGATCCCTGACCAACGCTGGCTGTTTCAGCCTGTGAACCCACTGGCTGCCCAGAGCTTGGCTGAGGCGGTGGGGGTCTCGCCCGTCTTGGCTCAGATCTTGCTCAATCGCGGCCTCTCCAGCCCTGCTGCCGTGCAGCAGTATTTGCAGCCGGATCCCGTCCACCTGCCCCCGCCCAGCCAAGATTTTGCCGATTTGCCGCTGGCGGTGGAATTGCTGGAGGGGGCGATTCGCCGACAAGAGCCCATTGCCATCTGCGGCGATTACGATGCCGACGGCATGACCAGCACGGCTCTGCTGCTGCGGGCGCTGCGGGGCGCTCCAGTGTATTACCGCATCCCCAGCCGCCTCAGGGAGGGCTATGGCCTCAACAACCGCATGGTGCAGGAGCTGCACCGCGAGGGGGTACGCCTCATCCTCACCGTGGACAACGGCATTGCCGCCCATGCGCCCATCCAACTGGCCAAAGAGCTGGGCTTGACGGTGATCGTGACGGATCACCACGACTTGCCCCCCCAGTTGCCCCCTGCCGACGCCATCCTCAATCCCAAACAGCTCCCCCTCTCTTCTCCCTATCGGGGGATGGCCGGGGTGGGGGTGGCCTACCTCCTGGCCCAGGCCTTGGCAGAGCGCCGCGGGGACGAACATTTGGAGCGGGTGGCGCTGGAACTGTTTACGGTGGGCACCATTGCCGATTTGGCGCCGCTGACGGGAGTTAACCGCCTTTGGGTGCGGCAGGGGCTGGCTCTCTTGCCCACTTCCCAGGTGGCCGGGATCCGCGCCCTCTTGGCGGTGATGGGAATGACGGGATCCCCAGAGGAGCTGCGGCCAGAGTGGGTAGGGTTTGGCCTGGGGCCGCGCATCAACGCCATTGGGCGGATTGGCCGACCGGAGCTGGGGATCCAGTTGCTGACCACCGACGATCCGCAGCAGGCAGAAAAACTGGCCCGCCGCTGCGAACGCCTCAACCAGGTGCGGCAGCAGATGTGTGGGCGCATCGAGGCGGAGGCCCTGGAGCAAATCGCCCGGCAAGGGCGGGATCTGCAGCAAGAGCGAGTGTTGACGATTTTGGGATCCCCGCAGCAGCGCTGGCACAAAGGGGTAATTGGCCTGGTGGCCTCGCGGCTGGCGGAGCGTTTTGGCTGTCCGGTGTTTATCGGCAGCCAGTCGCCCCAGGGGGAGATTACCGGCTCGGCGCGGCAGGGGATCCCGGAGTTCGACGTGTTTCAGGCGTTGGAGTTTTGCAAAGATTTGTTCAGCAAACACGGCGGCCACCCGGCGGCGGGGGGATTTAGCCTGAGGGCGGAAAACTGGCCTCTTTTGGAAGAGCGGCTTCGGCAATTTGCCCAACAGCGGTTGCAGCCGGAACAAATCCGTCCCCTGGTGCAGATCGACGCGGAGGTGGCACTGGCGGATCTCACCTTCGACCTCTACCGCGAGCTGCAGCGGTTGCAGCCCTGTGGCATCGGCAATCCGGAGCCGGTCTTTTGCAGCCGCAACCTGCAGGTGTTGCAACAGCAGCGATTTTGCCCACAGCCTGCCCAAAGGGGGGAGGATACCCCCGGCCACCTGAAGCTGCTGCTCCGGGATCCCGTCAGCCGGGGCCTAGACGGGGCAGGATCCTCACTTGCTGCCCCAGCCAAAGCCCGCAGCCGTCCCCTGTGGGCCATTTGGTGGGGAGGGGCCGCCGCCTATCCCCTGCCGGCGCAGATTGACATCGCCTACACCCTCAAGGCCAAAAGGTGGGGGGAAGAAACCCAACTGGAGCTGGAGATTCTTGGGATCCGGCCTGCCGCAGAAGCCAGCTCTGCCGATCTTTCGCCCGCCGCCGTCGCTCCCACCCTCTCCGATGCCAAAGCTGGCGCCCAGGCAGCACCCTCCCCCCTGCTGATCTACCGCCCTGCCCCCCAGCCCACCCAACCGCTGCGTTGGCAGGCTGTATCTCGATTTTCTGCCCTCCTGCCCCAGGCGCGGGGAACGATCCTCCTCTACGGCTTCCGGCGCCCTACGTTTGTCCTGCCACCGAAGCAGCATCCCTCCCTGACCCTCCACTACGACCGCCCCCAAGCTGGCCATCGCTACAACCAACTGTGGCTGTGGAGTTGGCCTCCCTCTTTGGATCACCTCAAGTGGTTGCTCTCCTGCACTCCCGGCGACGCGCTGCTGATTGTCCTGCACCACCAGGCGGTGCCTCTGCCCTCCGCCGCTGCCTTACAACGGCAATTGCGCCACTACCTGCAAAACCAAGCCCAGGTGGATCTGTTACGCTTGGCCCAGCAATGGTGGCTGTCGCCAGCGCTGTTAGTGGCCGGCCTGCGCTCCCTGGGGTATGCCTGTCCAGAGTTTGGCCCGACAGGATCTTTGGAAGAGGAGCTGGAGGCCCAGCGGGCCTGGTACCGCAGCTCTTGGCAACAAGTGGCTGCCCTGCTGCAGGGATCTCGTCCGCAATAGACCCCTCGCTTCCCGCCAGCCTATGGGAATTAAACTGCTCCTCGGCTCCGACTACCACGGCAACGACCGGCTGATCCGGCAGGCCCTTGACCATCTGCCCCAAGTGGATGCTTACATCAACTGCGGCGATTTCTGTTCCAAGGCCGGCAAGCCCTCCTGCAAAGCCACTCAAGGCTTTCACCCCACAGCCCAAGCCGAGGTGGCCCAGTTGCAATCTTTTCTGGCGGCGGTGGACAGTCTGGGCAAGCCCTGGCTCTTTTTGCCCGGCAACCACGATCCGGCAGCCTCTGTTCTGGAGCCGCTGGCTGGCAGTTGGGGGCGGGCGATTACCCAGTCCTGTTGCTTTGAGTGGCTGGGGCTCCAAGTGCTGGCGGTGCCCTGGACTCCCCCCTGTGGTTGGAGCTGGACCCTCACCCGCAGCCATCTGCAGGAGCTGCTCACCCTCTACGGTCAACCTCCTCGCCCCATTGACCTGTTGCTCAGCCACGCGCCGCCGCGGGGCCTGTTGGACGAAGGCGGAAAATGGTACCACCGCCGCATGCCCACCTTGCGCCCCTTGGTGGATCACCTGCAGCCGCGCTACTACATCTGCGGCCACATGCACTGGGACGGGGGCAAGGTGGAGCGGTGCGGATCCACCCTGGTGATCAACACGGCGCTGCACAACATGGTTCTGGAAATCCCCTGAGCCCCTGGGCAGCCCCCCCACTGTCTGCTGGTTTCCCCTAAGATACCCTTATGGCACGCCCCTTGATCTTGGCCAGCAGCAACTCCGGCAAATGGCGGGAGTTCAGCACCTTTTTTCAGCTCCATGCCCCTGCCTGGGAGCTGCGCCCCCTGCCTGCCGAGCTGACTGTGGAAGAGAGCGGCAGCACCTTTGCCGAAAATGCCCTTCTCAAGGCCAAGGCCGTGGCAGAATCGCTGGGGGAGTGGGCCATTGCTGATGACTCCGGCCTGGCGGTGGCAGCCCTTGGCGGCGCCCCCGGGATCCACTCCGCTCGCTATGCCCCCGACGATGCCGCCCGCATCCAGCGGCTGCTGCGGGAGATGGAAGGGATCCCCAACCGCCAAGCCAGCTTTCACTGCGCCATTGCCCTTGTCGATCCCCAGGGCCAGGTGCGGGCCTTGGTGGAGGGCATCTGCCACGGGGAGATCCTGGCTCAGCCGCGGGGCAAGGGAGGGTTTGGCTACGACCCCCTCTTTTGGGTGCCCGAAGTGGGGCTGACCTTCGCCGAGATGAGCCCGGCGCAAAAAGAAGCGGTCGGCCACCGCGGCCAGGCCCTGAGAGCCCTGAAAGAACAGCTCCTCATCTTGGAGCGCAGTCTAGGCTAGCTTGAAGGTACGGCTGCATTCTCCACGAGGGGGGCCGAGACAATGGCAGCAGCCTGGGCCAGAAAAGGTTTCACGAGGCCGCGGGGGGGATCCCTTGAACCCTAAGGCTGCAGCTCTGTGGATCCTACCTGTCAAAAGGTTTCCTCGGTACAGGAAGATGGGAGTGCCAGTTTTGCGTTGGGAGCCTGAAGAATGACCTTCTCTGAGGAGCGCGATCCAAGCCGGGATCCAAACCGTATTCCAGACTCAACGGCTGCTGCCGGCGAGGGAAGCCGCGGCCAAGCTCCCAACAGCCCAGAGTCCCAAGGCCGGCGTTCCCCGCCCCCCTTGCCGGAGGACGGCTCTACTCCCTCCACTGGAGGTGCCGAAGACTGGCTAGAGGATGAGGAGAGGCAAAACGATGGCAAGACGTCCGCTGCTCGTCTCTCTGGGCGCGGAGGACAGAGGGCCAGCTCAGCCCGAGAAGCTGCCGCCGGATCTTCGCGGGGTGCCGAGACGGAGTCCTCTCGGCCCCGGCCCAGCCGTGCCGGACAAGCCTTGGTTCCCCGGCGCCCTATCTCCAGCAACTGGGGTTACGACGGATCCGCCCGCTCTGCCGCCTATGCCGGCTCCTACCGGAGCGACTCCAGCCGTTCTGCAGCTTACGGCTACACCCCCAGCTACGGGGGCAGGGGGGGATATGGAGGGGGAGGACGCAGCAGCAGCTCTTCAGGGGGAGTCTCCTCCTCAGATCTGACCATCCTGCTGGTGGTGGCCCTGCTGGCCTTCTTCGGCGGGTTTGCCATCCGCAACATCTTTGCCGAGTCGGGCGGCTTTGACGATGAGCGCCCCATCCGCGCTGCCAATGTGCCGGCGGCCTTCCGGGATTTTTGCTTTGCCTACAACGGCACGGCTTCCTTTACCGTGGTGCAACTGACCAGCGTCTCTGCCCTCACCATGGCTTCGGTGCCCATTTACAAGATGGACACCTGCACCATCCCTGTCAGCCAAACGGCCAATGCCCTCCAAGCTTTGGGCATCCGCGGGCGGGCAAACACCTTGGGCCCGCAACTGGGCGGATCCAACCTCACCCTGATCCAGCTCCCCTTGGCCAGCAGCTTGGCCCGCGCCGTCTACAACCAGTTTCCCAGCTTAGCCACTCAGGGTAATGAGGCCCAGGTTTTGTCCCAACTGGAAACCGCCGTCAACAACGCGCTCCGCTCCAACGTGGAGGGGCTGGCCCTGCAAAACCTGGAGCCCACCAACATCCCCGACGTGTACGTGATGGTGCCGGGCCACTCCTTTGATTTGCAACCGCAGCTTAATCTGCGCTAGCCCCCTGACGGCGCCGTGTTCATTACTCTAGAAGGCGGGGAGGGGGTGGGCAAAACCACCCAGCAAGCCCTCTTGGCCGAGCGGCTGCAACGAGAAGGCTACGCCTGCGTGTCTACCCGCGAGCCGGGAGGGACGGCGCTGGGCGAAGCGCTGCGGGAGCTGCTGTTGCACGGGGATCCCTTGACGCCGCTGGCCGAGCTGCTCCTGTACGCTGCGGATCGGGCTGAACACGTGAACAAGGTCATCGCGCCGGCTCTCGCGGTGGGACAAGTGGTGATCTGTGATCGCTTCACCGATTCCACCTTGGCCTACCAGGGCTACGGTCGAGGCCTGAACTTGGAGCAGATCCGCCAGCTCAACCACTTGGCCACCGGCGGGCTGCAGCCGCAGCTTACCCTGTGGCTGGATCTTGCTCCCGAAGTGGGGCTGGCGCGCTCCCGTCTTGGCGACAAGCTCGAACAGGAGCACCTGGAGTTCCACCGCCGGGTTTACCGCGGATTTCAAGCTCTAGCCGCCGCAGAGCCGCAGCGGATTGTCCGCATTGACGCCGGGGGATCCCCCCTGGAGGTGGCTGCCCGCATCTGGTCGGTGGTCAAGCCTCGCCTGCTGGCAGCAGTCCCAAGGCCCTAGACGAAAGGTTAAGATTTGGTTAAAAAGGGGGGAGCAGGGGGCGGCTCAAGCTAGCCTAGGTAGGCTAGGGCAGGGGAGTTTGCCGCTCTTTGGAGTTGTTGTCGTGGGTAGAGAAGACTTGCGGTGGACATCATTGCTGCTGAATCGAAAACTGAGAGCCTCGGCAAGGCGGAGTCCTCGGAGTCACTCTTGCTCTCGTCTTCAAGCTTGCCCCCGCTAGCTGCTTTGGCCCACCAACTGCTGAGCCAGCAATGGCAGCGGCTGCAGAAGCATGTGGGGAGAGTGCTCAAGCACCACCCGGAGGCGGCAGAATCCCTTCATCAGATCCGGGTGAGCTTGCGCCGCATCGGCACCTGGGCGGAAGTGTTTCAGGGATCCCTGCGCCTGCCCAAGCCGCTCAGGCCCAAACGTTTGCGAAAGTTGATCAAGACGCTGGGCCAGCAGCGGGATCTGGACGTGTTGCTAGAAATCCTCCGCGAACCCTGTTGGCAAGGGATCCCGGCAGACCAGCAGGCGGAGCTAGAGGAGCTGAAGGAAAAGCTGCAGCGGCGCCAAGCTCAAGCCGAGAAACACTCCCGCCGCATTCTGGCAGAGGAGGACTTCCTGAAGTTCCAGGCTGCTTGCGAAGAGTGGCTGGTTTCTCCTCGCTACTGGCCTGCGGCCCAGCTTCCTGTGCAGGAGAGCTTGCCCCATCTTTTGGCGCCGCTAGTAGCGGCGTGGTTCCTGCAGCCGGGTTGGCGGATCCCGGCCTTCCCCGAAACCGAAGCTCAGGCTGAACAACTGCATGACCTGCGCAAAGCCACCAAACGCCTGCGCTACCAGCTAGAGTTTTTTGCCCCCTTCTACGGAGAGACCCTCCAAAGCTGGGTGAAGGCCCTCAAGCGTCTGCAGGAACAGTTGGGCCGCTTTAACGACTTGCAAGTTCTCCAGGCCCAGCTACCTGCCGACTCAAGCTTGCAGAACTGGCTGCAGGAACAACAGAAGCTGGCTCTCCAAGATTGGCCCACGCAGCAACAGCGTTACTGTAACCCTGCCGAGCAGCAGCGGCTATATCAGTTGCTCTTCTTGGTTGGGGAGAACAGCAACGGGGAAGTCCAGGTGGTAGGCTAGAGCAGGGGTTTGAACTGCAGTTGGCCGGACAGGATCGCTCCAGATCCACGGCTAGGTGTAAGGGCGACGTCCAGCTCCACTAGGTTTGAAAATGCCCATGAAAAAGAGAATTGCCACGGCCGTTGCTTTGCTCTGCTGTCTACTGGCCCTACTTTTCTTTTGGCGCTTAGGAACTGCTGCCCGAAAACAAACCCTCCAACTCTACATCTGGTCGGAATACATTGACCCAGCCATTCTCACGGCCTTTGAGAAAGCCACTAACAGCCGCGTAGTGGTGAGTGTGTACGAGTCCAACGAGGACATGATTGCCAAGCTGCGGGGGGGCGGCGTCAGCCAGTACGACATTGTCGTGCCCACCGACTACGTTGTGCCCAACATGGTGGAGCTGGGCCTGCTGCAGCCTCTCAACAAAAACCTCATTCCCAATCTCCGCAACCTGGACGAGAAGTTTGTCGGCTTGCCCTTTGACCCAGAAAACACCTACACCGTTCCCTACCAGTGGGGCACCACCGGCATTGGCTACCGCAAAGACCGCCTGCCGGAAAACTTTGAGCGTTCCTGGGGGCTGATCTTTGATCCTAAGCAGCAGTACGGCCCCTTTGTGATGATCGACGAGATGCGCTCTATGCTTGCGGCTGCCGCCTTCTACCTGGGCTTTGACCCCAGTACTACCGTTCCCGCAGAGCTGCAGCAGATTCAGGAGCTGTTGATTCAAGCCAAACGCCGCAGCGCCGGTCTCATTGGCGGGGTGGGCGGCAAAAATCAACTGGTCTCCGGGACAGCCAATGTGGCGGTTGTCTACAGCGGTGATGCCCTGCAAGCTGCCGAAGAAAATCCCAACATTGGCTACTTTGTCCCCCGCGAGGGCGCCCACATTTGGCTTGACGTGATGGCTATCCCTGCCAAAGCTCCTAACCCAGAGCTGGCCAACCGCTTCATCAACTTCATTTTGGATGCCGAGGTCGGCGCTCAACTGAGCAACTACAACCGCTTCGCCACCCCCAACGCCGCAGCGCTGCCCATGATCAACCCAGAAGATCGGCAAAACCCGGCCATCTACCCCGATGAAGAAACCTTTGCCAAACTGGGCTACCTCAAGGTGCTGTCAGGGGAAGAGCTGCGCCTCATCGACGCCCTCTGGACAACGGTGAAAAGCAGGTGATGTACCCCTGTCTCTCGTGCTGATGCGTAGACGCGGCGCTTGTTTGGGGTGGTGGCACGGGTCTTGGCCGAGTCGGAGTACCTGGCGGGCGACTACTCCATCGCCGACATTGCCAGCTTCCCCTGGATGCGAGGCTACCCACGGCAGGGGCTGAACATCGAAGAGTTCCCCAACGTCCAACGCTGGTTGGCGGCCATCGAGGCCCGCCCCGCGGCGCAGAAGGGCCTGCAACTGCTGGCAGAGGCGCGCCGATCCCCCGACCAGCCCCTCAGCGACGAGGAACGGCAAGTCCTGTTTGGCGACCGCCAATACCAAAGGCGCTAGGCTAAAGAGGGGAAGTCGAACTTGTTAGCTCTCGACACAAAACTTGACAGTTTTTAATACTTGAGCCACATTGGAGATGTCACCCACTGATGGAGTTAAAACCATGGAGAACCAAGAAGCTAAGTTTGGCTTTACCCCCTTTGCCGAAAAATGGAATGGCCGTCTGGCGATGTTGGGCTTTGTGATTGGCGTGGCCACCGAGTTGCTGACCGGCCAAGGGATCCTCTCTCAAATTGGCCTGATGTAAGCCCAACCCGCCCGATCGATCGGGTTGAAGCACTAGCTAGATACTGTCTGCCCGGCTGTCCTCTCCCAGATTGATCAAGCAGCCGGGCTTTTGCCGCAATTTCGAGCCAGAACGAGGCCCAAACAGCTGCACCAATTTGCTCCTCTTGATCCCCATCTCCCCTCTTCCTTTGGGAGAGGGGCTGGGGGTGAGGGCGACAAGTCTAAGAAGCCCTAGGCCTCCAAATCCTGCAAGTACTGGCGAATGTCGGCCAAGATCCGCTCCAGCTCCTCCAGCTTCTGGGAAGCGCTGGCCCAGGCTAGCTCATCAGCCTGGGATCCCTGCTGGGCCAGTTGCACCCCCAGGTGCTCGAGCTCGCGGGCTGCTTGAGAAAAGGCATGGGCCCCCACGTTGGCGCTGGCTCCCTTGAGGCGGTGGGCAATTTTTCTCAAGTCTTCAGCATTACCCGCTGCAACGGCTTGGCGCAGCCGCGGCAACAGGTTCTGGCAATCCTGGACGAACACCTGCAGCAGCTCCCGCTGAAACTGGCTGTCGCCGCCCGTAGCCCGCTCCAAGTAAGCCGAGTCGATGGGATAGGGCAGCGTGGGATCAGAGTTGCCGCTGGCACCCTTAGGAGAAGGCGGAGCGGGCGAAGCCACCTCGGAGGTAGGCCCATTGGCTGCTCCTAGTGCGGAGGAGGCGATCTGGCGGCTCCAGTAGTTGATCACTCTCTCCAAATCCTCCTTTAGCACCGGCTTACTGAGATAGTCGTCCATCCCTGCTTGCAGGCAGCGCTCCCGATCCTCGTGCATAGCGTTGGCCGTGATGGCAATCACCACGGTGTGGTGGCCAGATCCCCGCTCCCGCTGGCGCAGACGGCGCGTGGCCTCGTAGCCGTCCATCACCGGCATTTGGCAATCCATGAGAATAAGGTCATATCTGACCTGCTGTAGGAGATCCAATACCTCCTGACCATTGGCCACCACATCGGCCTTGTAGCCCAAACTCTCGAGCTGGCGCAAAGCCACCTTTTGGTTGACGGGGTTGTCTTCTGCTAGCAGGATGCGCAGCGATTGACGGGGACGATCCTCCCTGGGGGTCGTCTGAGGGAGGACGGGACTCATTCCCAAGAGCGAAGTGGATAAACCAGAAGATTTCCCCAGCGCCATGACCAGCGCTTCCTGCAGACGGCTTTGTTTTACCGGCTTAACCAAGTAGGCGGCAAAGCCGATTTCGGCAGCGCGGCGGGAGTGCTCCCCCAGTCCCAGGGAGGTCATCATCACCAGTTGCGTCTCGGCCAGTTGTGGATCTGCCTTGATCCAGCGGCCCAAGGTCTCCCCATCCACCTCTGGCATTTGCATATCCAAAACGGCCAGGGGGAAGGGTCTGCCTTCCCGAACGGCTTGGCGCAGTTTGTCCATAGCCTGATAGGCATTTTCGGCCTCTTCCACCACCATTCCCCAAGCCGTGGCCTGGCAGCGCAGGATCTTGCGATTGGTGGCATTGTCGTCCACTACCAACAGCCGCTTGCCCTGCAAATCCACCGGGACACGAGCAGAAGGCTGGGCAAGCTGCTGGGCATAGGGCTGCCGCTCCAGGGTCAGCTCAACGCTGAAGGTGCTGCCGCGGCCCTCCTCGCTCTCCAGGAAGATCCGACCTCCCATCAGCTCTGTCAGTTGCTTGCAAATGGCCAGGCCAAGTCCTGTGCCCCCGTACTTGCGGGTGGTGGAGGCATCCACTTGGGTAAAGGGCTGAAACAGCTTGGCTTGGGCCTCCTTGGGGATCCCGATCCCTGTATCCCTTACCGAAAGCCGGAGCTGGACGTGGGTGGTTGTTTCCTGCATCAGCTCGGCCTGGATGACCACCTCCCCCTGATGGGTAAACTTAATGGCATTGCTTACCAAATTGTTGAGGATTTGCCGCAGGCGCGACGCATCCCCCCGCAGATAGCGCGGCACTTCCGGCGGCATGAGCACTGCCAGCTCCAATCCCTTGGCGTGGGCAGTGGGGGCAAACAGATCCGCCACCTCTTCCAGACACGAGCGGAGATCGAAATCTAGGATCTCCAGCTCCATTTCCCCGACCTCCAATTTGGAGAAGTCCAGGATGTCGTTGATGAGGGTGAGCAGCGCATCGCCGCTGACGCGGATGGTCTCTACAAAGTCCCGCTGTTCTGCATTGAGGGGGGTCTCCAGCAGCAGGCCCGTCATCCCCAACACCGCGTTCATGGGGGTGCGGATCTCGTGGCTCATGGTGGCCAAGAAGCTGCTTTTGGCCTGTGCAGCCTGCTCAGCTGCTTTGCGGGCCTGCTCCAGCTCCAGGCTGCGCTTTCTCTCCCGCTCCAAAAGGGCTGCCTGGGTGAGGGCAATGCCAATTTGGTTGGCCAACTGCGACAGCAGCTCCATCTCAAACGGCTGCCACTGACGCGGGCCAGAGCACTGGTGGGCCAGCAACAACCCCCACAACTGCTGCTCCAAAAACAGCGGCACCACCATGTTGGCCCTGACCTGCATTTTTTGCAGCAGCTCTAGGTAACAAGGCTCCAGTCCTTCACTTTCCACATCGCTAACAACGCGAACGCGGCCCTGGCTGTAGAGCTGGGCGTATTTCTCCTGAAAACAGGGATCCTCGATCACCTCTCCCAGCAAGGAGGGGATCCCCGGCTGAGTTTTCTCTTTGGAGATGATCCCAGAACCATCCGGCTGGAAGCGGTAGACCAAGACTCGGTCGGCTTTGAGCAGGGCTTGGATTTCTGTTACCGTCGTCTCTAGGATCTCGGCGATATCCAAAGATTCGCGGATCTTCAAGCTGAGATTGGCTAGCAACTGAGCCCGGCGGTTTTGCCGCTCCAATTCCTCTGCCGCTTTCTTCTGCTCGGTAATGTTGCGGAAGATGCCTCGCGTAGCCACCATCACTCCATCTTCAAAGCGGCAGTTGACATTGCCCTCCAACCAAACAGTTTCACCAGTGGCCGTGAGGAAAGCTGTCTCTACCCTCTCCAGTTTCTCCCCTGCTAGAAGCTTCTGGAAAAGAGCCTGGCAGTGCTCCCGGCAGTCGGGATGGAGAATGTCGAAGAGGGTCATTTGATAAACTTGAGCTTCGTCATAGCCCAAGGTCTCTTTCCAAGCGCGGTTGACATATAAAAAGTGCCCTTCAGCATCCACGCTCTGGATGAGGTCGCTGGCATTTTCAAAGAGATCCCGGTAGCGCTCTTCGCTTTCTTTCAAGGCCAGCTCCGCCAGCTTGCGGTCGGTGATGTCGATGCCGGTGCTCATGAGAAACTCTGCCTCACCGTTGGCACCGATTAAGGCGGTATTGGTCCAGTCAATCAGCCGCAGTGCCCCTTGCTTGGTGCGCCAAAAATTCTCATGGCGATTCAAAAAGAGGGAATAGTTGCCCTTGAGCTGTTCAAAAGCTTGCTTTACACTGGGCACGTCCTCCGGTGGGATCAAACCTAAGTCCCATAGCAGCCGGCCCTTGACCTCTGCCAGCGAGTAGCCAGAAAGCTGCTCGGCAGCGCGGTTGAAGCGCAAAATGTGTCCCTCAGGATCCAGAACCACCACCAGCGCCCCTGCTGTATCAATAACCGCGTTGGTAAAATCTCGCTCTTGCTTGAGGGATCGCTCTGCCTTTTCCCGCTCAGCACTTTCTCGGCGAATGAGGGAGTAAACAGCAGCCAAGATGCAGTAGGTAAACGTTAGACCCGCTAGCAGGATGGCATTGGTGCGGCTCCAGGCTAGCTGAAACTGATCGCTACTTTGCTGCAGCCAGCGGTGATCTTCCTCTTCTAGCGACGCTACCACGTCGACAATCCGCTGCCTCAATTTTTCCTCTTCCTGACTTTGCAGCGCTTCTTGAACCGCAGATAGCTCCCCTTGCTTCCTCAGCTCAATCAAATCATGGTTGAGTTTCAGCCACGGCGCCAGCAGCAGCTCTAGCCGGCTCAGGTGCTCTTGCTGCACGGGATCCAAGGCCGCAAATTCCTGTAGCCGATTCAGAAGAGCAAACAGCGAATCGGTGCTTGTCTGATAGCTCCGTAAGAAGCTCGCATTGCCTGTAAGGAGATAGCTGCGCTTGTGGACTTCTGCGGCCTGCACTTCTCTTAGCAGCTTCTCTAGAACCTCGTGCTCTTCTAGAAGCTGGGTTACCTCCCTGTTGATCTGGGGCAGACGGGAAGCAGCGCGGTGGGCGGAGTAGGCGATCCCTGCCAAGATCAGGGCAGCCAGGCCAAAACCAGCGGTAACTTTGAGGAGAAAGCGGTTTTTGCGGGCAGGTTTAGTATCCCCCGACTTAGGCAGCAGACGCGTCTGAGCCAGTTCCCTCAAAGTACGGCGCAGCTCCAACTGAGCTACTACCTGATGGGCCAGAGCCTTGAGCTGCTCCAATTGCTCCGGCCTAAGCTGCCGAGGCTGATAATCGACAACGCAAAGCGTGCCCAGGGCCTGCCCTTCTGGAGTTACCAAGGGAATGCCAGCGTAAAAGCGAATGTGGGGCTCTTGAGCGACAAACGGGTTATCGGCAAAGCGGGGATCCTGAGTGGCATCGGGCACCACCAGCGGCTCTTTAGGCGACAAGATGGCGTGGGCGCAGAAGGCCACATCCCGTGGGGTCTCCTGCACATCGACGCCGAATTTGGCTTTAAACCACTGGCGGTGTTCGTCGATAAGGCTGACCAGAGCTATGGGCGTGCCGCAGATGTAGGCGGCAAGGCGGACGATCTCGTCAAAGGCAGTTTCAGGCGCCGTATCGAGAATCTGATACTGCCGCAGGGCAGCCAGCCGTTGCTCCTCATTGGGGGGGAGGGGGGCCTTAGGCATAGGTCAAACTAAGCGGAGAGAAAGGGATCCCGATCCACCGATCTCGGAGGTCGATAGTCTCAAGGTAAAAGAGGTAACCCCAGCATAACTTCCAAGCCTCTCCACCGGAAGCTACAGGGATCCGATCCCCAAACCAGCTTCCCGTTGGTTCGGTTCGCTACATTTTCACCACGCCTGCGTCAGCTACTCTAGCTCCTGCAAACGAGCCAAAATAAGAGTCTGAGCCGTGGCCCGTCCAGAGCCGCCGCGGGCAGAAGGGAAAAAGACTTACCGGATCCCAGTTTCAGTATTTATACTGATGTCAAAGATGAGAAAGCTTAATAAGCTTCCTCTAATGCATTTGGTTTCACTTACCCTATAAATAATCAAATCCTAACATTTTTAAGCAAGCTTCGAGTTGAAATTTCTCAACGGAAGACTTACTATAGAGCGACGAGCTTTGTAAAGGGGGAATACTCTCAGTCATGCAAAAACTCCAAGACAGTTTGGTAAAAGCTCTGAGCATCGATGGAGCACTGGGGTAGCGCTGGGGGATTGGAAAACCGGGATGTGCCTGGGATACAAGGGTACCAACAGCCCTGCCTTTCCCGAAGCTAATCTAGAGCTGGCTGTTGCCGGAAACACAGAGGTGATCCGCGCTAAGATGCGAGCTGCGGAGTCCCTTGGATTCACTGACAGAATTGAAGAGATACTTATCATTCTGGAGACTCAGTACCACCTGATGTATCTACTCAGGAATATACCTGGCTTGTTTTTCTATCTGGCCCTGGATCGAGAGAAAGGAAACCTGGCCCTTGCCCGTATTAAGCTGGCTCAAATTGAAAAGGAGCTGACTCTGTAAGAGGAAGTAGAGGTGAAGCCAGAGATCTTAGCTGTACTTAGATGCGGAACCGGGGACTTGAACCCCGATGGCATTGCTGCCACTAGAACCTGAATCTAGCGCGTCTACCATTCCGCCAGTTCCGCGGTGATCTATAAGGATGCCCAAGGAAAGGGATCCTTGTCAAGGTCTGAGGCGGGCTTTGGAAGGGGATCCTGCCCTTATGCTAAGCTCGGCTGCGCACGCAATGGATCCAGAGCGCTAACTTTGGCAGCTTTTACCTTTGTTTGCGAGGGCACTTGTCCCAATACCCAGGCGCGGGCAGGATACTTCATTACCCCCCACGGGGAGATCCCCACCCCCTGCTTCATGCCGGTGGGGACTTTGGCCAATGTGAAAACCCTCACCCCTGCCCAACTCAAGGAAACCGGCGCCCACATTATCCTCAGCAACACCTATCACCTCCACCTCCAGCCTGGCGAAAGCATCATCCAAGAGGCCGGGGGGCTGCACCGCTTCATGGCTTGGCCGGGCCCCATCCTCACCGACTCGGGGGGTTTCCAGGTCTTCAGCCTCAGCGCCATCCGCCAAATCGACGAGGAAGGGGTAACGTTTCGCTCGCCCCGCGATGGCCGTCTCATCCGTTTCACCCCGGAGCTGTCTATCCAGATCCAAAATGCCCTGGGGGCAGACATCATCATGGCCTTTGACGAGTGCCCGCCCTATCCTGCTAGCCCTGAGGCGGTGGCGGCAGCGGTGCGGCGGACTACTCAATGGCTGAAGCGCTGCGTGGAGGCCCACCGCCGCTCAGACCAGGCTTTGTTTGGCATTGTCCAGGGCGGGGTTTACCCGGAGCTGCGTCGGCAGGCAGCAGAAGAAGTCTGCCGGCTGGATCTGCCCGGCTATGCCATCGGCGGCGTCAGCGTGGGAGAGCCGGTGGAGCTGATGCACGCGGTGGTACGACAAACAGCTCCTCTGTTGCCGGCGGATCGCCCCCGTTATCTTATGGGGGTAGGCACCTATGCCGAGATGCGGGCGGCAGTGGCTGCCGGCGTGGACTTGTTTGACTGCGTCATTCCCACGCGCTATGCCCGCCACGGCACCGTGATCAGCCGCGGCCAACGCTGGAACATCAAGAACGCCGAACACCGCCGCAGCCTAGATCCCATTGATCCCGACTGTCCCTGCTACACCTGCCGCCACTTCAGCCGCGCCTATTTATGCCACCTCATCCGCGCCCAAGAGATCCTGGGCTACACCTTGCTTTCCATCCACAACATCACGGAGCTGATGCGCTACACCCAAAAGATGCGCCAGGCCATCCTGGAAGGCAAATTTCATGAGAACTGGGATCCGTGGCGCGAGGGCTGAGCCTCCTCGGAAAGCTTCGTCAATATCAGTAAATGTTCGTGGGTTAGGCTTCCTAATCGCTACAATGAGCGAAGAACCTAGTCTTAACCTCGGAGAGGAGCATGGCTATTCGCACCCTGCAAAGTGTAATTGAGCAGCATATTCCTGGGCTCCCTGGCCTCATCGCCGTCTTGGTAGGGCGGGTCACGGATGGCAAAACGGTAGCCAAAGTAACTTACGCCCGCGATGCCCAGGAAGAACAGGCGCTGGAACTTTTGGGCACCTACGCCAGCGATTTGCTCCAAGCCAACAACCGCCTTTGCCAAACGGTCAGCCCTGAGGAGGAGACGGATTACCTCACAACGGGCTCATCTCATGTGCGGGTGATCCTGAAGTCTTTCCCCAAAAGTCACTACTTTGTTTTGTTTTTGACCCGCTCCATCACCGACCTCAAAGCAATTTCAGAGCGGATCAAAGCTATCCTCATCGACGGCAAACCGCTGCTGCCTCCTGTTCAAGACGGCACCCTATCCACTGCTCAGGCTTTGATTAGCTACGCCAAGCGCTACGCTCCGGATCCCAACTTTGTCATGCTGCGCTTGTCCCTAAAAACGGGCATTGACCGCATCCGCCTAGAAAAAGGCACCCTAAACCCCCAGGAGCTCCGCATTCTCCACAAAGCGGTATCTGAGGTATTGGGGGTAGAGCGCTTGCCTATTGCCTTGCCTAGCTAAAGGCTAAGGTTGTAGAAGTCGTCAACTGTTGCCCCTTCCTATCGCCTCGAGCTCAAGCCACCTATGTTGGAGCATCTACGCCTTGACCGCGAGCGCAAGCTCATTTCTCTCTTTGGCGAGCCGGTGATTTTCCACTGCCACCACTACAACCTATTCCTGCAGCAGACCATTGAGGATCCCGACTGGATTGACGGGGTGAGCATCCTGCGCAAGGCAGCTCAGGAGATCTTCTACAGCTTGCTCCAAGGTGCTTTTAAGACTTTGGGAGTGCAGCAGGCAGCAGAGCGGCTGGCGGTGGCATCCCAGGTGTTCAGCTTTCTCGGCTTGGGGCGACTGGAGCTGCAGGCCAGCCCCAGCGGCGGCGAAGCCCAGCTCACCCACTCCCACTACGCAGAAGGCTGGCTGAGCAAGTACGGGGATCAGCTCAACCGCACCCGCCCTATCGACCACTTGGCCGTGGGCTATGTGGCAGCGGCGCTGGATGCCACTTTTGCCGAGCTGGGCAGCTACAGCCTGTTAAGGGCTCAAGGGGTACAATAGCAGCACTTAGCAAACCAACTTCGGAAGGAGGATGGATTGATCAGTAGTAAAGAAGTCTTCACTATCTGCTCCATGCTATATTTCCCAATTCTGCAAAGCTGCCGAATAAAATGCTTCAACACCGACCACATCATCTCAATGGGATTCAACTCCGGCGCATACACAGGCAGGTATAGGATTCGTGCTCCTGTCCCCCTAATCAATTCCTCAACTTCCCGACTCTTGTGGATATTTAAATTGTCCATAATCACAACCTTCCTCGCATCTAGCTTCGGACATAACTCGCTTCTCAAAAACTCCAAAAAGTCTCCTTTCTTCATCC
>NZ_AXUX01000001.1:1576300-1680455 GCF_002760475.1 Synechococcus sp. 63AY4M2 | reverse complement strand
AGAAGTCTGGGTGTTCTGTAATAATTGCCATCACTTCCTGCCGATGTTGTTCCAAAATGCCCACTCGCTTGGTGCCTGCTTTCTTAGGGGCTAAATCTTGAGTTTGTTGGTACTGTCGCACCCAGCGGTGTACTGTTCTTTTGGTCACCATGAAGCGTTTAGCTACCTGGCGGATGGAGGTGTTACCTGCCTGGTAGGCTGCTACAACTCTTTGCCGCAAATCCAAAGAATGAGTCGGCATTCCTTTCTCTCCTTCCTCTTGAATACCTGTACCCTATTTTAAATTAAAAGGCTGTAACTTTGCATTTTTCTCTCGTATTTTTCCATTCTCTCTTCATAAGTCCAGGATTCGTATAAGAAGCGGGCTAAGGTGGCCACACCAGCCATCCCTGCCAAGATTAGAAAGAATGGAGCCTCAGCAATAATCAGCGCAATTAGGGCAACGACTCCAGCTCCAGTTGACAGGGCAGCCTGGAGCTTGTCCATCACACGGGTTGGGAGCTCTGGTAGTTGCGGCTTGACTGGTCGAGGGGGTAGTTGAGGTGGCTCAGGTTCTCTGGGGCGAGGGGGCAGTTCTGGCCCGCTCAGTTGCAGGCTGATGGGGGTGGGAAGAACTATATAGGGATAGCAGTCACTCCGCTCATATTTGAGGATTGGGTGGGGCTTCCAGCTCGGCGTGTGCATTGCGCTCTACTTGATCTGGCGGTTGCCCTGTAATATGCCAGAGGCCACTTTTCCAGTCAATTCTCCCTGGGCCTGTAGAGCTGCAGCTTGTTGTCCTTTTGCACCACCACCCGCTTCCAGCCTGCCTCTGTCCGGTAGATGAAGCTGATGTTTCGGGGCTCCGGGTTGTGCCCCGCTGGCAGCGGTTTGCCCTGGGCCCTGGCCCTCAGTCGGTCGGCTACGTCGAAGAGATAGCCAACCTCTAGATAGGCGTAGAAGGGCCTATCTAGGAGTAGGGGCGTGGTAGGGGGCTAGATCCGCCGAACAGCATTGTGGGTTACTCAATAAAGCAACGGAAAAGCAACGGAGAGGGTGGGATTCGAACCGACGGTGGCGTGAACCACGGCAGTTTTCAAGACTGCTTCCTTAAACCGCTCGGACACCTCTCCAATTCTCTGGGATCCCCAAACCCTATTTATGCTACGCAATTGGCTTCAGGCTGTGCAATTGTACTCCGCACCGAGTAGCGCGATGGGCGAGAAAGCAGACCCTGCCATGGTTTAGCATAGCAACGCTCGCCTTGGCCCAGGCCGCCCCAGCAGGGATCCCTCAGTCTGCAACTGCTGCTATGCTACGGGACAGGTTAGCGGATCCCTTGTCGCTATGCCCTCGCGTCGTTCCAAGTCGGTTTCAGATTCCAGGCCAGAGATAGGAGGGGGGCGTCTTTTAGCCCTGAAAAATCAGATCGAGGCAATCCTCTACCTGAAGGGACAGCCGTTGGCCCTATCGACGCTGGCCCAGTTGGCCCACTGCAGCCGCGAGGAGGCCTACGATGCGCTGTTGGAGCTGATGGAAGACTACGCCCACCGCGATTCTGCCCTAGAGGTGCTGCAGGTGGAGGAGGGGTTTGCTCTGCAGTTGCGGGAGCCTTTTCTGGAGCTGGCCAACCAGCTCTTGCCCCCTGAAATCGGGGTGGGCGCCACCCGTACCTTGGCAACCATCGTTCTACGTGGCCCCCTCTCGCAAGCTGACTTGGTGGAGTTGCGCGGTCAGGGCGCTTACCAACACGTGGCAGAGCTGGTGGAAAAGGGCTTTGTGACCCGCTATCGCAAAGAAGGCAGCCGCTCCCCCTGGTTGCGGGTGACGGATAAGTTCCATCGCTACTTTACAGTGGAGAGGCTGGCCGAAACAGCAGCAGCTTCCTTCCCCGAAGCCTAAACTTGCCGCCCAACTCGATCCCAACCCCACCGGCGATCGTTCTCTCCCAGAAGAGGAGGTTTCGCCTAGGCCAGCGCAGCGCCCTCCGAAACCGTCTTAGGCGGGTTTAAAGAACCATAAAGTCAAGGATCCCCTCGGCGGGGATCCAGAGAAAGGAATCACGGCTTCGGCGGAGAAGGGATCCCTTCCTGCCAAGGGGGGTGGACTTACTTATTGGGCTGAGGGGTGAGCCGCAGGTAGGGCTTGAGCTCCTTGTAACCTTTCGGGAACTTTTCTTTTAGCACTTCAGGATCCTGCAGCGAAGGCGGGATAATGACGTCGTCGCCATCTTTCCAGTCGGCAGGGGTGACGACGCTGTACTTATCCGTCAACTGCAGAGCGTCGATGGCCCGCAAAAGCTCGTCGAAGTTGCGGCCCGTGCTGGCCGGATACGTAAGGATGAGGCGGATTTTCTTGTTGGGATCGATAACGAAAACCGAGCGCACCGTCAAGGGCAGCCCTTCTTGGTTAAGGTTGGTTTGATCCAACATGCCGTAGAGCTGCGAGACCTTGCGGTCTACATCTGCCAAGATGGGGTAGTTCACGATAGCGTTCTGGGTTTCCTCGATGTCTTTCACCCAGCCCAGGTGGGAGTCCACATCGTCCACGCTGAGGGCCAGCACCTTCACCCCCCGCTTTTCAAATTCGGGCATCAGCTTGGCAACGGTGCCCAGTTCGGTGGTGCAGACCGGCGTGTAGTCGGCAGGGTGGGAAAACAACACTACCCAGCTATCCCCGGCCCAGGAGTAGAAGTCAATTTCGCCGTGGGTGGACTTTTGCGTAAAATTGGGAGCTGTATCGCCAAGTCGGAGAGCCATACGCTCTTTCTCCTCAGTAAAGAGTTCAGTCCGGTGAGGCCGGGATCCGGATCCTTGCCATCGATCGATCTACAGTCTATTCTGCCACAAAAACTCCACTTTTCCGAGCGGATTTTAGGATATTTTAAGGTGTTGCCAACTTGCCGGCTAGGGGGAGTGCCCTTTCCCGACGTAAACGATTGTTGCGGGGGAATTAATATTCTGTAAGTTGTTTACAGGCTGCAACGGCGACGTGCTAAGGGTATTGTAGGTAACAGAATCTAGCTTCTCGGGCGAGGCCGTGGGATCGATGGGAAGTGCAGAAACAGCTACAACTTGCAGCTTGGCCACCCTGTGGGCCCAAAAATATGTAGACAAGCTGCGGGCGCAGGCGGCCTTGGGCGAGCTGCCGGGCGCCCAACTGGCCGACAAAGTGAAGGGATCCCTGCGCTTTGCCAGCTCCCAGGCCTGGGCCAAGACAGAGCGGCTCTTGGCTGCTGAAATACCCAAGCAGCGGCTGGATCCGGACTTGATCGATCCCTGGCAAATTGCCGAGGATTCTCGGGATTTATTTGAGGCGGCAGCGGAAAGTTGTGGGGAGGGCCTCTCGCCGGCTCGCTTTTCGGTGCAGATCGCGCCGCTCTGTGGCCGGCTGAGGGCCCGCTACAGCGAACGGGATCCGCGGGTGCTGGGCTTTTTAAGTATGCAATTCCACTACACGGGGCAAATGGTCTTGCAAGCCCTATCCCCTCAAGAGCGCGGCCTCTTCCACCCCTACTTGAAGGTCATGGACGACCACCTCTACATGCCCCTCCAGAGGATGTACGAGGGTGCCGCCGCCCATGCAGGCGATACCTTTTCCGCCCCCCTGGCTGCCGTGCAAGAGCTCTTGCCTCTGGTTACCAGCGTGGCAGAGTCCATCTGTGCTGAGGTGGCGCAGCGTTTCCCAGGCTATCGCTGCGAAAGCGGCCCCTTGACGGATCTGGAGGTGCGGATTTCCAGCATCCGCGATGTGGAGATGTTCCAGGTGTACTTGGGCCTCTGCGTCCTGGAAGGCAGTGTGGCGGCTGTCCAACAAGAGCTGTTTCCCCTGTGTGTGATGCTCTACCCTCCTTTGAAGGTGGAGTGGAAGCTGGTGCGGCAGATGCTGGAGCTTTTGGATGAGGCGCTGCGCTTTCAGCTCACCCCGGCCAGCTACACCGTCCTGCTGCCTTATCTGCGAGCCGTGCAGAGCATGTTCTCGCTGGAGGTTTTCCCCGAAAGCGACCCCATCTGGAGCCATCATCCTGACGTGATGCGCTTTATGGGAACGGCGCAGAACCTGTTGCAAGAACTGATGGGTCAAGGAGCTATCTGAAAACCCGCCGGCAGCCCCATTCCCATCCCACTTCTTTACTAAGAGAGGACTAAGAGAGGTTGGTGAGGGCACCCTGCTGCTTCGAGCTCAGGTAGAGCAACTGCGTTGGGTAGGCAAATTCGATTCCCTGTTCCTGAAAAGTTCGCTTCAGAGCCAAGTTGATGCGCTCCTGAACATCCATGTAGAGGTTGTAGTCTGGGCTGAGCACGTAGTAAACCACTTCGTAATTGAGGCTGAAATCTCCGTAGGCGGCGAAGTGGGCGCGGTCAAATTGGGCGTTGGGCTCGGCTTCGATAATTTGTCTCACCAAGGTTGGAATGGCCTGCAGCTTTTCGGGGGGAGTTTCGTAAACAACGCCAAAGCCAAAAACCACCCGCCGCCGCTGCATACGTTTGTAGTTGCGAATTCGGGATCCGGTGATATCGGTATTGGCCATCACGATCTGCTCTCCGCCCAAGCTGCGTAGGCGCGTGGTTTTGATGCCGATGTACTCTACGGATCCCATAAAATCGCCCAAAATTATAAAATCCCCAATCTCGAAAGGCCGATCCATCAAAATAGAGATATAGGCAAACAGATCCTGTAAGACTCCTTGCGCCGCCAAAGCAATGGCTATACCGCCAATGCCCAAGCTGGCCACCAGTGCTGCCACATCAAAACCCAGATTTTCCAGCAGAAACAAGATACCGATAAGGGTAAACACCACCCGGATCAGAGGGGAGAGCAACAGCAAGCTTTGCTCGGTGGTGGCATCGCCTTTTTTGCGCATCAGGTAAATGCGCAGAGCATACTCTACACTGGCGCTGAGGAGATTGATGCCCAAGTAGGTGCCAACGACAGTGGCCAGGATGTCCAGAGTTTGCCGCAGGACGGTGGCCAAATTTAGGCTGCTCAAACAGACGTAAATCAGAGCCAGGTAGAGCAAAGGGATCAGGTAGCGCTCTACTAGTTGAATAGGAGTATTGCCGGGGATCCCGCTGAGTTTAGAGAACCAACCTGCCAAGGTTCGGAGAACCAAGCCCCGCAACACAGTGCGGATGGCGAAGATCCCGACTACAAAGATGAAAAATACCAGCAGGTAGTTCCAAAGGGGGTTGCCCAGCAGTTGGAAGCTGAGAATCTCCTGAAGCATGGCCTTGAAAACCGCCTTCTTCGGTCAACCAACAGCGAATAAAAGCAGCGGGAAAGCCCAGGGCAAAAGAGTCGCCTGGATTTGCTGCTTCTGTAACCAGTACCCTCTGGGTCTTAGCTAACAAAACAGGGACATCATAACACTGTGTTTATCGCTACTTAGCCGGCTGCTTGGAGAAAGGATGCTCGGGATCCACCAGCTCGGCCACAAATTGGTGCAGGATGGGCAGGTAGCGCTCCCCGGCCACTTGTAGCAAATTGTTGTGATCGGCTCCCTCGATGGGCACCAAACGCTTGGGATCCCGTGCCGCTTGGTAAAGGGCTTCGGCATGCCAGAAGGGGATCAAGCGATCCTGGGTGCCGTGCAAAATCAGCAGTGGGCAGTTGATCTGGGCGATGCGGCTGAGGTTGTCGAAGCGATCAAAAGGCAGCAGCGGGATGCGGGTCAAGACGCGAAAAGCAGTTACAAAGGTCGATTCCAGGATCAGACCCCCCACCGGCTTTTGGGCTGCCAAGTAAACCGAGGGCCCGCCCCCCACCGAGCGTCCGTAAACCAAAATCCGCTCCGGCGGGATCCCCTGCTCCACCAGATAGGCGTAGGCGGCCTCAATGTCCTTGTAGGCACCGGCTTCGGAAGGGATCCCTTCGCTGGTGCCGTAGCCGCGGTAGTCGTAGGCCAAGACGGCAAACCCCCCCTGCTGCAGGCCAGCCAGGCGCGGCAAGATATCTCCCAAGTCCTCGGCGTTGCCGTGGCTGTAGAGGAGGGTATAGGTGGCTTCGGGGTTGGGCAAATACACCGCCGAAATCTGCAGGCCATCGGCGGTGGTGAGCTTGAAAATGGCATCCCCATCCTGGTAGCTGGCGGGGCGAGGCAAAAAGATCAGCCGCTCCGATTGAAACCAGCCCAGCCAGAGCAGGTAGCCGTACACCCCCAGGCCAATAAGCAGCAAGGATCGCCCCACCTGCAGCCCCGGGAAGGATCCCAAAATCCAATTCAAAGGCTTTAACATCCCTCGGCTTGGCATCGAGATAATTCTCCTCACCCCCGGCCCCAGAGGGAGAGGGGGAATTGGTGGCGGCGACGTCGGCAACTAAGGCCTACGGCCCGCTCACGCGAAAGGCCTACGGCCCGCTGACGCGAAAGGCCTACGGCCCGCTGACGCGATCAGGATTCGGCTGGCAAGGCGGAACATTTCCAAAGGCAAACCCCAATCCAGTTAACCAGAGTATGGGCGACGATGGTCACCAGCAGGTTTCCCGACAGCCACACGCCCAGCCCCAGGAGGACGCCCACGGCGCTGGCCCAGACGGCATAGGGCCAACCCTGCCATCCCAGCCAATGCAAAACCCCAAACAAGAGGCCGCTCAAGAGGATCCCGCCCGTCCACCCCAAGGGACTGGCCACCAGGGATCCCATCAGCACGCCGCGAAACAGCCATTCCTCGCTCCAGCCCGGCAGCACCCCCACCCAGAAGATATCTGACCACTGCAGGGGATCCGCCACCAGGTGCAAGTAGGCGGAAGCCGCCCGGCGATAGGCCGGCCAAAGCCAGTAAGCCCCGCAGCTGAGCAGCGCCACCCCCAGCCCCAGCGCCGTTCCCCAGGCAACGGCCAGCGGATCCCAACGGAAGGGCACGCGCAGGGATCCCAGCCAGATCCAGAGGCCGGCGATCACCGCCGCGATCAGGCTGGTCAGGCCCATCCCGATCAGGATCTGTTGGCGCGTACAGGGTTGAATCTCGGCACTCATGGGAGGGGATTTGGCTTGGCACCCTATTCCCAGGGTAGAGCGAATCTCGACAAGGACGGCTGCCTGAATCCACACTGGCAGCGGGGAACACTCCAAGCTCTGAAGGGCGGGGCCTAGGCCGCCATTGTCTCGGTCAACAGGGTAGGAGCTCTCAACTCCCCGCTGCTTGCCAGTGGAGGTGCTGCCTCAACAACTGGGCGTGCTGGGCCGATCGCTCCACCCAAACGGCCACTTGGTCAGGGCCGAGGGCCGGCCCATCGGCATAGCAGGCCAACCAAGCCCGGTGCAAAGCTTCCGGATCCTCTGGGATCGCCTCGAGATCCCAGCCGGGCATGCCCAATTCCTCAAGCAGCGTTGTCACCTTGGGATCGTAGCTGAGGCCAAAGCAGGCACAGCCCTCGGCTGCCGCCATCACCAGGCCGTGGTAGCGCATCACAATTGCCAATTTCACCCCCCGAAAGACCCCCTTTAAAAGATAGGGATCCCGAATTTCCAACACCTGGCTGTGGCCGGGCAAGCGCTGTTGCAGCCGTTGCGCCAAGCGGTAGTCTGGCCCCAGGTCGGGGGATCCAGGCGGAGCCAGTTGGAAGGGCAGCAAAAGCAGATAAGCTCCGGTGGCAGCCTGGAGGCGTCTCAGGCCCTCAGCCAAAATCTCCAATCGCGCTGGAGTGAGCTGGGGATGCTGCCGCAAGACCACGGCAATGCGGGGCTGAGGCCATCTTTCCCACTCCGGCAGGGTTTTGGAGGGCAGGCCCCAAACCGGATCCGGGGCCACCTGATGGGGGATCCCCCAGGCTCGCAGCCATTGAGAAGCAACGGCGTCGCGCACGCTGATGGCTGTACAACCTGCTAGAGCGCGGCGGGCCAGCTCGCGGATCCAGCCCCGCTGCAACGGCCCGATCCCCTGGGCCCAGGCCAAGGTTTTCAGCCCCCGCCGCTGGGCCCAGAGCATCAGTCCCAGGTAGTAGAGGGGGCTGCGCCAACTGGTGCGATCCTGCAGCAGGCTGCCCCCACCCCAGATAAAAGCTTGAGACTGCCTCAGATAGCGCCGCAAAGCCCAGCCATCGAAGCGCGGGCAGGCCAGTACCCCATAGGTGGCAGCCGTTTCCGCGGGGCGAGGAGAGAGCACCACCGGCTGTACAGGGCCGGACAACTGCTGGAGTTGCCGCAGTAGGGCCAGCAACAACGCCTCGTCGCCGGCATTGCCGTAGCCGTGGTAGCCACAGATCAAAACCCATGGCCCCTGCATCGAGCCGATTTGCTCAGGCAAGTTGCGCCGGGATCCCCAATCAGTAGCAGTCAAGGTTGGTCGAACTCGGCCCGTTGCATCGAGAACCTAATCCAGCCTACAGCTTCCTTCCGGGATCCAGAGCGCTGCCGGCGCAGACATCTCCCTTGCAGCGGAAGGTCTCAGACAGGTCTTCCTTGATGTTCTCCCCACGGCTATAGCTTGCTTCCGCGCAGCGCTCTGCCAGGGGGGTCTTTCTCAGCTTGTGGGATGGCTCCCACTTGCCGAGCTGCCCAGAGCATGCGGTTTGCATCGCAGGGGACGCCGTAACCCCAACTCCCAGACCTATGGCCCGCTTGCGGGAAGGGATGTGGAAACACCCCAGATACTTCCTCTTCTTGCCGCAGTTTCGTATCTCGGCTATTGCTCTAGCCACCTGGCAAGACGCTGCCCTGGATCTTCTGGCCCTGCCAACACTGCCAATGACAAGAGTCCTGGATATCGAGATAGCGCTTCCAGGCGCAAGATCTCAACGCGGTGGGACAGGGATCCCTTTTGCAGAAAAGTTTGCTAAGCAGTTCTAACTGAGTTTTTCGCACGTCGATAACAATCTTGCCGCCCTTCTGGGGCGAGATAGCGGCGAGGCAGCCGCCTGCCCTGCGAAACAGCATGTCGAGATCCGGGCTGGTAGGGAACTGGGGATCCCAGCAGCCAGCAGACAAAGCACTCGGAAACCCCCCACGCTCACCCGGATTTGGCCCACTCAGAGAGGGAAAGGATCCCCTGCCGGCCTAAGAAGCGCCGCCCTATAATGGGTCAGACTTGCGGTCGCTCCGCAACGCTGAAGTGACGGGGTTTTTGAGGTGACCTACGGTCGCAGACCATCGGCCCGCTGGGCTAGGAATTCGGCTTCGCAGCATCCTTACAGCCGCCCCTTTCCGGGGTATGACGAGTATGCCGACGCCGCCCGACCCGCTCGCCCCTCCTGGAGAGCTCAGGCCGCCGCCACGGTGGGCAACCTGTTGCTGGGATCCCTGCTCTTGGGATCTACAGCGACGGCTGCCGGCTTGATGGGGTTGGCCATCAGCTTCCGCAACCTGCCCGATGTGCATCAATTGCGGGACTACGTGCCGGTGGCCACCACCCACATTGTCGATATTCGCGGCGAGCCGATTGCCAGCTTGCACGGGGAAGCCAACCGGGAAGTGATCTCGCTGGAAGAGGTCTCGCCGGAGATGAAAAAAGCCCTGCTGGCCATTGAAGACAGCCACTTCTACACCCACCCCGGCATCAACCCGGTCAGTTTGGGCCGGGCGCTGCTGGGCAGTGTTGAAGGGGGGTTGGGCTCGGCAGGAGGCGGCTCCACCCTGACGATGCAACTGGTGAAGAACCTGTTTTTGAGGCCGGAGCGCACCCTCAGCCGCAAGGTGGCCGAGATTGTGCTGGCGGTGCGGCTGGAGCAAGTCTTTACCAAAGACGAGATCCTGGAGATGTACCTCAACCAGGTGTACTGGGGGCACAACCTCTACGGCATCCAGGCGGCGGCCCGCAGCTACTTCAACAAGGATGCGGCGGAACTGAACTTGGCGGAAGCAGCGATGTTGGCCGGGATCCTGCCGGCCCCGGAAATCCTCAGCCCCTTTCGCAACCTGGAAGGGGCCAAGCGACGGCAGCGGCTGGTGCTGGATCGCCTGGTGGAGCTGAACTGGGTTACCCCGGAAGAGGCCCAGGCGGCACGGGAGCAAGAATTGACCTTGGGCCGCATCACCTCCTTCCAGAGCAACGCCCCGGCGGTTACCGACGCCATTGAGGCAGAGCTGCGGCGCCGCTATGGCGAGCAGGCCATCCTCCAGGGGGGGCTGCGGGTTCAGGCCACTATCGACCTGCGGCTGCAGCGCATTGCCCAGCGCATTGTCAACGAAGACGGGCCTCGCATCGGAGCTGCTCGCCGGGCCGACCAGATGGCCCTGGCGGCGGTGGATCCCCGCACCGGCTATGTCAAGGCCCTTGTGGGCGGCATCAACGCCCAACGGGGCCAATTTAACCGCGCCACCCAAGCCTTTCGCCAAACGGGATCCACCTTTAAGCCCTATGTGTACTACGCGGCTCTGGCTACCGGCCGCTACGGGCCCAACAGCATCCTCTACGACACTCCCATCACCTATCCTGGCTCGCCTCCCTACAGCCCGAAAAACTACGACAACACCTTCTACGGCCCCCTCACCTTTGCCCGCGCCTTGGAGCTCTCCCGCAACGTGCCCACCGTCAAGCTGGCAGATGAAGTCGGGATCCGCAACGTCATTGCGGCAGCCCAGGCCACGGGCATCAGTGCCGAGATGTTTCCCAACTTGGCCACGGCCCTGGGCTCGGCCAGCGTCAGCCCCCTGGAAATGGCCGCCAGCTATGCGGTGTTTGCCAATGGCGGCTACCGGGTGGAGCCAACTCTCTTGGCTCAGGTGGTGGATCGCAACGGTCAGATTCTCTTCGAGGCCAAGCCCCAGCCGCAGCGGGTTTTGGATCCCTGGGCGGTGGCCACCCTCAACCAGATCCTCAAGGGGGTGGTGACCCAGGGCACGGGGACGGCGGCCCGTCTGGACGATGGGCGCCCGGTGGCCGGCAAAACCGGCACCACTTCCGATTTTCGCGACGCCTGGTTCATCGGCTATGTGCCGCAACTGTCCACCGCCATTTGGATCGGCAACGACAACAACTCCCCTATGTTGCCGGGCACGGCAGGAGGCGCCTTTGTCGCCCCCACCTGGAAGCGCTTCATGAGCGAGGCCCTGCAAGGGATCCCACCCCAAGACTTCCCCAGCCCCCAGCAATTTCTTCCCCCCCGGCCATGAGCAATAGCGAGGAGCGGCTGGCGCGCATCGAGCGCGCCGTCGAGGCCAACGCTCAGGCCATCGCCCAACTGGCCCGGCAAAACCAAGAGCTGATGCAAACCATTGCCGGCACCGAGGAGCGCATTGCCAGAGCCGAGGAACGCATTGCCAGAGCCGAGGAACGCATTGCCAAAGCCGAGGAACGCATTGCTGGCGCCGAAGAACGTCTGGAGGCCGAGGTCAAACGCTGGGACGAGCGGTTTTTCCAGCTCAGCCGCGATACCCTCAACTTCACCCGCAATGTAGTGACCATCGCCGCCATCACAGCGGTTTTGATCCCCCTGCTCAGGGATGTCGCTCCCCTGCTGATCGAGCTGCTGCGGGAGGGATCCCGTTAGCCCTCTGTAGCTGGGACATCTCGCTTTTCCAACCGCTGGCCAACAAGTGGTTATCGGCAATTGCGCTGAGACAGCCGCGATTCCACCTCTCTGGGGTCGAGCAGGGTTCCAACCGGAATCGAGGTGTCCAAGGGATCCCAGCGCGTACTGATTCTGAGTTACACTAAAACTGCAAAGAAAGGTAACGCCTTTTTCTGGTTATCCTGACCCTTCGCCGCGTTCTTTCTTGCATTCCTTGCACAAGACACAGAGGACAGACGATTATGGCTTTTGAACTCCCGGCTCTGCCCTACCCTGCCGACGCCCTCAAGCCCTATATGTCGGCGGAAACCTTCTCCTACCACCACGGCAAGCACCACGCCGCCTACGTGGCCAACCTAAACAAGCTGATCGAAGGCACCGAGCTGGCCAATAAGTCGCTAGAAGAAATTATCAAGACCACGTTTGGGGATCCCGACAAAGTGGGCATCTTCAACAATGCCGCCCAGGTCTGGAACCACACCTTTTTCTGGGAATCCATGAAGCCAGGTGGGGGCGGCGCGCCGACGGGGCCCATCGCCGACAAGATCAACGCCGATTTTGGCGGCTACGACAAGTTTGTCGAGGCCTTCAAAACGGCGGCGGCCACCCAGTTTGGCAGCGGCTGGGCCTGGCTGGTGCTGGACAACGGCACCCTCAAGGTTACCAAAACCCCCAACGCCGAAAACCCGCTGGTGCACGGCCAAGTGCCCCTGCTCACTTTGGATGTCTGGGAGCACGCCTACTACCTGGACTACCAAAACCGGCGGCCCGACTTCATCAGCGCCTACCTGGAGCACCTAGTGAACTGGGATGCCGCCAATGCCCGGCTGGCTGCTGCCTGACTGACTCTCTTCTGGGATCCTCTGACGGGGGATCCCATCGAGGACTAGCCTTGCCCAGCTCTTTGCTAGGGGATCCTCAGGGATCCCTTTTTTTTCGGCCTAGTCCTTCCCCAAGCGTTCCCGCTCTTCGCGCAGGCGTTCCAGGAAACTGGGCGTGGGGTTTTGGGCAGGGGTGGGGGAGGCAGCAGGAGGAGCGGCCCGATTGATGGGGGGAAACAAGGGTTGGTTGATGGGCTGTGGGGGGAGAGGCTTGGCTGGGACACGAGCTGGAGAAGGTGGAGCAGCGGGTGTGGGCACTGCAACCGGTCGGGGCGGGGGCGCAGCGGGGACAGGGGTGGGTGGGGGGGGCGGCGAAGTGGGCGGGGGTGCTGGGGCGGTTGCCGGTGTGGGCGTGGGTTCGGGTTGAGGAGGGTCTTGAGGGTTGTCCCGAGCCGGATCCGGATCATCTTCAAACGCTGGCTCACCCGCTGGATCCCGCAGCAGCCAGTCCAGCAGCGGCTCCGGGATGGCTTGCTGCCCATCGGTGGCAGGGGGCAGCGGAACAGCAGGCGGTCTCTCCATGCCTGTGCCCGGATCCAAGAGCAGACGCAGGCCCCAAAAAGTGCTCCCGGCAATGGCGGCCAAAAGGGCTATCCCTCCCCAGAGGGGGAGCGGCCTACCTTTGGGCTCCGGCTGGGCGCTGAGCCGATGGGCGCCTTCCTGACCATCGAGGGCTGCCAGGGTGCGCTCGGAAAAGGGCGAGGTTGTTGGAGGGGGGGTGAGGGCAGAGCCGGCGCTGCTGTCAGATTGCAGGGATCCCTCCAATTGGTCGCTGAGGAGCTTCATATTCGGGGGCCGCTGGCCGGGATCTTTAGCCAGACAAGCAAGCACCACTTCCTCCAGCGCCGGCGGGATCTCATGGGGCAACTGGGAGCGGTCGAAGGGCCGAGGCTGTTGGTAATTGTGGGCCTCGTACCAACCGGGAAAAGAATCGGTCTTCGGTTTTAGGGGGTGTTGACCGGTCAGCATGCGGTAGAGCACCACGCCGAACGAGTAGATATCGGAGCGGGGATCCAGTTCCTCGCCGCGCACCTGTTCGGGAGAGGCGTAGCGCACTGTGCCCAAAAAGCCGGTGGTTTGGGTGCCGAGGGCCAGGGAAACATCGCTGAGCAGCTTGGCAATGCCGAAATCCAGGATCTTGACCGTCTCCCCCAGGGTCTCATCTTTCAAGACAAAGAGATTGCTGGGCTTGATGTCGCGATGGATCACCCCCTTGATGAGATGGCCATCCTGCTCGGTCTCTAGGTTGTGGGCGTAGTAGAGGCCAGCACACACCTGGCGGGCGATCTTCACCACCTGTTGCGGCGGCAGCAGCGGCTGCTTGAGCAGCAGTTCTCCCAAGCTGCGCCCCGTCAGGTATTCCATCACCAGATAGGGTTGGTTGTTCTCCAGGCCGTAATCCAGCACCTTGACAATGGCCGGGTGCTCCCCCAGCAGCGTGCTGATGCGAATTTCCTGCTGAAAGCGCTTGAGCAAGTGACGACGGGTGTTTTCATCGCCTGCCAAGTTCTGGTGCAACAGCTTCACCGCCACCGGGCGATTGAACAGGCGGGTATCCACAGCCTTGAACACCTGCCCCATGCCCCCTGCCGCAATGCTCTGAACCAGTTGATAGCGCTGACCGATCACTTTTCCAGGAGCAAGCTGGTTCATAAGCGGCCCAAGAGCATGTACCCTCCGATTTTAATGGGTGTCTCTCGAAAGTTTCTCTCGCCTCTTTGCGGGCGCCACCGCCAGGCTGTCTTCATTCCCAGCGTGTTTTTGATGTATTTTGAATGCTTGTTAAACGTCCTGTCGGAGATTGAAGACTGGACGAAGGCTGCGAGCGATGGGGAGCTATCTGGATCTGGATGAATCTGATAGACTCAGGCGGGCGCTTTGCCGAGTCTCTGCGTTGGTGTCTGTCGGGTATTTATGCGAGCTAGCTGGCTGCAAATCTCAGGGATCCCTCTGGCCACGCTCGGCCCGGTGAAAAACCCGGTGCTGGTGTTCCTGATCATCCTGACGATCATGCTGGTGGCGCCGCTGCTGTTTGAGCGGCTGCGCCTGCCGGGGATCATCGGCCTGATCTTGGCCGGCTTGGTGGTGGGGCCCTACGGCTTGGGCATCCTGCAGCGGGACGAGACCATCGTCTTATTGGGCACCGTGGGGCTGCTGTTTCTCATGTTCATGGCCGGGCTGGAGACCAGCCTGGAGGATCTGAAGCTAAATGCCTGGAAGGCCAGCATCTTCGGAGCGCTCACCTTTCTGTTGCCAATGGTGATCGGCACGACGGCCATGCTGGCTTTGGGGTATGGCTTTTTGGCGGCGGTGCTGGTGGCCTCGTGTTTTGCCTCCCATACCCTCATCGCCCTGCCGATCGTCTCCAAGTTGGGCCTGATGCGCTTGCAGACGGTGACGGCCACCTTGGGGGCGACGCTAATTACCAATGTCTTGGCGTTGTTGGTGCTGGCGGTGGTGGTGCGCGCCCACCAAGGCGAGCTGACGCTGCAATTTTGGCTGACGCTGATCCCCTCGATTGCCCTCTACACCTTGGCCACCCTCTGGGGGGTGCCCAAGCTGGGCGGTTGGTTTTTCCGGCGCTTTGGCCACGACGAGGGGGCAGAGTTTACCTTTGTGATTGCCACCTTGTTCGTGGTGGCCTACGGAGCGGGGTTGATCGGCATTGAGCCGGTGGTGGGCGCCTTTTTGGCCGGGACGGCCATCACCCCCATCATCCCCCAGCTCAGCCCCCTCATGAACCGCATTCAGTTTATCGGCAACACGTTGTTTGTGCCGTTTTTCTTGATCTCGGTGGGGATGCTGATCAATCCCGGCATCCTCTTCGGCGAGCCGCGCACGCTGCTGGTGGGCGGAGTGATGATCGCAGCAGAGGTGGTGAGCAAGTTTCTGGCCGCTTGGATCCCGGCCCAACTGTTTGGCTGGCGCTTTGCCAGCACGATGATCATGTTCGGTTTGTCGATGGCTCAGGCGGCGGCTACCCTGGCGGCGATCACGGTGGCCTTTAACGTGGAGTTGGTGGATGAGCTGACGGTGAACGGCACCATTGCCATGATCCTGGTGACCTGTGTTGCCTCGCCTTGGATTGTGGCCCGCTGGGGAGAGCAAATGCAGCCAGCCGAAGTGGCGGCAGAGTCCACCGAATTGCCCAAGCCGGATTGGGGAGCTCGCGTCTTGGTGCCGGTGGCCAACCCGGATACTGAGAGGAACCTGTTACAGTTGGCTTTGATTTTGGCCAAAAAAGATGGGGGAACGCTGCTGCCGCTGCACGTCTTGTCTGACCGCGCCGGGATCTCGCCGGCAGCCCTGGCCCGGCAGGAGCAATTGTTGACCTTTGCCGAAGCTCTGGCCCACAGCGCCGTGACCCGAGTGGAGCCGATCCGGCGGGTGGATGACTCGGTGGAAAAAGGGATCATTCGCTCGGCGGCGGAACGGCGGGCGACCTTGGTGATCCTGGGCTGGAAGGGCTACTCCACCTATACAGAGAACTTTTTCGGCAGCATCATCGGCGCGGTGGTGCGGCAGGTGGGGATCCCAGTCTTGATCACGCGGTTTCCGGTACCCATCGAGACGGCGCGCCGCATCCTCTTGGTTGCACCGGAGCTGGAGGTCTCTCCCGGATCCCTGCAGCAGACCATTGGGCTGGCGCAAACGCTGGCCGGCGAATTGAAAGCAGGTTTGCAGATCCTGCTGGTGCAAACCCGACCTGGGCGGAAAAGCTCCCCAGCCTTGCCGGCAGAAAGCTATGCCCACTTGCCGGTTCAGCGGGTGCAGGGGGGGGTGGTGGCGGAAGCCTTCAAAGCGCTGCAGCCAGGAGATGTGTTGGTATTGGTTCCCAGTGAAACCGGCAACCGGTCGCGTCTGGGCCGAGAGCCGGAGACCATCGCCCGCAACCGACCCAGCCTTCCCATCATCGTGGCGCATTTGCCGCGGGATTCAGCTCATCCCTTGCGCCAAGGAGATGGGGTTCTGGCGGCCGCAGAGCCCACTTGACAGGGATGGCATTGGGGTGTTGTCTGGCGGACTGGAGCTCTTGTCTCAACGACGCCCCGGCTCCCCTGGTAAACTGGGATACCCCAGGTTCGGAGCAGTCGTGAGCCAGAAGGGAGGCCCAGAGCCATAGACTATGTTGATTGAGGAAGTGGGGATGGTACCCTACGGAGCACAGGAGCATGACTCTAGTCAATAATAATCAATAATAAGCTCAACTATACTGAAAATGATGTATAATATGTTCAGTACGGATTACTACCAGTTGATCTTTCTGTTTACTTTCGAGTCTGCCAACATGGTAGCCAAAGCAAAGCAGAAAATTGGTAGTAAGACGACACGGAAACTGCGCTTTGGGTATTCTACTCAAAGCTTTGCGGGATACCGCCATTCTGGTTGGAAACAAACAGAATGCTATCGCTGCATAGTTGAACAGTGATGTTCAGCAGTGTTCAGCGTAAATGTATCAGTATGGTTGCCTATTTGCTAGAAGTCGGCTGTGAAGAGCTCCCAGCCAGTTTTGTGGATTCGGCTCTGGAGCAGTGGCGAACCGGGATCCCGGCCTCTTTGGCGGAGGCCCATTTGCAAGCGGAGCAGATGCAGCTTTTCGGTACGCCGCGCCGCCTGTCGGTTCTGTTGCAGGGGTTGCCCACCCAGCAGCCGGATCGCACTTTGGAGGTGAAGGGGCCGCCAGTGCAGGTGGCCTACCAAGATGGCCGGCTCACCCCCGCCGGGGAAAAATTTGCCCAAAAACAAGGGGTGGATCCCGGCAGCCTGGAAATCCGGCAAGTGGGCAAGGGATCCTTTGTGTTTGCGGTGCAGCGGGTGCGGGGCCGACCGACGGCGGCGGTGCTCCAGGAATTGGCGCCCACCTGGATCACCAGCTTGAGCGGCGAACGGCTGATGCGCTGGGGCTATGGAGACCTGAAGTTTCCCCGTCCCATCCGCTGGCTGGTTTCCCTTTGGGAGGATCAGGTGTTGCCTTTGCTCTGGCCTACCTCCGAGGGAAATCCTTTGCCGGGCTTGGTGGCGGGGCGGGTGAGCCGGGGGCACCGCGTTTTGGGATCCCAGCAGGTTGTCCTGGAGCGGGCCGAGAGCTACGTTCAGCAAATGCAAGAGGCGGGGGTCAGCCCCGATCCAACAGCGCGAGAGGCATACATTCAGGCTGAGGTGACCAAGCTGGCCAGGCAGGTGAATGGGGAAGCCCAGATCCCTGCTCCTTTGCTGCGGGAGGTGGTGCACTTGGTGGAGTGGCCGACGGCGGTTCTGGGGCGCTTTGAGCCGGAGTTTTTGCGATTGCCCGTGGCGGTGATCGAGACGGTGATGATCACCCACCAGCGCTACTTCCCAGTGCGGGATGGCCGGGATCCCCAGAAACTGCTGCCCTACTTCATCACCATCTCCAACGGCGACCCCCGGCAAGCAGAGCGGATTGCAGCAGGCAACAGCCGGGTGGTGCGGGCGCGCCTGGCGGATGCCCGCTTTTTCTACGAGGAGGATCGGCGGATCCCGTTGGCCCAGCGGGTGGAACGCCTGCAGGCAGTTACCTTTGCCGAAGGGCTGGGATCCATGCGCGACAAGGTGGAGCGCATCCGCCAAATTAGCCGTCTCATCGCCGCTGCCTTGAAGTTGGATCCGCAGGAGCAGGCGCTGGTGGATCGCACCGCTTACCTGTGCAAGGCGGATCTGGTGACCCAGATGGTGTACGAGTTTCCCGAGCTGCAGGGGATCATGGGCGCCGAGTACGCCCGGCAGGATGGGGAACCGGAGGCGGTGGCGGAGGGGATCGAACAACACTACTGGCCCCTGGGGGCAGGGGAGGCCTTGCCCGCCTCTTTAACCGGACGGGTGGTGGGCTGGGCGGATCGCCTCGATACCCTGGTGGGCATGTTTCGCTTGGGGCAGATCCCTACTGGTTCTTCGGATCGCTTTGCCCTGCGGCGGGCCGCCAACAGCCTGGTGTTGATTGCCTGGGATGCCGGCTGGACCTTTGACTTCAACTCCCTGTTGCAGAGGGTGGTGCAGGACTACGCGGCAGGCGACGAGAAGACCTTGAAGGCTTTGCAGGAGTTTTTGCTGCAGCGGCTGCAAATCCTTCTGCAGGAGGAAAAGCGGATTGATTACGACCTGGTCAGGGCAGTGGTTGGGGATCCAGAAGCGCTGCAAGAGGGGGAGCCAGCAAAGTCCGACCTCCCTCGGCGAGCCTTAGCCAACCTGCCCCTCACCCTGCTGCGGGCTGAGTACCTGCAACACCTGCGAGCCACCGGGGAATTGGCGGATCTCTACCCCACCCTCAATCGCTGTGCCCGCCTGGCCGCCCAGGGAGACTTGGACAGCGCCGTGCTGGATCCGGCAGCGGCTGTGGATGCCGACCTGTTGCAGGAGGCGGCAGAACGGGAGCTGTACGAGGCTTGCCAGAGGGTTTACCGCCTGGGGGTGGAGCCAGCCCTCCAAGGAGACTTTACCCCACTGGTGGAGGGCCTGCAGGCAGCAGCCCCCGCAGTGGATCGTTTTTTCGAGGCGGTTTTGGTCATGGATCCGGATCCCAGGCTGCGGGCCAACCGGCTGAACCTGTTGGGGGTATTGCGCAACCAGTCCCGTTTGCTGGGAGATATGGGAGCTGTGGTCATGGCAGGAGAGGCTGCGCCAGCAAAGAGCCACTAAGGAACCAGTAACTGGGCGCAATCATCCTTGGGGGCGGGAGATTCATCCAAGAAAGCTTAAGCATTGCTGCAAGGCCCGCTGCACTGAGCCCAGGTAGCCCTCTCCAAACAAGTTGAGATGGTTGAGCCAGTGGTAGAGCTGGTAGAGGGGCTTGCGCTGGCAATACCCCTCGTCCAGGGGATAGGCCTCTTGATAAGCCCGGTAGAACTCTGCCGGGAAGCCGCCAAAAAGCTCGGTCATCGCCAAATCCGTCTCCCGATCCCCGTAGTAGGTGGCTGGGTCAAAAATCACCGGCGAGCCGTCGGGCAAGGCGCCGTAGTTGCCGCCCCAGAGATCCCCGTGCAGCAGAGACGGGACGGGTCGGTAGTCCAGAAAGAAAGTCTCTAGCTCCGCCATTACCCGCTCGGCTTGCGCCACCCACGCGCCGCGGTAACCCCGCTGACAAGCCAGCTTGACCTGGTAGAGCAGTCGCTGTTCCCGGTAGAAGTCCAGCCAGTTCTGTCGCCAACTGTTGATCTGCGGCGTCGAGCCGATGGTGTTGTTGCGATCCCAGCCGTAGTGGCCGTTGGGGGAGAGCGTGCGGTGTAACTGGGCCAACTGGGATCCCAGCAGACTCCCCGTTTGGGGGCGGGGCGAGGTCAGCTCCAGATATTCCAACACCAGGTAGGCTTGCCCACCGACGGATCCCCAGGCCATCGGCTGCGGCACCCGCACAGCCTTGGCTGCCGCCAAAGTTTGCAGGCCTGCCGCTTCCGCCGCAAACATCTCCAGCGCTCCCTCTCCTCCCCGTGCCACTTTAACAAAGTAGTCCCTAGTTTCCTGGGCAGAAAAAGCTTGGAGCGCACAGGAGAGCCGGTAGGCAGCGTTGATGCTGCCCCCGCCCACAGGACGGTAGTGTAGAGGACGCAAGGGATCCCCTGTGATTTCAGAAAGGTGCTGAGCGACGGCCTGCCAAAAGTTCTGCATCAGTACCCTATTTTCCTTCCGTGGGCGTCGCTGCCTCAGGATCTAAAACAGCTCCTGCCCCGTAGGAGTCGATGTCAACCGCTTGGGATCCCCCCACCGCCAACAGCTCCATCAGGGATCCCAGCCGCCACCAGATCAATCCTGCTGTGCTGAAGACAAGGATCCCGCCCACCAGAGCAGCCAAGCCCAAAGATAGGCCAAACACGTTCAAACAGGCAGCCACAAAGCCGAAGGTAAACACACAGCAGAGAGTATAGGTGAGGATCACCCCCGGCGTGCGGTAGCGAATCTGCCCCTGGCTCTCTCGGTTCTGCTGCCAAAGAGCTACCTGGTACTCCAACTTGTCTTTAAAGATGATGCCGAAAATAACCGCGAAGAAGCTGAGCAGGGCAATGGCCGAGTAGATAGGGGGGTTGACAAAGCTACGGGAAAACTCGCCGCCAGCGTAAAGAGACTCCATGAAGCTTACCTGATCCCAGTCCTCCTTAGCTTAACATTTCTTAGCATCTTCTGCTGCGGAGTCAGCATCTAAGAGAAATCGGAGCAGGTCGAGCCGTCTCAGCTACCCCCTCTCAGACAACCACCTGGGGCATCAGTTGCTCAACCAATAGGAGCAGAGTATTGGCCACAGAGGCCGGCTCTTGGGCATTTAGGGTCGTGTGGGGAATCGATTGGTTGTTCAAGATCAGCAAAATGTCTTCTGGATCCCAGGCATTGGGGTGATCGACATGGGTGATCCCAATAACCGAGGGAACATCTGTCCTCGCCTTCATGAAAGCTTGAATAGCCTGAGCGTTGCGAAACTGACCGGGCAGGTGGGCGGGCACCAAAAGGATGTACCCATGGGCGCGCCGGATCAAAATATCCCACATAAAGCTGAAGCGGGCCTGGCCGGGGGTGCCGTAGAGATGCAGCCACATCTCTTCTTCCTCTTCTCCGATCCTCAGGCGGCCAAAGTCCATGCTGACCGTTGTGCTCTGCTTCAGCTCTGCCACCTCATCGGTGGCCTTGCGATCTGTATCGACCACTTCGATCTCACTAATGGTGCGGATAAAAGTGGACTTTCCAGCCCCCACCGGCCCGGTTACGACGATGCGGAGAATGTTGTCCATAGTCAGCCCCTGCCCTAAACCCCTAGCCTAAATCTGCCCCTAGAGCCCTTGCCGAATTAAGAAGCTAAGTTGCTGGCGCCGGTGGCAATAAGACGCTTAAACAACGCCTCGCTCATGCCCGTTTCCTGCTGCACAGCGTTGTAAGCCACCTCCAGATAGGCTTGCTCGATAAAGGAGAGATCGATCATGCAGACCTTGCTCAGGCTCATCCGCAGTTGCTCGGGCTTGCCCTCTTTGACCAGCCGGCGGCTCACCTCCTGCACAACCGTGGCCATGGCCGGCACCACGTGTTGAGGGCCAATGCCAACGCGCACATGAACTAGGCCAATTTTCCAGCGGCGCTCGGCGTACTGGGGGCCCCAGTTGTCCATGCCTGTAAACATTTCCTTAAACCAGTCCGTAAAAGTCTGGCCCAGCCGTTGCCGGTTGTGCTTAGCAATAACAGCTGCCATCTCAGCATCGCGATCCAAATAGCCGTAAAAGGCATCCGACATTTCTGTGGCGATGCTGCTGCCCCAGTCGGCACTTTGCTGCAAAATCTTCCTGTCTTCGTCTGTAAATTCGGTGCGCGAGATCAAGACTTGCAGCAGCTCCAAAGGTTTGATAGTCATAGTTCCCTCAAAATCAAGCGAAAATCAAAACCCAGCTTCCCTGCTTAGCTTGCCTACTTCATCGCTTCTGCAATGCTTGCGGCCACTCGCTTCATTTCCAAAAAGAGCAAGCCTTGCTTAACTTCATGGCTGGCTAGCGTCAGCAAAACGGCGTCAGGTCCGCAACTGGTTAAAACGCCGTACCCTTTTTCTCCCTGCACAAAAATTCTCTCTATGGCTCCGCGGCTCAGCTCTTTCCCAATTCGTTCCCCCAGAGAAAGCATAGCCGCCGACATGGCCGATGCCCTTTCTTCGTCCATGCCTGCCGGCAATGCAGAGGCCAGAGGCAAGCCATCTGGCGTGACCACTGCTGCTCCTTGAACTTCCGGCGTGCTGGAAACGTAATTCTGGAGAATTGCTTGCAAAGAGGATAAATTAGCCATCCTTTCTCTCCCTGCTTTCAAGACTTTTTGTCATTTTTTCTCGTATCTATTTGCTGATACTTCTATCTGCTGTAGAAATAGTACTGCAAAGATCTGCCAGAAGATCTCCTCGCTCAAAAATCTCTCACTTATCCCGAACCCCCCTCAGCAAAGTAGCCAGCCGCGAGACGAGGGAGGGCTTAACCCGGTCGCTTCCCTGTGAGAAAGAGGGTAGTTTGGTGCTCGGCTTTTCCTTCGCAGCTTCCAAGCTTTCTGCCACCGCCGTCAACTTGTCCGAAACCAGCAAAGAGGGAACAATGGCCGTTGGGCCATCACAGGGGCTGATGAGCCCCAGCTTGGCCAGGCGGGCGCAGGCATAGCGCACTTCCAGAAGATCTGCCCCCAACGCCCGGGCCAACTCAGCCAGGTTGCGAGAGGGGGAAACTCCCTCCAAGACTCCCCACTCCAAAGGCGAAAGCCTGTACAAGGGCAGCTCGCTGCTGGTGCGCCAGAAGTAGCTGTCCGGCTGCGGCAGACTTTCTTCAGGACGCTGGTCCAGCTTGAGCTGCTGCAGCGCTTCCAAAACCACGGCACTGGCACCCTTGCTCAGGCCGGTCATCTCGCGATAGGGCAGGCGCACACTAGGCAAGAAGCTGAACTGGCCCGCTTCCAGGGCAAACAAGCTGTAGAGACCTACCTGCAGTTGGTGGCGAAAGAGCTTGGCCAAAGCCACAGGCGAAATTAACCCCTGCCGCTGCAGACACCGCCCCAGCGGCTCTTCCGGGCCACAGAAAGAGGCCAGCTTTTCCACCACCCGCTCGCTAACCAGGCCGGAGCGGGCCAGCAAACCCTCCAAGCGATGTTCCTCTTCGGGGGGCAGAGCTGCAATCACCCGACCTTGGTAAAACCAGATTTTGTAGATGCCGTTTGGGGCCCAGACGGAAAGTTGACCTGTTTTGCTGCCTTTTTCGATGAGCTGCAACAGATCGGGAAGGGAAAATTCTTGGAGGTCTCCAACGATAGCCATGGCAATTCTTTAGCCTCCATTAAGTTGAATATTGGCGCTTTCAGGGATCCTCACGGACACCACCATTCTCATTCCCTGATTCCCTGTCAACAACCGTGTAGCGACGGCAAAGCCATCTTCGCTCAAGTACTCAACCTGGCAGCAATTCTACTGATGAACGATCTTTTTGGAGAGATAAAGTCTAAGCGTTGAGCTGCGTAAGATTTTGGCATCAATTCCTATTACTTTTGTGTTGCTTTGGTCCAGATCTGTTACAGCCATCCAGTTCATCTTTACCTAAATTAACTTCGTAAAGCCGGCGTAGGAGCATGCAATAGAATTTTACTCTACCGGCTTATTTTTCGCGCATGGTTTTGAGGAGAGTAGATAGGCGGCTGACCAAGGAAGGCTTGACCGGCTCCTTCTCTTCCCGAAGGTTGGGGAGAAGCTTAGAAGCCGCCGCAAGCGCAGGCTGGGGTGAAGCGGCCGAGCTGTCGCAGGGGCTGAGCAACCCCAGCTTGGCCAGGCGGGCGCAGGCATAGCGGACTTCTAAGAGATCTGCCTTTAGGGCTTGGGCCAACTCAACCAGGTTGCGAGCGGGCGAAACCTGCTCCAAGATTGCCCACTCCAGGGGCGAGAGTTTGTACAAGGGCAACTCGGTGCTGGTACGCCAGAAGTAGCTGTCCGGCTGGGGCAGATTTTCTTCCGGGCGCTGATCCAACCGAAGCTGCTGCAGCGCTTCCAAAGCCACGGCACTGGCTCCTTTGCTCAGACCGGTCATCTCGCGGTAGGGCAGGGGCACGTTGGGCAAGAAGCTAAACTGTCCCGCTTCCAGGGCAAAGAGGCTGTAAAGCCCCACCTGCAGTTGATAGCGAAAGAGCTTGGCCAAAGCTGCAGGGGAAATAAACCCCTGCCGCTGCAAGCAAAGGCCCAGAGGCTCCTGCAAGCTGCAGAGGGAGGCCAAATCTGCCACGACTTGCTGGCTGACCAGGTTTAAGCGCACCAGCAAGCGCTCCAACTGATGCTCTTCTTGGGGAGACAAGGCCGCCACCACTCGCCCCTGATACAGCCAAACTCGATAAATGCCATTGGGCCCCCAAATGGAGAGTTGGCCTGTTTTCTTTCCTTTTTCCATCAAATGCAACAGCTCGGCTAGGGAAAATTCCTGAAGATCTCCAAGCATTGCCATGTCTCTGCCCTCTCTCCAACTTTCGGATCTGACTTTTTCAGTATTTTCACGGTTTTTCCCTTGCTACGCAAGGTACAAAACGAGGCAGCTTTGGGCCAGCGCAAGCCTCATTTTACATTTGGCTTTTCAAAAGTCAAAGCTAATTAATTTCCTTGATTGAACTTAATCGAGATCGCTGCTTCCTAGGCCTGAGCAGGGCAAAAGTTGTGGCAGAAGTCAGTAAAACTTCGGAAATAGAAACAGATAGTAGGCGGAATATTGGTTGTCTTTAACACTTTTTAATTTTGCTCGTCAGGGGATCCACCACTTATAAAAGTTCTCCTGAGAAGGAGTGAATTGAAGATTACACTGAGGGAGCTGAAGGCCATGAGGCCGCCGGCCAGGGCGGGGCTGAGGCCGATGCCGAAGCTGGGCAGGAGCGCACCGGCAGCCACCGGGATCCCGACCCAGTTGTAGGCGAAGGCCCAGAGGAGGTTTTGCTGGATCTTGTGAAAGGTGGCGCGGCTGAGACGGATGGCTTCCACGACGTCCCAGAGGCGGTTGCGCATGAGGATGATATCGGCAGTCTCGAGGGCGGCAGCGGTGGCAGAGTGCAGAGCCATGCCCACGTCAGCTTGGGCCAGGGCGGGGGTGTCGTTGATGCCATCACCCACCATGGCGACTCTTTGACCCTGGGCCTGCAGATCTCGGATGACTTGAGCCTTGTCGGCTGGCTGCACCTCGGCGATGACGCGGATCCCTGGCACCTGCAAGGCCTGGGCCACCTGCTGGGCCACCTCGGTTCGGTCGCCGGTTAGCAGGACTACCTGCAGGCCCATTTGCCGAAGCCGTTGCAGCGTTGCCCGGGCGTCGGGCCGCAAGGGATCCTGGGCCGCCAACAGCCCCACCAGGGATCCCGCCACGGCCACCCCCACCACCGTTTTGCCAGCTTGCAGCAACACCTCGGCTTGGGCCTGCGCTTGCGGGGAAATCGGGATCCCTAGGGCGGCCAGCCCCTCTAAGGAGGCCAAGATGACCTCTTGCCCTTCCACCCGCGCCGAGGCCCCCAGGCCTGGCTGAGTGTAAAACTCGTCGGCAGAGAGCAGGGGTAGTCCTCGCTCGCGGAGGGCCCCCAAAATGGCCTGGGCCAGGGGATGGCGGGTGCCGCTTTCCACCGTGGCCGCCAGTTGCAGCAGCCGAGCCGGATCCAGAGAGGGGTCGAGGGCCAGGCAATCTGTTAGGTGCGGATCCCCCTGGGTGAGGGTGCCGGTTTTGTCGAAGACAACCGTTTGCAGGCGGTGGGTTTTCTCCAGGACATCGCCGCCGCGGATGAGCAGCCCCCGCTCCGCGCCCAGGCCGGTGCCCACCAGAATGGCCGTCGGCGTCGCCAATCCGAGGGCACAGGGGCAGGCCACCACCAGCACCGAGATGGCCAGCTTAAGGCTGAGGAGCAGAGGGGTGGGGTGGGGCGGGTGATCCGCCAGGTGCAGAGGGGAGTGAAGGCCGACCCCCCTCAGGAACTCGCTGCCCCACAAGGGGATCCCAACCCAGTACCAGAAGGCGAAGGTGAGAAGGGCCAGCACCACCACCCCGTAGGTGAAGTAGCCGGCCACCCGGTCGGCCAGGCCCTGGATGGGGGCCTTGCGGGCCTGGGCTTCTTCCACCAAGCGGATGATCTGGGCCAGGGTGGTGTCTTTGCCGGTGCGCGTAGCTTGGCACAGCAGCAGCCCCGATTGGTTGACCGTCCCGGCCACGACCGGATCCCCTGGCTGTTTGAGCACGGGTAGGGATTCCCCGGTGAGCATGCCCTCGTCCACCGTGGCCTGGCCGGCAATTACTTCCCCATCCACCGGGATCTGCTCGCCAGCCCGCACCTGCAGCCAGTCTCCCACCTGCACCTGTTCCACGGGGCACTGCTCTGCCGCCAGCTCGCCTTTGCTCAGGTCTTCGGCTGGGGATCCTGACCGTTGAGAGGGTCGGACTCGCCAAGCAACGCTGGGGCGCAGGCTGAGCAGCGATTGCAAACTGCTGGCCGCCCGCAGACGGCTCTGCTGTTCCAGGGCCCGCCCCAGCAGGATGAAGCTGAGCAGCATCACCGGCTCTTCAAAGAAGCACTCCCAGCCCACCTGCGGGGCCAGCAACCCCACCAGACTGGCCAGGTAGGCGGATCCGGATCCCAGGGTGACTAGCGTGTTCATGTTGGGGGCCAGCCGCCGCGCCGCCCGCCAGCCGTCCAGGACAAGGCCGCGGGCCGGGCCGACAAAGGTCAGCGTCGCCAACCCCCAGTGCAGCCAGACGTCGTTGAGGACGGGCAGGCCCAGGCGGGCAAAAAGATCCAGGTGTCCAGCGGCAGAAATGAGCAGCAAAAAAACGGCGGTGAGGGCCTGGCGAAGGTGGTCTTGGGCTTGCCGCCGTTGCCGCGCGAGGGGATCCGCAGGCGCGTCCAGGGCATTGTCCCATCCGTCGGGGGAAGGAGCCTGAGCTTGGGGAAAATCGCCCCTGCCGGCGGCGCAAGAGCTGGGAAACCCTGCATCCGTCAAGATCCGGGCCAAATGCTCGGGATCAGGCTGGATCCCAGGGGCAAGTTCCACAAGAGCTGATTCGGTAACCAGGTTAACGCTGGCTTTGACCACCCCCGGCTGATTCAGCAGGGTCTGCTCGACGACCCGAACACAGCCGGCGCAGCTCATGCCCCCAACATGGAGCAGCAGGGATCCCTTTCCAGGCTCTTCCTGAGAGGACGGCTGAGCTATCCGCTCGGGGAACTTCGCATCCGCAGTAGCCATCTCCAATGCCTAGCGGGTCAACACAACTTTTCCCTCACCCCCAGCTCCCTCCCCCAGGGAGAGGGGGGAGCAGCTCCGCGGCAATTGGCAGCGAGCTTGGAGAGAAGGAGATACCCCCTATCCTAGCCTTGGCACCCCAGGCCTCTACGAATCTCTTATCCTCGTTGAACCCGCCGCTCAAACTCCTCGCGGGTGGCATCCACCAGTTGCACTGCCTCTGGATAGAGCTGCGGATGGTTTTGCTTTAGCCAACTCAGCAGCCGCGCCAACTGGGCGGCGCAGAGATCCAGATCGGCCTGAAAAATCACTGCCGCCGCCATGTGCTGGGCGTATTCAGGGGGATGGCCCTGCTGCGTCAGCTCCGCCGTCAAGGCGGCCAGGGCCTGCTGGCGAACAGAGGGGGCGGAGCCTTCAGAAGTGGACATGGGCAGGATCCCTTAGTTGGAAGAGTAGCGGCGCAGGGCCAGGGTCACGTTATGCCCCCCAAACCCGAAGGCATTGACCAGGGCCACGTCAACGGCCATCTGCCGTGCCCTGTGGGGGACAAAGTCCAGCCCCTCGCACTCGGGGTCGAGGTTGTCCAGGTTGAGGGTAGGGGGAACCCAGCCGTGGTGGATGGCCAGGGCCGTCGCCACGGTGGCAACGCCGCCTGCTCCCCCCAACAAATGGCCCGTCATGGACTTGGTGGCGCTGATGGCCAGGCGAGGGGCGTGCTCCCCGAAAACCGCCCTGATGGCTTGCACCTCGGCTACATCCCCCACCGGTGTGCTGGTGGCATGGGCATTGATGTGCTGCACCTGGTCAGGCTGGATCCCGGCATCTTTAAGGGCTAGCCGCATCGCGCGGGCAGCACCTTCGCCCGCGGGGGCGGGATTGGTGATGTGGTGGGCGTCGCAGGTGAGGCCGTAGCCGACGATCTCGGCATAGATCTTGGCGCCGCGAGATCGGGCGTGTTCCAACTCCTCCAGCAGCAGGATCCCTGCCCCTTCCCCCATGACAAAGCCATCCCGATCCCGGTCAAAGGGCCGACAGGCCTGTTCGGGGGCGTCGTTGCGGGTGGAAAGAGCCTTCATGGCGCTGAACCCGGCCACCGACAGAGGGGTTACGGCTGCCTCCGTACCCCCCGCAATCACAGCCTGTACCTCTCCCCGCTGCAGGAGCCGGAAGGCATCACCAATGGCGTTGGAGCCGGAAGCACAGGCTGTTACCGTACAGAAATTGGGCCCCTTGGCGCCAAAGTGAATGGCCACGTGGCCTGCTGCAATATTTGCAATCATCATCGGCACCATAAAGGGGCTGCAGCGATCTGGCCCTTTCTGGAGATAAATGGTCTGCTGCTCTTCCAAGACCCGGATGCCGCCGATGCCGCTGCCCAGCACCACCCCCACCTGCTCAGCATTGAGATGGGTAATCCGAAATTGGGCATCCTCTAGGGCCTGCTGAGTGGCAGCCAACGCCAGGTGGACAAAGCGGTCAGTGCGCTTGACATCCTTGCGATCTAGGTAGTCGAGGGGATCAAACCCCTTCACCTCCCCGGCAATGCGGCACTCGTGGCGAGAGGCATCGAAGTGGGTAATTGGCCCAATACCAGAGCGGCCTGCCAGCAAGCTCTGCCAGAACTCGCCAGGAGAATTGCCAAGGGGGGTTATCGCCCCTAGCCCCGTGATGACAACACGGCGATGGAAGTTGGATGGGATGGACATAGGAGCGGCGGCAGGGTCCACGACAACCATGAGCAGTTTCGACCCGGTACCCTCCGGTTAGAAGGAAGGCAAGCCGGCAGAATTGCCCTCTCCCAGGCTAGGCAGCTTTCTTAGAGAGGATGTAGTTGACGGCATCCTGCACAGTGGCAATGCCCTCCGCATCTTCATCGGGGATTTCCAGATCGAACTCCTCCTCGAAGGCCATGACCAGCTCCACCGTATCGAGGCTGTCGGCTCCTAGGTCGTTCTGGAAATTAGCTTCCAGGGTTACTTTGTCGTCCTCTACGCCTAGTTGATCGGACACGATCTTGCGAACACGGCTGTAAACTTCATCTGCGCTCATGCTTGGAACCCTAGATATCGATCGACTGAGAGTGTCTTGGCTAAGCCAACCGGCAGCTATCGAAGTATCCCCTATTGTATCGGACAACGGATCCCCTCTTGTGAAGAGGCTTGCTTTTGTCGCTGCAGAGAGGTGGAGAATTGAGCTGTGGCCCTTTTCGATTGTCGCAAAGAGAAGCTAGGATAGCCTACTGCACCTTTTGATTTGGATTCCCAAGGAGAATTGGCTTCCATGCCCCGCGCCTATGAGACAATGCTGATCGTGCGCCCCGACCTCTCGGACGAACCCTTGCAACAACTCCTCACCGAGCAGGAATCGCTCCTACGAGAAAACGGGGCAACTGGCCTGGAAATTACCAACAGAGGCAAGCGCCGCTTTGCCGGGTTTGAGATGAAGAAGTTCAAGGAAGGCCTCTACATCCAGTTCAACTACGAGGCCGAGCCAAGGACAGTGGCCACCTGGGAGAAAAATCTGCGCATCAACGAGAGCATCCTGCGCTACATGACTCTGCGCGTGAACTAGGTTGACGGGATCCGGGTCTGGAGGCATGGTAAAGGTAGTTGAGCTGCCTTCTTTTAACGCCCCAATAGACTTTACAGTGGCTCTGTTATGAACTCGATTGTCTTGATGGGGGAAGTGGCCAGCGAGCCGGAGCTGCGCTACACTCCCGACAACCTGGCCGTTACCTCACTGGTGCTGCGCTTTCCCAGCTTGCGCCCGGAGGAGCCACCGTACCAAGTGCGGGTTGCCTTTTTTGGAGAGCTGGCCCAGCGGGTGGTGGACACCTGCCGCGTGGGGGATCAGATCACGGTGGAGGGCCAACTGCACATGAATGTGGTGGAGCGGGATGGGCGTAAGGAAAAGTTGGCCGAGATCACCGCGCGTCGCGTCCACCAACTGGGATCGGCGCGGGTTCTCTCTCTGACAGGGATGGGTGAGTCTGCAACTGTGGACTCCTCTGAAGGAGGGGGGGCTTCCCCAGCGGAGCCGGACGATATTCCGTTCTAGCGGTGCAAGTTTTGCTGGGATCCCCTATGTTGCCAAGACTGGGCGCCGGTGAGCCCTTGGCATCTCTGCAAGTGATCGGCCACTCGGTGCAGGGGCGTCCCATTTACCTTTGGCAGCTCACCCAGGGGATCCGCCCCTTGCTGCTGGTCGGCGGCGTACATGGCGATGAGGTGGAAGGCTATGCCCTGATCGAGCGCTACGTGGCTTCTGGGAAATGGAGATCCTTGGAGGGCAGGGCTGCGCTTTGGGCGATCCCATGCCTGAACCCGGATGGCTGTGCCCTAGGGCAACGGCTCAACGCCAACGGCGTGGATCTCAACCGCAATCTGCCCACGCAAGATTGGATCGCGGCTTCTTTGGAAGCTCGCTATCCGCCGGGAGCGGCCCCAGGCTCCGAGCCGGAGACACAAGCGTTGTTGGCGAGTTTGGCCCAGATTCGACCCCGATTTGTCCTTTCTACCCACTCCTGCCAGAACGATCCCTACGTGAACTACAATGGCCCTGCCCTTGAGCTGGCTCAGGTGATGGCTGCTCGCAACGGCCTGCCGGTAACCGACGACATCGGCTATCCCACCCCTGGCTCTTTGGGCACCTGGGCGGGGCAGGAACGGCGGATCCCCACCCTGACGCTGGAACTGCTGCGCAGGCGGTGTTAGAGTGGACAGCCCAGGAGGATGAGTTCTGACCTGTGTCAAGATCTCTGAACTTTCATTGCCAATCCGACAGGTCATCCGAGATGCCCGCGGTTTTCTCGCCCAGTTCTTTTACAACACAGATAGATGAGGGCAAAGAAAAAAGGAACTTGGAGTCGAAACCGAAGTCAAGCCTTGTCTTTTGCCCATCTGTTAGCCATTTGGAGGAAGTCGGTATGTTCAGCAGGATTTTGGTGGCGGTGGATCGGTCGGAGCTGAGCCAGGGAGTGTTTCAAAAGGCCGTCCAACTGGCCAAGGCCATGCAGGCCGAGATGATGATCCTCCATGTTTTGTCCCAGGAAGAGCCCGGTGCCCCAGAGCCGCCCATGATCTTGGGGGTGGATTACAGCTCCACCATCAGCGCTGAGCTGTGGCAGTCTTATCGGGAGCAGTGTGCCATCTTCGAGCAAAACCAGATGGACTACCTGCGCTCGCTGGTGGAGAAAGCCGCTGAGCAGGGAGTTCGCGCCGAGTACCGCCTCAACTACGGCAACCCCGGTCGGGTCATCTGCGACTTGGCCCGCTCTTGGAAGGCGGACTTGATTGTGGTGGGCCGCCGCGGCCACTCCGGCCTGAGCGAGCTGTTTTTGGGCAGCGTCAGCAACTACGTGCTCCACCGGGCCCCCTGCTCGGTGTTGACGATCCAGGGCGAGGCTCTGAAAAAAGCAGCCTCAGCCAAAGAAGAGACAACCACCGCCTCTGCCAGCTAAGAAAAGCCCGCCGGCCACCGCTAGGAGCCTGAGGAAGACCCTCCCCGTTGGTCCCTTGTCTCCTCCGCTTTGCCCTCCAGCAAGCGGTTCACTTCGGTTTCCACGCTGTTGAAGGTGCTGAGGTCGATGACGGCAATATCCGGCTGATAGCTGCTTTGTACATAGGCACGCAGGCCGGCAGACGTCAAGCTCAACCTCAAGGGATCCCGACCGTCCTCGCCCTTGGCCTCAAAGGTCAGCTTCAGATCTGGCTCGGCCAAGGCTTTTTGGGCGTCTGGATCCGTCTCCGGCAGGAACTCCTTGGCGCGGGCGGCATTGAGGCTGGAGAAGAGGGAGCTGAGGTTGACCGGCTGGCCCGGTTGCTCCGGATTTTCCCAGCGCAGATCCAGGGATCCCTTCTCCTGGGGCAGAGGATTGAGGGTAACCCGCTCCCCTTGGGATTCCAGGGTAACTGGGCCCACCTGGTTGGGGTTGAGGCGGGCGATGCGGTGATCCCGCAGCTCCTCGAAGTCGGAGCGGAGAATGTCGGCGGTGCTGGTGAGGAGGGTGGCCACCGCCGGGTGCTCGGAGGTGATGACGTACACCTGGCCCTCTTTTTCCGCTCCCAAGGCCACAGTCAGGGTCTTGCCATCCTTGAGCTTAACGGTTAGCTGGGCAGAAGGCTTCTCCAGACCATAAGGAGCCAGCTCCGCTTTGGTTTCAGCCGGAAACTCCACCGCTTGCAGGCGAGACAACGTATTGAGCAGACGGTCGACGTTCAGGTCATCGGCAGGCAGCTCGCGGGGCTCGACGATCTGCCACGTATTTTCTTGTCGCTCCAAGCGAACGACCTCTGGCTCTGCCTCGGCCAACTGCACCTGCAGAGACTTCACCGCCGCTGTGTCAAAGCGCAGCAGAGTTTTGTCCCGCAAAGCCAGCAGAGAAGGCAAGAGGGATCCCTTCTGGGTGCTGGCCAAGAGCACCACCTCTCCCCCTTCTGGCCTGGCGTAGAAGCCGGAGCCGTCGAAGTTGTCGTTGCCAATGTCCAGGCGGTAGGGATCCCCCTCTTGGGGGAAGAGGGCGATCTGGTGGCGCGGCTTATCTAGGCCGAAGGCCGCCAAATCCTCAGCCCCTTCCAGCGTGATTTGAGGCGTGAGGCGGGAGAAGCTGTTGAGCAACTGCTCCACCGGGAAGTCCAGCGCCGCCGACTGGATGGGACGGATAATGCGCCAACGGGATCCCTCTTCTGCCTCAGGAGTGCGCTCCAAAAGGATTTCCTCCGGTTCCCCCTCTTGCTGCTGGCGAATCTCGATGCGGGCAATGGTGTCGGGGGCAAAGTGGAAAAGCCGCGCCCGCTCCGCTTGCTGCTGCTGGCGCAGTTGCTGGAAGTTGTCAAAGAGGAAATACCCCAGCAGAGCAGCCACTGCCAAGCCCAAGAGAATCCAGGTGCTGCGCTTGAACATGCTCGTCCTCCTTGGCCCTATCGTCTTTGCCACCAGAGCACGGCCCCCGATCCCAACGCCACCAGCGGCAGGAGCACCGTCGATCCCAGCACCAGCCAGCGGAAGTTCTGGCCGGTCACGGCAAGACGGCGGTCGGTGATGGATTTGGGGCGAATGGAGATCTGTTCGGTTCGCTCAGTGAGCCAGTTGAGGGTGTTGAGGAAGAGATCGCGGTTCCCCTGCTGCCTCAGGTTGCCGTCGAGGGCGAAGTTGACGTTGCCGATCACCACCAGCCGAGCCTCGGTCGGCCCCTCCTGGGATTCTGAGGTCTTCTGATCGCCTTTCACCTGGCGGGTCAGGGCTACGCCCAGGGTCAGGGGGCCGGGCTTGTCTTGATCCGGGTCAAATTGCAGCGGGCCGGCCTCTAGGTTGGGGCTGGTCTCTCCCCAGCTCTGCGGGCTGGTGCGCAGCAGAGGCGTGGCCTGGATCCCTTCGCGGACCTCAGTGTCTACAGAACGGGCCAGGGGGAAGAGGGTCATCAGCCGCTGTTCTGCCAGGGGAGCGGTGATGGGGTGATCCCCGTAGGTGGTAACCAGGGCCACCGCCGGCCCCGTGCCCAAAAGCTGGCTGACGCTGCTCACCTCAATGATGAAGTCATCCCCCAAAACCACGCCCCACTCCTCCAGCAAGGGATCCAGGCCGGCATCCACCCGTGGCCCAATCAAGAGCAGCAGCCGCCCCCCTTTGGCCAGGTAGTCCTGCAGCTTCTCCACCTCGCCGGGGAAGAGAGCCCGCTGCGGCCCTGCCAAGACCAACACATCCGCCCCCTCTGGGATCTGCGACTGCACCAGGTTCAGCGGCTCCACCCGGTAGCCCTCCTGGCCGAGGGCTGCCACCGCCTGGGCCAGGGTTGGGGTGCCCTCGCGAGCTTCCAGGCTCACCTCCCCATGCCCCTGTACAAAATAGGCCACCACTTCGCCGCGGTTAACCACCTTGGCCAGCACAGGGGTGAGCTTACTCTCCAGCTCAGGGGCGGGCGGCTGGGGCAGTTGTTGGCGGTTATTGCCCGATTCGACCACCAGGGTGTTATTTTGGGTAACCTGCAGCCGCTGGACAGTGAGGGGATCGCGGTTGGGATCCACAAACTCAAACTGGAAGCGCTCGGGGTTGAGGCGGCGATAGCGCTCCAGCTGTTCCCGCAGGTTGGGATCGGGGGCGGTGGTGACCACCCAGACTTTCATTGGCTGGGCCAGCCCTTGCACCAATTGCCGCGTCTGGGGGGAGAGGGTAAACAGCCCCTCTTCCGTGAGATCCAGGCGCAGGTCGTAGCGCACCGCCACGACGTTGAGCAACACCAAGATCACGGCCATCGCCGCCGCCGCCACCAGGATGTTGGCGTTGGTCTGGGTGGAGCGCAGGCCCAGGAACAGGCTCACTTCCTTCCGGTGGGTGAGGCCCCAAACCACCACCAGGGCCAAGCCCGTGGCCATCAGGCTCAGGGGCACCGCCGTCCAGCCGGTGAGGGCAGCTCCCACCAGCAGGCCGATGGCCACGACGCCAAGGCCGACGATCCCCGTCCAATCTGCCAATGCCTGCCAAGCTTTCATCACCGCACTCCTCCCAACGCAACCCTAGCTCTGCTGCCAGCGCAGGCTTTCCACCGATTGCACCGTGGCAAACAGCCCCAGCACGATGATGCTGAGGAAAAGGACAACACTGCTGCTGCTGAGGATCCCTTGCACCCAGTTGCTGTACTGCTGCAGCAGCGAGACATGCCTCAGAGTGGCGGCAATCCAGTTGCTCTCCTGGCCGGCTGCCGCGTCGATGACCCAGAGCAGCAGGATCAGCCCAAAGGTAGCCACCGCCGCAATAAGGGTGCTGTCGGTCAGGGAAGAGATGAACAACCCCAGGGCCATGACGCTGCCGGCCAGCAGAGCAAGCCCCACATAGCCCATCAGGGTCAGGCGGTAGTCCACTGCTGGGTTGGCGCTACTCAGCACCAGCACGTGGTAGACCAGCGGCGGCAGCAGCAGCGTGATGAAAAACACCCAGACCGCCAGCCACTTGCCCAGGGCCACCTCCAGGTTGGTGATGGGGGAAGTGGCCAGCAGCTCCATGGTGCCCCGCCGCCGCTCCTCGGCGTAGGAGCTCATGGTAAAGATGGGCAATAAAAATAAGGAAAGCGTGCCCAGCAGATTGAGAAACTGCTGCGACAGGATGGTGGCGGCATCAAAAGGGTTCTCTTGGCCAAACTGGGCAAAGAGATCCACCTGCTGCGAGAAGTTGATCACCCGCACCAAGATGTTGACGAAGAAAAACCCCGCCAGTCCCCAGAACACCGCCGCCACCACGTAGGCAATGGGGGAGGTGAAGTAGCCGCGCAGCTCTTTGCGAAAAATGGCAACCACGCCGTTCATGCCGCTTCCTCCAACGCGCCTTCGGATCCCTCTTGGGTAGTGAGCTGCAGGAAAATCTCCTCCAAAGAAGCCTGGGGACGGCCGATCTCGTAGAGGTCGATCCCCGCCTGTACCAGGGCCCTGGCCACCTCCGGGATCCAGCCTTCTGCAGAAACATGGCTCTTCAGGTGCACCTGCCAGCGAGGGGGATCGGATCCCAGGGCCTGCAAGCTCACCACCTCCACCTGGGGCAGGTTCTGCAGGGCCGCTCGGATGGCCGTTTCCTCAGGAGCGCCCACCACCAGCTTCGCCTGCTGCCGATCCTGAAGCTGGGCCGTCAGCTCGGCGGGCGTGCCAATGGCCGCCACCTGGCCGCGGTTGATGATCACCACCCGGTCGCAGGTCATGCTCACCTCCGGCAGGATGTGGGTGGAGAGGATGATGGTGTGCTCTCCTGCCAGGCTCTTGATGAGGTTGCGCACCTCGATAATTTGCTTGGGATCCAGCCCAATCGTGGGCTCGTCCAGGATGATCACCGGCGGGTCGTGCACCAGGGCCTGGGCCAGGCCCACCCGCTGCTTGTACCCCTTGGAGAGCTTGCGGATCAAGGTGTGGCGCTTGTCTTCCAGGCTGCAGCGGCGGATCACCTCGTCCACCCGTCGCGGCCGATCCCCGGCGCTGACCCGTTTGATCTGGGCGACAAAGTCCAGGTAGCTCTCCACCGTCATGTCCGGGTAGAGGGGCGGGTTTTCTGGCAGGTAGCCGATGCGCTGCCGCACCGCCATAGGGTTTTCATGCACATCGAACCCGGCCACCCGCGCCGTCCCCTCGCTGGCAGGCAAATAGCCAGCCAAAATGCGCATAGAAGTGGTTTTGCCGGCGCCGTTGGGCCCCAGAAACCCCATGATCTCGCCGGCGTTGACCTGGAAAGAGATGTCGCGGATGGCTGTAAAGCTGCCGTAGGTTTTGCTCAGATGTTCCACTTCGATGGCAGCCTTGGTTGCAGGAGCAGTGGATAAACCTGTCATCGGCGGCTCCTAACCTAGAGGGTCAGCGGGAGTTGGCCAACAGCCCAAGTCCGGAGATGGGAAAGCGCGCAGCCCTTCTCTTGTGAAATAGGCGGAGGTTGAGAGCAACAGAGGCAGCAGCGCCGAGGCCATCAGCAAACTTAGCACAGCAGCGGCAGGGATCCGCAAACACAGCCAGCTCCTTCCCCCCTTTGGTGGGGACTCAAGGTACCAAGGATCCCCACTCCTCCAGCCCCAAGACCCGGCTCTCCCCTGGGCGGGCCGGCACCACCTCGCCAATGGGAAAGGCTTCGGGGAGCAGGGATCTCAGCCGATTTTCCGCCTCAGGAGGGATCACCAGCACATAGCCTACCCCCAGGTTGAAGGTGTTGAACATCTCCAAGGTCTCCACTTGGCCTTGCTCCTGCAGCCAGAGAAACTCCGGTGGGATGGGCCAACTGTGGGGCTCTAGCCGCGCCGCCTGCTCCGGAGCCAAACAGCGGGGCAAGTTTTCTGGGATGCCGCCGCCGGTGATGTGGGCCATGCCGTGGAGGGGGATCCCTGCTGCCTGCAGCCGCTGCACTGCCTGGACATAGATGCGGGTGGGAGTGAGAAAGACCTCCGCCAAAGGCCGATCCCAGCCAGGGGGTTGGTGATCCCAAGGCCAGCCCCGCTCGGCCACAATGCGCCGCACCAGGCTAAAGCCGTTGCTGTGCAACCCGCTGCTGGGCAAGGCCCACAACCGATCCCCAAGCTGCACCCGCGAGCTGTCGAGAACGTCTGCCCTCTCGACGATCCCGACGCAAAAACCCGCCAGGTCGTACTTGCCGGGCGGGTAAAACCCCGGCATCTCTGCCGTCTCCCCCCCCAGGAGTTGGCAGCCGGCCTCCTGGCAGCCCTCCAAGATGCCGTCGATCACCTGCCAAAGCGCTTCCGGCTCCAGCTTGCCGGTGGCAATGTAGTCCAGGAAAAACAGCGGCCTGGCCCCCACCGTCAGCACATCGTTGACACACATGGCCACCAGGTCGATGCCCACGCCGCGGTGCTGCCCCCACTGCTGGGCGATCTCCAGCTTGGTGCCCACTCCATCAGTGCCGGCAACCAGAACCGGGGCCCGGTAGCCCGCCGGTAGCTCCAACAAGCCGGCAAAGCCGCCAATGCCGCCCAAGGTTCCTGAAGAACCTGAAGACTGAGCTTGAGAGCCTTCAACGCGCTCCCGGATCCCCTTGACAAAAGCGCGTCCGAGTTCAATGTCAACCCCTGCTGAGCGGTAGTCCAAGATGCCGAAAATCCTTATGCTGACGGGACTTGGGCTTTTGCCCTTGGCCGGGCAAGCTTGTCAACTTCGAAACCTATGGTACATTAACTTCTGTTTTACTGTCGCATTGGACGTTGTACAGGAGTTTCGAGAGGAGCGCGGCCTCATGCGAAATTGGAAGCGGCTTGGACAGGGACTGGCTCCCGCCCGCCAAGTGGGCTTGGTCGGCTGTCTCTGTGTTACGGCCTTCAGCTTGCCGGCAGGTATGTTGGGCAGCCCAACCTCGCGGGCGCAAGCCTCAACTCGCAGCGGCTCCCCTAGTGCCAGAGCAACCCAGCTATCCCCCAAAACCCACTCCCTCTCCCCGGCAACTGACCTTGTCTCTCCCCCCCAACCCAACGCTCCCCCGCCAGCCAAACTCGGCACCTTGAACCCCCAACACTCGCAGTCTCTTTCCCTGGCTCGCCGGGCAATCCCTTCTCGGCCAATGGAAGAGCCCATCCTCAAGATCGGCGAACAGGAGCAGTCGTCCAGCCAGCCTGTCTCCACCCTCTACGACTACCAGATGGACGGGCGGCAGGTGGTCACCGTCTACGTTCGGGATCTCCCCGTTGTCAGCTTTGTCGAGCAGCCCGGGTTGGAGTCGCCGCTGCTGCGGGCCAGCTCCCTCGTGGCCCGGCTCAACCAAATGGCCCAGGGATCCCTGAAGGACACGACCATTACTCTGGCTTGGGCAGAGCCCCAATCCGGGGATCCCCTCTACGCGGTTCGGGTAAACGACGAGGAATTGCTGCGCATCGACGAAGGAGTGCTGCTGCTGGATAACCAACGCCCGGTGGATACAGCGGTTTTGGCTGCCAATCGTCTGCGCCGTCTGCTGCTGGATGCCCCTCCTCTTGCCCCTTCGGCCCTGCCCCAGCCGGCCACCCTGACTGCCGCCAAAGCCACCGCTGCCCGCCGATCAGAAACTCAGGCCCAGGCGCAACCGGACTCTGTCCGAGTGGTCGGGCCTGTGCAAGAAGGGATCGCCTCCTGGTATGACCTGCACCCCACCCGCCACGAGATGACAGCTGCCCATCCCACCCTCCCCTTCGGCACCGAGGTGCGGGTAACCAACCTGGACAACGGGCGCCAGGCTGTCGTGCGCATCAACGATCGCGGCCCCTTCATCCCCGGTCGGATCATCGACCTTTCCCTGCGGGCGGCGGAGGCCCTGGGGATGGTGCGCTCGGGGCTGGCGCCGGTGCGCCTGGAAGTCGTGCAGCGCTAGCTAAGGCACGGGCGAAAAGCGCTTGGAATCGGGCGAGTAGTGCCAAGCAATGCCGTCCGGATCCCGGCTGCGGCTCCACTCGGGAAACCCACTCTTGAACTTCCAGTAGGTGATGGCGGAGACCACCACCCCCAGCCGCTCTGCCAACTGAGTTTGGTTGAGGGGGCGCAGCGTCGCCCGCGGCACTGTAATCGCCTCCTCGGCAGCGGCAGGGCTGGGCGGCGGGGCAGGACAGGCCGCCGCTGCGGGGGGCTCGGAGAGGGTAGCCGTAGCTGTGGCTGGCGGCTTCTCCCCTTCTAGCAGGCGACTCCGGCTGGGCTCCTGGGCCCGCAACAAGCTAAACTGGCTCAGCAGGCCGACATTTTCCAGGTTTAGCAAATCTTCCAGGTTAGAAGTCTGATGAATCAGTTCCAGCTCGCGGTGAAACTCTTCCTCCAGCACCCGTAGGTAGTGCTGCCGCTTCTGCTCCGACTCTGCCTCCTTGAGCAATCCTAGGGCAAACTTGAGGTTCGAGAGGGGCTCACTCAGATCTTGCAAGAACTTCTTGAACAAAGTGCCCTTGACCTCTGCAAACTGCTGCAACTGCTGCAGCTTCTGTCGCAGCTCCTCCAGCCTTTTCTCCTCCAGCCTGCGGCTTTCTAGGCTCTGCCGGTGGTTGTGCAAGGCAATTTCGATGGCGGTGTAGAGCTCCCGCTCTTTGAAAGGTTTGATGATGTAGCCAAAAGGCTGTGTCTCCTTAACGCGAGAGAGAGTGTCCTCATCAGCGTAGGCCGTCAGGTGCACCACCGGAATGTTGAAGCGCTCGGCGATCCGCTTGGCGGCTTCAATACCGTCGAGATCCCCTTTCAAAACGATGTCCATCAAGACCAAGTCCACCGACATTTCCTCCAGCCATCGGATCGCTTCTTCGCCAGAGGACGCGATGGCCGGCACCGCATAGCCAAATTTTTTCAGGACGTTGGCGATATCCTTGGCGATGATCTTCTCGTCTTCGACAACCAGAATGCTGCCTTTGGCAAGCATGGGAACTTTCTTCAAGGCTGGCTCCTCGGAAAGGTAATGATGAAAGTGGTACCCGACTTGTTTCTCAATTCTATCTTGCCCTGGAGCTGATCGGTGAGAGTTGCAACCAGTTGTAAACCCAAAGATTGAGTTTCCTTGAAATCGAAGTTGCTGGGCAGGCCAATGCCGTTGTCAGAGACGCGCAACTGAGTATAAGTACGGGTTTGCTTAAAGTGGACGTCGATCTGGCCGCTGCGGCCTTTGGGAAAGGCGTATTTGAGGCTGTTGGTGACCAGCTCGTTGATGATCAGGCCACACAAAACTGCCTCATCGAGGTTGAGGCGGATCCCTTCGGCGCGGATGCTGGCGCGAATGATCTCGGGGTTCACGCCGTAGGAGTGGAAAAGATTAGAAATTAAATTGTGGAGGTACTGCCTCAAATCCACAGCAGCCAGGTTGTTGGACTGGTACAGGCCCTCGTGGATCAAAGACATCGCCTGAATGCGGCTGCCGGCGTCCTTAAAAACGCGGGCATACTTGTGGCTTTTGATTTGATCCGCCTGGAGCCGCAGCAGGCTGGAGATGATTTGCAGGTTATTTTTGACGCGGTGGTGGATCTCCCGCAGCAGAATCTCTTTTTCCTGCAGGGCCGCCTGAATCTGCAGCTCCGCCCGTTTTTCTTCGGTAATGTCTTCAGAGATGCCGATGATGAAGAGGTTTTTGCCTTCGGGATCCCGCACTGCTGAGACTGCCAGGCGACACCAAACCACCTTGCCGCTGCGGTGGATATAGCGTTTTTCCAGGTGGTAGCGATCCCGTTGGCCGTTCAAAACTTCCTGGAAGAGTCGCCAATCTTCCTCGAGGTCGTCCGGGTGGGTGAGGTCGCAGAAGCTCTTGTTGACCAATTCGGCGCCGCTGTAGCCAAGGATCTCTTCCAGGGCGGGGTTCACCTTGAGGTAACGGCCCTGCCTATCGACGATGGAAATGCCCAGGGCCGACTGCTCAAAGATGCCCCGCAAACTCAGCTCGCTTTGGCGAAGGGCTGCCTCGGCTTGCTTGCGCTCGGTAATGTCCAAAATTTGGCTGAGAAAGTAGCTGGGATCCCCTTGGGCGGTGCGCACCAGGGTGATGCGGAGAAGGGCATAGACAATTTGCCCGTTCTTGTGAATGTAGCGTTGCTCCTGTTCGCAGTGGTGCACCTCGCCGGCCAGCAGGCGGTTGGTGCTCTCCAAGGTGACGGCGATGTCGTCGGGATGGGTGATGTCGAGGACGGTTTTCCCCTCGAGATCTTCTAGGGTGTAGCCCAGGGTTTCGGTAAAGGCGGCGTTGATTTGAAAATAGGTGCCATCCAGGTGGGTCATGGCCTTGGCGATGGGGGACCACTCAAAGGATTGGCGGAAGCGTTCTTCGCTTTCTTTGAGGGCCACTTCTGCCTCGACGCGGGCGCTGATGTCGATCACCTGGTTGAGAAACTGGGTGGGCTGGCCGGCTCCATCGGTAAGCAGGGCGGCCTGGAACAGCACATGGACAACTTGGCCGGAACGGTGGATGTAGCGAATCTGCCGCTGGCTGATGGAGACTTTGCGTGTCAAGAGAGCCTCGTTAGCCGCCAGCAGTTGGTTGACATCGTCGGGGTGGAGGATGTCCAGTTGTTGCCGACGCTGCAACTCTTCGGGGGTGTAGCCGACGATCTGGGCAAAGGCCTCGTTGACCTGGATAAATCGCCCCTGCAGATCCACCAGAGCAATGCCGTTGGGAGCCAGCTCAAAGATCTGCCGGAAATGATTGGCGCTCTGTTGCCAGGCTTGCTCTATACGACGACGTTCGGCTTCCAGTTGCTTGGACTCGGTGATGTCTTCGGCGATCCCTGCCACCCGGTAGACCTTGCCCTCTTTGTCGAGGATGGGAAAGGTGCGTTCTCGCAGCCAGAGGAGGCGGCCATCGGGGCGGCAGAGGCGAAAAACCACATCGGTGGGTTGGCCCTGAAGTTGGGCTTGAAAAATGGCGGGGAACAGCCAGCGATCGTCAGGGTGAATGCGGCGCATCCAGGCCTGGGGATTGGCGTAGGCCTCTGCAGGGGAAAGGCCCCAAATGGCTTCACAGGCGGGGCTGACGTAAATCAGCTCTTTGCCGCAGAGCGTTGAAATCCAAAACAGTTGCTGGCTGTTCTCAGCCAGTTGCAAAAAACGATGTTCGCTCTCTCTGCGGGCTTCTTCCAGTTGCTGTTGCCGTTCTTTAAGCTGGCGGGAGGCTGTAATATCGGTAACAAACCCTTCAAAATAGAGGGGCTCCCCCTGCTCGTTGTACAGGGCGCGGGCGTTTAAAGAAATCCAGATTTTTTTGCCGTCCTTGCGGCAGACCTGCTGCTCCGCGTGCACGACCTGGCCTTCCTTCAGCATGCGCTGTACGAACTCAGATCGCTGCTCTGGATCGCCGTAGATCTGAGTGCCGATATCGGAGACGTGGCGCATCAAATCTTCCGGGGATTCGTAGCCGAAAATATGGGCCAGAGCCGGGTTGGCCACCAGATATTTCCCTTCTGGAGTGGTTTGAAAAATCCCTTCGACGGCGTTCTCGAAGATCGGCTGGTAGCGGGCGGCGGTGCTGCGGCTGTGCTGCAGTTGCGTCTGGAGCTGCTCGAGGGCTTGTCGCTGCTCCTGGGCCTGGAGCAGGATGTGTCGCAGGCTAAGGGCGATGAGGTCGATCTGTCCCCGTTCGGGGAGGCTCAGTTGGCGGGGGCGCCCCCCCAGCAGGTAAAGTGTTGCCAGCCGCCTCCCTCCCTCATCCAGCAGGGGAAAGGCTTCCTGAAAGGGCCAAGATCCGCCGATGGGGTTGGGCGGCTCGTTGCCGGGGATCTGCTGGGGGTTGGGGTAGAGGATCCCTTTTGCAGGCGAGTCGGAATGGGATCCCGGCTGGACCAGTTCTAGATAGACCCAGGGTACGTTCAGCAGTTGCCCCAGCAATTGCAACAGCGGGTACAGCGCCGCAGCGGACTCTGTCTTCAGTTCAGTTGGAAGGGACAGCTCTTCCCTGGCGGCGGCCTGCCCGGCAACACAACCGTTCACAACGGATCTTGGTGACCTAGAAATGGGAGGCGACATGGGAAAAACTCGGCTGGGAAGCTAGCTCTACCCAGTCCATCAGGATAGATGGGGGGTACCTGTTGAGTTGGTCTTCACAGGGCAAAAAGCAAGGGATCCCCTCCAGGTACGCCCGTTCTGCACCCCCTATCTATACTTTAGCGATGCTCTGGAGAAACTTTAGTGAAACATGCTGCTGACGGAGCTGTCTTCGTGAATGCGCCAGATCGCTTCTCCCAGCACGCTCGCCACCGAGAGGACGGTTAAGCCTGGAAAATGCCGCTCTGGAGGGATGGGGATGGTGTTGGTGACGATCACCTCTTCAAACAGCCCGCCCTGCAGGCGTTCGATGGCGGGATCGGAAAAGACCGGGTGAATGGCGCAAGCGTAAACCGCCTTGGCTCCCGACTTGCGCAGCAACTTTGCCCCTTCGGAAATGGTGCCCGCCGTATCGATCATGTCATCCACAAGGATGGCGATTTTACCGCGCACATCGCCAATGAGGTTCATGACTTCCACGTCGTTGTGAGCCTGGCGGCGCTTGTCGATAATCGCCAGCGGGGCTTCCTTGAGTTTTTTGGCAAAGGCGCGAGCCCGCGCTACTCCCCCTACATCGGGAGAGACGACCACAATATCCTCGTCGAGCAGGCCTTTTTCTTTGAGGTAGGCCTGCAGAACCGGCTGGGCATAGACGTGGTCGAGGGGGATGTCGAAGTAGCCCTGGATCTGGGCCGAGTGGAGATCCATGGCCAGCACCCGGTGGGCTCCCGCCTGGGTGATCATGTTGGCCACCAGCTTGGCGGTGATGGCTTCCCGTCCGGCGGTTTTGCGGTCGGCGCGGGCGTAGCCGTAGTAGGGCAAGACGGCGGTGATCTGGCGGGCCGAGGCGCGGCGGCAGGCGTCGATGATCACCAACAGCTCCATCAGGTGATCGTTGACCGGGCGGCAGGTGGGCTGCACCAAGTAGACATCGGCACCCCGAATCGACTCCTGAATTTGGATGTACAGCTCGCCATCGGCAAAGCGCTTGCGCAACATCGGGCCCAGATCCATGCCCAAGTAACGCGCCACCTCTTGAGCCAGAGCCGGGTTAGCGCTGCCTGAGAAGATTTTGAGGCGGTTGCTATCCGAGATGGGTGGCAGGGGGGAAGGGCGAAGAAGGGGTGCAGGGCGAACCACAGATCGATGCTGAACTCGTCCGCAGCCAACGCCTAACGGCGAGCTGTCGCTATCGTAGCACCAGCACTTGCAACCTCAGCAACTGTATTCTTGGGGATTTTCTGGGGAGGCAGGTTACTATGAGCAGAATGAAGGTCGAGCTGCTGCACATCCACAAGCGTTTTGGGGCGGTACAGGCGAACCGCGATGTGTCCTTGCGGGTGGAGGCGGGCACAATCCACGGCCTGCTTGGGGAGAATGGGGCCGGCAAAAGTACCTTGGTCAAGATCCTGAGCGGCTTTCTGCGCTGCGATCAGGGGGAGATTTGGATTGATGGGCAACCGGTTCGCATCAACAGCCCTGCAGCGGCCATTCGTCTGGGCATTGGCATGTTGCACCAGGATCCCTTGGATTTTCCTTCTCTGACGGTACTAGAAAACTTTATTGCCGGGCAGCGGGGGCGCTTGGGTTTGGGGCTGCGAGAAAGCCGGAAACGTCTTGAGAAAGCCTGTGAAGAGTTTGGTTTCAACCTCAACCCCGATGGAGCCATCGGCAGCTTGACGGTGGGGGAACGGCAACAACTGGAAATGCTGCGGTTGCTTTCCCTGGGGATCAACACCTTGATTTTGGATGAGCCAACGACGGGCATTTCTGCAGCGCAAAAAGATCTTCTGTTCGCGGCTCTGAGAAGGTTGGCGGAGCAGGGCAAATCGGTGATCTTCGTCTCCCACAAGCTGGCCGATGTGGAGTGCCTTTGCGATCGGGTGACGGTGATGCGGCAGGGGGAGGTGGTAGGGGAGCTGCCTGTTAGGGGTGAAGACATTGCCCTGTTGGAACAGCAGTTGATCGATTGGATGTTCGGGCGGGAGTTGACACCCCCAGCTCGGCCCCATTCTCCGCAAAGGAGAGCGGATCCCCTGTTGGAGTTGCGCTCCCTGGTGGTGCGGCATGAGCCGTTTGCCTTGGCTTTGCCAGATCTGGCGGTGCAGCCGGGGGAAGTGATTGGGTTGGCCGGTTTGGAAGGCAGTGGGCAACGCTCTTTCCTGCTCACCTGTGCAGGGTTGTTGCCGCCCAGGCGTGGCCGGATTCTGTTGGGGGGGCAGGAGATGACAGGCCGTCCTTACGGCGACTATCTGCGCTGTGGGGTGGGGTTTTCTCCGGCGGATCGGCTGCGGGAAGGGCTGATCCCCGGCTTAACCTTGCAGGAGCATTTTGCCCTCCAGCAGCAGGATCCCTGGATCAACTGGGCTCTGGCCCGTCAGCAGACCCAAGCGGCCATCGAACACTTCAGCATTCGGGGTCACCCCTACAGCCGGGTGGAGCAACTCTCGGGGGGCAACCAGCAGCGCAGTCAGTTGGCTCTCTTGCCCACACCCCTGAGTCTTTTGCTGATGGAGCACCCAACGCGAGGGTTGGACATCGAGTCGGCGCTGTGGGTCTGGGGGCAATTGCTGGAACGCACCCAAGCGGGTACGGCTATTCTTTTTGCCTCGGCGGATTTGGACGAGATCCTGCAGTACAGCGACCGAGTGATGGTGTTCAGCGGCGGACAGGTCTCGGAACCCATTCCGGCGGCGGAGCTCACCGTTTCACGCCTGGGACAGATGATGACGCTTCCCGTCTTGCGCAGCACTCACAGCGGCGAGATCCCAGGGATCCCGACTGAGGTTTAGAGGGCTGGTCGCATCAGCAGGAACTGACACTCTGCCGGAGCAAGAGAAGGATTTGAGAACAGCATGGCAACCGGACAGAGCAAGGCTTAGAGTAGCAGTAGCCCCAAGCCTTTTGCTCAAGGAATCTGGCCATGGGATCCCAGGATCACCTCTTGCCTCCAGGAGCAGAGGAGCTGCAATCTGACCGCTCGCCCTCCTCGGAGCAAGTCCTTTTGGAGCTCACCGTTCAGGGATCCCGGCAGCAAGTCTTGCAGGGTTTGCGGGCCTGGCTGGAGCTGAGCTTGCTGACTCCAGAGCACTTTCGCTTGCTGGTGGAGCAGTATCGGCTAGAGGGGGAGGAACCAAGGTCAGCGGCAGTTTCCCCCAGCGACGAGATCCCGGCTCGTCTTGGCTCGGCCTACGTGCTCTGGATTTTGGGTTTGTTTGGCATCTGTGGCCTGCACCGTTTTTATCTGGGCCGCTGGCGGACGGGTTTGCTCTGGCTGTTGACCTTTGGGCTGCTGGGGATCGGTCAGCTCCTGGATTTGATTTGGATCCCAGGGATGGTGCGAGAAAGAAATGCTCGCCTGGCCGGATCTGGGGTTGAGGAACCTGCGGTCGAGGGGGGAGAAGAGCCCCAAGCTGCCCCTCAATCCACTCGCGCTACTCGGACGGAGTCCTTGCCCCCCCCTACCTCGGCGCTGGCTGTTTTGCTGCGGAACTTGCTGTCAGAGCTGAGCGTGGCTTGGCTGTTGCTGCTGGGCCTGTTTTTGGTGGTGGTGTCCTCGGGGGTGCTGGCGGCCAGCCACTGGGAGCAATTTTCTCCAACTGCTCAGTATGGGGTGCTCTTGGCCTATACGGCGGCTTTTGGGGTAGGTGCTGGATGGATCCAACGGCAGGAAGGGCTGCGTCTAACCGGTCAAACCTTGGAGGCTATTGCCCTGCTGCTGGTGCCGGTGAACGTGTGGGCCCTGGATGGGCTGGGGATCCTTTGGGGGATCCGCATCCTGGCGCTGGGCTTGCTGCTGGGGATCCCGTTGACGGCTGAGGGTCGGGTGCGCTCGCTGGGTTCAGGTGCCGGCTTTCGCGACAGCGGTGTGGAGCCCAATGCCTTTTACGGAACCTTGGTGAACTTTTTGGCCCTCTCTGGCTTGCACGCTTTCTGGAGCTTGGGGCCGCAGGAGCTTCGCCCTGCTTTTGTCCTGGGGATCCTGTATCTGGGGATCCTCAGCACCGTGATTTACACCTGGAGCCGCCGGTCTCGGGAATTACGGGGCTCCAAGATCTGGCTAATCGGGGCTGCCGGATCCCTGTTAATCCTACGGGGGCTGCTGTCTGGGCATGTCCAAGTGCCGCAGTTGGGGTTGGCGGTGGCCCTATTGGGTTGGCTAGCAGCGGAATGGCCCCAGGGATCCCCGGACGTCGTAGCAGAAGGCGCTCAGGAGGGGATGCTCTCCCGCTGGTGGGAGGGGAGCTGGGTGCTGTTGGTGGTGGGCTGGCTGCTGGCTGCCATTGGCTTGGCGGAGAGCCCTTTCAGCGGCTGGCAGTTGCTGGGGATTAGCCTGCTGGGGATCCATGTCTTAATCGGGCGCTTGCGCCGACACACCCAGTCGCCCCAGCGGGACGAAGTCCTTAGGGTGCATTTGACGTTGCTGTTCTTGCTGGGCCTGGAAACTTGCTGGGCTTTTTGGCAGGTGTGGCCAGCAAGCTGGCGGCAAGAGGTTGTAGCTACAGTAACCAACTGGTTTCAGCCCCTTGATTCCCCTTGGGGCTTGCTGGGGTTGGCGCTGCTGCCCTACGAGGTGCTGTGGCTGGGGTTGGCGGCCCGCTGGCAGAGGAGCGGTCCAGAAGCCGGTGAGACAGGCTTTTCTGGGCTGGTGGAACCAACAGAGCGCTTGGTTTTGGGGCTAGGGGGATCCCTGCTGCTCTTGAGCCTTCCCTATCCGGCCATTCGCTTTTGGCACTTGCTTTTGAGCGCCGGGATCCTGGCCTGGTGGCTACAACAAAAGTCCAGATCAGGAGAAACTCCCAACTTTCTTTGGGTACTCCTGACCCACGCCTACGGAGTGGGGGCGCTGCTGGCCGGGATCCGCTGGCTTTTGCCCGACTTGTTCGCGCCAGCGGTGCGGAGCACTAGCCTGTCCAGTTGGGGAGTGGTTCTGCTGCTGGTGGGCCTATTGCAATGGGCAGGGCGGGTAGCTCTGGGTGGGTCAGAGCGCTTTTTTTGGGGAGTGCCTGCGGAGCTGTGGCAGCGAAGTGCAGATGGCATAGGGCTGGTGCTGGTGGGATCCAGCTACTTGGCGTTTTTGCTGCAACGGCTCCCCGAGTTGTCTGCGACGGGTGAACAATCCTTTGGCTGGCTGTGGCTGCTGGTGCCTCTTGTTTTAACGGCAGCTCAGGTATTGGCCCTGCCCCCCCTGGAGTTCATGCCCCGCTGGCTGCAGATCCCAGAGCAAGGGGAGGTGGGATTCCTTTCCTGGCGGCAGGGGATCCCGGAGCGCGGGTCTTTGCGTTTCCCGGCAGTTCTCTCCCTTTTGCTGGCCCAGTTACTCACCTTTGGAAGGCCGGGGGTTGAGTTTCTGGGTCTGGGCTTGGGGTTGCTGCTGATGGCCACTCAGGTGTGGGTGTGGGCCTCTTTCCCCTCCGCCGACCATGAGCTCCACACCGCCAACGCAGTTGTTCCAGCAGAGGTGCTGTTGACAGTGACGTTTGGCTGGGGGTTCGGTCTGGTGGGAATCCATCGGCTGTTCCCCGCTTTAACGGAGTCAGAATGGCTGACGGCCTTGGGGGTGCTGCTGTTGTTCGCGACAGCGGTGCGGAGCACTAGCGGCTGTCGCTACAGCCTAGGGACTCCGTTCCACTACCTCTCTCCCCGCCTTCGGGCAGCTTACCGACCGGTGCTGGATGGCTTTGGCTTTCTGCTGGGGATCGTACTTTTACTTTCCCTAACGTTGCAGACATTGCAGCCAGAAGCAGGTCGCATCGGTGGTGGAAAGTACCTGGATTCCCCAGTGGCTCTGACCCTGGCCTCTGGGACTGTCCTGGTGGCCATTGTTTTGCGGCTTTGGGTGGAAGTGGCTCCCGCTTTTTATCGCGACGGCGGTGTCCATCCTGCTGGCTTGGAGAGCGAAAGCCCGTCTCCTTCCAGGGCGGAGGATGTCTCAACTGGCGGCAGCGGTCAGGAGGCTTCGTCGGCCATCTCATGGTCTGTAATGGAGGGGCTGTCCTATGGGCTGATCTGGGCTTTGGAGCTGTTGGTGGCAAGCGGCGTGTTGTGGGCTGTGCAGGGATCCCGTCCTGTTGCCCCTCTGCTTGCCGTCATCAATCTAAGCCTGGGGATCCTCTTTTGGATTGGGCCGGAGAAACTCCTCTTTGAGCGGCCCGATCGCGCTGGTGGGACGGAGTCCTCAGGGGGACAACTCCTGCAGCGGGTCAAGGCTCTGAGTTGCTGGGGGACAGCGCCGCTGATCTATGCCGGCTTGGGCTGGCTGGGATCCCATCTCGAACTCGAATGGAGCGAGCTGACAGGTCTGGGCAGCTTAGGTCTCTCCATCGTGCTGCTAGGCGTGGGGCGCCGACAGTCACCGGAGCAGCACCCCTGTCGCGAACAGGAAGGCCCTCCTCCTACCAACCGGAAGGGGATCCTGGGAGCTTTCGGAATATCGCTGGCGGCCTACGAGAGCTGGGTCTACTTTCTCGGCCAGCAAACTGGGGAATTCTGGGAGGACGAAGCGGCGGTGCTGACAGCTTTGCTAGGGCTGCTCTTGGCAGTGGGCTACTGCCTCTGTCCATCTTGGCTGGTGGCGACCCTGCGGCTGAAAGCGGCCTGGCTGCAGCGGATAGGTGCCGGCAACTGGGGCTTGGCCAGCCTCGCCCTTTGGAGTTTCGCTCTCAGCCCTTGGGGGAAGGGGCTCTGGGTGCTGACGGGATCCGGCCTGGTGGCCTATGCCGCCGGACAGGCGAGAACCTCAACTCTAGAATCTCCAACAGAGCAAAATTGGGTGCCAACGGTCTGGGGTTACCTCAGCGCATGGCAGGGGGCTGGGGTTCTGCTGGGCGGTGTGTTCCTGGGGCTGCCGCAGCTATCCATAGCGCGATGGGCCGGATCCCTGCTCTGTGGGCTGGGGCTGGTTTACCACGGCTTGCCCTGGCGACGGTGGGGCTGGCCGGCGGCTCCTTGGCAGAATACAGCCTTGGTGCTGCCCCTGGCCGCTTTTCTGGTAACCGCGGGAGGAAATAACACCCTTAATCTGCTGCTGGGGGCAACCTACTATGCCCTGCTGGCTATCTGGAGATCCCAAGTGCGCCTGGGCTATGTCAGCCTGTTCTTGAGCAACTGGATCCTGTGGAATTACGGCTGGCATCAGGATTGGGCTTCCCTGACGTTCTATGCCCTGCCCCTGGTGGGATCCCTGCTCTATGTGGCCCAGGTGGATCCGGGATTACAGGAAGCCAGCGGGCGACAGGGGCGGCATTGGCTGCGGCTGGTTTCCTTGGGCACATGGCTGCTGGTGGTGCTGGTGGAAACCCACGGGCAACGGTGGACGGGCTTTTGGCCGGTAGGGTTGGGTTTGGCCTTGGGTCTGCTGGGCTTGGCCTTGCGGGTAAGAGCCTATCTCTTCGTGGGCACGCTGGCCTTTGGGCTGGGGATCCTGCGGCAGGGATGGCTGTTGGTAACAACTGATGCGCTGCTGCTCTGGGCCACTGGGATCCTGCTGGGCCTGCTTCTGATTTGGACGGCAGCCAATCTTGAAAGGCGTCGAGAAGAGGTGGGATCCCGCCTCTCCGCTTGGCTAGGGCAACTGCAGAGCTGGGAATAGCTCCCCCCGTGGGAGAGGGGTCGAGAGTGAGCCAGTGGGGCAAGGGGCATGTCAAACTGGTGCTGGCCTTGCTTTGGAGGATGGGGTCTATTGCTGGGCAACGTTGACCCAAAGGTGTCTTCTCAGCCTAGGTGGAAAAAGCTTCTGCGGCAGATCTTGGCTCCTTGGCGCGAGTTCGATGGCATGTTGCTGGCCACGGTGCTGGCCTTGACAGGCATCGGCATTCTTGCCATCCGCAGCGCAGTCTGGGAGCGTCCCATCAGCTACTATTGGCTGCAGCAGTTGATCATGGCCGGGATCAGCCTGGTGTTTTTGGCGATGGTGGCGCGGATCCCCTATGAGCGGCTGCTGCGCTGGCACTGGTTTACCTATGGCCTGACCTTGGCGGGCTTGGTTGCAGTGCTCTTTTTCGGCACGGCAGGAGGGGGGGCGGAGCGGTGGATCTCCATTGCCGGCGTCCAGGTGCAGCCTTCCGAGTTTGCCAAGTTGGGGGTCATTATTACCCTGGCGACCATTTTGCACCACTGGCCGATCAAATACTTCAGCCAAATTTGGGTGGCCGTTGCCGTCATCGCCCCTCCTTGGGTTTTGATCTTCCTACAGCCCAACTTGGGCACGGCCCTGGTGTTTGTGGCCATCTTGCTGGCCATGCTCTACTGGGCCGGGGCCAAGGGCAGTTGGATCCTTTTGCTGCTGTCGCCGGGGGTGGGGGCCATCCTCTACGGCCTGCACACCCGCCCCGAGCTGAGCTGGATGCTCTGGGTCTGGCTGATCTGGTGCTTGGGCATGGCGAGCCTGGCGGCTTGGCGGCTGCCTTGGCGGTGGACAGGAGCGATGACCTTTGGAGTGCTCAACCTGCTCTCCGGGCATCTGGGCCAGGCGGCCTGGCACATCCTCAAGCCCTACCAGCGGCGGCGGCTGGAGATCTTCATCGATCCCATGCAAGAGCCCTGGGGATCTGGCTACCACCTGATTCAGTCCCGCATCGCCATCGGGGCCGGCGGGCTCTGGGGCCGTGGCATCCAGCAGGGCACCCAAACCCAACTGGACTTCATCCCCGAGCAGCACACCGACTTCATTTTCTCGGCCATTGGGGAAGAGATGGGCTTTGTCGGCACCCTGACGGTGCTGATTCTGTTTTGGATTCTCTGTGCACGGCTCATCTGGATTGCCCAGGGGGCCAAGGACAATTTTGGCTCCCTAATTGCCATCGGGGTGCTGGCCATGATCCTCTTTCAGGCAGTTGTCAATATCGGCATGACCATCGGCCTGGCCCCCATCACCGGCCTGCCCCTGCCTTTTTTGAGCTATGGCCGCTCGGCTCTGCTGACCAACTTTCTGGCCATTGGCCTGGTGGAATCGGTGGTCATGCACCGCCAACGCACCACCTTATTCAGGTAATTTCAAGAGTTTTCTTCCCCCTCCTTTTCTGGCGACGCTGGCTCAGGTCGGTAGCCATGCCGCTCCGCAGCGCTCTCCTATCCGCGCGCAACGCTGCTGACGAGCCAGGGATCGACCCCTGCTTCTACTCCCTCCTAGTCTTTTCGTCCTCTCTCCTGGAGGGCCCTGGCGCGGTTGAGATCTCGATGCACCTACCCCACTTGCCTATGCGGTGGGGTAGTCAGACGCTGCCCAAAACCCCCTCCCGCCTAAAGAGCTGGCACGACTGCAACGCCTGCGGCAAGGGGTGTAAATTGCCAACGCGCCAGCACTAAGATGGGGACATCGAGTCCTGGGTTGTCAAGCTCCCATGTCGCCTCTCGATCCCGCGCTTTACTTTGACCACAGCGCCACCACTCCGCCTCGGCCGGAGGTGATCGAGGCCATGCGGCTGGCGATGCAGGAAAGTTGGGGCAACCCCTCCAGCTTGCACGCTTGGGGCGAACGGGCGGCCATGGCCATGGAACGGGCGCGGCAGCAGGTGGCCGAGCTGCTCAACTGTGAGCCGGAGACGCTGCTGTTTACCTCCGGCGGGACGGAGTCCAACAACCTGGCCCTGTTTGGGGTGGCGCAGCGCTACTCCACTCCCCAGCACCTGATCATCTCCAGCGTCGAGCACGCCTCGGTGGAGAATGCCGCCCGCCGCTTGCAGGCCCAAGGCTGGAAGGTAACCCGCCTGCCGGTGAACGCCGCCGGCCAGGTGGATCCCCAAACCCTGCTCCGGGCGCTGCAGCCCACCACCGTGCTGGTCTCCATCGTCCACGGCCAGAATGAGGTGGGATCCCTGCAGCCCATTGCCGAGCTGGGCCGCCTCTGTCGCCAGGCGGGAGTTCTCTTCCACACCGACGCGGTGCAGACGGTGGGGCGGATCCCCTTGGATCTGGCGCAACTGCCGGTGGACCTGCTCTCCCTGTCTGGGCATAAGCTTTACGGGCCGCAGGGGGTGGGGGCGCTCTACGTACGCCCGGGGGTGGAGCTGCAACCGCTGCTGCGGGGGGGCGGGCAAGAACGGCGGCTGCGAGCTGGCACCCAGGGGATCCCTGCCATTGTCGGTCTAGGGGTGGCAGCGGCCTTGGCAGCCCAAGAGCTGCAGCAGGAGACGGCCCGCCTGCGGCAGTTGCAACGGCAGCTGGCCCAGTTGCTGGCCTCTGTGCCAGGTTTGCGGCTAACTGGCCCCTCGGATCTGGAGCAACGCCTGCCCCACCACCTCAGCTACTGCACTGCCGCCATGCCGGGGAATGTGCTGGTGAGGGAGATGAGCCGCCAGGGGATCGCCATCAGCGCCGGCTCTGCCTGTAGCAGCGGCCAACGGATCCCCAGCCGCATCCTTTTGGCCATGGGCTATTCCGAGGCCGAGGCCCTGGGATCCATCCGCCTCAGCCTGGGCAAGGCCACCACCCAAGCCGCAGTTGAACAGGTGGCGCAGTCGCTGCGGGCTCTTCTCCTCTCGGCTGCGGGCGCTGGATCCCTTGAGGAGAAGGCAACCCAACCCCTGCCAGCGGCTCCTGCCGCTGAATTGGCGGCTGGGCTAAGGTGATAGAGAGTTACAGGGCTGGTCGTTATGGCTGAGATGAGTCCCTATCAAGTGTTGGGAGTCAGCGAAGAAGCCTCCTTTGAGGAGATCCAATCGGCGCGGGCACGGCTCCTGGCCAGCTTGGGTGCGGATGAACAGCAGCAGGAGCGGGTGGAACAAGCCTACGACGCCATCCTGATGCAGCGCCTGCGCCTGCGCAAGGAGGGCAAGATCGCCGTCCCCGACCGCATTCGCTACGCTGAACAGCGGGCTGCCCGTCCAGAGACAGAACCGAGTTTGCCCCGTCCCGCTGCCCAAAATCCCCCCTGGATCAGCCGCTGGCTGGATAGCCCCTCTGCCCCGGATATGCTCTGGCCCGCCGTGTTGCTGGGAGGACTGGTGGGTTGGGTTGTCTTGGCTCCCGATGAGTATCCCTCCCTGCAACTGGCGCTGGGGCTGATGGCCTGTATCTATTTCCTGTACCGCAAAGAGCGCCGCTTCCTTCGCGCTTTTCTCTTGGCGCTGGCAGGACTGAGCCTGGGACTGATGTTGGCCTACGCCATTGCCCTTCCCCTCACCGGCGGCGATGCCCCCGGCGCCCTGTTGGTGGGGATCACGTTTGCGGTGATGTGGCTGGTCACCAGCTTTCTGCGCTAGCTGGGGGGCTTCAGGTACACATTCCTACATATGTGCTGCCTGTCCATCTAAGTCGTTCCCTAACTCCCCTCTCCCTGAGGGAGAGGGGTTGGGGGTGAGGGCAGGAGCGCTTGGGTCGGCCCCTAGTTGGATTTGACCAGGCGGGGATCCGTCAAGGTCTTATCTGCCGAAGCGCCGCTGCCGCGACTGATAGCTGAGCAGGGCTTGGTGAAAGGCGGCGCGGTCGAAATCCGGCCAGAGGATGGGGGTGAAGTACTGCTCGGTGTAGGCCATCTGCCAGAGCAGGAAGTTGCTGATGCGCATCTCGCCGCTGGTGCGGATCAACAGGTCGGGATCCGACAAGCCAGTGGTGTAGAGAAATTGGGAAAAGAGGGCCTCGTCGATCTGATCCGGTTGCAAAAGCCCCTGCTGCACCAGGGTGGCAATCGAGCGGCAAGCCTGCACGATCTCCTGTCTGCCGCCGTAGTTCAGGGCCACCGTCAGGCAAATGCCCTCGTTGTGCTGGGTGCGTTCCACCGCATGCAGGATCGTGTCCTGCAAAGATCGGGGCAGGGCCGACAACTGGCCGGCAAACTGGATGCGCACCCCCTGCTGCACCATTTCCGCCAGTTCCTGCCACAGCACCTGCTCGAACAAGGTCATGAGGAAATCCACCTCCTCGCGGGCGCGGCCCCAGTTCTCCGTGGAGAAGGCGTAGGCGGTGAGGAGGGGGATCCCCCAATCGTGACAGCAGCGGAGCAACTCCTTCAAAGCCGCTACCCCGCGCTGATGCCCGACACTGCGGGGCAAGCCTCGTTTTTGCGCCCACCGCCCGTTACCATCCATGACCACTGCCACATGGCGGGGCAATAACTGCGGATCTAGGTCGGCAGGCAACTGCAGAAGATGGACAGGAGAAAGGGTCATGCGGATCAGTCTTTAGGAAGGGTTTTCTCAGGTTTGCGAAGGAGTTTGGCTAGATCTGGCAGGGATCCCCACCAGCGCAACAGCCCATTGTGAATCCACGGGTGGGCCCACAATCCCTGCAGAGGAGCATCCCGTTTTTTGGCTTCGCGCGGATGGCGCAACCGCTGCACCAGCAGTTCGTGGAGCTTGGCACTGGTCAGAGGTCGCTCGAGGCGTCCGCCTTCTGCCAGTGAGATGGATCCCGTCTCCTCTGAGACCACAATACACAAGCAATTGGCCTGTTCTGTGATCCCCATCGCCGCCCGGTGCCTCGTGCCCAGTTGGCGAGAGGCAGTTCGCTCCGAAACCGGCAGGATCACCCCTGCCGCGCGAATCCGATCCCGATGGATAATTACAGCCCCATCGTGCAGGAGCGTCGAGGTCTGGAAGATCGTCTGTAAGAGCTCCCGGGACACCCGCGCCTGGAGAGGAACCCCTTTATCGGTGAACACCCGCGAGTCAATGGGCTGATCTGGCTCGATGACAATCAGCGCCCCTGTCCGATTTTGGGAGAGTTCTCGCACCGCCTGCACCACCTCCTCCACCAAATCCTCCTTAGGGTCATCCTCGTCATCGTCTGTGCTGTTCGGCCACTCAACGCAGATGGCCCTCGCCAGTTGCTCCAGGAGCCGCCGAAACTCCGGCTGAAAGAGTACCCCCATCGCCACAGCCGCGGCCAGGAGCAAGCGATCCAAAATCAGGTGCACCAGCGGCAGCGAGGCGGTGGCCAGATACAGGACCAGCAGCACCATAAACCCCCGCACCAGCACCCCGGCCCGGCTCTCGCGGGTGTAATAGAGGGCCAAAGCCAATAGCAAGACGGCCAGAGCCCAGTCCAACAGGCTGAGAACATTAAATTGCTGTAGCCAAGCCCATAAGGCCGCCAGCATGCCGAAAAACCCCGTTCACGCTCCCCTCGTTGCGGACCCTTTGCCTACGCCATCCTGCGCCCCAGAACCTTTTGGCTCCGGAACCCCTGTTGGACTGCGGCCCCCTGACCAGCCTACCACTCACCTCCTACCTGTCTTCCAGTCTTTCCTGCCCCAGAGCCAGCGGGGTCGCCGCTGCAGAGAAAGCCGGGCCCCGCCCTCAACGGCAACGGTTACAGGCAGCCGTCTCTGCCCTTCACCGCTGCAACCGCTCCGGTAAGATGTCCTGACGGATCAGATCTGCATAAGTTTCCCGCCGCAGGATCAACTGGGCCTTCCCTTGGTTGACCAGCACTGCCGCGGGCCGAGGGAAGCGGTTGTAATTGGAGGCCATGCTGTAGTTGTAGGCCCCGCTGGTCAACACAACTAGGACTTCGCCGGGCGCTGGGTTGGGCAAAAGCACATCTTTCAAGAGCACATCCCCCGACTCGCAGTGTTTGCCGGCCACTGTCACCCGCTGGGTGGCCTCGGCCTCAGGGCGGTTGGCCAGAAGGGCGGTGTAGCGGGCTCCGTAGGTGATAGGGCGGGGGTTATCGGACATGCCGCCGTCAATGGTGACGTAGAGACGCCCTTCGGGAAGGTCTTCGCTGGGCGGGATCCACTTCTTGCCCCCCAAAGTGTAGGCGGTTACAGCCGCTGGCCCAACCACAGACCGTCCAGGCTCGCAGAGCACCTTGGGCAGCGGGATCCCGGCGGCGGTGAAGCTCTGCTGCACTGCAGTGGCCACGGCTTCCACCCACTCCGGAATGGAGGGGGGATCGTCGGATTCGACATAGCGGATCCCTAGTCCGCCGCCCACATTCAGCTCCTGCAAGGGCAGCCCCTTCTCCAGCCCTTGGCGCCAGACCTGGGCCAGTACCCCTGCCAGATCCCGGTGGCCTTGTAGGTCGAAGATCTGGGATCCGATGTGGGCGTGGAGCCCGACGCATTGCAATTGGGGATGGGCTGCCAAAAAATCAAATACCTCCGGCAGTTGCCACTGGCCGATGCCAAATTTGCTGTCGGTTTGGCCAGTGCGGATGTACTCGTGGGTGTGGACGTCAATGCCGGGGTTGACCCGCACCAACAAGCGGGCCGGTCGTGCAGGGGTAGCCAGAGCGGCCAGTTGCTGTAGCTCGTAGAGGCTATCGGCCACCAGGGTGCAGCCCACCTCCAGGGCCATGGCCAGCTCCTCCGCCGACTTGGCGTTGCCGTGCAGGTAGAGCTCCTCACCCCTGGCTCCTGCTTGAATAGCGGTATAGAGCTCCCCGCCGGAGGCCACGTCCAGCCCCAGCCCTTCTTGTAAGGCCAAAGCGCAGATGGCCAAGCAGTTCCAGGCTTTCGTAGCATACAAGACCTGGGATCCCCCAGGGTAGCAGCGGGCCCAGGTGTCGCGGTAGAGCCGGCAGGCGTGTCGCAACGTCCACTCGTCCAGGATGTAGAGGGGAGAGCCAAACTGGCGCACCAGCTCTACCACGTCGCAGCCGCCGATTTCCAGGTGGCCCTGGCTGTTGGTGCGGCTGGTCAGGGGCAATAGCGACTGGTTGGGAGAAACTTGTTCGACGGAGGTGGAAGTGCCGAGGGTTGAAACCATAGGGACAAGTGAAGGGACTGTCCTCCACCCTATCAAGTTTGCTCTCCAGTTTGGCCAAATGCCCTCAAGCCCCTTGTTGCCAGCAGCCCCCGCAAGGTAGGGCATGATGTCTTGCCGGGAACTCCCTCCCTGTTTAGCTCCCGTCCCCAAGACAGCTCTTCTCGCCTGGATTCGATCTTGGGCAGCACTTTCTGCTAATATAGGAAGCCAGTGTCCAAGGGTCGATGCCCGAGTGGTTAAAGGGGGCGGACTGTAAATCCGCTGGCTTATGCCTACGTTGGTTCGAATCCAACTCGGCCCACCATGCCGCCCACGTAGCTCAGTGGCAGAGCACCCCCTTGGTAAGGGGGAGGTCACGAGTTCAATCCTCGTCGTGGGCTTACGTGCAGGCTCCAAGTTCCGCCGCTTGAGGTTTCTCTTCCCCTGGCTTGACGATCTCGCCGCTGAGGGAAAAGGCCCGTGTGGCAGTGATGCGCACTGGCACCAGGGATCCCTGCAATTGCTCGGGATCGCCGTCGAAGAAGACGATGCGATTGCCGCGGGTGCGCCCCATGGCCTGGCGGGGGTTTTTGGGATTGGGGCCTTCCACCAGCACCTCCTGCACCTGGCCCAGCAGCCGGGCGCTGCGGGCGGCAGCCACCTCCGCGACCAAGCGGTTGAGCCGTTGCAGGCGGTCGCTTTTTTCCTCTTCCGGCACCTGGTCAGGCCACTCGGCTGCCGGCGTGCCAGGGCGGGGAGAGTAGGCGGCAGTATTGAGGAAATCAAAGCCGATATCCTGAACCAGTTGCAGGGTTTCCTGAAACTGGGCTTCCGTTTCGCCGGGGAAGCCGACGATGGCATCGGCGCTGATGGTGGCCTCGGGCATGTACTGGCGGATGAGCTGGATGAGCTGGCGGTAGCGCTCCTGGGTGTAGCCCCGCCGCATCCGCTTGAGGACGGCGTCGCTGCCCGCCTGGAAGGGGATGTGGAAGTGCTCGCACACCTTGGGCAGCTCGGCACAGGTGGCGATCAGCTCTTCAGTAAAGTAGCGCGGGTGGCTGGTGGCAAAGCGAATCCGCTCGATCCCTTCCACCGAGTGGACAAAGCGCAGCAGGCTGGCCAGGTTGGTCTTGGGATCCAGATCCCGCCCGTAGGCGTCGATGTTTTGCCCTAGCAAGGTGACCTCGCGGTAGCCGGCCCGGGCCACGTCCTCAATCTCGGCGCGGATGGCCTGCGGCTGGCGCGACTGCTCCCGTCCCCGCACCAACGGCACAATGCAGTAGGTGCAGCGCTCGTTGCAGCCGTAGATGACGTTGATCCAGGCTGTCACCCGGCTATCCCGGCGGGGCTTGGTGATGTCTTCCGGGATCTCGACAGGCTCGGTGGCCACCACCTGGTTGCCCGCCTCCACCTGGGCCAGCAGATCCCCAAGGCGGTTGACGTACTGGGGGCCCATGACCAGATCCAACTCGGGGACGCGGCGCAGCAACCTTTCCCCCTCCTGCTGGGCCACGCAGCCGGCCACGATGAGCTTGATGGCTGGGTTTTTCCGCTTGCGCTGCGCCTGGATGCCCAGGTAGGAATACACCTTTTGCTCAGCGTTATCGCGGATGGTGCAGGTATTGAAGAGAACTAAGTCTGCCTGCAGCTCGTCTTCGGCGGGCACATACCCCAGCGACTCGAGGATCCCGGCCATGCGCTCGCTATCGGCCCGGTTCATTTGACAGCCGAAGGTGATGGTGTAATAGGTGGGAGCAGCCATGGCAAGACCAGAAGACAGGGTCAGCAATCTCTACCTTTTTTGAGCTTAGCGGATCCTTATGGGGCGGTAGCGGCAACGTAAGGGTTGGGGGGCAGATCCCTCTCCCTTGGCTCCCTCTGCGCGGCCCAGGCTGGTTTGCTAAGCAGTGTCCCTCAGCAGAGTAGCCACTGAGCTAGGGCGCGTCAGTCGGGCATGAGGGCGTGAACTTGCTTGCGGCCGTTGGGGTAGAGCAAGGCGCGCTTGGGGCCGTGGATGGGATCCTCCACGATAATGGTTTGGTCGCGGCTGGCTCCCAGGGAGACGATGGCAATCGGCACCTGCATCAACTGGGCCAAAAACTTCAGGTAGTCGTAGGCTTCGGGAGGCAAGTCCTCAAGGGAGCGGCAGTCTTTGGTGGAGCACTTCCAGCCGGGCAGGGTTTCATAAATGGGCTTGCACTGGGCAAAGACGCGGGCATCGCTGGGAAAGTGACGGATCTCGCGCCCCTGGTACTCATAGGCCACGCACACCTTGATCTCGTCTAGGCCGTCCAGCACATCCAACTTGGTGATGGCCAAGCAATCCAGGCCGTTGATCCGCACGGCGTAGCGCCCGATTACGCCGTCGAACCAGCCGCAGCGCCGCTGCCGCCCGGTGGTGGTGCCAAATTCGGCTCCCGCCGCCCCCAGGTAAGCGCCAATCTCGTCCTTGAGCTCGGTGGGGAAGGGGCCTTCGCCGACGCGGGTGGTGTAGGCCTTGGCTACCCCAATCACCCGGTCAATGCTGGTGGGGCCGATCCCGGCCCCCACGCAGGCGCCGCCGGCGATGGGATGGGAGGAAGTGACGTAAGGGTAGGTGCCGTAGTCGAGATCCAACAGCGTGCCCTGGGCCCCCTCAAAGAGGATGTTCTGCCGCTCCTCGATGGCCTGGGTGAGGAGTAGGGCAGCGTCGGTGACGTAGGGGCGCAGCCGCTCCGCGTAGGCCAGGTATTGCTCGATGATCGGCTCGGGATCCAGAGGGGGTAGGTTGTAGATTTTTTCCAGCAAAACGTTCTTGTAGGGAATGGCCCAACTGAGGCGCTCCCGCAGTTGGTCGGGGTACATCAAGTCCACGACGCGGATGCCCATGCGCTCGGCCTTGTCGGCGTAGGTAGGGCCAATGCCTCGCCCGGTGGTGCCCAGCCGGTAGATGCCGCGTCGCTCTTCCTCGGCCACGTCGATGACGCGGTGGTAGGGCAAGGTTACGTGGGCTGTCTCGGCGATGTAGAGGTTGTGGGTGGAGATCCCCAGTTGGTGCAGTTGGTCGATCTCGGCCAGCAACACCTCAGGGTCGATCACCGTGCCGCTGGCGATGATGCAGCGCTTGTCGGGGTAGAGGATGCCGGAGGGGATCAGGTGCAGCTTAAAGATTTGGCCCCCCACCACCACGGTATGTCCTGCGTTAACCCCGCCTTGGTAGCGGACGACCACATGCGCCTTTTCACTGAGGAGGTCGGTGATCTTACCTTTTCCTTCGTCGCCCCACTGGGCACCGACAACCACAACGTTTGCCAAGGGCTTCTCCTACAGTCTCTGAACGGCACAAAAAATCCCCTTTGCGGGGTCGCTGCACTAATTTACCGCATTGCTCCAGGCAGTGTTGAGGGCTTCGGACAAAAACGTTAACAATCGATTAATTTCGACCCCTCGCTAGGGCAGCAGCCCGCTCCCTTTAGCTCCCCGGCTTGAACAGGCCAATGGCGGTGACCTGGTTGGATCCCGCCGCAAAGGCAAAGGACAGGCCAAGGGCGTCGTAGTTGACATAGTAGCGATCGTCGCGCAGATATTCTCGGCTCCCCTTGGGGTAGGGCACCACCTCGTTGTAGCCGTTCTCGCCAGGCCCGCCGTAAATGGCGATCACTTCCGAGTAGGTGGAGCCGATACGGATCCCTTCGCCAGTCATGGCTTCGGGTTGGGTGGTGTAGATGCGGTCGGCAAAAAAGCTATTGAGAACGCCCGGACGGCGGTAGGCAAAGAGGATGTAGTCCTGCAAGTAGAAGATCTTCAGGTCGCTGTTGGGCTGAAATACATTTGCCCGCGATTCGGCCGGGATCAAATCCACGTTGCCCAAGAGGTGGGTATCGACGTTGCGGGTATCCATGCCCAGGACAAAGCGACCAACACGGCCCTCTTGCACCAGGACGGTGGGGCGGGGGGGAGGGCTGGGGCGGCGGGGCAGGGCCAGCGCTTCTAGGGCGGCCTTTAGCCAGGCGTTCTCATCCCCCTCCACCTTTTGCAGGGGCACCAAACCCTGGGCTAGGGAGCGTCCATCGCCTGTCTTCCAGGTGGCCACGGCCAGTTCCACCGCCGCGCCAGAAGGAAGGGCAAAGAAGCGGGTCTGGCGTTCGCTGCCTTGAGTGGGTTGCCCTACTATAACGGTGCTGCCGCTGGCTCCCAACTGGGCCGCCAGGAGGGTGGCCCCCTGGCGGGTGTTGCCGTCGACCAGGACGGCCGATGGGATCCCAGCAGCCAGTGGCAGGTTTTCGCTGTTCCAGGGGGTAGGCTGGCCAAAGCGGTCTTCGGTAACCAGCAGCGGCTGCACGGAGCGGGGCAAGAATAGGCGTGCCACATCCGCTATCACTTGCGGGTCATAGCCCACCGAGCTGCGCAGGTCGAGGACAATGCCTTGGCTGTAATCCTGGGTGTAGAGGGCTTGGCGGATCTGCTGGGCTGTGGCAGGGGTGAGCTCCGGCACTGCCAGGTAAACCTGGCGCGGCCCAATCTGACGCGCCTGCAGGGGTGGACGAGGGCGGTTGAGCAAGTCCCTGAAGCTTTGGGGATCCCAGAAGCGATCGGCGGGATCCCCGTATTCGCGCAGAACCTCTCGAATCAGCTCGTACTCGACTTCGATGGGCGGACGGGGATCGCTGTAGGTGCGGGCCAACAGGCGGGTGTAGAGGTCGTTGTAGTTAACCGCAGCGGCTTGCTTGCCCGCCTGCCAAGACTCGTTGATGAACAACTCCACCAGATAGCGCAAATCCTGGCCCATTGCTGGCAAAGGAGGAGCTGCCGGGATGCCCAGATCGGGCGACGCACCCTGGAAGGGAGAAATCGGATTCGCAATCGGATCCTCAACTGAGGGCATGACCGGCACAGGGGGCAAGGCCGCTTGCCCCATCACTCTGCCAGAAAGGACTCCGCTGAGCGCCCCGACTGTGCCCCACACCTGAACTGCCCGCGCAAATCCCTTCATGGTGGCCTGCCCTTGTTTGCAGATGCTGTGAATAGGATAAACTCTGGGCAATCTCCTCTACCACTGTCGGCAGGGCCAAATACTTGTTTTTTAAATCATGAGACACTACTGGTTGTCTTGCCCTCTTGCCTCTGTCTGGGCGTTTCCCGGTTCGGATCCCGAAGCAGCGCGGGTGTGCCCTAGCTCTCGGCAGACCAGATTGTGCGGATAGGCAGGGTGAAGCCGGGCAGCACGTCTTCTCCCGACAAGGTTTCTGGGTCTTCCAACAGTTCCGGCGCCTGTCCTGCTCGGTAGATCATCACCCGCTTGGCCTTGGGATCCAAAAGCCACCCCAAGCGGCAGCCGTTGTCCAAGTACTCCTGCATCTTGGCCTGGGCTTGAACCCAAGAATCGGTGGGCGAGAGGATCTCCACCACAAAGTCAGGACACAGGGGCAAGAATCCCTGGCGGGTCTGGGGATCCAGAGCCTCCCACTTTTCCAGCGGGATCCAGGCCAGGTCAGGAGAGCGGTCGCTGCCTGAAGGCAGAGAAAACCCCGTGGAAGAATCAAAGGCTTTGCCTCGGCCCGCTTGGCGGTTCCAGACATAGACTGCCCCCGCAATTTCAAAGTTGAGGTTGCCAATTTCACCTCCGGTTGGAGACATAATCACCAGCTCTCCCTGGGCGGTGCGCTCCAGCTTCAGCTCAGGATTGGCCGCACACAGCCGGACAAAATCCTCTCGCGTCAGAGTCATCAAAGGGCTGAGATTGAGCGTCAAGGCCGTCATGGCAGGAACTGGAGCATGCAAAACCGGATTGCTAGAATGACCCCACTGCTGAAGTGCGACAGGAAGAAATTGCGATCCCTGGTCTTAGTTTAAGAGTCTCAATCTAGTTTACTTTTGATTCAATGTTTTCCAGGGCTTGAGGATGGATCCCTGCTGCGATGGCTTGCTGCAATACGTGACGACGCACCTCTTCAGTGTGCCTGTCAAGCACCATTTTCAGAGCATAAAACCGGTTGATGGCAAGCTCGTTGAAATGGGCCAGCGCCGCTGCGGCAAAGGATCCCTCTGCACCCCGATAGAGGTATCGCACCAAGGTATCGGCGGCTTCTATGGCCAGTTCCCCTTCCAGAGAATGCAGAGCTTCTAGATTCTTTTCCACTTCTGCCAGGGAGTTGCCACAGGATACCCGTGTCAGACCCATCGATACCCAGCCCACCAATGGCTGTCGAATCTTGAGCCAGCCGTTGAGTACTTCCATGACCCGCACTTCGGTTCCATTGGGCAGTTGACCGATAACATTGCCTGCGGCTACAGCGGGTGTCGATCGTACATTAGTCGGCGGATTGGGATCCTCTATCTGAGTAATGCAGGGCAGGGGGACATCTGTGTACAAGGTGTCGTCGATCTCAACCTCCTTGCCGGCACTGCGAAGTGTATCAATTAGCCGACTGACAACATCTTTGGGCACATCTAGCACTGTCGAGAGCCAACTTGGATTAATGCTTAGCCCTGGCTCCCAGCCCGCCTGAGCCACCACTACCCACTGACCACTGTGTTTTTTAAGCAAATAGCAGCCATCAATTACCGGAAGGTCGCCAACTCCGGCAGAGACTTCAACCAGAGCATAGTTTTCGGCAATGGCGATTGCTCCGGTTTCCAGAGGATGAACCGGCACACCGGGAGATCGAGCTGCTGCTTGTCGGAGATACTCGTTGATCAATGGGTCGGTGAGCACAGCTTGCCTTATGGCAGTGCGATCACCAGAGCTGCCGGGGTTCGGCAAGGTTTGCGCGACCCAAGTTCTCGCTGTGGCAGCTGGCAAAGCCGACAAAACTTGAAGGGAAGCTGTAGGAGCTTCTGCCTTGGATCCACCCTTGTCCAGGAATTGCGCTGTTGGAGAAAAGACATTGCCGCCCAAAAGTAGTAGCGTTGGTGCTATCGACAATGCTGATGGGATTTTCCTCAAGCTCAATATCGATCGGCAGCTTTGGGATAGAAGAGCTTGCATTTTCATCAACATCTGCTGAAATGGTTTGCCCTGCGGAGTTTTTGGAATCTACGCTCTTCTCTAGATAGCAAGCGAGATGGGATCCCGCCGCGATTGCCGCCTGCTGGGTGCTTTAGCCGACGTGAGCGGTGGGGTTGACTAGGCCGATCACTTGAGTGTAGGCGCCGCGAGCTTGGGTCACTCCAATGGTGCGCTCCGCTTTTTCAAGCATGGGACGGCGCAGGCTGACCACCAAGAATTGCGCCTGGCGGGATTGCTGCCAGATCATGTCGGCCAATTTTTCTACATTGGCCCCATCCAAAAACATGTCCACCTCGTCAAAGGCATAAAAGCTAGAGGGGCGATAGCGCTGCAACGCAAAAATAAAGCTGAGGGCCGTCAAGGATTTTTCTCCGCCCGACATGGCGCTGAGACGACGCACTGGCTTGCCTTTGGGGCGGGCCACCAGGGTCAAACCCCCGGCCAACGGATCCTCTGGGTTCTCCAATTCTAAATAGCCCTCTCCCTCGGAAAGCTGGGCAAAGATGGTCTGGAAATGGCCGTTGATGGCATGGAAGGCATCCAAAAACGCTTGGCGGCGCAGGGTGGAAAAGTTCTCGATGCGCAGCAACAATTCGGTGCGCTCTTGGTGCAGGGTTTCCAGTTTGGCGTTGAGATCCCCTAGGCGGGCCTGGATCTGTTCGTATTCGGCGATGGCCAACATGTTCACCGGCTCCAGGGATCGCAATTGCTCTTCGATTTTGCGTTTTTGCCGTTGCAGCTCGTCCAGGGTCAGGTGGGGGGGCAGGGGGGGAAGGGGATCCGGCAGCTCTTGGGCCGCGGCTTGCAGTTGGGCTTGCAGTTGGGCAAGGATGGCCTCTTTTTCCTGCTGTTGGGTGAGGGCGTGGTAGCGTTCCCATTCCAGGCGTTGGAGCTGCTGCTGTTGGGCGCGCAGTTGAAATTCTTGCCGCTCCCGCTCTTGGCGCAGGTGGGCGAGGCGGGCTTCGCTCTGGCCCATCTGTTGCCGTTGCTCGGCAATGTGCTGCTGGATGTGGGCGAGAGTGGCCTGGGCCTGGGCGATTTGCTCTTGAAGTTGGGCCTGACGCCGTTCGCCCTCTTGCAGGCGCTCCTGGTGGTGCTGGATCTGGGCCTGCTTCAGGTGTTGCTGGCTGAGGTTCTCCTGCTGCTGTCGCTCCAGGTGGGCCAGGTGGTGTTGCAGCTCCGCCAGGTGGCTCTCCTGCTGCTGTACCGCCTGCTGCAGTTGCTGCCAGTGCTGGTTGACCGGGGATCCCTCCAGTTGGCTGAGCTTGCGGGCGAGATCGGCCAGGCGCTGTTGCAAGGGATCCCAGCGGAGTTGAATCTGGTGCAGCCGCTCTTGGATCTGCTGGCTTTCGCTTTGCCATTGCGCCAGGGATCCCTGCAGGTGTTGCAGGCGGGCCTGCTGGTTTTGGCAGTCGGCCTGGTGCCGCTCCAGGTATTGCTGGGCTTGCAGGGCGTCCTGGCGGGCCAGGAGCAGGGCCTGGGCCAGTTGTTTTTCGCGGGCTTGGGCGGCTTGGAGGCGAGGGGCGAGGGCGGCCAGCAGCGCTTCCAGATCGGCCAGGCGGGCGCGCAGGGCTTCCCCTTCCGAGTGTTCGCCCGCAGAAAAATGGATCCCAGCTCGTTGGGGGCCGGTGCCGCCAGTGATGGCTCCCGAGGTTTCCAGCAGCTCCCCTTCCAGGGTGACCATGCGGTGCTGGCCGATGTAGGGCCGGGCCAGCTCCAGGCTCTGGAAAACCAGGGTGGAGCCGAACACAAAGCCAAAAACATCTCGGTAGCGCTCTTCAAAGTGCACCAGGCGGATGGCGTAGTCGATCAGACCGTTTAAGTTGAGGGGGGCGGGCGGGCGGGCGGGCTGCAATTTGTTGAGGGGCAAAAAGGTGGCGCGCCCCAGTTTTTCCCGCTTTAAGAGGTTGATCGCGCTGACGGCGACGCTTTCATCTTCCACCACCACAAAGTGCAGTCGGTTGCCTGCCGCAATCTCCAGCGCCAGTTGATACTGGGGATCCACCTGCCCCAACTGGGCCACCAATCCCAAAACCCCCGGCAGGCGGGCGCTCAGGATGGCCTGGGTGGCGCGGGATCCCTGGGATTCTTGCAGCAGTTGGCGGCGGGTCTCCCACTTGTCCAGTTGCCGCTGCTTGGCGTGGAACTCGGCGGCCAGCCGCTCGTGGGTGGCGCGATCCAGCTCCAGGTTGGCTTGCAGTTGCGCCAGCTCTTGCGCCAGGGCCTGCACCTGGGCTTCCGACTGTCGGCAGGCCTGTTCCAGCTCGGCGGTGAGGGCCAGGTGGGATCCCAGCCATTCTTCAATCTGGGCGATCTCAGTTTGGGTGTCTTGGACTTGTCGCGCCAGTTGCCGTTGGCGCTCTTGCAGGCGAATTTGCTCCTGTTGCAAAGGCTCTTGTTCGGCGCGGATCTCTTCCAGGTGGCGGGTGAGGTAGCGCTGCTGCTTGACCCAGGCCTCGGCAGATTGGGCCAGGGCCCGCAGTTGTTCGCGGCTTTGTTCTAGGCTGATTTGGGCTTTCTGCACCTGGGCTTGCAGGGATCCCTGGGCCTGGGCCAGTTGCTCCTGTTGGCTTTGCAGGCGTTCCAGCTCTGCCTGCAGGTGCTGCTGTTGGGTTTGGCGCTCCTGCTGCAGGCGCTGCGTTTGCTCGATTTCCTGCTGCCAGGCGGCGATCTGTTGGCTGAGCTGTTGCCGTTGCACTTCGGCGGCAGCGATCTGGGCTTGCAGGTGCAGGTATTCTTCCTCTCCGAGGGCGTGGATGCGGCTTTGCAGCTCGCTCAGGGCGGCTTCCGCCTGCTGTAACTGCTCGCTCAAGGTCTGCACCTGAGCAGTGGCTTGCTCCTGAGCCTCCAGAAGCTGCCGAATGGCTGCCTGGGTTGCTTCCACTTGGGCTTGCAAATGCCGCCAAAGCAACACCCGTTGCTGTCGCTCCAGCGTTTGCCACTGCAGCCGCAACTGCTGGTACTGCTGCGCCTTTTCGCTTTCCCTGAGCAGCCGCTCTCCTTGGGCTTGCCATTCCTGCTCGATGAGCCGGAAGCGCTCAATTTGTTCGCGCACCACCTCCAGCTTGGCGTTGGCCTGGGCGATCTTGCGGTCGAAGGTGGCCACCCCCGCCAATTCGTCGAGGATCTGCCGCCGCTCCTTGGAGTTCATGGAGATGATGCTGGTAACATCCCCCTGCAGGACCACGTTGTAGCCGTTGGGGTAGATGTGCATCGCCTCCAGTTGCTCGTGCAGCTCGCTCAAGGTGCAGGGCACATCGTTGATGTAGAAGGTGCTGGTGTAGGGCAGGGAATCGGGATCCTCTCCCTTGCCGGGGCTGACCCGCAGCCGACGGCTGACTTTCCATTCTCTCGGCTGGCCGTCTTCTCCCGGCCCCAGATCGAAGGTGACGGCGACGTGGGTCTCTACCCGCCGGTTGCTGCTGAGGCTGCCAGAATGCACCAGATCCGAAAGCCTCTCTGCCCGCATCCCCCGCGAGGACGATAGCCCCAGCGCGAACAGGATCCCATCCAGGATGTTGGACTTGCCGGAGCCGTTGGGGCCGGAGATGACCGTAAAACCCGGCAACAGGGGCAGCGAGGTCGTGCTGCCAAAGGACTTAAATCGGGTCAGCTCGATCCGCTTGATGTACATCCCGCCCCATATCTAGCGCAGCCAGCAGCAGATGATGTCACCAGGCTAGCACGGGTAGCGCAGCCTGCCCAGCTTCTAAGAAGGCTCAGGATCTGGGCTCGGGCTGACGAGCAGATCGGCCTTTTGCAAAAGACGATGCACCTCTGCCTGTAGCTCTGGCCACTTATAGGTGAGCAGGTTGGGCTTGGAGATGAGCAGTAGCCGGTATCCGGGTTTCAGGTTTGGGCACAGGGGCCGCAAGATTTCTCGCAACCGGCGTCGCAGCCGATTCCGCTTGACAGCAGATTTGCTCACCTTTTTCCCGATCACCAGCCCCACCTGGCTGGGGATCCCTTCGCACCCCGCCGGCATCGGCTGAAACAAAAGGATCAAGCCTGCACCGGAACGGCGCTGCCCCGCCTGGTAAAGCGCCTGGAAAGCTCGCCGATCTCGCAAGCGATAAGGAGCAGGCAGCATTGGGCACTGAAAGGGAATCCCAGGCAGGAGTCAACCCGTCTTGGACGCCGACACCCCAAGAGTTTGAGATGGGATCGGCTCTGCTAACCCTTAAGAAACCGCCAGGCGATAACGCCCCTTGGCCCGCCGCCGCCGCAAGACCTGCCGCCCGCTTGCCGTGCGCATCCTGGCCCGAAACCCAGAGACGCGAATGCGTCTGCGATTGGTGCCACGAAGGGTACGCTGAGTCATGGTGGAGACCAACTCATCCTGTCAACAAGGCCTGCTGCGACTGGCGAGGGAGAAGCCCAGTTCACCGGCAGACAATTAGCAAAGCTTTATCGTAGCAGACTCGACGGAAAATCGCTAGATTGGCCGCCTCACGCCGAGCAGCTAAATTGGGGATCCTACAATCCCAGTCGAGAGAGCAGAGGCACCGGGTTGGCGCCCCTGTCTTTGCTGGGCTTTGGCTGTGTCGCTTTGGGTGTGTGGTGTGGACATCTCCCTAGATCGACTCTGGGACGAAGCTTTGGGGCATCTACAGGTGCAGCTCAGCCGTCCAACTTTTGAGGCTTGGATCAAGACGGCGCGAGCTGAATCCTTGGTGGACAACCGCCTCACCATCTCCACTCCTAGCGAATGGGCGCGGGGCTGGCTGCAAAAGCACTACGCCTCCACCATCACCGAGGTGGTGCAGCGGGTGGCCGGAATCCCTTTGCAAGTGGAGTTTTCCGTCGCTCCCCAGGCTTTGGTCGAGGAAGAAGCTCCTTCAACGGCTGTGGCCTCAACCTCCCGCAAGGCCGGCAGTTTTCCTGCTTCCGCCCCCTTGGGGCTGGAGGTGAGCGGCAGCCTGCCCATGCGAGCCCCGGATCTCAACCCCAAGTATTCCTTCTCGCGGTTTGTGGTCGGCCCCAACAACCGCATGGCCCATGCAGCGGCTCTGGCCGTGGCCGACAAGCCTGGGCGGGCCTACAATCCCTTGTTTCTCTGCGGCGGGGTAGGGCTGGGCAAAACCCACCTGATGCAGGCCATCGGCCACTACCAACTGGAGGCGAATCCGCGGGCCAAGGTCTTTTACGTGTCCACCGAGCGCTTTACCAACGATTTAATCGATGCCATCCGGCGAGACAGCATGCAGTCTTTCCGGGAGCACTATCGAGATGTGGATATTTTATTGGTGGACGACATTCAATTTATCGAAGGCAAAGAGTACACCCAAGAGGAGTTTTTCCACACCTTTAATACGTTGCACGAGTCGGGCAAACAGATCGTGCTAGCTGCCGACCGCTCCCCTCACCTCATCCCTCGGCTGCAGGAGCGGCTCTGTTCTCGGTTTTCGATGGGCTTGATTGCGGAAATTCAGCCGCCGGACATCGAGACCCGCATGGCCATTCTCAAGAAAAAAGCCGAGTACGAGGGGATGATCCTACCGCCTGAGGTGATCGAATACATTGCTACCACCTACACCAGCAACATTCGCGAGCTGGAGGGCGCCCTCATCCGTGCCGTTGCCTACGTCTCCATTTCTGGCCTGCCGATGAGTGTGGAGACGATTCAGCCCATTCTCAACCCCCCCAGCGAGCCCAAGGAGATCACGCCCGACATGATTATTGACGTGGTCTGTGAAGAATTCGGCGTCGACCGAGAAAGCTTATTGGGATCCTCTCGCAAGCGGGACATCAGCCAGGCGCGGCAAATTGCCATGTTTTTGATGCGTCACCATACCAATCTTAGCTTGCCCAAAATTGGCGATTACTTTGGCGGGAAAGATCACACCACCGTTCTCTATAGCTGTGAAAAAGTTAGCCAGTTGCAGCGGGAAAATCTGCAATTTGAGCGGCAACTGCAAAACCTGGCCCAGCGGCTGCGAGTCATGGCCAACAGCCGAAACCGCTAGTCTTTGCCTTGCCATTGTTGAACCGTCCTTGGGGTGTCATCCTACGCTGCTGAGAGCCGCGGCGCCCGCGAGCTGGCGTGAAAGCTCCTATTGGAAGCAGCTACAGTTAAGGACGGGAGGGGCGGGGGTTGCAGGTGGTAGGGCAATCTGGCAAAGGACTTTGCTTGGGTATGCTGCTCCTTGGGGCTGGGCTGATGCCAGCATGGCCGGCCTGGGCCCATTCGACCCAAGCGGGCCGCAAGGAAGCAGATCCGCGGCCAACCGCGCTCTCAGGCGTTTTAGATCTGGGGCTGGATAGCCAAATTGTGGAGGATAGCCCCGTGTTGCGCCGCTGGCTGCAAAGTCCGCCCAATCTCCTGGAAGAAATCCGCAATACTCCCGTCTTGCCCACCCGTTTGCAGGCGGGTTTCGAGTCGGCTTCTGAGTGGCGAATCAGCCTGCAGGACTTGCGCCTGGGAGATCGCCTCACCCTCAGCGGCGACTATCGCCAATCTTCTGAGAACCCAGAAATCCGCCAGTACGGGTCAGAGGTGCGCTACTTTCTCGCCCCTATGGGCTCCCGCTTGAACCTGGCCCCCCAACTGGGCTATCGAGCCTTGGAAGAAAAAAACCGCCGCCTCAGCGGGGTGAGCTATGGGGCCTTTGTTGTTTTGGCCCTGGCTCCCGGAGCCGCCGACTTGACTGGCAGCTACACTTGGGTGGCCCCGCAGGAGCCGGAAGAAGGACAGGCCACCCTAGCGGAGATCACCGCCGCCTACGCCATTAGCCCTTCCCTTCGTCTTGCTGCCCGCTACAGCCTGCGCCACTCCACCTTGGCGCGGGAATCCAGCTTTGGCGTTGGCCTGGAGTGGATCCCCTAGAGGCGCACTGCCTGCACAAAAGCCACCCAGCCGAAGCTGAGATAGCGCTCCAAGCGCAACCCCACCTGGGCAAAGTGCCAGCGCAACTGGTCTGCGGAGAAAAAGCGAAGGCCGGTCGCCTCCAGCAACTGCTGCACCCTCTGCCCCCATCCCTGCACCTGCTGGCTGTGCATCGAGACAAACACCCCTCCCGGTTTCAAAACACGGGCCACTTCCCGCAGACAGGGATCCAACGGCACCTCGTTCAGGGTGGCGCCGCTGATCACCGCCCCAAAGGCTCCAGAGGCCAGGGGAAGCTGCTCCGCCCGGGCTCGCACCAGGCTGTAGCGCTGCCAGTGGGGCTGGGCCTGCTGGGCCGCCTCCGCCAGCACTCCCGTCGCGTTGTCTAGGCCGATCACCGTCCGCTGCGGATCCCTGGCCAAGAGGAGGCGGCTCCAGTACCCCCCTGCCGTGCCCAAATCCAAGACGGGATCTGCCTCCCCCACCAGTTCCGCCAGCAATTGGCCTTCCCGCTCGCTGCCGAAACGCTCCCCCGACAACAGCGACAGCGCCCAAGGCCGCCAGAGGCGATCGTAGCCCCAGGCAAACCCGGGCAGATGGGCAATGGCCTGAGCGGGAGTGAGCGGCAAGTCCCGCGCGGCGGCCAAAAAATCCACCGCTCCAAAGGCGGTGATGGGGTAGATCTGGCCGCAACGGGGACAGTAAACCCGATCCGCCGCGGCTCCCGGCTCACGTCCCGGTGGCAGGTTCAGCCCTTCCTGACCACAGCTCAGGCAGCGGTAGAGGTGAACCGGCAAGGCAGAGAGAGAAGAGAGCATGACACAACCTGACGACAGCCGCAAAACAAAAGGGCAGTTGCCGGGCGCCGGCCCCAACAACCACCCTCCCAGGTTAATCAATCCCGCAGCGAGAGGGGATCCCTCAAGCCGTCTTCGGGCTGGGCAAGCCGATCTTCTCGGGGATGGGCACGTATTCTGCCACAATGGCCCGAAACTCGTCCCCATCTAGGGTTTCCCGTTCCACCAGGGTGTCGGCCAGGCGATCCAGCAGCGCCCGGTGCTCCAGCAGGATTTGCTTCGCTCTTTGGTAGCAGCTCTCCAGGATTTGCCGCACCTGCCGGTCGATCTTGGCGGCCACATCTTCGGAGTACTCGACGCGGTTCATCCAGCCGCCGCCCAAAAAGATTTCGTTGTTGGGCGGATCCCACATCAGGGGCCCCAGCTCGGACATGCCAAAGCGGGTCACCATTTGCCGCACCAGGTTGGTGTTTTGCTGCAGGTCGTTGCTGGCCCCCGTCGTCACTTCCGAGTAGCCAAAGACGATCTCCTCCGCCGCCCGACCGCCAAAACCGACCACCACCCGATCCAACAGCCAGGCGCGGCTGTACATGCCGGAGTCGATCTGCTCCTCGTTGGGCAGTTGCTGGGCAAAGCCGCCGGCACCTCCGGAACGGGGGATGATCGTTACCTTGTTCAAGGGATCCGCATGGGGCAAGAGGGTCATCAACAGAGCATGGCCGCACTCGTGGTAGGCGATGAGGCGCTTGCTTTTGCCGTCTAATAGCGGCGGCTTGGTCAGGCCAATGGTGATGCGGTCGATGGCGTCGTCGATGTCCTGGTTGGTGATGGCTTTGTGCTGACGGCGGGCCGCCAGGATGGCCGCCTCGTTGAGCAGGTTGGCCAGATCGGCGCCGGCAAAGCCAGGGGTGCGGCGGGCAATGGCCTCCAGGCTGACCTCTTCTGCCAGCTTCTTGTTGCGGGCATGCACGCGCAAGATCTCGTAGCGCCCCTTGAAGCTGGGCCGATCCACGGTGATCTGGCGGTCGAAGCGTCCAGGCCGTAGGAGCGCCGCATCCAGCACATCCGGGCGGTTGGTTGCGGCAATAACAATTACCCCTGAGTTGCCCTCAAACCCATCCATTTCCGTAAGCAACTGGTTCAGGGTTTGCTCGCGCTCGTCGTTGCCGCCGCCAATGCCCGCTCCCCGCTGCCGGCCCACCGCGTCGATCTCGTCGATGAAGACGATGCAGGGAGCATTCTCCTTGGCCTTCTTAAAGAGATCCCGCACCCGCGAGGCCCCCACGCCGACGAACATCTCCACGAACTCGGAGCCAGAGAGGCTGAAAAAAGGCACTCCCGCCTCGCCAGCAATGGCTTTGGCCAAGAGGGTCTTACCCGTCCCCGGCGGCCCCACCAACAGCACGCCTTTGGGGATCTTGGCCCCTACGGCAGTGAAGCGCTCCGGCTTCTTCAGGAAGGTAACCACCTCTTGCAGCTCTTCTTTGGCCTCCTCGATCCCGGCTACATCGTCAAACTTGACGCCGGTTTTGGCTTCCATCTGGAAGCGGGCCCGCGACTTGCCGAAGTTCATCGCCTGTCCAGGACCGCCTGCTCCTCCGCCAGCGCGGCGCAGGAACAAGAACAACCCCCCCAGCAGCAGCACCGGGATGACCAGGTTGCCCAAGATCGCCCAGAAGGCGCTGCCATCGCGGGTGGGCACTACAGCCACCTCGATCCCCTGCTCGGTGAGGCGATCCACCAGTTGCGGCACGGTGTTGGGCAGCAGGTTGACCCGGTAGCGGGTGGAATGCTGCGTTTGTGGGTCAACAGCCGTCACTTCGGCTACCAGGTTGTTATCGAGGAGGCGCACATCGGTAACGCGACCCTCCTCGACATAGCGCAAGAAGCGGTCATAGGTGAGGGCAGAGGCCAGAGCGGCGTGGGCAGGAGCTAGGCCGGATCCCTGCCAGAGACAAAAGCCCAGCATGAGGGCAATTAGCCAGCGCTGGGGAGATAGAGGTTTGTTCATGGGGAAGGGGAACACCTGGTTATTAAAAGTCCTTCAACAAACTTAACCTGTCGCTCCCCCAAGATACAACCCTGCCGCACGAAATGCCCGGAATTGCGCTGGGAAGGGATCCCTGCAATCGGCGACTAGGCCGATTTGGGGGATCCCAGGGCATCCAGGCCGTAGACGCGCCGCCACATTTGGTCGGCCAGAGCGGCGGGCAGCAACCGCATCAGCCCCAGCGCCAGCTTGCCGCCCGTAAAAGCGGTGTAGCGGTCGGAAGGGTGGGGATCCGTCATGGCTCTCAGGATCGGCTCCACCACCTTCTCCACCGGCCAGGCCATTTTGTGGAACGAGCTGGCCAGCTCGGCAGCCTTGTCCAAGATCGCTTTGTAGGGGCCGTTGGGATTGACAACAGCAGCAAAGGTCTCTTCGGCCACGCGGCCAAACTCGGTGGCCACCGGCCCTGGCTCGATCACGATAACCTTGATGCCAAAAGGGGCCACTTCCACCCGCAGGGCGTCGCTGAGGGCCTCCACGGCGAACTTGGTGGCGCTGTAAACCCCACTGAAAGGCATCGACATCTGGCCGGCCACGGAGCTGAGGTTGAGGATGCGGCCGCTGCCCCGCTCCCGCATTTGGGGCAAGAGGGCGCGGGTGAGGGCGTGCAGACCAAACACATTCACCTCGAACTGCCGCCGCATCGCCGCCACATCCACCTCTTCCACCGGTCCCATTTGGCCGTAGCCGGCGTTGTTCACCAGGATGTCCACCCGGCCAAAGCGATCCAGGGCCTTTTGGGCCAGCGCCTCCACCTGGGCTGTATCGGCCATGTCGGTGGGCACCACCAGCGCTTCTGTCCCCTGCTTCTCCACCAAGTCCTTGACGTTTTGTAGCAGCTCCTCCCGGCGGGCCGCCAGCACCAAGCGGGCCCCGCGTTTGGCCGCTTCCAGGGCGACGGCCTTGCCAATGCCGGCAGAAGCGCCGGTAATCAGCACCACCTGATTGGCTAGTGAAAGCATGGCTTTCCTCTCTGCAAACTTTCTTCATCCTAGAGGGACTTCCGGGATCCCTGGAAAGAGGCAGCCTCGCTCCTTGGGCTGCGGTGCTGGGCCGCTGTTTCTAACTCAAGGGGTGCTCTGCCAGATGGATGGATCCCTGCGGCCCAGAAGCTGCTCAGACGGTTTTTCGCGCCCAAATTGCAGGGGGGGTTGGGAAAAGCGGTATGATCGATGGACAACTTGCTGGGACAAACTCCCTCGCTCGAGTGTACGCCTAGTCTAATGTCCTTGCCACAGGTACGAGGTGCAGTGACCGTAAGATATTTCCGCAGGCGGGCTAGCCGAGGCCGATCTTCCTTGCCGGAGGAGCGCTGGGCTCTCGCCGAGGCCTGCTTGGATCGATTGCTCAGAGTGGCGGAAGCCAACCTAAGGGCCAATTCCGAGCTGCGCCAACAGCAGCAGGAGCAGCAACGCCAACTGGAGGCCGAGCGGCGCCACAGCGAAGCCCTGCGCGATGCCACCGCCGATTTGCGCACCAGCGTCATGGAGTTGCGAGAGGGGCAAGCCCTTTGGCAAAACCAGGTGGACGAGCTGCGTACCTGTTTGCGAGAGTTGCTCAAGGAACAGAGCGAGCTGGTGCAGATCATCGCCCAGCAGCAGCACATCCTGAAGGACTGTAAGGAAGTCATCCGCGCCATTTTGGAGCAAATGCGGGATGACCACCGGGACTTCCGCTCCGCCATCGGCATTTTGCTGGAGGAACTGCACCAAACTGTGCGCTGCCTGGTTCTTAAGTCAGGTGGCACTCTCCCTAAGCCTGTCCGCCATCCCGAAGCGCCGGATCCCGGCTCCCAGCCGCCTGATTCTGCCTCGCCTGGGGATGGCTCTCTGTCCTAGCGATCCAGACTTCTGCTTTCCCCCAAAAGCTCCAGAGCTATCCAATCCCGCCCTCCGGCAGCCACTGCGGCCAAAACAGGCGCAACTCCCTAACCTGCTCCCCCTTGACCAACAGGGATCCGCCGCCGGACCGGCCTTGCAGGGGAATTTCCTCAGGAGAGAAGGAGTGTACCCGCTCGGACTCCGCGATCACATCCACTTGCAGATGGGGGTGCGCCGCCAGATCGGGGGGAAAACCCACCAAGCCCACCAAGCCATCCCCTTTGTTGGAGAAGTGAAAGGCCGACACGCCCACTTTACCCTGCTCCAGGATGGGGATCTCGCCCAGGGGTAGCCGCTTCAAATACCCCGACCGGCTGGCCAAAACTAAGATCCCTTGCGGGGGCAGCAGCGCCATACCGACGATCTGTTCTGTGCGCCCCAAACGTAGAGCTGGGGATCCCATAGCTGCCCGACCCATCAAGGGGATCTGTTCGGCGTCCAGCCGCAGCACCCGCCCGCCGGAGGTGGCCAGGACAACGCTGTAGCCTTGGTGGCCGGGATGCCAAAGGGCCGCCCAGCCCAGCTCGTCTCCTTCTTTGAGCTTCAAGACGGCGGCTCCCCGTTGGCTGAGGCCCACCAGCTCCGCCAAGGCCACCCGCTTGATCCGCCCCTGCCGGCTGAGCACCACCAAGCTGGCCTCGCCGGGAGAGTGCTCCGCACCGCTGACGCGAACGGGATCCAACGGGAAGGCGGCAACAATCGGCTCGGGGTTGGGGAGAAGGGTGACCAGAGGCACCCCCCGCGAGGAGCCGGTGCTGAGGGGGATCCCTTCGATGGGCACGGTGAAAGCCCTGCCGCTGGCGGTGAGCACCAAGATTGCCTGCTCTGGGGTCACGCATTCCAGGCTGACCAGGGTATCTTCTCCCAATTCCCGCTGCGCCGGGTTGCTGCGGGAGCGAGGCCCAGGCAGAGGCAGGCGGCGCACGTAGCCTTTGCGGGTGAGTTGCAGCAGAAAGCGGCTGTCTTCGCCGGCTTCGCCGCCGGGGATCTGGGCCGCCTCCGCTTCCAGTTCCGAGGCCGAGAGAATCTGGGTGCGCCGGGGATCCGCAAAGGTTTTTTTCAAGTGTCGCAGCTCTTTTTTCAGGTAATTCAAGAGCTTGCGGCGATCTTGCAGCAGTCCCTGCAGCTCGGCGATGCGGGCCTGCAGCTCGGCTTGCTCTTGATAGAGGCGCTCCCGCTCCAAGGTTGTCAGGCGGCGCAGGGGCATGGCCAAGATCGTCTCCGCCTGCTGGGAGGTGCAGCCCAAGCGGGTTTGCAGCTGGGCTTTGGCCGTGGCGCTATCGGGCGCTTGCCGCAGCAGGTCGATTACCCCTTCCAGATCGGCCAGGGCCAGCACCATCCCCGCCACCTCTTCGGCTTTGCGCTGTACCTGCTGCAGTTCGGCGCGAAACATCCGCTTGAGAGTGGCCTCGCGAAATTGCAAAAAGTGCTGCAAAATCTGCTTCAAGCTGAGCTGCTGGGGTTTTCCCTCCACCAAGGCCAACAGGATCACCCCAAAGGTGCTCTGCAAGGGGGTGAGCTTGTACAACTGCTGCAAAACCGCCTGCGGGTTGGCCTCCCGCTTCAGCTCCACCACCACGCGCATGCCGCTGCGATCCGACTCATCCCGCAAATCTGCGATGCCGCTGAGACGGTCTTGGGCGACCAGCTCGGCCACCTTCTCGAGCCAGGCAGCCTTGTTCACCTGATAGGGAAACTCGCTGATGATCAGGGCGGGCCGGCGGTGGCGTCCTCTGCCCGGCTGGATCTCCTCAAAGCGGGCCACTCCCCGCAGGGTGATGGAGCCGCGGCCGGTGAGGTAGGCCTCGCGGATCCCCTGGCCATCGACAATTTGGCCGCCGGTGGGAAAGTCCGGCCCCGGGATCCAGCGCAACAGCTCCTCAGGGCTGAGATCGGGCTCGTCGATCAAAGCCAGCAGGCCGTCCACCACTTCCCCCAGGTTGTGGGGCGGGATGTTGGTGGCCATGCCCACGGCAATGCCAGCAGAGCCGTTGAGCAGCAAGATGGGCAGGCGGGCCGGCAGGACGGTGGGCTCCGCCTGGGAGCCGTCGAAATTGGGCATAAAGTCCACAATTGCTTCGGAGATCCCCTGCAGAAGGGCTGTGTGGCTCAGCTCCGCCAGCCGACACTCCGTGTAGCGCATGGCCGCCGGCGGGTCGTCGTCCACCGAGCCGAAGTTGCCGTGCCCCGCCACCAGGGGGTAGCGGCTGGAAAAGTCTTGTGCCATGCGCACCAGCGCGTCATAGACCGCCTGATCCCCGTGGGGGTGATATTTCCCCAGCACGTCCCCCACGACGCGCGCGCACTTGCGGTAGGGGCGATCCGGCGTCAGGCCCAGCTCGTGCATGGCGTAGAGGATGCGGCGATGCACCGGCTTGAGGCCATCCCGCACATCCGGCAAGGCCCGCCCCACGATCACGCTCATGGCATATTCCAGGTAGGAGCGCTGCATCTCCCCCTGCAAATCGGTTACGATTACTCGCCCTAGACGGGATCCCCCACCCGATCCAGATCCCAGTCCGTCGAGAGTCAGTTGCTGAGTCATGGCTCATTAGGAGCGGAACGCTTTCCAGGTTACTGTAGCCGTTTCCGCAGCTTTTGCGACCCCACCCAGCCGCTGCCGTTTTTGAAACGGGGGAGTGGGGTGGCGGCTCCGCCGTGCTATTTGACACTCCCACCGCCTAAAGGCAGGGGATTCTTACGCAGTTCAACAACGACCTCGTAAAGGCGCTGTCAAGACGCCCCCAGACAGTTCCTCGAGGCAAAGCCCCAAGGTTCTGCTTACTCTTCTGATGGCGTCAGGGGGACGAAGTCTTTGCAGGTTGGCTGAGACGTTCGGACGCTTGCCACCGGTCGGTGCTCGCCTGGGAACGGTACGCCTTGGTGGCAACTCTTGGCGAGCCACTAAAGTTGCTTACGGGCTTTTCCGCCCTGCCCTCAAGTGCAGGGCTACCAAGCTATCCTTCTCTGTAGTCGGGGTGGATCTGGGTGCAATCATGGCCGGGAACTCCATTCGTTTTGGCACTGACGGCTGGCGAGCCGTGATCGCCGATGGCTTTACCTTCCAGAACTTGGGCATTGCCGCCCAGGCCAGCGCCCAAGTGTTGGCCCGCACCTATCCTGGGGCAGGGATCCTGATCGGCTACGACAACCGCTTTCTCTCAGAAAAATTTGCTGCCCACGCTGCCGAGGTGGTGGCGCGGCTGGGGATCCCGGTTTATCTCTCTGCCTGTGTGGCCCCGACACCGGCCTTTAGCTGGGCGGCCAAAGAGCGCGGCTGCCACGGCGCCTTGGTGATCACCGCCAGCCACAACCCGCCCCACTATTCCGGCCTCAAGGTCAAAGGCGGATTTGGCGGCTCCGTGCCGCCGGAGGTTACCGCCGCCATCGAGCAGGAGCTGCACCACCTGCAACCTCTCGCATCCAACCCAGCCCCCATCGAAACCTGGGATCCCTGGCCCGGCTACCTGGCTCAGCTCAGCCGCTTTGTGGATCTGGAGAAGCTCAAAGGATCCCCGGCCAAGATCTGGGTGGATGTCATGTTTGGCTCTGGCGCCGGGGGCCTCAGCCGCCTGTTGGGGGAGAAGGTGATCGAATTGCAGGCACGTCGGGATCCCTTGTTTGGCGGGTTCCCACCGGAGCCGCTGCCGCAAAACCTGCAGACCTCTGCCCAGATCATCGCAGCGGATCCCGCCCCGTTAAAGATGGGTCTGGTCTTCGATGGCGATGCCGACCGCATTGCTGCCCTCGATGGGCAAGGCCATTTTCTCAGCCCGCAGATCCTCATTCCCATCTTGATCGACCACTTGGCGGGGCGGCGCGGCCTGCGGGGCGAGATCGTCAAAACCATCAGCGGCTCGGAGCTATTCGTGAAGGTGGCCGAGCGCTATGGCCTGCCAGTTACGGAAACGCCGGTGGGCTTTAAGTACATCGCCGAGCGCATGCTGAGCACACCGGTGTTGCTGGGGGGAGAAGAATCGGGCGGCATCGGCTATCTGGGCCACATCCCCGAGCGGGATGCCCTCCTCTCTGCCCTGTACTTGATCGAAGCCGTCACCGAAACCGGGCAAGATCTGAGCGCCCTTTACCGAGCTTTGCAAGAACGGGAAGGGTTCACCTCAGTTTACCTACGCCGCGACCTGCACCTGGCGGATCAAGGTCAACAAACCCGGCTCTTCCAGCAGCTACAGACGGATCCCCCCCTTGAGATCCTGGGGCAAAAGGTAATCAAGCATTTCGATCGCGACGGCCACAAGTTTAGCCTTGCCGACGGCAGTTGGGTGATGATCCGGGGCAGCGGCACCGAACCTCTGCTGAGGCTCTACTCGGAAGCCAGAACCTCAGAAGAAGTGAACCGTCTTCTCGATTGGGCAGCTGGGCTGCTCAGCAAGATTGCTTAGGGCTACAGAAGGACGCCCACGGCCCCTAGCTTGCTTGTGCGCGATAGCAGTTCAGAGCTCAAGCACTTGCCTCGGCTGTCTTGGCCTTGGCTTGGTCAAAAGTGCCTGGCGGCTCGTACAGAAACTCAAACAGGTTGCCATCGGGATCCTTGCCATAGAAGGAGGCAGTGCCATCCCGATGGCTGTGAATGGCCCCTACCGGGATCCCTGCGGCTTGCAAGCGCCGATGCTGCTCCTCCAGCTCCTCCCTGCTGCTGAAGACAAAGCCAAAGTGGGGCCCTGCCGCCCGGTAGCCCGGCCCCAAGAGTGCCAGCCCATCGTCTCCGGCTTTCATATAGGCCCAGTCGGGATCCTTCCAGACGTTGACCATCCCCAACTTTTCGTAGAACTCTACTGCCTTAGAGATGTCTTCTACGCGGACGGCAACATGTCCAAGTTGCTTCAGTGCCATGCTCTTCTCTCTCCTCCACAGAGACAACCGCAAGGGTTTCTCTATAACCCAGCATAGCTTGCAGAGAGAGCCCCTCCCCACTCCCCCGAGAGCAGGGATGGAACCAAGGTCGATTCCAACTTCGTTCGAGGCCCAGGGCAAGCTAATGCCTAAGCTGTTGGCTGCTTGGCCAAGAATCGCTCCAGCTCGCTCAACGCTTCTGCGTCCATTTTGGTCTGCATGGGGCAGAACTTCGGTCCACACATCGAGCAAAACTCCGCCGTTTTGTAGATATCTGCCGGCAAGGTCTCGTCGTGATATTCTCGCGCCCGCTCTGGGTCTAAAGACAACTCAAATTGTCGGTTCCAATCAAAGTTGTAGCGGGCTCTGGACATCTCGTCATCTCGATCCCTGGCCCCAGGACGGTGGCGGGCAATATCGGCAGCGTGGGCGGCAATTTTGTAGGCAATGAGGCCGTTGCGCACATCCTCGGCATTGGGCAAGCCCAGGTGTTCTTTGGGAGTTACGTAGCAGAGCATCGCCGCCCCGTACCAGCCGGCCAAGGCCGCCCCAATGGCAGAGCTGATGTGGTCGTAGCCAGCGGCAATATCGGTTACCAGCGGCCCCAAAACGTAGAAAGGAGCCTCGTCGCATTCCTCCATTTGCTTGCGCACGTTAAACTCAATTTGATCCATCGGCACGTGCCCTGGCCCTTCCACCATCACCTGCACATCGTGCTCCCAGGCCATGCGGGTCAACTGCCCCAGGGTTTTCAACTCCGCCATCTGGGCCTCGTCAGAAGCATCGTGCAGACATCCGGGCCGCAAAGCATCGCCCAGGCTAAAAGAAACATCGTATTTCTTGAAGATCTCGATGATGTCGCGGAAGTGGGTGTAGAGCGGGTTTTGCTTGTGGTGGGCCAACATCCAACGGGCCAGGATCCCACCTCCGCGAGAGACAATTCCTGTGAGACGGTTGCGCACCAATGGCAGATATTCGATGAGGATCCCGGCATGGATGGTCATGTAGTCCACCCCTTGCTGGGCCTGCTTTTCGATGATGTGCAAGATATCTTCTGCCGAGAGTTTTTCGACATTGCCATGGACACTTTCTAGAGCTTGGTAGATGGGCACCGTGCCGATGGGCACCGGAGAAGCTTGGATAATAGCCGTGCGAATTTCGTCCAAGTCGCCGCCGCCGGTGGACAGATCCATAACGGTATCGGCGCCGTATTTAATGGCCAATTTCAGCTTTTCCAGCTCTTCGGCTAATCCAGAGGAGCTGGGGGAGGCGCCAATATTAGCATTGACTTTGCAGCGGGAGGCGATCCCGATGCACATGGGCTCTAGGTTGGTGTGATTGATATTGGCAGGGATGATCATGCGGCCCCGCGCCACTTCTGAGCGGATCAGCTCCGGCGGTAGGTTCTCTCGCCGAGCCACGTAGTCCATCTCTTCGGTAATCACGCCCTGCCGGGCAAAGTGCATTTGCGTAACATTTGCTTGCCCACGACGGCGGGCAACCCATTCGCTGCGCATGGTGTCAACTCCGGTACTCGCTTTCCTACGCTGGTATGACCCAGATCAGGTTCTGAGGATGTAATCTCAGCCTGGGGGCAGCCCCCAGACACTCCTAGCGTGTTGTGATTCTATCACCGAAATTGGAACTGGATTGGAACTTTGGGATCGATATCAGAGTAGTTTGAGACAATGCCCTGGCGCGTCGCGCCGCTGACCCTTCCAGTCTCTCCCCTCACCCCCAGTCCCTTTCCGATAGGAGCAGCGATACGAGCAGTCTGCCCTGGGGAAGGTGCTGCAGCTAGGGGGCAAAAATATCATCAGAAGCATTAGATGCTGGCGAACCCTTCAGGCAGTGGCTTTTTTCTTTCTAAAACGGGCTTATCTGCCTTCAATAACCACTGTGCCCTGGCCGAAAGCTTTTTGAAAAAGGGATCCGAGAGGATACTTTTTTCTTCTAGCTGTGGGATCCACACATGTTGCCTCTTGGGATCGCTTTGGATCTCGATTTTGCTCGAAGTGAGCAAGTGATCAGTTAATCTCGCCGAGATCTCTGACCAGTCGATTTCCTGCCCTAAGTAGAAGCTATGTTGCTCAAGAACGCAACCGATAATCTTGCTTAGGAGATCGTCCTCTACGGGTTTGAAAAAGCAGTTGTCGTGAATGTAGATTTGGTGGACAACTCTATTTCCAAGCCTCTCTTGGTCGACAACAAGAAAGTCTTTGCCTTCAAATCGGATTTCTAATTCATAGGCGACGGCATCAGTTAGCAAATATTCAGTAAAATGTTTGGAAAAATTTTCTCGGCAAAGTTTCTGAATAGGAGACTGTTCTAGGCATCTTACACGATCCGATAGTCCTTCTAAATCTGGAGAGCAGGCCAGCAATAAAACATTATCCTGATACTCTCCATAAATCTTTGAATACCAGATCGCGCCGACGTTTTTAAATGGCTCTAAAATGACTCGCAAAGACACACTTGCGCCGCTGAGAGATAGGTTGGGGTAGCTAAGCTGGGTGAGCCGTTGCCGCGACCACCAGTCTTGAAGCTGCAGGTCGATCATGGGATCCCGCCCAGCCAGCGCCGCCAGCTCCACCAGGGATCCCCTCTCTTGCTGGCCCTGAACAGCTCGGCCACTTCTTCGCCGCTGGGCCGAGCCCTAAAGGTTTTGAGGACGCTGTAGAGGCCGGGCTCTTCCTGCTGCCACACGCTCCAGGGATCCGGGTAGGCGCGAAACAGGGCTCCTTCTACCAGCGAGCGCAGGTAGTAGCTGGTCTCAAAGGTGCTCAGGAAGCGTTGCCGCAGCCGGCGCCCGGCCAACCCCACCCCCACTGCGGCGGCATCCTGAAGTTGCGGGTTGAGGAGAACGACGGGCTTGGGATCCCGGCCTTTGGCCGCCAGCCCAGAGGGATCGCCGCCGCTCACCAACTGGCAAACCCGCTCCACCTGATCCAGGCTGTAAACCGCCGGCATCACGAACAGGACACTTTGTTCTGGCGTAGGTTGGGTGCGGGCAGTCAGGCTCTGCAGTTGGATCCCGTCGGGGAGGGATCCCCATTCCCGCTGGGCCAGGGCCGCTCCGCCGGCATCGCTGAACAACACCAAAGCCGGTGGCGGCACCAACTCCAAAAATGGACGAGCCAAGACTTCCGGCTTGATGTCGGGGGCCAGGATCTCGATGAGCAAGCGGCGGTATCCCGCTTGCAGGGCCAGGCGTGTGGCCTGGATGGCCTGCTCGCAGGCTTGGGCCAGATCGCCGGGCAGGTGGGGAAATTGGGTCAGTTGCAGTTGCTCGGCCACAGTCCAATCCAACTTAGATTCAATAAGATTCAAAAGACGCTCAGCCGGATAGGTCTTCCCAAGCTCTGTGGGTAAGCAGCTCCTCCAGCACCCGCACCCCCCGCAGTTGGTTGGAAAGGGGCAGGTGGCCCTTGGGAGCGGACAGATCCCAGGTGAACTCGTCGGGATAGCGAGTCCAGTGGTAGCCTTGCTTCCAGCCAATCAGCGGCCAGAGGCGCTCCCAGTTGCGGTTGACCCCCAGCCAGAGTTGCCGCTGCACCGAGTAGCCGAAGCGATCCCCGGAGGCCGCCCGCCACAGGCCATCGATGGTGCGCAGATCCTCTGCCGGGATCCGGCTCACCTCGGAAAAGTACAGCCAGCCCCGCCGCGCCGCCCCCTCCCCCGCCGCCCGGCACAGCAGTTGCAGGCTCAGCCGATCCGCTTCCAGCCAAGCTCCCGCCGCTAACAACTCCTGCAAAGGCCGGTAGTCGATGTTCAGGGCTGAAATCAGAGGGACTGTCACCATTGCCGTTGCAAAGGGTTTCTTTCGAATTCTAGTCCCTGTCGGCCAGCCCCTCAGCTTTCGGGCGGGTACTGGGGCGGATTCCCAAAGAGGATGCGATAGCCAATATAGGCCACCCCCAACAACCCCGCCAGGATCCACAGAAAGGCCGAAAAGGGTAGGTAAGAGAAAAAGACAACATAGACCCGGCGGCTGAGCCAAGAGAGGATGAGATAGACCGCCGCCAAAATGCTGATCCCTTGCAAGGTGCGGAAAGCCGGCACCCGCGAGAGGGGCATGCGCTGCCGTGCCACCCAGATGGAGCTAAGGAAATAGTAGGGAGGCACCAGCAACAAGAACATATCCGCCTGCTTGACCACCGCCTGCCAGCCGGCCGTGTTGGTGGCATAGGCCAAGTAACCGGCCCAGAGGACAAGGCTTGCCGCTGCTAAGCCAATGTTCAAGCTGAGCAAAAAAGGCTCTTCCCACTGCCCTGGGATCCAGTAGCAGAGAACCCAAACCAACCAAGGAGCTGCAAAGAGCAGGATGGCAATCGTTAAGCCGTTGGCGTTGAGCTGGGTAAAAAATGTTTCCAGGGTCATGACGGCTGAGGGGACGGGAGGTCACTTTCAAAAATAGTAGTGTAGTCCAATCCCTCACCAGAATCCGTAAGTAATACCCTGAAAAATTACAGCCAAAACATTGCATCCTCGCTGGGTCAGGGTTTCCGGGCGCGCGAAACGGGATCCTTTTGCTAGGGCACTACTGAGTACATCTGGAGGGATCCCGCAGGGCACCCACAAAGTGATAGGGGGGCAGGGACTCGCTCCAGTCCAATTGCCAGTGGGGGTGTGCTGCTACCCAGGTTTGGGCGAGCTGGGCTGCCATTTCCCGTTCGGCAGGGGTGAGCAAGAAGTAAAGCCGCAGGACTTCTCCCGGCTGCGGATCCCCTCTTTGCACTGGCCAGGTAGAAGGCCAAAGCTGCTGCAGGGCCGCCAGCTCCTGTTCTTGCCGCTCTTGGGCCTGTCGTTGCTGGAGATAGGCTTGTTTGCGGGCCAACAGATAGGCTGTGCCGCTGGGAGCGGGTTGGGGATCCGGGGGGGGCTGGGGCGACAGTTTTCCTTTCAGGCAGTACTCGGCTCTTCCCCCGATGGCCGCGAGGGCCTGTTCGTACTCCGCCTGCTGGGCCAATAGGTGGGATCCCAGCTTTTCGGCTGAGAGAAAGCAGGTGCCAAAGCGCAGGGGCAGCAGCGGCATCTGGGCAAACAGCCGGCAGATCACCTGGTCGTGGCGCAGGGCAGAACGCAGCAGCACCTCATCCGAAGCCTGCAGCGACGCAGGATCCGGCATCGGCTCCACAGCAGCGGCAATTCGGCCTCCTGTGGGAGAAAACACCTGCAGCGGCCCGCGGATCCCTTGAGTTTGTTGAATGAAATGCCAAAGCGGCGCGTCTGGCATCGGCAAGAAGGCATAGGTGTAAAGGGGGCTGCCGGCGCTCTGTTCGCTGGGTTCCGGTAAAACTGGCATTGGCTCGGATCGAGGCGTAGACTTTTCCTCTCAGTCTAAGCAAACTTGCTGGCGCTTTTTGCCCTGGGGGGCTGCTACTGGCGACCTGAAGATGCGGTAGACTAATCCTGGCAGGGTTTTTCAGGTCTGGGGTGTTCAGGGCCGCAAGGCTGCCGGGGGGTAGGTGGGATCCTCTCTCTCCGTGCCTCTACAGGTAAAACTATGACCAGCCGCTCAGACTTCAAACCCTTGGAAACCTTTCAAAAAGAAGAGATCGAACGCTTGCGGGATCTGCTTCCCGCTTCTCTCCGGGCCTTGATCCGCGTTGTCCCCCACTCGGGAGGTGAGGCCCTGTTGTTCTCCCGCCGCAAGGCCCCTTGGCAGCCGCAGGGCATCATTGCCATCGATTTTCGCCGCTGGCAAGGGATCCCGCAGCCGCAGCGGGATCTGCTGTTTTTGCGGGAGGTGGGCTGGTTCGACAACCGCAACTGGCTACAGCCGGGGTTTTACCAGTCGCTGGCCTTGCTTGGTGGCATCACCACCGTGGCAGAGCTCTCTTTGCAGCACCCGTTTTCTGCCCTGTTGGCGGGGGGCATCACGGCGCTCTCGGTGCGGCAGATCTGGCAAAACCTGAATCGGGAGAGCGCCCATTTCGATGCCGACGAGTTTGCCTTGCGCCGCGCCCAGTTCCGCGGCTACACCCGCCAAGAGGCAGCCCAACACCTAGCAGATGCCCTGGAGCAGGTTCTCAAGCTGGATCCCACCGATATCCTGACGGCACTGCGGCTGCAGCGGCTGAGAACCATCGCCCGCAACCTCACCCCCTCACCTGGGAGCTCCTGAGCACAGGTGCACCTGGGTGATGGCGATCCGACCGGAGAAGCAGATATCGGTATCGGTCTGGGGATCGCGGGCTCGCTCTGCGTAGCGCCCCTGGTAGCGAAACCACAGCGATGCCAAGCCTTCCCCCTCTGCTTCTACGGCGTAATCGAGTGGCAGCGGCTGCGTGCAGAGGGGGCAGTAAACTCGCTCCGGCAAAGGGGATCCCGGTGGCAGGTGGGGCAAGTTGACATTCCAGAAGGAGCCGGCTGGCAGGGGTTGTTCCATCAGCTCGGCCAGGATCTCCCGCGTCCACCGCTGGGCCTGCTCCCAATCGATGGGTTGGCTCCCTGCCCGATACTGGGAAATGGCGATCCCTCCGATCCCACGCAGCGCCGCCTCCCGCACCGCCGCCACCGTGCCGGACAAGTACACATCCGATCCCAGATTCCCTCCCTCGTTGATGCCAGAAAGCACCCAATCCACGGCAGGGGCGAGCTTAAACAGGGCCACCCGCACACAGTCGGCAGGGGATCCCTCGACGGCAAAGGTGCGCTCGCCGCGGGCCCAGGCGCGAAAGGGCCGCCCCGTCGTTACCTGGTGGCTACAGCCGGAAATCGGCTGGTGGGGGGCCACAATCCAGCAGTTTTCCTCGGCAACGAGAGCGCTGAGGGCCAGTCTGAGGTGTGCCAGCCCCGCCGCCTCGATGCCATCATCGTTGGTCAGCAATACCTTCATCTGAATTCCTCTACCGGCAATTCCTGGGTTAGCCTAAATCGCAAATCTCCGTTGGGATCCAAATCTGGAGATCTGAAGTGCAAAGGCAAGGCGGATCCCGTTCTTCTTCTAACCTATCCCTAAGGGGTTGGCGTCTCCTGCGCCGCAGCCCTCGACCCATGACCATGAACTGATACCGGAGGATTGCCATGACCACACGGGTAGCCATCAACGGATTTGGCCGCATTGGCCGGTCGTTTTTGCGGGCGCTGCTCTCCCAGCCGGGGCGAGGGCTGGAGGTGGTGGCGGTTAATGATCTCACCGAGCCGGAGAACTTGGCCTACTTGCTGCAATTTGACTCCGCCTACGGGCGCCTGCCCCAGACGGTGAGCGTTGTGGATGGCCACCTGCAAGTCGGCAGCCACAAGATCCGGGTTCTGGCAGAACGGGATCCGGCGCAACTGCCCTGGAAAGACCTCGGGGTTGACCTGGTGATAGAGTCCACCGGCCTGTTTACCAAGCGGGAGGGGGCGGCCAAACACCTAGAAGCCGGCGCCAAGAAAGTGATCATCTCCGCCCCTGCCAAAGGCGCCGACCTGACGGTGGTGATGAGGGTTAACGACGACCAGTACGACCCAGAGCGGCACCATATCGTCTCCAACGCCTCCTGCACCACCAACTGTCTGGCGCCGCTGGCCAAGGTCTTGCTGGATCGCTTCGGCATCGAGACGGGCTTTCTCACCACCTGCCACGCTTACACCGCCACCCAGGCCATTGTGGATCGCCCGGATCCCAAGGACTATCGCCGGGGCCGCTCGGCGGCGGTGTCGATTGTGCCTTCCACCACTGGGGCAGCTACGGCAGTTGCCGAGGTTTTGCCTGCCCTGAAAGGGAAGATGGACGGCCTGGCGCTGCGGGTGCCCACCCTAACCGGCTCGATTGTGGACTTTGTCGTGCGCACCGAGCAGCCTATCACCAAAGAGGCGGTCAACCAAGCCTTTGTGGAGGCAGCAGAAGGGCCGATGCGCGGTATCCTGGCCATTGCCCCGCCGCACATTGTCTCGGCCGATATCATCGGCGATCCCCATTCTTCGATTGTGGATCTGGAGTCGACGATGACGCTGGGGGATCGCACCGTGAAGGTGCTCTCCTGGTACGACAACGAGTACGGCTATGCCTCGCGGCTGGTGGATCTGGCGGCGAAAATGGCGGCTGCGCTAAAGAGCTCAATCCCAGCCTAGGTCAGTGCGCTCCAGCCAGGAGCTATCCAGGGCAGCCAGCGCCTCAGCTGCGGCTATGCCGGTTTCGGGGTGGCGCCAATGGGGAGCAATCTCGCACAGCGGGGCCAGGACAAAAGGGCGCTCCATCATGCGAGGGTGGGGCAGGGTTAGCTCAGGGCTCTTCAGGATCCGGTTGCCCATTGCCAGCAGATCCAAGTCCAGGGTCCTGGCCTCCCAGCGGATGCGCCGCACTCGCCCTGCCTCCTGCTCGATGGCCAGCAGCGCCCTCAGCAACTCCAGGGGCGATTGGTAAGGGGGAAAGGGATCCAACGCCACCACAGCATTGAGGTAGTCGGGCTGGCCGGGTGGCCCCCCTTGGGCGGGGCTGCGGTAGAGGCTGGAGCGAGCCACCACCTGGCCCAACCTGAGCAACTTCTGCCCAGCCGAGCGCAATTGCTGCAGCGGATCCCCTAGGTTGCTGCCCAGGGCAATGTAGGCTAGGTCGGGCTGCATCGAGGGTTAGCTATTGGAAGAACGGTGGCGGACAATCTCCACGTAGACATCGTCGAACAAACCGGGCAGGGGGGCTTGCGGCTTGTGCACCCGCACCGTCAGGGCTTCCACCTGGGGATAGCTTTGCCACAGCCGCTCAGCAATCCGGTCTGCCAACGTCTCGATCAGCCGGTAGCGTCGCTGGGTTACCTCTTCCCGCACCGCCTCGTACACCTGGGCGTAGTCCACTGTGTGGGCCAGGTCATCCGCTTGGGGAACCCAACCAAGCTGCATCTCCACATCCACCACAAAGCGCCCTCCCAACACGGCCTCCTCAGGACGATAGCCGTGGTGGGCATGGAAGCTAAGACCCCGCAGCACCAGCCTAGTTGGGTTCATCGTGGAGACCTGCCCAGGCCGCCAGAGCCGAGACATGAGCGGGGACGTTGTGCACCCGCACCAGGGTAGCGCCCCGGCTGGCGGCAAAGAGGTGCACGGCTACGCTGGCGCTATCCCGCTCTCTAGGCACAGCAATGCCGGCAAGCTGGCCAACAAAACTTTTGCGCGAGGCTCCCACCAGCACCGGGTAGCCATAGGCCACCAGCCGCGGCAGCGCTCTGAGGAGGGCAATGTTCTGCTCGGCGGTTTTGGCAAAGCCCAGGCCGGGATCCAAAACCACGCTGGGAACACCGGCTGCCAGGGCCCGTTCCGCTTGATCCTTGAGAAACCCAAAAACTTCTCCCTCCAGATCCTCGTAGTGGGTAAGCTGCTGCATGGTGCGGGGCTCTCCCCGCATGTGCATGATGATTGCCGGCACCCCCTTCTCGGCACACAGCTGCATCATCTGCGGATCGCGCAGGCCGGTGACGTCATTAATCATGTGCGCTCCAGCCGCCAGAGCTGCCGCTGCCACCTCCGTTCGGCGCGTATCGACGCTGATGAGAATGCCGGATCCCTCTAGAGCCTGAATCACGGGCAAAACCCGGTCGCATTCCACCTCCACCGGTACCGGCTCTGCCCCCGGACGGGTGGACTCGCCGCCGATATCCACAATCAAGGCCCCCGCCGCTGCCATGGCTCTGGCTGCCTGCACGGCAGCTTCCACGGATCCCCACTGGCCGCCGTCGCTAAAGCTATCGGGGGTTACATTGAGTACCCCCATCACCGCCACACCCCGCCAGGAAAGGCAGTACCCCTCCGGTGTTTGTTCTGCCCCAGGCAGGGGACGGCGAGAGAGCAAGCTGGTAACGCCCATAACTCCTGCAAGCTAATTCGCTGTCAGAGCAGCCGCCCCAGATAGGACCAGCGCGTGCCTAGCTGAATTCTAGAAGTAGGGAAGCGCAGGGGGCAGTAATCTATACAGATCCCTCGCTCCGTTTGTTTTGGGGTATTGCTAGGTGTCTCCCGTGAAGGGGAGGAGTGGCTGCGTGGCGCGGGCCGCGGTTGTGTATCTGCCTTGGTATGACCCTCAGTTGGTTGAGTGAGTGAGGGGAAACGTCACCTGAGGTCGGCAAAAAGCCATACCTAGGAGGGATCCCCTGCCAGCCTAAGGCCAAGGAGTAGCCTTAGCTCGCAGAGGAACCCCTCCCGCTTGAGCTAAAACATGATGTCGTCTTCCGAACGACCCCAGATGCACCAGATGATGGAGGCAAAAATTGCTAGGTAAACCCAGGCCATCGGCCCGTATTGCAGCAGATCCATCAATACATCCCTTAAAGTACTTGTTTATCTAGTCCAATTATTGTGATGTTTCGTTACAGCGTCAACAGTTTTCTCAGGAAAACGGTTGCGTCAAGCAGACCCCTTGGAAGCAGGGATCCCTGGCTAGATAAGTCGTTTTGCCTAGAGGCACTGCTGAGAAACCACGGCTTGGCTGAATAGGCTAGGGAGTCCTAGACATGGAAACGGAAGAGCATCACATCTCCTTCCTGAACCACGTAGTCTTTGCCCTCGCTGCGCACTAGGCCCTTCTCTCGGGCGGCACTCAGGGATCCCGCTGCCACTAGGTCCTCATATGCTATCGTTTCCGCCCGGATAAAGCCCCGCTCAAAATCCGAGTGAATGACCCCCGCTGCCTGAGGAGCAGTGGCACCGGCAGGGATTGTCCAGGCGCGGGTTTCTTTGGGGCCGGAAGTAAAGTAGGTGCGCAGGCCCAGCAGCTCGTAGGTGGCGCGGATCAAAGATTTCAGCCCCCCTTCTTTCACCCCCAGCGAGTCTAGATAAGCCTGTCGCTCTGCAGGCGGCAGCTCCACCAATTCCGCCTCCACCTGGGCTGAGACCACCACCACACGCGCCCCTTCTGCCTGGGCCACTTGCCGCACCTGCTCCACCCACGCGTTGCCAGTGGCCAGCTCCGTTTCCGCTACGTTGGCGGCATAGATCACCTTCTTGCGGGTGAGCAGCCCTAGCCCTTTGATGGAGGCCTCCTCTTCTGGGCTGAGGGGCACCAGGCGGGCCGGCTTGCCCTCGTCCAAAGCGGCCTGCAGCTTCTCCAGGGCCTGCAGCTCTACTTGAGCCGTTTTGTCGGACTTGGCCTGTTTGCGCACCCGTTCCAAGCGTCGCTCAATCTGGGCCAGATCGGCCAGGGCCAGCTCCAGGTTAATCACGCCCATGTCTCGCACGGGATCCACCGAGCCAGCCACGTGGACAATGTTCTCGTCTTTAAAGCAGCGCACCACATGCACGATGGCGTCCACCTGGCGGATGTGGGAGAGAAATTGGTTGCCCAAGCCCTCCCCCTTGCTGGCACCAGCCACCAGCCCGGCAATATCGACAAACTCGATTTGGGCGGGAACAATGGCCGCCGAGCCACTGATCTTAGCCAGCACCTCCAGGCGCTCGTCTGGCACGGCCACCCGTCCGATGTTGGGCTCGATGGTACAGAAAGGAAAGTTGGCCGCCTCCGCTTTGGCATTTTCGCAGAGAGCGTTGAATAGAGTCGATTTGCCCACATTGGGCAGGCCGACAATTCCAGCTCTAAGCATTGAGAGTGGGAGGGAAAAAGTCCGTTGCGAAACTTTACTTTGACGTTAGCATTTGTCGCCTCCGGCTAGTGCGCCTACCCAGAGGGCAGCTCCGCGGCAAGCTGGGCAAGGTTCCTCAGACCCGTTCCAAAAAGACCACTCCCTCTACATGGCCTGTCTGGGGAAAGAAGTCAGCAGCTCGCCATTGGGTTAGGCGGTAGGATCCCTCGGCCATGAGAATTTGCAGGTCGCGCGCCAAGGTGGCAGGATGACAGCTAATGTAAACGATCTGCCGGGGCCGTTGCTGCTTTAGGATCTCAAGCACCTGCCGCTCGCAGCCGCGCCGCGGCGGATCCAACACCACAATATCGGCAGGAGGCAGAGTTGGCAAAACCGTTTCCACTGCGCCCTGGAAAAATTGGGCCGAGGGGATGCCGTTGAACTGGGCATTGTAGCGGGCCTGGGCCACCGCCGCCGGCAGGACTTCCACCCCTATCGCCCGTTTGGCCCGCCGGGCCAAGAGCAGGGTTAGGGTGCCGATGCCGCAGTAGGCGTCCAGGACGATCTCCTCGCCGCGCAGCTGGAGCTGATCCACTATCCAGGTAAAAAAGGCCTCCGCCTGCTCCGTGTTGACTTGAAAGAAGGAGGTGCTGTCAATCCAAAAGGAAAGACCGGCCAATTCTTCCCGCAGGGATCCCCGCCCGGCAATCACCTCCGTTTGCGGGCCAAAGATGGTGTTGGTGCGGGCCGGGTTGAGGTTGAGACAAACCCCCACCAGGTCGGGGTAGCACTGCATCCAGCGCTTGGCCCACCTTTCTAGGTGGGGCAGGTCGCGGCTGCAACTGACCAAGGTGAGGAGCACCTCGCGGGTGCGGCGACCAATGCGCAAGCCCAAGTGACGCAGATGGCCCTGGTGGCGGCTTTCGTCGTAGACGCTCCAGCCGGCCTCCTGCAGATCCCGCTTAATTTCCCGCAAGAACACATCCAGCCGCTCGTCCTGCACAGGGCACTGGTTGAGGTTCACCAGGCGGTGGCTGCCCGGTCGGTAGTAGCCCATGCGCAGCGGCTGGCCCTCTGCTTTGGCAATGGGGTAGGTGACCTTATTGCGGTAGCGCAGCGGCTGCGGGGATCCCAAAATCGGGACAGGCTCCGGCAGAGTAAGACCGCCAATTCGTTCCAGCGCATCCCTGAGGATCTGCTGCTTGGTAACCAATTGCTGAGCGTAGCTGACGTGCTGCCACTGACAGCCACCGCACTTGTCCGCCACAATGCAGGCCGGCCGCACCCGCTGCGGCGAGGGAGCTATGAGGGAGCGAATTCGCCCGACCAGATAGTTGCGCTTGATCTCAGTTATCTGAGCCACCACGCGATCCCCTGGCACCGCTTGGGCGACAAACACCACCCGACCCCGCCCGTGGCCAAGCGTATGGGCAATGCCATCGCCCTCAGGGGTTAGGTCGGTGATCTCCAGGGATAGGAGATCCCCCGGCTTGATGGGATCAGGGGCCAGAGAAGGGATTGGCTGCTCCATGGAAAAAGGTGGTTGACGTTCTCCCCAGCCCTATTCGCGCAAGCGGGACAGAGTCCTCAGGGCGGGGCCTGCGCCGCCAAAGTTTTGGTCAATCGAAATCGGGTGAGACCATCCAAAGCTAAACTCGATACGTAAGAAAATCCGGCAACCGAAACAGAGTAATCCCAGAAAACCCAAGGGAGGAACTCTATTGTGGCATTGACCGGGGTGCCTGGGGATCCGCCGGAACCCTCTTTGCCTGGCTGCAGCGGAGCTCGAGGCTGGCCCCCCAAGCTGCGCCCAAGAGCAAGGTGATCAACAGGTGAAGGCGGCCATCCAAGATCACCACATCCAAAAGCCCCGCAGCAAAAAACGCCGTCAAGGCCAGTAAAACTCCCAAGAGGATCTCGTCTTGGGAGCAACGCCAGGCTCGCCAGCCCCGCGCCAAGATCCAACCCCAAAGGGCCAAGTAGCCCAGCAGCAGAGGGATCCCGCCTTCTGCCGCCAGATGGAGGTACAAGTTGTGGCAGTGGCCCAGCAGCTCTGGCGGATCCTGGGCATTGTAGAGGGCAGGAAAGCTCTGCCAGCCCCAGCCGGTCAGGGGCCGCTCCCACACCATCTGCAGGGCAAAGCGCCAGGCATCGAGGCGGTTGGCCGTCGAGCTGAAATAGGGGGCCTGGGGGTCAAAGGTGTCTGCCAACCGGCTCCAGATCAAGGAAGGGACAACCGCCCGCCAGCCGGGCCAGTCCAAAGCAGCGGCCAAGCCGGCTAATCCCAAGCCGGCCAGGAAGGCGAGCCCCCACCAGCAGCGCCGCAGGGCCAGCCCAATCAGTAGCGCCAGCCCCCCTGCCCCCCAGCCGTTGCGGGAGGCTGTCAGCAGCAACAGCAGGGATCCTAACCCCAGCAGCGCCGCCAGCCCTGCTCTGGTGGGGTGAGATTGAGTTGCCCCCCACAGCCCCGCCGCCAAGCCCAGATGGATCACAAGATAAATGGCCAGGAGATTGGGGGAGGTGAAGGCTGCCGCCGGGCGCTCCCCACCGGCCACGCCCGTAATCCAGAGCGGCCCCAAGAAGAGATGCCCCTGCCACCCCCACAGCACTTCTCCCCAGCCCAAGAGCAGCATCAGGCCACTGCCCAGCACCAACACCTGCGCCAGGCAGCGGCGGCTGAGGGGATCCCTCAGCGCTGCAGCAAAGGCCGGCAGCATCAGGAGAAAAGGCCAGTAGTTGAACATCCCCGGCAAGCTCAGCCGCCAGTCCTCCCCCAGCAGCGCTGTCACCACCACCGCCAGGCTCAGCAGGCCCGCCAGCCAAAAGCCGGGATCCCGCCGGATTTGCTGCCAGTAGCGGCCATAGCTTTGCACCGTCCCCACCACCGCCAGCAACAGACTAGGGGCCAGGTTGACCGGGATCAGCGCCGCCGAGCCCAACAGCCAGCCCTGGAGCTGCCAAGGCCGGGGGGACGGCGGCAGGTCTTTAGAGGCAACTGAGGCAGAAAAATTACTCATCGTCGAGGGGGATCCCCGCTCGTACCCGCCCCTGGCCAAAGTAGCGGCCAAACTGCAGCTCGTACACCTCATCTTCATCTTGCGTTTCCACCCACAGCTCGGAGCGGGCATAGCCCACGCACAGCAGCCCGTAGCCCTGCTCCTTCAGCTCCCGCGAGATCCCCATTGCCTCCGGCTGGTAGAGGGATCCCTGCCGGATCCGCACCGCACAGGTGGTGCAGGCGCCGTTGCGACAGGCAAAGGGAAGCTGGATCCCTTGGGCTTCGGCAGCCTCCAGGATGTATTGGTCGGCAGGCACCTGGATGAAGTAGTGGGCGTCTTTCTGGCGGTCGTGGATGTGAACCGGGTAGGAATGCATGGAGAAGAAGGGCCTTTTCCCCCGATGAGGAGACTTCTCCATGATCCCACAAGATTTGAGTGGAGTTGGGCTACTGCCCAGCTCCATAGGATAAGCTGAAGGCAGGGCCCCCAGGAGAGCAGCCTATGCTAGAAACTCCCAATTCCCCCATGCCCTCAGTGGAAAAACTGCCAGCTACCTTCTCGGCTGAAGTTTTTAACAAGCTCATCGAGAGCAATACTGAAACTCGTCCCTGGGGCAGCTTTACGGTGCTGGACGAGGGCCCCGGCTACAAGATCAAGCGGATTGTGGTGCTGCCCAAGCATCGCCTCAGCCTGCAGATGCACTACCACCGCAGCGAACACTGGATCGTCGTGGCCGGCACCGCCAAAGTGACCTGCGGCAATGAAGAGCGGCTGATCACCACCAACCAGTCCACCTACGTGCCCCCCTGCACCAAGCACCGCCTGGAAAACCCCGGCGTCATCCCCCTGGTGATCATCGAAGTGCAAAACGGCCAGTACCTGGGCGAAGACGACATTATCCGCTTCAGCGACGACTACGCCCGCGCCGACAGCGGGCAGTCGACCTCATCCTGAGCCCGTCCTAGAAGGGGAAAACGGTCATCAGCAGCAAGGCGGCCATCAAGCCCAGCGCCACCTGCACCGCCTGTCCAAAGGCCGGATGGCTGGTCACCACTTCGCCATAGCGGCTCTGGAAGCGGGACAGATCCAGGTAGGGAGCTATCCCCCGCCGGAACCATCCCACCACCGTCCCTTCTTGACCCACCAGCCTGCCTGCCCGGCTGGCCCCAAACAGGAAGTTGCCCAGCGGCCCAAACCGAGAAACATAGCGCAAGAAAATCATCCCCGTCTCATCCTGGAACTTGAGATCGGAGCCGAAGCGATAGCCCGCATCCCCCCGCCCGATCACCCGCCCCTCTAGCTGCATCGGCAAGCCGCGCAAGGGGCTGGCGTAGGGGTTGCTCATGGCCTTCAACACCGTCAATGCCGGCGGGTTTTCCAAGCTGGGGTACATCACCGTCATCTTCAGCAGCAGGCCCAAGCTGGCTCCCGCCAGAACCAGGCCGGCAAACATGCCGTAAGACCCCGCCTGCAGAGCGGGGATCCCAAGCACCATCCCCAAGATCGCCCCCAGCCACTCGGCGTTTAACAAAACCACGTCCAGAAGAAAATTGCCGTAGAGCTGCTGGCGGTTGAGCTGCTTGCCCTGGGCCACCACGCTGGCCATGTCGAACTCCACCGGCAGATCCAGTTGTTCGGCATAGGTGCCCAGCGCCCGCACCCGCTTGCCGGTGAGGGGATGGGTGGAGTTCAGCTCCATCCACCCGGCCCAAGGGTTAAACAGATCCCACAAAAACACCCTGCCCACCTGGCTGGGATCCGCGGCCACCCGGTAGGCTGTCCCCGCCATCACCGCCGCCTTGGCATCGTAGATCCCCAAGGCCCGTGTGCCTTCCAGCAGGCGAGCGCTGCGCTGTCGGGTTTCCTCATCCTGTTGCCGCTCCCCTTCTTGCACAATGCCAAAGGCTATTTTCACCAGAGCCCGCGAGAGGGCATTGGGGTTGCCGGTGATTTCGGCGGCAAAGTGATCGGCAAAGTACTCCCGCACCCGCGACAGGTACAGCACCAAGTAGGAGCCGGCCACGTAGAAAAAGTAGGCGACCAGAGCCAAGGAACCTATGTTTTTGCCCCCTCTGCGGTCTCGGCGCGTGTCGCGCAGGTAGACGTAGAGGAGGTAGAGAATCTGCACCAACGTGGAAGCCAGGGTCATGACAGCAAAATCCCAGTGGATCACATGCCCCAGCTCGTGGGCATAGACCGTGGCCACCTCCTCATCTTCCAAGTAGGTGAACAACCCTTCGCTGACGACGATGCGGGCCGTATCCGGCAGGCTGCCATAGGTAAAAGCAGTAGGGTTTTGGTCGCGGATCAAGCCCAGCTTCGGCTGCTTCAGCTTGTACTGGCGACAGACGCGGGCGATCACCTCCGCGCTCTCTGGGCTGCGACGCCCAATTTCCGCCAAGCTCACCCACTGGGTGCTGTAGAGGCTGTGCTGGATCCAGTCCATCAACCAGGGAGACAAAAAGAAAATTAGGGCGTTGAAGGCCAGGGTGAGCAGAACGGCGGAAAGAAAAGAGCCAAAAGAGAACCCCCCTTCCAAGGTGCCGAAAACGGCCAGGGCCAACACAAACACCATGCCGAACAACAGGCTCAGGGTCACGCCGGCGGCCAGAGTGAGGTTGCCAGCAAAGCTGGCCAAAACCAGCGAGACCCCTGTCTGAGGAGCGCGGTACCGGCGTCGGGTCTGACCGGTTCTGAGATTGGAGGTGGCGGGATCCAAGTCGGCCAAGGCGCGGCTGGGGTTGAAGCAATAGCGGCTCAGCCAAACGCTCAACAGGCGCAGCTCGTGGGGATTGAGGCTTTTCAAGGGCTCTAGCCACAGGGCCGCATCCACCGACAGCATTGCCGTCGAGACAGCACCGGGGTTGCGGAACAAGGTGGGCAACAGGGGCAGCACTTCTTCCTTTTGCCCAGCGGTGAGGTTATGAAAACCCAAGACCGCCTGGCGCACCACGCTGGAGGGTTGAGGCAGGTCAGCGGTGAGCAACTGGCGGTCTTGGACAAAGCAATAGCGGCTGAGATCTGGACTGTCGGCGGGATCCCCCCTGCCCGTCGCCGCTTCCGGAGCCAGCCTCACCTGAGTTTTCCAGTTGGCCTGCTGTTGGCCGATGGGGCGGCTGTAGAGAGCCAAGCGCTTGACTTGGGGATAGCGGCTGGGAATTGCCTTCTGGAACCAGGCCGTCAGCCTCTCATGGTCGAGAGCAACGTGAGCAGGGTGGTTGATCATGATCACCAAAGCGTAATCCCCAGGACTGCTTTGGAGGGGCTGGGCCTTCACCTGAACTCTCAGACGCAGGTCTGCCAGAGCTTGCTCTAGCCACTGCGCCAATTCCTGCTCGTTCATGGCCGTCTCCCGGAGGGGGTAGGGTAAGCTGAGCTATTGCTTCAATTGCCAATGGCTTTCGACTTTACAGCGGCTATTCTGGCATTTTCTCTACCAAGGGATCCCCATCTCCCCCCAAACCCAGTACAGAACGCCCAGGGCAAGCATTTATCCAGGAGCTGAGCTGCAGAAATTGTTTGGCTACAAGATCGAGCGCTGTCCCTCCGGGCTGATGCCGATGATGGTGAGCTGGCAATCCAGCACTTTAAAGCCGTACTTTTCAGCCACCTTCTGGCTGATATTCAGGATGGCGTTGTTTTTGAACTCAATGACCTTGTTGGTCTTGATGCACACCAAATGGTGGTGGTGGTGGGGGGCCGGCTGGTTGATCTCGTAATGCTTGTGGCCTTCGGTCAGTTCCAGCTCGCGCAAAATGCCCATGCGCGCCATCAGCTTGACGGTGCGATAGATGGTGGAAAGGCTGATGTTGTGGCCTTCTTCCCGCAGCTTTTTGTGCAGCTCCTCGGCGCTCAGGTGAGTCCCCTCAGGCAAGTTTTGAAAGGTCTGGAGGATGATTTCCCGCTGCCGAGTGGCTCGCCAGCCTTTGGCATTTAGCTCCGCTTTGAAGGCTTCTTCCGTGTAGACCATGATGCCCCCCTCCGCTGTTGGGCAACGTCGCCGTAACAGTCAATAAGTTCTGTAATTGATAATAGCCTCATTTAAGATAGCGCCACTGACTTTCGGCTGCCAAAGGGATCCTGTTGCCTTCTTGAGAAGCAACGGCAGCGCCTGGGCCGGCAGAAGAAGGGGTGCGGGAAACCGGATCCCGCGTCTATTGGAAATGAGCTAGCCTACAGGGTATGCCCAGGTGGCCTTATAGTTCGAGTGAGTCTGGGCTAACATAACTCGGGAAAAGGCCCGCGGCATCCCGGCGGCGTTGCTAAGCGTAGTCAATACGGGAAGGGAAAACAAAGATGCGGTTTGAGCAGCCCAAAACCTATTCCATTTCTCTAACCGGCTGGGGCTTCTGGCTGGGATCCCTGGCCTTGGCAGCTTTGCTGACCCGTGTCGGGCTGGGGTGGCTGGTCGCCGGGTTGGTGGCTCTGTTGCTGTTCTTGCTCTCTCTGCCGGTGCTGGTGCTGCTGGCCTTTCGCTGGTGGGCGCGCCGCTGGATCGCCACGGATCGCTGCCCGGTGTGTGGGTCCGAGTCTCAGGCCATCGAGGGCAGCCGCTTCTTTTGCCCCAGTTGTGGCGAGCCGCTGTTTGTTGCCGATGGCCATTTTTATCGGCAAACGCCCCCCGGCACCATCGACGTGGAGCCGCTAGAAGAAAGCGGCTGGGAGTTGCCAAGCTGAGGGCTCCGCTCTGGGGGTGGGTTGGCGTTTTTAGAGGGCATTTTGGGTGAAAAGTGCTCCGCAACGCTATTGCCAACGACAGCGGCCGGGCTGGCGGCTGGTTGCGATCTGGGGGGGGACGCTCTCGGCGGCGTTCCTTCTGCTGAGCTCAGCTCAGGCGACGGCGCAGGGATCCCTGCAACCTCAGGTGGAGACCTACCTGGCCCAGTTGAGCGGCCGCGGCTTTGCTTCCACGGCCCAGGGGGTTTGGCTGCAGAGGGGCGACGAGGTTTTGGGGCAACATCAGGGATCCAAGGCTTTGCCGGCGGCCTCCCTGACCAAGGTGGCCACCACCCTGGCTGCTCTGCAGCAGTTTGGCCCGCACCACCGCTTTGTGACCACCTACTTGGCAACCGGTTCGCTGGGAACGGACGGAGTTTTGCAGGGCGATCTCTGGGTGCTGGGGGGGGAGGATCCCTTCTTTGTCTGGGAGGAAGCCTTCGCGGTGGGGAACGCCCTCAACGCCCAGGGGATCCGCCAGGTGCGCGGGGATCTGGTGGTGGTGGGCCGCTTCTACATGAACTTTTCCCGGGATGGGGCCCGTTCGGGATCCCTGCTGCGCCAGGGGCTGGAGGCCCGCCTCTGGCCCCCGGAAGCCCAGGCGCAATTCCAGACCTTGCCCCCCGGCACCCCCAGGCCGCAGGTGGAGATTTTGGGGTCGGTGCGAGTTGCCCAGCAGATCCCTTCGGAGGCCCAGGTCTTGCTCAGGCATGAGTCGCCTCCCCTCATTCACCTGCTCAAGCTGATGAACCTCTACAGCAACAATGCCATGGCCGAGATGCTGGCAGAGGCGGTGGGAGGAGCGGCCCAGGTTGCCCAAATAGCCCGCGCTGCAGCAGGGATCCCGGCAGAAGAGCTGCACCTGATCAACGGCTCGGGATTGGGGGTGGAAAACCGCATCTCCCCGCGGGCCAATGTAGCCATGTTGCGGGCAACCCAGGCGTTGCTGGAAGAGCGCGGCTTGTCGCTGGCGGATGCCTTTGCCGTCGTCGGCCAGGATGTGGGCGTGCTGGAGCGGCGGCTTCTGCCGGGGATCTTGATCGCCAAGTCGGGCACCCTGAGCGGCGTCAGCACCTTGGCGGGCGTGTTGCCAACTGAGCGGGGCGATATCTGGTTTGCCGTCATGAACGGCGGGGCCAACTTGGCCGACTTGCGCACCTGGCAGGGAGAGTTTCTCAGCCGGCTCCAGTCCCGCTGGGGATCCCCCGCCGCCTTGCCCGAGCGCTGGCTGCCTCGTCCCTTAGATACGAGATCCCGCAGGGAGTCGAGCCCTCGCCTTTGACGGTTTGCCTGGGAGGGGTCGCCTCAGCAGCAAAGCGCCTGGGGATGGCAAACCCTCGCAAGCCGGTTTCAATTCAGCCAGAAGCCGCAGGAGCCCCGCCCCCCAGTCCCCCCGTGTACGGGGGGATATAGGGGGGATTGAGGGGGCAGTCGGAGTCGGGTAGTTTACAGCCCTTCTCCGGAGAGGGTTGCGGCGATGGGGCGTACAGGAATCGAACCTGTGTAAGGCAAATTATGAGTTTGCTGCCTAAACCGCTCGGCCAACGCCCCTTCTTCTTCTACTTTTTACTCTAGCGCCCTTGTTCTTTCCAGAACCGGTGAAAAAGAGCCCCGCTACAGGATAAGCTGCATGTCGGTGGTTAGCGGACAGCAGAGACCATGGCATCAGCGCGTTCCTGGCAGAGGCAACTGGCTTTAGGCTTGGGGCTGACTGCCTTATCCTTGGTTCTCGGTTTGGTTTTTTGGGCCGTTGGGCAGCACTATCTCCCCTGGAACGAAGCCGCCTCTGTGGACTGGCAACCCACCGGCCAGAACCTGGCTCTGTCTCCTGCCCTGGAAGCGCAGACGGTGCCGTCCCCCCCTGAAGCGCCTTCCGCCGTCAACAACCCGCCAGAGGGATCCCCGCTACAGCTCTGGCTTGTTACCTTTTTAACCGTGTTTGTGGCGGAGATGGGCGATAAGACTCAGTTGGCCACCTTGCTCATAAGCGCCCAGTCCAAGTCTCCCTGGGCGATCTTTTTCGGCTCTGCCAGCGCCCTGGTGACCGCCAGTTTGCTCAGCGTAGCCTTAGGGGGATCCCTGGGGCAGGTGATCCCGGCAGCCTGGCTAGAATGGTTGGCTGGCCTCGGCTTCCTGGCAATCGGGAGCTATGTTCTCTGGCGAGAATGGCAAGGGAAGCGTGAGCCCTCTGGAGGAACCGAGGATGGCCTGCCAGGGAAAATTGACACTCCCACCCAGGGGATTCTTACGCAGCCCAAAATGGACTCGCGAAGGCGCTGTCAAGACGCCCCTAGACAGTCCTTTGAGGCATAACCTCAAAGTTCTGCTTACTTCGGACTTAAGTTCCTCCAGGTTAGTTATTGCCGCGCGGGTTTTGCACCGCAGTAGGTTGTTTTCCTGGAGAAGCTCTGTACTAACTATAACAAAGAAGCAACTAAAGTGGCTCAAGGGCTTTTCCGCCGCGTACTAAAGTACGGGGCTACCAAGCTATCCTTTTGTGTAGCGCGGCTCGCAGTTGCATTCTATCTTCTGGGGTGGCACGGCGTCGTTGAACCAAAGCGCGAGGGTCTGTATCTCTGTTAAGCAAGCATGAACTTTTTTAACGATCCGGATAGCGGCTGCTGAGAGGAGAACTGAGGCCCCGTAGAATGAATCCCAAAATTCCAGCCAGGATCTTCGGACATGGATTACATTCGCACCTTTAACGACGATCCCTGCGAGGGCCATCTTTCAACGCCCATCAGTGACTCTCCTCTCACCCGTCTGTTTATCAACAACCTCCCCATTAACCGGCCTGGCCTATCGCCGCTGTTGCGAGGGCTGGAGATTGGGTTGGCGCATGGCTATTTTTTGGTGGGGCCAGAAATCGTGGTGGGCCCGCTGCGCGACTATCCTGAGGCAGCCAATTTGGGCGGGCTGGTCACGGCGATGGCGATTGTGCTGCTGGGAACCGCCTGTATGTCCGCCTATGGCAGCGTTACCTTTGGAAACAAGCCGGAAACGCCGGGCGCCAATCCTCTATCTACGGCCCGTGGCTGGGGGGATCTGACAGCAGGATTTTTCTTGGGAGGTATGGGTGGCGTGTTTGCTGCCTACTTCTTGTTGGAGAACTTTGCCGGGATCGACGCCATCTTTCGAGGGTTGGTGAATTAAGGTTAATTGAGTTGTCAAACTTGTCAAGGCACTGGAGAGGAGCAAGATCATGACCGGTTCTTACGCTGCTGCTTATCTTCCTTGGATTTTCGTCCCCATTGTCGGTTGGCTGCTGCCGGCAGTAACCATGGCTGTGCTCTTTTTGTACATTGAGCGCGACTAACTGGTTCTCATCTCAATGGGTTTCGGAAGAGGGATCCCTAGCTAGACAAGGGATCCCTCCCTTTTTGGCACAGCGGCTGTTTCTGGACGCGCTGCCGTCTTGCCTGGGGCAGTACCCGACCAAGGTTGGGTCTTCTTGCTTTTGGGAAAGGGGAACTTCCAAAGGACTTTAGAGTGGAGCAGGATCCGGCGAGCTGATCCCATACCAACAAGGAAAAGGGCAGCTTGCGCAACCCCCTTTCAACTTTTAACGAGAAGAAGAAGTCGATGGCCAGCCTTACAGCCTTTTAATTTAAAATAGGGTACAGGTATTCAAGAGGAAGGAGAGAAAGGAATGCCGACTCATTCTTTGGATTTGCGGCAAAGAGTTGTAGCAGCCTATCAGGCAGGTAACACCTCCATCCGCCAGGTAGCTAAACGCTTCATGGTGACCAAAAGAACAGTACACCGCTGGGTGCGTCAGTACCAACAAACTCAAGATTTAGCCCCTAAGAAAGCAGGCACCAAGCGAGTGGGCATTTTGGAACAACATCGGCAGGAAGTGATCGCAATTATTACAGAACACCCAGACTTCTACCTGTGGCAGTATCAAGAACTGTTGCGCGAGCGCTTAGGAATCAATGTAAGCATCGTCACGATACATAATTTCTTGAAAAAGCAAGGAATGACT
>NZ_AXUX01000001.1:1502540-1575860 GCF_002760475.1 Synechococcus sp. 63AY4M2 | reverse complement strand
TTGAGATGATGTGGTCGGTGTTGAAGCATTTTATTCGGCAGCTTTGCAGAATTGGGAAATATAGCATGGAGCAGATAGTGAAGACTTCTTTACTACTGATCAATCCATCCTCCTTCCGAAGTTGGTTTGCTAAGTGCTGCTATTGTACCCCTTGAGCCCTTAACAGGCTGTACCACCCTCAGGGGAGAACCTGAGTAAAGAGGTGGTTAAGAATCCCTCTCCATTAGGCCAGAGCCCGGAAAAGAGGCTAATCCCCCAACTCCGGATCCGGCCGCACCCGCACCTCCATTTGGCGCAACAGGCGCAGCGAGCTCTCCGGCCCGTCGATCATCTGCTGCTCGTTGATCCAGTAGGTGGCAATGCCCAGGTCTTCCAGAAATCGAATGTAGGGATCCGGCGGCGGCCCGTCGAAAACGGCGGCTTTCTGAACGGAGAAGCCCTGTTCGATCCAGGGGGTGAGGGCAAAGCGCTCGTAGTAAAATAATTGCCCCACCACCTCCTGGAGCGCCTCTGCGGCATCTTTGTGGTGCAGCAATTTCACCTCGGCCAAAAGCAGGTGTCCATCCGCCACCGCCAGAAAGTCAAACGTGTGCTGGTCTTCCCGCACCTCCAGCCCAGCCAGGCGGAACCAGCGGCGAAAGTGGTGCAAGATCTCGTTGTGGCGTTCGCTGCGCTCCAACTGACGGCGACGGCGGCGCTCTGCCATCAGCGGGTCTGTCCCGGCACAGGCAGGGATCCCGCTGCTGCGAAACTGGGGCGGCTCATCCGGATCCAAAACCACCTTGCCCCCAGCAGGGTGATGCAAGAGGGGGGGCATAGGAGGCAGGAGCTCGGCGGATCCCCACTCCACCTCCGGCTGCGCAGCCAGGGCGAGCAGATGGCGATTGAGAGGGTGCTCAGGGTGGGTGTCAAACAACAGCTTGAGTTGGGAGTGGCTGAACTGAAAATCCAGGCGAAACTGCTCCACCGAAAGGCTGCTGCGCCCCTTTTGCAGAGTCTCCTGGCCAAAGTAGAGCATCACCAGCAGAGGATAGATGGGCAGGGGGCGATGGGGCGGGATCAGCATGGCCCACATCGCGTCAGTCCAGTGGGGGAGCAAAATCTCCGCCTGTTTGCCCTTGCCCACCACCTGCAGCATTTTGGGGTGTCCCGCCTGCCAGCCACAGGGGTGGTCGTCGAAGCCACAGGTTTGCCGCCCCTGATCCACGCTCAAGGGGTAGCGCCCGTCGTAGAGGCGAAAAGGACAGAGATCCCGGTCTTCGGCCAGAAAACGCTCGTCCTGCCACAGATGGGCGGCCAAAGCATGACAACCAATGCCCTCCTGGCTGTTGCAAGCCTTAAGCCAGCGCCGTTCCGCCAATTTGCCGCCCACTTTGCTCGGCGCCAGGGGTTGGACAAGGCCGTTTTCCCCTTGGTTAAACAGGGGCCACACCAAGGGCTCCCCCGTCTCCGGCAGGGTGGGCAGCAGGGGGTGGACTTTGCTGTAAAACGGGTCGCAAATGCGCTGGGCCACCTGCTGCAGAGGCAGGCCATGAGGGGATCCCACCGCCGGCAGAAGAGATCCCGAGCCGGCCTGGGCGCGATGGTACTGGATGGCCAGGGCCACTTCTACTCCTATTGGACGCAGTTCCGGCGTCAACTGCCGGTAACGCTGCAGCAGCCGCGAGGCTTGCACAAACAGGTCGTAGCGCCGAACTGGGACTGCGTCAGCCATAGGGTTGCCGGAGAAATTCCTCGCCGACTTGAGCAAAAGCTGGCTATGGACGAGCTTCTCGGTCTCAAACAGGATCGAGATTGGGTTTGTTGTGTCTGCAAATGCTGACTTGCCGAGCGCAGCGGCAGGAAGGCCCGTTTCGCTTGGCACCAGGTCAGTTGTCAGTGTAGTAGAGAAACCCCGGCGCGGAAAGATTTTGCGACTTGCTCCCGCCAAAACCAGCGGCAACAGGCTAGCAGGGAACGATGCTCCGGCCCTAACTCGGTTACCGAGAGCCGGTGCGGCGGTTTCGCTTTCGGCAATCCCATACCTTTTCCGGGATCCCCGGCTGCCTGGGCTACCATAAAAAGCTGTAGGGCTTTTGCATGAAGCATCACAGGTCATGGCCAATATTCAGCGGGATCCTGAGGTCAACGGGTCGGCGGCCACCGCCCTTTCTTCACAGCCTCAGCCTTCGGCGCCCCCCTTGCCTTTGCTGGTTATGTTTCGCCTGGGCCTATTTCAGATGGGCTTGGGGATGATGTCGCTGCTGACGTTGGGGGTGCTCAACCGGGTCATGATCGACCCGGAGCTGCTGGCCATCCCGGCTACGGTGGTGGGGGGATCCCTGGCCATGCACCAGTTGGTGTCTCCAGCCCGCGTCTGGTTTGGGCAGCTTTCCGATGCCAAGCCTTTGTTGGGGACGCACCGCAGCGGCTATGTGCGCCTGGGATCGGTGTTGTTTGCCCTGTGCATCTTCTTGGCGGTGCAGGTGGTGTGGGGCTTGGGGCAGAGCTTTGCCAACAGCGGCTGGTCGCCGGCTACCTACGGCTGGATTGCTCTGGCTGCCTTGATGTTTGCTCTCTACGGGCTGTGTCTGAGCGCCTGCTCCACGCCCTTTGCGGCGCTGCTGGTGGATGTTTCCGATGAGCACAACCGCTCCCAGTTGGTGGGGATCGTCTGGTCGATGCTGATGGTGGGCATCGCCGGGGGGGCGATTGGCTCGGCGGTGCTGCTGCGCGGCCTGGATGCCGAGAACTTACAGAGCACGATCAACCGCCTTTTCATCATCATCCCTGCCGTGGTGATCCTGCTGGGGGTGATCGCCACCTGGGGGGTGGAAGAACGCTACTCTCGCTACGGATCCCGTTCCACCTTGGTGGGTCGGGAAGACCAGATCACCCTGGGCACGGCCATTAAGGTGCTCACCGCCAGCCGCCAAACCGTGATCTTCTTCGGCTTTTTGGCCCTGATGACCATGGGCCTGTTTATCCAGCAGCCGATTCTAGAGCCCTATGGCGGCGAGGTGTTCGGCATGACGGTAGCCCAGAGCACCCAACTCAACGCCTTTTGGAGTATAGGCGTCTTGGTAGGGATTGTGGTGACTGGCTTTCTCATCGTGCCTAGGCTGGGCAAGCAGACGACTGCCCGCTTGGGCTGCCTGCTGGTGGCCCTTTCTTTTGGCCTAACCATTGCCTCAGGGTTTACGGGCGAGCCGCGGCTGCTGCAACTGTGCATGATCCTGTTCGGCTTAGCTTCCGGGATCACCACCAACGGCGCCATCAGCTTGATGTTGGATTTGACAGCGGCTGAGACTGCCGGCACCTTTATTGGGGCTTGGGGCCTGGCCCAGGCGATGTCGCAGGCGCTTTCTACCCTCATTGGCGGCGCCTTGCTGGATTTGGGGCGGCTCCTCTTCCCCACTTCCTCGGTGCTGGCCTATGCCACCGTCTTTGGGGTGGAGGCGGCGGTGATGCTGCTGGCGGTGTACTTGCTGGGACGGGTGAGCGTGGCCGAGTTCCGGGAAAACACCAACCGCGCCCTGACCGAGGTGCTGGCGCTGGAGCTGGAAAGCTAACGCCCTTTGGCCGGCTCGTAGTGGCGACACCCCTGGCAGGGCCCGCTGGGGTTGACGGCGCAGCGCAACAGGGGCGAGCGGGCGTTGAAGCGGCAGGAGGGATCCCCCAGAAACTGGCCTGCTTCGGGAGGTGGGCTCACCGGGCGAATGAGGGCGCGGATGCCGCAGAGGTGATACTTGCCCTGCCGCAATTGGTAGGAATGACGCTTTTCCAAAATTAGGTAGTGCTGCTCGGCCAGTTGGATGTAGGTACCCGGATGGGGGCTGCTCTCCCAGGGGCATTCCTCCACCACCTCTCCCGAATCCGCATCGATCCACTGAATGGGCAAGGCCGGGTTGACAGAAGACATAAGGTGCCAGGGAGGCCAGCCTGGAGAACAGACCGGCAAACAATAGGATGGACGCGGTTTTGCCTGTACTCGCTCTATTTAGTGTAGAGGATTTTCCTTGGGCGGGCCGCCAATTGGGGGGGAGGGTTGAGTCCTAGGTTCTCGCGCCTGATCTAGATCTCCTTCTTCCGAAGGGAGGTCACCTCCATCTCTCCCGCCTCGAGTAGCCAGAAACCTCATCTCTTGCCGAGGGGGTTACCTTAGACCCTGTTTTCTCACTGTGGCATGATGGGTCAGAAGCAAAAATTGGTAGCCTGGCCGAGGATAGGCCACGGGTGAGCCACATCTGCCTGGAGCGACCGGAGTCCTTATGGTAGGGCAAACCTTGGCTGGCCGCTATCAGATCCTAGAAGAACTGGGATCCAGCGGGCAAACCTACCTGGCCCAAGATGGCCATTGCCCCGAACAGAGCTGGGTGGTGATCAGGCGTTGGCAACCTCGCTCTCCCAAGGGGGAAGAGCCCTCTGCTGCCCGGCAGCGATTTCAACAGGCAATGGCGCTGCGGGAACGCCTGGGATCCCATGACGCTATCCCGCGCCTGCTGGCCTATTTTGAGGAGGAAGGGGGCTTTTACTGGGTGGAAGAGTGGATCCAGGGGCAGACACTGGAACAGGCCCTGCGCCAGACCACGGAGCAAGGGCAGCTTTGGTCAGAGGTGGAGGTGCGGGCCTTTTTGCAAGATGTGTTGCAGACTCTAGCCTTTCTGCAGGGTGAGGGGGTGAGCCACGGCAATTTGCGGCCCTCTTGCTTGCTCTGCCGACAGTCCGATGGCCGTTGGATGGTATTGGGCTTGGGCCAAGCTATGGCCTCTGCCGGTTCTGGATTGGAGGCTTCCTCTGCTGGCGGCGACCTCGATGCCTTGGGCCTCCTCGCCTTGCAAGCCCTCTCAGGGATCCCGACCCACAAGCTGTTTCGCGATCCGTTGACGGGAGAGCTGCGCTGGCACGATCTGGCTCCTACCAGCGCTCCTTTCGCCGCTTTTTTGGATGGCCTGGTGGGTTGCGACCCGCGGCAGCGCTTTGCTTCGGCAGCGGCAGCTCTGGCTGCCTTGCAGGCTTTGTCTCTGGCAGAAGGTGTCTCTCCCGGCGCTGAGATCTTGCCCGACCCTGTTGCCGTCGATCCCTGGCAGGAGCCGACTACGCCGCCGCGCTCTCCCGTATCGTTGCGGGCGCGTTTCTGGATCCCACCGCTTTGGGCGGGGAGCAGCCTGGCGGCTTTGCTGGTTTTGTTCGGAGTTGCTGCCTGGCAACTGGCGGCCAACCTTAGCCGGTGGGGAGAGAAGGCAGTTGTGCCTAGGGACTCTGTCCCGCCCGCGGGAACAATGGCAAATTTGGGATCCGCTGGGCCCAACAGCTTCAGCTTCACAGAGCAGCCGCCCAATCCCTCCAAGACTGGAAGCCCTGCCCTCGACTTGGCAGATTGGGCCAAGTCCTTACGGCTCAAGGCCAAGCTGGAAGGTCCCGCCGCCATCACCGCCCTGGCCATCAGCCCGGATGGAAATCTCCTGGTTGCCGGGGGGGATGACGGCGTCATCCGCTTTTGGGATCCCCAGGCCGGCCAACTACTGCAGAGCTGGACAGGCCACGAAGGCTCGATTGAGACGCTGGCCATCAGCCCGGATGGCACCTTTTTGGTGAGTGGAGGGGCAGACAAGACGGTGCGGGTCTGGGATCTGGCTGCTCTAGGGGATCCCGCCCTGCGGTCGGGGGAGGGGGTGCCACGGCTGCAATTGCAAGGACACACCGACTTGATCAACAGCGTCGCCATCAGCCCCGATGGCCGTTGGATCGCCAGCGGCAGCGCCGACCGCACCATCCGCCTTTGGCAAGCCGAGGACGGCCAGTTGGTGCGCACCATCGACAGCGCCGCCTACCCGGTTACCCAAGGGGCAGGCATTACGGCAGTGGCCTTTGCTCCCTCTGGGTTGGCGGAAGAAGGGAGCTCGCCCTGGATCCTGGTGGCTGCCAATGGGAATCCCGCCGTCTATCTCTGGGATCCCAGGAGTGGAGCGTTGCTGAAAACCCTCGAAGCCGACTACCCCATCGAGCAGGTGCTCCTCAGCCCCGATGGCCGCCACTTGCTCGCCGCCAGCGCTTCCGGCATCTGGATCTGGAACGTGGGCACGGGATCCCGGGAGCGCACCCTGCCCCAGCCCTTATCCGGCTTGGCCACCCTTGCCCTCAGCCCCGATGGTCGCTTGCTGGCCAGCAGCACCGATCACCGCGCCCAGCAGATCAAACTCTGGGATCTGCGCAGCGGCAAAGAGTTGCGCACTCTGGGCGGCCAGACCTGGATGGTGAGCGCTCTGCTGTTCGGCCCCGATGGTCAGACCCTTCTCAGCGGCGGCGCCGATGGCGCCATTCGCATCTGGGGGCCAGAACATCCCGCCTCTGAAGCGGAGAAGGGGACTCAGCCTTGAGGAATCAAGCCAGGTAGAATACTCGACGGAGGAGGGATCCCGGCAGAGCATGGGCAGAGTAGTCATTATCGGGGCGGGGCTGGCCGGCTTGACCTGCGCCAAGGTGCTGGCCCAAGCGGGCCAAAGGGATGTTCTGGTCCTAGAGAAAAGCGACAGCCCCGGCGGGCGGGTGCGCACCGACGCGGTGGAAGACTTTCGTTTGGATCGCGGCTTTCAGGTGCTGTTTACGGCCTATCCCCAGGTGCGGCGGCATCTGGATCTGAGCCAGCTCGATCCCCGCCCCTACCGTCCGGGAGCCATGTTGGCCCAACCCGGTCGCTGCTGGCTGTTGGGAGATCCCCTGCGGGATCTGTCCAGTATCTTTCCTTCCCTGCTCAACCCCTTGGCCAGCTTTGGCGACAAGCTCAAGGTGCTGCAGTTGCGGGCAGAGCTGGCGCGGCGCACCCCGGAGCAGGTTTTCCAAGAAGGACTGGGGGGATCCGATTGTTCGGTGCGGGAGTTTCTGGAAAGGTACGGGTTCTCCGCCAAGATCTGCCAGCACTTTTTCTACCCCTTTTTCCGCGGCATTCTTTTGGATCCGGAGCTGGCCAGCAGCGCCCGCCTCTTGGCCTTCTATTTCAAGATGATGGCCGAGGGAGCCATCGTCACCCCGGCCTTGGGTATGGGAGAACTGGCCCGCCAACTGGCCGGCCACCTTGCCCCAGAGCAGATCCGCTACCAAACCCCGGTGGAGCGCATCCTGGTCCAAGAGGGAAAAGTGCGCGGGATCCGCACCGCCGACGGCGAGGAGATCCCTGCCGAGTGGGTGGTCTGCGCCACCGATGCTCCTCAAGCGCGGGCCTGGCAAGCGGAGCTCTGCCCCCACGCCGCTGTACCCATCCCCACCCAGGGACGAGCGGTGACCTGCCTTTACTTCTGCGCCCCCTTTTCCCTAACTCGCGGCCCTTATCTGTACCTCAACGCCGGCGGCCAAGGCTGGATCAACCACTGGGTGCAGCTCACCCACCTCAGCCCGGCGCTGGCTCCTGCTGGCCAGCACCTCTATTCGGTGACGGTGCTGGGAAATCCCCCTCTGGGCGATGAAGAGCTGGCCCAAGCCTGCCGGGCCGAGCTGCAGGTCTATTTTCCCAAAGCCCCCTTGGAACAATGGCGCCTGCTGCGGGTGTATCGGATCCCTTTTGCCCAGTTTGTGCAGCCGCCCGGCTTTCAGCAGCATTTGGTTCTCACCTTTAGCGGCCTGCCGGGCCTCCTTTGGGCCGGGGAATACACCCACCAGAGCAGCCTCGAGGGGGCTCTCCGCAGCGGCGAACAGGCAGCGGCGTGGATTCTCCAAAAATCGGCCTTGTAGACTTTCTTAACTCTACTCCCGGAACCAAAGCCGGGATCCCGTGGTATGAAGGGGGTGGACTTAATCGCCCACAGGGATCCCTCCGCCATGCAAAACGCCACCCTTAGCCCAATCCCGCTCCTGCGGCGGTCGTTTGAGTTGGTAGGTCCCATCTACTGGCCGCTGCTGATCCTGGCCTCTCCAGGCTTTATCCTGGCCATCGTCACGGAGCTGACCCCACTTCTCGGGGGGATCCTCCAACGGGCCTATGGCATTGTTGTTGCACCGATCCTAGGCGGAGCAGCCTTGTGGCTGGTGGATCAGCACCTGAAGCGGCAAGCTCCCCTGCTGGGCAACAGCCTCAACCGAGCTGTCTCGAAGGCAGTGCCTCTAGTTCTGAGCACCCTCTTAGCAGCACTCCTCTCTTGCCTTGCCTCCATCTTTCTGATCATTCCAGGCATTTATGTAGGGGTTAAGCTGGCCCTCACACCTTGTGCCATTGCTCTAGAAAATCAAGGAACTACAGGAGGGCTGCGCTACAGTTGGAATCTCGTCAAAGGTCGTTGGTGGGGCGTGTTTTGGGCCCTTCTGGTCCTGGGCTTGATTCTTGGTTTTGCGGGTGTATTGATAGTTGGATTTGTCATAGTTGTGGCTGATGTTGGCGACTTTGGGGTGAGAATGGTTGCGGCTGCTGCTGCCACAGCCGTTATGCCCATCTTCTGGGTCTATGTGGTTCTCCTGTTCCGATCCCTGCAACGATTGAAGGGGCAAGCAGCCTCCTAGTTTCCGCTTTTGCCCCCATTGGGGATAGCAAAAAGGGTGCTCCCCGTGCCTAGCTTTGAGATGAGAAGGGATCCCTTTTTGGGATTTCGGCTCAACCCAAGATGTCCTAGGTGAGATCCCGTGGTATGAAGGGGGTGGACTGGGCTGCCCACGAGGATCCCTCTGCCATGCAAAGCGCCACCCTTAGCCCGATTCTGCTCTTGCGGCGGTCGTTTGAGTTGGTAGGTCCCATCTACTGGCCGCTGCTGATCCTGACCTCTTCTAGCCATATCGCGTTCTTCGTTGTAGGTCTGACCTCACCTTCCCTCGGGATGATCCTCTCCTTGCTCCTCCTGGCCTATGTCCTAGTCGGCGCGCCCATCTTGACAGGAGCAGCCTTTTGGCTGGTGGATCAGCACTTGAAGCAGCGAACTCCCTTGCTGGGCAATAGCTTGGATCAGGCTTTCTCTAAGGCAGTGCCTCTGATATTCGGCAGCCTCCTGGTGAATCTGATTTCCTCACTAGGGATGCAGCTGTTTGTGTTTCCCGGCATCTATTGCCGGGTAAGGCTAGCTTTCACCCTCTGCGCAATTGCCCTGGAGGACAAGGGTGCCACAGAAGGGTTGGGCTACAGTTGGAACCTGGTCAGGGGCCGTTGGTGGGGGGTGTTTTGGGCATTCCTGGTCGTGGTTTTGATCTTCGGCATCTCAATCCTGCTTTTGCCTTTTGTTGTGGCGATCTTGGGAGCTACCCTAGCTGCAGTTGTAACTGGGGGTAATACCGACATCATAGGACTTGCGCTTCTGGTTTGGGCGCCTGTGGTAGCTCTCTTAGCAGTTGTGGTCGGGTTTGCCGCTTTCACGGCAGTCACGCCTATCTTCAATGTCTACACGGTGCTCCTGTTCCGATCCCTGCAGCAGCTGCAAGCGCAAGCAGCGTAGTTTGGCTTGCCCTCACCCCCAATCCTTCCCCCCTGGCGAGAGGGAAGTTGCAGTTGGCCTAGGGAGAAGGGCGCTCCAGGATCCCTCCCCCCAGCAGGAGATCCCCGTGGTACCAGACGGCGGCTTGGCCAGGAGTGACCCCAAACTGCGGCTCGGCAAACTGCAGCTTTACCCGCTCCGGCGATTCCGGGATCAAGGTGGCCGGCACGGCGGGGGTACGGTAGCGCACCTGCACTTCTACCGCTAAGGGCTCGTCCGGCGCAGGGGTCGAGACCCAGTTCACCTGCCGCACCCAGGCCTCGGCTTGGGTGGCTTCTTCCCGTTCCCCCACCACCACGCGGTTCATGGCCGCATCGATGCGCACTACATAGAGCGGGCGGGAAGAGGCAATGCCCAGCCCCTTGCGCTGGCCAACAGTGTAGTGGTGAATGCCCTGATGGGATCCCAGCACGCGCCCCTGGGTATCGACAATTTCCCCCGGCCTTTGACCCAGGTGCTGATCCAAAAAGTTGCGCATCGAGCCGTAGGTCTCGATCAAGCACAGATCCTGGCTTTCGGGCTTATTTGCCGTAACCAAGCCGTAGCGCGCGGCAATCTGGCGGGTTTGGGCCTTGGTGTAGTTGCCCAAGGGGAAGAGGCTGTGGGCCAGGTGCTCTTGGCTGAGGTCGTAGAGAAAATAAGACTGATCCTTCTGCCGATCCACCGCCCGCAGCAGTTGATATCGCCCCAGCTCGCTGTTGAAACGTACCCGCGCGTAGTGGCCGGTGGCAATCTGAGAGATGCCCAGGGTCTCGCGGGCATAGGTTAGCAAGGGACCAAACTTCACCAGCTTGTTGCATTGCGAGCAGGGCAGCGGTGTGATCCCGTCCGCATAGCCGGCCACCAGGTAATCGACAATGTTGGCTTGGAACAGCTCGCGGCTATCCACAATATGGTGGGGGATCCCCAATTGCTCACAGATGGCGGCGGCGTCCACCAGGCCGTCGGTGCAGCACTGGCCTTTCCCCCGCATCAGCCAGAGAGTCACCCCCTCCACGGCATAGCCCTGTTCGTGGAGAATGGCCGCCACCGTGGAGCTGTCTACCCCCCCAGAGAGAGCCGCCACAATGCGAGGCCGAGAGGGGGAGCCGGCTATTTCTGGAGCAACGAGAGGATAGGGGCTGGTAGCCATCGCAGAGCAGAGGATCAGGAAAACCAAAGGCCGGCAAATCCTCGACGGAGCCCTCCGAGAACCCCGTCCCTACATCAGGCCGAACCCAGATCTTCAGCTTAGCTTGCTTCTGAATCGGCTGGCCGGGATCCCGGTTCCGGGAAGCCCCTTTGGCGCAGCCGCCGCAGCGAATCCAAAGCCGCCGCGGCAACGCTATCGTGGGGATCTTTGGCCAGATAGTTGAGGGCGGAAACGCTCTTGGGCGAAGGCAGATTTCCCAAGGCCTGGGCCAGCCGCTGCCGCACCAGCCAATCTTCCGACTGGGCAAACCGCAGGATGTGATCCAACGCCCGCAAATCCCCCAGTTCTCCCAGAGCAGCAATGGCCGCCTGCTGCAGCAGCTCTTCCGGCCCCTCCAACGCCCGCAGCAATACGTCGTAGGCTCGGGGATCCTTCAGGTTGCCCAGGGCCACGGCGGCGCTGAAGCGCACCAGCCACTCCACATCTTCATAAAAAGCACGCACCAGCGCCTCAAAAGCCCGCGGATCTTCCAAGTAGCCCAGGGCGCCTGCCGCATCGGCGCGAATGCCGTAGTCCGGGTCTTGGGTGAGAATCTCCAGCAGCTTGGGCAAACAGGCGTCCGTCTGCTTGATCCCCAAGGCAAACACGGCAAAAGAGCGCACCTGCAGGTTTTCGTCGTCGATGACCTGCAAAATCAGCGGCACCGCCTGCTCTGCTGGCACATCCCGCAATTGCGCCAAGGCCACCATGCGATCCGCAGGGCGCGGGCTGCGCAGCCGCTCGGCAATCTCCTCCAGACGAGCGGGGTTGACAGGATCCAAAGCAGAGACAGTCATGGCGTTAACAAATTTTTACAGTCTCTCTTCATTATGGCAAATTGGGCTGCGCTCAGATAGGGGCCGGCTTTGCCTACGCCGGTCGGGATCTCTATTGACAGGGGCTGAGGCTTTGATTGGAAATCCTAGCATTGTTGTCGAAAAAAGCAGCTCGATTGAGCCCCATCCCCAAGATTTTGGCTATTTTGGTGATGCGAGGCTCTCTCCCGGTGGTCTCTATGCTGAAATCTCTACCTGCTCGCCAACTGTTCTCACTTGGGATCCTCTTGTTGTCGGCAGGGGGCCTGGTCTGCTTGTCCCCTCGTTTGTCTTCTGCGTTGGCCAACGAACAAGCGGTTCCCGAAGCGGAGCTGGCGCTGCAGCCCCTCTTGCCCCCGGGATCCCGCATCCTCCGCTCCCGTCGGCTGAGCGACACAGAAGCCGAGATCTGGGTGGAGTCGCGCGGCGGCAGCAGCCCTGTAGTTATGCGGCTCAACGCCTCAGGCCGTTGGGAACAGGATATGAACGCTACTCTGGCCCGCGGAGCCAGCCAGATGCAGGCTCTTGCCCGGCAACAAACGGTGAACTTGCCTGCCGGCTTTGGCCAGACCGCCCCCGATCAACCCCCGCCGCCGGTGCCCTCCCTTCTGCAGGCTACCCAAGCTGCCTCTAGCCTGATCCCGCCAGTGGATCGAGAGCAGGAAACCCAGCGGGCCTTGAGTGGGGCGGGACGGGCGGATCCCTTTGTGCCCCAAAACGTGCGTGCCCCTGAGCCAACCCTTAACCTGCCACCTCTACCTCCGCCGCCGGAGCTGCCGCCGCCCGGCAATGGTGGCGAAGTGCCCGTAGCAGTGACCACGCCGCTCCCGACCCCCACTCGTGACCCGGCGGCCTTTGCCCGCAGCGTGCAGGTTTCTGGGATGATCCAGATTGGTGGCGAATCCTTTGCTTTGGTTTCCGGCCCAGGCGTCATTCCTTCTGTGGTGCAGGCCGGGCAAAACTACCAAACTGCCAGGGTGGCCGGAGTGTCGGTGCCGGAGCGACGGGTTGTGCTCTCGGAAGGAGGCGAGACCGTCGTGAAGACAATGCAAGACACCACTGTGATCGTGGGTGCGCCCTAGCCGTGGCTATTCCAGAACACAACGAGACACCAGAGAGACTGGCGGTTTGATGCAGTCTCCTGTCTTTGGGCAAGGGATTTTTCCAAGGTCAAGTCTAACTCCCCTCTCCCTCTGGGAGAGGGGCTGGGGGTGAGGGGGGACTCCCTCTGGGAGAGGGGCCGGGAGCGAGGGAGTCTGGAAAAGTCAAAAACGGGGCTCGCTGTTGAGGCGGGACGGCTGCTGTTTTAAATAGCGCAAGAACTCCCGCAGTTCGGCCTCATTTAGTTGGTGGCGCGACTTTTTTTGGAAGCGACGCTCCAAGAACTCTTGTCCTTCCTTGCGGCCCCAGCCAATACGCTGCATCTCGACATCTGTTTGAGCAATGATGTCGGATAAATCATCTCCATAGGCCCCTGGCTCGCTCAGATTGGGCAACTCTGGGGAAGTCGGCTTCGCCGGGATCCCTATCGACTCAGGAGCTTGAGGGGCAGCAGAAGAGTGGGTGCGCCCATTGGCCAAGTCAGGAGTGGGCAGGTAGGGCATCCTGGCGGCAGCAGAATCCACCCCCAAGCTCAGGGAAGTTGTGGAATGACCGAATCCTGCGTGGTTTAAAGCGCGCTTCAGCGCAGCATCTTCTGCTTCTTCTACTGTGTTGGAGCCGGCAATACCACTGCCCAGAACCGTGTTGTTGACCACCACCTGGGCTTTGACGATGTAGATCCCTTCTTCTACGCGCAACAGATCGGTAAGCAAACTGCCCATGGGGTACCGATCTCGAAACTGTTGAATCATGTTTGCGCCGAAACCTGTCGCTGCTCGGGGCTTGACTACAAGCTAGCTTGAAAGTATGCCTCACATCCAGATCTCAATGCCTCAATCTCAAATCAACATCAGCTAAAGATGTCTAGCGAGCAGATCCCAAAGAAGAGAAGTCTTTCTTGGCAGTCAGCGTTCGGCTCGACAAAGGTATGCTATGGCCAAGGGATCCAGTTGCCAAAGCTGCCCTGAGTGGCTGGCTTGGAAAAGGAAAACTGATTTATTATCGCTGCACAGCAAGGCATGACGGAGAACCATGGCTAGCGATACAACCGGGGTCAGCTCAGCCAGTTTGGGGCAGGCAGCCATTCGAGAGCGCAATTATGGCACTGCTTTGCAGTTGCTGCGGCGGGCTTACCGTGCAGATCCCAGCCCAGAGAATGCCCGTTGGCTGGCCACCGCCTATGAAGAAGCGGGGTACCTGCAATTGGCCGCTCTGTACCGAGAATTGGCCCAAGAGCGCAGGGAGACTCCCAAGGCAATTCAATTTCAAGCCCCCAAACCTCCCGGCACCCCTGAAGAACTGAAGCAGCCACCTCCTGAACCACCGGATCGCAAGACCATTCCCTTGCCGCAGCCGATCCCACACCCAACCCCACCGGCATCCTCTTCGGATCAGCCGGTTTGGGTTTACAAGCCCACCCCCATTGACCCCAAAAGCATCAGCCGGCAAACGCCCCTTCGACCTCAGGCCGCGGAGCCTGCCCCTTCCCCTCAACAATCGGCGGAGAGGAGTAACTATTTGCCGGTTCAACACGCGCCGGATTTGAAAAACCCGCAGCAGGGATCCCCCTTCCTGCGGCGGCTGAACCAACTGCATCGCCAGTTTAAGGATCGGCCCACGGCGGAGCTGGCTTTGCAACTGGCGGAAGCCTACGACGAGCAAAAGAACTTCAAAGAGGCCCAGCGCTACTACCGAGAAGTGTTGGATCTGGACGATTCCTGGCTGTTGCGACCGATGGTGCAAGAGCGCCTGGAAGAGCTGCGGCAACTGCAGGAGCAGGGCTCTTTGGCGGATCCCTCGGCCCAAAGTTTGCTCAAGCTGGCCGAGAAGTTGGAGCAGGAGGGGGAAATCGCCCGGGCCGAGCAAGTCTACCGCCAGATCCTGAAGATGGATACCACCCTGGACGTCCATGCCAAGGCTCGCAAGGGGCTCAACCGGCTCTATCCCGACGGGAAACGGTGAACGGCAGGCCGCCCCATTGCCTCTACAGCCGGCAAACCAGGAAGCAACTTCTCCTCAGCGAGGATCAGGATCCCGCGGGTCGAGGGCATCTCGCAGGCCATCTCCCAGCAAGTTAAAAGACAGGGAGGTGAGCACCACCATCAGGGTGGGGGCCAGCACCAGCCAGGGCTGCAGAATGATTACCGAAGCGTTGGTGGCCAGCGACAGCATGTTCCCCCACGAGGCATCCGGCTGTTGGATCCCCAGGCCGATCAAGCTCAGCACCGACTCTGCCACGATATAGCCGGGCACCGCCAAGGTTGCCGAGATCACCACGTAGGTGGTGGTCTGGGGCAGGATATGGCGCACCAGCAGATACAGGGATCCGGCCCCGGCCACCCGCGCCGCCTGCACAAAGTCTCGCTCCCGCAAGGACAGCACCTGCCCCCGAATCACCCTGGCCAAGCCCGCCCAACCCACCAAAGAGAGGATGGCCACAATCACCAAAAAGCGCTCGGCATTGCTGAAGGGCACACCGGTCAGCGGGTTCACCTGCAACACCGCCGCCAACGACACCAGCAAATACAGCGTCGGGATCGACATCAACACCTCAGTCAGCCGCATCAGCAGCGTATCCACCCAGCCGCCGAAGTAGCCGGATATGGCCCCCACCAGCAGACCGATGGGAAAAGAGATGCCGATGCCCACCAGGCCAACGAACAGGCTGACGCGCCCACCGTAGACCAGACGGCTGAAGTAGTCGCGACCTTGATCGTCCGTGCCCAGCAGGTGTAGCCGCGCTACGGGCAGCCCTTCCTCCGTCCGCAGAGGGACAGTGCCGAATAGGTGTCGATCCCAGGGGATCAAACCCAACCAACGGTAAGGGGTGCCGGCCACAAACAGGCGGATCCCGGCGGGACGGCTGGTATCCACCAAAAGCGGACGTTCGCCCGTTTCCAGATCCACCGGCCCCTGGCGAGTTGGATAAACGTGGGGTCCCAGCCAAGCCCCCGACTCGTCCCAAAAGTGAATGGCGGTGGGGGGCAGAAGGGATCCCCCCGGCTGCGATTCCAGCGGGCTGTAGGGGGCGACAAACTCGGCAAAAATGGCGCAAGTATAGAAAACGAGGAGGATGTAGGCTCCTGCTTGAGCCCAGCGATTTTGGCGAAGCCGTTTCCACCACTGCATGAGGCCAGGATCCCGGTTGGGCGAGCTTTCAGGGTAGCGATACCGCGCTTATTTTCCAATCAAATCCAGAGAGCCAGAAGGCCTGATTTCTGTAGTCTAGGTCTCTTACTCCGATCCCGAACAGCCCCAACTCAGACTCCCCTCTCCCTTCTTCCCCAAGACGGCTCAGCCGGCCAGGGAATAGCTGGGGCTGTAGAGGGGCATCATTTCCATCCGAGCTGCGGCGATTGTCTGCGGCAGCACCCCGACCAGCCGCGCCAAAATGTCATCCGGCAACTGGCTGACCAAATCGGCAGAGAAAAATTCCTCCAAACTAAAAAGCAGCACCCGCGCCCGCTGGGCCGGCAGAGGATTATCGGTGATCTGCTGCAGCCAGCGCATCCAGTGCAGCCGCTTGGCATAGGCATTTTGCCGCTCTTGATAGCCCTGGGGATGCAACAGAGCCACATCCCCAATGGGGAGCACGCCGCTCGAATCCACATCCAAGGGCCCCCCGACCGCAGCCCCCGGCCCGGCAAACTCGGCATGAAACGTCTTGCAGATGATCAGGGCGTTGGGCCGCTGTGGATCCACCATCAGCAATTGGCCACTGCTGAGGCTGCGAATCAGTTGACCTGGCTCAACCCACTGAACCAGGCTATGGCTGTTGGGAGAGGGCTCGTTCATACCCCTTTAAGATATCTCAGCTCCCCTTACCCTTACATGAGATCTTCAACTTTCGCAGCTCTGCTTGACCGAATCTTCATATTGGCAGGAGAGGGCCGAATATAGGCTTCACTCAAGCTACCGGCATCTCGCCGACAACCCGGATGGCGATCCCTTCGCCGGCCTGGCAGCGGCCAATGCGACGGGCGTAAGAGTAGCCGGCGCTGTGGAGCTCTTGCAAAAGCTCTGCGGTGTAGGCGGGATCCACCGCCACCAGCAAGCCGCCGCTGGTTTGCGGATCCGACAAGAGCAACTGCTGCCACTCCGGCAGAGAGTTGGCCTCTACTCCCTCATAGCCCTGCCAGTTGCGCCGGGCTGCGCCGGGGAAGATCCCAGCTTCAGCTAAGGAGAGCGCTTCGGTCAAAAACGGAATGGCAGCCAAATCCAGCTCGGCGCTCACCCCCGAGCCCCGGCAGACTTCCAGCAGATGTCCCAAAAGGCCAAACCCCGTTACATCGGTTAGGGCGCGAACCTGGGCTCGCTGCGCCAGTTGCGGGCCGATGCGGTTGAGCTGAGTCATCACCTGCAAAACTTCCGCGTAGCCTGCCGCGCTGAGCTGGCCCTTTTTCAGGGCGGTGGTCATCACCCCGATCCCCAGCGGCTTGGTGAGGATGAGATCGTCGCCGGGCCGGGCGGTGGCGTTGCGGCGGATGTGCTGCGGGTGGGCCAGCCCTGCCGCCACCAGGCCGAAGATGGGCTCGGGCGAATCGATGGAGTGCCCCCCGGCCAAAGGGATCCCGGCTTCCTGACAGACCTTGATTCCCCCGGCCATGATCTCCCGAATGGCCGACAGGGGCAACCTGTCGACCGGCATGCCCAAAATGGCCAGGGCGAGAATGGGCGTGCCCCCCATCGCGTAAACATCGGAAAGGGCGTTGGCGGCGGCGATGCGGCCAAAATCCACCGGATCGTCCACAATGGGCATGAAAAAGTCGGTGGTCAGGATCAGGGTCTGCTCGTCGTTGAGTTGGTAGACGGCGGCATCGTCGCTGGTCTCGGATCCCACCAGCAGCGCCGGATCCGACCAGAAAAGGGGCAGCTCTTTGAGAATCTGCTGCAGCAGCGCCGGGGCGATTTTACAGCCGCAGCCGCCGCCGTGGGAGTACTGGGTGAGGCGAATAGGAGGCTCCATATCAGGCGAAGGGCGAAAAGGTGGGCTTGACTTCACTGTAGCGGCCTCTGCCGGCAACTGGAAAAGGAGAGCGCTGGGTTAAGGTTGAAGGGATCCCTTATCCCTACCGTTGCCATGGCCTTTGTTCCCTTGCACTTGCACAGCGAGTACAGCCTTCTAGACGGGGCTAGCCGACTGCCGCTTTTGATTGAGCAAGCAGTGGCTATGGGTTTCCCAGGGCTGGCCCTGACGGATCACGGCGTTATGTACGGGGCCATCGAGCTGGTGAAACTGTGTAAAAGCAAAGGGATCAAGCCGATCATCGGCAATGAGATGTATGTTATCAACGGCGATATTCGAGACAAAAGCCGCAAGTACCCCAAGTATCACCAAGTGGTTTTGGCCAAAAATACCCAGGGCTACAAAAACTTGGTCAAGCTGACCACCATTTCCCATCTCCAAGGCGTTCAAGGCAAGGGGATCTTCGCTCGGCCCTGTATCAACAAAGAGTATTTGGCGCAATACAAAGAGGGGTTGATCGTTACCAGCGGCTGCCTGGCCGGGGAGGTGCCCCAGGCCATTTTGCAGGGGCGGCCAGAAATTGCCCGCCAAGTTGCCGCCTGGTATCAGGAACAGTTTGGAGATGATTACTACATCGAGATTCAGGATCACGGCTATCGAGAAGACCGCTTTGTCAATGTGCAATTGGTGCGCATTGCTCACGAATTAGGGATCCCGATCATCCTCACCAACGATAGCCACTTCATCTCCTGTTGGGATGTGGAGGCTCATGATGCTTTGCTCTGCATCCAAACAGGCAAATCCCTCACCGAAAAAAACCGCCTTCGCTACAGCGGCACAGAGTACTTGAAAAGCCCGGAGGAGATGCGCCGCCTCTGCCGCGATCACCTGGAGCAGGAGGTGATCGACGAAGCCATTGCCAACACTCTCAAGGTGCTGGAAAAGATCGAGGGCTATGACCTATTTGGGGAAACGCGCATGCCCGACTATCCGGTTCCGCCGGGCCATTCTGCCGATAGCTATCTCACCGAATTGGCCTGGCAGGGCCTGGCGAAACGCTGCGGCGTCGCCTATCCAGATCAGATTCCGGAAAACTATCAGGAGCGCCTGCGCTTTGAGCTGAATATCATCCAACAAAAGGGCTTCTCCAGCTATTTCCTGGTGGTCTGGGACTACGTTCGCTATGCTCGCGAACACGGGATCCCGGTGGGCCCGGGCCGCGGTTCGGCAGCCGGATCCCTGGTGGCCTATGCTTTGCAGATTACCAACATCGATCCCGTCAAATATGGGTTGCTCTTCGAGCGCTTTCTCAACCCAGAACGGCAATCGATGCCGGATATCGATACCGATTTCTGTATCGAGCGGCGGGGAGAGCTGATCGACTATGTAACCCGCAAATACGGCCAGGAGCGAGTGGCCCAGATCATCACCTTCAACCGCATGACTTCTAAGGCCATTCTCAAAGATGTCGGTCGGGTGCTGGATATTCCCTATGCCGAAGCCGACAAAATGGCAAAGCTGATCCCGGTCTCGCGGGGCAAACCGGCAAAATTGGAGGAGATGATCGGCGAGAACACGCCGGCTCCAGAGTTCAAAGAAAAATACGAGAAAGACCCAACCACTCACCGCTGGATCGAGCTGGCCCGCCTGTTGGAAGGCACCAACAAAACCTTTGGGGTTCACGCTGCCGGCGTGGTCATCTCCAAAGATCCTCTAGATGAGATCGTGCCCTTGCAATACAACAACGAAGGCCAAATTATTACTCAGTACTCGATGGAAGATATCGAGTCTCTGGGCCTGTTGAAGATGGACTTTTTGGGGCTGCGCAACCTGACGATGATCCAGCGGGCCGTGGAGCTGATTCGAGAGCACAGAGGGGTCACTATCGACCTGGATAACCTGCCATTGGACGACGAGAAAACTTACCAACTTTTGGAAAAAGGAGAGCTGGAAGGGATCTTCCAACTGGAGTCTTCCGGCATGAAGCAGGTGGTGCGAGAGCTCAAGCCTTCCAACTTGGAAGATATTTCCTCGGTCTTAGCTCTTTACCGGCCAGGGCCATTGGATACGGGCATGATCCCGGACTTTATCGATCGCAAGCATGGCCGCAAGCCGGTAACCTACGCCCACGATCTCCTCAAGCCAATCCTTCAAGATACCTATGGCGCCATTCTCTACCAAGAACAGATCATGCGCATTGCCCAGGACATGGCCGGCTATACCCTGGGCCAGGCTGATCTATTGCGGCGGGCGATGGGAAAAAAGAAAGTTTCCGAGATGGAGAAACACCGGGAGCAATTCGTCCGAGGGGCAGTAGAGCGAGGTGTGGCCAAGGAAGTGGCTACGGAGCTATTTGACCAAATGGTTGCTTTTGCCGAGTATTGCTTCAACAAATCCCACTCTACGGCCTATGGACTGATTACTTTCCAGACAGCCTATCTCAAGGCCAATTATCCAACAGAATACATGGCGGCGCTGCTTTCTTCTGTGGGAGGGGATCAAGACAAGGTCCAGCGCTACATCACCTATTGCCTGTCGATCGGGATCCAAATTGAGCCGCCGGATATCAACCGTTCTGGCCTGGACTTTACCCCTCAGGGATCCAGCATTTTGTTTGGTCTAGGAGCAGTGAAGAATGTGGGCGAGGGGGCGATTCAAAACATTCTGGCTGCCCGCCAGGCCGGAGGCCCCTTCACCTCTTTGGCCGATTTTTGCCAGCGGGTGGATCTGCACGTGGTCAACCGCCGCGCCATCGAGTCGTTGATCTGTGCGGGCGCTTTTGATGGTATTTCCGGCAACCGCAAACAGCTAATGGCGGATCTGGATCCCATCCTCAATTGGGCAGCGGAGCAGGCTAAGTCCAAAGCCATTGGCCAAGCCAGCCTGTTTGATTTGTTGGGCAACGACCAGGGATTTATTGAAGCTCCGCGGGGGCCTGCAACTGAAGATTTTCCACCGCAAGAAAAGTTAAGGCTAGAACGGGAGCTGTTGGGCTTTTATGTTTCGGATCACCCGCTGCGGCGGATTCAAGAGCAGGCGCGGCTGTTGGCTCCTGTTAACCTCTCCGATTTGAGCGGCTACGCAGCCGATACTTCTGTAGGCATTCTGGCCCTGCTGACCGCCATTAAAACGGTAACCACCAAGAGAGGGGATCGCATGGCCATTTTGCAACTGGAAGATCTCACCGGCAGTTGCGAAGCGGTGATCTTCCCCAAAACTTACGAACGTTTGCGCCATCGTCTGGAGGTGGATCAACGGCTCTTTATCTGGGCCAAGGTGGATCAGCGGGATGAACAGGTGCAATTGATTGTCGAGGACTTACAGCCGATTGAATCGGTGAGTTGGGTTACGGTGGAACTCCCTCTGGACTCGGCTGGGACATTGGAGGATCGATACCGTTTGCAAACATTGCTTGCCCGCCAACGTTCGGAAGCCAAGGAAGAAAATCGCATCCCTGTTGTGGCGGCCATCGTCGCCCCTCCCCACACGCTCTGGGTGAGGCTGGGATCCCAATTTTGGGTTAAAGATGCCGAGGCCACCGTGGCAGCTTTGCGCCAAGCTGGCTATACCGCCCGCAGCGAAGCGCTAGCCTCCCGATAGGCAACCCAACTGTTGTCCCAGCCAGGCGCGCAACTGCGCCGCCGTCAGCCGCGGCGAGGGGCGAGGCAAAAGCCGTTCGGGATCCCCGGCCACCTTCAGCACGGGAACCTCCAGGTGGTAGCGCTCCCACCAGGCGGGGTTGGCGGTGATGTCGCGGATTTCCAGCTCGCCGATTTCGGGGATCTGCCGCAATTTCTCCGCTAGGCCCTCGCAGAGGTGGCATCCGGGCTTGCTGTAGAGAATCAGCGGCGGCCAAGGCATAGGGGATCCCTAGGGAGTAACGGCACAGGCCAGCCGGCGGTGTTGCAGCGAGGGCATCTGCCGCCGGATAAGCTGTAGCCGCTCTGGGGCGATCTCGGCAATGGCCACTCCTGGTTTTTCGCCGCCGGCATCCGCCAGGATCGTCCCCCAGGGATCCACGATCATGGCGTGGCCATGACATTGTCGCCGCTCGTAGTGGGTGCCCACCTGGGCGGGGGCGATCACGTAGCAGGTGTTTTCAATGGCCCGACACTGCAGCAAAACCTGCCAGTGATCCCGACCCGTGTAGGCGGTAAAGGCGGCGGGGATCAACAACACTTCTGCCCCTCGATCCACCAAGGAGCGATATAGCTCAGGAAAGCGCACGTCGTAACAGACCGACAAACCAAGGGTGCCTAGCCGCTCCTCCTGGCAGACAACCACCTCGTTGCCGCTCACCACCGTGTTCGACTCGCGGTAGGTGTTGCCGTCGGGCAGGTTGACGTCGAAGAGGTGGATCTTGCGGTAGCGGGCCAGCTCCTTGCCCTCGGGGCTGTAGAGGGCCGCCGTGTTGTACACCTTGCCCTGTCCATCCGGCACCGGGTATCCCCCGCCCAGCACAAACACCTGGTAGCGCTGGGCCATCTTGGCCAAAAACTCTTCGGCCCGCTGCGCAATCTCCGGCGCAAGGCGGGCTTTTTCTTCCTCCGGCCCCATGAAGGCAAAGTTTTCCGGCAAGGTCACCAGCTCACAGCCCCGGCGCGCCGCAAAGTCAATCCACTCCTCTGCCTGTTGCAAGTTGCCGGCCAGATCGGGGGTGCTGGTCATCTGCAGGGCGGCTGCCAAGTAGGATCGCATAGGAAAACTCCAAGGAGACTCAAGGGATCCAGCCGGCTAGCCCACCAGGTGCCACCAGCCCAGGGCAGGCCCCACAAATCGCACCACCACCCAGACAATGGCCAGGAGAATAATGCCGGCCCAAGCGCCTCGAGTTGTCCAATTGTAGATCGTGCGGGCTTGGGCTTTGGTGAGAGGAATGTCTTTGAGCTGGGGAAAGAGCAGCTCTTGGTCGGGAGTCGGTCTGTTTCGGGTTTTGCGGCGCTTGGCTTCGCCCATAGGGTGGCCTCCAAGTTGGCTTTTGCTGTGCCGGGGTAGTGACCATCATCTTAATGCTGTTACGCTTCCGGTGCGCCCACAACTTTTCCCAACGGCAGGGTGGCTCGGGATCCCTGTTTTGCCGATCCACATCGGCGAGAGTGCTCCGCCAGTCGCTTAAGCAGAGGGATCCTGGCTAGATCCATGCCTTGCCTCCGCCGACGAACCTATGTTGGTTGGCCACTGCTCCCGCTAGCCGGAAATCCACAGAGGGGATCCCTGGTGCTCTTGGGGCCGGCTGCCGTCTTCTTCGGTAATGGCCACTGCCCGCACCCATTCTGTGGATGCGAACACCGGTGGCAAGCGCAGCTCCTGTTCTTGGTTTCCCGCCGCATCCACCCGGAAAGCTGTGGTGAGGATCGCCCCCGCCCTATCTTTGGTGAAGGGCGCTTCCGGCTCCAGCACCACCCAGAGCGCATAGACGCGGCCTTCCGGCAGCGGCGGCAAACCGCGGGCTACCAGCCTCCCCTGCAAGCGCTGCGGATCCACCTCCACCGTAACCGAGCCAGTCACGTTTTCTGCCGTCGGTTGCAATTCATATGTCACCACCTCGACCGGGATCCCTTGCGTCTGGGCCAGTTGCAGCCTGCGCCACAGGTAGAGATTCCCCAGTCCCAAAGCCACGATTAACCCTGCTGCCAATGCCGCCAGGCCCCGCCAGCGAGGGGATCCCTGAATTGTCGTGGAGAGGGGTTTGGGCGCCGGCTCTGTGTAGGCTTGCAGCAGAGAAGCCCGCAGCGCGGGGGGAGGTTGCTTCTCTTCGACGCCGTAGGCCCTTTCCAGGGTCTGTTGCAGGGCTTGCAGCTCCTGCTGCAGCTCCGGGCGCAGCTTGAGCACCGCTTCCAGGCGGTCGGCCTCTTCCGGGGAGAGATCCCCCAGCACGTAGCCGGCCAGCCACAGTTGCAGTTCTTCGGGAGACACAGACTCGGCTTTCATGGGGCGCCTCCCAGCAACTCGCGCAGCCGCAGCAAGCCTCGGCGGGCTCTGGCTTTAACCGTTCCCAAAGGCAGATTCAATTGCTTGGCAATTTCTGTTTGGCTCATGCCTTCGTAATAGGCCATTTTGAGGATTTGGCGTTGATGTTCAGATAGCTGGGCCAAAGCCGTTTGCACCTCGACCGCCTGCTCTGCCCCGGCCAACTGCTCCAGGGCCGGATCCTCGGCGGCATCGCCCTGTAATTCCACTCTGCCCCGTTCCAGGGATCGCTGTCGATTGCGCCAAGAGCGCAGCCGATCCAAACAGCGGGAGCGGGCCAAAATGCCCAGGTAAGTGCGCAGGGATCCCCGCTTGGGATCGAAGGAAGAACGGGCCAAACTCAAAAAAATGTCCTGCGTCAGATCTTCGGCCTCGGCAGAGTTGCCCAGCATCTTGCAGGCGATTCCGTATACCAAACCGGCGTGGCGGTCGTAGAGGATAGCCAAAGCTTGCGACTGGCCTGCCTTGAGGGCTGAAAATACCTCTGCATCGCTTCTCTCCTGCAGAGATCCCTCGGCTTTGTCATCCTCGATCTTCATGGGGGGAAGGAGAAAACAAAACGGCGACGAGAAAGCACTTAGTAAGAAGCAGGCCTTGCCTAAGGCAAGCCAGAAAGGACAGCGGCTCCCATAATCTATCGCCTGCATAGATGGAGGTCAACCCTACTTGAAGAAGTACAGAAGGCCCAATCCCGAGCTGGAATCGGGCCGAAACAAAACAGCAACAATTGGCCAGAAAAATGACTGGAATTGTAACAACCTGGCCGATCTAGAAGGCAGCCAAGCCAAAGAACGGCCCACCCGGCAGCGTGCCCACAGAGGTGGCGCGACCTGTATTCAGGTCAATTCGATACAGGGTGGAGCCGCCGATGGCAAAGCCGGTATCCACCCCGCCGACCGTGCGGATGTCAAACCCGCCCACCGGGCCGAAGTTCACGCCCAGGGGGCCAATCGGCATTTGCACCCCCTCGTTGGGCGGATTCTGGAACAGCAGCAGGTTGCGCTCGCCGTCGATGTTCAACAGCCGTGTGGATTGGGTGCCGGCCACGTTGTTGGTGTAGGCGGCGGCGGTAACAGCCGGTCGGGATCCCTGCAGTTCCATTGGGCCAAAGGCCAAAGGTCTATCTTGGATCACTTCGCCCGTGTCCACATTGATGCGGAAGTTCTGGCCGTTGGCTCCCACCAGGCGCAGCCGATCCGGAACGGGGTTGAAATCTATGCCGGACAGCGTACCCGCCGTAAAGGGAACCGACAGGGTACTGGCCACCGTAGCGGCGCCGGTCTGCAAGTTAATGGTGTAGAGGATGTTGGCGTCGGTGAGGCCGTAGAGCAGGCGATTGGCAGGACGCACATCAATACCGATCAAACTACCACTCACCCCCGTCACCGTCAGGGATCCCTGTACCGAGGCATCGGTGGAGCGGATGAAGGTGAGGCGGTTGCCGCTGCCCAGGGCCACCAAATCTGCTTGGGAGGGGATCATCGCCATCGGAGAAGCATTGCTGTTGCTGCAGCCCAGCAGAGCTAAGCTACCGGCTGCCACAGATACGGCCACACACTGCAGGTGCTTGCGCATGGAAAATGCTCCTTAAAAAATTGACAAATTGTCTCAGTCGGTGTCAGGATTGTTGACAACAAAACACCCCTCTGCGCCACAAGACAGGTGGCTGCAGATTGCTGCGGCAACCAGCACTCTCTTTTGCCGCTAGAAAGGCAGGCTAGAGGGATCCCATCCCCCAGCCGAGAATCCGCTTTTGCCCTTCCATTGAGGGGGAAGGCCAATTGTTCTTCCCAAAGGGGAGCGCGTGGGGCGCTTCTGTAGCAATTACTCCCATCCTCCCTGCTTGGATGCTCAGGATGGAAAGGTTTGGACGGAGATTTTAACTAGAGGCGCTGGTGTAAAAGCGCAGGGCAAAGCGCCAGAACAAATGGGATCCCCACAGCAGCCCCGCCGCCAGCAGGGCGGATCCCACAAGCCAGGGCCACTGGATCCGACCCAGCAAGGCTTCTGCCGGCACGGTGGTCAAGAAAGCCACCGGCACGACGAAGGTAAAAAACAACCGATAGGCCACCGGATAGGCCACCAGCGGGAATCGCCCCGCCTCCACCAAGCCCCGCAACACCTCGGTGACGTTGTAGATCTTGACAAACCAGATGCTGGTGGCCCCCAGCATAAACCAGAGGCTGTAGAGGATGACCAACCCCAGCAAAAGGGGCACTAGACCCAGAACATAGGCCCAGGCCGGCAGCCGCAACTGGATCCCGGCGTAGAGAATCAACAACAGGCCACAGCCAATATCCACCAGGCCCCAGGGAGAAAACACCCGAGTTGACAGCCAAAACTGACTGCTGATGGGCTTGAGCAACACAAAATCCAGGGTGCCTTCCTGAACTTGTTGCACGATGCGGTTTAAGTTGACGTTAAAAAGGCTGGCCGACACCCCCTGCAAAATGGTGAACACCCCCAAGACGATGAGCGCCTCCGGCCAGCTCCAGCCCCCCAGGCGGTGCCCCTGCTGGTAGAACAGCGACAGCCCAAACAAAGCTGACCCCAGGCCGCCCAAGCTGCTGAGGCTGGCAAAGACAAAATTGGCCCGGTACTCCATTTCTGCAGCTACAGAAGTGCTCCAAAACAACCACAACACCTGCAAATAGCGCAGCACTTGGGTTTTCTCCCATCTCAGCGTTCATTCCACTTGCGGTAGCAGCGGGCAGTAATCAAATAGGGGTGAAACACTTCTAAGAAATGGCTTTGTAACACCTGAAAGAACTCCTCGATCCGCTGTGAATCGTCGAGATGAAAGGGAAATTCGCCGTTAAACCCCTTGAAAAAATACCAGTTAATCAAGAGCTTACCTGCCGGCTGGAGCCAGTCGTCAAATTGCCGCAACTGCGCCGCCGGATCCGGCAAATGTTCCACCACATCGAAGCAGATGACGGTGTCAAAACGGATCCCTTCCGGGAAGGTGTCTGGACAGTGGATGCGTTCGCTTAGGCCCAGCTTTTCCGCCCGCAGTTGCACAAACTGCCGATGGATGGGGTTGATATCCCAGAAGATCACCTGCTCCACCGCCGGGCAGAGGGCCGCCCCAATGGCGTGGGTGCCGATGCCGCCGCCAAAATCCAACACCCGCCCACGGGCATGGTCGGCCACCAGGCGCAGGGTATCGCCGATGTAGTCGGTGCTGCTCAGGTGCCAAGCTGCCAAGTCCAGCAAATAGGCGGATCCCACCCGATCCCGGTAAAAGATCTCCGCCTGATCCCAGATGAAGTCGCGCCGGCCCAGCTCTGCCAACTGTTGCTGGCCAAGCCGCAGCTTCTCCCGCAGCTCGGCGGCCTTGAGGCCGAGAAAGGATCCCAAGTGAGCTTCCAGGTCGAAGCCATTTTGCCAGTAGCCGCTCAGGGCAGGGGGAGTGGGAGTCACGGGAACCCAAAACTCGGCAGGGGGTTGGATTGAAAACCATTCACGCCATCAAGCGGCGGTGAAGTCGTCGTTCTCTCTGGGCGTCTCTTTCAAGGTTTCTCTCTGGGATCCGGTTGGGGTTACATTGTCGCCGAGGGCCGGCGGCCTCAACAGGGCTGCCAGCGTCTCCGGGCTGAGGCGGTCGGTGCTCTCCACGATGGCGGTTACATTGGGCCCAAACCCTATCTTGTCCAAAAGCTGTAGCCGATGAGACAAAACCCGCTTGCCGTTGACGAACAAACCATTGGTGCTGCGGCGGGATGCGGAACTGCCGTCAAAGATCATATAGCCGTACCCAGCCCGGTTCTCTTCCGGGATGCGGATGATCAGGGCGTGTTCGCGGGAAACACAAGAGTCGTAGAGGCGGATGTGGTTGCTGGCTGCCCGGCCCACCGAGTAGTAAATCTTGTCTAAGACAACGCCGCGCCGACCCATCCGATCCGTGAAGATCAAGACCAAGTGAGGAGGGCTGGGTTGGGCAGCAGGAGCGCTCATGCTCATCTGTGGATACGCCCGGAGCTGAGGTGGTCAGAAAGGGCAGACTGGGAACAGTCAGGCAATCAAGCCGCAAAATGCGGATCCCCCTCTCTTCTCACCCGCTATAGGCTTGAATCATACACTATCCTAGGTCAACCCATACCGACAGCGCCTCCTACCCCCTCTTTTTCTCAAGGGCAAACAGGCTGAGAAAATGGGTTCGTTGCAAAAACAACAACTGACCCAGAACAACTCGGTCTGACTTCTAATCTGGTTGGGGAACTCTCAAGAAGCGAGAAAGAGCGGGACAATGCCCAGCGCCTGCCGGATGTCGTCATCCAAGCCCTTGGCAAGGGTCAGAATCAAGCGCAGGAGGGATCCGGTTGCAGGTTTGCCCCAGACAGGAGATCATAGAGTCCTATCAAAGCAAAAAGCTCCCATTGACAGCGTGACGGTGGAACCTAAGCAGACTCAGCTAGACCCTCGGCCCGCCGGCCTCACCACAGCTACCGGAACCATCAAAGCCCAGTTGGATTTGCTGTTGCTGGGGCTGGAGTCCCTGAGCGGAGAAATTTCCGAGGCGGTTCTGGCTGCAGCCAAAGCCCTGAACTTGGAAAAGCAGATCGGCGATCGGGTGGCTCTCTGGCGGCTGCGCAACGCCAACCCTCTGCGCCGCAGCAGCGGTGGGCGAAAAGAAGTCGATATCGAAGAGGCGCGCGCCCTGGTGCTGGTGATTGCTCATCTGGCTGCTCAGCAGCAGGCCCGTATCCGCAGCACCTTGGAGCAACTGGAAGCTGCTGTTGAACAGGAGCTCAGCCCTTTCCGTCAGCCACTGGTGGGCGACTATCTAGATGAGTTTATCTCCCACTACCGCAGCCGCATGGTGGATGGGGATGTGCGTGACGAGAACAGCCTCGCCGAGCTGGCTCTGCGCATCTTGATCGAGCTGATGTTTTACAGCAGCCCAAGAGGGGCCCAGCGTCTATGGAAAGCCCTGCTCAACCGCCCTGAGATGGATCTGCCCGCCGGCAGCGACGAAGAAGGGGAGGTAGCCCATAGCTCCGGATCGGATGCTTTGCCCTCTTCCTGAAATAGGCTCCTTGCTTGTGTTGTTTGCCCGCCAGTTGCCATGCCCAGTCTCACCCTTATCAGTCATACCTATCAACAGCCCACCTCGACCCTCACGGTGCGGGGAGAGGCACCTGGCCTGCCCGAAGCTGCCGAGGGTTCCTCAACGCCGCCCCTGCGAGCCATCCAGCAGAACTTCGAGTGTCAGTTGGAAATTCGCCAGGGGGAGACCACCAAAACTCTGCAGGGGGACAGTGTTTGGCTCAGCGATTTGATCGCGGTGATCGACCGCTACGTCGGATCCCAGCTCAGCGGCGCGCCCAAGGGAACCTTCAGCGGTACTGTGGCCATCCGTCCGCTGGATTTTATTTTTCATCGCCTCACGGTGCGCCAAGGGGAGAATCAGATTGCCCAAGTGGATCTGTCGATGACCCAGTTGTACGACCTGTTGGAGAACCTCTCTCAGGTGGCCGATGACATTCCCCAACTGGCCAGCCTGGGAACGCCGGTAACGCGGGCTTGGTATCGACAGCCTGCCGGGATCGCTGCCCTGCTGGTGGGAGGGATCGCCCTGGTGGCCGGGGTCGGGATCTGGGCCAGCCGCACCCCGGAGAAGAGGGCTCCCACTGCTTTCAACTCGGCCCAGGAGCAGCTCACCGCGCCGGAAGCCTCTGGAGATCCTCTGCTGCGGCTGCAAAACACCCTGGCCCAGCAATGGCAGTCTCCTCCCGATTTGCAGGAGAGCTTGATCTATCGAGTAACGGTGGATGCGGCGGGATCCCTGCTGGCTGCCGAGCCGGAGAATGAGCTGGCCCGGGAACGCCGCGCCGAAACTCCTCTTGCCGACCTGCCGGAGTTGCCGCCGGATCCCTTGCCGACGGGTGCCAAACAGTTCCGCATCAGCCTAGGGCCAGAGAGCCGGGTAGAAGTGACCCAGATAGAGCCCCTCTGAAATCCGGGCTGAGGAGAACGTCACTCCAGACAGATGACCGGCCCCTCTGTGCCACACTGCTCGCCGTGCAGCCACTCTTCCTGGGGATCCGATTGAGCCAAAGACATAGCCGCCAGCAGAGCCAAAGCAGCGACTACCCCCGCGAGCCAGATGCTGCGCATGGTTTTCTCCCCATCTGCGATGAGTTCAATCTCTCGCTTTTCCGCCCGTGTCTTGGTGACCGGATGAGAGGTTCGAAGGCGATCCAAATCACAGTCAACGGCTGGCCGCTCGCCCTCTCCCCTTGCCGTCGCGGTAGAGTTTGGCAGTGATCTTAATCTGCAGGGATCCCCACTTCGCCCTCTTTCAGCGCAGATCCCGGCCAAAAGGCAACAAAGACAGGATGACCAGCTTCAGGTGCTGTTTGGCAAAGGGGATCCCAACGACGGTGACGGCCAGGATCACAGCCCAGAAGAGGTGGTTGAGCACCAGGGGCCAGCCGAAGAGCAACAGCCAGATCACGTTGAAGATCAGCAGCAGCGGGCTGTTGGCAACTCCACCACTTCTTTGCCGAAGGGGGCAAGCACTGCAAACCCCAGTTTGATGCTCTGCCAGCCAAAAGGAATGCCGATGATGGTCAGGCAAAGGCTTAGCCCCCCCAAGATATAGCCCAGACTGGTCAGCAACCCCCCGAAGATCAGCCAAATGATGTTGCCAATTAAGCTCATGATTCAGAACCTCTAGCGCTGAGCCCGGACTGCAGGGCAGGTTTCCGCTCCCCGCCCCCTGGACAAGCAGACGGGGCGGACCCCTTTTTATTGTTCCCATCGCCAAAGCACGTTCCCTTGAGCCTCGCCGAACTGCAATACTTCGTCAAGGTTTGCAACGCTTTTGGGGAGCTGTGGTAGGATGCCTGCTGTCTGACGAGCCGATCTACTTGCAGCGAGGAGAGCGCCTTGAGCCTGAGAGTTGCTGTTGTTGGGGGTGGCCCAGCCGGAGCCTCTGCCGCCGAAGTTCTAGCCCAAGCCGGAATCGAGACCTTTTTGTTTGAGCGGAAGCTAGACAACGCCAAGCCCTGCGGGGGCGCTATTCCCCTCTGTATGGTCTCAGAGTTCGACCTCCCTGAGGAGATTATCGACCGCAAAGTGCGCAAGATGAAGATGATCTCCCCTTCCAACTACGAGGTGGATATCGCCCTCGCAAAGGAAAATGAGTATATCGGCATGTGCCGCCGCGAGATCCTGGATGCCTTCTTGCGCAACCGCGCTCGCCAAAAAGGGGCGGAGCTGATCCACGGCAAGGTGATGCATCTGGAAATCCCCCAAAATGGCCGGGATCCCTACATCCTGCACTACAGCGATTTTTCCGACGGCTCAAATCGGGGAGTACCCCGTTCGCTGGCGGTGGATCTGGTGATCGGGGCAGATGGCTTTCACTCCAAGGTGGCAGAAGCCATCGGTGCCGGCGACTACAACTATGCTCTGGCCTTTCAGGAGCGGATTCGGCTCCCGGACGACAAAATGGCCTACTACGAGGAGCGGGCAGAGATGTACGTGGGGGACGATGTTTCTCCGGACTTCTATGCCTGGGTGTTCCCCAAGTGCGACCACGTGGCGGTGGGCACCGGCACCATGAAGGCCAACCAAGCCCAGATCCAAAAGTTGCAGGCCGGGATCCGCGCCCGCGCTGCCGAGCGGATTCGGGGCGGCCAGGTGATCAAGGTGGAAGCCCATCCGATCCCAGAGCATCCGCGTCCGCGCCGTGTGGTGGGTCGGGCAGCCCTGGTGGGAGATGCGGCAGGCTATGTAACCAAGTCCAGCGGCGAGGGGATCTATTTTGCCGCCAAGTCGGGCCGCATGTGCGCCGAGACCATCGTCGAGACCTCCGAGGGCGGGAAGCGCATCCCCAGCGAAGAAGATCTCAAGCTGTACCTCAAGCGCTGGGATCGCCAATACGGCCTAACCTACAAGGTTTTGGACATTTTGCAACGGGTGTTCTACCGTTCCAACGCCACCCGCGAGGCCTTTGTGGAGATGTGCGCTGACCGGGATGTGCAGCGGATGACCTTTGACAGCTACCTCTACAAGACGGTGGTGCCCATGAACCCTTGGGTGCAGTTCAAGATCACGGTTAAGACTCTAGGCAGCCTGCTGCGAGGGAACGCCCTGGCACCTTAGGGATCCCTACTGCCACTGGAAGGTGACGGTGACCCGATCCCAATTGGCATCGGTTTTCAGAACCCTAGCAGAGGCGCGTTGTCCCGGCGGCACGTCGCTGGGTTCAAACGCGACCACCCGCGTCTCCACCACCTCCTCTCCCCGGTAGAACGTGAAGCGAGCACGAGCGTTGAGGACGGTGCGGGTGCTGCGGTTGATCGCCTCTACGCTCAGGCGGCTGCCAGCCCCCACCCGTTCTTCCTGAATCGAGCCCACGATCACGAAATCTCCCGGGTTGGGTGCAGATTCGGCGGCAGCAGTCGGCGTTGGGCTGGCCGTCGGTGGGGCCGTCTCGGCCTGGCCGGGATCGGGCTGCTTCAAGAGCGCCAAGACGCGGGCCAGCTCCTGCTGAAAGAAGACAAAGGCTTCCCGCGATTGGTTGGCCACCTGGGCCAAGATCAGCCGATCCGACTCTTCCAGGGGGATCTCCAGGAGGGGGGCCGGCCCTTTGAGGGCGACCCGAATGCTGGCGACTTCTTGGTTGATGAATTTATCCAAGTAGGGAAAGATGTTGAGAATGCAGTCTTGAAAGGATCCCATTGGCATAACGCGATTGTTCGTCAGCACTAAGTCGGCTCGCTCACAGCTAGTTCGATCCTCCATATCGATTTCCAGCGGCACCCGAAAAGATCCCAGGCTGGTGTTGGTGATGGTGACGTTAATGCCGTCCACTTCCTGCCGCCAGCCGTGGATGATCTCCAGGCTAGGGCTGGTCACTTCCTCGGTGAAATACTCTCCGGCCCAGGCGGGGGATCCCCATAAAGCTAGGGCCGAGAGCAATCCAGGGAGATAGTAAGTCCGTCTCCAATTCACCTCAACTTTCCCTCCTTGAACTCGCAGATGTCGGGGTAGAGCCAAACCGCACCCAGATGTTGCCTGCTGCCCCGAGATGGCAATAGCCTAGCCCCAGGGCTAGCACAAACCAAGAGGAGACAGCGTTGGTTTAACGGCTTTCAACCTTCTCCTTACTCGGCTCGGCAGCCGAGCGCCCATCTTCTGAGAAACTCGCGGTTGTCTCTGCAGCAGCTCCCCAGAGACCCTACTTGGACGCTCCTGCCGCTGCCGTTTTCCGACTTGTCAGGTGAGGGATCCCGTGTGCGATAGGATCAAAAGGTGCCAAAATCCTGAAAGCCTCGGATCGAGTGCGCCCGTGTTCCTCACCCTTTCAGCAGTATGGCCAGATCTCCAGCTTTGTGGCTCAGTCGCCTCGCTGTTCTGCGAGGGCTGATCTTTATCTTGGCGGTGGTGGTTGCTCTCGTCTACTTGGGCTTCAGCCGCGAAGTTCGTCTTGGCCTTGACCTCAAAGGGGGGACGCAGCTCACCCTGCAGGCTTTGCCCACGGAAGAGGTGCCTGAGATTACCTCTGAGGTGATGCAGGGGGTAGAGGCGGTGATCCAGCAGCGGATCGACGGCCTGGGGGTGGCCGAGCCTCTGGTGCAGATCAGCGGCCAAGATCGCCTGTTCGTGCAGCTGCCGGGGGTGGCAGATCCCGATCGGGCCATTGCTCTTTTGGGCGATACGGCCCGGTTGGAGTTTCGCAAGGGCCTGGTGCCGGTCAGTGCCCTGCCCCGCAACGAGCGGGGAGAGATAACGGCGGGGGAGGATCCCGACGCCCTGTTTGAACGGGTCGGCCTCACCGGCGATCTGCTGCGCAACGCCTATCCCCAAGCCCCCCGCCGCGGATCCCAGACTTGGGAAGTGTTGCTGGAGTTTAAGCCGGCAGGGGCAGAGAAGTTTACTCAGCTCACCCGCGAGTTGGCCGGAACAGGGCGCCCGATTGGCATTTTTCTGGACGACGTGCTGATCAGCGCGCCAATTGTGGGGCCGGAGTTTGCCCGCACCGGCATTACCGGCGGGACGGCGGTGATCACGGGCAATTTCACAGTGGAAACCGCCACCGATCTGGCGGTGAAGCTCAAGGCGGGGGCGCTTCCCGTTCCCATTCGCGTCATTGAAAACCGCACCGTCGGGGCCACGTTGGGGGAAGAGAGCGTGCGCCGCAGCCTCTATGCTGGCATTGCCGGCCTGGTGCTGGTTTTCGTCTTCATGGTGGCCTACTACCGCCTGCCGGGGCTTGTTGCCGATATCGCCCTCCTCATCTACGCCCTCTGTACGTTTGCTCTGTTCCAACTGCTGGGGGTGACCATGACCCTGCCCGGGATCGCCGGCTTCATCCTCAGCATCGGCATGGCGGTGGATGCCAATGTGCTGATTTTCGAGCGCATCAAAGAGGAGCTGCGGGCCGGCAAGTCCATCTACAAGTCCATCTCGGAAGGGTTTAACCGCGCCTTCAGCAGCATCCTCGACAGCAATGTCACCACCCTTTTGGTCTGTGGCGTACTTTTCTGGCTGGGGATGGGGCTGGTGAAAGGCTTTGCGGTAACCCTGGCCATTGGCATTTTGGTGAGCTTTTTCACGGCCATCACCTGCACCCGCACGCTGCTTTTGGCGGCAATGGGGATCCCCGCCCTGCGCAAACCTGAGTTTTACGGCGTTCGCATGGAGGCGGCTCAATCATGACAGCTCAAGAGCTATCCCCCACCGATCCGGCAGTGGGATCCCGGCGGTCGCTTGACTACCGCTTCGACATCGTGGGTCGCAGCAGGCTGTGGTTTAGCTTGTCTCTGGCAGTGTTGCTGGTGGGGCTGGTCAGCATGGCTTTTTCCCTGGCCTCTCTGGGAACCCCCCTGCGGCTGGGGCTGGATTTTGCCGGCGGCACCTTGTTGGATCTGCGTTTTGAGCAGCCTGTCACCACCGACGAGCTGCGGCGGGCTCTGCAGGAACATGACCTGGGAACCAGCATCATCCAACTGGACACCCAGACGGGCCAAGAAGCCCTGATCCGCATGCCCCCTTTGACGGAGCAGGAGCGCCTGGCGGTAGAAGCCACGCTGCGGCAACAGATAGGCCCTTTTGAGCGCAAGCTGGTGGAGACGGTAGGCCCGACGGTGGGGCGTCTGCTCTTGCGCTCCGGCCTTGTGGCGGTGCTCATCTCCTTTGGGCTCATTGTGGTGTATCTGGCCCTGCGCTTCCAGTGGGATTACGCAGTGTTTGCCATTGTGGCCTTGCTGCACGATGTGGTGCTGACAACAGGTCTGTTTGCCCTTTTGGGCCTGACGGTGGGCATGGAGGTGGACAGCCTGTTTTTGGTGGCGCTGCTAACCATCATTGGCTTTTCCGTCAACGACACAGTGGTTATCTACGACCGCATCCGGGAAAATCTGCGTCTGGTCAGCCGCAAGGTCAGCTTTGCCGAGGTGGTGAACCTGTCGTTGAACCAGACTTTTGCCCGCTCTTTGAACACCACCCTGACGACGATGCTGCCCCTGGTGGCCATTGCCATTTTTGGGGGAGCCACCCTGAAGGGGTTTGCCATTGCTTTGCTCATCGGCTTCAGCTTGGGGGTTTATTCCAGCATCTTCATCGCCAGCCCCCTGCTGGTGTGGTGGCGGCAGCGGCGCTATGGCGCCAACAGGGATCCCAATCCCCTGCCTTCCGGCGCAGAGGGGTAGGATCTTCCCTAGCCCAGGGGTAAAGCGGCGGCAACGGCCTACCAGTGCAGTCGCTGGCCGTAGGCAACCAGGTAGCGCTGCAAATCGGCCATTTTGCCCTGGGGCACGATCTGGGCTGGGGTCAAGCCGGGATCCTGGCTGCGGAGCCAAGCCACGGTCAGCCCCGCTGCCGAGCCAATGGTCCACTCGCCGTAATGGGTGCGGGTGGCGGCGTTGACAATGTGGCTGGCGGCGATCCCCTTGCCGCCGATGAGCAGGTTATCCACCTTCTGGGGGATCAGGGCCTCTAGGGGGATGACGATGGGGCGGACGGAAAACTCGTTGACCGGCGCCGAGCTGGCCGACAGGGAAGGCTCCCAGTTGCGGTAGCGACAGCCGTGCATGTCGATGGCGTAGTGGGTGATCCCAACTGCTGTGGGGCTAAAGTCCCGTCCCCCGCTGGCGCCGACGCGAATATCCTGCTCCAGCATCAGGAATTCCGCCTGGCCGTAGGCAGCCCGCCCCAGGATACGCCGCCCCTCCCGGATGTAGGGGTAGAGGCTGAGGCCGGAGCGGGTGCCCAGCAAAGACTCTTCGCCAAACAGCAAGGAGAGGGGATAGCCGGCGCGGGACTGGGTTTCCATCAGCCATTCGGCAAACAGCAGGGCGTGGTTCTCCCCATCTTTGATGGCCGAGACATCCAGCCCCCCCAGCCAGTTGTGGCGCTGCCCTGAGGCCAGCAGCCGCTCTTCCGTTAGGATTAGGGGTGGGTTCATGATCCCCCAGTCGTTGCCGCGGTTCCAGTTCACCAGGCTGAGATCGCCGGGAAGCGGGGTGCCGTAAAAGGGATCCGTGCGGCCTTTGCTGACGATGCGGCGGTAGTTGAAAAAGCTCTGGCCGCTGAAGGTGGGAAACCCCTCCAGGTCGAACTGGCGGCGGTGCTCGGCGCGGGAGTAGCCCGGCTGCAACTGGGCCAGCTCGGCGCGGGAGCGCCCGCCGTCGTCGTGGATGGCCAGCACGAAGGGAAAAGTGAAAGCCTGGGTGCACTCCGGGTTGCTGGCCGGGGCGGCGTTGGGCTCCCCGGTTAGATCTCGCCCTTCTGAGCCCAGCCGGTAGGGGATCCCGGCCCAGCCCACCAGCTCGCCGGTGTCGGTGGCGTCGATCACGAACAAGGGGCGGCCCGGCGGCGCCTGCAGCCGCAGCACCCGCTTGGCAAAGACTTCCGTCTCCTGCCAGCTATACCAGCTCACCAATTCCCGCCACAGCCGCCCCGGCGGCACAAAATCGGGATCCCGCGGCTGCCGCTGCACCGCGTAGATGCTCTCGAGGCGGGAGCCGTCGGCGCTGAAGGTGGCCCCCTTAAAAGCGGTCTGGGTGGCCCAGCGACTGTGGGGGGCGCTGCGGGCGGCCTGTTGCAGCCAGGTTTCCACCGCCTGCAAACCAGCCTGGGGCGGAAAACACAGCCCCCCTACCCAGCAACTGTTGATTTCGGAGACACGGGTTCCCGGCGGGATCCCTGTCCAGGCGGGCAGATGCACCGGCTGGCTTTCGATGAGGGCCTTAAACTCCAGCCAGTGGCGGGAAAAATTGCCCCGCTGCCGCATGGGGAGCGACTCGTCGATGGCTGATACCCCCTGGGAGGTGATCTGGCCCCCCAGCCAAGGGGTGAGCTCGATGAGACAGGTTTGCACGCCCCCCCGCATGGCCTGGCCTGCCGCCGCCACGCCCCCCAGGGATCCGCCCACCACCACCAGCTCGCACTCCCAGATCTCGTCCGGCTGGGGCAGGGGATCCAGCAGCGGCCAGCCGTGGGCCGTAAAACGGGGCACCTCCGGCTCTGGAGCGGCGACGGGCGATCCCCCTTCCGGCTGGGAGAGGGCGGCAAACCCCATCCCCGCCACAAAGCCCAGCAGCGACAGGATCCCCAGCCCCAGAGCTTGTTTGCGCCTGAGTTGCTGCCGCGCCGCTGGGATCCCCTTACCGGCCGTCTTCACCTTAGTTTTGCCTCACACCCCAAGCTTTCTTCCGCAATGCTAGCAGGAGAACCCCTCTTGAGAATAGCTGATGAATAAGGCCCCCTTGAATGGCTGCGGGTGGCTCCGGATCCCCCAGATGGAAGTGCCGGACAAGGGGATCCAAGCAGGTGAAATCGGGCATAGGCAACCGTTGAGCCCTGGATGGCAAGGGCTGGGTCGTTGCCTGGCGTTGGATTGGGCTTTTGTTGGTATCCTACGCGATAGCCGGTCTGATACATTTACGCTGAACACTGCTGAACATCACTGTTCAACTATGCAGCGATAGCATTCTGCTTGTTTCCATTCGCGTTAGCGGGACGGAGTCCAAACAGAATGGCGGTATCCCGCAAAGCTTTGAGTAGAATACCCAAAGCGCAGTTTCCGTGTCGTCTTACTACCAATTTTCTGCTTTGCTTTGGCTACCATGTTGGCAGACTCGAAAGTAAACAGAAAGATCAACTGGTAGTAATCCGTACTGAACATATTATACATTATTTTCAGTATAGTTGAGCTTATTATTGACTAGAGTCATGCTCCGACTGCTGCTCCATGCTGACCTTGCAAACTGTGGCCGACCTGCTGCAAGCCCCTTTGCAGGGAGATCCCCACCTCTTGGGGTTGCCGGTTCAGGCCCTCTGCACCGACAGCCGCCGGTTGCAGCCAGGATCCGTTTTTGTGGCGCTGCGGGGAGAACGCTTCGACGGGCACGATTTTATTCCGCAAGCCCTGAGCAAGGGGGCCGTTGCTGTCATCAGCCAGCGGCCGGTGGAGGGTCCCCACTTCCAGGTTCCCGATACCTTGACTGCCTATCAGCGCATTGCCAGAGCCTGGCGGGAGCAATTTTCCATCCCGGTAGTGGCCATCACCGGCTCAGCAGGCAAAACCACCACCAAGGAAATGCTGGCGGCTGCTCTTTCGCGCTACGGCAGCGTTCTCAAAAGCGAGGCCAACCACAACAACGACATTGGGGTGGCGCAAACGCTGCTGCGGCTACAACCAGAACACCAGTTTGCCGTTCTGGAGATGGCCATGCGCGGCCCTGGTGAGATTCGCCGCCTTGCACAGATGGCTCGCCCCACCCATGCCTTGATTACCCACATCGGCACCGCCCACATCGGCAGGCTGGGATCCCGCGAGGCCATTGCTGCTGCCAAGTGTGAGCTGCTGCAGGAGTTGGGGCAGGGGATAGCTGTGCTCAATGGTGAGGATCCCTTGCTGTTGGCCACTGCCGCCAGCCTGTGGTCGGGAAAAACCCTCACCTATGGCCTCGCCCAAGGGGACTTGCGAGGAGAATGGGATCCCCAAGCCCAAACCGTAACCGTGGAGGGCTTGACCTTGCCGGTGCCCCTGCCAGGAAGGCATCACGCCCTTAACTGGATGGGGGTGCTGGCGGCTGTGCGCAGCTTGGGTCTGAATTGGGAGCGCCTGCAAGAGCCCCTTGACCTACCGCTGCCTCTGGAGGGGCGCAATCGCCATCTCAAGCTGGCTGGGGACGTGGAGATTTGGGATGAGACCTACAACGCCTCGCCGGAAGCGATGATCGCGGCTTTGCACCTGCTGGCTCAGACTGCGGGAAAACGGCGCTGGGCCATCCTCGGCCCAATGCGGGAACTGGGAGAGCATGCCCCACAGCTCTACGCAGAGGTGGGTCGGGCGGCTGCCTCCTTGAGACTGGAGCGGGTCTGGCTTTTGGATCCCGACGGGGAGATGCAGCCACTGGTTGACGAAAAGCCAGCCGCCGAGGTTGAACGCTTTGAGGAAGCTTCTGCCTTAGTGGAGGGTTTGCAGCAGCAGGTGCGGGCAGGGGATCGACTGCTGTTTAAGGCGGCGCGAGCCGTCGAGCTGGAGCGGGTGCTGCACCGCTTTTTGCAGGCTTGGCAGGGATAAGCTAAGCTAAAGGACAGTCGATAAGTGGCGCCCTATCGAGGCCATCGACCCGAAGCTTGCCCACACCTTCTTCACAGCTGCACTTCTTCTGGACAGCATGTACCACAACCCTTCTCTGCGGGAAGAACCTCGCGATCAGCCTCCAGTAGTGCTGCCCCTGCCCGGTAGCATTTCTATCCTCGACTGGTTGCGCCAGGAAGGCCGGCTGATCGAGCAGCCTCTTGAAGTCCCTGAAGCTGTTTTGGAAGAAGACATCGACGACATCGACGATTTGATCGGGGACGACTACGACGAAGACTTCGAGGCGGAAGAAGAGTAGGCATGCCTGCTGAGATCGCCAACTCGTTTACCCCTCTGCCCAGCACCGCAGAGGTGCCCACTTTGGCGATGCCAATGGAACGCTAACTTGAACAAACAATGTAAACAAACGTAACGATCCCTCAGCCTCAAGGGATCCTCATCGGGCGTGTTTTGGATGGTTCACCGCCATCCCGCGATGATTGTTGCAAATCTAACCTCAGCGGAGAGTAGCCTTGTAAGCCTTGTCAAAAAGGTATTTTGGGGTAGTAGAAATATCTTTTTCGGGGACTTTTTGCGATTTTGAGGAACCCGAGCTCTATCCCGTCCGTCACATAGAAATGTGAACCTACTCTTCACGGAGGGTTACATTGCATGATTCGCAATCTCTTCGCTCTCTCCTTGGCTGTTGCCTCGGCCACCACGTTGGTTGCAGCCCCTGCGGTCATTGCCGGCAGCCACGGCGCGACTTCTGAAAGCGTGAAAACCGCTGCCCCTGCCAGCAAAACCATAGTAGATGTTGCTGCCGAGGCCGGCTCTTTCACCACCTTGATCCAAGCCTTGGAAGCTGCCGACTTGGTGAAGGTGCTCTCCGGGGAAGGCCCCTTCACCGTTTTCGCTCCCACCGATGAAGCTTTTGCGGCGCTGCCGCAAGGCACTATAGAGGAGCTGCTGCAGCCGGAAAACCGCGAGAAATTGACCCGGATTCTCACCTACCATGTGGTGCCCGGCAAAGTCCTCTCCAGCGATCTAAAGGAAGGTGAAGTGACGACGGTCGAAGGATCTTCTGTGAAGATCTCCTTGAGCGACGGAGTCAAGGTCAACGATGCCAAAGTGACGCAAGCAGACATTGAGGCCTCTAACGGCGTCATCCACGTCATCGACAAGGTGATCCTGCCCCCGCAAAGCTAACTTGTCGGTGCTAAGGCTCTAGATCCCAGGGGGGTCTAGTCCGGCCCCTGCCCTCAGGGGTGGGGGCTTTGCGTTGCAACCCAGCCCGGCGACCCTGGCCTTGAGCTCTACAGGTCGATGCCGACGCTGGAAGTGTAGATCGCCTCCACCGACACGCCGGACACCCGCTGCGGACGCACGATCATGTACTCGTTGTCCATTTGCTTGGGCAATGTGATGAACTCGTCCCCACCCACCATCAGTTGGTTGATCAGCTCTGTGTATTCTCTAGCTTCCTTGACCCGTACCTGCATGGTTTGTCCACCTTCGAGCATGATGTGGACAAGGTATCCATCGGGTTTTCTGGCCATGGGTGCTCCTATTGGGTGCAGCGAAGGTCGATAAGGGGCGTTCTCATGAACATTATTCCCCCATCGGAGAGGCCTGGCCAACCCTTGCCCCCGCCAGGAAATCTGGAGTTGCGGCGCGACCAACCGACTTGAGGCAGTTTCCCGGGCGCCTCCCCGGCCCACAGCTCCCCTCCCAAAAAGAGAGGAAAGGCGAAGGAAGGCCAAAGCAAGTGGTTCCCCTGCGATTGGGGATGGCTATAGATTACTAGGATGTGCCTATTTTGGGCTTCCTACCCAACTTGCTCGATCTCCCCGCTGGCTGGGATAGCTGGAGTGACTGGCGCAAACTCCCTTCAACGGCTGGACTGGCGCAACCTCAACACCCTCTGGGGATCCATTTTGGCCGAGACCTTGAGCCGGCTGGGTTGTCGGGTGGCCGTGGTCTGTCCAGGATCCCGTTCTGCCCCCCTCACCTATGCCCTAGCCCAGCACCCTGAGATCGAGGCCATTCCAGCGGTGGACGAGCGGTCGGCGGCCTTTTTTGCCCTCGGCTTGGCCCAGCAAACTCGGCAGCCCATCCCTCTGGTGTGTACTTCCGGCAGCGCCGGCGCCCATTTTTTCCCTGCTCTCATCGAGGCGGCAGAAAGTGGTTGGCCCCTTTTGGTGTTGACGGCGGATCGGCCGCCGGAGCTGCGCCACTGCCGCGCCGGGCAGACCATTGACCAGGTGAAGCTCTACGGCCACTACCCCAACTGGCAGGCGGAGCTGGCCCTGCCCAGCGCCGACCTGGAAGCTCTGGCCTACCTGCGCCAAATGATCATCCACGCCTGGGAGCGTGCTCTCTACCCTTTCCCGGGTCCGGTGCATCTCAACGTGCCTTTGCGGGATCCCCTAGCTCCCGTTGCCGATGGCAGCACGGCGCCGCTGGTTCATTTGCAGGAAGATCCGGAGTTTGAGAAGACCTTTTTCCGCGGGGTTATCTCCCCATCTGGCCTGGTCACCCCGGCTGGCGGTTCTGCATTCGCGTCAACAGCTTCCTTTTGGCGGGAGTGGTGTGGCTGTGAGCGGGGGGTGATCTTGGCAGGGCCGGCCCAACCGGCAGACCCCCAGCGTTATGCAGAGGCGGTGGCCCGCTTGGCGCTGGCCCTGGGCTGGCCGGTGTTGGCGGAGGGACTCTCCCCTTTGCGCAACTACGCTTCCCTCAACCCCTACCTCATCACCACCTACGATTTTCTCCTCCAGGGAGAGCAACCTCCTCTTTGGCCAGAGCAAGTGATCCAACTGGGATCCTTGCCCACCAGCAAGGCGCTGCGGCAAACCCTAGCCCAAGCCCGACCCCGCACCTGGCTGCTCGATCCCCGGGCCCAGAACGCCGATCCCCTCCACAACCCCACCACCCACTTGCCCTTTGTCGTGGAGGAGGTGGCGGCAGGGATCCCGGCAGGCAAGGCCAAAGCAACCGCTTTTCTACAAACCTGGCTGCGGGCGGAAGCCAAAGCTCGGGCTGAGCTGGATCGGCTGCTGGCTGACCTGCCGGAGTGGTTTGAGGGCAAGATTGCCTGGTGGCTGGCCCATCACCTGCCGCCGGAGACGCCGCTATTTATTGCCAACAGCACGCCGGTGCGGGATGTGGAGTGGTTTTGGCCACCCAACGACCGCCATATCCGGCCTTATTTTAACCGCGGCACCAACGGCATCGACGGCATCCTCTCGACTGCCTTTGGGGTGGCCTACCGCCATCGGCCAACAGTGCTGCTGACTGGGGATCTGGCCTTTCTGCACGACTGCGGCGGCCTGCGTCTTGCCCAATGCCTCCAGGGATCCCTGACCATTCTTCTCATCAACAACCAGGGGGGCGGCATCTTCGAGCTGCTGCCCATTGCCGAGGCGGGCCCACCCTTTGAGCCCTACTTTGCGACTCCCCAGGCGGTGGATTTTGCCCTCCTCTGCCAGGCCCATGGCATCCCCCACCGGCGGATAGAGACCTGGGAAGAGCTGGCCCAGGCTTTGGATCCCTTGCCCGCCCAAGGGGTGCGGGTGTTGGAGATCCTTACGGATCGGCGGGCGGACGCGCGGCGACGGCAGGAGTGGTTCCGGCGCTGGTCTGAGCTGCCATCCACGCTGTAACCCGCTTCCAGATCTGTTCGGGCAGATCCTCGGCCTCGCAGTCCAGCCACTGGATCCCTGGCATGGCCCGAAACCAGGTCATCTGCCGCTTGGCAAACTGGCGGGTGCGCCGCACAATCAGAGGCTGCAGCTCTGCTTCTGGGATCCGCCCTTCCAGGTAAGCGCCGATCTCCGCGTAGCCCAAGGTCTGCAAGAGGGGCAGGTCTGGGCCGTAGCGCTGCCGCAGCGTTTTTACCTCCTCAATCCAGCCTGCCGCCAGCATTTCTGCTGTGCGCCGGGCAATGCGTTGTTCCAGACGGGGCATTGGGCAGTGCAACCCCAAGAGCAAAATGGGGTAGTCAGGAGGATGGGCCTGCCGCAGGTAGGAAGCCGGCTTCCCAGTGGTGTAGATGATCTCCAAAGCCCGCAGGGTGCGCACTTCATCATGAGGGTGAATCTGCCCCGCTGCCACAGGATCCAACTGCTGCAGCCAGGCGTAGCGGATCTCGGGCGGCCACGTCTCCAGTTGAGCGCGCAACTGAGGCTGGGGGGGAACTGCCGGGATCCCTAAGCCTGCCGTGATCGACTGAATGTAGAGCCCTGTGCCCCCCACCAGAATAGGAGTCTGTCCCTGCCGATGGGCTGCGGCAATGCGCGCCTGGGCCGCCTGCTGAAACTCGGCCACTGTATAGGTGTGGCGGGGATCCACAAAGTCAATCAACTCGTGGGGCCAGAGGGCCCGCTCGGCGGGAGTGGGCTTGGCAGTGCCGATGTCGAACTCCCGGTACACCTGACGAGAGTCGGCGTTCAACAGGGGGGATCCCAGCCGCTGGGCCAACAGCAGCGCCTGGCGCGACTTGCCGGTGGCCGTGGGGCCAGCGATGACGACAAGCCCCGGCCTTGCAGTCGAGGAGGGGGAGGGAGGTTCTCGACAGTCGCGCCCATTTGGAGACCGGTTTTGATCCATCCGCCGGCAAGAAAGTTCACCCAGGGCAGCAGATTAAAATTTTCAAAGAACCTTAGCGCTGTGGCTAGAATAGAACATCCGTAGTCTCTATCGTCTTCCCAGCTCTTCGAATTTCCCCGTGATCTCATCTTATGTCCCTGCTTCCGTTGCCATGTGGGGCGGGGCACGGCCTCGGTTTAAACTGCCCCTTGTCAAACTGCTTTTCCTGTTGCTGCGGGCCTCGGCACGGCTAGGTCTGGCCGGCCTTGGCAGAGCCCTCGGAGCAGGAATCCTGGCGGCGTTGCTGGCGTGGGAACCGCGCCCTGCCTTGGCAGAAGTTTTGGTGCTCAAGCAGGGAGAAGTGCGAACTTTGCCCCTATTGCAAACAAGTGCCCGGCTGCCCCTGCAGATGGAAATGCTCTATTTGGGCATGGTGGAGGAGCGCTTCTTGAGCTACGCCCGCGCCAACAATTGGGAGACGATTTCCAGCGACCGGGAGGATCCCCGCTGGAGCCGCTGGCAACTGCGCCCGGGCGGTGAGGCCCTTTACCTGCCGGATGCCCCTTCGTCGCGGGATCCCTTAGAGCCCCCCCTCTATGCCCGTGGGTTTTATGTAGAGGCCTACTTCATGGGCGGGCGGCTGGCGGGGATGCACCTAATTGACAATCCAGAAGAGCCGGGCTTCAATTTAAGGCAACTGCAAAGGCTTGTTCGCGCCTGGTTCCCCGATAATCGCCTGATGGTGTACTACCAGGTGCTGCCGGAGGATCCGGACCAGCAGGTGCTGGGCGCCTACTGGGGCACTGTCCCTCCCCCTTACCTTGCCACCATTCAGCGCAACAGCCGCCTGCCCTTCTGCCAGACCTTTTTCAGCCCCACTTCGCCCCAGCCCATCACGCCTCCTTCCACACCTCCCCATTGCCTAGTCCAGGCCGCCGGTGAGGACGGTACCGTGCCTTTGGCTGCCCAGAAGAAGACCAACGCTCTGCGCTAGAATTTCGAGCCCATCCTCCCACCAGAAGGGATCCCTGCCGCTGAGCCGTGGCCCTTCCCAATGGGCTGAGGGTGAGGAGCGCCAGGCCTTCTCCCCTCTCTTTTGCGCCTTGGCCTGAGAGGAGTCCAAGGGCAGGGTTTTCCCAGATCAGCTCAAATCAAACCGTTACCAGCTCGGGGCGGCGGCTGTGGCGAATGGCACGAATGGCTTCCCCGTAGTCCTTGGCCTTGAACACGGCTGAGCCAGCCACGATGGCGTTGGCCCCCGCCTCGATCACCTGCCAGGCGTTGCTGGCCTTGATGCCGCCATCTACTTCAATCCAGGGATCCAAGCCGCGCTCGTCGCACAGGGCTCGCAACTGGCGAATCTTGGGCACCACCGCCGGGATGAAGCTCTGCCCGCCAAAGCCAGGGTTGACACTCATGATCAACACCAGATCCACCAGATCCAGCACGTACTGGATCAGCTCCAGGGGGCTGGCGGGGTTGAGCACCACGCCTGCTTGCTTGCCCAGATCCTTGATTTGTCCGAGGGTGCGGTGCAGGTGAATGGTGGAGCTGGACTCGGCGTGAACGGAGATGATATCGGCCCCCGCCTTGGCAAAGTCGGCCACATACTTCTCCGGCTCCACGATCATCAGGTGCACGTCCAGGGGCTTGGCCGTAACCGGGCGCAGGGCTTCTACCACCAGCGGGCCGATGGTGATGTTGGGCACAAAGCGGCCATCCATCACATCCACGTGGATCCAGTCGGCCCCTGCCTCGTCCACCGCCCGCACTTCTTCCCCCAAGCGGCTAAAATCGGCTGAAAGGATGGAGGGGGCGACGACGATCGGCTTTTGCCCAGAAGCTGCTGACGGCTGAGTCATGGTGAGTATCCAAGTTGTAAACCGCAAAATAGGGGAGCTCGCTCCTCTATGGTACGGAGTTTGATCCCCTTTGCAAACTGCCTCTTGGCTCGGAGCCTAGGGTTGCAGGGGAGAGGTGGAGCCAGCACTGGCCTCGACCCACCGCCATCCCCGGAAAACTTAGGCCAGATGTCCCCAGAGATCCGGTGGCTGCGCGTTGCTCTGAGGCTCTGGAGCAGCCTGCTCTGAGGGAGCCGGGTTCACCTCTTCTTCCAGCCGCAGGGCCAGCTGCTGCAACTGCATATAGATGCTGTTGACAGCCAGCATGGCCAAGACGGTGCCGAAAAACTTGGTGCGGGATCCCATAGACCAACTCCTGGGTAAGAACCAAGATAGGACAAAGGTACGTTCCTCGCCGCTGCCCTAGCTCCAACTTAGCGCACAGGCGGAGCAGGCTCTTGGAGAAAATATGGTTTCCCTCGACAGATGCAAGCACTTTCCCGGAGCAATGTCATGACCGCCTCCCCAAAGCCCGCCTACCAGCACCTGCACACCGCCCTTTGGGTCAGCGATCTGGCCAGGGCCGAGCATTTCTACGGCACGGTGCTCGGGATCCCCAAGGCAGAACGGTTTCCCTTTGACTTTCCCGGCGCCTGGTACCAGGTGGGGTCTTCGCAGATTCACTTGATCGTCACTGAGGAGCCGCTTGACCAGGGGCAGCAAGCCAGTCGTGGCAGCAGGGCGAAGTGGGGGCGCCTTCCCCACGTGGCGCTGGGAGTGGAAGATCTGGAGGCGGTGAAAGCCCGCCTGCTGCAGGCAGGCTATGAGGTGCAGCCCAGCGCTTCCGGGCGGGCGGCTGTGTTTGTCCGCGATCCGGATGGGAATGTAATCGAGCTAAGCGCCATTGGCGCAACTGAGCCATGAACCCTCTCCCCCCAGCGATACCGCCTGTAACACCAGCGCGGCGTGGCGATAGGGATCCCCGCTGCCAGTTCGACCCGGCCACCGCCCTGGTCAGCGCGGCGCAGATGCAGCGCCTTGAGGAGGAGATCTTCGCTGCCGGCATGCCCGTGGCCGCCCTGATGGAAAAGGTAGGGCTGGCCGCTTTTGCCCAGTTGCAACAGGATTTTCCCCAGGCCCAGCGCATCGGCATCCTCTGCGGGACAGGGCACAATGGCGGCGACGGCTTGGTGGTCGGACGAGAGCTGCGGCTGGCCCAAAGGTCGGTGAAGGTGTGGCTGGGCAAGCCAGATCTCAAACCCCTGACCGCCGAGCACGCCCGCTACCTCAGGGCCCTGGGGGCGGAGTTTGTGGAGCGGGTGGAGGCGTTGGCCGACTGCGACCTGCTCATCGACGCCCTCTTTGGCATTGGCCTAAACCGGCCCCTGGGGGATCCCTGGGCGGAGGCGGTGGAGTGGGCCAACGGCAGCGGCATTCCCATCCTCAGCCTGGACCTGCCCTCCGGCCTCAACGACCAGACAGGCGAGATCTGGGGCTGCTGCATCCGCGCCAGCTACACCTATGCCCTGGGCCTCTGGAAGCGGGGCCTGTGGCAGGAGGCGGCTCTGCCTTGGGTGGGACGTCTGCGCCGCCTCGATTTCGGCATTCCCCCTTGGGCCTGGCCGGAGGTGGAAGTTCCCCAGGTGTTGCTGCACCCCTGGCCCCATTTCCCCCCCGATCCGCCTTTGGATACCCACAAATACCGCCAGGGATCCCTGTTGCTGGTGGCGGGATCGACAACCTATGCCGGGGCGGCGGTGTTGGCCGGGCTGGGATCCCGCGCCAGCGGCGTGGGCATGGTAACCCTGGCGGTGCCGGCAGAATTGAAAGGGCTCGTCCACAGCGCTTTGCCGGAAGTCTTGGTTCACGCCTGGGAAGGGATCCCCTCCCTGCTGGCCGAGAAACCCTTTCAGGCAGTGGCGGTGGGGCCGGGCGTGGGAGAAACCCGCCGTCTGCTGCTGGAGATCCTGCTGCAGGATTGGGCCGGGATCCCTTGGGTGATCGACGCCGATGGCCTCAACGCCTTGGCGGAAATAGGGGTGGAGCGCTTGCCAGAACACAGGATCCAAGCCATCCTCACCCCGCACCTGGGGGAGTTTCGCCGGCTTTTTCCGCACCTCCCGCTTTCAGATCGCATGGAGGCAGCCCAGAGAGCAGCAGCCCAGAGCGGGGCAGTAGTGGTCTTGAAGGGGGCGCGGACGGTCATCGCCTCTCCTACGGGGGAATGCTGGGTCAACCCGGAAAGCACACCGGCTTTGGCCCGCGGCGGCAGCGGCGATGTTCTGACCGGCCTGATCGGCGGCCTGGTGGCGCGCAGAAGGGCTCAACTGGGTCAGTCGATGGGGATCGCGGAGCTGCTCAGTTGCGCCTGTGCGGGGGTGTGGTGGCATGCTCAAGCAGCCATCCATTTGGCGGGGGAACGGGGTCTAACGGGCGTGGATCCGGCCCACCTGGCGGAGCACCTGCCGAAAGCGCTGCGGATTCTGCGGCAACAAAAGCCCACTTAAGGTTGCAAAAACCCCAGGGCCAGCCCCAGGAAAATGAACAGGCCAAAACCAATCCGATAGACAATGAACACCCAGGTGCTGCTGCGCTGCAAAAATCGAATTAGCCAGTCGATGGACCCGTAGGAGAAGACAAAGGCCGAGAGCGTCCCCAGCCCCTGCGACAGCAGCGCCTCTGCCCTGAACTCGGCGATAAACTCCGCCACCCCGGCCAAAAAGAGGGCCGGGATCCCCAGCAAAAAGGAGTAGCGGGCGGCAGCCGAGCGCTGCAAATCGAGCAACAGAGCCGCCGTCAGCGTCACACCAGAGCGGGATACCCCTGGGATCAGGGCCAAAGCCTGGGCCAGCCCCACCCAGAGCCCATCCCCAATGCCCAGGCTGTGCAGATCGCGCCGGCGCTTCCCCACCCGTTCTGCCCAGCCCAAAGCCAGGGCCAAGCCGATGGCGGCGGCGGCAACCACCCACAACTGCCGGGGCGGGGATCCCCAGATGGCCTTGACGGCCCAGCCCGCTATGACAATCGGCAGCGTTCCCACCAGGATCCCCATGAGCAGCCGCCAAGACTCCTCCTGGAAATCTCGCTTCTGCCAAGCCTTCCAGGAGCCGAGGAGCAACTGGCGCAGGTCAGAAGCAAAGTAGATCAACACCGCTCCCAGGCTGCCCAATTGGATCACCGCCGCAAAGGAAGCCCCCGCATCCGGCCAGCCCAGCAAAGCTGGAAACACCCGCAGGTGCGCCGTGCTGCTGATGGGCAGAAATTCCGTGATCCCTTGCACCATGCCCAAGACCAGGGCCTGCCACCAGTTGGGATACCAGATATCGGCCAGCACCAAAGAAAGCCTCTCCCAGTACGCCAGGCTACTGTCTGGAGGGGAGTTTCCCTCACCCCCAACCCCTCTCCCTTAGGGAGAGGGGAGATAGAGATGCCGCAGTACCTCACCAGCCTTGCCCTGTCTCTGAAAAGGGCTACGCCCGAAACCCCCTGTTCAGGGATCCACTCTCAAAACTCTCCCCCGCTCGAAGGGAGCTGCCCTTAGAAAGTGAGCCGCTCCGGATCGTCGATGGTGATGAGCCAGTTGCCCACATTGCGGAAGAGGGGGTTGGGCTCTGTCCCCCGTACCCGCGCCTCTACCCGGTAGATGCCGGCAGCGGAAGGATTGCGCACATTGGAGAGCACCAAGCGGATCTCCTGGCCGGCGGCAATGGGCTGACGGGCCACCACCTCCAAAGAGCGAAACTCCTCGTTCCAGTACACTTCCGCCAGCTCCACCGGCTTGCCCTCCACCTCTAGGCGCACGTTCTCCGGGTCGATGACGGCATCGAAATTTCTATCCCCGTTGATCTGCACCTCTGCCACCGCCACGTTCTGAGGCGGGATCGTCAGGCGATAGCGATCCAACCGACCGCGAATGCCGCGAAAATCCAGCCGGTAGCTGAGGACAGGTACCCCTTCGCTGCCGGTGATCACCAGGCCCGACTGCGCCGCTGCCGAAGGGGACAGCACCCCTACCAACAAGCCTGCCAAAATCAGCCTCGTCCCCAGCCGGGCCAAGCGGAGGCTCCACGAACGCTTCACTGCTCTCAACACCCAAACCTCCCAAAAGACATCAGTATAGGCACAACTTGCCGCTGACCTAGGGAGCAGCAAGGCCATGAGATTAAATTAAATTGCTATCCATTGTAAGGGGTGGGATCCCTTCTACCGAGAGCGCTCAAGGCCCACGCGGGTGCGGAGATGCGCAGTTTTCCCCGCCCCCAGAACCTTGCAGTCGCAACCCTGATGCTCTGCAACGTCCAGGAGCCTGGGGGATGGGCGTCGAAGGATATCACTTAAAGAAACTAAGTACCCCCACCCCGATCACCATCAGCACCCAGAGCAGGGATCCCACCAAAATCACATTCTTGGCCCGGCTCCAGTCGCTGGCCGAGCTGAAGAGCACCGGCACCGCCACCACCAACAGCAAGCTGTAAAGCACCAACACCAACAAAGCAATTTGGAAAATGAGCATCATGGTCTGGATCCCTCACAAAAGTCTTGTCTTGGATAAAAGCTCCCGACAACACCGGGCTGCCCAACCTGATCCGGCTCGCTGCGCACCGGCGGCAGGGTAGATAGGATAACGCTGTAAACTACCCGGCTCCGACCGCCCCCCCTTCCAGCCCCCCAACCCCCCGTATACGGGGGGCAGGGGGGCGGGGGGATTGAGGGGGGTACGGAGCGGGCTTTTGGTAGCCCTGCAGCTGGCAAGCCAACCACGAACCCCCCTCTTGTCCCCCCGCATGCGGGGGGATGTAGGGGGGCTGGTTTACAGCGACCCCCAAAAGTGCAATCACGTTGGCACCGTTCAAATCTGCATCCCCTTCCCGTTGCCCAATCCACAGGCACTGGTGGCAGGTCTGCGAGCTGTAGGCCGGCGAAACCACCACAACCTTCACCCCTGCCCGCATCGCCTTGTAGTGCACAAACTGCCGCAACTGGTAGAACGCCCAACTGTTTGCCCGCCGCCGCTCCGTCTTGCTGCGCGGCTGCCGGTTGACCCGATCCCGGATCCCGGTCAGGTCTTCCAAGGCAATAAAACGGTGAGTGGCCAGTGCCCTAGCAACAATCGACTTGGAGATGCAGTGGTTCACCCAAGTTTGAAAGCGTCTCTCCCGACCAGACAGCCGTTGCAGCAGTTGCTGACACCGACGTCGTGTACTGCGTGTGCCCTTGCTGGCCTTGCGTTGGAGAACCCCTCTCAAACGGGAGTAGTGGTCTCTGACCTGGTTCAACTGCTGTCCATTCCAGTTATCTCCCTCAGAGGTGTGGGCAATATCTCTCCTACCCAAGTCCACACCAATGGCCTTGACGGCGTGCTCCGGCTCCGGCACCTCAGACTCCACGCCAATCTGGATGGAGTAGGAGCCGCCTTGGCGCTTGACCAACGTGGCTGCTTTGGGATTTGAACCCGCTAGCAGGCCGCGCTGGTAGTGACCTATATCCAGTTCAAAGCGTTCCCGTCCCTCAACGGTGGTCAGCGACACCGTCCAGTCCTTCTCACGGAACGAGAAGATGCGGGCATCGTAGGTAACAAAGCCAGACTTGAACGCCTTGACTGGACGGTTTTTCTGCTGGGCAACCTTGCGGGCACCGGCTAACCTTCTGCACACCTGTTGTGCCAGGTTGCTGGATAGTCCGAAGCGGGTACGAATCTCGCGGTAGCAGAGAGATTGGAGCTTGACGGCGTTGACTATCTTCTCTGGTGTGTTCTCATTCACGCAGTTCAGTGCCTTTGCGAAGGCATCCAGGGTCGCATCCAGCTTGGCGGCTTGCGACACAGACACCTTGAGTTTGCAGGAGATAGTCAGGACTTGGGCCATGTCACGATTATACGTCGTCCGCATTCCTCCCGACCCTGACCGGCACGGCCCCCGGCCCCCCAGTCCCCCCGTATACGGGGGGATATAGGGGGGTACAGGGCGGGGCTCCTGCGGTTTCTAGCTGACTATACCAAAACTGGGATCCCTCTTTTGGCCATATCCGTCGGGGCAGCCATGGACGAATGAACTACCCAGATACGGACTGCATTCGGAAAGGGTTGAAGTCGGTTGCCACGTCAAAGTAGTCTTCCTGTTCTTGCTGCTTCAGCCAGCCGGTGATGACATAGGTCAGGGGCGTACAGACCGCCTCAACGGCACACTTGAACACGTAGTTGGAGACAATGAGGCTCATCAGACCGGGAAACACCCCCCAGAAGGCGATGAGAATAAACAGGCCCGTATCCACCGCCTGGCCCACCAGGGTGGAGCTGATGGTGCGTGTCCACAGCCAGCGTCCCCGCGTCCACACCTTCAGGCGGGCCAGCACATAGGCATTGGCAAAGCTGCCGCTCCAGTAGGCAATTAGGCTGGCCAGTACAATGCGCGGGGTAAGGCCGAGAATCTGTTTGTAGGCTTCCTGGTAGGGCCAGTCGGGGGCTGCCGGCAGGGATCCCACGATCATCAAGGTCGCCGACATCAGGGCCGCCGAGATAAATCCCAGCCAGATCACCCGCCGCGAGCGGGCATAGCCGTAGACCTCCGTGAGGATGTCGCCGAAAATGTAGCTGAGGGGAAAAAGGACGGTGCCGCCATCGAACGTAAACGGCCCCAAGAGCACGATCTTGGTGGAGGCGATGTTGGAGATCAGCAGCACAGCCACAAACAGGGCCGTCACCGCATCCAGGTGCCGATAGGCGCGCTCAAAAACCCTCTCAGACATCAGGATCCCCCCAACAGCTTGCGGATGTGCTTTAGCTCCTTGACGATCAAGGCCAAGCCCTGGCTGTGCCGTTCCACCTCGCTGGTGAGCTTACGGATCTGCTCTTCCAGGTTAGCGCTGTGGGATTCCTGACGCTCCAGGCGCTGGTTGAGATCAGAAAGCCGCGTCACCACTTCCCGCTGGATAAGGTTTTCCGTACCTTGGATGAGCAGCGTCTCGATGGCGGTGAGCTTGTTCAAGAGCAACTGGGTGTTGGTTTCCGATCCCGGCTCTGCTGCCGCCGCAGGGGCTACTTGCAGGGCCTTTTGAATGCGAGCCAGAAGAGCCTCCGCCTCAAACGGCTTTTCAATAAAATCGAAATCGACAAAAGGCTCAGGGACGCGGGCTGTTACCTGCTCTTTCATCCCCGACATGATGATGACAGGGGTATTCTTCAGGCTCTCTTCCTGCCGGATGGCCTGCAATGTGTCATAGCCGTCCATCTTGGGCATGACAAAATCCAGCAAGATCAGGTCGGGGTGATGTTTTTTGGCAGCCTCCAGGCCCGCTAGGCCGTCTTTGGCCTCCAGCACCTGAAACTGGTCAGCCAAGATGCTGGCCACCATCTTGCGGATCATGATGCTATCGTCAATGACCAACACCGTCTTGGCTGTCATGCTCGGGCGCCCCCTTTTCCCAATCTACTCGACCTGCTCAGCCTCTTCCTCCAGCGCATGAAGCATCAGAGGCGTCCTTCCTGGGACACCAATAGAGTACTCTCCCTCTCAGGGAAGTGGAGTGTTTACAGCTCCAATTTCGCCGGCTCTCCCAAGGCCCAGAACTTGCCGGTTTCGCATCGCTGCCTTGCTATAATCTAACGTAAACAAACATTAAGCATTCGCACCTTGCAGGGTTATGAGCTTACAGTTGAGCTCCGAGCTGTCGCTGCCGATCCCATCTCCAGTCGGAGAAGCTGCTTACCGCGCTTTTCAGTGGGGCAAAAATCTCTTTGGCTTTGCCCACAAGGCTCTCTCCACCCAGGCTTTGGAGCTGATGCTCTCTGTGCTCAGGGAGCTGCAAAGTTTTTCCTCTGGGAAGCCCCTACCGCCGCGGGAGCGGGTGAAGGTCAGCCCAGCTACTTTGCAAGAGTTGCGGGCTCGTTACGAACGGCTGCTACAGGTCGATTGGCAAGACGCCGAGGCAGGTTACTACCCTCACGCCCTTCTTTTCGATAACCCCTGGCTGGACTTTGCCCGCTACTACCCGCAGGTATGGCTGGATCTGCCGCAGATCACTCAGCGGGTACACAGCCGGCGCTACCAAGAGTTTTCTCCAGACATCTCCACCGAGGGCTATCCAAAATACTACCTGCAAAATTTTCATTACCAAACCAACGGTTACCTGAGCGACAGCTCGGCTGAGCTCTACGACCTGCAGGTGGAACTGCTGTTTGGTGGCGCGGCAGATGCGATGCGGCGACGGGTGATCCGCCTGCTCAAGGATGGTCTCGATCCTGCTCTATCCGACCCCCACATCCTCGACGTAGCTTGTGGCACCGGGCGCACGCTGCGCCTGCTGCGGGGATCCCTGCCCAAAGCGGCGTTGTACGGCCTGGATCTTTCCCCTGCCTATCTGCGCAAGGCCAACCGGCTGTTGCAGGAGTTGCCCGGGGAGCTGCCCCAGCTCATCCGCGCCAATGCCGAGGCCATGCCCTACGCCGACGCCACCTTTGATGCGGTTGTCAGCGTGTTTCTCTTCCACGAGCTGCCCGGCCCGGCCCGCCAAAATGTCATCAACGAGATGAGCCGGGTGGTGAAGCCGGGGGGCGCCATTGTCATCTGCGACTCGGTGCAACTGCTGGACTCGCCCGAGCTGGAGGAGACGATGGAAGCTTTTGTGCAAACCTTCCACGAACCCTACTACCGGGACTACATCCGCGACGACCTGGGGGTGCGCCTGCAGCAGGCAGGCTGTGAGGTGTTGCGCCGAGAAACCCACTACGTCAGCACTTATATCTTGGCCCGTAAGAGTTGAGCGCCCTTGCCAAAAGCTTAAGAGGGTAAGGAGATTCGCGGTCGCCTGGCCAAAGGCTGTATAGTAGTATCAGACACGAAACCTCGGATAAAAAGCTAGGTCATCAACGCCCTTAAGTGCAAGGCGTCAGAATCTTTTCTATACTTAGGCTCATGTCCCCTCCGTATGGATCCCTTCGTGCCGGCATCACTGCTCTCAAGCAGGAGCGCTACTTAGAGGCGATCAACCTCCTTGAGTCTTTCTGCTACTGCTGCTCGATTCACGAGAGCTCGCCCCGCCAGAAGGAGCGCAACGGTTCCAGGATAAACCCTGAGGAATGCGCTTTGGCGCGGGTAGCCCTGGTCATGGCCTATCAGGGCAGCGGCGACTTGGAGCGCTCGACCGCGCTCTGTCAGGAGCTGTTGGAGCAGGGGGAACCCTCCTCAACAACACCCCTCTGGGCGCAGGAATGGGCAGCTCAAGCTCTGCCCACCCTCAGGCAGGCTTCAGAGCAGTCTATGCCGCCTGAGGAGGTGATGGCGCGGCTGCCCGTCCCCCGGCAGTTGGAAGACTGTCAGACCCTGTGTAGCTCCCGCGATCCCGCCCCGCATTTACTCAAGTCTGCCAACTAATCCTGCCAGTAGGCTGAAGTTGGCAACTCTGGGTGAAGAGCCGACAGGAGAAGTTGTGTTTTCGCCAGGAGCGCGCCTCTAGGTGTTCGAGTCTCACATGTTAATCGTAGAGTATGCCTGCTGCTGAGCCCACCACCTACCACTTTATTGTTGCCAGTCTGTCTTTTTTGCGCTCTGAACCTCTGGAGGAAGTGCTGGAGGAGCGTCGCCGACACTACGAGGAGCACCATCGCTCCATCGATTTCTTTTGGGTGCCCCAGCCGGCTTTCATGGAAGCTCCAGAGCTGCGTCCCCTGCGCCACAAGTTAAAGGAGCCGCTGGGGGCAGTGGTCTCGACCAATGAGGATTTCATCCGTTGGCTGGCGGTGCGCCTCACTTTTGTGGAAAAGGGCAGCTTCGTGGCCCCCAGCGAGTCGATCCCGGATCCCTTGCGCTCCCTGTCCTTGGCAGAGGGTTGATGAGATCCTGCCGGCGCGACCGATGGGAGGTGTCGCCCCCTCCTCGAGACGGGCGCGCAAGTTTGATTGCGGGATGGGCCAAGATTAAGATCAGGGCACCTCTCTCCGTCCAGCAGCAGTGGCGGCACGAGCCGGCATGAAAAGCACCTGTCAGGGCCAAGGCGGGGGAGGGAGAAAGGTTACACGGGGCACTATGACTTTGGAGCGACGAGGGGACTGGCCGGAAGGGGAGGCGGAGGTCTGCCAGCGGACTCCTCATCTTCGGGATCTTCCTCCCACATTTCCTTCAACTGAGGTGCTAAAGTCGGAGGCCCCCCCACTTGAGCCGCCGGCAAGTCCTCCCTCCGGCTCGCTGGCGTGTTCGTCCGGGAATCCCTTGCCGGAGCCGCTCCCTGAGGATCCCAAAGACGACGGCCCAACCGAGAAGCTGAAGCAGGAGGATGCTGCTCTGGCCGGGCCAGGCCTGAGAAATTTCCTGGCCGTGCTGCGCCGACGCAATTTCCTGCTGCTGTGGATAGGGCAGGTGTTTTCCCAGTTGGCCGACAAGGTGTTGTTGGTGCTGCTGATTGGGTTGATCTCGAGGCAGTTTCAGCCGGAAGGGGCCTCCATCAGCGGCTGGGTGGCGGCGATCATGCTGGCTTTTACGCTGCCGGCGGTGTTGTTGGGCAGCCTGGCGGGGGTATTTGTGGATCGCTGGCCCAAGAAGGGGGTGCTGGTGCTCTCCAACGTGGTGCGCGGGATCCTGGTGCTGCTGTTGCCGCCGCTGCTCTGGCTGACGGCGGGGCGCAACTTTTGGCCAGGGATCCCTTTGGGCTTTGGCGGGCTGCTGTTGATTAGCTTTGCCGTGTCTGTTTTGACCCAGTTTTTTGCCCCTGCCGAACAGGCCACTCTGCCCCTGATCCTGCCCAGGCGGGAGCTGTTAGCGGCCAACTCCCTCTACACCACGACGATGATGGCTTCGCTGATCGCCGGCTTTGCCATCGGCGAGCCGCTGCTAACGCTGGCGGATCGTTGGGGGCGTGCGTGGTTGCCCGGCTGGGAGGTGGGGCCAGAGCTGTTGGTGGGGGGAGCCTACCTGTCGGCGGGAGCCCTGCTGCTGCTGTTGCAACCCCACGAGAAGCTGGAGCCCAGACCTTGGGAGGCTCCCCATCTCTGGGAAGATCTCAAGCTGGGCCTGGAATACATCGGGCAAATGCCCTTGATCCGCGCGGCCCTGCTGCAAATGGTGGTGCTCTACTCGCTGTTTGCGGCGCTGGCGGTCTTGGCGGTGCGCATGGCCGAGGTGACGGCGGAGCTGGAGGCAGATCAGTTTGGGGTGTTGCTGGCGGCTGCCGGCCTGGGCATGGCCATTGGGGCCTTTTGGGTGGGGCATACGGGCCGGCAGGTGAGCCGTCGCGCCTGGAGTGGGCTGGGATCCCTGTTGCTGTGTCTGTCCTTGGCGGCCTTGTCCTGGACGGAGGGGAAGCTGTTTCCCAGCTTGGCTTGGATTGCCCTGCTGGGCTGTGGAGGGGCGTTGGTGGCGGTGCCCATGCAAACCCTGCTCCAGGAGGAGACCCCCGAACATCTGCGCGGCAAGGTTTTTGGACTGCAGAACAATGCGGTCAACATTGCTCTCAGTTTGCCGCTGGTTTTGGCGGGGGTGGCGGAAACCTATTTCGGCCTTGCCTGGACGTTTCTCGGCCTGGCGGCCCTGACCGGGTCGGCGGGGCTGTACCTCTGGGGTCTGCTGGGCAGAGAGGGGCACAGATAAGTTTTTCTGCTGGATAGCTGCGACGTAGGGCTGGGTATCTGTCAATGCCTTGTCGGTCTGGGTTTCTCCCCTGAGAGGGGAGGAGCGGGCCGAGGTGGGATGCGAGTCTGCTACCCTTATAGAGGCTTTGGAATCGCACATCCCCTTGTAGATCAGCGTTCTGGCGCCGTAGGGATCCGCCCATGCACATCGCCTGGATAGGCAAGAAGGCACCTTTCTGTGGCAACGTCACCTATGGCCGTGAGGTGACCAACGGCCTCTTGGAGCGGGGACATCAGGTGAGCTTTTTCCATTTCACCAACGAAAGCCCCTCCCCCAGCCTGGAGGCCCCTGCTGTAGAGGGATCCCGTCCGGGGAGCCGTTGGCGTGCTGAGCTGGCGGGGCGGGATGTCTCCCTGCCCTGTCTGTACAAGTCGCAGATTTATACGATCCCAGCTCCCAACGCCAGGCGGCTGCTCACCCAGGCGCTGCGGGAGTTGCAGCCGGATCTGGTGCATGCCTCGCTGACGATTTCTCCCATCGACTTTGTCTTGCCGGAGATCTGTGCGGAGCTCAACCAGCCGCTGGTGGCCACCTTCCACCCGGCCTTCGACCGGCGGCGGCGCAACATTGCCTCCCGCACCCAATACCTGGCCTACCAGCTCTATGCTCCTTGTTTGGCCCACTACGACCGCACCATCGTCTTCTCGGAAACACAGCGGCAGATCTTGGTCAGGCTAGGGGTGAGCCGCGAGCAGGTGGTGGTCATTCCCAACGGCGTCGACGTGGATAAGTATTCGCCGGGGCCCTCCACCCTTAAGCAACGGTTGGGGCTGGAGCGGATCTTCGTTTACCAAGGGCGGATCTCGCCGGAAAAAAATGTGGAGGCCTTGCTCAAAGCCTGGAAGCAAGCTCAAATGGGCGAGAAGTGCGGCCTGCTCATTGTGGGGGATGGGCCGCTGCTCAATACCCTCAAGCCCTTCTACACCCGCCAGCACGGGATCCACTGGCTGGGCTACGTTGCCGACGAGCAGCAGCGCATCGAGATCCTGCGCGGATCCGACGTGTTTATCCTGCCCTCTTTAATCGAGGGGCTCTCTTTGTCGTTGCTGGAGGCGATGGCCTGTGGGGTGGCGGCGGTGGCCACCGACGTCGGGGCCGACGGCGAGGTTTTGGCCGATGGAGCCGGGATCCTGTTGGATCCGGCTCGGGTGACGGTGGAGCTGCAAACGCTGCTGCCCCTGCTGCGGGATCAACGGGAATTTACGCAACTGCTGGGGATGAAAGCCCGCCAGCGGGTGCTGGAGCGCTACACCCTCAGCCACAACCTCAGCCGGTTGGAGCAGCTCTACCAGGAGCTGTGCCGGGGATCCCGTCAGCGCCGCCGCGCGTAAGGAAGACTATTGGGATTGGGCTGAAACTTTTGCGACAAAGCTTTTGATATTTTTGCTAAACTGCATCGTTATGTTTCCAAGGGATTGCCTCTAAGTTCCCGATGGATGAGTACGGCCCGCAAAAAGCCTTTCCGGCGCAGCCCCCTGCCGGGCTGTCGGGTTCGTCCTGGACGGAGTCTTTGCTTGCCCAAGGCGCGGACAGAAACTCCTTTCCCGCCAACGTTCCGGCTGCGTCGCTGCCGCCCACCGACGAGCAGGGCGATCTGCGCTCGGCCCAAGCTGGCCCAGATGGGGATCCCGCCGGTGCGCCCAAGGCGGCCTCGGAGGAGAGAAAGCTGACGGAAGTGAAACCGGCCATCTTGCCCGCCCCGCCGAAGCCGGAGCCGGTGGCAGAGCTGGGGACAGACCAGCAGCCGATGCTGTATTTGCTGGGGGGATTGGCCTTTGCCCTGCGCTCCTTCAACAACCTGAACCAGATCCTAGAGCTCACGGCTTTTGTGGCCAGCCAACTCACCGCTGCCGACGGCGGCGCGCTGGTGTTGTTCAACCCCAACGGCACCATCCAGCTAGATCAACTGCATTGTTCGGACCTCGACCGCCGCGAGCAGATTCGCGCCGAGATGGAGCAGATCGCCCAAGCTCTGTCTGCGCAGGAGCCCATTTTAAAAACCGAGGGATCCCTGTCTGTGAAGATCCCAGCCCTGGAACATCTCTTGGACGAGCGCCTGCGCCAGAGTCTGGGGCCAGATGTCCGCCTGTTCGGGACGCCGCTGTTGATTCGCAGCTCCGTCCAGGGGCGCCTGTACGTCTTCAGCCGTCAGCCCGGCTACCAGTGGAATGAACGTCGCCAACAACTGCTGCGGTTGGTGGCTGACCAAGCGGGCGTGGCCATCGAGAACGAGCGCTTGACGGCGGCCTTGCGCCGCAAAATGGCCCTGGAAAAAGAAATGGAGATCGGCTCCTACATCCAGACCCAACTGTTGCCCCGCCAGTACCCCCAGGTTCCGGGCATTCGGCTGGCAGCCCGCTGCCGTGTGGCCAGCAAGGTGGGGGGCGATTACTACGATTTCATTAAGATACCCAGCGAGCGACCGGAAAACTCTAGGGCCGCCGCCGATGAGCCGGTTGGATCCCTGGCCCCTTCCCCTGAGCCATCCGAAGACTTTCGCCTGGCCATCGTAATTGGGGACGTGATGGGCAAAGGTGTCCCTGCCGGCATGTTGATGAGCATGACCCGCGCCATGGTACGGGCAGAAGCCCTCAACCGCCACTCGCCGGCCCGCGTTCTCCAACATCTCAACCGGGCCATGTACAGCGATCTGGAGAACTCCAATCGCTTTATCAGCCTGTTCTACTCAGAGTACGATCCCCGCTCCCGTCGCCTCTGTTTCAGCAACGCCGCCCACAACCCCACCCTCTGGTGGCGGGCCCGCAGCCGCGACATCCAGCCCCTCGACACAGAGGGAGCGCTGATCGGCTTGGAGGAACACAGCCAATACTCGGAAAGCTGCGTGCACCTGCAGCCGGGAGATGTTGTAGTTTATTATACCGATGGCTATGTCGAGGCCGCCAATACCCGCGGGGAGCGGCTGGAGACTTCAGGTCTGATGGAGGCCATCCAGCGGGCTGCCAGTCGCTACGAGTCGCCCGAGGAGATCCTGGAGAACCTTTTTGAGCAGATGGACGCCTTCCGGGGCCGCCAGGGATCCCACCCTGTTGTCCCAGGGCCGCCAGTGGATGCAGGGCTCTTGTTTCAGGATGAGATTTCCCTGCGGCCTGAGCCGGTGGACGATACGACGCTGGTGGTGTTGAAAGTACTGCCCGATTCTGAGCCAACCTAGCTACGAAGGTTCAAACTAAGGGTACCCTCTAGCTAGGGAGGCCACTTAGGTGGCGGCCCGCTTTCCCAGTTGACCTTTGCCTGAGGTACATGCATGCACTCCACTGCTTCTGGCTCTGAGCCCTCCTTAGTTTACTTGCCGACCTCGCCGGCCTTGCAGACGGAAGCGATCGTCGCCCAGGTGTTCCGGCAGGACGTGCTGGGCGATATCCGCAAGGGCTGGAACAACTTCGTGGAATCGGGCCAAATTTGGGCCCTTTTGATAGGGATCGTGGCAGGCTACATGCTCAAGAGCATCACCAGCTCTCACTAAAGGCGGTGGCGCCCGGATTCCCTGGCCCCAAGGTGGCGGCGTTTTGGCTGTCGTTGCCTTGCTTGCTCTTTTCCGCCTCAACTGCAGCCAAGTCTTTCTGTGGTGGTCATCTCTCTCCCCGTTCCAAGCCCATGGCTAAGCCGACGGCACCTTCCACCCCGCGCCCCTGGAGCGGACGCTTTGCGGGATCCCTCCACCCTAGGATTGCCCGCTTCAACGCCAGCATTGGCTTCGACATTCGCCTTTTGCCCTACGATGTGGCCGGATCCCTGGCCCATGTGCAGATGCTGGGGGCCTGCGGCATCTTGAGCCGCGAAGAGGCAGAGCAAATTCGGCAGGGGCTGGAGCAGATCGAGAAGGAAGTTGCCGAGGGCATCTTCCAGCCTGACCCTGAGGCGGAAGATGTCCACTACGCCGTCGAGCGCCGTCTGGTGGCCTTGGTGGGGGAAGTGGGCAAAAAACTGCACACGGGGCGCTCCCGCAACGACCAAGTGGCCACCGACCTGCGCCTCTACCTGCGGGATGAAATCGACACCATCCGGCAGGCTCTCTGGGAGCTGCGGGGGGTTTTGTTGGACTTGGCCAGCCAGCATGTGGAGACAATCCTGCCCGGCTACACCCACCTGCAGCGGGCCCAGCCCATCAGCTTGGCCCACCACCTTTTGGCCTATGAAGAAATGCTCTGGCGGGACTGGCAACGGTTGGGACGGGTGCGGGAAGAGGTCAACGTCTGTCCCCTGGGCTCCGGGGCCTTGGCCGGCACTTCCTTGCCCATCGACCGGCAACTGGTTGCTCATCTGCTGGGCTTTGAGCGCATCAGTGCCAACAGCCTAGACGCCGTCAGCGACCGGGACTACCTGGTGGAGTTCCACGCTGCCGCCAGCCTGATCTTGGTGCATCTCAGCCGTCTCTCGGAAGAGCTCATCCTCTGGGCCACCCAGGAGTTTGGCTTTGTCGCCCTCACCGATGCCTGTGCCACGGGCTCCAGCCTCATGCCCCAGAAGAAGAATCCCGATGTGCTGGAATTGGTGCGGGGCAAGACAGGGCGGGTGTTCGGCCATCTCCAAGCTCTGCTGGTCACCTTGAAGGGGCTGCCCCTGGCCTACAACAAAGATTTGCAAGAGGACAAAGAGGGGCTCTTCGATACCGTCGATACTGTGAAGGCTTGCTTGGAGGCGATGACCATCCTGCTGCGGGAAGGGATCCAATTCCAAACCCAACGCATGGAGGCCGCGGTGCAGGAAGACTTCTCCAACGCCACCGACGTGGCCGACTATCTGGTGCGAAAAGGGATCCCCTTTCGCGCCGCCCACGATCTGGTGGGTCAGATCGTGCGTACCTGTGTGGCAGAGGGAATTCTGCTCAAAGATCTGCCCCTGGAGCGGTGGAAAAGCTTTCATCGAGCCTTTGAGGAGGATATCTTTGCGGCCATCGATCCCCGCCAGGTGGTGGCCGCGCGGCTCAGCGCTGGAGGCACTGGCTTTGCGGTGGTGCGGGAAGCCTTGCAACGGGCCCAGGCCCGCTACCAACAGACAGAGCCGGCAGAAGAACCCCCGCTGCCCCCCTCCTCACCTGGCTCTGGGCTGCCCTTGGAGAGCTGAGCAGCGGCCCTGCCTCCATTCCCGCTTGCCCCCTCTGTCCGCGACCCCAGAGCGACCTCCCAGCCATTGGCCTTGAGAAAGCGGAGGAAGGATGCGATCCCAAGCCATCTCCCCACCCCCCTCTGCCCTGGGAGAAGTGGTGGAGGCCAACACCACCACCCTTGTGGCCCAGTGCCTAGAGCCAGAACGCCTGAGCTTCCCGCCCCTGCCCGCCCTCGGCAGTTGGATCCGCTCGCAAGACGAGGAGACCGGCAACTGGATCTATGGAGTGGTCTGCTATGCCGCCATCACTCCCATCGACACCGTTCACCGTCCCAGGGCCTTGGGCCTCTCCCCCCGGGAACTGCGGGAGCAGCAACCCCAGATTTTCGCCATGTTGCGCAGCGATTTCCGCGCTGCCATTGTCGGCTTCGTTGGCGGGGGGCGGGTTTATCAGTATCTGCCGCCGCGTCCGCCCCAGATCCACCAGCCAGTTTACCCCTGCTCTGAAAGCGAGGTAAGGGAGTTTTGCCGCTCTTTTGAGTTTTTGCGCACCCTGCTGCGTGTCAACGGGATCCCCAGCGACGAGTTGGTGGCCGCTGTCATCCGTCAGACTTACCGGATCTTGAACCGGGATCGCCACTGGTTGGTGCAAGCAGGGCGGCAGTTGAGCTCGCTGTTGCGGGACGACTACGAATACCTTAGCGCAATTTTACGAAAGATTGAAGCCTAAGCGAAGAAGTATTGAGAATAGTCCTGAATCCCGCCGAAATTTCATCTGAGAGTGATAGCCTGAGGCGAAATCCTTGTGAATCATCCCTTTTGTACCCCATTGCTTGCGTCAAAATGTTTAACAAATTTAATCCCTCTGACAAACCCTCCAAAGGCAACTGGGCAGGTCGCACTTTTTCTGCTGCTGTGGGCGCTTCGCTGGCAGCGGCTGTTTGCATGGCTCATGGCCAGCCGCCCTTTATATCGCTGCTAGTGGCCAGTTGTGCAACGGTGTTTACCCTCGTTTGTGATGAGATGGGCTGGATATAGGCTCGGGGTCAGCTTTGGGCTCTCAGCCCCTCTGAGGCAACCATCGAACGACATGCAAGATACCCACGGATCAAACGCCGCTAAGAGTCTCTCCGCCCCTGCGCAATTTGTTTCGGCGAGCCATAGCCCTCGGCAAGCTATTGGAGGGCAGTAGAAGAGGGCGGATACGGATTCCTGTCTCTCCAGGCTTTTGGCTGGATCTAGAGGCCCTGGTAACTGTCCCCGGCCCGGCAGCCTCTGGGCCCACTTGGGCGAGGTGGGCAGGGAGCGAGCAGCGCTGTTTGGTTTTGATGTTTTTTGCCGGATCCCTGCCCAGGGCTGGCTTCGGCGAAGCAAAAGGTAGAGCAATCGGGGGTTAAGATCGGGGGGAGCGCCCTCTGCTGGTTTCTCTTTGCCTATAGTTGGCCCCGGAAACATCCCCATCTACAGAGGCTGTGCTGCCGTAACTTGAGAACCAGGCAGGCGGGAGCCTCCGATCCCAGTCAGGGCCTTTCCAAAACCCGATTTGACGGCCGATCTGTCTGGAGCGGGGCCAGAGTTGCTCGCTTCCCCCAGGCGCCGATGCCCTTGAGCCTATGACCTCCCTTCCTCTGGTTTCTGTGATCTTGGGCACGCGGCCCGAAGCCATTAAGCTGGCTCCGGTAATCCAGGCCCTGCGGGCCAGTCCCCACCTGCGCACCGAGGTGATCCTGACAGGGCAACACCGGGAGATGGTGGATCAGGTGATGCGGCTCTTCGGCCTACGGGCGGATCGGGATCTGGAGATCATGCGTCCCCGCCAAAGCCTGACCGACATCACCGAAGCCACCCTGCGGGGTCTAGAACCCTACTTGCAGGCGCAGCGGCCCCAACTGGTTTTGGTGCAGGGCGATACCACCACCGCCTTTGCCGCTGCCCTGGCTGCTTTTTACCAACGCATTCCAGTAGGCCATGTGGAAGCCGGCCTGCGCACCGACGATCTCTACCACCCTTTTCCCGAAGAGGCCAATCGCCGTCTCATTTCTCAGTTGGCCAGCCTGCACTTTGCTCCCACGCCGCAAGCGGTGGATAACCTGAAGCAAAGCCGCGTGATCGGCTCTATCTATTGCACGGGCAACACCGTCATCGATGCCCTGCTACAGGTAGCTGCGCTTGGGATCCCCTGCCCCATCCCTGGCTTGGACTGGGGGCGCTATCGGGTTTTGTTGGTTACTGTGCACCGGCGGGAAAACTGGGGGGATCCCTTAATAGCCATCGGCCAGGCTCTGCTGCAGATTTTGGCGGAGTTCCCCGACACGGCCCTCCTCTTGCCTCTCCACCCCAACCCCGCGGTGCGAGAGCCCCTGCAGGCCCTGTTGGGATCCCGGGAGCGAGTTTTTCTTACCGAGCCCTTGGACTATCCCTGCTGGGTCAGCGCCATGCAGCGCTGCACTCTCATCCTCAGCGATTCCGGCGGCATTCAAGAAGAGGCGCCAGCTTTGGGCAAACCGGTGCTGGTGCTGCGGCAGACCACCGAGCGCCCTGAGGCGATTGCTGCCGGCACCGCCCGCCTGGTGGGCGCCCATCCCGAAAAGATCCTGGAGGCGGCCCGAGAATTGCTCACGGATCCCCAGGCCTACGCCCGCATGGCCCAGGCTCAAAACCCCTTCGGCGACGGCACCGCTGCCAGGCAAATTTGCCACATCATCGAGAGGCAGTTTAACTCGCCCAGCTCACCAGAATAAGGCCCGCAGAGACTCAGACTGGGGTGAGAAAACCGTTGCCTGCTCCTCCCTTTCTTCGGCTGCCCCGAAAAAAACTAGGATCGACTGCTGGTACACCGGCAAAGCCGTCATCCGCACCGCCAAGATCCTGCCCAGCTACCCGGCCGTGCTCTGCCGGAGCGCCACCTGCGTATGTGTTTATAGCCTTGGGACAGGAGCCATTCATCATGGTCATGGCTCCCCCCAAAACCCTCCCCGACCTAGACAAAGTGCAAGCCCTGCGCTTCCCCCCTGGGCACGGGCTGCTGCTGCACCGCGGCACCTGGCACGCTTTCCCCCTCGCCTGCGAGCGCCCCGTTGTGGTGCTGACTGCCAACTCCGACGAAGTGGTAGAGGCCCTGGCCAGCAGGACGACGGCGCAGGATCAGGGGGATCCCTGTGCCAGCGGCTGAACGCCGAGATCCATTTGCAGCCGCTCTAAGCCCATGGCGCGGATCCCCGACGGCACCCCCCCACCGGCTCTTTCGGCGCAGAAGCCTTCGGCTTTAGCCGTGGGGTAGTTTGCAGAATACCCAAACCTCAGCATTAAAAATCGGCAAAAATTGGCGGTTGGTCTGCCAGGCTCGAATTGGGAGGGGTGAGTATTCTCGAATACTCCGAAAAGAAAACGCAAAGTTAGCTTTTAGGCAAGCGCAAGCTCAGCTCCGACCGAAGCGCGCTGGGGGCAACAGTTCGTCCTAATTTGGGCTCTATCTACTAGGTGTTCGGGAATACGTACCCTTCGATAGGAACCTCGCTTGTACAAAAGAGGAAGCTTAACTGCGAGAGAAGATTCATAGGCAAAGTACGAAACATGAAAGCGCCCAGATTATCCGGATGAGGCTCTTTTTGGGGGCCGCATCCGCCTAGCTAGAAGATCCGCAAACGTCTTCACCGTTGGCATCTGAAGAGAGTTGCCTTATATTAAATCAGCTAGCATGTTCGATATTTGCCAGAATTAAGCTATCTTGAGGGCTGACATGCCATCTAACCATTGGTCAGACTTCCATCCTCCCAGTCCTGGGCAAGGCTTGGAGCAAACTCAGTCAACGCCTTCCCATTGGAGTGAGCGCTACACGGGGGAGGACTCTCAGGTCGAGTATGAAAGAAACGGAGCCCAGACCAAGGCAGCGGCTCATCCAGAGGAGAACATGCTGAGCAATGCCGCGAAAATTAAGGTGGTGGGCGTGGGGGGTGGAGGTGGCAACGCGGTCAGTCGGATGGCGGCCAGCAACCTCAAGGGTGTTGAGTTTTGGAGTATCAACACGGATGCTCAGGCCCTTGCGCAGTGCTCGACATCAACGGTGAACCGCCTGCAAATCGGGCAAAAGTTAACCCGCGGGCTGGGGGCAGGCGGCAACCCGGCCATTGGTCAGAAAGCCGCCGAAGAGTCCAGCGAAGAAATTGCAGCGGCTCTCAAAGGGGCAGATTTGGTCTTTATTGCCGCCGGCATGGGAGGGGGCACGGGCACCGGTGGAGCCCCTATCGTCGCCCAGATTGCCAAGGCCAGCGGTGCCCTGACGGTGGGGGTGGTGACGCGGCCTTTTTCCTTTGAGGGCAAGCGGCGCACCAAGCAGGCCGAAGAAGGGATCCAAGCGCTGCAGGAGGCGGTCGATACCCTGATCGTGATCCCCAACGACAAGCTGCTCTCGGTGATCTCTGAGCAAACTCCTGTGCACGAGGCTTTTCGCGTCGCGGACGATGTCTTGCGTCAGGGGGTGCAGGGCATTTCGGATATCATCCTCATCCCCGGCATGATCAACGTGGATTTTGCCGACGTGCGCAGCGTGATGGCCGATGCCGGCACTGCCTTGATGGGCATTGGCATGGGATCCGGCAAGTCCCGCGCCCGCGAAGCTGCCATTACCGCCGTCTCCTCTCCCCTTTTGGAAACTTCCATCGAAGGGGCCAAGGGCGTGCTCTTCAACATCACCGGCGGGCTGGATCTGTCGTTGCACGAGGTCACGGTAGCCGCTGAGATTATCGCTGAGGCAGTGGATCCAGAAGCCAACATCATCTTCGGCACCGTCCAGGACGAGCGCATGCAAGGGGAGGTGCGCATCACCGTCATCGCCACCGGTTTTGACGGATCGCGGTCGGCTGCCGCTTCTGGATCCAAAGCCTCGGTCGCCAACAAGGGGGGGGTGGGGACGCGTAGGACCACTGCCTCTGGCTCTGAGCCACCGCCTCGACAGCCCCCTGAGCCTGAGCCCCCTGCATCCGGGGGCTTGGACATTCCCGAGTTTTTGCGCCGCCGCCGTCCTCCTTCGTAGGTTAGAGTGAGGGAATGCGGCTATCCTGGTGCCGGTTGCTGGGAGTGGGGAGTGCTTTGGGGTTAAGCCATGAACATTGTTATCTTGGCAGGGGGTCGTTCGGCAGAACGTCAGGTTTCTTTGGTAACGGGCAAAGCCTGTAAGCGGGCGCTGGAGGATCTGGGGCATCGGGCGAAGTTGATCGACCCCGAGGAGGATCTGCCGCTGCGCCTTTGGCAGGAACGGCAGGCAGGCTGCGACTTCGTCTGGATTGCCCTGCATGGCCCCGGCGGTGAGGATGGGGTGGTGCAGGGGATGCTGGAGTGGCTGGGCTTGCCCTATCAGGGATCCGGGCCGTTGGCCAGCGCTCTGGCCATGGACAAGCTGGTCTCCAAGCAGATCTTTCGGGCCGAAGGGATTCCCACTCCTGAGTGGCTGGTCTGGGATGAAGCGCAGCCGCTCTCCTGGGCCGAGTGTGTGGCGCGTTTGGGATCCCCGCTGGTGGTGAAGCCCAGCAACAGCGGCTCGACGGTGGGGATTAGCCTTGCGCGGGATGAGGTGTCGTTGGCTCAGGGGCTGGCGTTGGCCAGCTCGGTCTCCTCGCGGGTCTTCCTGGAGCGCTACATTCCCGGCAAGGAGATCACCCTCTCCATTCTCTCCGGCCAGGTTCTCCCGGCCATTGAGATCATCCCTGCCCAGGGAGATTTTTACGATTACGAAGCCAAGTACGCCCCCGGCGGCTCACGGCATTTGATCCCCTGTTCCCTCAGCGCGGCAGGGCTGGCCCGCTGCGAGGCGGCAGGGCTAAGGGCCTATCGGGTGTTGGGATGTGAAGGTCTGGCGCGGGTGGATCTGCGGGTGGATGCCGACGAGAACCCTTGGGTGCTGGAGGTGAACACCCTGCCCGGGATGACCCCCACTTCGCTTTGCCCAGAGGCGGCGGCAGCTCTGGGCTGGACGTTTACGGAGCTGGTGGAGCGGATGCTGCAGGATGCCCTGCAGAGGGCGGCATTGACTCGCTCGGCCCCGTCTGGATCCCGGCCTTCGCCACAGCCGGCCTGATCCCCAGCCAGACTGCTTTCTAGAGAAAGAAAAGAAGCAAAACCGCCACCGCCATCCCGACCATCAGCACTGCTCCTGCCGGCCACAGCCAGGCAATAGGGGATCCGCCTTTGCCAGCAGCTTTTTGGCCGGGACCCTTTTCTTTGGGCTCAGGCTGGGGGCCGGCGGAATCGGGAGCAACCAGCGTTAGATCCTGCAGCAGCCGGTTGCCTTGCTTTTCCAGCACGAGCGTGGTCTCCTCAGCGCTCAAGAGAGGATCCCGCAGCGGCTGGGTTTGCTGCCACTCGTATTCGGAATGTCCTGACGCTCGCCCATAGACCGTCACCTGCTCCAGGCCGGATAGGCCCAACGCCTCCAGCGCGGCTCGCACCTGTTGGGTGAGATGGGGATAGTCGAGCTGGGTTTGCGGGGAGCGGTTGAGGAGAACGTGCAGGTGAGCCTGGCGACGCTTGACGGCGATCTTGACAGGGACGGCCAAGCGAGCCTGCAACGCCTGGGCAATCTCAGCTTCCGTCATCGAGTTTTATTCCAGTGAAGGCAAGTTAATTCTAATACAGCCATGGGACAGGCGCTGGGAGTGGCGGCAGCGGCTTCGGGGTAGAATGTATCCGCATCGGCAAGGAAGGCCCCTGAGGAGGTCGTGTAGCTGGAAGTTCTATGCAAGAAAAAGCCATTGTCCGCAATTACTTCAACACCGTCGGTTTCGAGCGCTGGCGGCGCATCTACGGCAACGAGGAAGTCAATTTTGTCCAGAAAGATATTCGACTGGGCCATGCCCGCACAGTCGAGACGGTGTTGCAATGGCTGGGGGATCCCTCCGGTCTGCGCATTTGCGATGCCGGCTGCGGAGTGGGCAGCCTTAGCTTGCCTTTGGCCGCCCGAGGGGCGCAGGTGTTTGCCAGCGACATTTCCGAGCAAATGGTCAACGAAGCGCGTCGCCGCCAACAGATGGAGCTGGGATCCACAGACAACCCCCAGTTTCAGGTTTTGGATTTGGAGGAACTGACGGGGGAGTACGATGTCGTCGTCTGCCTGGATGTGATGATCCACTATCCCGAAGCCGACGCCCTGCGCATGCTCAACCACCTAACTTGCCTGGCCCGCTCTCGCCTGATCTTCAGTTTTGCTCCCAAAACCCCCTGGCTGACGCTGCTGAAGAAAGTAGGGGAGTTCTTCCCTGGCCCCAGCAAAACCACCCGCGCCTATCAACACCGCGAGGCGACGTTGGTGGGCCACCTGGCCGAGTGGGGCTGGAAAGTGCAACAACGCCGAACCATTCGAAGCCGCTTCTACTTTGCCTGGCTGCTTGACCTGGTTCGCTGAAGCCGTCGCTCCTAGCTTGCTCTGGGGCCGAGCTGCCTGGGCTCGACCAGGTCAGTCGAAGTTACCCAGTTTTTCCAGCAAATCCGGATCTGCCAGCTTTTGCAGGGCAAGTCGCGCATCATCCTGGACTCCCCAGTCAGGGTCGCCGCTGGCGCTGGCCAGCAACTGCTTGGTGAGCATTTGATAGAGAGCTGTATAGGGCGTCGCCGGCTTCAGATGTTGCCCTAGGATCCCTAGGCTCCAGGCGCAGTTGCCGCGGACTGCCGCCACCGGATCGTGGGCCAAGCCCCGACAGAGGGCTGCCGCCACCTCTTGCAAGGCCGGGCCGGGCAACACCTGAGCTTGGGCCAATTGTCCGAGGGCGCTGGCCGCCCACAGTCGCACGGCTGTGATATCTCCGGCCAATACTTCCAGCAACACCGGATAGGCCCGCGGATCCTTGGCATTGCCCAGGGCCCACACCAACCCTTTGCGCACATAGCCATTCCAATCCCGGCGCAAGCTGTCGATCAGCAGCTCCACCTCACAGGGATCCGAATTTCGACCTAGGGCATAGGCCGCCCCTACCCGCACCAATGGGCAGGGATCCCTGAGCAGAGCCAACAGGGACGGCACGGCACGGGGCTCTTCGATCTCACAGAAGGCGCGGGCCGCCTGCATCCGCAAACGGGGATCCGGATCCTGCAACTGCTGCAGCATCCGCTCCACATCTACCTCCGGCGGCGAGTGAGGTGGCAGCTCGTCTAGGGGAGAAAAGGCATCTTGGTACATGAAGGGGCGCGGGCAGATTGGTGCCGTTGGCGGGGAGGGCAGGAGCACGAAAATCTCTTCTCCCCAGGCAAAAGGCCAGAATGAAGGCGGAAAAAGCAGCCAAGCAAGCAAATCCTGGCTGCAGCCCATCATAAGCCGCCGAGGTCCCTAGTTTGCAGTTGAATCTGGAGATCCGGGAACCTGCAGCAAGTCCGCTCCTTCCAGCACCCGCGCCGAGCGGATCACATCCCCCACCTGCAGGCGCTCCACCCACTCCATGCCACTGGTGACATAGCCGAACACCGCATAGCGCCCATCCAGGATCGGCAGAGCAGAGAGGGCGATGTAAAACTGGGAAGAGGCCGAATCCAGCGGGCTAGAACGGGCCATGGCCACCGCGCCCAAGCGATGGGGCAAGGCCAGCTTGCTCAGGGCGATGGGATCCTCAATCAAGGTGTTGTAGCGGGGGTGAGGCTCCCCACGCACCTGAATCTCCAAAGGGATGGTGCGCAGGCGGTTGCTGCCCGGCTCGGTAGCGCCACCGGTGCCATCTCCCCGCGGATCCCCTCCTTGCACCACAAAAGGTTGGGGATCTTTCTCCACTCGATGGAAGGTGAGACCGTTGTAAAAGCCCCGCTGCACCAAATCCACAAACTGGCCAGCCGTGAGGGGCGCCTCCTCCCCGTGAATCTCCAAGATCACCTTGCCCGCTCCCTCAGCAGTTTGCACCTCTAGCTCCACCAGCGCCTTGCCCTGCAGTTGCGGGCGATGGGCGTAGGCCGGTGGGATCCCCGATGGAGAGCCAGAGGAGGGGAGCGCACGGCGACAAGCGAACAGACCAAGACAGAGGTACCCCAAAGCCAAGCCCAACCCCACTCTGCAGCGGCTCATTCGCCCCAGCTTGGTAAATTGCATCTGCCCCTTCTCCCTTTTTCGATTTGATCCAACTTTCCACAGGGATCCCTCTCCAGATGTCAAGAGAGATATCTAGAGCCGTTGCGACAACCCCAATTGCAAGGTGACGCTTTGAGCGCCATTGCTTACCCTCACCCCGTAGGGGCTGATGGAGGTGACCCGCCACTCTGCTTTCACCGCCTGGCCAACCGGCACCTGTCGCACCACGTTGTCGATCAGAATCAGAGCCTTGGGATCGCCCGGATCGTGGATCAACCCCACCAGCTTCATCTGCGGCGGCGGTTGAGGCGGGATCCGCACCGGCGCAGACCTGAGGGAGGGAGGAGAAGCGCTGGTTGCCGCTGCAGGGGTAGGAGCGGTGGCCGCTGGCGGCCTTACGGGGGTTGTTTTCGCCTCTGGCTCGGCTAAGGTGATCCTAGGTGGCTCCTGAGACGAAACTTCCTCAGAGGGATCTCGAGGAGTTTTACCTCCCGCCTCTGGGGGCCGAGATGGTTCCTGTTCCTGGGCCAGCCGGAAATCCGAGTTGGGAGAATCGGAGGCCTCAGTCACAGGATCCCTCAGCCAAGGAGAATTGGCCTGAGAAAAGACTCCCGCCCGGCGGCGCAGGGTCGTCCAGAAGGCTAGCCCTGCTACCAGAGTGGCCGCCAAGGCCAAACCCAGTAGGATCCCTGAGGCCATAGAAGAGCGCCGCAAAGGCAGCGGCGGGCGCGTGCCCCAATAGGGGTACTCTTCCACCAGCCCTTCTTCAAGGCTGTGCTCCAAATCCTCAAGCAGCTCATCCAGCAGGGAATCTGCTTGACTCTTGTAACGCAATACAGCCCAAGGAGAACGACGGCTCCTGTCTGCCGAAGCATCAAACCCGGACATAGAACCTCCCTTGGCGGCGAGACCCCTAGCCGACAGCAGCCGTCTCCTCACTCCAGCGCTCTCACAGGAGCCGCATTTCCGGGTACTCGGTCAACAGCGCCTCTGCCGACAGGGTGTCTCCTTCCAACTGCGGCGTCCACAGCACTTCGATCGCCACAATTCGCTCCGCCGGAATGGAGGCCAACTGCAGCAGGCACTGCCGCAGATCCGCCGCAGATTTAACTACAGGTAGTGTACCTAAGTTGCCGCGATACGCAACTAGTAGAGTAACGACCAGATACTCGCCGACATCCGGGATCCCGGCAGCAGCGCGTTTAAGGACCGCTTGGGGAACCTGTTGGATTTGGTTGTTGCGGTTGCTGAGGGTTTCGGCGCTAAACTTGCTGCGCTCTTGCAAAGAGGCTTGGTAGAACAGAGACTCGGCGCGGGAGAGAGGCAGCTTCTCTGCTTGGGCATGGCCATAGGCCCAGTAGTCGCTGTAGCGCATCAAGCCGAGGGTGACCTCTTGCAGGAGTTGGCTCAGCCCTTCCGGCGATTGGGTATCCGCTTCCAGAGCCAGGGCGTTCATGTCTTTTTGCAGTTGCCGGGCGCTGGCCAGCAGGCCCACTTTCACCTGAGCCAGGGTTACTGGCGGGTCAGCAACCCCCTCGTCGCCATCTTCGGAAACAGCCGAGCGCAGGCTGCGCACCAGAAAGCTACCTGCCCCGATGAGCAGCAGCAGTGTCAGCAGGCCGCCACCACCACCCCAGAAAAAGGGCACCACCAGGGGAAAGCCGAACCCCCCTCCATAGCTGGGGTACACCGGAGCCGAGCGGGGGCCAACGGAGCGGGGGGCAGAGAAGGTCGGAGAGCGGAAAGAGCCACCGCCAATGCGACCACCACTGCGCGCCCAGACGGCACTGACGGGGGCCAAGGCCAAGATCAAAGCCAGGGCAATGGCCAGCAGGGGCCGGCAGCTTCGACTGATTCGTTTCAGCATGTTCACGTGTCCATCACGGGGCTAGTCTTCCTCAATTGTATGCTCTTTCCTTAGACAGCAGAGGGCAGGGATCCGAACCTTTTAGCGGGCTATTTGAGCCATTGCTTGTGAATCCCCACCGATTTACTCCTCAGCATCCAACTCAGGATTACTTCAATCTGGCCCATCGAGACTATCGACGGAGGCGACCGCAGTCTTGACACTCCCACCGCCTGAAGGCGGGGGATTCTTACGCAGTCCACAAAAGAACCCGTAACGGCGTTGTCAAAGCGCCTCTAGACAGTTCCTTCACGCAAAGC